>NZ_LLYB01000085.1:7175-7356 GCF_001440475.1 Bradyrhizobium lablabi | reverse complement strand
GAGCTGGGCCACCATGGGAGAGGAGGGAAATGGTTGCATTGCATACACTCCACGCGAGTCGTGAAGCTCATGATCGGATTCAGCAATGCAACAGGCCGCTATTGTTGACCTAAATCAAAGCGCGTGACTTCCGCACCTCATGGATTTTCCAGGCGCTGGAGATTCGGAGCGGACAGCTGTC
>NZ_LLYB01000085.1:0-7136 GCF_001440475.1 Bradyrhizobium lablabi | reverse complement strand
GCGGAACCTGCCGCTCGGAAAGAGTGCCCGTTAGGCCCCTGGCGGACCCATGAGACGCTTAAAGCCTATCGTCAGCATCTCGTTGCCACATTCAGCATAAGCGCTCCTGGTACGAGCGACGCGACGAAATTATTCGGTAGATCAATGAATTACCAAATCTGCTGGACCGTTGAATCTCGGCAGCGATGAAACAAAATTTGATGGAACTTTTGAAAAAAACGGGGAAAAACCCAAATGCAGTCTTGATTTGCCTCCTTTCTTTTTCGCGGGGCGCATTGTGAGTAACGCGTATGACTGATCAACAATTGGCAATTCAGGCAATTGGCGAGGCCCAACTCATACTGGAAGAATACCTGCAACCTCGGCCTCAGAATAATGAACGTGTCCTCGACAAGCTGGTGGAAGTTCTCGAACGCCCGGACGTGATGGCCGCTGTGAGCCGCTTGCAGCAGCGCAGTTGCTTCGAGGCAGTCAAATGAGCAAGCAGCTTTCATCAATGGCTCTGACGGCTTTCGTTGCGGCGCTGTTGTTGGGAATGCCAGGGGTGGAAGCAAAACAGCAATGCAGCGCCGCGATGCCGTCCAGTCAGAACGGAAAATGGTGGTCGTATCGTCTCATCGACGGGCGAAAATGCTGGTACGAAGGCAAGCCAGGACTTTCGAAAGCCTTGCTGGCATGGCCTAAAGGCGAGGCCGCGCAACCATTGCCCAAGGACGTGCTGCCCAAGTCCGCGTCCGCGCAACCGTCGCGTAAAGATGTCAAGGATGTCGCGGACATCGTCCCGGAGAAGCGCTTCAATCCACTGGACGCGCAAGCCTGGGCGCCGAAGGAAGCCGTGCAAAATTGGGCACCGGAGGAAGCCGTGCAAGCGCGGACACCGAATTACATCCCCGAGACCTTTGATGCGTTATGGAGTGGAAGGATCTGGCTTTTAGGTCGTTAAAAGGTTGACCTGCGGCGTTCCGTTTTTCGCTTCGGCTTTTCTGTCCACTGATCTCTGTTGCCGAGCGCGTCGGATGGGTAGAGCGAAAGCGATACCCATCGCCTCTTCGCGCGGCATCAACCGTACCTCAACGCGCCTACCCTATCCCTGATGAGTTCATGTTGGCGTTGCCGCCTATTCCCGGCGGATCGCCACGCGCTCGTCGGTCCCCATTCCCTTTCGTAGAGCGCGCGGCCTTGCCGCGTTGATCGAAGAATCGCGCAGCAAGGGCCGATTTCGCGGCCTCTCTCGTCGGCCAGCGCCAAAAACGTTTGGCAAGTCCTGCTGCGCCGATGCGCGGGCTTCACGATGAGGCTGAGGATTACTTGGCCGCTGCCCGCACAGGACAGCCACTGCTCTTCGCATCAATCGCGCAGCAGCACGGCCTCTCGAAGGGTCCGGCTCGCGCCCAAGACGGAGACGAGGCCCAGCGCCATCAGCAGCACGCCAAGCCAGGTTGCCATCCGGCCCCACCCGTCATCGGCCGCCTCGGCGACGGGAGAGGCGACCGGCGCCGCTGAAGGTGTGGAAGCGGCAACCGTGTCGCTTGGGGCCGGTGCGGCTGCCAGAAGCGTCGCCGCGTCGAGCTGGCGCGGCGCGGGATGGTCAGGCGTGAGTTGATCGGTCGCGCGGTTGGCGACGGCTGCCGGCGGCACGAAGGCCGCGGCCTCCGTAGCCGGGGCGGAAGCGGCATCAACCACGTTGAGCTCAGGAGCGGGCCGCGTCGGCTGAGACGTTTCCGCCGGTGCGGCGCGCAGCATCTCCGCACGCGCATCCATGACCGCCTTGTTGCGCCGCGCGGCTTCATTCTCCTCGGCAGCGGCGACACGCTCCTCGGGAGCGGCGACACGCTTCGCGGCGCGATGACGAACCTGCTTCACTGTCGCGGTCCCGTCGGCAGTCTGGAACCAGCATTTGCGGCGCCCCTCAGAACGATAGACCCAGCGCTGCCCCTCCGCCGTCGACGTACCGGGCCGTGGCAAGCACTCCTTCTCCTTTTCCACAGGAGCAGGCTCAGTGGCTGTCTGGGGAGGAGAGACATTGAACAAATCTGCAAGCGGATTTGAAGACGCAGGCGAAGTCGGGAGACCTACGAGAATGACAAAGGCAGCGATGCAAAATCGCAGACGACCGGACATGAGAATCCCAATGTTGCGCCCTCCCCCGCACGACCTTTGGCCGTGACCTCGGTCACAATGCGGCTCAAATCCGGCAAGGCGGTGGATTCATTCTGATCCGGATAACAACATCGTGGTCCCGATCCGCAGCCGCGCGGAACGCGTGCAAGATGGCTTCTTGTTGATCTCGAATCTCGATGGGTCGTAGAAGCTCGGTAAGTCACGTTGCATCGATGTGGCGGAACTGATCCCATGCGCTGCGGCACCTCAGACCGAAGCCGTTCCAATGAATCAGATTTCGCAGTCGACTGAATTCAAAGCTTTGCGTAACCCACCGAACGCACTTAGCCGGCAGGATTCGGTGTTGCCGGCGGCCTTTCGCCGCTCGGAAACAGCAGTTCGCTTGATCGCGATGATCTCTGGTTTCGACTTGGGATGTGCCACGGTAGTGACCTTCTTTGATTTGGAATCCTTTGATCTGGAATCGTGTCGATGGCGGACGACCCTCGGGGGCTCCGAAGAACCGACACTGATTTCCTCCGACGGAGTACTGCGCTCGTCGACTGGCGCAGGCTGCGCGGGTGCCTCGCTGCTCGCAGCGGCAATTTCAAGTCGATCAGCCTTCGCCAACGCAGCATGTGAATCGGAAATGCCTACGGTTGTCTCGGCAGCGGGCTCGACGACCGCTGCTGCACTACGCACCGGCGTTCTGAGTTCCATTGCCGCTAGTATTCCTACACCCAATGGGATGAGGAGGCCCACCAACACCATTCTCAGCATGATGCTTCTCCACTTGTTCAGTGGTGGTGAAAATTCTCCGGTCTAATGCGGCAACTTGGCGGCGGTTCACTTAACAACTCGATCCACGTAGAGCCTGTTTGCCGACAGGGTTAACGTCGGCCCGGATGTTCCCGATGCGCGAACGTTGAATGGAAAAAGAAGATCGCCAGGCGGAAGGAGGCTCGCACGGGCCGAACACGTGGAGAGAAAGCAAGCGTAGCCTGCATGAGCGAAGCGATATGCGGGATGATATCGCCGCGCTCATCGGTGCTACGCTTTCATGACCTCGCCGGTAGCAGCAACGTCATGGCTCCCATCTCTCGCAGCGTTAGTTCAGCAAATGTTTCCTGAGGTGATCCAGGTCGACTGACTGGATGCCGGCCATTGCGCAAGCCTGCGACACCTTACTGGCAAGATTGTTCAGTTCGCTTCTGAGATCTCGCAGGCGGACAACCACTTCGTAGACTTCCTCCGCGTCTTGGCGGCCTCCAGTGCAGCGCAGTAACAGGTTTGCTCCGTCCTGAGCGACTACGACGACCCAGTAGGAACCGTCCATGAAACGGAGTTCGGTTTCAATTTCGCCCTGACAAATGCGATCCAGCGCAGCTAGCCACCAGTTCACGACAACAACGACGAAGTCGCTCCAGCCCGCACCGGGAAACTGTCGCTCCCCACCGAAGTCGAAGTATACGACCGCGGTCACGGAGCCCATCTTGCTTTGATGAAGTGTCTTTGGGTCAAAGACGATTCGCATCTTGAACTCGTAAGACTTTGGCGGGTTGTCGCGATCGCTTTGGCAATATGGAGACAGCGCGTAGGATAGGTGGAGCGTAGCGCCATGCGGAATGGGATGTCGCGTCGCTCATCCAGGCCCCGCTGGCTGACCGCCGATATTGAGCCAGCCCGTTTTCCGAAGGATGATCTCTGCCAGTTCCGCAGGTCTTTTGCCGTCCGTAGGCAGAACGATCATGCCTTCGGCATCTTCGCTTGCCATGCGCCTTGCTTGCCGAAGCGAGCGCTGTGCCTGTTCGTCTGCCCCAGAACCGAACTCGCGCTGCGCAAGTCGCGCCAACAGTGTAGGCTCGGCAGCCAACATGCGGACTACCGTAATCCGCGCTTCGGGTATGGCAGAAAGTATCCAACGTTTGTCAAAATTCAGGTGCATCATAACTCCTGACATGATCAGGCGCGTGTGCCCCAAGGCTTGGTATGTGGACCAGATCGCAGCCAGGTTGATGCTGCTGACGTCAATCGTGCCGGGCTGAATTCTATCAAGCTCGCTTGTATTGGGGCGCGGGAACACCCTATCGAGTTCATCGGTCTCGATAACTGCATGCGCGACTTGAGCCGCGGCGAGCTGGGCACTCATTTCCCAGCTCAGCGTCGACTTACCTACGCCGGCGGGCCCAGTAATCAGCAGCAGTTGCATGCCGCCTCGGCTTCCAATTCGATCTCGGGGCCCCCAGTGCACCAGGCAACTTGGCAAGTCCAGCGCTGCGCCCCGCGAGCAATCCGGTCGGACCGCTCCCAAGCACACGACCCGTGCCCTTACTCCCACCGGATCGCCATCTCGCTCGTCGGCCCCCATCCCAGCCCTTCGTACAGCGGCCGGCCCTGTTTGGTCGAATGAAGGATCGCATAACCAATGCCGAGTTCGCGCGCCCTCTCCTCGGCCAGCGCCATCAATCGTTTGGCCAGTCCCTTGCCGCGGTGCTCGGGCTCGACGAAGACGTTGAGGATGTAAGCGCGCTGATGATCGACCGGATGGCTCGGATGCGGCGGCCAGTCGATGATCATCATGCCGAGGCCAGCGATCACGACGCCTGCCTCCTCGAGCATCCAGCCGAAATAGCTGCCGTCGCCAAGCCGTGGTGCGAGCCATTGCGCGAAAGCAGCAGTCATCGGCCGCAAGGCTTCGCGGGTGCGGCCGGACTCGGCGAACATCCGCTCGCGGTGCTCGCAGATCAGTTTGAGATCATGATTTGCGACGGGTCTTGAGGTGATGGTCATGGCATCGTACCAAAGCGCGTGGATGGTCGTGCGTAGTATGGATAGAGTGCCTTGTCCGTCTGGAGCAGTTTATCAATCCAGGCGTACAACGCAGTTACTCGGCTTGCCAGCAGGCAGTCAGGGTCCAAATATAGAGCGAGTGTTTTCGCTTTGAGTTTCCGAACAGTTGTGTATCGTGGGGTCAGCTATTTGGTCTAGCTGTTCATTTGATTTCGCACGTAGGATGGGTAGAGCGCACCGAGACGCATCATCTCTCTGCGCACGTGATTGATGGGTTTCGCTCTGCTCATCCTACGCGCTTATATTATATAGCAGCCAGGTCGACTTATCGGCGGCACAATATGTCGGGAACGTCACTTCTCAAATGCTGTCATCTCCTGGCGGCCATCTTGTTCGTGACACAAGGAGTCAGTTTGGCCGCGGGAGCGACCCCCTCCTCGCCGTCATCCAGTTCATTGACCACGCCGAAACAATCCAAATTCGTTCAGGATGACGGCTCGCCCGCGGACCGCCCCAGAATCCGTGACTTGAAGATACGGCCTCGAAACGACGAATCCGATGACCGTTACTTGACGCCCAGCCCTGACCTAAGCAATGCGATACCCCCCAAGACCATTCGCACGATACGGGTTGGCCCCACAGGCGCTCCCAATTCGGAAAAGGAAGGCGAATTACGGTGACAGCAGAAACGCGAATGAGCGTAGCGATATGCGAGATGAAAAAGCACCCGGATGTCGCTCCGCTTATCCGGNGCTACGCTTGCTGCAAGTACGTGGGATGGGTAGAGCGCAGCGAAACCCATCANCCCCATCCGTGCACGTGGTTGATGGGTATCGCTGCGCTCCACCCATCCTACGGGCTCCGACTGATAGACCGCAGCGTGCTGCCGGTATGGGGTGCGAGATTCTCGATGTGCGCTTGCACATCGTAGTTCGACGCTCCGCGCCGCCCCGGAATGACCGTCCCCACCCACCCCGTTAACCCTTTGCTAACCATACACCCGGCAAATATTGCCGGGTGAAGTCGAGTGTCGTCGGCCGCGTAAAACGGGAGGAACCCCGTGGACGCCAGTGCGGTGCCTCACTTTCGAACCGGCGGCCCTTCGGCCGCCGCGAAGACGTTTGGCGCCCGTGGGCGTCAATCGCGGGGGGAAGCGGCTACCATGGTCGATGTCACGGCGGGTCAGGGCGGCGCAGGCACGGGCAGCAAGTTTCCGAGCCTCAGCGAAATCGGCGATATCCTGAAGCGCGGCGACCTGGCGCTGGCGCTCGGCGTCCTCGTCATCCTGGTGGTGCTGATCCTGCCGCTGCCCGCGCTGGTGCTCGATCTGTTCCTGGCGATCTCGATCACGGTGTCGATCCTGATCCTGATGACCTCGCTGTTCATCCAGGCGCCGCTGGAATTCTCCGCATTCCCGACCGTGCTCCTGATTTCGACCATGCTGCGGCTGTCGCTGAACATGGCCTCGACGCGGCTGATCCTGTCGCACGGCCATGAGGGCACGGCGGCGGCCGGCCACGTCATCGAGGCCTTCGGCAATTTCGTGATGTCAGGTAATTTCGTCATCGGAATTATCGTGTTCGCGATCCTTGTCATCGTGAACTTCGTCGTCATCACCAAGGGTTCGGGCCGCATCGCCGAAGTCGCAGCGCGCTTCCAGCTGGACTCGATGCCCGGCAAGCAGATGGCGATCGACGCGGACCTCTCCGCCGGCCTGATCGACGAAAAGACCGCCAAGGCACGCCGCAAGGAACTGGAAGACGAAAGCGGCTTCTTCGGCGCCATGGACGGCGCCTCGAAATTCGTCCGCGGCGACGCCATCGCCGGCCTTTTGATCGTCTTCATCAACATCGTCGGCGGCATCATCATCGGCGTGGCCCAGCAGGGCATGAGCTTCGGCGATGCCGCCCGCACCTACACCGTGCTCACCGTCGGCGACGGTCTCGTCACGCAGGTGCCGGCGCTGATCGTCTCGACCGCTGCGGGCCTTTTGGTATCGAAGGCCGGCATCACCGGCGCCGCCGACAAGGCGCTGATGAAGCAGCTCTCGGGCTATCCGCAGGCGCTCGGCATGTCCGCCGGCGTGATGCTGGTGCTGGCGCTGCTGCCGGGTATTCCGATGCTTCCGTTCCTCGCGCTCGGCGGCGGCGCCGCGGCACTGGCCTGGAAGGCGCGCAACCACAAGGAAGTCGTCAAGGCGCAGGAAGCCGCCGCGGCCGCCGCGCCCGACGCCGCCGCGGCCGCCG
>NZ_LLYB01000084.1:2149-30977 GCF_001440475.1 Bradyrhizobium lablabi | reverse complement strand
ACTGCATTGGGGGCGCCCGCGGTCGCGGACCGACTTCTTCAACGGTATCGATCCAGAACGGACATCAGCCTGCGATCCCGTATTCAAGCTCGGTCCGCCGGACCTGATTTTCAGCACAGGCGGTGAATGCGGAGGATCGCCGGACATATTCTCGAAATTCTGGCAGCTCCAATAAAGAGTGACACCATTTGTTGCCATTACCTAACGACCTAAGGTCATCCTCGGCGTCAAACTCGAACGTCAGACTCAATTGCCAAATGTCTTGGTCCTCAGCGTCCTCATGCACGATGATTTGCCGCGTCAGGTTGAAGGCAAAGTGCTCACCCGTTCCCCAGTCGAAGGTCCCCCACTGGAAAAGAAGCATATCCGCGTCTTCATGTTGCTCAAATACACGTCCGCTTGGCCTCTGGTCCCGGTAGAAATCGAAAAACGCCTCACAGCCGTCGATCAGGTTAACGCTATCCTCATGCAGGCCCCTCCCGCGCAAGATTGCTTCGAATTCCTGGCGAGCATTCTGTGGCTTAAACATTGGAGCACTCCTTCCCTGTCCACTATGGACGGCAGCCTCTGGCCCTCAACGGTCATGCCGAGCGGGCCGGATGATGTCAGCCTTGGGGAGCAAAGCAGAAGTGTTTCTAAGGTCGAACGATATCGCCTTTTGACCCAACGCGGACATTCAAGCGTGAATTTGCGGCGCAAAAGAAACTTCCATTGAAGGTTGACGCAATAGACCGATAGAGCGAGGCTATCCGAGCGCCCCGCTCACCGAACGGTGGAGGTGATGTGATGACCAAAGCAAAAATGATCTTTGGCGCACTGGTGTTGGCCACGGTCGGCCCTGTCACAACCGCGGCGGCGCAAACCCTCTCGGCCCAGGACCTCGCCCGCCGCAGCATCGAGCGACGCGCGATCGAGGCCGTCATATGGGGCATGCCGGCGGTTAATCTCGACCTGATGCTGCAGGCGATGATCGGCACCGCCAAGGGGCGTCCAAATCAGATCGTCTACTGGTCGCGTCTGCCGGACTGGAAGAACCAGACGCTCACGCCCAATCCCGACGTGATTTATCTGATGCCGTTCTTCAACACGAAGGACGCCGGTCCAATGGTGCTGGAAATTCCACCAGCCGACGATGGCGTGATCAACGGCACAGTCATGGATGCCTGGCAGGTGCCGCTGGAGGATGTCGGGCCGGCCGGCGTCGACAAGGGCAAAGGCGGCAAATATCTGATCTTGTCCCCCAACCATTCGGCTGCTGTCCCGGACGGCTACATTGCTTTGCCCTCGATGAACTATCAGGGCTATGCGCTGCTGCGCTCGATTCTCAAGAGCGGCAGCGATGCCGATGTCGCCAAGGCGGTCGCCTATGCCAAGCGGATCAAGTTGTATCCGCTCTCGCAGGCGGCGAATCCGCCAGCGACGACATTCGTCGATGCGATCGACGTCGTCTACGATTCCACGATTCCCTATGACCTGCGCTTCTTCCAGTCGCTCGACCGCGTGGTGCAGATAGAGCCATGGCTCGGGCGCGACAAGCTGATGATCGAGATGCTCCGGTCGATCGGCATCGAGAAGGGCAAGCCGTTCAATCCCGATGCAAACACACGCGACATCCTGACGTCAGCCGCGCGCGAAGCCCACGCCCTTCTGGAAATCAGATATGAGGGCATGTTCAAACCCTATTTCGACATCAGCCGGTGGGCTCTCCCGGCAATGCCGGACTACCTCAAGGCATCGCAGGATGGCTTCTCCGATCCGAGCGCGTATCCGGTCGACAGTCGCGGCCTCGCCTTCACCTTCGCCTTCTTCACGCCCAAGCATCTCGGGCACGGCCAGTCATATCTGATGACCCTCAAGGACAAGGACGGGCAGAATCTCGACGGCAGCAAGAGCTATCGCCTCACCGTGCCCGCGAACGCGCCGGTGAACCAATACTGGTCGGCGACGGTCTATGACCGCGCCACTCACGGCCTCATCCGCGACATGTCCAGGTCCGGCCGCGGCTCACAAAGTCCGGGCTTGCAGATGAAACCGGACAGTTCGGTAGACATCTATTTCGGACCGATGGCTCCGCCAGGCAAGGACTCGAACTGGGTACCCACGAACCCGAGCGGACAATTCGAAGTGCTCTTCCGCTTTTACGGCCCCGAAAAGCCTCTGTTCGACAAGACATGGAAGCTACCGGACATCGAGCGGACCGCCGCTCATTAAGCAGGAGGATGCGATGAAGCCAAATCGCCGAGAAACGATCTCGTTACTGGCGAGCGCAGCCCCTGCTGCCCTTGGAGTTCTTTCTATCGCCGGCATGGCAAACCCTAGCCAAGCTCAGGAAGTGAAATCGACTGGGCCGAACCCATTGCAAAAGATCGAGACGCGCATCGGCACGCTCGATTTCACCCACGACTTCGCCAACGGCTACCCGACCGACGCAACGGTCGAGAAGCTCTACGACGAGCGCGATTTTCAACGCGGCTGCCAGGCCTATCTCTGGTCGCTTCCGGCGGTCTCGTTTGCGTCGTGGCAGCGCGGCGTTACGAAAGGACTCGGCGCCCAGAACGGACAGATCGTCGCCATCCTGTCTCTTGAGGCGCGGCGCGGCGTCCTGACCGCCAATGCCACGACGCCGTACTACCTCGGGTTCGCCGATCTCTCTGCGGGGCCGTTGATCATGGCGATCCCAACGCGTGGCGTGCAAGGCGGGATCAGTGACGTCTGGCAGCGACCGATTCCGGGCACGGAATCCCCGGGCACGTACCTGATACTGGCACCCGGGCAGAAAGTGCCGGACAGCGTGGCCGGCTACACCGTCCGTCAGTCCCCGACTTTCAACATTTTTATTGGTGTACGACTGACCGATGCAGATCCCGCGCAAGCGAAGGAGGCTCTGGCGCAGTTGCAGATGTATCCCTACGCGCAACGCGACAATCCTCCGAAGGCGGAGATTCTCGACGTCGGCACGAAGGCATGGAGTGGCCTGCCGCCGCGCGGAATGGCGTATTGGGAGCGGCTCGATGACGTGATCCAGCGGGAGCCGGTCGAGCCGCACGACATCTTTTTCCATGCGATGTTGCGGCCGCTCGGCCTGGAAAAGGGCAAGCCGTTCAGGCCGGATGCACGGCAAACGAAAATCCTGACCGACGCCGCGTTGGTTGGAGAGGCCATGGCAAAGGCTAACTCCGCGGACCGGCGTTTCGCGGGCGGCAGGTATCGGTCCGATGCCCACTGGGACTTCGCCCTTCAACTGGACGCCGATGATCCGGACGCATTCTGGAACCTGCTCGACGAGCGTGCGTCATGGTTCTACGAGGCCGTCGGCGCCGCCGCAGGGATGGCGCCCAAGCGGCCTGGACCGTCATCGGCTTACCTCAGCGCGTACAAGGACAAGGCCGGGGGGTGGCTGGATGGCGGCAGGTCTTATCGTCTTCGCGTTCCGCCCGATCCGCCGATCAGGCTGTTCTGGTCGGTCACGCTCTACGACGTCGATACGCGCGCGCTGATCCTGAACGAGCAGAAGATCGCGGATCGTTCCTCGCGCATGGACCTGCGCGAGAACAAGGACGGTTCAGTGGACATCTTTTGCGGGCCGACGGCGCCGGCCGGATTCGAGAAGAACTGGATTCCTACCGTTCCCGGCAAAAACTGGTTTGCGTATTTCCGTTTCTACCAGCCTACCGAAGCCTACTTCGACCGGTCATGGCCGTTGCCGGATTTCGAGCAAGCGTAGTTGGAGACACACACGGGGAAAGTTATGCCCTTCATCGACATCTTCGCCTGGATCGTCCTCTTAATTCTCATAGCCATTGTGGTCGCGATCTTCGTCGCACTTGGCATGACGCCCGGCCTGATCGCACGCAAGCGTGGACATCCGTGGGCGCAGGCGATCTCGATCGGCGGCTGGGCAACGTTGATCTTTGGCTTCGTGTTCTGGCCGCTCGTCCTGATCTGGGCTTTCGTCGATGTTCCGGCAAAACAGGAACCACGGCCATGATGAACGTCCTGCTGCTGGGTTACATTGCGATCCTGGCTCTGTTCGTCTGGCTCGGGCTGATCCCCTTCAATCGATTCTGGAAATTCTCCCCCGTCATCGTTGCAATCGCCCTTGTCGTTGGCCTGTTCATTCCGATGGGATGGGGCGCCCCCTCCGGCGCGGCGGTGGTGGCGCGCAATTCGGTGCAGGTCGTGCCATCGGTCGCCGGAGAAGTCCTTGAAGTACCTGTTGTGGCGAATACGCCGCTCAAGGAAGGCGACGTCCTATTTCGTATCGACCCGACCACCTATCAGGCGCAGGTGGACGCAATCGAGGCGCAACTCAAATTCGCCGAGCTGCGCCTCGGCCAATACACGCAGCTTCAGCGCGCCGATTCGGGCCGGGCCTTCGACGTGCAGCAGCGCGAATCGGAAGTGGACCAGCTCAAGGCGCAGCTCGAAGGCGCGAAGTGGAATCTCGACAAGACCACGGTGCGGGCGCCTGCCGACGGATACGTCACCAATGTGGCGTTGCGCAAAGGAGCTCGCGTCACCGCACAATCCCCGGTGATGGCTTTTATCGACACATCACAAACAATTTTCGCCGTGGCGATCCCCCAGATCAATACGCGCTACATCGCCATCGGGCAGCCGATCGAAGTCACGTTCAAGACCTTGCCGGGCGTGGTTTTTACCGGCCGCGTCGAGACGATATTGCAGGCGATTGCGAGCGGTCAGACGCAGACCAGCGGCCTTGCTGTCGCGCCGACGGATGTTGAGACGGCGCCATTCATCGTTCGCATCACGCTGGACGATGACGATGCGGCGCGACGCCTGCCGGCCGGCAGCACGGGGCTGGCGGCGATCTTCACCGACCACGTCGCGATAAGCCATGTGATCCGGCGGGTCGTGCTGCGGCAGACCGCGATCCTGAACTACGTCAATCCGTTCTGACGGAGGGAAGCGATGTTCATCAAACCGACCCGCAGAGAAACCCTGTCACTGCTTGCGAGCGTCGCTCCTGCTGTGCTCGGTATGTCCTTTGCGGTCGCCGGGAGCACCGCTGCCGAGGCTCAGGAAACCAGGCCCAACATCCTGTTCATGCTCGTCGACAATCTCGGCTATGGCGAGTTGGGCGTCTACGGCGGCGGCGCGACACGCGGGGCACCGACGCCGCGCATCGACAAACTGGCAAGCGAGGGCCTGCGCCTCACCAACATGAACATGGAAGCGCAGTGCACGCCGAGCCGATCAGCGATCCTGACCGGGCGCTATGCGATCCGCTCGGGTACCCACTCGGTGCCGTTCGGCGGCGTCGCGGACGGCCTCACGCAATGGGAAGTGACGATGGCCGAGTCGTTGTCGGCCGCGGGCTATGCGACGGCGCTGTACGGCAAATGGCACCTCGGCAGCAATAATGGCCGCTTGCCCAACGACCAGGGATTCGACGAGTGGTACGGCATCCCGCGGACGACGGATGAAGCGTTGTGGCCGGGCTCGCCCGGCTATTCGCCTGGGATCATGCCACCGGAACAGCTCATGGAGGGCCGCAAGGGTGAGAACAGCCGCGAGGTGAAAGTGTACGACCTCGAACAGCGCCGGCTAATCGACGCCGAAATCACGCGGCGGTCGATCGCGTTCATGGAACGCCAGACGCAAGCGCGAAAACCCTTCTTCGCCTATGCGACCCTCACACAGCCGCATCTTCCGACGCTGCCGAACCCGGCCTTTGCCGGCAAGACCGGCAATGGCGACTGGGCCGACATGCTGGCCGAGATGGATTACAACGTCGGCCAGATGCTCGACGCCGTCGACCGGCTCGGCATTCGCGACAACACCATCGTGATATTTGCAAGCGACAACGGGCCGGAATTCGTCAGGGCCTGGGACGGCTGGGCCGGGCCATGGAAGGGCCAGTATTTCACCGCTTGGGAGGGCGGCATCCGCGTGCCCTTCATGGTCCGCTGGCCGGGAAAAATGCCGGCCGGCCGGATCAGCGACGAGATCGTTCACGCCGTCGACCTGTTCCCGACGCTGGCGAAACTCGCCGGCGCCGAAGTGCCGAAAGACCGGCCGATCGACGGCGTCGACCAGTCCGATTTCTTCACCGGAAAGACAGAGAAGTCGGCGCGGGATGGAATTCTGGTCTTTTGCGCGGACCGCTTGCAGGCAGTGAAGTGGAAAAACTTCAAGGTCCACTTTTACCAGCAGGACACGATGGTCTCGCCGCCGGTGAAGCTCGCGATACCGTTCCTTTTCAACCTCTACACCAATCCGCGCGAAGATACGGACAAGCAGATCACCGATAGCTGGGTCATCGGTCCGGTGCTCAAGATGGTCGGCGAGTTCGAAGCCAGCACGAAGAAGCATCCGCTGATCGCGATGGGAACGCCAGATCCGTACACGCCGCCACACTAGACGGGATTGCTTTTATCGGAAGC
This sequence comes from Bradyrhizobium lablabi, assembly GCF_001440475.1. Classification (GTDB taxonomy): domain Bacteria; phylum Pseudomonadota; class Alphaproteobacteria; order Rhizobiales; family Xanthobacteraceae; genus Bradyrhizobium; species Bradyrhizobium lablabi. The sequence goes on along the minus strand of NZ_LLYB01000084.1, from coordinate 24,570 downwards.
AAGGGGAGCAACATGAACAACACCAGCGCAGCAGGCGGTATTCGCAGACTCGGGCCATACGCAGTGGCCGGCCTGTTCGGGCTGACGGCCGCCGTCACGCCTTGTGCCGCCCTGGCCGACGAAGGGGGAGTGAGCTTCTGGCTCCCTGGTAATTTCGGCAGCCTCGCAGCAACCCCGGGCGTGCCGGGCTGGTCATGGGCGACGCTCTATATTCACTCCGATGTCGCGGCGGGCGCAGGGCAGCAGTTCCCGCGCGGCGGCCGTGTCGACGTCGGCATCGCCGGCAGGGCCGATCTTGTGGTGTTCGGCCCCACTTACACTTTCGCTACGCCGTTTCTTGGGGGCCAAGCCTCCGTGAGCCTGTTCGGAATCAGCGGACGGAGCGAGGGTTCTGCGGCTTTGTCGCTGACCGGCCCCCTGGGAAACACGATCGGCATCAATCGCACGCAGGACCTCACCTCCTACGGCGACGTGATTCCGCAGGTCTCCTTGAAGTGGAATCAGGGCGTGCACAACTTCATGGTTTACGGTACCGGCGACATCCCTGTCGGCGACTATGACCCCAGCCGCCTCGCCAACCTCGGCCTCGGTCATGGCGCGATCGACGGCGGCGCCGGCTACACCTACTTCAATCCGCAGACCGGCAATGAATTCTCGGCAGTCGCCGGCCTCACCTACAATTTCAAGAACACCAGCACCCAGTACCAGAACGGCATGGACTTCCACGTCGACTGGGGCGCCTCCCACTTCTTCACCAAGCAATTGCAGCTCGGTGTCGCCGGCTATTACTTCCAGCAGGTCACCGACGATTTCGGCGCGCCGGCTTCGCTCGGCGGCTTCCGCGCGCGCATCGCCGGCATCGGTCCTCAGATCGGCTTTCTGTTTCCGGTCGGCGACATGGACGGCTACGTCAACGTGAAGGCGTACAAGGAATTCGCTGCTGAGCACCGGCCCGAAGGCTGGAACGCCTGGCTGACATTCGCGCTATCGCCAAAGGCACCAGAGGCGACAGCCCCAAAGCCCCTGCAGCGCAAATACTGACTTACAACAGCAGAAACGCGGGTTGTTAGTTGACCGCAAGGTGACGCAGCACACATCTCGAACTTCCGCTTGTGGGCCCTTAGCGGACATGCCAATCCGTCTGACTGATGTCCGCTTTCGGAGCTAAAGCGAACGCGAGGCCGGATGCATCCTTCCTGGATTCGCGAGTGCGCCCTGCGGTCCACCACCTCCTCGCTGAAACCGCCGGTGGTGGGCGGTAGCCTGCAACGACGTTCTTCGCTCAAGGGTTGTACATTGTGGCGGCCGTCGCAGTTTGGTTCCAAACATAGCCTCGTTTCAACACAGCGCCGCCCGACTTAAACATCGTCGCGCCCGAAGTTCCCTCTTCAGCTTGGTTCCGCAACATGTGTTGCGTGTACGTGCGTGAAGAGGTGCGTTGATGCGTTTCGTTTCCTGGGGGATTGTTGCCGCTTGCGGCTTTTTACTGGCAGGTCCGGCGGCTAAGGCTGCCGATCTTCGTGTTCCGGACCTGCCATCGCCCTCCTATAACTGGACTGGCTTTTATGCGGGTATCTATGGCGGCGGCGGGTACGCGGCCTGGGCTGCCGATTACTGCCGAAACGGGGCGTGCCGTCATGCGGAGGGGCAGGCGAGCGGCTTCGCGGTCGGCGTCTATGGCGGCTACAACTACCAGTTTGCCAATCGCTTTGTGATCGGCGGCGAGTTCGAGTGGGGCAAATCCTCTTCGTCGCGCGACGAACTGATCTTTGGCGACAGCGCCTTGGTGTCGAGCTTCGGCGCATTTGGTGGGGCTCGCCTGCGCGCCGGCTACGCGTTCGACCGCCTGCTGGCGTACGGCGCCGTCGGTGTCGGCTTTGCCAGCATCGGCAATGGCTATCGCTATATGGTGCAGAAGGGTTGCGACACCGTGCAGGAGATGATCTGGGACGAACAGGTCAAGGCCGGCCTGATCGCGGGCGCCGGCATCGAATATGCTTTCACCAAGCATTTCGTCGGGCGCGGCGAATATCTCTACGCCGATTACGGCAGCGTCTCCCTGTCCGGCAAGGACCGCACGCGAACTGAATTCCGCAACGAGATGCACCTCGTGCGCGTGGGCGCCAGCTATCGCTTTTAATGTTTCGCTCAAGATGATCCGGCAGCGATCAGCTGCCGGATCATCGGATCATGTTTTTGCAAGTCCTTCGTCAGGCGTGCGGCGGTGCAGTGATTGCCCTGCGGATTGCCGCCAGCGGCGCGGTGTCGTCGAATTCGAGGCTTTCGCCCTGCTGCTTCAATCCGAGGTCGCGCCATAGCGCGGCAAGGTCCGGCGTCACCGGTTTTGGCCCCATTTCGCGGTGAAGCCGGGTGAGTACATCGACACCGACGGCCTTGTCGGCCGTGCCAAGAATGCGCTCGATCGGCCAGTCCTGCTCGTGATTGCCGCCGGCGGCGAGCACGCCGCGCATCGCGTCCTGCAGGCCGAGGCGATTGTTCGTCGCTTTGCGGATTTCGATATCGGCGAGCAGGCAGAACATCGCGCCGCCCCAATATTTCCGTCCCCAGGTGGGAGTGTTGTCGAGTCCCTGGTCGCCGGCCTGCGGCAGTCCCTTCGGCATGTCGCGCATCATCGCCTGCCAGATTTCCTGCGTCGTGAGGTCTCCGGCCTGCACCCGCGCGATCGGCTCGACGTAGACGGCGAGGCCTTCCGACAGCCACGCGTAGCGGTCGGGCATGTCGGGCAGGGCGGTATGCACCATCTCGTGCACCATCACCCAGTCGCGCCGTAAGACTTCCTCGGTGGAATCGCGGCCGAGCGGAATGCGAATGGCGGCGCCGCGATAGCCCCACGTCGTGCCGCCGCGAATGCGCCCGCCGTCGACCGGCACCAACAGCAGCCGCAGCGAGCTGACGGGAAAGCGCCCGTAATAGGTCGTGATGGCTCGCGCCGACATCCTGATCCAGTCGAGCAGTTTTTCCCTCGGCAGCGCCATGTCGCCCGGTGCGAACGCGACGTGGATGGTCCCGCCGCCTGCCTCAAGATCGGTCCGGGGCAGCCGGTCGAACGCGTCGTAGGGCATGCGGTCGCCGCGCATATATTCCGATTGTGCGTCGGCGCGGAACGAAACGGTGCCTGCCAGCATCGCGGCGATGATTGCGGCGGCAATGGTCCAGCGAAGAGCGCCGGCGGCCTTCATCGGAGCACGCTTTGCGATACCGCCGGTCGTTGCTCAGGTGTGGCCTGCGCGATAAACGTGGCGGCCTGCTCGTGGAGATCGTCGAGCATGGCGGCGAGCAAGGCTTCACCCTTGGCCGCTGTCGCCCGGGTCGGATCGCCATAGCAGCCGGAGCGGCTGTAATTCGGCGAATGCGGATCCGACGGGGTCAGTGCGCCCGGCGTCTCCCGGATCAAGGCGGGGCTGGCTTCGGCGCGCGCCATGTCGACGAGATGCGGCGCCATCGCCAGCATCAGCGACGTTTCCAACTCATCCGCATGGCTGCCATGGCCCTGCTCGGCCAGTTGCCTCGCCACGCGAGGATAGCGTGGACCCTCGTGGATCCATAAATGCCTGATCCGCTCGCCATCGAGGCGGGCCAGAGCACGGTCGACCGGCGCCAGGGTGCTGATCCCGGTATTGAGCACGAGCAGCTTCTTGCAGCCGCTGCCGAGAATCTGCCCCGCAATCTCGCGCACAAAGGCCTCGAAGGTCGAAATCGACAGGCTGCTGCTGCCGGCATACGCCGTGAAGGCGGGGTAGTGGCCATAGGTCAGCGTCGGCCAGATCAGCGCGTCGATCTTTTCCGCCATCCTGGCTGCGAGCCATTCGGCCTGAATGCGGTCGGTATTGAGGGGGAGGTGGAAGCCGTGCTGCTTGGCCGCGGCGCCGATCGGCAATATCGCCACCGCGCCATCACCGATGCGCCGCGCGACGTCGTCCCAATGCATGCGCTCGATGAAATGGCGACCGGTGTCACTTCCCATTCGCCGAGCGCTCCTCTTCATGAGCCGACGGAAACGTCCGTTAAAAGTCCTGCCGTGATCCAGCCGTGCAGATAGCCCGCGCCGCGGCCCGCGGCGCTGTCGGGATCGTCATAGGTCGCGAGCATTTCGCAGAGCACGCCGAACGGAATGCCGTTCGCGGCTTCATCCCACATCATCGCCTCTTCCGCCGAAAGCTCGCGGAACATCGGCGTGACGTCCTGGCGCCAGATCAAAAGATGCGCGGGCCGCTCAGTCGTGGTTGCGTCCGGCGGTGTTTCGCCGTTCTTGAGCGCGAGCCAGATCGCAGACGCGTTGGTCACGAGGTCGAGCCTGGATGCGCTCGGATGCGGCTGGAATTTCAGGCCCGACCATGCCTCGGGCGCAAAGCCCGCCATGTCGGTCAGTTCGACCACTTTCCCTTCCGCGGCATCGAAGGCGTCGTTGAGCGCCTTTTCCAGTGCGGCGAGATCGGACAGCTCGGGATGCTCGGTGTAGGGCGCAGTCGATTTCAAAAACGCCGGCAGGCCTTGCGAGAACCAGCGCAGGTTCGGGTTCTCGGACGGGCGCGCCTTGACATAGGCGTAGCCCATCTCGTCGAACATATTGTCGCCGAGATAAAGATGCAGCAGCTCGTGGTCTTTGCGCATGGCCTCGACCAGCCGGGAGCCGTAGGCATGGCGATAGACGCCGAACAGCGCCTCGCGTTTCTCCCGCGGACTGTCGAGGATTTCAGCCAGCACCGTATCGTCGCCATCGAGGATGCCGCGCTGGAATGCGGCCTGCTGTCGGGCGAAGTCGCTCATACCGCGCGGCTGCCTGTCGGCAAGATTTGCGCGGCCATCTCGCGGGTTCTGACAACCTCGCGCACGAGTTCGTCGAGCGGCGGAATGTTGTCGTCGCGCTCTATCATGGTCGAGACCCGGCCGAAGCGTTTCAGCGCCGCGGCATAGAGATCCCAGACGTCCTCGCAGACCGGATGGTCGTGGGTGTCGATGATATGGGTGCCCATGTGGCTGTGGCCGGCCATGTGAAACTGCACCACCCGGTCCGCCGGAATGCCGTTGAGGAAGGTCATGGGATCGTAGCCGTGATTGAAGGCGCTGACATAGACGTTGTTGACGTCGAACAGCAGCCAGCATCCGGAGCGGCGCGACAGTTCAGACAGGAACTCCCATTCCGTCATTTCGGAATTATTGAACTGGACGTAGGTCGAGACATTCTCGAGCACGATGGCGCGGCCGAGAAAATCCTGCACCAGTTGCACCCGGCTGACGACATGATCGAGCGCTTCTCTGGTGTAAGGGATCGGCAGCAAATCGTGCAGGTTCTTGCCGTGCACACCGGTCCAGCACAGATGGTCCGACACCCATTTCGGCTCGACGCGCCGGGCGAGATCTTTCAGCGCCTGCAGGTATTCGAAGTTCGGCGGCGCGGTCGAGGCGATCGACATCGACACGCCATGCATCACCACGGGATAACGTTCGCAGATCCGGTCGAGCGTGCGCAGCGGCTGGCCGCCGGGCAGCATGTAGTTTTCGCTGATGACCTCGAACCAGTCGATCGGCGGATTACCGCCCAGGATTTCGTCGTAATGCTGGTGGCGCAGGCCGAGACCAAAACCGAGAAAGGGCGGCTTGGCCGACGTCGCCGGACGGTCTGCAAGCGCGGCCGCAGCGGTATCTGGCAATCTGCTTGCGACGTTCATCTCGTCTCCGCTCGAACGGGAGCCAAACGGGGCGGCGGTACTCACTGCCCCTCAACCTAGCATGGAACCGAGGCCCGGCCTACACCGGGCCTCGACGAGGTCGTGACTAGGACGGCATGAACTTACCCTTGGCGGCGTCGCACTTTTCCTTGGTCATTGCCGAGAAGCCCTGACCCTTGCAGGCGTTCTGGCCCTTGCAGGCGTTCGCGCCGCCCTTGCATGCGCTCTGGCCCTTGCAGGCATTGGCGCCGACGCACTTGCCCTCGCCGGCAGCGTAGGTAACCGTGGACACGGTGGTGCCGGCCAGGAACAGCGTGGCAGCGGCGGCGGCCAGCACGGCGCCGGATTTGGGAGTCATCTTCATTGTATCCTCCATAGGAAATGTGAGGGTGCACCGCCCGCAAGCAGCGACAGTTCCAGCCCACAAACGGCACCCGAAGAGAGCTACGTAGCGGGTCCGGATTTAGTTACACCCGAGGCCGACTTTATTTTAGCCGAAAGGCCGAAACAACGAGGGCCCGGCGATGCCGAGCCCTCGGCGCAGATGATCCGCCGATCAGCTCTTGACGAACTTGGCGCCCATCGCGGCGCAAGCCTTCTCTGATGTCATCGAGAAGCCTGTGCCCTTGCAGGCGTTCTGGCCCTTGCAGGCATTGGCTTGGCCCTTGCAGGCGCTCTGGCCCTTGCAGGCATTGCCGGCCATGCACTTGCCCTGGGCGGCATTTGCAGGCGTCGACACCGTCGACACCACCGAGCCGGCGAGGAACAGCGTGGCGGCGGCAGCGGCGAGCGTCGCACCGGATTTGGAATTCAACTTCATGACGATCTCCTCGATCCTTGTTTGAAGACAACGCGCCGCAAGCATCCGCTGATCGCCCGATCACGGACCCTCACAACGCAAGCGATGTGACGGATGGCAATCGGGCCGCGAGTTGCTTGCCGGAAACCGTCAAGCATCCGTGACCGAGTGCGCATCCGAAAACCAGCTACGGGGCATCAGGCGATTTGGTTACAGAGTTTCAAAAGAAAATTTTCTTTTTTTGCGGTTGGACATCCCGTCCATCTCTAACACCGAGAACTGGAGAGTATTTCGTTGCGCGCTGCGGCGATCTCCGCGAGCGCGTGCCGCGCAGAAAGCGCAGCGCTTCAACGGATTAGGCGTGATGCGCGCGATCGGTTGCATCGCACAACGAACTCGCCTGGCCTATCCGCGCGCCGGCTTCAGCTTCGCCATCTGCGCGACCGTGGCCCGCAACTCCTCGGCATTGAAGGAGGGAAACGAGCAGATCCGGTTGCTGCAGGCGAAGGCCGCGGGCTCGCCGAGATCGGGATATTCGACGTCCGGATTGGGCAGCTTGCCCTCGCGCAGGTCGAGCCATTCCAGCCGCTTGTACCGGGCCGGCAGTGCGCGGGCCAGCGCATGCAGGCTTTTTGCGCGGGCGTCGTCCTTGTGTCCGACGATCGTCATGTGGGTGGGCTCGACCGCGAGTTCTTCGTCGGAAAGCAGAATGCCGGGCAGGGGACGCATCATCGCGCCCGCGGCGCTGGCGAGATAGCGCATCGCATGCGCCGCTTGCTCGCGATAGGCCTCATTGCCGAAGTAGCGATTGAGCAGGTTCATGAATCTGGCGACCTGCACCTGGTCCTCGATCAGCTTTGTGGGCTTGGCGAGCACGCCGGCTTTGCCTTCCGCTGACTTCGAGGTGACGAAGCCGCCGCCCTCATCCCGGAAGGTTGCGACGAAATCGCCGGCCTTCGCGGCTGACGTGAGCCAGTCGCGATTTCCCGTGGAAGCATAAAGATCGAGGAAGGCCTGGCCCATCGCCAGGGTGTCGCCGATGAACGGTCCGCCGCGATCCTTCTCGCCATGACGGAAACCGCCGCCAGGCAGCGCGCGGTTGTCGATCACCCATGTCGCTGCGCGCTCGGCGATCGCCAGAGCTTTGGCATCGTTGGTAACGTTATAGTAGGCCGAAAGCCCCGAGATGGCCCAGCCGTTTTCGCGCGCATACAGGTTCTTGTCGATGCGCGGCATTCCCAGTTTGCGGCGCTCGCCATCCGACAGCGCGTAATATTTGTGTCCGTCGGTCTCGTGATCGAGATCGGCATCCTGACTGACGTAGAACGCGCCGTCAGGGCTGGTCAGGAATTGCGCGAGATAGCGTTCGATGCTGCGCGCGGCGGCAAGGTATTTAGGATCTTTCCACAGCGCGTAGGCCTGGCTGTACTGCCTTAGATACTGCGCCTGGAACGACATGATCTTTTCGAAATGCGCGCGGGTCCAGGAGCCGGCTTCGGAATATTGGTACACGCCGCCCCAGACCGGATCGATCAGCGCAATGGCGGCATCGAGCGTCTGCCTTGCGCGCTTGGCCGCAACAGCGTCGCCAGCCTCGGCGCGGGTGATGGCCAGGTCCATGCTGTCGGCGTCGACGTATTTCTGGTTCTCACCCCAACCGCCAAGTTTTTCCTCATACGACTCGTCGACATTCTTCGTCAGCGCGGCGCGCTGCTCCTTGTCGAGGAAGGCGGAGGTCGATGGCTTCACCTCAAAGGCTTCGCCGACCGACGGTCCGGGCGAGGGATCATCGATGATCGCCTTGAGCAGCGCCTGCATCCGCTCCGGCTCGATATAGCCCCTGATCTTGGCGATCTCGGTGCCGTCGGGCCCGAACACGATGGTCGCCGGCCAGCCCCAGTCGCCATAGCGGCTCGACAGGTCGGGATTTGCGTCCTGGTCGACCCGCACCGGCAGATACTTTTCCGCCAGCAATTCCCTCACCTTGGTATCCGCGTAGGTCGTCTTCTCCATCACGTGGCACCAGTGGCACCACACCGCCTCGAGATCGAGGATGACAAAGCGCTGTTCGGCCTGCGCGCGGCCGAACAGATCGTCGTTCCATTCGCTCCATTTCAGTCCGTCTGCGGCGGGCGAGGGAAACGCGGCAAAGGCTGTGAGGGCGAAGGCGGCAATGCGGACGAATTTCATGGCGGCTCCCGGAAGCTGGTGTTTCGACAGCTACGGGTGCCGAAAAATCCCGGCTCAGCATTCCGTCCGTCTCACGGGATTGTGAGATCAGGTCGATTTCTCGCGATGGCCGGTGGCGTTCACCAGCAGCCGGTCCAGCGACGCCGCACCGGGTCCCGCGATCGCAAGCCACATGAAGATGGCGAAGTAGGCGGCTTCCTCGAAGCCCAGCAACGTTTCCAGCGAGTCGATGTCACCCCACTTCGCCGACCTGATGGCGACGACCATGACCACCGCCAGCATCGCGGCCGGGATGCGCGTGAACAGGCCGAGGATCAGCATCGCGCCGCCAAAGCATTCGACGCTGGATACAAACGGCGTGAGAATAGTCGGGAACGGAATGCCCCAGCCGGCAAAATTCTCGGTAACCTGCGTCAGATTATTGAGTTTGCCCCAGCCGGCCAGCATGAAGGTGTAGCCGACGATCAGCCGCGCGATCAACGGCCCGGCCCAGGAAAAATACGATGCGATCTGCGCGGGCAGCAGGATGAGAAGATTGACGATGAAATGCATGCGAACCCCTCTTTAAGTACCTGGGCGACGTGAGGCTGCGCTGCTGCCTCTTCAAAATCCAGCGCGCGGGAAAGCCGCGACTGTGAAGGCGGCAATCTGGCCGTGACGGGAATTTCGCAAGTACCCACCCGCTTGTTACGCGGGCCTCAGCCGAAATTTTGCAGCGCCGGGAAGGTTTCCAATAGCCAGATGCTGATGCTGGAGACGGCGCCGGTCAGGAAGCCGATGCCGGTGATCACCATCAGAACGCCCATGGCCTGCTCGACCTTGCCGAGATGCCGCTTCATGCGTGCAAACAGCGAGGAGAACTGCTCGATCATGAAGGCCGCCAGCAGGAACGGGATTCCGAGCCCGGCGGAATAGACCGCCAGCAGCCCCGCGCCCTTGGTGACGGTGGCCTCGGCCGCTGCGATCGACAGGATCGCCGCCAGGATGGGGCCGATGCAGGGCGTCCAGCCGAACGCGAAGGCCAGCCCCATGGCATAGGCGCCCCACAGGCCGACCGGCTTCGGCATTTCCATTCGTCCCTCGCGCATCAACAGCCCGATCCGGGTCAGGCCGAGGAAATGCAGGCCCATGATGATGATCACGATGCCGGCGAGGATCGAGAGCTCTGCCGACCAGGCGCGGATCAGCCCGCCGATCAGGGAGGCGCTGGCGCCAAGCGCCACGAACACGGTGGAGAAGCCCAGCACGAACATCAGCGCCGCGGCCATCACCGCGCGCTTGGAGGCCTGCGCCGTCTCGGCATTGGCGACCTGCTCGATGGTCGCGCCGGTCAGATAGATCAGATAGGGCGGCACCAAAGGCAGCACGCAGGGGGACAGGAAGCTGACGAGACCGGCAATCAGGGCCGCCGGGATGGAAACATCGTGCATTGCATGACCTTCGAGAATTGCCGCAAGGCATAGCGCCGTCTTGGCATGTACGGAACAGCCAATCGATAAGTTTCGTCTTCATTACGGCTCAACTGCGGTCACAGAGCCGTGTCCGAAGGCCCGAAATGGCCTCGGTCGCGAAACAGACGTTGCTATGATTCCGTATTGCGGTAATCAGACCCACTCACGGGACCATCGCATGCGCCTCGGCGTCCGCACCGCCATTTCCGCCCTCGTGCTGACGTCCATCGCCGTCAGCGCCGCCGGCGTGCATTTGCTGTGGTGGCGTACCGCCCACCAGGTCAGCCAAACCCTGGCCAACACCATCAACGACCAGATCGTCTCCGCGGTTGGCGACGAACTGCAGTCGGTCACGACCGAGGCGCGCTCGTCCATGCTGGCGGTGCGCACGCTTCTTGCGGAAAAAGTGTTCGACCCCCGCGATGCCCGGAAACGCGAAGTCGTATTCCGGTCGCAATTGCTGTCGCAGCCGACCATCTCCTGGGTGGCGTTCGGATGGCCGGACGGCTCGTTCTTTGCCGGGCACAAGCTCGGTAACAACGTCATCGAAATGCTCGAGATCACTCCCGACCGCAATTTGCGCATCAATCGCTACGAATTCGTCGGCGACGATCTCAAGCTCAAGGCAAGCTGGTTTGAAGACACCGACTATTCCGTGACGGAGCAGCAATGGTTTCGGGTCGTCAGGGAGACCAACGACGAACACTGGTCGACGCTGACGACGCATCCGCGCGGCGAGCGGCTGGCGGCGGCTTTCTCGGCGCCGGTCGAGATCGACAAGAAGCCGGCCGGCGTCGCCGCCATCATCATCGAGCTGACCCGCGTCTCGAATTTCCTGTCGCAGCTCACGGTCGGCAAATCGGCGGGCGCCTTCATTCTCGAACGGGATGGCAAGGTGGTGGCCTCGCCCGATCCCGATGCCAGCGAACTGGTGGAGCTGAAGACCGATCATCCGCTGTTTCCGGTCGCGGTCGAGGCGATCAAAAACGCCGGCAGCGCCTATGAGCCCGGCGAGGGGCAGCCGTTCAATACGACGGTGAAGCGGGACGGCAAGGCCTATCAGGCGGTCATTACGCCGATCTCGTTTCCGGGCTGGTCGCTGGTGACGGTGGTGCCGGAATCCGAATTTCTCGGGCCGGTGCAGATGACGATCCGGAACCTGGTGATCGGGCTTGCGGTCCTGATCGTCCTTGCCGGGCTGTTGTCGGCCTGGCTTGCCCAGCGCCTGATCGCGGCTCCCCTGATCAAGGTGGTCAACGAGATCAGGCATGTCGAACGCTTCGACCTCGACAAGGTGCAGCGGCATCCGTCGCGATTGACCGAGATCGGCAATCTTTCCGGCGCGATCGGCGACATGGCGCAGGGGCTTGCCGCGTTCCGCAAATACATTCCCGCCGACCTCGTCAAGCGGCTGATCAGCGACGGCAACGGCGCACGGCTCGGGGGCGCAGTGCGGCCGATGAGCGTGATGTTCATCGATCTTGCCGGCTTCACCGGCATGTCGGAACGCCTCGGCGACCGCATCATCCCGCTATTGTCGCGCTATTTCGATTGCGTCTCGGCGCAGATTCAAAACCAGAGCGGCACCATCGACAAATTCATCGGTGACGCCGTGATGGCGTTCTGGGGCGCGCCGTCGCCCAATCCCGATCATGCCGTCGATTGCTGCCGCGCCGCGCTGGCGTGCCGGCGTGCGGTGGAAGAGGCCGGTCTTGTCGACGATCATAGCCAGCGCATCAGGATCCGCATCGGCATCAACTCCGGCGACATGCTGGTCGGCAACATCGGATCGGAAGTGCGGCTGAACTACACCGTGATCGGCGACGCCGTGAATATTGCAAGCCGCCTCGAAAGCACCAACAAGGCGTACGGCTCCACGATCATCATCGGCCCCGAAACGCGAAGGCTCGCCGGGAGCAGCATCGTGGTCCGCGAGCTCGACCGGCTGGCGGTCTATGGCCGCGCGGGTGGACTGCAGATCTATGAGTTGCTTGGGATGGCCGGCGAGTTCGACGGTGAGCTCGGCTGGGTAACTTCCTATGAAGCCGGCCTCGCTGCCTGGCGCGCGGGCGACTTCGCAGCCGCGATCAATGGCTTTGAAAAGGTGCTGGAGGTCCGCAAGGACGATGCGGCGTCATCCCTGATGATTGAGCGCTGCCGGCAGCAACTCGAAAATCCCGCCGGGGAGAATTGGGACGGTACGACGGTCGCGCGGACGAAGTAGGGGGCACGTAGTGTCATCTGCAGGCGCGCTCTTGCGCAGCGCTTCCGTTTGGTCATAGAATTTACCCAGAAGGTTAAATTGTGCGGCCGCAGCAAGCAACCGCGGCGCATGAAGATCGCCTCTAAAAACGAACCCGGAAAAAGGGTTTGAAAAAACAAGCTTGGGAGAGAACGCCATGAAGAGCGGGTCCATCAGCCGGCGCAGGCTTTTGCAATCGTCCACGGCCGTCGCGGCGGGGGTGATGCTGTCGCCGGCCATTATCGGGCGGGCGCAGGCCGCCACGATGAAGATGAAATGCTCATCGTCGCTTCCCAACGATCCCAAATATGCCAACGGCCGCGTCTATTACGACAATCTGGTGAAGCACCTGAAGGGGAATGGGCTCGGCGAGCAGATCGAGGTCACGTTCTTTCCCGACAACCAGTTGGGTCAGGAAATCGACGTCATCAATTCGGTGAAGCTCGGCGTCATCGACCTGATGCTGTCGGGATCGTCGATCTCGGCCAATCTGGTTCCGCTCGTCGGCGCGTTCGATCTCGGTTATCTCTTCACCAGCTTTCCGCAGCAGACCAAGGCATTCGAGGCCGGCGCCGCCAAGCCGGTGGAGGAAGCGCTTTTGAAGGGCGGCAACATCCGCATCATCTCCTGGGCGTATAATTTCGGCTCGCGCAGCGTGCTGGCGAAGAAACCGGTGAAGGGGCCGGACGATCTCGCCGGCCTCAAGATCAGGACGCTGCCGAACCCTGTCATCACCGAGTGCCTTCGCCTGATGGGCGCCGCGGCGACGCCGCTGGCGTTCGGGGAAATCTACACGGCGCTGCAGGCTGGCGTGCTCGACGGGCTCGAGCATGATCCGCCGACCATCCTGGCCAGCAAGTTCTACGAGACGTCGAAACACTACGCGCTGACCCAGCATAATTTCTCGCCGCTCGCGACCTATTTCAGCGAGACCACGTTCAAGCGGATGGACCCCAAGCTGCGCGAGGGGTTTCTCGACGCGGCGCAGAAGGCGGCCGCCGATACCCGCACGCATGGTCTCGAGATGGAGAAGGAAGCGCTGAAGAATCTGGCGGACAAGGGCGTCACCATCGTCGAATGCGACAAGGACGCGTTCCGCAAGCGCGTCCTGCCGCAGACCGACAATTTCATCAAGGCTCGCCCGGAGGCGAAGCCGGTGGTCGACATGATCCGCGCGACGCAGGCGTGAGGATTTAGACCATGTCAGTCGCCGCGCCCTCGCTCAGTAGCGGCGGTTTCCGGATCACGGCTTCGCTGCTCGCCGTGAGCGACGCCGTTGCTGCGATCCTGCTCGCTGCCGACCTCCTGGTCGTCTGCGTTTCCGTGTTGCTGCGCTTCCTGTTCAATGCACCGGTCGAATGGGCCGACGACGTCGCGCGTGGCCTGATGGTGGGATCGAGCTTCTTCGGCGCCGCCAGCGCGCTGGCCCGCGCCGAAAATCTCGGCGTTGCGTTCTTCATCGACATGCTGCCGTCGGATGTCCGCCGCGTCGTCGATTCCATCGGCGCTTTGCTGGTGACGATCATCTCCGCCTATGTCGCCTTCAACGCCATCCACATGGGCTGGCTGACCACGGGGCAGACCTCCGGCTCCGGCCTGCCGCTGGAGTGGACGTTCTACCCGATGGGCGGCGGTGCGCTGTTCATGACGGTGTTCGCGCTGGAGATTTTCCTGGGCCGCCCCGTTCGCGACATGATCGCTGGGATTCTCGCAACCGGCCTGATCGTCGCCTTTTATCTCGGGTGGGATTTCCTGGCGCCCGATACGGTGCCCTCGTCGGGCACGCTGATGCTGATTGGCTTCTTCATCACGCTGTTCGGCGGACTGCCGATCGGGTTTGCGCTGGCGCTGGCGGCGCTGATCTTCATCTGGGTCGAGGGCACGCTGCCCTGCGTCATCTTCGCCCAGCAGATGGCGCGGGGCATCGACAATTTCGTGCTGCTGGCGATCCCGTTCTTTATTCTCGTCGGCTACCTGATGGAAGCCAACGGCATGTCGGTGCGGCTGATCGAGCTGTTGCAGCGGGCGGTGGGGCGGATGCGCGGCGGGCTCAACGTGGTCATGGTGATGTCGATGGTGCTGTTCTCGGGCATCTCCGGCTCCAAGATGGCCGACGTCGCCGCGGTGGGCTCAGTGCTGATCCCGGCCGCGCGCCGGTCGAAGCAAAACCCGGGCGGCGCAGTGGCGTTGCTGGCCGCGTCCGCGGTCATGGCGGAAGCCATTCCGCCCTGCATCAACCTGATCATCCTCGGCTTCGTCGCCAATTTGTCGATCGGCGGATTGTTCGTTGCGGGCCTCTTGCCGGCGGGGCTGATGGCGCTGGCGCTGATCGTGCTGTCCATCATCCTCGGCAAACGTCCCGAACCAGCGGATGAGGCCGAGCCGCGGCCGCCGGTGTCGGGCCTGTGGAGCGGTGCGCTCGCCTCGTTCGGGCTGATCTTCATGATCTTCTTCGGCTTCAAGAGCGGCTTTGCGACCGCCACCGAAATCTCGGCCTTCGCCGTGGTCTATGCTCTCGTCGTCGGCGCCATCGTGTTCCGCGAACTCAGTTTCAAGACGGCGGCGCACAGTTTCGTACAATCGGCGACGCGCTCGGGGCTGGTGTTGTTCATCGTTGCCGCCGCGCAATCGCTGGCGTTCGTTCTGACGCTGCAGCAGGTGCCGCATGCGGTGGGCGACCTCATGCTGGCGCTATCAGGATCGCACGGCGTCTGGCTGTTCATGCTGCTCTCGATCGTAGTGCTGATCGTGATGGGTTCGGTGCTGGAAGGTGCGGCGGCGCTCATCATCTTCGGGCCACTGTTGATGCCGGTTGCGGTCAAGCTCGGCATCGATCCCCTGCATTTCGGCGTCGTGCTGGTGGTTGCGATGGGCATCGGCCTGTTCGCGCCGCCGCTGGGCTTAGGCCTCTACGGCGCCTGCCTGATCGGCAACGTGCCGATCGAGCAGACCGTCAAGCCGATCATGGGCTATCTCGGCCTGCTGCTGCTCTGCCTGTTGGTGATCGCGTTCGTGCCCGCGATCAGTACGGCGCTGCCGCGGGCCTTCGGGTATTGAGATGAAAGTCCTGCTGACTCATACGCCGCAGTCCCGCGCGCAGTATTACGGCGAGCGCAGCCTTGCCGGGCTGCAGGCCATCGCAGAGGTCAAGCTGCATGAAGCAAACGACGCGCTCGATGCCGCCGGCCTGATCGGGGCCGCGCGCGATGTCGATATTATCGTGGCAGACCGCCTCACGGCGGGGCCGGGCGAGATATTTCCGCAACTGCCGAACTTGCGCGCCTTCGTTCGCTGCGCCGTCGATATCCGCAACATCGATGTCGATGCAGCTTCCGCCTCCGGCATCCTCGTCACGCGCGCCGGACCCGGCTTCGTCCAGTCGGTCGCCGAACTCGCGCTCGGCTTCATGGTCGACCTGTCGCGCGGCATGTCACGCGCCACGGCCGATTACCATGCTGCGCGCAAGCCCGAAATCATCATGGGCCGGCAACTGGCGGGCAGCCGGCTCGGCATCATCGGCTACGGCAGCATCGGCCGTTACCTCGCCGACATCGCCAAGGTGCTGGGCATGGAAGTCCTGGTCGCCGATCCCTTTGCGACCGTCAGCGATGCCGCCATCCGGCACGCGCCGCTCGACGATCTGCTGGCGCGCGCCGACTACGTCGTCTGCCTCGCGGTCGCCAACGAGCAAACCGAAAACCTGATCGGGCAGGCGGCGCTGGCGCGCATGCAGAGGCACGCCTTCTTCATCAATTTGTCGCGCGGCAATCTCGTCGATGAGACGGCGTTATCCGCGGCGCTGCGCGAAAACCGCATCGCCGGCGCCGCCATGGATGTCGGCCGCGCGCTGGACCAGATGCCGTCGCCGGAGCTCGCAAAACTGCCGAACGTCATCGCCACCCCGCACATCGGCGGCCTGACGCCGCCGGCGATCGAATACCAGTCGCTGGAAACGGTGCGGCAGGTCGAGAAGATTATCGCGGGTGAAATTCCGATCGGCGCGATCAATGCCGATCATTGGAAGCGCCGTCCTTGACCTCCGAAACCGCGGATGCCAGCGTGATGTTGTCAGGACGATCCGCAATAACGCGGTTCGAAATGGTAATGCGGTGATGCGTCTTCCCTTCTTCTACGGCTGGCTGATTGTTGTGGTGACGTTTGTCACCATGGCGATCGGTGTCAATGCGCGGACGGCGTTCTCGCTGTTCTATCCGCCGATCATCGGCGAGTTCGGATGGGATCGCGGCGTCACCGCGGGCGCGTTTTCGTTCGGCTTTGTGGCTTCCGGCGTCGCCAGTCCGCTGATCGGCCGCATGATGGATCGCCTCGGTCCGCGTGCGGTGATGGAACTTGGTGTCGCTCTGATGGGTGGCGGGATGTTGCTGGCGCCGCTGACGACGCAGCCTTGGCATCTCTATCTGACGCTCGGCGTGATGGTCGGTGCGGGCAGCGTCTGCCTCGGCTATTCCGGCCAGTCGTTCTTCCTGCCGAACTGGTTCATCCGCCGCCGGGGCCTCGCCATCGGCATTGCTTTTGCCGGCGTCGGCATCGGTTCGGTGACCTTGCTGCCCTGGGTGCAGCATGCGATCGAGCAGACCGGCTGGCGTGCCGCCTGCACCGCGATGGGAATTCTGATCTTTGCGGTGCTGGCACCGATCAATCTCTTGCTGCACAAGCGGCCCGAGGATATCGGGCTATTGCCGGACGGCGACGCCGCGCTGTCGGCAACATCGGCCGCACCGGTCTCGAACGTCGTCGATCCCGTCTGGGCCGGCACCGACTGGACACTGCGCCGCGCGCTGCGCACCGCGCGTTTCTGGTGGATCTCGATCGGTTATTTCTCGGGCCTGTATATCTGGTACGCGGTGCAGGTCCACCAGACCAAATACCTGCTCGACATCGGCTTCAGCGCCAACGTGGCGGTGTGGGCGCTCGGCGTCGTCAGCCTTCTCGGGATTCCCGGCCAGATCTGGCTCGGGCATCTCTCCGACCGCATCGGGCGCGAATGGATCTGGGCCATCAGCTGCGCCGGCTTTGCGATCTGCTTTGCGGCACTGATCGCGTTGAAATTCGCGCCGGTGTTGCCGCTGGTCTATCTCATGATCTTCACCCAGGGCGCGCTCGGCTATGGCCTGACCTCGATCATGGGCGCGGTGGTGCTGGAAATCTTTCAGGGTAAGCAATATGGCAGCATCTTCGGCACCATCATGCTGGCGGCGCTGGCCGGTGGCGCTGCGGGCCCGTGGGCGACGGGGTTGCTCTACGATCTATCAGGCAGCTACACGCTCGCCTTTGCCATCGGCATTGCCGTCAGCATCCTGTCGGCGGTGGCGATATGGCAGGCATCGCCGGGCAAGGTGAGGGCGGTCGCGGGACAAATGCACAAGCTGCCGGTCAGGAGCGGCGCGGGCTAGCGGGATGAGGGACTCATCGCGGACGCGCTTCGATGTCGAAGGTCTTTCGCAGCACTTCCGCGCCGTCTCGGGTCACGCGGTAGGTCGCGGTGTAGCGGCCAGCGGGCCATGCCGTCTCGGTGCGCTTCTTGCCGGAGAGGATGAGGAACTGCGCCTTGTCGCGATCGAGCGCGGGGACGCTGTTGCCCGCAAGCGACGCGCCATCGGGGCCTTGCACTGCGAGGAATTGCTGGTCGCCGGCCTGCAAGCCGATAACTCTCACATAAGCGACGAGCGCATCCGACGCGGACGTGACGGAATGCTTGCCGATTTCTCCGGACTCGACCAGCTCCATGGTCGGGGCGATGGCGGCAAAGCCGTAATCGATGATTTCGCGGGGCCGGTATTGCATCTGTTCGCCGAGCGAAGCGGCCCAGATCGACCGGCCGCCGCCGCAGGAATTCTCCGTCGCGCCATAGGCAAAGGGGTCCACGACCTGGCCGCGATGCCGCACCGTGAAATGCAGATGGAAGAATTCGGTATCGCCGGATAGTCCGACCAGGCCGATCGGCTGCCCGGTCGTGAGTTGATCGCCGACCTTGACCCGGACGCTGCCCTTGGCCATGTGGCAATATTGCGTGCGCCAGCCGCCCTCATGTTCGATGACCGCGCCGTTGCCGCATTCCTTTCCGGCAATGGCGGCCTTGCCCACGGTGTTGACCGAGACGTCGTCCATGTCGTTTCGCGTGCCGATGACGCGGCCGGGCGCCGCGGCGAGCACCTCTATTCCCTGCCGTTGGATTTCCAGATTCCGGATCCTGATGTCGGTGCCGTCGTGGTCGTCATAGCTGCGTCCGCCGCAGCGGTAATCGCGGGCCTTGTCGGAAGCGTCGTGATCGACATAGTTCTGGACAAAGCAGGTCAGCCCCGGCTGGCAGCGGATGGGCAGCGCGAGCGAAATGACTTCCTCCGCCCTGGCGTTGGGCGCGGCGGCAAAACACAGCGAAATCAGGATCAGGTATTTCAGGCGCGACCATCCGGGTGCAGCAAAGCGACGCGCAGATTGGCGCGCAGAATGTGTCGAATATCCGGTGTCGGCGGTCGCATGCATTCGCGCAAGTTAGCGATTTGCGACGCGTCGCGCGACGCCGTTATTTTCACTCACGCGGCTGAAATTCCCATCGCCCGCTGCAAGTCGCCGATGGCGCGGAAAAAGCTGTCGGGCGCCGTCGTCTCCGGATCGATCAGACGATGCAGGCGAAAACCGTCCTCCAGCGCCAGCACCAGCGCGCCGGCCCATGTCGGGTCGAGAATCGTCTTTCTGCCGCTGTTCCTCGCCGTGGTCTCGATGATGTCGGTGACAAGTTTCCGCCGGGCGCGCAGCCGCTTGGCGAGTTCGGGTCGGCGCTTTTCGGCGCGCGCCACGAACAGGATCATTTCCATGTGGAGCAGGGGAGAGCGGCCGAGCGGATCCTGCGCGCTGCGGTTCATGCTCTTCAACGCATCGAGGAAATCGGCGAGAGTCTTGTGCTGCTCGAGCAGATCGCGGATGCGTCCGATCGATTGCTCGACGTGATCCTCAAGCATGGCGATGATCAGTTCGTCCTTGCTCTTGAAGTTCGAATAGAACGCTCCGCGCGTGAAGCCGGCCGCCGCCGCGATCGTCTCGATGCTGGCGCCGCCGATGCCCTGTTCCTCGAATACGCGCGCCGCCGCCTCGAACAGCTTGTCGCGGGTATCGTCCCTTGTGGGCCTGGTGCGCACTCTTGACATCTGGCCAGTTTAGGCGAGAATGCAACTCAATACAACAATGTATCGAATTTCGATCGATCGGCCGGGGGAAGACGCGCTGAACCGCGCACAGCCAGCATGAGGTCACCATGAACGAGCATGTTCAGACTGCCAGTAGCGCGCCGTTGTTCAATCCGCTGGCTCCGGAATTCATCCGCAACCCCTATCCCCATTACGAGCGGATGCGCACCACCGACCCGGTACATCTGACGTCGTTCGGGACGTATGTGGCAAGCCGCCACGCCGAGGTCAGCCTCGTCATGCGCGACAAGCGGTTCGGCAAGGACTACGTCGAGCGCACCATCCGCCGCTACGGTCCGAAGATCATGGACGAGCCGGTGTTCCGCAGCATGAGCCACTGGATGCTGCAGCAGGATCCGCCGGACCACACCCGCCTGCGCGGGCTGGTGGTGAAGGCCTTCACGGCGCGCCGGGTCGAGGACATGCGGCCGCGCATCCAGCAGATCGTTGACGAGACGCTCGATCGCATCATCCCGCAGGGCAGGATGGACCTGATCGAGGATTTTGCATTCCGTCTGCCAGTCACCATCATCTGCGACATGCTCGGGATTCCCGAAGAGCATCGCGAGGCGTTTTATACCGGTTCGCGTGATGGCGGGCGGCTGCTCGATCCGGTGCCGCTCTCGCCCGAGGAGATCCAGCAGGGCAACGCCGGCAACGTGATGGCGGCGATGTATTTCCAGCAACTGTTCGAGCTCAGGCGCAAGAATCCGGGTGACGACCTGACCTCGCAACTGGTGCACGCCGAGGAGGACGGCAGCAAGCTCACCAATGAGGAACTGACCGCCAACATCATCCTCTTGTTCGGCGCCGGCCACGAGACCACCGTCAATTTGATCGGCAACGGCCTGCTGGCGCTGCACCGCAATCCCGATCAGCTCGCGCTGCTCAAGGCCCGGCCCGAGCTGATCACCAACGCCATCGAGGAATTCCTGCGCTACGATTCATCGGTGCAACTCACCGGGCGGGTGGCGCTGGAAGACATCGACGATCTCGGCGGACGACGCATTCCGAAGGGCGAGACCGTGCTGTGCCTGCTCGGCTCCGCCAACCACGACCCTGCGGTCTACCCTGACCACCCGGAGCGGCTGGATATCACCCGGCCCAATGTGAAGCCGCTGTCCTTTGGCGGCGGCATCCATTTCTGCCTCGGGGCTCAATTGGCGCGGATCGAGGCCGAGATCGCGATTTCGACCCTGCTGCGCCGGCTGCCGGACCTGCGGCTCGATGACGCTGTCAATGCGGAATGGCGGCCGACCTTCGTGCTGCGCGGCCTGAAGCGCCTGCCGGCAAGCTGGTAACGCCCGGGCTCCGGCCGGAGCCGGGGCAAGGGCTCCTGTCAGTATGGCTCCTGTCAGTATGACGCTGTGACTTCGCCATACTTCTCTCTATATTCCGGGCTGCCCCGGCGCCGGTTCCGGCATGACGCGCAGCCGGCGCCGGGGCGGTTCAAGGGGAATCACCGTGCAGACGACACTGCTCGGCCTGGCAATCGCCTTCATCATTGCGCTGATTGCCGCGCTGGTCGGGCCGTATTTCATCGACTGGAGCCAGTTCCGGCCGCAATTCGAGGCTGAGGCGACGCGGATCATCGGCGCGCCGGTCCGCGTCGGCGGCAAGCTCGACGCGCGCCTGCTGCCGGCGCCGTCGCTGCAGCTGCACTCGGTCGCGGTCGGCGGCGCCAACGATCTCGGCAAGGTTCGCGCCGACAAGCTCGACGTGGAATTCAGCCTGGGCTCGCTGATGCGCGGCGAGGTGCGGGCCACCGAGCTGACCATCAACCGCATGTCGCTCGATCTCGGCCTCGATGCGAAGGGGCGGATCGACTGGCCGGCGACGACCGGGACCGTCAATCTGGGCTCGCTGGCGATCGACCGGCTCAATCTCACCGGCCGCATCGCCCTGCATGATGCCGCGAGCCGCTCTACGCTCGAGCTGAACGACATCGCCTTCAGCGGCGACGTCCGCTCGCTGGCCGGCGCGATCCGCGGCGACGGCAATTTCATGCTGTCCGGCACCCGCTATCCGTTCCGGATCTCGTCGGGGCAGGGGCCCGACGGCAACGGCACCCGCGTTCATCTCAACATCGATCCGGGCCAGCGTTCGCTCGCCATCGATCTCGACGGCCTGCTGAACTTCGATTCCCGCGCGCCGCGGTTCGAAGGCGCGATAACGCTGGTCGCTCCTCCCGGCCAGAAGGGCAAGGGCAACGACCCACCGTGGCGTATCGCTGCAAAGGTCAAGTCCGACCATTCGGCGGCGCGGCTGGAACAGGTCGAGGTGACCTATGGCGCCGACGAGCGCGCGCTGAAGCTTGCGGGCAGCGGCGACGTCCGTTTCGGTGCGGCGCCGCTATTGCGTGCGGCGCTGTCGGCGCGTCAGCTCGATGCCGACAGGTTCGTTACCAGGGAAAGTGCAAAGGACAACGCCGCCGAGCCGGCTCGCGCGTTGCCGGCGCTGCGGGCTCTCACGTCAGTCGTTCCGCATTTGCCGATATCAACGCAAATCGAACTCGCTTCCGAACAGGTCATCCTCGGCGGGCGCCCGCTGCAGGACATCGCGGCCGAGCTCGAAAGCGATGCCAATACCTGGCGCGTCCACAGGCTGGAGTTTCGCGCGCCCGGCGCGACCAAGGTCTCGCTCAGCGACGCAGGCGTGAAGAGCGCTGCGCCGGACCAGTTCAAGGCCACGCTCAGTATCGATTCCTCCGATCCCGAGGCGCTGTTGACCTGGCTGCAGGGCCGCGGCGACGGCGCCTTTCGCAGCCAGAAGCCGCTTCGCCTGCGTGGCGATCTCACCGTGGCGCCGGAAGGCTTTGCCATCGACACCATGAAGGCCGACATC
>NZ_LLYB01000084.1:249-2106 GCF_001440475.1 Bradyrhizobium lablabi | reverse complement strand
TGCGGATCGATGCCGAACTGAAATCCGAGCGGCTCGATCTCGATGCTGCCACGGTCTTTGCGCGTTCGCTGGCGGGCCCGCAAGGCGAGTGGCCGGATGAGGGGCGGCTTTCGCTCGATGTCGGCCGCGCCACCTTCGCCGGCCAGGAGCTGCGTCCGCTGCTGGCGAAACTGTCCTACTCGCCGGCGAAACTATTGCTCGAGCAGCTGAAGATCGGCGAGCTTGACGGCCTGGCGCTGGACGGCGCGGGCAATTTCGACCGCGTCCACGCGACCGGATGGTTCGCGCTCAATTCGACCGCCGCCTCGCTCGGCCGGTTGACCGGCCTGGTCGTTCCCTTCTCGCCGCAGCTGGCCGCGCGGCTCAATGCGATGGGGACCAGCCCGGGCCCGGCGCGCCTGAAACTGGCGCTCGACCTCACCGGGGACGCCAAGCCGTCCGATCGTGTCCAGGCCCGTGCCACGGCCGAACTCGACTCGCCGCAGCTCAAGGGCGTCACCACCATCACCGCCAAGCCGGCCGTCGCAGCCATTCAAAGCATTGATCTCACCGCGCTCCAGCGCAGCGACGTCGGGATCGCGGCGAAATTGTCAGCCGAGCAGGGCCGCGCTCTGCTCGGCCTGCTCGGCTTCGATCGCATCGTCACGGCGGGCGACGGCGCGGCGCAATTCGAGGGCAGCGCGACGGGTGCGTGGGGCGCACCGTTGCGGCTCAAGGCAAAGATCTCGGCAACGGGCCTCGAGGCCGAAGCCGAAGGCTCGGCCGAACCATGGGCGCAGGAGGCCACCGCCAGCCTCGCCTTGAAGGTTGGCCGCGCCGATTTCGCGCCGCTGCTCGATCTCAGGCCGGCGGATACGCTGGCGCAGAACATCGGCCTGTCTTCGCGCGTGCAGCTCGCCGGCAACCGGCTGACCTTCGACGACCTCGACAGCAGCGTCGGCGGTTCGCGGCTGCGCGGCCGCGTGGCGGTGACGCTTGGCGAGGAAAAGGAGATCGAGGGTGAAGTCGGCACCGAGCAGCTCGCGCTGGCGCCGGCCTTTGCCGTGGCGCTCGGTGCCGCCGGGCATGATCCGGGTGAGCCGCTCGGCACCGGGCTCGCGAAAGGCTGGAACGGCCGGATCGCGTTTCAGGCGCTGCGTGGCCTGCTCCCGGGCGGAAGCGAACTGCAGCCGGTGAGTGGCGTGGTCAAGAGCGACGGCCGGTCGCTGACCTTCGACGACATCAAGGGCAAGATCGGCGGCGGCGAAGTTACCGCGAGTATCGATGCAAGACCGGGTGCGAACGGAATTGCGGTGAATGCGAGCGTCCAACTCTCGGACGTGGACGGCACGGCGCTGCGCTATCGCAATCTGGCGATGCCCGCCGGCCGCGCGTCGATGCAGATGACGCTGACGAGCCAGGGCCGCAGCGCCTCGGCGCTGGCGGGCGCACTGTCGGGCAGCGGAACGCTGACGCTGGAGGCGGCGAGGATCGCCGGGCTAGACCCGCGCGCCTTCGAAGTGGCGGTTCGCGCCAATGACAGCGGGCAGGCCAAGGACGATGTCCGCCTGAAGCAGATCGTCGAAGCGGCGTTGCCGGCCGGCGCGCTTGCGATCCCTTCCGCGCAAATCCCCTTCACCATCCGGGACGGCCGGCTGCGCGTCGGCGCGACGACACTGGATGCCAACGGCGTGCGGGCAATCGTCTCCGGCGGATACGATATCGCCGCCGATCAGGCCGATATCCGCGCCGCGCTTTCGCTGACGCTGACGACCGGGAAGCCCGAAATTCAACTGCTTGCGGTGGGCACGCCCGACGCGCTGAGCCGCAGCGTCGACGTCGCGCCGTTGTCGTCGTGGCTGGCGGTGCGCGCGATCG
>NZ_LLYB01000084.1:0-225 GCF_001440475.1 Bradyrhizobium lablabi | reverse complement strand
GGGGAGCCGCCGCCAGCGGCGCCGCCGCCGATCGTGCTGCCCCCGGAGGGTTTTTCACCGATCCTCCAGGAAGCGACACCCAGCGCGCCGGTGACCCCGGCGCCAAAGGGGCGCGAACGGCGGCCTCCGGCGAAGAAGGCGGCTACGCCGCCGCGCTCGCCCGTCGTCAATGCGCCACCAGCGCCCGTTGCTGGCGCGCCGCAGGTTGCGCCACTGCCGCCGCCG
>NZ_LLYB01000083.1:17644-38236 GCF_001440475.1 Bradyrhizobium lablabi | reverse complement strand
CGCCCCCGCCGAGCCCGCGCTCGGCGAGCCGGCGGCGCTGCTGCTGCCCGCGGAAGGACCGCTCGCCGCGCCGCCTGCACTGGCTCCGCCAGTGCTCGAGCCTCCTCCGGTCCCGCCGCTACTTCCACTTCCGCTCTGGGCGAGCGACAAGGCCGGGGATATCAGGATTGCGATGGCCGCAACTGCGGCCGTTACAGACGCCAGCTTCATCGGAAATCTCCTTTTCGGAGCAACGATGGCTACCGGACCTGGTTCCTGCCGGAACGATTTCCGCGCCAGATCATTCATTCACAACCGCTCGACGCCCGGAGTGATCGCGCTTGCGCAAATTGATCGCCTTCGACGACGACACGTTCGACAAGCTCAAACAGCTTGCACGCGACCGGATGGCGACATTTCAGGAACTGGCCGACGAGGCTTTTGCGGACCTCTTCAAGAAGCACGGCATTCCCATCGACCTCAAGGATGCGCTGAAAAAGAGCGCCGGCGTTTCGAAGGTCAGCGCGCGGAAGGCGAGATCGAAAACCGGGAGGACGCCATCATGAATTCCGACCCGGACCCTTTCGAGGAAGGCCAGCGCGCCGCGCGCCAGAACATTCCGGCGGGAGCCAATCCCTATCAGGATGGCAGCGATGAGCATGCACTCTGGGCGGCCGGCCATGAAAAGGTGGCCGGCCCTCGCGAGGCCAACGAAAGCGAAGGCTCCTGAGCCACGTTGAATGTTGGATACAGACCTGCGGGTCTTAGCCGATCTTCTTCAGTCCATTTTTGAATCGCGGTCCGTTGAGCGCATAGAATTTCGCCGCACTTCCCATCGCCGTCACCTGCTCGGGCGACAAGGTGCGGACCACGCGCGCGGGCGAGCCGATGATCAGGGAATATTCCGGGTATTCCTTGCCTTCGGTGACGACCGCCCCCGCGCCGACAATGCTGCCGCGGCGGATCCGCGCGCCGTTCATCACGATCGAGCCCATGCCGACGAGCGCGTCGTCCTCGAGCGTGCATCCGTGCAGGATGACATTGTGGCCGACGGTGCAGTTCTTGCCGATCGTGAGCGGAAAGCCGCGGTCGGTGTGGCAGGTGGAATTGTCCTGCACGTTGGAACCCTCGCCGATCTCGATCCACTCATTGTCGCCGCGCAACACTGCGCCGAACCACACGCTGGCGGAATTCAGCAGCCGCACCTTGCCGATCACGACAGCGGTATCTGCGATGAAATAGTTTCCGTTGGCGGGCAGTTCAGGCCCTTGCCCGTCGAGTTCGTAGATCGCCATAGCAAAAAGGTCTCCGTTGACGGAGACCTTGGCACAGCGGCAGGCAGGGGATCAAGCGAACAGGCCGGGGCCCCCTCAGGCCAGCACGCCCGCCGCACGCAGCGTCATTAGGAAGAACGTGCCGGACATCATGCTCCAGAATCCGGAAAGCACGGTCGCCATCATCACGAATTCGAAGCGGCGGCGCTCGATCTTCGCGCCGCGCAAGGTGTTGCGCATGATGATGAAGGGTGCGGCGAAAACCAGAAACGGCACGGCCGCAAATGTCTTCGGCGCCACGCCCTCGCCCAGCAGCCCGAATCCCGCCGGCCGCTCCGCCATCGCCTGATAGCCGCTGGCGAGCGCGCCTGCGAACGCAAAGCCGATGCACAGGGCGAACAGGGAATTCAACGCTTCGGGCGACATGACAACTTCCACTACTCGACAAACCGCGCGCCCTGCTTTCGCAAAATTGGCCGGCGGCCGCCACAGCATCCTTAAGGAAAGGTTAACAGCGGGCCGCCGGGACCTCGTTTGCGCATGGCTTGAGGGGGCTCGACTCCCGCGAAATCATGAGGAATTCACGCGCCCCATGGCATATTCGCGAGATGATTCGCCTCGCGCCTCCCCGACCCATGCTTCGTTCATGACCCTGCTTTCGACGGCCCAGCACCTCGCCCGCGACACCCGCAGGGACCCACGCTCGCACATGATCCTGATCATGGTCGCGGTAACCATTGCTGCGGGCGCCGTTGCGCTGGTCGCCTATTTGCTGTGGCCGACCTGGGCAGCGCGGCCCGCCAGCGCCCCCGACCGGTTGCCGGTCAGCGTCGGCGCCACGCTCTTCAACGTGCCGACAGCCGCCATCCGCCGCAAGATCCAGCGCCACTCCGGCCCGCAGGAGCGTGTCGATCTCAGCTTCGTCTTCCCCTCGCTCGAACCGCCGGATGCGCCGAAGCATGTCAGCGCCGATACGGTGGAGGAAAAGGCGCAGCCGATCGACCGGATCTTCGTCTCGATATCGGCTCATCGCGATGCGCTGGCGCCGGATATGCGGGTCCGCACGATCTATCCGCGCTACCTCGACCAGGCCGCAACGCCGATCAATGATGGATTGACGATGCGCGCCTTTCGCGACGGCTCGCCCTACGCCAATGAGGACCTGTTCTCCGCCGGCGCGCCGGACCTCAATGCGCGCTGCACGCGCGATGGGCTAACGCCCGGCATGTGCCTGAGCGAGCGCCGCGTCGATGGCGCCGACCTGACGTTTCGTTTTCCACGGAGCTGGCTGTCGCAATGGCGCGACGTAGGGAATGCGATGGAGCGGCTGACGGCGCAGATGCGCGGGCCGAGGGGATAGCGAACCGCCGTTGTAACTATTGGACCCTCATGGTGAGGAGGCGCCTNGCCGTCTCGAACCATGTGGCCCCGCTGGTGCCATTCATCCTTCGAGACGCCGCTATCGCGGCTCCTCAGGATGAGGTCTGCAACTCGTGGGGTGGGCAAAGGCGCACCGCGCCCGTGCGCACCACGACAATTCTCAACACGTGAGATGGATTGGTGGGCACGCTTCGCTTTGCCCATCCTGCGACATCGCGGCACGCGCCTCACCCAACGTCGGCGAGATCTTCCTCGAGGATCGCCATCTGGAACTGGAACGAACGGTCGTCGTCCTCGTCATCGACGAACAGCACGCCGATGAATTCCTCGCCGATATAGACTTCGGCAGAGTCGTCCTTCTTCGGGCGCGGCACGACGCGGATCTTGGGATTTCCGAATACGCGCTTGAGATAAGCGTCGAGCTTCCTGACTTCCTGAACGTCCACGGCGGTCTCCAATCGGATTCTCTGAATTTCCGGGAGGTTTTTAGGACGAGACGGCGCAGACTACCAGCCGTAACTTCACAAATACGGCTGGCAGAAAGTGTGGAAAATCAAAGGCCGATTGCGCCGAGCATCTGATCCATGGTGCGCGACGGCTCCGCACAGCCGGCTTCGCCGACGATCTTGGCGGGAACGCCGGCAACCGTCACGTTGTGCGGCACCGGCTTGACCACCACCGAGCCTGCCGCGATGCGTGCGCAATGGCCAATCTCGATATTGCCGAGAATCTTTGCGCCCGCCCCGATCAGCACGCCGCGCCTGATCTTCGGATGACGGTCCTCGTTCTCCTTGCCGGTGCCACCCAGCGTGACGCCGTGTAGGATCGAAACGTCGTCGTCGATCACCGCGGTCTCGCCGCAGACGAAGCCGGTAGCATGATCGAGGAAAATACCGCGGCCGATTTTGGCGGCGGGGTTGATGTCGGTCTGAAACACCGCCGACGAGCGGCTCTGCAGATAATAGGCGAAATCCTTGCGGCCCTTTTGATAGAGCCAGTGCGCCAGACGATGGGTCTGCAGCGCGTGAAAGCCCTTGAAGTAGAGCAACGGATCGATGAAGCGCGAGGTTGCGGGGTCGCGATCGTAGACCGCGACCAGGTCGGCGCGAAACGCATTGCCGAGATCAGGTTCGTCGCGCAGCGCCTCGTCATAGGTCTGGCGGATCAAATCGCCCGATAGCGCCGAATGATCGAGCCGCTCGGCGAGACGATGCACCACCGAATCTTCGAGGCGGTCGTGATGCAGCACGGTCGAATAGATGAAGGAAGCAAGCTCGGGCTCGCGGCGGACGATGTCTTCCGCCTCACCCCGGATGCGGTCCCAGATCGGATCGAGCGCGGCAATCTTCGAGGCTTGCGGATTGACTTGATGCACTGCCATGATGGCTCTCGCAAATTCGCTTGGTTGACCGATATTATAGCACGGCGGGCGGGCTTCTGTCCCCGGGCAGGCTCCGGCAAAGTAAACCACCGCCAAATGCCGTTCGGGGTTAGTTCAAGGTGGTCAGCCAATTCCGGAAATCAAGCCGGATGATGTCCGACTATTGGTCAATTTCAGCCGGCCAGCCATTCCCGGATGCTGGGGCTAATGGGGGAAAGTCACATCAGCACGCAGATTTTGCAGGCGCGGACCGCGGCTGACTCGCGGGCCGCCTGGATCGCGGCCATTGCCATCCCCTTGATGTTGCTGGCCCCCGCCCTGTGGAATGGCTACCCCCTGCTCCAGTGGGACACCGGCGGCTATCTGGCGCGGTGGTACGAGGGCTATCTGGTGCCCAGCCGCTCCACGACATTCGGCCTCTATCTGCATTTCGGCGAGGATTCGAGCTTTTGGATCAACCTCGGGATCAACGCGCTGGCAACGCTGTGGATCCTGCAGTTGACGCTGCGCGTGTTCGGCATGGCGCAGCCGTTGCGGCTATTGGCCGTGAGCCTCGTGCTGGCCTTGACCACCTCGCTGCCCTGGCTGACCAGCACGCTTCTGACCGATATTTTTGCCGGCCTCGCCGTGCTCGCGCTTTTCATCCTGGTCAAGCAGGGCGAACGGACCTCGATTCCGGAAAAATGCCTCCTGTTCGGCCTCACCGCTTTCGCCGCGGCGACGCATAGTGCAACGCTCGCGGTGCTGCTCGGACTGTGCTGCGTGGGGTGGATCGCGCGCCCTTTTCTGCGCGGGCGGATTTCCGTTTCCGGACTGACGCAAGGCAGCCTCACCATCGTCGCCGGAGCTGCGCTGCTTCTCGCGACCAATTTTGCACTGTCCGGCAAACTGGCGTGGACGCCAGGCGGTTATGGCGTCGCCTTCGGCCGCATGCTGCAGGACGGCATCGTCGCGCAATATTTGCGCGATCATTGTCCGAAGCAGAACTTCAAGCTCTGCCCCTATCGTGATCGGCTTCCCGCCACGGCGGACCAGTTCCTGTGGGGCAACAGCATGTTCAACACGCTTGGCCGCTTTCAGGGACTGAACGACGAGATGGGCTTCATCGTGCTGCATTCGCTGGCCGAGTATCCGGCCTGGCAGGCCAAGTCGGCGCTGACGGGGACGGCGCAGCAACTGATGCAGGTCGCCACCGGCGAAGGCATCGGCGTCTGGCTCGGCCATACCTACGGCATCATCGAGCGCTTTCTTCCCGCACAGGTGAAGCCGATGCGCGCGGCGCAGCAGCAGCGCTGGCATTTCGACTTCACCGCGATCAACCGGATTCACGTCCCCGTTGCCTTGGCGTCGATGCTGCTGGCCGTCATCCTGTTCGGCCGCGGCGTGCTGCGCCGGCCGTCAGACGATCTCACTTTGCTCGCCGGTACGGTCACGTTCGCCGTGCTCGGCAACGCCTTCATCTGCGCAGTGATATCGGGTCCGCATGACCGTTACGGCGCACGCATGGCGTGGCTTGCGACCACCGTGGTGCTGATCGCGGCCGTCAGGCAATTCGCCGGTGAAGGCATACGCGAACGCTCATTGTCGTCGCGACAGGAAGTCGGTGACACCGACCTTGTAGACCTTGTCGCCGACCGCGCGCATGTGATCGCGGTTCGGAATGTCGAGCACCTCGGCGCCCGGAATGATTTTCCCGAGCGCCGCGGCTGAGCCGGCGATTTCGTCCTTGGTGCCGACCGCGATCAGGACCGGCACGCCAATGCCGGCGGCCTCCTCCGTCGTCATCAAGCGGCGCGAACCGCGCAGGCATGCGGCCAACGCACGACGGTCGGAGCGAGTCTGATCGGCGAAAGCACGAAACGTCCGCCCGACCGGATCGGTGACGTCCTCCAGCGATGGCGCCTCCAGCGCCACCGCCACGTTCTCGCCGGGGCCCCCGCCCTCGATCAGCCCGATCCCGATGCCGCCGAGGATCGCCGAGCGCAGCCGCTGCGGCCGCTCGCGCGCCAATATTGCCGTCATCCGCGAGCCCAGCGAATAGCCCATGATGTCGGCGCGCTCGATTCCGAGATGATCCAAAAGCGCAATGACATCGCTCGCCATGATGGCGATTTCGTATTGTTCGGAATCGTAGAGCTTTTCGGACTCGCCATGGCCGCGATTGTCGAGCGCGATCACGCGGCGGCCGTCCTTCTTCAGATCGGAAACCCAGGTCGGATAAACCCAGTTCACGTTCTTGCTGGAAGCAAAGCCGTGCACCAGGACGATCGGGTCGCCCTCGCCTTCGTCGAGATAGGCAATTTCGACAGCGCCGTTGCGAAAACTCGGCATCATCAGTTCCATTTTTGGGGATCAGAATGGGCGACCTGGCAATGACGGCAAGTCTAGCCCTGCGCGACAGTGCCCGCCAGAGCCGGAGCGGACGGCAAGCATGCTGCCGCCGCCTCCCGTCGCAAGCGCCGCGCCTTCTTGCGACGCAACCACGCTTCGGTCGCCCGCTCGGTGGTCGCCTTGATCGATGAGAGAAAACCGAACAGCGCCAACAGCGCGCCGAACACCCACATCGTCAGATTGAAGGCGCCGGTCGCCAGCAGCAGCGCACCGCGGCCGAGCACCTTCAGAATCGCGCGGGTCTGGCTGCCCTTGGATTCGGCAAGCCGCGCCGCGCGGGCGACATCCTTCGGCCCTTGCGCTATCCGCAGCGTATCGAGCGCGCCGCGTGTGCCGGCCTTTTCGCCGACGCGTCCAACGTCCTTTGCCAGCCGCACCAGCGCGCCGGCCTTCTCGGCGCGGAACGCCGCCCTGATCGCACTGATGGTCTCGCCGGGCCGCAGCACCGACCCCTTCGCAACCGCCTGCTGCAGCACGGGCGCATCGACGACCTCACGCGCGGACCGGCCGGCCCATTGCGTCAGCCCCTCGCCGATCCGTCCGACCTTGCGAGCATCCTTGACCATGGAAAGGCCGGCGCGCACCGGCCCGAGGCCGCCGACGGATACGTAGGTCGCGGCGGTCACCGCGAGACCCACCGTCGCCAGGCCCAGCACCAGTCGGTCCACTTCTTCGCCGGTCGCCAGATGCTTGCCCTCGCGCACGACGTCCCTGATGTCGCCGAACACGAAGAGATCGCCGGCAACCGTTCCCGACAGGCTCGCGACGTCGTCGGCGTTACCGGTTACGAGACCCGTGGCAAAGCGCTTGGCAAAATGCGACGCCGAACCTGCCTCCGTCACAGCATCGCTGACGCGCTTCGACAGGTCGTCGCTGACGACGATACCCTTGTCGCGGGCGAGTTCGACAAAGCTGCTCGCGAGATCGGAATCGCCCTCCGCGAGTGCGGCCTCGATGTTCTCGGTGATGAGCGCCTGATTGCTCCGCAGGGCGGAATTGATGTGGATGTCAGACAGCGCCGCGGGGTCGTCCTGCGCGGCCAGAACGGCGCCGGCCTCGCGGGCATGCGGCCACAGCGCGGCGCACACCGCCACGCTGAGCGCAAGGCATCCCAATGCTCCTGCCAGAGCCGAACCGAGCCGCAATCGCCTCATCCAAAAAAGCCTAATGTTTTCGTCTTTCTCTAAATGGTATGCCGTTTTTAAGACACAACTGCCCCGACGAAAGAAGGGCTTTTCTCCGACGACAAGATTGTGTCGAATTTGCATGAGCAAATGTGAGGCGGGACATCCCGAATCGGCTCTAGGAATCATCGGCACCCCCCACTATGGTGCGCGGCATTTCGAACCTGCCGCGTCGTGTTGATTGCGTTCGCCCGTCGTTGCTATCCAAGGTGAAACTGATGTCCGACCATGTCGTCCCGCATTTCCATAACGACGCCGGGGTCTCGGTAATCGAGATCGGCTCGCAGGAATTCATGTGCGTGGGCGCCAACCCGCCGTTCGACCATCCGCACGTCTTTCTCGACCTCGGCAACGACAACGAGATCATCTGCCCCTATTGCTCGACGCTGTACCGCTTTGCCGCCGACCTCGGCGCCGGCGAAGCCCGCCCGCCGGAATGCGTCCTGAGGGACAAGGTCGCCTGACCCTTCGGTGGCTGCCGCGCGCACCATCATCGTTGCTGGTGCCGGGATCGGGGGACTGACGGCAGCGCTTTCGCTCGCAGCCAAGGGTTTTCGCGTCATCATCCTGGAGAAGGCCGAACGGCTCGAGGAAGCCGGCGCCGGCCTGCAACTCTCGCCCAACGCCAGCCGGATCCTGGTTGATCTCGGCCTGCGCCCGCGGCTCGCAGCCCGGGCCGTGACGCCCGAGGCCATCAACATCATGAGTGCCCGCGCGGGCGGCGAGATCGCCCGCCTGCCCCTCGGCGAGGCCGCCAGCCTTCGCGCCGGCGCGCCCTATTGGGTGATGCACCGCGCCGATCTGCAAGCCGCCCTGCTGGCAGCGGTCAGCGACCATCCGGACATCGACCTCAGGCTCGGCTGCCAGTTCGAAGACGTGACTTCGCATGCCAAGGGACTGACCGTGGTGCAGCGCCGCGGCAATGCGCGGCAACAGGAGCTGGCGACGACACTGGTCGGTGCCGACGGCATCTGGTCCGCGGTGCGGAACCATTTGTTCCCGGAGGTGCAACCGCAATTTTCCGGCCTGATCGCTTGGCGCGGCACGCTCGACGCGACGACGCTGCCGCGCGAATATACCTCGGCCCGCGTACAGCTCTGGATGGGACCGGATGCGCATCTGGTCGCCTATCCGATCTCGGGGGCGCGGCAGATCAACGTGGTCGCGATCGTGCCGGGAACCTGGAACAGGCCGGGCTGGAGCGCACCGGGCGAAGCCAACGAACTGAAGAGCGCGTTCGCCTCACAGCGTTGGCCTGCGACGGCGCGGATGCTGATCGGCGCGGTCGACGGCTGGCGGCGATGGGCGCTGTTCACCCTGCCTGATATCGGCGAATGGACCGACGGCGCCATCGCGCTGCTCGGCGACGCCGCGCATGCGATGCTGCCGTTTGCCGCCCAAGGCGCGGGAATGGCGATCGAGGACGCCGCCGTGCTCGCCAAATGCTTGAGCGAAGGCTCCGGCGACAATATCGCAGGCATCCCGGCGGCGCTGAAGCGCTATGGCCGGCAGCGGCGCGGCCGCGTGCTGCGCGTGCAGCGCGCCGCCCGGCAGCAGGGGCGCATCTATCATCTCACCGGACCGCTGGCGCTGGCGCGCGACCTCGCCATCAAGGCAATGGGACCGGAGCGCATGCTGGCACGGCAGAACTGGATCTACGATTGGCGGGTGTAGAGACGCCGCCCCGGCCCCCGCTGCACGTAACCGTCGCGGCCGATTACTCCGGCTCGATACCAAGTTCCTTGATGACCCTTCCCGAGGCGGCAAATTCAGTATCGAGGAATTGCTTCGCTTCGGAAGGGCTCGCGGTCTTGCCGGCGTCGGTCTGGAAGCCGAGCACCCGAGCGCGTTCCTGCATCTCCGGCTCCCGCAGAATACGGTCGATTTCCGCGCTCAGTTTCTGGACGATGTCCGGCGGCGTGCCGGCTGGCGCCATCATCATGAACCAACCCTGCAGGTCCACGCTCTTGAGCGTCTCGGAGATGCTCTGCACATCGGGCAGCGAGGCGATGCGCCGGCTTCCCGCCACCGCGATCGCCCGCAGCGAGCCCTCCTTGATGAACGGCTCGGCCACCGACGCGGATTGAAGGGTCGCCTGAATGCGTCCCGTCACCGTGTCCTGCACCGCCTGGGAGGTCTTGTTATAGGGAACCAGGATGAACTCGGCAGATCCATATTTGTTGATGGCTTGGGCGAGCAGACCCGTAAGGTTGCGAGGTCCGTCGACGCCGAGGCTGAACGTGCCCGGCGCCTTCCGCTCGAGCGCGATCAATTCCGGCAATGTCGTCGCCTTGAGGTCCGGATGGACCAGCAGGACATGATTGCTGCGTGCCACCAGGGCAATCGGAACCAGGTCCTTCCTCGGATCGTAAGGCAGGCTCTTGAACGTGAAGGGATTGGTGACCAGCGCCGCCGACGTCGCGAACAGAAACGTATGGCCGTCGGGCGCGGCGCGCGCGACCGCCTGCGTGCCGACGAGGTTCGCTGCCCCCGGCCGGTTGTCGACGACGAATTGCTGCCCCAGCGCACGCGACAGCTTTTCGGCGATGACCCTGCAGAGGATGTCGGGACTGTTTCCCGCCGGCTGCGGTACGACGACCATCACCGGGCGCTGCGGCCAGGTCTGCGCCCGCGCCGGCAGCGCGATGGAAAGAGCCGCGCCGGCCAGCAACATGCGTCGTGAGATCGTGATCATGATGCTCCTCCCCTTTGTCGGCGGCCGCCCGTTGTCCTCCGGGCTCATGCCGTCTTGAGTTATTCGCGGTGAATTCAGGCCTCGTCGGCCACGCCGTTGCGCAGGATTCCGAGATCGTCGATCTCCACCTCGACCGTATCGCCAGGCTTCAACCAAAGCGGCGGAGTACGCTTGGCGCCGACGCCGCCCGGTGTACCGGTCGCGATGACATCGCCGGGTTCAAGCCTAGTGAAGGTCGAGCAGTATTCGATCATGCGGGGTACATCGAAGATCATCTGGTCGAACGTGGCTTCCTGGACGACCTGGCCGTTGACGCGCGTCTGCAGCCGCTGCGATTTGCGGAAGGCGAACTCATCGGCGGTCATCATCCACGGCCCGAAGGCACCGGTGCCGGGGAAGTTCTTGCCGGGCGTGAACTGGTGGGTGTGGCGCTGGAAGTCGCGGACGCTGCCATCGTTGTAACAGGCGTAACCCGCGATGTGGCTCCATGCTTCGCCCTGCGGGATATAGCGGCCCGCCTTGCCGATGATGATGGCAAGCTCGCCTTCGAAATCGAGATCGTGTGACACCCGTGGGCGGATGATCGGCGACAGATGTCCGGTCTGGCTGTTGGCGAAACGGGTGAACACCGTTGGATTCGCGACTTCCGAGCGGCCTGTTTCCTTGCGGTGCGTCTCGTAGTTCAGGCCGATGCAGAGGATTTTGTCGGGGTCGGGAATCACCGGCAGCCATGTGATGTCGGCGAGAGAGTAGGACTTGGCCTTCGCCGCAGCCGCGGCAACCTCGGCAAAGGCATCGGCGACGATAACCGATTTCAAGGTCGGGTAGCGGCTGCCCAGCACGGCACCGACATCGAGCACGGCTTCGCCATCGACCAGCCCCCAGGTCGGGGCTCCGCCGGCCATTTTGAATGTCGCCAGTTTCATCTGATTACCTTTGCGTCGTGATGGAGAGAGGTTCTGGTCGAGAATCGACGAGACGATCGCGGAGCTCGCGCAAGAGCCGGATGAGAGTTGCCGTGTCGCGCGCTACGCCGAAGACGTAGTGGTCGGGACGGACAATGGCGGCGCGGCAACCATGCCGGTCGAACCATCCGGCCATCACGCCGTCGAGTTCGACGGCGATGCGGCCGCGATCAGCTTCCGGCGCGACACCAATGCGAAAGGTTGTCAGGCCCAGCTCGTCGATCTGTCGCTGGGCCACGTCGGTCAATTCGAATGCCGCGCGGCCGTCAATGCAAAGGCGCCATCCGGAGCCGAAGGCCGTGTCGAGCAGTATGGGACCGTGATCGCTCAGGATGCGAGGCTGCGGAAACAGTGTGCCCTTGGCGGAATCGTCCGTAGAGGCAAGCAGGCCTTTCCTCAAGGGCGGAACGATTTCCTGACGGGTGATGGTGCGGGCCTGCCCACCTCCCTCCGCCAGGATACGCAAATCGCGCTCGCGCGCTGCCTTTGGGTCGCGTTCGCAAATGACCTGCCCGATCGCCTTGATCCGCGTGGTAAGTTCGCGGACGTGGTCGCCGCGCTCTTCGCCGTAACTATCGAGCAGCGCTTCGCCGCAATGCCCATGCAGGACCTGATCGAGCTTCCAGACTAGATTTGCGCTGTCGCGCAGACCCTGGCACATGCCCTGCCCGATAAACGGCGGCTGCTGATGGGCCGCATCGCCGGCGAGGAAGACGCGGCTGCGCCGCCACTCCGCAGCGACCAGCGCGTGGAAACGGTAGCTGGCCGCACGCCACAACGTCGCCTCGTCCGGTGTGAGCCATTTCGCGAGGAGCTGCCAGACCCGTTCCGGTTTCTGCATCTCCTGCGGATCCTCACCAGGCAGCAGCATGATCTCCCAGCGCCGGTGATTACGCGGCCCGATGATGAAGGTCGTCGGCCGCGCCGGGTCGCAATACTGCGCCGCGGTCTGCGGCAGCTTGCCGAGCGTCTCCTCGTTCACCAGGACGTCGACGACCAGCCATGGCTCGTCAAAGACCAAGTCCTCCAGGGCGATGCCGACTTGCTCGCGAACCTCGCTAGAGGCACCGTCGCACGCGATCACATAATCCGCTGTGACGCTTTGCCTGCCACCGTCGTCGCCAAGCAATTCCAGCCTCACGCCCGTGTCGGATTGCGCAAGTCCGACGAACTCGGCTCCCAACTCGACCTTCACGCTTTCATGAGAGGCGGCATTCTCGCGCAACACGGCTTCGACTGGCGGCTGCGTGAACACCATGGTTGGCGTGTATCCCAGCGGATAAGGCTCGGGGACCATGTCGATGCGCCGGATCAACTGGCCGGCAGCGCCGAAATGCTGCGAGGCCGGAAACGGCGCGACATGTGGCAGGATGCGTTCAGCGATGCCGAGATTATCCAAGAGGCGCAGAATTTCGTGATCCATCGCGATGGCGCGCGGCTTGTCATACACCGTGCGCAGTCGGTCGATTGCTAGCGTGCGGATGCCGCGCTTGCCGAGGAGACTGGTCGCTACCGCGCCCGTAGGCCCAAATCCGACAACCACGACCTGGTAATCGTTTGATTTCGCGGCGCTCGAAATCATGGTGCTTTCACTCTCACGAAGATCAGATGGCGGCATAAGGCACAGCCACCTGCGCCGCCTTGACGTGGTCTGCCTTGGGCGGAGCGATCCCCCAATGATCCGTGCGGCCAGATGGCCAGGTCCATTCGGCGGGGCCGCGCACCAAATAGCTGTCGTCGACCTGCAGCACCTCGGCGGTGTATTCGATGACGAAGCCGGCGGGGTCGATGAAATAGGCGAAGACGTTGTCGCCTGGACCATGGCGGCCGACTCCCCATGCGATCGGAAAGCCGGCATCGATCAGGCGCCCGGCGCCGCGCATCACCGCTTCGAGGTCGGGCAGCAGGAAGGCGACGTGGTTGAGGCCGTTGACCGGCGCATCGGCGATCACGACGGCATGGTGATCGCTGTTGCAGCGGACGAAGGCCATCGCCTTCGATCGATCGGTCAGACGAAAGCCCAGCGCCTTCACGTAGAACGCTGCTGACGCGTCGACATTGATGCTGTTGAGATTGACGTGCGCGAGCCGCACGGGCCGGTAACCGGTCTGCGGCAGCTCCGCCAAGCGCCGATCGCCGTGCACGAAGCGCAGCAAGCCGCCCTCAGGCCCACGCACCGTCATGACAGTGCCGCCATCCGGCGCGGCATTCGCAGCGGGCGGCGACAGCACCTGCCCGCCCTGCTCGACGACATTGGCGCCGAGCGCCGCAAAGTCGTCGGCCGAATCCACGCGAAAAGTTACGGCGCGCAGTTCGGGACACGCGCTGCCGTGGAGCGCGACGACATGATGATCGCTGCCGGTGGCCCGCAAATAGACGCTGCCCTTCTCGCGGGCGACGACCTCCAGCCCCCACACCGAGGTGTAGAATCGTTCCGCGCGATCGATATCCGGCGTGCCGAGATCGACGCTGCGCAGGGCTGTGACGGGGAAACGGGTCATTGCGCAGGCACCTTCTCGTCCTTCCCCGCAGCCATTCGCTTGGATGGCTACAAATTTCGCGATTTGGCGACGCATATTCTACAAATATCATCGTGTAAACTATAATTTATAGATTTCATGAGGAGTTCGTTGAATATATATGATGTACGGGTGCGATCAGATTCGTGGACTCCCGCAAGGCGGAAGGAACGGCGAAAGGAAATGAGCACGTCTGCGACCCGGCCAGCGCCGTCGACACAGACCATCAATGTCTATGACAGGCTGCGGGAGGACCTTCTTTCCGGGCGGCTCGAGCCCGGGCGCAAGCTGCAGATGCGGTTTCTGACGGAGGCGTATCAGGTCGGCCAGACCCCGCTTCGCGAAGCCCTCAACAGGCTCACGGCTGAAGGGCTCGTCGACTCGCACGAACAACGGGGTTTCTATGTCACGCAGATCAGCCGCTCCGAACTCGAAGAGCTGACGAAGACCCGCTGCTGGGTTGAAAGCCTGGCGCTGCGGCAAGCCATGGCTGCCTCAACGCCGCAATGGGAGGAAGCACTCATCGTGGCGCATCACCGGTTGAGCCGAACGCCGCGGTCGCTCAATGCAGAGCAGTTCGAGGACAATCCGGAATGGGAACGATTGCACCGGACCTTTCACCGCACCTTGATCGCCCAATGCGGTTCGAAGTCTCTCGTCGCGTTTTGCGACCAACTGGCAGACCAGTTGTACCGCTATCGGCGCCTCTCGATTCAGAAGGCATTCCCCGGCCGGCATGTCGCTGACGAACACCAGGCGATCCTCAATGCTGCCCTGAGCGGCGATGCGGACAAGGCGGCTGCCCTCCTCACGGCTCACTTCACCGCCACGGCGGAAGTGATCCTGAAGGACAAGGCAATCTTTGCGGATGCTCCCGCCGGTTAGGACGTATGGGCCAAGCTAACCGCTAGACTTCGCACGGCCCTTCTTGGCGGTGGGAGCCGGCGCGATCGACGGCGGGGTCGGCGCCGGCCTGGCTTCCGGTTGCGATTCATGACACCGGTTCTTCTGCCAGGCCTCCTCGGCCAGCTTCGATTGTCCGCGCAGCGCGATGTAGTCGTTGCGGTAGGCCATCTCCGCCACCACCGGGCCGGCGACACCGGTTTCAGCCTTCCTCATCAGCCCCTGCAATTCCGCGGTGCGCGTGGCGAGGCTCTTGCGCTCCGGCTCGAGCTGCTTGCAATCGTAGAGATCATATTTGGCGGGATCGGCGAAGGCCGGCGAAATGGTATCGCTCATGCTGGCGCAGCCGGACAGGCCGACGCCAAGCGCAACCAGCGCCAGCGCGGCAAGACTGCGCGAGAATAACCGGCGATGGGACAACGAGTTGGGCATCAGACCTTCGTTAGGTGGATTATGTTGAGATCGCCTAAAGCCCGCCGCAAGTAAACACCCCAAGTGTCCGCATTGAGGCTTTGCTTTGGCGCGCGCGCTCACATAAAGGTGGGGAGCGTTCGGGCCGGAGATTATCCCAATTTCACTTCTCCGGAAAACGCGCTAAGTATCTGATCTCCTGAGACTAAGCGGACGTGGCGGAATTGGTAGACGCAAGGGACTTAAAATCCATACCATTGCATCACTAACGAAAAAAACGTACGATAAATCACCACGTTAGGTGAATTGACGGCGCTTTCTTCTTTAGCACAAAGTTAGCACAAGTCGCGGTTTAGCACGCTTGGCGTGCATCGACTGCGCAGCAACGAAAGATGCGTCATGGACGAAGTCGAGCTGCAAAGGGCCGAAAAGCAAAAGAGCCACATCATCCTTGGTGGCAAGGTCCACGTTTACCGCCGCGGGAAGCGCGGCTGGTATCATGCGTCAACGACGATCGAAGGAAGGC
This sequence comes from Bradyrhizobium lablabi, assembly GCF_001440475.1. Taxonomy (GTDB): domain Bacteria; phylum Pseudomonadota; class Alphaproteobacteria; order Rhizobiales; family Xanthobacteraceae; genus Bradyrhizobium; species Bradyrhizobium lablabi. The sequence goes on along the minus strand of NZ_LLYB01000083.1, from coordinate 22,628 downwards.
AACACCGGATCGCCACGAAGAAGGATGACCTGCGGCTGGCCGAGGAAGTCGCCGAGCAGTGGTATCTCGAATTACGGGGACTGGTGCGGAGCGGTGACCTGGAAAAGGTCACCGCTCGTAAACGGGAGAAGACCTTTCAGGCAGCAGCTGAGAAGTTTCTGGAGGAGTTTCCCGTGCTGACGGAAGGTCAGCGCAACGCCATCTACGTCAAAGGCCACGAGCGCCGGGCGCGCAAGTACCTCATTCCCTTCTTTGGCAAGAAAGGCCTGTCGGAGATCACTGGCGGTCTCGTGAACGAGTACCGCATGCATCGGATTGCGGATGCCAAGGAGCGGTGGGGAAAGCCACCTGCCCGCACGACGACGCACCAGGAGATCGTTTGCCTCCGGCAGATTCTCAAGACTGCCCTACGCCATCAATGGCTCAAGGCACTCCCTGATCTTTCAGAGCCTTACCGGAAGAACGGTAAGATTTCACATCGCGCTTGGTTCTCCCGTGACGAATACCGTCAGCTCTACCAGGCGACCGGGCGGAGGGCCCGAAAGCCCAAGAACAATAAGTACAAGTGGTGGGGCGAGCAGTTGCACGACCTCATCCTTTTCATGAGCAACACCGGCTTGCGGCCGGACGAAGCCCTGCGGCTTGAATATCGCGACGTGACTGTGGCCTTCGATGAAGGCACCCAGGAAACGATCCTGGAGATTGAAGTGCGCGGAAAGCGCGGCTACGGGCCCTGCAAGAGCACGCAGAATGCCGTGCCGGTGTTTGAGCGCTTGAAGAAGCGCAACAAGCCGCAGCCCACCGACAAGATCTTCCCCAAGTCGCATCACGCGATGTTCAACAAGATCCTCGTTGAGTTGGGCCTCAAGCACGACCGGGAAGGACGGCCCCGGACGCTTTACAGCCTGCGGCACACGTACATCTGCTTCCGGCTGATGGAGGGCGCGGACATCTACATGCTGGCCAAGAACTGCCGCACCAGCGTCGAGATGATCGAAAAGTACTATGCCGCTCACCTCAAGGACGTGCTCGACGCCAGCGCCATCAACGTCAGGAAGAAAAAGCCGCCGAAGAAGGAAGTGGCGGAAATCCGCCGAGGCGAGCTGGAAACCCTACGCTAAGCTGCTCAATACGTGTGCGGAATCGACTGTATTCCTTTGCCCGGACCCCGTTTGCGCCGTATAGAAGACTCGATGCGGGCGTGGCGGAACTGGTAGACGCATCGGACTTAAGCCATTGAGTGCCCCGGGGGAAACCTCGGGTGCAGAACTGCTCAAAGTCGGGGAAACCTTCACTGGCGATCCCGAGCCAAGCCCCCGCCAGGGGGAAGGTGTAGAGACTAGACGGGCAGCACCTACAGCGGACATCGCCAGGGTGAAGGGATAGTCCAGACCACAAACGCCAGGTCGGCGGCGGCGAAAGCCGAAGTGGTACGAAAATCCGTGGGGCCGCAAGGCCTGTGCCGGTTCGAGTCCGGCCGCCCGCACCAAATTGAACAGGGGGGTGGGATGAACTTTGCCCAAATCGAAACGGAACTTGAGGCCTTGGCTGATGAGCCATTCGATTCGGCGACCTTTATCTATCGCTTCCTAGAAATCTATAACGCGCCCAAAGCCACGCTCACGAAACTCAAGCAGGGATCCGGAAACCACGCCGTGGAGGCCGGAGACGTGCTGTGGAAGAACAAGCTGTTTTATCGCAGCACAACCGGCAGCTTGCCGGACGTCGCGGACGCGATGTTGGCTGATCCGCTCGTCAAAAAGCACAACCCCAGATTTCTGCTCGTGACTGACGGCGCTGACGTTTATTGCCGGGATCTCAAGACAGATCAAACAATCGATCCTCGCTTCACCAGGCTGAATGAACATTTCATGTTCTTTTTGCCGCTCGCGAATATCGAGCGGTACGAAGCACCTACTGAAAACCCTGCCGACATCAAAGCGACGGGTCGAGTTGCCAAGCTCTACGACGCTATTCTCGAAGCCAACGCTGATTGGATCGAGCGCGACTACACGCACGATCTGAACCAATTTATGACGCGTCTTCTGTTCTGCTTCTTTGCCGAAGACACTTCCATCTTCGAAAAGAACGTATTCACTTCAACCCTGATGAACCGCACTCAGGAAGACGGCTCCGACACAGCGACAGTTCTTGACCTCGTATTTGAGTCCATGAACACAAAGGTGGAGTCTAGGAGTCACCTTCCCGATTATGCGAAGCAATTCCCTTATGTGAATGGCGGGTTGTTCCGGGACAAAACCCAAGTCCCCAAATTTTCAAAGCGAGCACGGCGTCTGCTCAAGGAGTGTGGCGAACTCAATTGGAGCGACATCAACCCTGATATTTTCGGATCGATGATCCAGGCTGTCGCCCAGCCCGGTCTGCGCGAAGACATGGGCATGCATTATACGTCGGTGCCCAACATAATGAAGGTTCTTCAGCCTCTATTTCTGCTCTCGTTAGAAGAAGAATTCGAAACGGCAAAAGACAGCGAGCCCAAGCTCAAGAAACTATTGCAGCGCATCTATAGCCTCCGAGTTTTTGATCCGGCTTGCGGGTCCGGCAACTTCCTCATTATCGCCTACAAAGAGCTACGCAAACTCGAAATGCGAGTGTTCGAGCGCCAAAAGGCTATCGCGAAGCAGTGGTCATTGCCGATGACGGAAGTCGCCCTCACACAATTCTACGGCATCGAGCTCACCGACTTCGCAACCGAAACCGCAAAGCTCTCGCTGTGGATCGCCGAATACCAAATGAACGAAATGTTCAAGGCCACGTTCGGCAAGGCACCTCCGGCCCTACCGCTACGAGAGAGCGGTAACATCGTCCATGGCAATGCCGCGTTTGTCGACTGGACGCAGGTCTGCCCTCTGACCGAGGATCGGGAAACGTATATCGTTGGCAACCCTCCGTACCTGGGACGTGCTGATCAAACGAAGGAACAGAAAGCCGATATGGCGAAGATCTTCGCGCCTCTCGGAGTCAGCTACAAAAACCTCGATTACGTCGCCTGCTGGTACGTGAAAGCCGCGCACTACTGCAAATCAGGCAGAGCGCAGTGCGCGTTGGTTACAACAAACTCAATCTGCCAAGGGGAGCAAGTGGCCCTCCTTTGGCCCATCATTTACAAAAATGAGCTTGAGATCGGATTTGCCCATCAGCCGTTCAAGTGGCGGAACAGCGCCGCAAAAAATGCGGCTGTTACGTGCGTCATCGTCGGAATTCGCTCAATCTCCAAAACTAACAAGGTTCTGTATAGCGATGCCTATCACCGCCGAGTATCAAACATCAGTCCGTATCTTGTAGAAGGCGAGGATTTATTCGTTACGAAGAGGCGCGCTCCGATTTCCTTCGAGAAGGACATGACATTCGGCAGCATGGCCAATGACGGAGGCAATCTCCTTTTATCCCCATCGGAGAAGGATGAAATAGTGGCTCGCTATCCCGAAGCCACGAAGTTCTTCAAACGCCTCTATGGTTCGCAGGAATTCTCCAAGGGCACTGAGAGATGGTGTCTATGGATCGAGGATCACGACGTGGAAGCTGCGGAGGAAATCCCTCCGATCCGCACTCGCATAGAAGCAGTCAGGGCGGCTCGATCGGACAGTGATCGAGAGAGTACGGCTGAGCTCGCCGCGGTGCCCTATCGCTTTGCTGAAGTCAGGCATAAGGAAAGCGACGCAATAATTGTGCCCAAAAATACGTCAGAGCGGCGTTTCTATATCACAGCCGGTTTCATCGAGGCTGGAAGCGTGATCTCCGATCTGGCATTTGCGGTCTACGATGCCGACCCATACATCTTTTCGATCATCTCATCCCGGCTGCACTATGTGTGGGGAGCTTCGGTAGGCGGACGATTCAAGATGGATCCCCGGTACTCCAACACGCTTGTTTATAATACGTTTCCGATTCCGAAGCTCTCAGACGAACAGAAGGCGTCACTCGAGGACCTTGCTGTGGAAGTGCTCGGCGCGCGCGAGACGCATCCCGGCAAAACGATTTCCTGGCTATATGATCCCGACAATATGCCGAGTAACCTGCGAAATGCTCATAAGTCTCTCGATGACGCACTAGAGACTATCTACATAGGGCGCCCATTCGCCGACGATGTCGAAAGGCTTCAGCATCTGTTCAAGCTCTACGGGGCGGCGATGAAGAAGGACACCACAAAAACCAAGAGCAAAGGGGCTGCCTGATGGCTGATTTCGTCACAGTCACGTACGGTCAGACGGGCGCAAGCCAATCGACCAATTCGTTTGGGATGCGCGCCATGCAGGCACGGGCTTTCGATGCCCGAAATTCCCAGTATCTGCTGGTAAAGGCTCCTCCGGCCTCTGGGAAATCGCGGGCTTTGATGTTTATCGGTCTCGATAAGCTGGAGAACCAAGGACTGGCGAAGGTCATCGTCGCCGTCCCGGAGCGTTCGATCGGTAATTCGTTCAAGTCGACCAAGCTGACCGACACCGGCTTCTTCCGGGACTGGATAGTTGACCCCAAATGGAACCTAACCGACGCGGCGGGCTCCGCTGGCAAAGTGGCCGCGTTCAAGGATTTCATGGCATCACCAGATCAAATCCTGGTCTGCACCCATGCCACCCTGCGCTTCGCGTTTGATGCCCTTGGTGCCTCAGCGTTCGCTACGAGTGTCCTTGCGATCGACGAGTTCCATCACGTCTCGGCCGATGAAAATAATCGGCTTGGCGAGGTCGTACGCGCCCTAATGCAAGAGAACAAGGCGCACATCGTAGCGATGACCGGCTCCTATTTTAGAGGAGACACGGCGCCTGTTCTTCATCCGGAGGATGAAGGTCGGTTCAATCGCGTTACCTACACCTACTACGAGCAACTCAACGGATATCAGCATTTAAAAACCCTTGGCATCGGCTATCACTTCTACCGTGGTCGTTACATTGATGCGATCAATCAAGTTTTGAATTCAGATCTTAAGACCATCGTCCACATTCCGCATGTACGCTCTGCTGAA
>NZ_LLYB01000083.1:17436-17610 GCF_001440475.1 Bradyrhizobium lablabi | reverse complement strand
CCGTTCTCAAGAAGGATGAACCGACAGGGCTTTACCACGTCCGGCGAGCAGACGGACGCGTCCTCAAGGTGGCGGACCTGGTTGATGACGGTCCTGATCGGGAGCGCGTCATGCGCACCCTCCGCAACATCGAAAGCCGCGATGATGTTGACATCATCATCGCATTGGGGATGG
>NZ_LLYB01000083.1:0-17359 GCF_001440475.1 Bradyrhizobium lablabi | reverse complement strand
CCCGCGACGCGCCAAAAAAGACGCATGCTCAGTTCACGAACTTGATCGCTGAGCCCGACGCCAGTGAAGAGCGCGTCACGGACGCCGTGAACAATATGCTAAAGGCGATCGCCTGCTCCCTGCTGATGGAGCAAGTCCTTGCACCGACCTTTAAGTTTAAGACAAGGGCTGATGCGGACGAGCTGGACGGTTCTCGTAAGGAAACGGACATCATCTACACGGACGAAGACAGCGTCATCGCGATCAAAGGCTTTGCTGAGCCTTCTTCCGAGCGGACCCGTCAGATCCTGGAGAGTGACCTTAACGACCTCACTGCCGCGATTATTCAGGATGCCGATGTCCTACGTGCTGGTATGAACCCGGACTTTTCGCCTGAAATGGTCAATAAGGTGATCGTACCAAGGGTGATCGAGCACAAATATCCAGATTTGACGCCGGAAGAAGTGGAGGAAGTGCGCCAGGCGGTCGTCGCGAATGGCGTCTTTAAGAGTCCCTCTGTCCACATTGAACAACACGGAGATACACGCTTCGTCCGAATGGCTGAGCGCCTAATCAATATCGATGAGATCGATATGGACCTGATCGATTCCGTCAATCCTTTCCAGAAGGCCTATGAAATTCTCTCGAAGGCGGTCACCGAGGACGTCCTGCGGACCATTCATGGAGCCATTACTTCCACGAAGATTTCCATGACCGAGCAGGAAGCTGTTGCGAGCTGGCCCCGCATCCAAGCCTTCAAGAAAGAAAGAGGCGTTCCTCCGAGTCTCGTGAGCCCCAATCCCATAGAACGACGACTTGCGGAGGCCTTGGCCTGGTTACAGGCAAAGAAGCGCGAGCGCACGAGAACCACCAGTCCCGAGAATCAGTCATGACACGGCTGACCCTCGAACAAATTTTGTCGCTGGAAGATCACGACGGCCTGTTGGATATCAAGCCCGTTACATCTAATTCTGGGTCAGAAACGTCGCGCCTGATTCAAGATTTTGATGAGCTCAGCCGATTCGTTGACCAGCATCGCTTCGCACCTGGCGAGGGGCCCGGTGATCGAAAACAATCTGTCAAGGAAAGAGCCCTCTTCATGCGGCTCAAAAGCTATCGTGAAAGCCCTAGAATCGCTGCCCAGCTTCAGGCTTATGACCGTCACGGTCTATTAGCGGAGGTGGCAACCAGCACGAAAGAGCCCGCAAGTGTCGATGAGATTCTCGACATGGATGACGATCTGCTGAGTTCTCCGAACGACGATATCTTCACGATGAGGCACGCTCGAACCAAAGCCGCCCGACCAGATAAAGTATCGGAACGAAAGCCAGCCCGAGATTTTGACCGCTTCAAGCCATTGTTCGACGAGTGCGTAGGCGACTTGGTTTCCGGCAAGCGCAAGAGCCTGAAGTTCGCCAATGAGCAAGAGATCANATGCTGGTGAATTCTTCATTCTGAACGGTGTTATGGTCTACGTTGCGGAAGTNAAACGACCCTCACTTCCGCAATGGAAAGCGAAATGCGCGTCTTCGACTCATTTTCGAGAACGGCACTGAAGGGGAGAATCTGCTCAGATCTCTAGCCACCGAGCTTTATAAAGATCCGAGTGGCCGACGCATTTCAAGCGCCGAGGCGGGCCCGCTTTTCGGCTCGCCATCTGAAGTGGAAAGGGTTTCGGCACCGGCGAGCCGTATAACGGGCTGCATTTACGTGGTGAAGAGCCTATCTAACGTGTCTGAGATTGCTGAACTTGACGGGCGCCTGTTCAAGATTGGGTTCACAACGGGATCGTTCGAGGACCGCGTTCGGGGCGCTAAAGATGACCCCACATTCCTCTTTGCACCGGTTCATCCGGTTAGAACCTACGACGCGGTAGACCTAAACACGGGAAAATTCGAATACTTACTTCATAGGTTCTTCGCCGAGGCGCGCCTCAACATTGAAATCAAGGACCGGTTTGGAAAGCCCTTCAAACCTAAAGAGTGGTTCCTACTGGAACTTCCCACGATTGAAGAGGCCATCACCATGCTTCTGGACGGCAGGATTCTCAACCACGTGTACGATGCCAAGCTTTGCCAAATTGTCCGTAGAAGTCCGTGAAATCACTGCGTAGCAACCCGGTTAGCGCCGTAGGCACCATGCGCCGCCCGATCTATTGGTTGTTGATTTCAATATCCTGGTTGATCACTGCACTCTCCACGAAATTGCCCAACATCTGAGCCGTCGAGTTGTAGATTGACGGCTCGTCATTCGGCCCACGCAGGGTAAGCACAAACGCTACTTCTTGTGCGCCGACATCGCTGTTGCTCTGCCAACCGAACTGGTACAGGTCACGCGCGTACACGCGGGCGTAGAGGCGCAGTTGATTGCCAGAGAAGGCCAAGCCGCCTCCCTTCGTGAAATCTCGACAGTGCCTCCGGACCGGCTGCCACTTCTTGAGATTCTCGCGCGCGTCACTCTCTGGAAGAGTTGACTCCATCATCGAGCCCAACAGTGACTTCCATTCACCGCCTTTTACGGGCTGCTGAAGTGAGGTTTCTAACCGGGTAGCGAAGTAGTTGGTCTCGGCAAAGGGCGACAACACCGGTTTAAGCACTGCAGTCAGGGTTGCACGCCCAAGCAGCTTGCCGTTGTGTACCATTTCCGGTGGAATTGGGATCCCGGTCCAGTAGTAAGCGACACCGGGCTGCAGTTGGGCCGTCCATGTGAGTGCAACGGTTCCAGGAGCGCACGACCACGGCATCGTGCCGTGATAAGGCGTGCCCCACCCTAGCTGAGGATGATGCTCGTCAAGTTCAGTAGCACTCACCAACAGTGCCTTGACGAGATCAGGGGTCGGATTACGTAGGTTTTCGAACGTATGCGCCGCAAGAGACGACACCAGCGCGGTTGGATAACTACTGCCCACGTCAGTGACGCCGCCAAGCATCCGGAGCTGCGAGAACCAGGACACGTCGGGCCTGAGCATGCCGTCAGGTCCCGGTCCTCCAAGGCAACGGGGACAAGGACTGGAAGGACCGCCGTTTGCATCCGCCTGACGACCACCCACCACTATTGCAGCTTCGCAGTCCGCTGGCGGTTCCGGGCGGGTGCCCCCGGAGGCAGACACGTTACCGACCGAGACGACCGGCAGGACTCCAAAGTGTCGGCTCAAGACCGTCAGTTCGTGACCGAGAAGGCTCACGGTCTCGGGATCATCTCCCACTTGGTTTGCCGAGATATTCCAAATCTTCGTCTCTGGATGCGCTCTCATCGCAGCAGCCAGATGGTCAATAAGATCCTGTTCGTCGACTCTCGCATTGGTATTGCGTGCGGGAACAGCCTGCACCGTTCCGATACGGCAATTCAGATCCGGCAGCAGGCGGTTTGTATTCCAAGCATGGCCTTGAACAACCAGCGAGCTGATGGCGCTGCCGTGCCTACGGTCGGCCTGTGCATCGGTCACCAGCTTGGGCGCACGCCACGCTTCCGCTGGCGCGTAACTTGGCGCATGCAAGCCGCCATCTACAACGCCCACGATTGGTGCATTGTCGAGGTCGACCGGAATAGCAGGATGCGTCCCTTCACCTGGGGCCGCAACCCGAACCGTACGGACCGGGTCAACCCTATAAGACGCTCCCGAGGCAAGCAGCGCGCCTAGGGCCTCGCGCGAGGCGATACGCACGGTGCCTCGTCCGACACCGGTGTTACGATAGTTGCGCATTGCGCGTGCGATACCTGACTGACGTTGAGAGGCAAGATCGCGCGACCCCGTTGCCTCGGGGCCAGACAAAAGCCTGACGCTTAAAAAACTTGGCAAGAGGATTTGTTGCCGCGAAAGGAGCTCGACACGTTCAAGCAGGACCTCTCTGGCTTGAGTTGTACGAAAAGGCGCCAGCCAAACCACAAACAGTCGCCCTCCATCGTCTTCGGGTGCGGCCTGCCAAAGGTCGTCGATCGACCGGCCGCGCGTCCGGTCTGCTGGCGTGAACGACGAAAGGCTTTCAACGCGGGATATGTCGGCCTGCACCGGGTAATTGATCGGCCGCTCAATCGCCCGCGCGAGGTGATCGAGCCGGTCCAAATCGGCCTCGATAAGATATCCCCCACGATAGGGGGCAACGAGGCGGCAGCCGTTGACCGGGCTGAATAGGTCATCGGGTGTATGGGTGGGGGCCAATGAGTCCTCTGAGAACATGCGCACCACGAGGTGCGCTGTTCCGGCAAAGGACGGCAACGTGCTCCGCGAGCTGTACAAGCTTCGGGCTGATGAGGAGAGAACGCGCTGCTGGGTTGGGAGCCGCGCAACCACGACGCTTCGCTGGCTCTTGCCGCGCGCGGTTGGGGCTTCCGGTTTAGGCTCCATCTGCAAGCTTAAAACCGGATTCAGAAGCGGAGGCGCTCTATCAGCCACAGGCTATTCCTCCTGTTTGAAATATTGATAGACAGCTTGGCGGGTTACGCCGAGCAAACGAGCAATATTGGCTGCGGATACCTTTTCTTTCAACCCCTGAGCGAGCTGTTTTTTCTGCTCGGGTTCAAGCGCCGTTCGCTGAGGCATGGAGGATCCACCAGCCCGAAAATTAAGAATAGCCAGTGCGACTGCTCCAAAATCGATGTCCCGCTTGTCGAGCAGCGCGTGACGCCGCGCCGTGAGAGCGATCGTTTCTATGTCCGCACCTGACAACCCTTCCGACAGGACGGAAAGGGGATCGGCAATTTGCTCACCGTCCTTATCCTCAAACAGGAAATGCTTCCAAAGGTCGGCGCGCACCTCGACCTCTGGTGGCCCAAACTCAATCTTGTAGGGAAAGCGACGCCAAATAGCGGGGTCGAGCAAATGCGCATGATTTGTGGCCGCAATGACAACCGCGTGGGGATCCAGCGAATCGAGACCCTGAATGACGGTATTTACCACCCGCTTGAGCTCACCGAGCTCGTTCCTATCGTCGCGAAGCTTGGCGATGGCATCCATTTCGTCCAGGAACAGCACCGCATTCCTGGAAGGCACGAAGTCGAAGACTGTCCGGATGTTCTTGCCGGTATCGCCAAGTAGTGACGTAATCACGGAATCGAGGCGCACCACATAAAATGGTCTCCCCAGATTTGCCGCGATGTGACCGGCGAGCAAGGACTTCCCCGTGCCGGGCGGACCAGACAGCAGAAGATTTAGACGAGACGCAAGACCTTTTGCGCTGAGCTCATCGACATGCTGAACATCGGTAAGGAAATCGCGAAATACTCGATTTCCAGCTTCATTGAGAAAAATTGGATTGTCGGGCCAAGCCTGCTCTTCGACCAGCGGCAAGCGTGACTTTGAGTCGACTGGAAGCGTCTCCACATATCCGGACGCCCTAAGCGGCACCCCTCGCTTGCGAACAAGCGCCCTCAACTCTTTAGCAGCACCCTCATTGCCAGCCTTTGCAAGCTCGCGCGCGAGGTTGCCCGCGATACGACGCACTCGGGTGTAGTCGGCCGAGAGAGCCGCATCTGTAAGTTCAATGAGGTGTTTGGGATCGAGGGGCACGCTATTTTCTCCGCTTTTTTAGTTGTCCTTGTTTGTAAACTAATTTTGCCTATTTGACAAGTGATATCTTCTTATTGTAAAGTATACCAATCAAACTGACAAAGGATACGAACATGTTGCAAAATCAAGAAGTTAACCCTCACGGCCACCCCCACCCGGGCAGTTTTCAGATTCTGGTGGCTGGAACTGACCTTCAGTTCCGCCCCCTGACGCTGACCGATCCGGAGCCCACCGGCCGTCAGATCATCGACGCGGCGGGCGGACGCCCTCCCGAAGAGTACGCGGTGCTTGAGTGGCTCGCCGATGGCTCCCTTGAGCGTCTTCGTCTCGATGAGACGACCGATCTGCGGAAGCCAGGCGCTGAACGGTTCATCGTCGCAAAGAGCGACCGCGAGTACCGCTTCGAGATCGACGGCAAGGATCAGGAATGGCCGGAGGCAACTATCACTCGTGAAGTGCTGCTCAAGCTGGCCGGTCAAGATCCGACGCAATTCTCGGTCTGGCAGGAGTTCAAGAACCAGCCCGACAAGGAAGTGTTGGCCGGTCATCCGGCGAACCTCGCCGAGAAAGGCGTCGAGCGCTTCTACACGGTCATGAAACACACCACGGAGGGCAATCATGGCAGTCCTTCCCATTCGTGACCGCAACTACCTGACCGAGCGCGGCCTCACGTTCGAAGAGGTCGACGGCAACGAAAAGGGCGTGATCTTTCGGGATTACGTCCTTCCCGCCGGGCGCTTCGATCAGGCCAAAGCCGACATCCTGGTTCTTCTGCCACCCGGATATCCCGACGTGCGGCCGGACATGTTTTTCGCGATGCCCTGGATCAAGCTGTCCAGGTCTTCGCAGTATCCGCGAGCCGCCGATCAGGCCCATGATTACCAGGGCCGCCGTTGGCAGCGCTGGTCGCGGCATAACGATCAGTGGCGGCCGGGCGTCGACGGAATCTGGACAATGCTCCGGCGCATTGACACGGCACTGGAGGCAGCGGCGTGACTAACTTCAATATCGTCTTCATTGAACAGCAGGAAGCTGAACTGCGCGATCTCCTTTATGAAACGAAGGACGTCGAAGGCGCTGCTTACGTGCTATTGCGCGAGTGCAAAATCGCGAGTGACCCCTGGGAGCGACGCTCGCGAACCAAGCTTGTGGTGCGCGAAATCGTGCCCATTGCTGCCGAGCATCGCGTTTCGTCCAGCGGACAACACGTCACCTGGGATACAAAGGGTTTCGTTGCACTCTTGCAGCGCTGCCAGCGTGAGGAACTCGTCCTGGCAATTGCTCACTGCCATCCACGCGGGCCGAGAGACTTTTCCGACCAGGACGACAGGAACGAGGCGGAATTGCTTCGAACTGCCTGCAATCGCAACGGCCCCGCAACGAAGCTCGTCAGCATCCTTTTCTATGACGACGGCGGTATTCGCGCGCGCGTTTGGCAGTATCCCAAGCACAAGGAGGACTGCAAATCGGTTGCGGTGCTCGGTGAGCGGTTCCGGTTTCACTTCCCAACCGCGCCCTCTCCGGCCTCAGAGGTCTTCGCTCGCCAAGTGCTCGCTTTCGGGCCGTCTCTGATGTCGCAGCTCAAGGCACTGCGCGTCGGCATTATCGGTGCTGGCGGTACGGGTAGCGCGACGGCAATGCTGGCTGCGCGCGCTGGCGCCGCCCAAATTTTGGTGGTGGACGACGACATTGTGGAGCCGACCAATCTAAACCGCCTCCACGGGGCGACCCAATCTGACGCCGATGCTATGATGAGCAAGGCCGACGTCGCCGCCCGCGAAATCGCCAGGATGGGTTTGGGCGTTCGCGTAGTCCCCCTCAAGGGCTGGGCTAACGCGCCCCACGTTCAGGATGCGCTGAAATCCTGTGACATCGTCTTCTGCTGCACCGATGACAACTCCGGACGAATTTTCCTCAATCGGCTGGCGTACTTCTACTTCATCCCGGTCATCGACATGGGACTTGCGATGGCAGTCGCCAAACCGCCTGCCGACGGAATGGCGGATATCTCGGCACGGGTGACGACCATCCTGCCCCCGGAGACCTGCCTGCTGTGCCGTGACGCGGTAGATACTGACCTCGCGCGCGAGGAGGATCTGCGGCGGCGCAATCCGACAGAATATGACCGCCAGAAGCGCGAAGCTTACGTCCGCGGTGAAGGCAATCCGAATCCCGCAGTGGTCACATTCACGACTGAAGTCGCCTGCATGGCCGTGAATGAGCTTCTGAACCGCATCGTCGGCTACCGGAAGCGTGAGATGGGCAGCGAGCATCGCCGCCGCTTCCTTTTCTGCGAAGATAGAGCCACTTCCGCCTCTCCTCGCAACTCCTGCCCCATTTGCGCGGACAAGCTCTACTGGGGCATGGCAGATGCTGAACCATTCCTGGACCTTGTCGGATGAACGCAGTCCTTAGAACCCTTCTGCTTTTCCTCGTTTGGCTCGGTGTCATCGCGAAGCCGCGCTATTTGGCGCGCTACGCTGAACAACATCCATCTGTTTCAGAACTATCCAATGACGACTTTGTCATCGTCAGGACGGGCAGTTTCACCAAATGGGCGTGCTTCAAATGCCCATGTGGGTGCAACCAGAAAATTGCCCTGTCTTTGCAGAAGGACCGACGACCATCGTGGTCCGTCGCTGTCGATTGGCTTCAGCGGCCAACCGTACTGCCTTCTGTGCACCAACTTGCCGGTTGTCTCTCTCATTTCTGGATACGGCGCGGCGATGTCGAGTGGACCGGTAGTCCACACTAATATTGATAGGAGATCCTATGACCAAACTTCCGAAATATACCCTCTCCCACAGCGATAACCGCGACCGTTGGGAGTTGCGGCAAGACAAGACGCATCAGTTGGTCAAGTCCTTTGATACCAAGGCCGACGCCACTGCTGGCGGGGCACTATCACGCGCTCTGGGCCAGCAAGGGGGTTCGGTAAAAATCGAGAAACTCTCGGGTCGCTACCAGGAAGAGCGTACTTTCCCGCGCAGCGCAGACCCCCGTAAGTCAAAGGGCTAGCATGTGTCTCTCGCCGGAGGCACTCGGAAAAGCATCTGCCTTCGGCACCGCTATCACTGATGCGTTCCCGGGTGCCGTTGTTAACCGGTCTCTGGACTCCGAGCTTGCTTTGCCGCGTTGCGCAAGAGCCTTTGGCCGTAGGTGCGAAACGCGGGTCGCTGCGACTCGCTCTTTTGTTTGGTACACACTCCCATCCACGGGTATCCCTAATGCACCGCCAGCAGGACGAGCTAGACAGCTTTCCTGCAATAGTCGTTGTTCGGCAGCTGTTCTCCAAACAGCTTAGCAGGTAGCCACACTCTATGCTCCTTACCTTGGTGACACNCAAAGATCACCAGCTTTAACCGGTTCGTTCCTGTCTAGTGGGAGATACCCGTNCGGGGAAGTCATACCGACTACTCTTGACCGTCGCATATGTTTTGAACTGCTGCCAAAACGTAATCTCGTAGATTGCGGTATTCTTGTCGCCGTCGACGACTGCACGGCGTATCTCCAGCCCCGGCTCGCGCTTATAGTCCTTTCCGGCCTTTTGTATCATCTCCTTTGCGACTTCCGCTCCCGGGCCATCGAGATAGGTGGCTATCTTGTCGGGCGCTTCGATAAAGCGCCCATCTTCGCGGTAAACCAAACCTCGAACGATTTTCTCGGTCATTGCATCAAGACCCGCGCGCGGGATCTGAATGGCCTGCTGTTCGGCCTTGTCGCGTCCCCAACGCTCGCCCAGACCATGCATGACCTGATCGTCGGGTATTTTCTCACCCTTGAACATGTCGCCCAGGATTTTCCTACGTCGAGCTGCGCGGGCCGCAGCATCCTTCTCGTCTCTGCCCGCGTTCGGATCTATTGCTCTCAGTGCCACGTCAACAAGGCCCTTGGAGGCCGGGTGCTCGGCATCCAGCACCAGTGCAAACCGATTCAGCAAGTCATCTTCGATCTTGCTGTAGCGTTGATTGCATTCGCGGCAGCACGGAAACTGCCACTTCTCAAGGTTCTCGGCCGTCGTGTCCGGATACCATGACTTCGGAAACATATGATCCGATGTTAGCTCGACACCGTCCTTGAGGCAGTGGACGCACTTGCCAATCTCCGCCTTCTTCGCCATCGGTCCTCCCTCTCTGGGCCATCTCCTATAGCATGCTCGCATACGTTGTGCTGCCACCGGCTTCCTCAGCCAATCACCGCCTTCTTCCAGTTTCGGCAGGTGCGGCACCTAACCCCGAATCCGACAAACTCGTTCAGGCGCGGTTCTATTGCGTCTCAGACGTACTCCCGTGGTGCCGTCTATCCCCAATGCACGGCCAGGAGGACGGGGAAACTGGACACGAGGCGCATTCGCGCAAGGGCATCCAACCGTATCCCGGAGGGAGCCCTCGGCCGGACCCTCCCTTGCGCGCCCGCTCATCCCTCGTTTCCTGAGATTTCCCGTCCGGCCGCGATTGGCGCAGCCGGTTAAACCAAACGGGAGTACGAAAGATGAAACGCAACGAAAAGAACCAGACGCCTCATGGGGTCTTTGTGGTCGAGGGCGAAGGTGACAACGCCTACTGGTCCAAGATCGGAGCGGCTTGGCCTCACCAGGACGGCAAGGGCTTCAACATCCAGCTCAGCAGCCTGCCCCTGGATGGCCGCCTGGTCATTCGCGAGCCGAAGGCAGCCAAGGGCGGCGCGGAGGCGGGGCGATGAGCCCCGTTACCCTCCGCCGCTTCCTCGTCAAAGCGTTTGATTACGAGGAATGGGCGATCGTCGTCGAGGCTTACAGCCGCGAAGACGCAATCCGCAAGGCCGAGGCTATCTATCTCACCGATAGCCTAGGCTCCATGGACGGCTTCGAGCTTGTCCGTAGTGACTTCGGTTGGGACGCCCGCCCCCTTGTGCCGGAGGTACGCTCGTGAGCCCTCACCTGAACTTCGCCTTTAACTCGGTCGCCCTCGGCGACTGCGTCGAGGTCATGCGCCGGATGGAGTCCGCTTCTGTGGACTTCATCCTGACCGACCCGCCGTACCTATGCCGCTATCGCTCCCGTGACGGGCAAACCATCGCCAACGATGACCGCGACGGTTGGCTTGAACCTGCCTTCGCCGAAATGTACCGCGTGCTCAAACCCGGCTCCTTGTGCCTAAGCTTCTACGGCTGGAATGCCGCTGACAAGTTCATCGGCGCCTGGCGCGCTGCGGGATTCCGCATGGTAGGCCACATTGTCTTCACCAAGCGCTATGCTTCTTCTTCGCGCTTCGTGCAGAGCAAGCACGAAATGGCCTACTTGCTCGCCAAGGGCGATCCTTCCCGTCCGTTGCAGCCGATAGACGATGTGCGCGATTGGCACTACACGGGCAATCGGCTCCACCCCACTCAGAAACCTATCAAGGTCTTGCAGCCGCTTATTGAAGCTTTTTGTCCTGCGCGCGGACTTGTACTCGATCCCTTCTGCGGGTCAGGCTCGACCTTGGTCGCGGCGCAAATGACTGGCCGCGCATACGCTGGTATCGAACTGGATGCGCGGCATTGCGAGACTGCTCGATTCCGGGTCGCTGCAAACGAAACTCTCCCGACTAAAAAGTCTAAGTTTTTCGCCCTCGCCGCACCATAATTGCGGTTCCTGCTTGGGCAGCACTTAGAAAGTGCAAACGGAAAAGCCCGCCGCCGAAAGGCGACGGGCTCCACCCAGACGGAGGCCTCACAGGCCTAGCAAACCAAAGGTCCCCGTCCAAACACGAGGTGCCACTATGGGCGATTAAAACAGCAAAATGATGTCCCAGTGCCGTCTTCGACGGCGCTGCATAGCGGCCCCATATTCCATAAGGCAAGGTAAAAATTCCATATGGATCTCGGCCCTTAGAGCGTGGTCCGGCGCGCCAGCGCCGGGCCAACGATGAAGTTTTGTCTACGCTCATCAGAACGAGGACACCATGACATGCCAACACTGTAGTGGCTACGGCGTGATTGACTGCACCGAGTGCGGAGGATCGAACCAGTTCAACAAGGATGGCGAGATCGTTCTCTGCGCAGCATGTGGCCAGGACGGCAACGCCCCTGGGCAATTGTGCTGCCCGTATTGCAACGGTGGAAATGACGAGGAGGAGGAAGAAAACGAAGACGACTAGTTGGGCATCGTTGTTTCAATGATCGCGCGTATCCGAGAATTATCCGTTTCGGCTTGGCCTCTGTCAGCATAAAGGCGGACATGCCTGATTGTCCGGCCTTCCAGCCAAACGGCGCATCCGGGCGCGAATTTCGCACTAACGAGGGCGACTGGATAAACAATCCAGTCGCCCTCTGTCGTTGGAGAAACAATTTCAGGACGGCCGATGCCAGTTACCGCGAATTGCGTCGTGAAGAACTCACCGAGCTTCGACCACGCTCCCGAGTCATGGAATGGTGCCTCCACGCTCTTCGCCTTGAAAGTTTGTGCTGCAACCGCCTTGGGGTTGGCGACATAGGCGTTTGGGCGGGTAAGCGGACCCGCCAATACCGAAAGGTCGTCAATCTTCACCTCCGGGAATAAGACTTTCATCGCCTAAGGATGACCGCCAAGGGCCTGCTTGGAAACCGCTGCTGGCAGAAAGGTGCTCGGCCTTTACGCAAGCATGGATAAGGGGGTCCGGGGGCTTTGCCCCCGGCCGAAACATCGGACAATTTACGTCCGCTGAACCGTGACCGCTTCACCCGGTAGCGGCATTAAGCTGCCACTTCTTTTCAAATCCCACTGTTGCGGGATTGCCAGCAAGTGCGGAGGAATGAAGTGTGCAGCAAGTGGAATGGCGCACTTATACATCGCTACGCGACATAGGTGCACGGCCAGCACAGGGCTGGCCGAAGGAGTCGCTCCGCGACAAGAAGGCGGAGCATGTGGCGTCCTATCATTTTTCAGTACAGCCAGTGAAGCGCTCCGAGGGGCGCTCGGTGGTGGCGATGGCCGCCTACCGGGCAGGTGCGAAGCTGAAAGATGAGCGACGCGGAATTGACGTGGATTTTCAGCGGCGCCGTGGTGTGGTTCACAGCGAAATCCTTGCGCCCGAGGGCGCGGCGGAATGGTTGCTCGATCGCGAATCCCTCTGGAATGGCGTCGAGCGCATGGAAGCGCGGCGCGACGCGCAGCTCGCGCGTGAAATCAACATGGCCTTGCCGCATGAACTGAGCGCGGAAGAGCAACTCGCGCTGGTGCGGAGCTTTGTGCAGGAGCAATTCGTTACCTTGGGCATGGTGGCGGATATCGCTATCCATGCCCCCGTGGTGGAGAAGGGGGACGATCCGCGCAATTTCCATGCGCACGTCCTTCTGACCATGCGGCAGGCCGGAGGCGGTGGCTTGCGGCGGGTGAAGACCCGCGAGTGGAATAGCGAAAACATGCTCGCGCGCTGGCGCGCGGCATGGGCCGCGCTTCAAAACGAGGCCCTGCAACGACAAGGTCTCTCCCAACGCGTGGACCATCGGAGCCTTGCAGTCCAACGCAGCAAGGCGATGGAGCGCGGCGACCGCGTCGCTGCGGCGACGCTGGACCGCGCCCCCGAGATCCACGTCGGGCCCAAGGCGCGCAAGGCGTCCCGCCAACGTACGCCGAAGAGCAAGGTCAAGCTGGTTGGCCGCAACCTGAAAAAGGGCAAGCGCCCTCTCCGCTATTTCGAGTTCGACCAGGGCAGCAGGCGCGATTGGAACATGCGGACCCTCCGCAAAAACGCCAAGGGGTTTGCAAAGCTGGTCGCGAGGACGGAAGTGCGGCGCACCCGCGCCAGGCAACGCCTGGAAAGGTACGACCGATTGCTGCGCGCCTACCCGTCTTCGGCTTCAAAGCTGCAGTGGAAGCGTTCATCGCCACTTGTCGCGGATAGATTACCAGGCAGGCGCGCGGCGAAGTTTGCGCATATCTGGAGGCGCAGGAGGCAATTGCTTTGGATCATTGACCAGCTTGACCGGCTGTTCCTCGCCCTGCTTGGCATCCGGGAATCCCAGCTCACGCGGCATACGGCCTGGGCCAACCGGCTCGCGTGGCGGCGGGCGCATCACCTTGCGCCACTGCCGGGGCCTGGCCGAGTCCGCAGCCGTTGGTTGCCTTCTTGACGGTCTCGCTGGACATTATCGTCAAAAAATACTCTCGAACTCCTCCGTCAGAAATTCTGGCGCTACTGCCAGCTTGTAGTTTTCCGGCACAAAGCGTTCCGGCAATCGATATTTGAGTGTGTTTGGCTTCGCCTTATACCGAACGAGATTTCCTTGAATGTAGTTTCCGAGAGGATGAATCGTTTGATCAGGAATATCGGGATTAAGGCGCCGCGCACGGGGCCACGGGTTAACAAGGTACCAATATTTGTCATACTCATTGTGGATCCGGACATTGATCGGACTGACCAGCTTTTGATTGAGTTTCCGAACCTCTTTCATATCAAAATTCAAGACCGTCTTTGCTTTCACTCTGTCAATCATGGTCATGAGGGCTATGTTTCCAAGTGTCCTATTTTCGTAAGCAGCGCCCGCGTCCGAGTGCACGCCAGGCATCCATATCTGTTCGAGAAAGCTTTCTTCCGGATTTTCTACTCCCGTCCACATAATCGGTCTGAAGAAGGGCCTGGTCTCGTCAATCGCTAGCAAATGCAGTGCGTTTTTGACATGTGCTTGCAAACTGCGCTCTTCTATCCGTAACCTTTGAGCATCAGCTATCCAGCCACGGCCGCCGGATACGGCGTCGAACACGCCCAGGAATTCAATTGTAGGGTCAGTCTCAGAGCAAAAGTCTCTGTAATTTGCTACCTTCGCCTTGGTCCGAGGACCGCCATCATCCTTAAAGCCAGATACTCGTACTTCGGCATCGCCGACGTAGTCCGCCCAAATGTGGGCGAACATATTGATGTGATCATCATGGAGGATTCCCTTCGCAATCAGTCCGGTCAGGGCGCGAGCAACAACCGCCCCTCTGGAAAAGCCGAAGATATAGATTCTGTCATTTGGTTGATAATTTGAGCAGAGGTTTACATACAGGTCTGCAATCAACACATCGATTCCGTTTGCGAATCCTCCTTCGATGTATCGTCTTATCCCACCGATCGCGCCCACACCTCTGCTGTAGTGGATTATCTGAGCGTGACCATCAGTAGCATCGGATTTCAGCAACGTGTTCATCCGATAGACATTCGAGTAAACGTCAAGCGTGTTATGACTNCCCAGCCCACAGCCAAGTGCCATCTATGAAAAAAATTATGTGTCGATAGCCANCCTTTTCGTGCAGCCATGTCCAGCCTCCCAATGAAACTGAGCAAAGCCTCATCCTAATGCGCCCGATGACGCTGTTCTACCGGGACGTGTGCTTTTGGAGGGAGTTGAATTGTCGCGGTTCCAAAAAACAGAACGGCAGTGAGCCACGGGCGAGTTCCTCGCTCATCGTCTTTTGTTCGCTTTAGCCATGAAGGCAGGTGGTTCCGGATTGGCTAGTAGATGCCCGGGATGGCCAAGTATCGTACTTGCCCCACCACATGATGTGCCACCAGTCGCGGTAGTTGACCTTTTTCGCGAGGATTGCGAACCGCAGGATATCGGAGCGATACAGCACAATGGACCGCTTGCCTGGAAGTCGCAGAACTTCTGAAGGATCAAGAAGCCAACGACCGGCCTCCGATTGTCCTGAAGAGAGTTGCTGTCGCAACAGGTCGGTGTTGGCCTGCGACGTTCCCTCGCTGCGGCTGACCGAGGTGGTCTGCCCGAGCATCTCGGAAACGAAGCGGGCAGCCTNCAAGGTCCGCGATGTTGAAGAAGACCTTGCAGGTGCTGTTGGCGAGGAAAGANCCCCCATCGGCGATAGAGCGCCTTGAGCTGGTGCATGTCCTGGAAGATCAGCATCGGCGTGCAGTAGGCACGCAAGTAGCCCACGCCTCGCTCCAGCGGTTCGAGGCTGCCGAGCGCGGCGGCCTCGTCTAGCAGCAGAAGCACCTTATGCTTTGGGCGCTTGCGGCCTTTTGAGCGAGTTAGCGCGTTGATGGCACAACCGACCATGACGCGCAGAAAGCCCGCGTAGACGGAAAGTTTCTCCTCGTCCACCACGAGATAGAGCGTGGTGGTCCGGTCAACCAGTTCAGCAAGGCTGAACGTTGACTCGGAGGTGACGTGGGCGGCCGGTCCACCGGCAGACCATACGCGCGTGGCTTTCTCGACATTCGAAAGCACGCTCTTGAATTCCTCGCTCGATTCCATCGCGAGGAAGCTGGCGGCAAGCTCGGCGGCCGTGACCGGGCCGTCGCTGCCTATGGTTTGCAGCAGCTGCTTGAAGGACTCCGGCGGCAAGGTCGAGAAATTGCGGATCTGGGACAGGGTCTGCCGCGCCTTTTCGAGGCGAACCGTGTAGAGGATGAGGCATGCAAGCATGCCTTCCGCCTTGCTGTCCCAGTGGCTCTCGTGGCCATCCGGCATCACCATGAGCTTTGCAAGTGCTTCGGCATCGTCGCGCTCGTGCCAGGTGCCGGTGCGCACCATGTCGAGCGGATTGAACTTGTCGGAGCAGCGCGGCTTGAGTGTATCAAGCGCGCGCACCCTCCCCATCTTGCGGCGCTGCCGTTCCGTAATGGCGCGGTTCTCACCCTTGATATCCGTGCAGACAATGGAGCCCCTGTAGGAAAGCAGGTTGGGAATGACGATGCCCACGCCCTTGCCAGCGCCCATCGGTGCGAAGACGGTGACCATGCCGTCCTTGTTAAAACGCAAAAAAGAACGGCCTATCCGGCCGACGATTGGTCCCTGTCCTCTTCGGACTCCCGCTCGGAGCATTTCCCACCAGGTGGCGAAGCGCGCGGTCCCGAGGGCGCCGCCTGGATTCCATCCCCGCCAACGAAGGACGACAAGGGTAATTTTGCCAATGCGCAAGGCCGTCCTCGCAAGCAGGAGGAGGATCAACCAGAGCACGCGCAAGCAAAACAGCACCATGGCCAATTTTGCCAAAAGTCCGCAAGCCGTGGCCAGCCTTGGCACCCAACAGCGCCGCGTATTCGGCTTCCAGCCTCACAAGCACGCCTGAATCAGACTACGTCCGACATCTGACCAGCGAAGTGCCGCCGCTCCCCCCAGCCGTCAAGGGTGATACGAGCGGCAGGGCCGCCCTTGACGGCCGCGTGGCGCGACGACAAGGGGCTCGCCATCGCCAAGCCCACCTATGGGCTTGTCCGCCCCTATTGCCCAATCGCTCGCCGGATTTGATTGCCGGTCTCCGTCACGAAGTTGCGCAACTGGTCGACGGTGTTCTTTGCGCCTTGATGTCCGAGCTTGGCCGCCATCTGGTAGAGAACGAGGTCCTCGCCCGCCGTGCGCGGCGGCATTGTCCCGGCCCTGATGGCGTCGGCCAGCGACACCATTGCGTCAGGGTCCTGCAACTGGACTCCGCGCCGCAATAGCGCCTCGGCTTCCGGAGTTTTTCCTTCACGCATGAGGTACTGCGCACCGTTGTCGAAAGCAGACGGATAGTCTGCCTTCATCAATTGGTCGAAGATCGCGCGGCCGCGCGAATCGTTTGCGGCGTAGAGCGCCCGTGCCTTCTGATACAGGAAGCGCTGCTCATTCGGGCTTGAGGCGAGTGCCCGGTCGCACGCCTCGATGGCTGCGGCGACATTGCGCTTGAGGTCAGGATACCTCACCCCGGCGCCGACGCGGCGCGGGTCGCTCGGATTGGCCGCCAGCGTATCGCAGTCCGTAACGGTTGCCGTTTGTGGCGCCGGTTTGATACCCAGCAAGTCGGCGGGCATGGTTGGCTTGGTGCTATCCGGGAAGACACTGGCCTGCGGCGCGGACAGGACCGGCGCTGGAGCCGGTTGCGCTTGCGGGGCGACGGCGGCAGGCGCCGCCGGCGGCGGCGGTGCAGGTGCAGGCACAAGCGCAGCTTGGGGC
>NZ_LLYB01000082.1:129989-151025 GCF_001440475.1 Bradyrhizobium lablabi | reverse complement strand
GGCACCGCCGTCAGGCATCGCGTGACAGCGTGCGCGGCGCGCGGGCCGAAGCCGTCGGCCCCGCATCCGCCGGTCCGGTCGAACGAAGCGGCCGCGCCACGAGCTATCCCGCGCCGAACCCGCCGCGCTCAAAGGCGCCGCCGGTCCAGACACTCGAGTGAATGCGCACCTCGATCCGGCGCTACCCCTCGCCTTCCCCCATCACTGCCGACCGCGGCGGCCGCACCACCGTTACGCTGCAGGCGGCTTCGGCGGCGACTTTGCCGGCAACGCTGCCGAGCAGCGTGCGCAGCATTGAATTCTGTCGCGCGCCCATCACGATGTGATCGACATTGTTGACCCGGGTGAATTCCAGGATTGCGGCGGCGGGATCGATGGCCTCCAGCACGTGCACCGTAAGCCGGCCTTCGTCGAGCTCCAGCGGCTGCGCCCAATGCCGGAGCGCGACCATGCGGTCGATATGCTTGTTGTTGCCCTGCTCGTCGAGCGTCCGGTCGATCGTGATGCGGCCGAGCTTGAGCACGTTCAGGCAGGCAAGCCGCGCCGACGGCAATGTCGAGAGCAGCTGGGCGGCAGTCCGGCGCAGGCAATCGTTGAGCATCGGCGACCCCTCCTCGGTGTCGAGCGCGACGACCACGATCGGCCCCGACGCCAGTTGCGCCGCCACATCGGATTTCGATTTCGGCACGGCCACGCCCTGATTGAAGCGGCGGCGCCATACCGTGCTGAGCGGATCGCGCTTTAGCCGCTCGGAGCGCGCCGTCAGCTTGACCTGGTCGGGATGGGCGAGATCGAACGCCAATTGTGAAGCCGTCGGATGACGCCACACCGGCTCGATCTCCAGGCACCGCAGCACGATTTCCTGCAGCCAGGGCGGGTAGTCCGGCCGCAATTGGCGCGGCGGATAGGGATCGCGCCACAGCCGCCGTCGCATGCCGCGCAGCGTTTCGCTCTCGCCGAACGGCCGCTCGCCGGTGGTGAAGAAGTACAGGAGCACGCCGAGCGAAAACAGATCGCTGCGCGGATCGTCGCGGACGCCGAGCAGGCGCTCCGGCGCCATATAGGGCGCGGTGCCGTAAGGCAGACGGAATTCTTCCTGCAGCAGGTCCGGCAACTGGTTATGATGCGACAGGCCGAAATCGATCAGCACGCATTCGCCTGAGGGACGAAACATGATGCTGCTCGGCTTGATGTCGTGGTGGATGACGTTCTGCCGGTGCAGGTCAGCGAGCGCGGTCGCGATCTTGCCCCCGATCACCCTCGCCTCTTCATAGGGTATCGGCAGCTTGTCGATCCGGCTCAGAAGCGTTTTGCCGGGGATGCGCTCCATGACGACGTAGGCCTGACGGCTGAAATCGCCGCTGCCGAAGCAGCCGGGCACGTGCGGCCCGGCCAGCCGCGGCAGGATCATCTGCTCCATTTCGAAAGAGACGATGGCGGCCGGATCCTCGCCCTCGGAAACCCGCGGCACTTTCATCAATATCGGCACGGTGATGCCGGGATGGGTCACGGTCCACAGCGTCGCCATGCCGCCCTGGTGGACGCGCTCGCCGATCGTGAAGCCGTCAAATTCTGCGCCGGGCGCGATTGCAGGCTTCGCCATCCCTTACTTCCCCATCAGCAAACGATCGGCCAGCCAATGCGGCAGGCCGTTGGCGCGAATCCGATCCGCCGCCGCCTCCACATCATAAGGCACGCGGCAATAGGTGATCTCGCGCGAGGTCGTGTCGAACATTGCGAACGAGGCCGCCGGGTCGCCGTCGCGCGGCTGCCCGACGGAGCCGAGAACGGCGAGCCAGCGCCGGCCGCCGAGCAATTGCACCGGCACGTCCGTGGTCGGGATAAAGCTCGTCATCTTCGCCGCCGGCGACATCGAATAGAGCGCCGGCCGGTGGATATGTCCGCACAGGGTGACATGGGCGTCGGTGGCCTCGATGCTGCGCGCGGCATCCGGCGTGTCGCGGACGTAGCGCCAGCGAGCCGGATGCGATGCTTCGGAGTGCACGTAGAGGCGATCGTCGTCGCGGTGCGTCAGGGGTAATTCGGCGAGAAAGCGCCGCTGCGGCGCACTCAGCCTGCCGCGCGTCCACTCGATCGCAGCCGTGGCTGCGGCATTCATGTTCTCCGATGGGGTACTGACGGCATGATCGTGATTGCCGATGACCGCGAGCGCGCCATCGTCGACGAGGCCCATCACGGTATCGACCGCCCATTCGGGATCGGCGCCATAACCGACGACATCGCCGAGGCAGACGATCCGCTCCGCGCCACGGGCGCGCGCGGCATTGAGGCACGCGCTGAACGCCTGCCGGTTGGCGTGGATATCGGCAAAGATAGCCAGCCGCACATTTTCCTCCGCATCCATCATCGCGCCCATGCCTGCGCGTGTGTTGATGGATATCAAACAACAGGCCGCTTGTGGCGTGCAATCAGACCAGGTGCACCTGCTGACCGTCAGGCTGATCAGGTCGAGCGGCCCTACTCCTCTGGGAGCGAATGCTCGAGGAAAAAACGAAGCATTTCCCTCGTTGCGTCCGGTCCTCGCGGATCAGTGTAGGAGCCCGCAGCGCTGCCTCCGGACCATGCGTGTCCGGCCCCGTGGATATTCCAGTGCTCCAACATTCCACGTCCGCTCGCGTCGCTCAGGATCGTCCGGGTATAGGCATGCCCTCCGGATACTTGCCCGCGATGCACCTTCTTCTGTGTGCTGATCGTTCTCACAGACTGCTCAAGAATTTGGCCGCCGTTGTTNTGGATGAACGGTAGTGTCGCGATCGCCGTGAAAAACAATGGTCGGGACAGGTNGTCCGGCCACCTGAAATGACCTTGTGATCGGAGCCGCCTTGTCGCATCGCGACAAGCGCAGAGGGAAGATCCGTGGCAACCCCGCACGCGAGGCCAGAATGTATACCGATTGCCGCGTACAGATCGTCGTATGTTGCTCCCATGATAGCCGCGGCGGCCGCTCCGGCCGACAGCCCACCAACGTAGACGCGCTTTCGATCAACTGAATAGTCGCGCATGATTTGGCGAGTGATACCCGCGATAAGCGACGGTTCACCTCTGCCTCGCTGCTGGTCGGCTTTGCGAAACCAGTTCCAGCATTTCGCCTGGTTGGCCTGGCTGGGCTGAGCAGGATAGACCACAAAGCAATTTTGTTCCTCGGCGATCAAGTTCATCCTCGTACCGGCGGCGAAATCTTCCGGCGACTGAGTACAGCCGTGAAGCATGACGACCAACGGAAGCGGTCGCTCCCGATAGCGGCTCGGGATGAAAAGCCTGTAGGCACGACTTCCCGCGGGACTGCTGTACATGCCTTCGATGAACCGGGCGCCCTCCGGCACGATGTCCGGTGTGGACGGCCGGGCGCGCTCAATCACACCTCGCAGTCCGATCCCAGAGCGCCCCTTTTTGCTATCCAGTAACGCCCGGTGCGCGCGCGGTTGTGCGGAGTTTGCTTGCCCTAATTGAGGATGACTATCCGCCTCCTCAATAGGATTGGCCTTCGCATCAATGATTAGTGGTTGGCGTCCTGTAAGGACGATATGACTGCCGGTACGCGATCGCCCGTCTGGCGCGCTCTCGCCGCGAAGCATGCGCTGAAGGAGCGCCGTGGCCTCAACGAGCTGGCCCGCGCGCGTGAGGCGTGTCGCCTCACGAATGATGTCCTGGTTCAGCATCGCCTTCACCGTATCCTGTCGGCGAGGGCGGCCTTGACCGCCGGACTGGCATGCAATGCCCCCAGCACAGAGACTGAGGCAATGGTCGCGCGAGCGAGCTCGGGCGTGACGTCTTGGGAGATGCTGGCAAGGCCCAGAACATTGATGTGCAGCGTCTCGCCGGCTCGCTGCACCGCTTCGAGATCCTCGCGAGTGTAGTTTCGTAGTCCGAGGTCCAGACTTTTCCGGGCCGTTGACTGCCTTACTACGTCGGCGTGACGTTCGAGCTGGTTCCTGACCGCCGTCCGGATGAAATCGGTCCGGTTGGAGTAGAACCCTTCCTGAACCATAAGATCAACGTGACCAAGGTCGACATAGCCAAGATTGATCGTGATTTTTTCTGTTTCAGGCGGCTTGGGTCGAAGTTCCCGTACACTACTCATCACGATTTTCTCCATCCAAACACCATCTGCTTGGATGGCATATGGATGGCCTGGGAGTGTGTTCAAGGTCCCGCCACTTAGAAAGCAGGCTTTATTCTGATGTTCGTCAGGACATCGACTGAGTCGTGTCTGAGACCTCGCCTCCCGAGGATCGACCCACGAGAAAAGCGAGGGCCCGCCGAAGCGGGCCCAGAAAATCAGACTTCACGTAAAGCTTGGCCTTTACAGCTTCGGTTTCAGAAGGATCGTCACCGCTTGCGCGGCACTTCCAGCCCCTTGAGCAGCAGCCCAAGGAGCGCGTCGATCCGCGCCGGGGCACCGGGCTCGTTCCATTCCTCGGCATGGGCGGGATGGTGGAAGCGGCTGGTGGCGTCGAAAATGGCGCGCGCCGTCGCCTTGACGTCGGCGACCTCAAACGCGCCCTGCTTCACGCCGTCTGACAGGATCAGGGCGATCTGATCGACCAGGCAGTCCTTGTGGCAGGACACGGCCTTGCAGGCCTCGCGCGCCAGCGTCAGGTAGGTCGCAAACATTTCGGGATCGTCGCCGAGCCGCTCGTGCTTGATCGCGAACATCGTGCGCAGCCACTTGTCGAGCCGCGCCGCCGCCGGGCCGGACGCTTCCGCGACCTTCATGAGCGGCGCGCTGAGACGGTCGAGCCAGCGCTTGGCCACCGCCTCGCGCAACGAGGCCTTGCTGGGGAAATGGCGGTAGACGCTGCCGTGGCTGACATCGAGCGCACGGGCGACATCCACCACCGTTGCCTTGGCGAGCCCATAACGGCGCAGAACGTCCTCGGTAACTTCCAGGATCCGCTCGGGGGTCAGAACCACGACTTCGTTCATGCACGCACCTGCGAAACGATCGGACGGGTGGTCATTCTAATCCCCCTGTAATGCCCCGGACGAGCTTAATGTTTCGCCGGTTCCAGCCGCTCGGCCTGGGCGGCCAGATGACGGGCAACGCTCTGGTCGAGCCAGCGCTGGATTTGGGTAGCCAGATGAATGAGTTGGGCAGTCATAACGGTAGTCCTTTGCAAGTCCCCGGCTCAGTGCCAACGAGCCGGGTGACGCCCAATACCGGCGTCGCCAATGGATATAGCATTTCTCGCTGACAGATTTCAATATCTGTCAGTCAATAATCCGTGATTGACCGGCCTTGCGAGGGCCTCTCCCGTCCCCGCCGAAACCTACTGCTGGTCCTTCGGCGGCATCCGCGGCGGAAGCAGCGGCGTAAACGACACGCCATCGCCATCGTTCGGCACAG
Organism: Bradyrhizobium lablabi; assembly: GCF_001440475.1. Classification (GTDB taxonomy): domain Bacteria; phylum Pseudomonadota; class Alphaproteobacteria; order Rhizobiales; family Xanthobacteraceae; genus Bradyrhizobium; species Bradyrhizobium lablabi. Next base: position 145,657 of record NZ_LLYB01000082.1, on the reverse strand, counting down.
CAAGCCCCCCACCCGTCGAGGGATCGCCTCCCGACGTATCGATGATCGCTGTCGGCGTGATGTACTGCCGGGCGGCCTGGAGAATGTTACCCCCGCCATCGCCAAAATCGGCGGCGCGGCCCCCCTGCGGCCGCCCGGCGGCGATCTCGCTGGCCGCCTTGTCGGTCTTTTGCGCGAGCCTGTCGCTATAGGGAAGCCGATGAGCCCGCGGGATGCCACTCGGCCGATTGTCCTCGTCGAGCGCCTCGACCCAGAGGTAGATCGAGCCCGGATCGCCCTCCAGCGAGTGCGGCTCCACGATCCGGGCCTGCAGCAACTTGAAGCTTGCGGGCAGCGCGTCGACGCTGGCCCAGCCCAGCAATCCGCGAACGCCGATGAAGCTCGCAATGTAGAACGCGCTGGTCACGACCACCGCGACCGCCTTGGCCGACCAGGGCAGCCGCGCATAGACGAGGACAATCAGCAGCAGCGCGCCGATCAGCGCGTAGCTGATGGAGAGCGTGAGGACGACCGATTGCAAATTATTCACGGCGCATCCTGACACCGGTTTTCGGATCGAGGTCCGCGCCGTTGGCGCGGACATTGCGGAACGTCTCCATCAGCGACTTGTGCCGCTGCTGAACGTCGACCACCTTGCCCTCGGCATCGAGCCAGAAGCGCAGCGCGGTCTTTTCGTCGCCGGTGTGGTCCACCGTCAGCCGGTCGTCGAAGATCACCTGCGCGGTCGGATTGAGTTTCTGGACCTTCACATTCACCGCGACGGGCTGGCCGGTGGTGGCCTGAAAGTGCGAGATGTTGACCGTATACTCTCCGGGGACGACACCGCGCACGGTGACGATTTCCTCCCGGATCGGCGAATGAATCTTCTTGCCGTTGACGACGATGAAATCGTTGGCGCCGCCGCGATCGTCGCGGTCGAGCGTGAGGAAGCCGGCCTCGCGGCGGCGGTACCAGGCGATGTTGCCGGCGGGATCCTGCACGAACAGGTCGAGGTCATCTGGATGATTGTCGGGCCAGTCCATGGTGATGATGAACTCGGCCTTGGAATCGATCTTGCCGTCCTTGGCATCCGGCGAGACCGCCAGCAGCGCCAGGAAGAACAGGAACGCGATCACCTGAAGCGCCTTGAACAGCATCACGCCGAGCGGATCGAACGGCTCCTCGCGCGGATAGAGACCGAAATCATCCATCATGGCGGCGTTCCAGCGTGGGCGTGACGTGCGTCTCGGTCAGCATGACGGCGTCGGAAAACACCCGCTGGGTCGCGGCATCCAGCATGTAGTATTGAATCTTGACGAGGATGGAGCCGATCAGGCCCGCCAGCGTCGTGTACATGGCGACCGCCATGCCGTCGCTCATCAGGCCCATCGACGATTTCATCGCGGCCTTGTCGGCCGCATCCAGCGTTGCAATCGGCGCCAGCATGATGATGAAGCCGATGATGGTGCCGAGCAGGCCGAGCTTCATCAGCGTGTCGGATACGAAGGCGCCAAACCCGTTGGAGCCGCGCAGGCGATCGGCGAGCGAGCGCAGCAAGAGCGTCTGGTCGATCCGCCCGGCGGGCTGAGCCTGCGCCTTCATCACCAGGTTGCGGATGTGATCCGGCACCAGGCCGCCCGGAAGCGCACGCATGTCATCGAGCCCCCTTGGCTCCCCGGAAGCCGACAGGATAGCACGGCAGCGTCGCGTGATCTCACCCTCGCGCGCGATCGCGCGGCTGCGCCAGAAACAATGGCCGCAGGTAAGGATGTAGAGAACGGCGATGACGCTCGAAATATAGGTTCGGTCTGAAACGACCATCAGATGGAGCAAGCCGTATCGCCATAAGACGACCACGGCGAAAACCGAGAGCCCGGTGAAGATCATCCACAACAGCAGGACGCTGCGTTCCGACGTCTCCGCGGACGATAAGGTGTCGGCGCTTGCCGTGGCACTCATGCTGCGCAGCTCCCTGGGCAAACCGCAGGCTTCACCCGATACCGGACAGCGAACGGGCCTCCGGCCTTTGTTAGATCAGCCGCGCCGGTTGCGTCCAAAGAGATACGCCCAGGGTTTGTTGGGAAAATTTCCCGAGTTGCAGCGCGCCGCCCGCTTGCAATTGGCGCCAATCGGGGGTGCTGTTAGGTTACCGACACGCCGCGGAGTGATCGTATGCGCCTCGTGCTTCAACTCGTCGCCCGCCTCTTTATCATCGTCACGCTATGCCTTGGAGCAGCCACCATCTGGGCGACCATCGACGCCTATCGCAGCGTCGATCGCGCCACGGCCGCTTCCGCCGAACGCGTCTCGGTCGCGCTCGAAGCGCTGTACTGGCGCGAATTGATGTTGCGCAGCAGCAGAATGCGCGAGCAGCTGCTGCCGGTGCCGGAATGGCGCACCATTCAAACGATGAGCCTGATTTCGCCGGGCATCTGCGTTAGGATCGAGCCCGCCGGCGCGTTCGAGGGGCCGCTCTGCGGCCAGAGCAAGGGGATCGGCCAAACTCCGCCGTTCTGGTTCGCGGCCGCCGTGCACACTCTGCTCGGCAGTCACGCTCCGGTGGTCCGGCCGATCAGCACGCGCGCCGCCAATGCAGGCAGTGTCTCGGCCACGCCCAATCCGGATGCCGCCATCGCGCTGGCCTGGCAACACGTCCTCGACAACATCAACCTCGCTTTGCTGATGGCGCTGGCCATCGCGCTTCTCGCATCGCTGGCGATCGCGCATACGCTGGCGCCCGCACAGCAGATCGTCACCGCCCTGCAGCGCATGGCCCGCGGCCAATACCGGCCGTCACTGCCTCGCTTCCGGTCGATGGAACTTGCCATGATCGGACAGGCCGTCGGCGATCTCGGCGACCGCCTCGCGCAGTCCATGGAGGAACGCGCCGCGCTGACCCGGCGTCTATTGGAAATCCGCAGCGACGAGCGGCGCGCGCTTGCCCGCGAATTGCACGACGAGTTCGGGCAGAACCTGACCGCGATCCTGGCCTTTGCCAACACGATCGAGGCCGCCGGCGCACAGACGCAGCACCAGAACAAGGGCGAGATTGCCGAGGACGCACGGATGATCTCGCAGGCCACCCATCGCATCATGGCCAGCCTGCGGGATGCGCTGAACCGCCTGCGCCACCCGCCCGCCGAGGAACTCGGGCTGGAAGCCTGCCTTGTCGATCTCGTCGATAGCTGGCGGTCGCGGACTTCAGCGCAGCCGATGATCCAGCTCGACCTCAAGGGCGATCTCGGCGACGTCCGCGGCACCGTGGCTGCGACCGCCTATCGGGTCGCCCAGGAGTGCCTGACCAACTCCCTGCGGCACAGTTCGGCGCGCGAGATCGTGCTCCGGATCGAGCGGCGCACGGGAACGGAGAACGCGCTGCTGGTCCATGTCGAGGACGATGGCGGCGGCGATGCAGCCAGGGTGGCGGCGTCGACCGGCTTCGGGCTGACGGGCATTCGCGAGAGGATCACAGCACTGGGCGGCTCGCTGTCGATCGCGGATGCCCATCGCGGGGTGAGCGTAGCCGCGACCATCCCGCTTGCAGCCTGATGACCGCGCCGCAGACGCAAGGCATTTCGATCCTGCTCGTCGACGACCATCCCGTGGTCCGGCAAGGCTATCGGCGCGTCCTCGAACATCAGGACGATTTCCATGTGGTAGCCGAGGCCGACAACGCGGCCGACGCCTACCGTGCATTCAAGGCGCACGCTCCCGCGGTCGTGGTGATGGACATCTTGATGCCGGGCGCCAGCGGCCTCGAAGCTGTCAGGAACATCCGCTCGCGCAGCTCCAGCACCCGCATTCTCGTCTTCAGCATGCATTGCGAGGCGGCGCAGGTGAAGGCAGCCTTCAATGCCGGGGCAAACGGCTATGTGACCAAAGGCTCCGCCCCTGCCGAGCTGATCCGGGCGATCCGCGCGATCATCCGCGGCGAGCAGGCGATCAGCGATGACATCGCCCGCGTGCTGGCGCTGGAAAGCCTCTCCCCTTCGGGATCGGCCCTCGACCAGCTCGGCGAGCGGGAAATCGAGATTTTGCGACAACTGGCCGCCGGCGCGACCACGGAGCAGATCGCCGCCAACCTCAACCTCAGCATCAAGACCGTGCAGAACTACCACTACCTGATCAAGACCAAGACCGGCATGCGCACCGATGCCCAGCTTGTCAGGCTTGCCGTGGAGTGCGGGCTGGCGAGCCTTTAGCGCTCTCGCACCACACGGCGAAGCGTCAAACTTCAAACTGCTGACTGAGAAGTGCGGCTATGACCGCGAAGCCCTCGATCATCCGTCAAAGGAATACTTCTCGGTGGCGGAGTGGCGGCTTGGCCGTTCGTACTGCGGGCGCAGCAATCATCAAAGATGAAATGCATCGCTATCGTGAGCCAGACGGCCAAAATCAGCGAGATTACTTCCGGTTGCGCGGTCCAGGACGCCGCTTCTGACCCTATCGGACATGCCCCTGCGGACACTGCAATAAGTCGGCGCGTGTGGTAGACTTTCCGTCGGTTCAACCCGGGATAGCGTTAAGTCCGTAGGGGGCCGCCATGCAGCAAATTGCCGACTGGCTCGAAAAGCTCGGCATGTCCGAGTATGCCCAGTGTTTTGCTGACAACCACATTGAGTTCTCGGTCCTTCGCGAACTGACCGACCAGGACCTGAAAGATCTTGGTGTCGTCCTCGGTGATCGCCGAAAAATGTTGCGCGCGATTGCCTACATTGATGGAATTGAGAAGAACGCACCGGCCGAGCCCGTCGCGGCAACTGCGGCGCCACGTCACGCACCCATCGCGTCAGCGCCAGTCCCGGCCGCAACGCCACGGCCGATCACCGCCGCAGCCGAGGTCAGCGGTGAGCGCCGCTACATCACGGTGATGTTCTGTGATCTCGTCGACTCGACCGGCATAGCCGCGCAGCTCGATGCCGAGGAGTGGCGCGACCTCGTCTGCGCTTATCTCGATGCCGCCTGCGCTGCTGCGACCGAGATGGGCGGCCATGTCGCCAGAAAGATGGGCGACGGGCTAATGGTTCTGTTCGGTTATCCGGTGGCACAGGAGAACGACGCCGAGCGAGCGGCGCGGGCTGCGCTCTCGATCCAGCGGGCGCTCGCTGAGGTGAACCGCAGGAACGCTGATATTGGCAAGCCGGCGCTTAACGCACGCATCGGGATTGAAACCGGCGCGGTTGTGGTCGATCCGGCGGGCGAGATTTACGGTGACGCGCCTAATATTGCGGCGAGGGTGCAGGCGCTGGCGGAGCCAGCTACGGTCGTAGTGACAGCGCGGGTGCAGCACCAGGTCGCCGGTTTGTTCGTCGTTGAGGAACGCGGCAGCCATCGACTCAAGGGCGTGCCGGAGCCGGTGACGCTGTACCGGCTCGTACGGGCGAGCGGTGGCGGACGCCGCGCGAGACAGCGTCATCTCACGCCGCTGGTGGGTCGCGAGGAAGAAGTCGCGATATTGATGCGGCGTTGGGAAAGGGCGCGGCGGGGTGACGGTCAATTGGTGATGATCGTGGGCGAGCCGGGATTGGGAAAAACCCGGCTGATCGAGGAATTCCATCCGCGGCTGCGCGAAGAGCCGCACACTTGGGTCGAATGGAGTTGCTCGCAGCTTCTGCAAAGCACGTCGCTGCACCCGATTGCCGATTGGGGCCGCCAGCGCTTCGGCGGCGCCGACATACCCGCCGAACAGCGTCTGGCGGACCTCGAGAATACGCTGGAATTGGTCAAGCTCGACCCCGCGCAGAATGCTCCCTTACTCGCGCCATTGTTGGATATTCCGCTGCCACAGGAGCGTCCTTCAACCTTGGCGCCCGAAGAATTGCGGCGCCAACAGCTGATGGCGCTCACCAATTGGGTCATGGCCGGCGCGCGAAGTCAGCCGGCGGTGCTGGCAGTGGAAGACGTGCATTGGGTTGATCCGACCACACTCGATCTCTTGCGCGCCATCGCCGAGCGCGGTGCGTTAGGACCCTTGTGTGTTCTGATCACCGCCCGGCCGGAGTTCCGGCCGCCATGGAGCATGCGCTCGCATCACACCACGATCTCCTTGGCTCCGCTTGATCGCTCGCAGGTGCGCCACATGGTTGGCGAGCTTGCGGCCCGCCATGCGCTGCCGAAGGAAGTGATTGATGGCGTTACCGAGCGCACTGGCGGCGTGCCGCTGTTCATTGAGGAAGTGACCCGGCTTCTATTAGAGCGCGGCGAGAATGGTAATACTCATGTGATCCCGCCGATGCTGCAACAATCATTGGCGGCCCGGCTCGATCGGCTTGGCCCAGCGCGCGACGTGGCGCAGATCGGTGCCGTCATCGGGCGCGACTTTTCCTATCCGCTCCTTCGTGCTGTGGCAGGGACGGAAGACGTGCACCTTCAGGCGGCGCTGGAACGGCTCGTCGAGGCAGGCATTCTGCTTGTGCAAGGCCTGCCACCGGAGGCTGAATATCGCTTCAAGCATGTGCTCATCCAGGATGCGGCCTACGAGAATTTACTTAAGAGTCGACGCCGGGTCTTGCACTGCCGCGTCGGCGAAGCGTTGCGCGATGATTTTGCCGCCACCTGCGCGGCCGCGCCGGAGCTGTTGGCGCATCACTTCACTCAAGCCGGGCTCAGCGAAGCGGCCATCGAGTGGTGGGGCAAGGCAGGACAGCGGTCGCTGGAGCGCTCGGCGCTGGTCGAGGCCGCAGAGCAGTTCACGCATGCTCTCGACCTGATAGCCAGTTTACCCGGCACATCCGCGCTGCGCCGTGAGCAAATTAGGCTTCAGGTGGCGCTGATTACGCCGCTCATTCATGTGAGGGGTTTCGCCGCGCCGGAGACCAGGGCTGCGGCGGAACAGGCGCACGCGCTAATCCAGCAAGCTGAAATGCTCGGAGAGCACCCTGAAGACCCCCTCTTGCTGTTCTCGGTACTCTATACCTTCTGGGTCCACAACTACGTGGCCGTCAATGGCAAGGCGATGCGCGAGCTCGCTCGCCAGTTCCTGACGCTGGCTGACAAAAGCCCCTCCACGGCTCCACTGATGATAGGCAACCGCATCACGGGTGTCAGCCTCATGACGACGGGAGATATCGCTGGAAGTTTGCCATATTACAATCGGTCTCTTGCGCTCTACAACCCGGCTGAGCACCGTTCTCTGGCGACGCACTTTGCTATCGATGCTGCGGTATCCGGTCTGGGCTTTCGATCTCAGACTTTTTGGTTGCTTGGCTATCCGGATGCGGCGCTCGCAAATGCGGAGGACTGTCTAAAGAATGCACGCGAGTTTGGACAAGCCGCTACTTTGATTTGGGCTCTATTTTACGCGTTCCTTCCCCACATTTGGTGCGGAAAGTACGCCGGAGCAAAGATGCAGGCGGACGAACTCGTCGTCTTGGCGAACGAGAAGGGAACGCCCTTTTGGAAGGCATATGGCATTCGAGCGCAAGGCTACCTCTTGGCTGAAGTCGGCGGCGCGGTCGACGCTATCAGCATGATCCGTTCTTGCCGCGACGCTTGTCGGTCAACTGGTTCAACCCTACGGGCGCCGACCGATCTGTCTTATCTTGCCTGCGCCTATCTGAAAGCCGGTCAGTTCGACAATGCGGAACGCTGTATTCGCGAAGCCATGATAGCGGTCGAAAGTACCGATGAACGCTGGTACGAGGCTGAGGTCAATCGCATAGCAGGCGAAGTCACGCTCCACTCGCCCCTTGCCGACATACCGAGCTCAGAAAGGTTTTTCGAGCGCGCCCTTGCAGTAGCCCGCGAACAACAGGCCAAATCCTGGGAGCTCCGCGCCGCAATGAGCCTCGCCCGTCTTTGGCGCTCCCAGGGCAAGCCGCGGCAAGCTCGCGAATTGCTTGCCCCGGTCTACGGCTGGTTCACTGAAGGGTTCGACACACGCGATCTGAAAGAGGCTGAAGCGTTGCTTGCCGAATTGGCGGCGTGAAGGCGCTCGCGACCGACAGGGGAAATGAGGTTGATTGGCCCTTCGGCCATGTCCGCCTTGTGCTGCTGTTGAGCGATGAGCCGACATCAGGCCCGACCAAGGCGCCATCCCTGCTGTCGATATCGCGAGCCATTTGCACATGGGCGCGACCCGGGCAGCCGTCCATGCCTGCCTTCGCCCCCTGGGGCTAGTTGTGGCCAGACTGAAGATAGACCCGATTCATGGTACATGTCGGCGGGCTGTTTTCGGACCTGCCTGGGCTGGGTTTTCCCCCTCTCGCGCCCTCGTACGGGTGGCCTCCCCCGACACGATTTGCTAAAGCGCAGCGTAAAAACAAATCGGGCGGGAATAGCCTCTCGCCCCGCCCTGCTCGTCCGGAGTTTTCGATGATCCCCCGCTATACCCGCCCGGAAATGGCCTCCATCTGGGAGCCCCAGACCCGCTTCAAGATCTGGTTCGAGATCGAGGCGCATGCGGCGGATGCGCAAGCGGAACTTGGCGTCATCCCGAAGGAGGCCGCGAAAACGGTCTGGGCCAAGGCCCGGAATGCCACCTTCGACGTCGCCCGGATCGACGAGATCGAGCGCGAGACCAAGCATGACGTCATCGCCTTCCTGACCCACCTCGCCGAAATCGTCGGCCCCGAGGCGCGTTTCGTCCACCAGGGCATGACCTCCTCCGACGTGCTCGATACCTGCCTCAACGTCCAGCTCACCCGCGCCGCCGATATTTTGATCTCCGATCTCGACAAGGTTCTGGCCGCGCTGAAGAAGCGCGCCTTCGAGCACAAGATGACCCCGACCATCGGCCGCTCCCACGGCATCCATGCCGAACCGGTGACGTTCGGTCTCAAGCTGGCCTATGCCTATGCGGAATTCTCCCGCGCCCGCGAGCGCCTGATTGCCGCCCGCAAGGAAGTCGCGACCTGCGCGATCTCGGGCGCCGTCGGCACCTTTGCCCAGATCGACCCGCGCGTCGAAGAGCACGTCGCGAAGGGCATGGGGCTGGAGCCGGAGCCGATCTCGACGCAGGTGATCCCGCGCGACCGCCACGCGATTTATTTTGCAACGCTCGGCGTGATCGCCTCTTCCGTCGAACGGCTGTCGATCGAAATCCGCCACCTGCAGCGCACCGAGGTGCTGGAGGCCGAAGAATTCTTCTCCGAGGGCCAGAAGGGCTCGTCGGCGATGCCGCACAAGCGCAACCCGGTGCTGTCGGAGAACCTTACCGGCCTGTCACGCATGGTGCGCGCCTATGCGATGCCGGCGATGGAAAACGTCGCGCTCTGGCACGAGCGCGATATATCGCACTCTTCCGCCGAACGCATGATCGGGCCGGATGCGACCGTGACGCTCGACTTCGCGCTGATGCGCCTTGCCGGGCTGATCGAGAAACTATTGATCTACCCCGCCAACATGCAGAAGAACCTCGACCGCCTCGGCGGTCTCGTGCACTCGCAGCGGCTCCTGATCGCGCTGACGCAGAAGGGCGCCAGCCGCGAGGACGCCTACAAATACGTCCAGCGCAACGCCATGCCGGTCTGGCGCGGCGAAGGCGACTTCCAGACGCTGCTGAAGAAAGATCCCGACGTGAAGAAGCACCTGAGCGATGCCGAAATCGAGGAGCAGTTCGACCTCGGCTACCACTTCAAGCACGTCGACACGATCTTCAAGCGCGTGTTCGGCGAGAGCTGATTATTCGGCCGGCGCGGGGGTTGCCGTCTTCGCCGGCGCCCCATAGAGCCGCATCAGCACAAAGGTCACCGCCAGGATCGCCAGGTAGACCGCGAGCTGCATCGCGGTCGGCTGGTCGGTGTACCCGATCAGCGTGTGCAGCGCCTTGCCGAGCAGGCTTGAATCGGACAGCAGCCAGGCGGAGTCCCAGACGACGTTGTCGAGCGCGGTCAGCCAATTGGCCTTTTCGAGGAACGCCGCCGCCTGCGCCGCCATGCCGGCCGCCAACAGCGCGATCAGGATCGTGGTGGTCGTGAACAGCGCCCGCGTCGGAATCTTCACGAGACCAAAATAGGTCAGCATGCAGACCAGCGCGCCGAGCACCAGTCCAGCAAGTCCGCCGAGCGCCACGCTCCATCCGCTGTCGCTGCCGCCGGCCAGGACGCCGTAAAGGAACAGCACGACCTCGCTGCCCTCGCGCAGCACCGCAACGCCGACCACGATCGCAAGCGCCAGCAGCGATTTCGAACCCTCGACCACCGCCTTCCCGGCCGCCCACAATTCGCCGGCGAGTTCCTTGCCGTGGCGCGCCATCCAGACATTGTGCCAGGTGAGCATCACGACGGCGAGGATGAGGATCGCGGCGTTGAAGACCTCCTGCCCCATGCCGGCAAACAGGTTTGACAACGCCCCGGCGAAAGCCGCGACCACGCAGGCCGCCAGGACGCCCGCGAGCACGCCGCCGGCGATCCACGCATTGCGATGCGGCACGGTACGCGTCACCGCCAGCACGATGCCGACGATCAGGCCGGCCTCGAAGACTTCACGGAATACGATGATCAGCGCGGCGATCACGACGTCTTCTTATTTTACCACCAGCGCGCCGCGGGCGACCTTCTCGTTATATTCGTCGAAGAACTCGTAGCGACCGGGCTTCTGGGCGCGGACATTGATGGTGGCGTCGCTGGAGCCGGCGACCACCTTCTCCACCTTCAGCGTCTTGCTTTCGAATTCCATCGCCTTGGAATCGAGGTTCTTCAACTTGATCACGATCGGCGCATTGGCGGGCGCGCTGATCTCTGCGGGATCGAATTTCTTGTCCTTGTAGCTGAGCTGAATCTCGGTCGCGCTCTGGGCCTGGGCCGTGCCGGTGGCCGAAACGAGCGCAATGGCGGCACACAAAGTGAGCTTCGAGAGCAGAGGCGAGAAAGACATGCTGGCTTTTCCAAATTGGCTGGCGTTATCCCGCGTTCCGGATACGACGCCGGCGGCCCCGCCGTGAAGGGGCAAAATGCCGTTCCAAATTGGAGAAGTTCTAAAAGGTGCAATCGCTTGGCCGCACTTCCTTCACACCGTGGTCGAACCTGCCAGTGGACGCGGGGGTGGCGGCCGCAGCAATTTTCCGGCCTTGCCAAGCCGATTCAAATGGGTTCCACATCGTCGTAATCGCCGTCGGCAACTTGCATCCCCCCGTCGGCACCCTCAAAGCAACCCAACGGTAACCGCACATCGGCTAAGGTCGCAGCGTGTCATCAGCGCCCAAAATCCTCGTCTTCGACTCCGGCCTTGGCGGCCTCACGGTCCTGCGCGAGGTCGTCCGGGCGCGGCCGGACGCGCATTACGTCTATGTCGCCGACGATGCGTTCTTTCCCTACGGCCATCACAGCGAGGATGAGATCATCGCCCGCGTGGTGCCGCTGGTCGGCGAGCTGATCGCGCACCACGCCCCTGCGCTGGTGGTGATTGCCTGCAACACCGCTTCCACACTGGTCATGTCGCATCTTCGCAACGCCTATAGCGTGCCCTTCGTGGGCACCGTGCCTGCGATCAAGCCAGCCTGCGCCAGCTCGAGGACCAAGCGCGTGTCGGTGCTCGGCACCAAGGGCACGGTCAAGCGCGAATACACCAGGCGCCTGATCGACGATTTCGCGCAAGGCTGCGAAGTCACGCTGGTGGGATCGGCAGAGCTCGCCTCGCTCGCCGAATCCGCGCTCGGCGGCAACGATGTCCGCGACGAAGATATCGCCGCCGAACTTGCCCCCTGCTTTGTCGGAGATGACGCTGTCCGCACCGACACCATCGTGCTGGCCTGCACCCACTATCCGCTGTTGCTCGACCGCCTGACACGGCTCGCGCCGTGGCCGGTCGACTGGATCGATCCGGCACCCGCGATTGCCCGCCGCGCATCCGAGCTGCTCGGGTCTCCAGGCCGGCAAAGCGACGAGGCCGGCGCCGAGATGATCTTCACCTCCCGGCGGCGGCATATGCCGAGCCGCGCGCTGATGCCGTTTTTCGGCGGGCGCGTCCCGGCGTAAAGTCGCCTGCGGGTCATGTATTCAAAAGCCGGCCGAAAGCAGCCCAGCGGCCGCGATAGCCGATACCCGCGGGTTCAGGCGTATCGCCCGGCGCCGCTACTTGACTCTCGGGCAGGCGGCCCGGGAACCACTTTCCGGATCAACCCCGCCGGCCCGTGCCACTCAGTCAATCTATGCCGGATGCCATATTCAGACTGGCTGTGACCCTTGGCAGAATTTCGTACATGCTACTTGAGCAGACGATCACCCTTGGGCAAATGCGGCGGTCCGGCACTCGCCGGCTGCATGTGTGCTGCGGCGACTACAAGTGCTCGCATTCGGTTGTGATAGACGCTGACTGCTGGCCCCAGAGCCTGCGGCTGTCCGATCTGGAGGCCCTGTTCGTCTGCTCGGTTTGCGGCCATCGCGGCGCCGACGTGCGGCCGGATCATCAGGGAACAGAGCCTCGGCTCGCCAGCGTCGACCGGTAAGAACATCTGCCGAGGCCGGGTCTTCATAGAACTATGCAGACAATTCAGGAACGAACTCTCACGCCGGCGTACTACGGCCGCCTGCGGTCCTCTTTGCAGCTCCGAGACAGCTTGTGCCCGGCGCGGTGTTGGAGCACCATCAGGAGGCCGCGGCCTGGCTGGCCTTACTACTCCTCCAATCGACGAAGCTGAGCCAGTAACTCTGCCTCCAATTCCCGAAGGTGAGTTGCCGTTGGTTCACTAACGTACTGCTTGGCAAGCTGTCTACAGCGCGCCAATTTTTCATGGATTGCCCATTCTTCCCGCTCGCGATCCATGACCGTAAAAATACGGCAAAGCGAGAAATGTTCAACACCAGTGCACGATGACCAAGCTTGCCGGGTGCAACTGCGACATGCATAATCAGCCATTAACGTGTCTAGTCCAATCAAGCTAGAACTCGCGCTTGCATACAAAAAAGCGTTCATTCCGAACGCACGATATTTGAGAATTCTCAGTGGATTGGACGCATTTCACAGCGCACCAAGACGCAAATTGATGACAGCTTTTTCGCCTTCCCCTTTTGCAATGAGTTATCCGGTTCGGAAATTGCGGCGGGTAGCCCGGGCTGCCGGCGCCAGACAATCTAGACTTGGCGTTGGGATAGCAAGGGGACCAAGGCACCGCGCTGGGCAGGCGAGGCCAAGCCTATGTTAGATGTGTCCGCGAACCAGAGAACACTCACGCGCTGCGTCCGGCTGGTGATCGCAGATCGACAACCGATCGTTCTGCAGGGCTTGAAGTCCCTGTTCGCAGCACAGCACGACTTCGAGATTGTTGCGTCGTGTAGCCGCGGAACAAGCTGCCTCGATGCTATCAGGAGTTTGGCACCCGACGTCGCGCTCGTTGATAACACGTTGCCTGACCTGACGGCATCCGAGATCCTCGCTATTGCGAGGGCCGAGAATCTTCCCACTCAGCTGGCGTTCTTTGCCGAACCCGAAGGAGACGACGAGCTGACTGCGGCAATCGCGGCCGGCGGCTGCAGTGCAATTTCGAAGTACGCAAATCCCGACACCATTCTGCGCTCCCTGAGGCTGATGACGGAGCGCAGCAGCGCGCGACCGAAATCGTCTCAAGACCTCGCGCCAAACGGGAAGGAAATCGACGGCGCTAAAATCGAAAAAATGCTGAGGGTACTCACGCCCCGCGAGCGCGAAATCGTACGACTGGTGGCCGAAGGTTTGTCGAACAAGGCAATTGCGCGCAAGCTGAACGTTTCCGGAGGCACAGTCAAAGTACACCTCTACAACATATTTCATAAGCTTGAGATCAGTAACCGGACCGTGCTCGCCACGATCGCGTTGCTGCAACGGTCGACCGGCCTCGGGACGCTCGCGCTCGCCGCCCTGGCGTTCGCAATTTCGAGCGACCTCAAGGCATCGGACGCCAACAACGCCTTCCTGGATGACGACAGCACTGCCGACAACGATCTTGAGCACCCCATATTTGAGCTCTGGAAGAAAGCCATCCTTCGACACGTCTTCGCTGCAGATCCCGGCGAGACGGTCGTGCCCACCCAGAGCGGCTCCCCGATCAAGGCGAACCAATTGACGCTCTCGGCGGCGAGAATGGAAGAGCTGCACGCGGCTGAGCATGTCGCCCTCTCCAACTTCGGGAGAGGCTACGGCCCGATTGGATCCGGCACACCCTCTCTTTTCCTTTCGCCGCTGCTGCCAGCGATTAACCCGACCGGCAGCCCCACGGCGCAACAGCAGTTCCCGCCGCTGGAGCTTGCCTCAAATCCGATAAAGGATCGTGGAGGCTATGGCGCCTTCAGCATGACGGCCGCCGGCGTGGGGATCTACACACTCAACGACGCCCATGCCGCAGTGAAGGTACTCGACCCGGGCGAAACGCTGATCGACACATCCACGGTCGCCACCATGGATGGCACGACACAAGTGGCGACGGTCACCGTGCATGGCGCCGGCCATGCAGACCCCAACGACGCCGACAACCCGGCTTCGGCGCCAGTTGCCCACGACTCCAGTCTGCCGCTCGCGTTTGGACACGACACCGTCGCAGGAGAAGGTAAAGCGGCCCAAATATTCCATGGCGTCGCCGGTGACGGCACCCTCAACGGCACCGGCCTAGCGGATGTTATCCGCGGAGGCTCGGGGAACGATACGATTAAGGGTACCGGTGGAGACGACACGACCCACGGAGGGTCCGGCAACGAGACCATTAACGGCAACAATACCATCATCGGCGGATATGGCGGTGACCAGCTGACCGGCAGCAAGGATGCCGACAGCTTTGTCTATCTTTCGGCGATCGATTCCAACGCTACCCGGTTCGACACCATCATCGATTTCACGTCGGGGGAGGACAAGATCAACCTGGCGGCCTTCGGCGCGCTGGCGTTCCTGCACATGACGTCAGCAAGCAAGTCCGTGCCGCCGCATACCCTCGCCTGGATCTACGATCCCGCGAGCAATGAAACGATCGTCTATGTGAATCCGACGGAGCACAGCCTTGATATCGGCGACCCGGGCCTGCTGGAAATCCATTTGCGGGGCGTTGTGTCCGTTGCCGCGTTGGATTTCGTCCCTGAGCCGGATGCGGCTGCTGTCGCGGCGGCTTTGAAGGGGATCGATCCTGCGCTGCTGGTGGCGACTGCGAGCGATGGGACCGTTCTCACGGCAGACACCGCCCCGGCTACGGACTCGGCTGGGAGCGAGAACGCGCCGGTAACGGGTGGTGTCTGGACCATGCCTGCCGACGACGGCTTGAGGTTCCATTTCGGGCAAGACCGGATCGGCTCCAACGTTTCGAGCAGGCTCACCCATTTCGGGGACCATCCAACTCATGCAACCGAGGAGAGCGCCGATCGTGCGGTCACTGTGCCGGTGCACGTATCATCAATCGAGCTTGCTCATAGCCACGCGACGGTCCTGACCGAAGAAAACTTCACTTTCAAGACGGAGCCGGTCCACGCGCACACGGGGGCTACGGAAACCGGGAATGGCAAGGCGCCCGCAATCGCCGGGTTTGAAATTCTGCAGTTCGGGATACAAAGCGCCGCCCCGGTCGCAGTCGCAGAGCCCGTCGAAGCTGGCGTCGCACCGGGGAATAGCGACGACCATGGCAACTCGCCGCCCCCTTCGCTCTCGGCCTCTGCAACGGCATTGGTGGCCGGCGAACCAACCGAGCCGGACGTCACATCGGGCAACGGCGTCGGCCACCACAACACGCACGCTTCACACGCGGCATCCGCAAGCGCTGTGGAAGCGGCCGAGCTGCTCGAACCTGCCGTCGCACA
>NZ_LLYB01000082.1:129807-129944 GCF_001440475.1 Bradyrhizobium lablabi | reverse complement strand
CACTCCGCCTCTGCAAAGGCATTGGCGGCCGACGAACCAACCGAACCGGGCGTCACATCGGCCAACGGCGTCGGNCCACCACAACGCGCATGCTTCACACGCGGCATCCGCAAGCGCTGTGGAAGCAGCCGAGCCGG
>NZ_LLYB01000082.1:129311-129411 GCF_001440475.1 Bradyrhizobium lablabi | reverse complement strand
CACCGGGCAACGGCGTCGGCCATGGCAATGCGCACGCTTCACACTCGCCATCCGCAAGCACTGTGGAAGCCGCCGAGCCGGTCGAACCCGGCGTCGCGCC
>NZ_LLYB01000082.1:129123-129200 GCF_001440475.1 Bradyrhizobium lablabi | reverse complement strand
CCACCACAACGCGCATGCTTCACACGCGGCATCCGCAAGCGCTGTGGAAGCGGCCGAGCCGGTCGAACCGGTCGTCG
>NZ_LLYB01000082.1:76028-129032 GCF_001440475.1 Bradyrhizobium lablabi | reverse complement strand
GGGGAATAGTGGCGGCCATGGCAACTCGTCGCACCCTTCACACTCCGCCTCGGCAAAGGCATTCGCGGCCGACGAACCAACCGAACCGGACGTCACACCGGGCAACAGCGTCGGCCATGGCAATGCGCACGCTTCACATCCGACATCCGCAAGCGCTGTGGAAGCGGCCGAGCCGGTCGAACCCGGCGTCGCGCCGGGGAATGGTGGCGGTCACGGCAACGCGTCGCCCCCTTCACACGCGGCTTCTGCGAACGCATTGGCGGCCGGCGAATTAACCGATCCGGCCGTCACATCCGGCAACGGCGTCGGCCACGACAACCCGCACACGTCACACCCGGCATCCGCAAGCGCTGTGGAAGCCGCCGATCCGGTCGAACCTGACGTCGCACCGGGGAATAGTGGCGGCCATGGCAACTCGTCGCACCCTTCGCCATCGGCCTCTGCGAACGCATTGGCGGCCGACGAAGCAACCGAACCAGACGTCACATCGGGCAACGGCGTCGGCCACAACAACGCGCACGCTTCACACTCCGCATCTGCAAGTGCTGTGGAAGCGGCCAAGCCCGTCGAACCTGACGTCACACCGGGCAATGGTGACGGCCACGACAACTCGTCGCCGCCTTCACACGCGGCCTCTGCAAACGCATTGGCGGCCGACGAACCAACCGAACTGGACGTCACATCGGCCAATGGCGCCGGCCACAGCAACGCGCACGCTTCACACTCGGCATCCGCAAGCAGTACGGAAGCGGCCGAGCCGGTCGAACCTGGCGTCGCACCGGGGAATAGCGGCGGCCAAGGCAACTCGTCGCCCCCTTCGCACGCGGCCTCTGCAAACGCATTGGCGGCCGACGAACCAACCGAAGCGGGCGTCACATCGGCCAACGGCGTCGGCCACAGCAACCCGCACGCTTCACACTCGGCGTCCGCAAGTACCATCGAAGCGGCCGAGCCGGTCGAACCTGACGCCGCACCGGGTAATGGTGGCGGCCGTGGCAACTCACCGCCCCCTTCGCAATCGGCCGCTGCGAACGCATCAGCGACCACTCCCCCGCCGGACGAGCCCGCGTCCGGGATCGGCGGGTCTGGCCACGAACCGGCATTCCACTTCAAAGATCAAGCTCTCCCTTCCACCTCCACCGCGGCGGTTGAGCTAGAAGAGCTTAACGATACCTCCGTTCTCCCCGTTCACGGCGTCGAACTGGCGGCAATCCTTGAGATGGGCTCAACCGCTATGGAGGAACACGCGACCAGTCACGGCAATAACGGTCAGCACCATTCCATGGCACATTTGCCCCACGATCTGCTCACGTGAAAAGTTGTTGGCGGCGGAGTCCCCCACGATCGAATGAGGCCGAGGCGCTGCAGCGGCCGCTGCCCGACGATGCGCTCAAATCGTGATGTGCGGACGACGGCGCGGCACGGCTACAGCAGAACCCGTGCCGCCGCCTGTATGCAGGATGCAATTTCTTATGTAACTCCGAGGCCGGCCTTGGAGCATTGCTCGTCCTGGTCGCCGGTGACGCCGCTCACGCCCACGCCGCCAGTGACCTTGCCGTCGACCATGATCGGCAATCCGCCGGGCGAAGCGAAGACACCGGGGAGCGTGGCCGTGGCTGGCCCGCCCTTGTTGATTGCCTCCATGAAGACGCGTGTCGGGCGCCGAAAGGTCGCCGCCGCCCTCGCCTTGCCGATGGCGATGTCCATGCTGGCCGTCTGCGTGTTGTCCATTCGCTCGAAGTACACGAGGAATCCGTGATTATCGACCACGGCAACAGCCACGTTCCATCCGTTTTTCTGGCATTCGGCAATGACGCCGGCTGCGATCTTCTTTGCGCCCGCGGCATTGACTGCTGCGCCGTAGTCAGGGCGCTTGTCTTGAGCGGATGCGCCCGTGGCTAGGGCGGCAAGGGCAGCCGCGACTAGAATTGTCTTCATCAACGTCTCCTCCCCTGGTTTTATAGTGAAGGGGATTATACCGGGACGAAATGCCGATGTACGGTCGATGATGTCGCAAAGCCCCCTGGTTAAGGCCAGCCAAGCGCTCGCTCGGCGCGGTCCTCGGAGGCCGTTGTCCCGAAACGATCGGTCGCCCGCACCAGTTGATCGAGAATGCCCGGTTCTGACCAGGCATGACCTGCGCCCTCAACCAAATGGAACGTCGCATCAGGCCATGCCTTGTGCAGCGCGTAAGCATATTTGACCGGACAGGGCATGTCGTAGCGGCCGTGCACGATTGCTCCCGGAATGCCGCGAAGGCGATGCGCATTCCGAAGAAGCTGCCCCTCCTCCAGCCAGCAATCATGAACGAAATAGTGGTTTTCCAGCCGCGCAAATGCGAGCGCGAAGTGGTCGTCACTATGGGATGCCGAGAATGCCTGGTCAGGCAGGAGCGTGATCGTTTCACCTTCCCAGAGCGACCATGCCTTGGCGGCCTCGATCTGCGCAGCCTGGTCTTCACCAGTAAGCAGCTTCCGATAGGCGGCAATCATGTCGCCTCGTTCGCTCGGAGATACAGGCGCCTGGAATTTCTCCCACTTTTCCGGAAACATCTCCGAGACGCCGAACTGATAGTACCACTGCAGTTCGGCCCTGGTGACCGTGTAGACCCCCCGCAGAATGAGCCCACTGACCCGTTCGGGATGCGTTTCGGCATAGGCCAACGCGAGAGTCGAACCCCAGGACCCCCCAAACAGAAGCCACCTTTCAACCCCGATGAGTTCACGCAGGCGCTCGATATCCGCGACCAGATGCCAGGTCGTATTCGCTTCGAGCCCGGCATGGGGCGTCGATCGCCCACATCCTCGCTGATCGAACAGCACGACGTCGTACAGGTGGGGGTCAAACAGTCTTCTGTGATCGGGCGACAAACCTCCACCAGGGCCGCCATGCAGGAAGACCGCCGGCTTCGCCCCTGGCGTCCCCGCCCGTTCATAGTAGACCCGATGGCCATCTCCAACATCGAGAAAGCCGGTGCTGTAGGGCTCGATGGGTGGGTACATGGACCGTAACTGATTCACAGCAAATGCCTTTCTCGAACTATTCTGCCTGTGCTTCTCATGGGAGCCGCTGGCTGCTCATATGCTCCCGCGTCACGGATGGCAGCGAAGCCCGCTTCATGGACGGGTCGTCGCAAGCGACCATGAGTTGCGCAACGCGTTTTTGACCTGATGATCGAGCGCCACCTTTGATCTCCGGTTCATAGACCCGCAGTCGCCCGGTCTTTTAACAGCCTCTCCATCAATCTATTGTTGCCTCCCGCCGACACGACAAGCCGATTTCATCACCAGGAATTTCCGCCTTGCCCCCCGCGACGCCAGCGCCGCTCAACCGCCTCCGCCAATTGTGGCGCGAGGGACGCCCGACCTTCGGCGCCATTGCAACCATTCCCTCGATCCAGACCGTGCAGATCATGGGCCGCTCCGGCATCGACTGGATCATCATCGATCTCGAACATGGTCCGATCGATCTCGGGTCGGCGCATGCGATGATCACGGCGACCTCGGGCACGCCCTGCGTGCCGATGGTGCGGATCGCCGCCAACGAGCCCTCCCTTGCCAAGGCGCCGATGGATCTCGGCGCGCTCGGCATCAACTTTCCGATGATCTGCAGCCGCGCGGACGCCGAAAGGGCCGTGCGCAGCGTGCGCTATCCACCGAAGGGGGACCGGCTATGGGGCCCGTTTCACGCGCCGTTCCGCTGGGGCGTGTCGATGGCGGACTACATGGCGACCGCCGACGACGACATGATCTGCATGATCACCATCGAGCATGTCGAGGCGGTCGAGCGCATCGACGAAATCATGGCAACGCCGGGCATCGACCTTGCGGTGATCGGCCCCGGCGACCTCGCGACCTCCATCAACAAGCGCGGTCTACCCGATGATCCCGAGGTTGTGGAACTGATGAAGCGAGCCGAGGCAGGTATCCTCGGGAGCGGCGTGCCGATCGGCGGCGTGGCGCGTACCGCCGAGCAGGCCAACCAAATGATCGACCGTGGCTATGTCGCGCTGGCGCTCGGCTTTGACTGGTCGCTGTTCCAGCGCGGCATCGCCGCGAGCTTTGAGGGGATCAAGCGATAGGTGTCGAGATGGCGGCAAGCCCTTCAAAGTCCTTGGAGTTTACATCGCCTTGCGGGCTGCCCCGCAGGCTGACCGCTCCGGCGCGAACCTGCTGGCGCCAAAACGCCTTGTTCGTGCTAGATGAGGGCAGGCTATAAGAAGCCCTTCTGCTATTTAATTTGTCTATGCGGAAACCTCGGGCGGGAGCGATGCGCGGAACGGTTCGAAAAATCACACTACCGCGCCGTCTGGTCGCCGACCTCATGCACGCCTCGATCCGCGTGCCCTTTGTTTCGCTGACGCGCCCGCTTCATATCCGCACCCTGCACGAAGCCCGCGCGCAAGCCGCCGAGCGCCCCGGCTGGGCCGCGATCTTCGTTAAAGCGTTTGCGCTGGTGGCGAAGGAAGAGCCGGTGCTGCGCACGCTCTACGTCAAATGGCCGATGCCCGCCTTCTATGAGCTGCCGCGCAGCGTCGCCATGGTGGCGATCGCCCGAGTCGAGGACGGCCAGGATTGCGTCCTGCCGCAAAAGGTCACCGCACCGGATGAAATGCCGCTGGTCGAGGTTGACGCGCAGATCCGGCACGCCAAGGAGGCGCCGATCAACGAGGTGCCGGCGTTCCGGAAGATCCTGCGCACCACCCGGCTGCCCCTGCCCCTGCGCCGCCTGTTCTGGGCGATCGGGCTGAATTTCGGCCGCCAGCGGGCCAATTATTTCGGCAGTTTTGGCGTAACTTCCGTGGCCGCCTATGGGGCCGGCCAGCTGCATGCCATCAGCCCCGGGCCCTTCGTGCTGAGCTACGGGGTGGAAAAGCCCGACCAGACCATCGATGTCGTCCTGCGCTGGGATCACCGGGTTACCGACGCCGCCCCGATGGCCAAGGCCCTGAACCGGCTGGAACAGGTGCTGAACGGCGAAATATCGGCCGAATTGCGGGCCAGCCGGCAGCAAGTCGAGCCCAAACCGGTCCGCGTGGTCGCGACCTGACGGCGGCCGATTGGACGTCGAAAATTGCCCGTTTTCGTTGACAGGACGGCGGTTTCTCCCTAATACCCCGCTTGCTCGCGGGCCGGTTTCGGCCCGCGATGCGTTTCGCGACCCGTGGTCTTCCCCGAGCTTTCGAGGCGGACCTGTCGGCCCCGGTTCATCCCGGTGCACAGGAGGGCGCGTTTCCTCAACACTCAAACTCGTAAAGCAGAGGACGCGATGACAAAGCGCAGTGAGGCGAAATACAAGATCGATCGCCGTATGGGCCAGAACATCTGGGGCCGCCCGAAGAGCCCCGTGAACCGCCGCGAGTATGGCCCCGGCCAGCACGGCCAGCGCCGCAAGGGCAAGCTGTCCGACTTCGGCGTCCAGCTCCGCGCCAAGCAGAAGCTCAAGGGCTACTACGCCAACATTT
This sequence comes from Bradyrhizobium lablabi, assembly GCF_001440475.1. Classification (GTDB taxonomy): domain Bacteria; phylum Pseudomonadota; class Alphaproteobacteria; order Rhizobiales; family Xanthobacteraceae; genus Bradyrhizobium; species Bradyrhizobium lablabi. The sequence goes on along the minus strand of NZ_LLYB01000082.1, from coordinate 123,568 downwards.
CCGAGCGCCAGTTCCACGGCATCTATGTCGAGGCCGGCCGGATGAAGGGCGACACCGGTGAGAACCTGATCGGCCTCCTGGAGCGCCGTCTCGACACCGTGGTCTATCGCGCCAAGTTCGTCGCCACCATGTTCGCCGCGCGCCAGTTCATCAACCACGGCCACATCAAGGTGAACGGCCGCCGCGTCAACATTTCGAGCTACAAGCTCAAGCCCGGCGACCTCGTCGAGATCAAGGAATCCTCCAAGCAGCTCACCCCGGTTCTGGAAGCCAGCCAGCTCGGCGAGCGCGACGTGCCCGACTTCATCGAAGCCGATCACTCCAAGANTGACCGCGAAGTTCACCCGCATCCCCGCGCTGTCGGACGTGCCGTTCGCGGTNGCAGATGGAGCCGCATCTGATCGTCGAATTCTATTCGCGCTGATCGGTTCTTGAGTTCCGAGATATCGAAGGCCCCGGTTTTGCCGGGGCCTTTTTGTTTGACTCATTGGTTCCGTATCCTATAGGATACATCATGTTCGAAGTGCTGACGACCGATGAGTTTGATAAGTGGCTTTCGAAGCTCGCGGATGAAAGAGCCAAAATCAAAATCGTCTCACGCGTGGCGCGGCTACGCTTTGGCAATGCCGGCGATGTAAAGCCGGTCGGCGAAGGCGTGAGCGAGATGCGCATCCATCACGGTCCGGGGTACCGCGTTTATTACAAGCAAACCAACAAGACGATCATCGTCATGCTGTGCGGCGGGGACAAATCGACTCAAGAGAAAGACGTCAGGCGAGCGAAGGAAATGGCTGCTGAATTGTGAAAGGAACTGAGATGATCAAAACCTCAAAATTCGACGCCGCAAATTATCTGAAGAGCCCGCAGGCAATGGCCGACTACCTGTCGGAAGCGCTGGCGACTGATGATCCCGAGTTCATCTGCGATGCTCTCGATACGATTGCTCGCGCCAAAGGCATGACGCAAGTCGCAAAGGAGACAGGTCTTTCCCGAGAAAGTCTCTACAAATCGTTGAGCGGTACAACGAAGCCCGAATTCGATACGATCAGAAAAGTGATCAATTCTTTCGGGCTTAGGCTTGTTGCTGAACCAATCGACAAGACCGAGGCGGCTTAGCCGGCGCGCAGCATCCTCACCGGCCACAACAAATACGAGCGAGAAAGAACTCCCCATGCACTACACCCCTGCCCCACGCGACCCCAAGGCCGATCCCATCCGCGTCAACCTGCTCTCGGACACGCAAACGCGGCCGACGCCAGCGATGCGCGAGGCGATAGCGCGCGCCGAGGTCGGCGACGAGCAGATCGGCGACGACCCGACCGTGAACCTGCTGTGCGAGCGCGTGGCTGACCTGCTCGGCAAGGAAGCCGCCGTGTTCATGCCGTCGGGTACGATGTGCAACGTCGCGGCGACGCTGGCCCATTGCCGGCCGGGCGACGAAATTCTCGCCCATGCCACCGCGCATATCATCGCGCGCGAAGGCGGCGCGCATGCCGCCCTCGGCGGTTTCCAGATCACGCAGTTGCCGGGTGACGACGGGCAGTTTACGCCTGAAACATTCCGTGCCGCCCTGCACCCGCGGTCGCGCTACCAGCCGCCGCAGACGCTCGTCAGCGTCGAGCAGACCGCCAATATCGGCGGCGGCACCATCTGGAAGAAAGCGGCGCTCGACGAAGTGGTAGCGATCGCCAGGGCGAACGGGCTGATCACCCATATGGACGGTGCGCGGCTATTGAACGCCTGTGTCGCCACCAAAATATCGGCGCGCGACATGGCCGCGGGCTGGGATTCGGCCTGGATCGATTTCTCAAAAGGCCTCGGCGCGCCGATCGGCGGCGTAATCGCTGGCACCCGCGCCTTTATCGACGACGTCTGGCGCTGGAAGCAGCGCCTCGGCGGATCGATGCGGCAGGCCGGCGTTTGCGCGGCCGCTTGCGTCTACGCGCTCGACCATCACGTCGACCGCCTCGCTGACGATCACGCCAATGCACGGGCGCTGGCGCGGGGCCTGTCGCAGATCAACGGCATCGAGGTGCAGGAACCCGAGACCAATCTGGTGTTCTTCAAGCCTGATGGCGCCGGCATCGCCGGCGACAAGATGGTCGAGGGCTTACGCAAGCGCGGCGTGCTGCTCGCGATGATGGATGGCCGCATCCGCGCCTGCACCCATCTCGACGTCAGCGCCGCGATGATCGAGGAGACGGTTGCAATCGTGCGCGAGATCGTGCGCGGGGCGTGAGCAGCGTCAGCCCCTGGCCGTGAACTGATCCGAGCTCAGGCTGTGGCAGGCGTGCGCGCCCGCCACAGCGCGCTGGCGAGCAGCAGATACACCGCACCGGTCCACATCGCCTGCCAATTCTCGAACCCTTCGTTGAAGACGACATAGACCGCCGCCAGTGCAAACAGTCCGGCGAACACGGCCTCCGAGAGCGGCCGCTCGGCGGATTTCGCTCCGTTGAGGAACGCCAAGGTCCAGAACGGCACGACGGCCATGGTCAGGGCGGCGAACGGGAAATCGCGCCAGCGCGCGTCGAAGATCAGGCTGAGCGCGGTCTGCGCAGCCAACAACGTCGTCACAATCAGCGTGACACCCAGCATATTGCTCATGAACAAGGGAGTGAGGCCCTTGGGCGGCCCCAGCACTTCAAGAAACGACGGAAGCGCCCGCCCCGACATCAGCGCGTAGGTGGATAACAGCGGCGCGGCCACGGCCGCCATCAGCATGAAGCCCTGGAGCAGCCAGCCGCCGATCCCGTAGCTCTCGAGCAGCATCTTGTCGACGCTGATGCCGAGCAAGATGCCGCTGGCAGTCGCCGATACGGCGACCGCGGCCCACGAGGCCAATGGCGCCGGCGAGGTCCGGCGCTTCGGCATGAACAGGGCTACCGCGAACACACCAATGCAGAGCAGCAGGCCGCCCGCCATCTGCAGCTTCCAGAACGGATAGTTGCTGATGGCGACCCCTGCCGGATATTTCAGCTTGCGCTCGGTCCCGTCGAACAGCCCCCAATAGCCACCCACCGTTCCTTCCCAACGGCGCTTCCACGGCTCGTCGTAGGCCTCGAAAAAATTGACACGAAAATTGTCCTGTCGCGCCCGCTCGAGAATCTGGGAAATGAAACGCGCCTGGTTGACGCGGGAAGCCAGCGCGCCGTCGCGCATCCGCCCAAAACTCGGCCAGCCGGTTTCACCGATCAGGATCTCCTTGCCGGGAAAGGCCGCGACCACCTGCTTGCGGATATCATCGACATGCGCAGCGGCATCCTCGGCGCGCGGCGGGATGTCCTCCCAATAGGGCAGGAAATGGGCGGTGACAAAGTCGACATCGGCGCCAACCTCGCGGTAGCGCAGCCAGAACTCCCAGACGTCGGCATAGGTCACCGGCACGTTCACGCGCGGCTTGACCGACTGAATCGTCTGGCGAAGGTCGCCGACCGTCATGTCGCCGCGCAGCAGCACTTCGCTCCCGACGATGAGCGCCGCGATCGTGCCCGGATGATCATTCACCAGCGAGATCGCAATGTCGCAGAGTTGAGCGTTCTTGGCGCGATCGCGCCCGAGCCAGACGCCGAGCAGCACCTTCAGTCCGACCTTTGATGCAAGCTCGGGCACCTTGTCGAGCCCGTTGTCGATCGAATAGGTCCTGATGCATTTGGAGACCTTGGCGAGTTCGGCCAGGTCCTCCGCGATCTGCTCCGGCTTGACGATCAGCATCGGATCGTGCGGCGTCTGCTCGTTGCGGAACGGCGCGTAGGAAACGCACTCCAGCTTCGCCGCGGCATCGATCGGCGCGCGCGTCAGCGCCACCGGCGTGGCCAGCCACCACCACGCCGCGACAACGATGCCCAGCGATAGAAATAAAAGCGCCAGCGGCGTGCGAAAGCCGATTGGTCCTGCTCCCCTGACAGACGATTAGATGGGCCTGTTTAACCGTGCGCGGCAGGCATGTCGACCCGCTGATCCCCGCGGGTGTACAATTGCGCGAGAGTACGGAAACGGTGATATTCAGCTCCCTCAAAAGTGAGCCTTGTTTGCTCAAAATTGACCCCACTTCGACGAGTGAATGATGCCATCCCAGAGATTTTCCCGGCGCCAATTTGGCAGGATTGCAGCCTGGTCGGCGCTTGGAATGCCGATGCTGTCGGCCGGATCAAGCCTCGCTCAATCGGATCAGGCGACCGGAACACAGAATCAAAAGCCCTCTTCCGGCTTTCCGAACGGTTTTCTCTGGGGTACGGCGACCTCGGCCTATCAGATCGAGGGCGCCGTGAACGAGGACGGCCGCGGCCCATCGATCTGGGACCGTTTTTCCCACACGCCCGGCACCATCTCCGATCGCAGCAATGGCGACACCGCGACCGACCACTATCGCCTCTTCAAGGAAGACATCCAATTGATGAAGGCGCTGGGCGCCAAGGCCTACCGATTCTCGATCGCATGGCCGCGCGTCTTCCCGGATGGGACCGGCGCGCCAAATCCCAAGGGCCTCGATTTCTACAACCGCCTGGTCGACGAGTTGTTGGTGAACGGCATCCAGCCGTTCGCGACGCTCTATCATTGGGACCTGCCGCAGCCGCTGCAGGACCGCTTCGGCGGCTGGACTTCGCGCGACACGTCGAAGGCCTTTGCGGATTACGCGGCCCATGTCACGGGTCGCCTGAGCGACCGCGTGAAGCACTTCTTCACCATCAACGAATGCTCCCGGCTCGTGCATCTCGGCCATGAGTGGGGTGCAGATGCGCCGGGGCTCAAACTATCCCCATCGGAGGTGAAGCAGGTCCGGCACAACGTCGCGCTGGGGCACGGTCTGGCGGTTCAGGCCATCCGGGCCCATGGACGGGCCGGAATCAGGGTCGGTCCGGCGGAGAATGCCGTGAGCTGTATCCCCGCCGTCGAAACGCCGGCGAACGTCCGCGCCGCCGAGATCGCGACGCGCGAACTCAATGCCGGCTATCTGACCGTGATACTCGAGGGAAAATACACCGATGCCTATCTCGCGCAGGCCGGCAAAGAGGGGCCGAAACACACCGCCGAAGATCTGCGCATCATCTCCTCGCCGATCGATTTTGTCGGGCTCAATGTCTATATGCCTGATCATTACGTCGTTGCCGCCGACAACGAACGCGGCTTCACCCTGGCGCCCTTTCCCAAATCGTTCCCGCACATGAAGGCGACGTGGCTCAGGCCCGGCCCCGAGACGATATACTGGGTGCCACGTCATGTGGCCAAGCTGTGGAACGTGAAGTCGATCTACATCACCGAGAACGGAACGTCGGGGAGCGACGAGCCTGCTGCGGACGGCACCATCTATGACGTCGATCGCATCATGTACCTGCGCAACTATCTGACGCAGTTGCAGCGCGCGACATCAGAGGGCGTGCCCGTGCACGGATATTTCCTGTGGAGCCTGATGGACAATTTCGAATGGTCGGATGGATATGAACAGCGCTTCGGCCTCTACCACGTCGACTTCGCTACACAGCGCCGCACACCCAAGTTGAGCGCGTCGTTCTACCGCGAGACGATCGCGCGCAACGCGGTGGTTTAGTCAATCCTTGCGCAGGCCCTTGCCCAGCGCTTCGAACATCATCGTCTTCAACGTCAGTTGAATTCGTCCGCCTTGCGTCGGGGCCTGCACCATGAAGACCACGAGCAAGTCGTCCTTGGGATCGACGAAATAGAAGCTGCCGCCCGCCGCATCCCAGCGGTATTCGCCGAGCGGCCACGTCGTCCCCGGCGGTGGCGAGGTGCGCACCGCAAAGCCAAGGCCGAAGCCAGAGGTCGGGCCCGGGAAATAGAAGGGATCGTGAAGAATCCCGGTCTCCGGTCCGATCTGATCCGACGTCATCAGTGCGACCGTCTCGGGCTTGAGATACCGCTTGCCGTCCAGTTCGCCGCCGTTCAGCAGCATTTGCAGGAAGCGGGCGTAGTCCCCGGCCGTCGAGACCAAGCCCGCGCCGCCGGATTCCCAGCGCCGCGGCAAGGCTGGATCCCTGATCCCGGCCACCCGAAAACGATCGACGGGATATGCCTGGGCAATGCGCCCCCACTTCGATTCATCTGGGACATAGTATGCTGTCTCGGACATGCCGAGCGGATCGAACAGCCGCTGCTTCTCGAATTGATAAAGAGTCTGGCCCGACGCCACCTCGACGACACGGCCGAGCACGTCGGTCGAATGGCTGTAGTTCCAACGCACTGCCGGCTGATCGGCGAGCGGCAACGACGCGATCCGGTCGGCAAATTCGGCGTTGTCGAAATCCCCGGCGTACAGTTTGGGATCGGCATAGAGTTTCTGCACCGCGGTTTCGCCGAAGAAGCCGTAAGTGATCCCCGACGTGTGCCGCAGCAGGTCCCTGATCGTGATCGGGCGCTTCAGCGGCTCGAGCTTGAGCGGATATTTTCCTGCTTCATCGGAAAGATCGACGCCGACTTTCGCGTCCGCAAAGGACGGAATGTATTTCGACACGGGGTCATCGAGTGCCAGCTTGCCGTCGTCGACCAGCATCATCGCGGCAACCGAGGTGACGGCCTTCGACATCGAATAGATCTGGAAAATGGTATCCGGCGTCATCGGTACGCCGGTCCCCGGGTCCCGCACGCCGAAACATTCGAGATCAACCAGCTTGCCATGCTGCTGGATCAGCATGACTGCGCCGGGAATCTTGCCCGCCGTGATCTCGCTGCGAACGTAGTCGCCAAACTGGTCAAGCGCTGCGCGCGAGAAAGTTGGCGCGTCAGGAGCCTTCGGCTCGCCCCGCAACGCATGCGGCGAGCCGCCGAGAGAAAGCACCGCGAGCGCCGCCGCGACAAGGCAGCGCCGAATGGCGCCGTCAGTTCTCCAATGCTTCATAGACCAACTGCTTCAGCGTCCGCTGGACGCGCTGGCGTTCCGTCGGCGTCTGCTCCAGCACCACGAAAAACATGTCCTGCTTGCGGTCGACCACCATATAGCAGCCAGCCGCGCCGTCCCATTTCAACTCGCCGAGCGATCCCGGCGGCGGCGGCTTGGCGTTGCCGGGATCGGTGCGCACGGCAAGCCCAAGCCCCATGCCGAAGCCGTCACCGGGAAAATAGTAATGGTCCCGCGCAACGCCAGAGTCCTTGCCGGCGTGGTCCGATGTCATCAGTTCGAACGTCTTCGGGGTGAGATAGGTCTTGCCTCCGAACGTGCCGCCATTGAGCAGCATCTGCGCAAATTTCGAAAAATCCGACATGGTCGAAACCATGCCGCCGCTGGCGGATTCCCACTTCTGGCGAACCTCGGTCCTGTATAGGCGGCCGACCCGGAAATCACTGTCGTTCGGCAGTGGCTGAGCGAGCCGCTGCAACCGCTCCGGCTCGGTGACAAAGAAGCCCGTATCGGTCATGCCGAGCGGATCGAGCAGCTTTTCCCGCTCGATCTCGAACAATGATTTCCCGGTCACGATCTCCATGATCCGCGCCAAAATGTCGGTGGAATGGCCGTATTGCCAGAGCGCACCCGGCTGGTTGTGCAGCGGCAGCTTGGCGATCCGCTCGGCGAATTCGGCGAGATCGAATTCGCCCGCGTAAAGGTTGGCCTCCTTGTAGGCCTTGCGCACCAGACTATCGCCATAGAAGCCATAGGTGATGCCGGAGGTATGACGCATCAGGTCGAGAACGGTGATGGGCCGGGTCAGTGGCACCAGTTCAAGTGTCTTGGTGCCGTCTTCGGCCTTTTTCTCCACGCCGACCTTCATGTTTGCGAAGGAGGGAATGTACTTCGAGACGGGATCGTCGAGATTGATCTTGCCATCCTGGACCAACTGCATCGCCACGACAGAGGTGATCGCCTTGGTCAGCGAAGACAGGCGGAAGATGGTCTTGTCATTGATTGGCGCCTTGGACACCACGTCCTGGACGCCGAAGGTCTCGTGATAGACCGGCTTGCCGTGCTGCTGGATCAGGACGTTGGCGCCGGCGATTTTCCCCGTCGCGACCTCGTTCTTGAAGAACTCGGTGATCTTCGCGAGCTTGTCATGATTGAAACGCGCACCGGTTGGAATATCGAAAGTACCTTCGGCGCGGACGGACGGCGTTGCCGCCAGCATCAGTGCGCCAAAACCCAGCGCGCACAGCATTCGTGATGAATTCATTGGACCCCTCTCCCCGGAATTCACGGGGAAGTGTAGCGGAGGCACGATCAGGGACAAGGGCTGCCGAAGGCGTCCAAAACGCCCTGATGCAGTTCGCCGCTCTGCACCGAAAAGCAGCAGAATATGGCGCGCGTCAGGTCAGGCGCCGAGGGCAGCGCATCTACTACCGTCTTGACGGCAATTCTGGCCGCCCGATCGGCCGGGAACCGGAAAACACCGGTCGAGATGGCTGGAAACGCTACTGAAGCCAGATTGTGGGCGACGCAAAGCTCGATGCTCCGACGATAGCATGATGCAAGCAGCGCATCTTCATCGCGACTACCGCCATACCAGATCGGTCCAACGGCATGGATCACATGTCGAGCAGGAAGCCGGTAGCCCTTGGTGATCTTGGCGTCGCCAGTCTCGCAGCCGTGGAGCGTCCGGCATTCGGCCAGCAGCTCCGGCCCGGCCGCGTCATGGATCGCGCCATCGACGCCACCCCCGCCAAGCAGCGACGAGTTTGCCGCGTTGACGATGGCGTCAACGCGCAACGAGGTGATGTCGGCAACGATGACTTCGAGCCGCGCCTGGCCAACCTGGCGCGCTGACCCGCTCAGGCGGAGGCCGCCGCGTTGAGGGTGACGCCCTTGTCGGCAAACAGCTGCTGCAATTCACCGGCCTGGAACATCTCGCGGATGATGTCGCAACCGCCGATGAACTCGCCCTTGACGTAGAGCTGCGGAATGGTCGGCCAGTTCGAATATTCCTTGATGCCGTTGCGAAGCTCGGCGGACTCCAGGACGTTCAGGCCCTTGTAGCCGACGCCGACGTGGTCGAGAATCTGGACCACCTGGCCGGAGAAACCGCACTGCGGAAACTGCGGCGTTCCCTTCATGAACAGCACGACGTCGTTCGACTTCACTTCGTTGTCGATGAATTGCTCGATGCTCATATTCGCTTCCTTTTAAGGCGCACAGCCCCCTGCGGCTTCGCCCGTTGGGCCGACCATGTAACCCGGTTACTGCCCCTATATGTAGCCCAAACCGTTGTTCATCCAAAGTAAAATGCCGAAGAGCTGGCATGCACGGCCCCGGGTTGGAGCGCCGGACGCAGCCCCCGCCCATGGTCTGACGGCATCAATATCATAGCCGCGGCAGGCTTTTTTCCCGGAGGGGAACCCCTATGTAGGACGGACTGCCCAAGGGGAACCAGTTTGCCAGCCTAACGTTCTCCCCGCTCACCGGAGACACCTGTGACGAAACCAGTATCCGCAGCGTCGTTTGCCAGCCCCGCCCCGTCACTTTTCTCCGATTCAGGCACCCTCGCCCAGAATTTGGTGGAAGCCTATCTGGCCGTCCGCGACGAAACCGAGCGCCGCGCCGCCCCCTTGAGTCCCGAGGATCAGCTCATCCAGTCGATGCCGGACGCCAGCCCGGCGAAGTGGCACCGCGCCCATACCACCTGGTTCTTCGAACAATTCCTGCTCGGCGATCACTGCGAGGGGTACCAGCCCTTTCACCCCGACTACGCATTTCTGTTCAATTCCTACTATGTCAGCGCCGGCCCGCGGCACGCCCGTCACCAGCGCGGCCATCTGACCCGCCCGAGCGCGGACGAGGTCACCGCCTATCGCCGCCATGTCGACGCGGCCGTGATCAAATTCTTCCAGACGGCCGGCGAGGAGCGCCTCGCCAGCCTCGTCCCGCTGGTCGAGGTCGGCCTCAACCACGAGCAACAGCATCAGGAATTGATGCTGACCGACATCCTGCACGCCTTTGCCCAGAACCCGATCCCGCCCGCCTACGATCCGGCATGGCGCTTCCCGGCATCGCAGCGTTCGGCGGAGGAATGGGTCACCCTCAACGAGGGCATCCACACCGTCGGGCACAGCGACGACAGTTTCCATTTCGACAATGAAAAGCCCGCGCACCGCGCCCTCGTCGGCCCGGTCCGGCTCGCCCGCAACCTCGTCACCAATGCCGAATGGCTGGCCTTCATGCAGGACGGCGGCTACGGCACGGCGACGCTGTGGCTGATGGACGGCTTTGCCGCTGCGACCAACGAGGGTTGGCAGGCGCCCGGCCACTGGCGCCAGGCTGGCGGCGAATGGAAGATCATGACGCTCGGCGGATTGCAGCCGATCGACCCGGCCGCGCCGGTCAGCCATGTCAGCTATTACGAGGCGGACGCGTTCGCACGCTGGGCCGGCCGCCATCTGCCGACCGAGATGGAGTGGGAAGTCGCCGCCCGCGCCGGCCAGCTCAATGATGCCTTCGGCATCGTCTGGCAGTGGACCCGCAGCGCCTACGCCCCCTACCCCGGCTACCGCGCCATCGAGGGTGCGCTCGGGGAATACAACGGCAAGTTCATGGTCAACCAGCTGGTGCTGCGCGGCTCCTCGCTTGCAACTCCCGCCGGCCACAGCCGTATCACCTACCGTAACTTCTTCTATCCCTTCCACCGCTGGCAATTCACGGGGCTGCGCCTCGCCGACTACGCCTGATGTTTTCGATCATCATTGCGCGCCGGAAAGCGCGTTCAGGAGAGTATCATGAATGTGCACGCCGCCGCTTTGGCCCAGACGTATCAGTTCGATGAGCAGACCTCCGCCTTTGCCGGCGACGTGATCGGCAATCTCTCGCAGTTTCCCAAGCGCCTGTCGCCGAAATATTTCTACGACGCCGCAGGCTCCGAGCTGTTCGAGCAGATCACGGTGCTGCCGGAATATTACCCGACCCGGACCGAACTCGGCATCCTGCGCGGCCACGGCGACGAGATCGCCGCCATCATTCCGAAGGGCGCGGCCCTGGTGGAGTTCGGCGCCGGCGCCACCACCAAGGTCCGGCTGCTGCTGGAGCGCTGCGATTTTTCCGCCTATGTCCCGGTCGATATTTCCGGCGACTTCCTGAGCGCGCAGGCAGGCGCCTTGCGAAAGGATTTCCCCGATCTCGGCGTGTATCCGGTGGCCGCCGATTTCACCGCGCCGTTTGCCCTGCCTGCCGAGATCGAGGGCATGCCCACGGTCGGTTTCTTTCCGGGATCGACGCTCGGCAATTTCGAGCCGGACGAGGCGCGAGCCTTCCTGCGCAGCGCCCGCGACATTCTGGGCAACGGCGCGCAGATGATCATCGGCGTCGACCTCGAGAAGAACGAGCGCGTGCTCTACGACGCCTATAACGACGCCGCCGGCGTCACCGCCAAATTCAACCTCAACGTCCTGGTCCGCATCAACCGCGAACTCGGCGGCAATTTCGACGTATCCGCCTTCATGCACCGCTCGGTCTATAACCGGGAGCGCCATCGCATCGAGATGCACTTGATTTCCAAGAAAGCGCAGAGCGTGCGCATCCTGGGACGGAATTTCTCATTCCGTCCGGGCGAGAGCATCCACACCGAGTCGAGCTATAAATACAGCCTCGACCGCTTCACCGCCCTGGCGGGCGAGTCGGGCTGGTCGGTGCGGGAATCCTGGACCGACCGGGACAGGATGTTTTCGGTTCACGCGCTGGTGGCCTCGGACTGAGGTTGGNTCCGGAAAAGTGTGTAGCGGTTTTCCGAAAAGATCATGCTCAAACAAAAAGCTAAAGCGGGAGCACGATTCGAAGAAGCGTCATCCCGCTTTAGGGCCTTGCACTTCACGTCTTGCAGAACGATCGCTTGCGCTCCGGCCGGAACCTGCGTGTCGGAGTGATCCGGGGCGCGACCGATATCCAGTCATCGTGCAATCGGTCTGCCCCCAAAAGCCACGCATGAATGATCCGCCACTTGTCTTGTCCGCGCGACTGGAAATCCAGTAGCGCTGATCCTGCGTCCTGCAGTTCGTGAAAGAACTTCAATGAGTCTTTTCCAGTCGGTCCGTCCGGCTCGATCGCCTGCGTCAATATCCAGCGGTCCCACTCTTGAATGATCCGTACTCTTGCTTCGCTCTGTTTCATAGGCGCGTATTCCCACCACGGTACCCCCGTGGGCACTGAGTGATCGCGCTGGTCAAGGTTAGATGGAAAAGGTGCATACGCCGCCGCGCGTCCCCACACCTTTTGCCAAGGCGCAGTATAACCAAACTTCTTAACAAGTGTTCACCTTTATGAAGCCGCCCGCAAAAGGGTCCATCTCCGCTGTCGTTTCCCCTTCGAAAGGTCNNNCAATTTTTGACGCGGACTGAGCCGTATCTTTCCCGGTAGCATGGCTCGGGGTNGAGTTCGTGTCAGGGGATTTCAGTCATGGCCAATGCATATCCAGCGTCCAGCAGCCACAATGCCGGATCGGCCCACAATGATACGGACTGGGACGACGAAGCAGACACCGAGCGGGTGGCGCTTATCGAGGAAAATGCGCGGCTTCGGGCGCTTGTCGTCCAGCTCTCGACGCTCGTGCTCAAGAACGTCGTCGATCAGCATAACTCGCCGCAACTATTTCCGGTCAGGCGGCCCAGGCTGGATTGAATTCAAGGTTCGATTGAAGCTGCTATTCGGCCCGGCCGGATCGCAGCGACATCGTCTCCCACATCGCGACGACGGTCAGGATCGCGGTGGTCAGGATGGATAGCATCAGCGGCGAAAGGCTGCTGGCAAACCATGCAAGCGCGCAGAGTGCGATGATGCCGGCGCCGTGCGAGAGCTGAACAAAGCCGCGAAAACTGTGCTTGAATAGCACCGTCCCGAGCAGAAACAGCAAGGGACCGCCGATCGCGCTCATCACCGTCTTCAGATCGGAATGACCGCCCGGGTGCTTCAGCACCAGTTCATCCGCCACCGCCGCGACGATGACGCCGGCCACGATCGGCATGTGCAGATAGGTATAGGCGAGTCGCGCCAACCTTCCCGGCTCGTTCGATTTTGAAAGCTCCTCGGAGGCGGCCTCGGCGCCGATGTGGAAATAGATCCACCACATCGCGATGCTGCCGAGCAGCGCTGAGACGAACGCCAGGACGTTTTCGCTCGTCCAGGTGAGTTCGGCGAAAGTCGCGCCGATCACGACGATGGATTCGCCGAGCGCGATGATGATGAACAACGCGCAACGCTCGGCCATGTGGCCGCCTTCGATCATCCAGTCCGCGACCGATGACGCGCCATAGCGCGGAATCCAGAACCGCACCGCCGGCGAAATATATTCAATGACGAGTGCAACGGCCCATAGCGCCAGGCGCGACTGGCCCTCGGCCAACCCGCCGGCGATCCAGAAGATGGCTGATGTCGAGAGCCAGGCGGCGATCCGGATCGCATTCATCCTGACGCGCGGGCGCGAGACCGGCGTCGACAGCCACAGAAATATCGTCTTGCCGACCTGCATCGTCGCATAGGCGATCGCGAACCACAGGCCGCGCTCGTCAAACGCCTTCGGGATCGACGTCGACAGCACCAGCCCGCCCAGCATCATCGCAAACAGCAGGAGCCGGACCGGAGTCTTCTCGGGATTGAGCCAGTTGGTGATCCAGGAAGTGAAGACCCAGACCCACCAAACCGCCAGAAAAAGCAGAGTGACCTGCAGCGCGCCGACAAGGGTGAAATGCGCGAGCAGCGTGTGCGAGATCTGGGTGACGGCAAAGACGAAGACGAGGTCGAAGAAAAGCTCCACATAGGTGACGCGGCTGTGCTGATGCGGCACGATCACGCGAAACATCGCGCCGTGCGGATCGTTCGTCATTGGTGCCCCCGCGTGGCTGGTCGGGGGCTAGCCCTCCGGCACCCCGGTCTGCAGCGCCAGCGCGTGCAGCACGCCGCCCATCTGGCCCTTGAGCGACTGATACACGATCTGATGCTGCTGCACGCGCGACTTGCCGCGGAAGGATTCCGAGATCACGGTCGCGGCGTAGTGGTCGCCATCGCCTGCGAGATCGCGGATCGTCACCTCGGCATCGGGGATAGCTGCCTTGATCATCGATTCGATATCGTGGGCGTCCATCGGCATCCAGTATGTCTCCGTCAGGTGTTTCGAATCACGGCCGGCTCGCGCGACCGTGACGGCCAAACCTAGCGCGTACGCTCTTCTAGGTCACGCCTGACGCCACTATATTCCGGGCCGAACGGTTTGACACCGCGAGATCCGGTCGCGCCCGATCATTTCGGGCTGACCTAAAAAGAGGCTCAAAATCATGAAATTGCCCGGTCCCGACCATCCGATCACGATAACGGCAAATCCCAAGCGCGTCAGGGTCTCGGCAGGTGGCGTGGTCATCGCCGATACCACCCATGCGCTGACGCTCAAGGAAGCCAGCTATCCGGCAGTGCAATATGTACCGCGCGAGGACGCCAATATGGCGCTGCTCGCCCGCACCGAGCGGACCACGCATTGCCCCTACAAGGGGGATGCGAACTATTTCAGCATCAATGCCAACGGCAAGAGCATCGAAAATTCGATCTGGACCTATGAGACGCCCTTCCCGGCCATGGCCGAAATCGCGGGCCATCTGGCGTTCTATCCGGACAAGGTGACGATCGAGGAAGTGGCGTAACCAGAGCCGACGGCATTCCGGTGCAATGCGAAAAGCATTGAAACCGGAATGACAGGCTTTGCGTAGCTAGGCTCTGAATATCGTAAGTCCGAGGATCAGCAGCACCAGGAAGATCGCGACGAAGACATAGAACAGGAAGCGGGCAATGTCGGCGGAAGCCGCCGAAATGCCGGTGAAGCCGAGAAGACCGGCGACGATCGACACCAGAAAGAAGATCAGCGCCCATTTGAGAATTGTCATTGCTCGCTCCGGGACCTTAGGCCAATAGCAGCGGCCGGCGGATTTACCGATCCTAACGGCAAGTTACGCGGCTGGTTCCCGTGCGAGACCCGCTGCCGGACGACAGATCATTCACTCCCTATTGGCCTTGCTGAATCGGGTTCCCGGGAGCAACATTTAACTCGACCAACCTGCACGGGGGGCACGTGCCCATGACATCGATTTCCACCGTGGGGCATGCCGACATAGGCGCAGTGCCCAAAGCCAAATCGCGCAACATCGCGCTCGACCGCGCCCGCACCTTCCTGACGCTGGTGGTGCTGCTCCACCACGCCGTCATCCCCTATACCTATTTCGGTCACACCGATCCGAAGTACTTCTTCGGCTTCGACATGATCGTGCTGGCTACCGACAGCTTCTTCATGGCGATGTTCTTCTTCCTGTCGGGGCTGTTCGCCTGGTCGGGTATCGCGCGGAAGGGACCGCTGAACTATTTGCAGGATCGCCTGCTTCGGCTCGGCCTGCCCTTCGTGATCTGCGCCTTCACGCTCATTCCACTGGCCTATTACGCCATCTCCCTGCGGCACCATCCCGAAATCGGCTTTTCGGAATACTGGTGGAATATGATCACGAAGGGCCCGTGGCCGAGCGGGCCGCTCTGGTTCCTTTGGGTCCTGCTCGGCTTCGACGTGGTTGCTTGCATCCTGCATCGGTTGTCGCCCAACCTGCTTGATCCGATCAACCGCCTCTCGCTGTACGGTCGCCGCCGCCCCGCCGTGTTCTTCGCGGTCATGCTTGCCGTCACCGCAGCATTCTATGTGCCCGGGCTGATGCGTTATGGACCAAGCAGCTGGTTCGAGTTCGGGCCGTTCTCCGTCCAGCACGGACGCGTGATGCTCTATGCGAGCTATTTCTTTTTCGGCGCCGGCATCGGCGTCGCGAATATGGATCGCGGACTGCTCGCGGCAGACGGCCGGATGGCGAAGGTCAGTTGGGACTGGATGGTGCTCGCGATCGTTCCGTATTGCCTGCTCTGGGGGCTGATCTTCATCAAGCGCGAAATACTGGGCAATCCGTCGCCGCTGCCAAACTGGTATGAGGGACTCTATGCCGTCTGTTTCGCTGTCTTCAGCGTGGCCATCATGTTTCTGATCCTGGCCTTCTTCCAGAGGTTCAGGCAATCAGGCTCAGCCAAGCTGCTCGATCCGATGCAGGCGGACGCCTACGGCATGTTTCTGGTGCACTACCCGATCGCGCTTTGGCTGCAATACTGGCTGTTCGACTATGACCTGCCGGCGATCGTGAAGGCGACAATCGGATTCGTGCTGACGGTCGCTTTCAGCTGGGCACTGACGCGCGCGCTGCGGCAAATCCCGGGCGCGACGAAGGTACTGTAACTGCCCCAGCCGTCATTGCGAGGAGCGCAGCGACGAAGCAATCCATTTCTCGGCAAGCGGCGAAATGGATTGCTTCGCTGCGCTCGCAATGACGGGGAGAGAGCGAGGCTAAGCCGCCTTGCCGCTCATATAGGCCGGCAGCCAGTGTTCGAACGCCGTCTTGAGCGCACTCACCGCCACCTGCCCCTCGCCTGCAATCGCGATCGCATCGCCGCCCGTGGTGCCGATCCGCGCGCAGGGCACGCCCGCGCCCTTCATCTTCGCCAGCACCAGGCCGGCATCCGCCGCCGGCACCGTCACGATGTAGCGCGCCTGATCTTCGCCGAACCAGTAGGCGTGCGGCACGATCGAGCTCGGCCCAGCCAATAGCTGCGCGCCGATGCCGCTGGCAATCGCCATCTCGGCCAGGGCAATCAGCAGCCCGCCGTCGGAGATGTCATGCACCGCGGTCGCCGTGCCGGCATGGATCATGCCGCGCACCACGTCGCCATTGCGCTTTTCGGCCGCGAGATCGACCGGCGGCGGCGCGCCCTCTTCGCGACCGCAGACATCGCGCAAGTAAACGGACTGACCGAGCCAACCTTGCGTATCGCCGATCAACAGGATCGCCTCGCCATCGGCCTTGAACGCCAGCGAGGCGGATTTGGTGAAATCGTCGAGCAGGCCGACGCCGCCGATCGAGGGCGTCGGCAGGATGCCGCGGCCGTTGGTCTCGTTGTAGAGCGAGACGTTGCCCGAGACGACCGGGAAATCGAGCGCGCTGCAGGCTGCGGAAATTCCCTTCAGGCAGCCGACGAACTGACCCATGATCTCGGGCCTTTCAGGATTGCCGAAGTTCAGATTGTCGGTGATCGCGAGCGGCCGGCCGCCGACCGCGGTGATGTTGCGCCAGGCCTCCGCCACCGCCTGCTTGCCGCCCTCGAACGGGTCCGCCTCGCAATAGCGCGGCGTCACGTCGACGGTCAGCGCGAGCCCCTTCGGCCCGTCCTGTACGCGCACCACGGCGGCATCGCCGCCGGGGCGCTGCACGGTGTTGCCCAGAATGACGTGGTCGTATTGCTCCCACACCCAGCGCTTCGAGCACAGTTCGGGCGTCGCGATCAGCTTCTCCAGCGCCGGCATAATGCCGATCGCCGCCGTGACCTCGCGCGCCTGCACCACTGGCAGCGCCGCGGACGGCACATGCGGGCGGTCATAGACCGGCGCCTCGTCGCCGAGTTCCTTGATCGGCAGGTCGGCCATGACGTCGCCGCCATGCTTGACCACGAAGCGCTTGGTCGGCGTGGTGTAGCCGACGACGGCAAAGTCCAATCCCCACTTGGTGAAGATCGCCTCGGCCTCTTTCTCCTTCTCGGGCTTGAGCACCATGAGCATGCGCTCCTGGCTCTCCGAGAGCATCATCTCGTAAGCGCTCATGCCGGTTTCGCGCGTCGGCACCGCGTTGAGATCGAGCTCGACGCCGAGGTCGCCCTTGGCGCCCATCTCGACCGCCGAGCAGGTCAGGCCCGCCGCGCCCATGTCCTGGATCGCGATCACACAGCCCTTTTCCATGATCTCGAGGCAGGCCTCCAGCAGGAGCTTCTCGGCGAAGGGATCGCCGACCTGCACGGTCGGGCGCTTCTCCTCGGAATTGTCATCGAACTCGGCCGACGCCATCGAGGCGCCGTGAATGCCGTCGCGGCCGGTCTTGGAGCCGAGATAGACGATCGGCATGTTCACGCCGGAGGCCGCCGCATAGAAAATCTTGTCGGTCTCGGCGAGGCCAACCGCCATCGCGTTGACCAGGATGTTACCGTCATAGCGGGTGTGGAAACGCACCTGCCCGCCGACCGTCGGCACGCCGAAGGAGTTGCCATAGCCGCCGACGCCGGCGACCACGCCCGACACCAGATGGCGCGTCTTGGGGTGCTCCGGCGCGCCGAAGGAGAGCGCATTGAGGCAGGCGATCGGCCGCGCGCCCATCGTGAACACGTCGCGCAAAATGCCGCCAACGCCGGTGGTCGCGCCCTGATAGGGCTCGATGTAGCTCGGGTGGTTGTGGCTCTCCATCTTGAAGACCACCGCCTGGCCGTCGCCGATGTCGATGACCCCGGCGTTCTCGCCCGGGCCCTGGATCACCCACGGCGCCTTGGTCGGCAGTCCCCGGAGATGGATGCGGGAGGACTTGTACGAGCAGTGCTCGTTCCACATCGCCGAGAAAATCCCGAGCTCGGTGAAGGTCGGCACCCGCCCGATCAGCTTGAGGATGCGCTCATACTCGTCGGGCTTCAAACCATGGCTGGCGACGAGTTCGGGGGTAATCTGGGGCTCGTTCATGGGTCTCTTATTAGGAAGATCGCGGGGGTGCGAAAAGGCCTTTTAGGGGGCATTTTTGCCCTGTCCAGAGCTTTGCGCGGGGTGCCTTGCAGGATCGGCGTTTGCACTGCGGGGATGGATCGGATTTAAGGACCCAAACCGACAATTGAAGGCCAGATTTCGTGAACCAGCTTGCCAAGACCGCATTCGACCTCCGCCCAGACCTCCACGTCGAAACCGAGGGCGAATTCAAGGGCTGGCGGACTTGGAAACGCGACCATTTCGAGACCCATGCCGGCCCGTTCTACCACCGGATGGATGAGAACGGCCGTATCACCTGTGCGTTCCGGGTCGCGCAAAAACACCTCAACGGCTCCGGCAACGTCCACGGCGGCTGCTTCATGACGTTTGCCGATTACTGCCTGTTCGCGCTCGCTGGCGCCGTGCTGCAGGGACCGGCCGTCACCGTGTCGTTCGCGAGCGAGTTCCTCGATGCCGCCCGTGAGGGCGAGCTGGTCGAGTGCACCGGCGAAGTGACCCGCGCCGGCGGCTCGCTGATCTTCGTGCGGGGCATCTTGAAATCCGGCGAACGGTCGCTGTTCACCTTCTCCGGTACCATCAAGCGGGTGAAACGGAAGAAGCCTGCGGACGCCGTTGCCACCTGAAGCGCCACAGCCCCGTCGCGGCTGGCGCGACTATGCGTTGCTGCTCGCGCTGGCGTGCTGCTGGAGCTCGACCTATCCGCTGACCAAGATCGGCCTCGGCTCGATCCCGCCGATCACCTTCATCTCGGCGCGCTCCCTGATCGCGGCGGCGTTTCTGTTCGCGGTCCTGCGCGTGCGTGGCGTGCGGATGCCCGTGGACGCCAGGGCCTGGAAGCTGTTCGCGCAGCAACAGACCATCAATTCCACACTGCCGTTTCTGCTGATCACCTGGGCGCAGCAATACGTGCCGGCATCGAATACCGTCGTGCTGGCCTCGACGACGCCGATCTTCGCGTTTCTTATCACCTGGGGCATCACGCGGCATGAGCCGGCGACGCTACTGAAGCTGATCGGCGCCATCCTGGGCCTGGCCGGCACGGCCTTGATTATCGGCCTCGACGCGCTCTCAACGCTCGATGCCAACATCCTGGCCGAGATCGTCATCCTGATCGCCACCATCTCGTTTGCATGCGCCACGATCTTCGGGTTGCGGCTGACGGACTACGACCCCATGGTGGTGGCCGCGGGCTCGCTCCTGTTCGGTGGCACGGTGCTGTTGCCGTTCGCGCTCATCATCGATCATCCCTGGACCTTGCGGCCGACGACTGAAGCGCTGGTCGCGACCGCCGCGATGGGGATCGTCTCCAGCGCCTTCGGGCTGATGCTGTTCTACATGTGCCTGACGCGGCTCGGCACGCTGACCACCAACGCACAGGGTTATTTGCGCATTCCGATCGGCGTCGGCCTGTCGGTGCTGCTGCTCGGCGAAGCCGTGCCAGCCAATCTCGCGCTTGGTCTCGTGCTTGTGATGGCCGGCGTCGCCGCGATGACCATTCCGAGCAAGCAGTATGGAAGATGGATCAACCGGTTCCGTTCCCGGTAAGCCGCGTCGCCAACCCGGCCAGCTATTGCAGGCTGACCAGTGTCAGATCGACGAACCAGGATTGCGGCGAGACGAACCCTTTGATCTTCGGGCTCATCGCGCGGGGGTTGAGATCGTGGACGATAAAGAGCCAGGGCGGGTTGTCGACGAGACGCTCATGGGCCTTGCGATAGGCGGCCGAGATCGCCTTCGGATCGGTGGCCTCCGAAATCGTCTTCAGCGCCTCGTCGAAGTCGTCGTCCTTCCACTGCTCGAAATTGAAACCGTTCGGCGAAAAATTGGCTGACGAGAAATAGCGCGCCATGACGCCGGCATCGGAGGACGGCGAACTGATATTGAGTACCATGGCGCCCTGCAGATTGGGACTATCCGGCGTGGCGCGGGCGGCGGTCAGCAGTACCTGCCACTCGATCACATTGAATTCGACGTTCACGCCGCAAGCCTCTTTCAAATTCTGCTGCAGGAATTCGTTCATTGGAAGCGGCAGCATTTGCCCCGAGCCGGAATTCGAGATCATCGCCTTGAACGACAACGGCTTTGCCGCCGTGTAGCCGGCTTCGGCCAGCAGCGTCTTGCCCTTGGTGGGGTCGTACTTGTAGCGATTGACCGGGGAGCCGAAATCGGGATCGGCGGACTTGAGCCAGCCGACAGAGGGCTCCGCGGTCCCGTTGAGCAGCGCCACCAGCCCTTCCCGATCGATGCAATAGTTCAGCGCCTGGCGAACCTTCACGTCCTTGAACGGGCTGTTGGTCGCACCGATGTTGTAGAACCACGGCCAGACATGCGGGTACGAACCCGTGGTGATGGTGAAACCGGCCGATTTCAGCGAGGCGAGGCCATCGGGCGGAGGCACTTCGATCCAGTCGACCTGCCCCGAGCGCAGCGCGGCCAGTCGCGAGTTTGCCTCAGGGATCGGCATCAGCACGACATTGTCGACCTTCGCCATTTTGCCGGAGTCCCAATAGCCCTCCCAGCGCGCCAGATCGGCCTCCTGCCGCGGCACGACTTTCGTGATGCGGAACGGCCCGGTGCCGGCCGCCGGCAAGGTCGCGACCTTGGTCCAATCCCGGCCGGCCTTCTCGAACGAAGTCGGCGAGGTGAACAGGAGATAGACCGCCATATACGGGAAATACGAGGCCGGCTTGGTCGTGGTGATCGCGACGGTTTCGTCATCAATCTTGTTGTAGGACCCCATGATCGGAACGCGCGCCCGCGACATCGCCGAACTCGGCGGCTCGAATTGCGGGCTGTTGTTGTTGAAATAGCGGTCAAGATTCCAGATCACGGCGTCGGCGTTGAAATCCGTGCCGTCGTGGAATTTCACGCCGCGGCGCAGATGGAAAATCCAGGTCTTGTTGTCCGCCGGGTCCTGCTCCCATTTCTCCGCCAGCCCCGGACGCAAGCCCGCCAATTTGTCGGTTCGCGTCAGATCCCACAGCACCAATCCTTCGAAGATCGGATAGCCGAGGAAGCGCATGCCTTCAAAACCGTTGTTGGGCAGCCCGGTCGCCGTCGGGATATCGGACGCCGTCATGGCGATGCGCAGTGTGGCCTCTGCCCTCGCCGGAGGCGACGCCAGTATCGCTGCCGCAAGCGCAGTCACGCAGGATGCCTTGCGAATGAGCATGATATTCCTCCCGTCCAAGGATTGGAAAATCCGCACTGCGGATCAGGAGGAAGTACCAGCAAGTTTCACGCCAGATGGCGTGGCGAAGATGCCGCCGGTTCCCTGTCGGATCAGGCCGACAATTGCTTTTCGGCGATCGCAAGCCACTCCGCCTGCGCATCGCGCAGATATTTCGGCGCGCGCCGCATCGAGAGCAGCAATTCGTTGAACACGATCCTGGCTTCGGCGGTACGCCCCGTCATGCTCAGCAGCATGCCGTAACGCACCTTGGCCTCGGCACCGGGAAAATAAGCTGATAGCGCATGATATTCGTCGAGCGCCTCGTCGATACGTCCGACCTCCGCCAACGCCCGGGCGTAGAGCAGATGCCCCTCGGCCGATTCGAAATCAGGCCAGTGCGCTTTCAGATCATCCAGTGTCGCGAGCACATCCGCCGGGCGGGTGAGACCAAATTGCGCCTGCGCTTTCCCGAGCGCATAGACCGGCTCGCGCCCCATCGGCAGCGTGAGGATGTGATCGAAGTGCCGCTCGGCTTCGTCGAAGCGCCCGACCTTCAGGCATTCGGCTGCAAGCACCTCCCGGTTCGCAATGGTGTCGGTGCCGGCGAGCCGGTCGCGCAGCTCGCGATAGCGCTTTTCCGGATCGAGCCTGTCGGCCACCCGCTTGCGCGCCAGTTGCGCGCCGGGGCTGCCAAACCATTCCGGGATCAATTCGACGACGATGTAGGCGAGCGCGCCGACCAGCGGGATCATCAGGATGATGAAAGCCCAGGGCTGCAAGCGCCCGGTCTTCGATGCGTGCCAGATCAGGGTGAGGTCGAGCAGCAAAACAACGAGAGCAACGGGCATGCGGGCATTTCCAGTCAAACCGGGCGGACGGTCCTTAGTGGCCTTGATAGCGCGGCAAGTTCAATCAGACAATCTTCAGTTGTGACTGGACACGAATATGTCGCTGCGATTTCACACTTGTGGCGCTGCGGCCACTTTCAGCGGACAGCAAGGATCTGTGATCGGCAGAAGGGAACGCGGTCTGGCGGGACCTCGTTGGCCTCCAGCGCAACAAGAAAAGGAGCAGTCATGAAACTCGCAGCATTGGGATTGGCGACCACGCTGGCATTCACAGGCACTGTCGCATTCGCGCAGTCCGGCAGCGGCTCTGCGGGCGGAAGTTCGGGCGCGGGCGGCGCGGCGACGAGTGGCGCGGCGACAGGGCCGTCCACCAGCGGAACGACCACCGGCAGCGCCACGGGTACCAATCCGAGCACCGGCATGAGCAATGACGCCGGCAGTGCGGCTGCTGGGCGGAACAGCGGGCTGAACCCATCCGGCAACACGCTCATCAACCCCTCGCCCAGCGGCTCGACAATCGCGCCGACAGGCCCTGGCTCACCGACTGGCAGATAACAGGCAGACAACAAAAAGCCCCGCTTCAAGCGGGGCTTTTTCATCTCGCAGACACTAATCATCAGGTCGTTATGATTTTGAATGCTCAGAAGCGAACCAGTGCAATTGGTCAAAGAACCCGACTAGCCTCGCGAAGACGTCCTCGTCTTTGACCACCCGATGCCATTGCCTCGTGGTGACATGCGTGTCGACATATCGGAATTCGACAGTTCCATCGAATCGGGGAGAAATCCTGAGATACGGTCCCAACGGAAACGCACCGGCAGTCTGCATGACACAAAGGTCATGCATGGAGGTCTCGCCAAATATTCCCGTTGCATAGCGCGACACATCGATCTGCTCGACTAGATGCATCATCCCTTGGAGCTGCGTCCCTCCGCTAACGAGGTCTCTGTAAAAGGCAGCGATATCCTTCCAAGGCTTAAGCACTTCCGCCTCTTACGAGCTTACTTCTGATCCTTTTGATCGGCTAGCAGCTTCCTGTATTTGTCGACGTCGCGTGTCACCAACTGCCCGAGCACTTCACTCCCGTGCTCATTGGAATCTGGGGCGACGGTGGAGAGATCGTGGAAACGCTTCTTCACCGCCTCGCTCTCAACAGCGGTCTTCGCCGCGGCGTTCAGCTTCGCAATCACTGCAGGCGGCGTGCCCTTCGGCGCGAACAGGCCGTTCCAGCCCTGCGCCTCGAAATCGGGAAGCCCGGCTTCTGCCGAGGTCGGCAGATCGGGCAAGGTCGCGAGCCGCACCGTCGAGCCGACCACGAGGCCCCTCACGAGCTTGTCGTCGATTGCCTGCGACACTGAGGCGGCGGAATCACAGACGCCGTCGATCTGGCCGCCGATCGCATCCGTCAGCGCCGGCGCCGCGCCGCGATAACCGACCAGCTGGACCTCGATGCCGGCGGCCTGCACAAAACTCTTGCAGATCAGGAAATTCGAGGAGCCGACGCCGGCATGGCCGAAATTGACCTTGCCGGGATTCTTCTTCGCATAGGCGATGAATTCCTGCAGGTTCTTCGCCGGGAAATCCTTGCGTAGCGCCACGATGCCGAAGGTTTTTGCCACCACTGCGATCGGCAGGAATGATTCCGGCGTGAACGGCAGTTTCGGATAGATCGTGTAGGTCGCGGCGCTGGTGCCGGCATTGCCGATCGCGATGGTGTAGCCGTCGCCTTCCGCGCGCGCGGCACGCGTCAGCGCGGTCGAGCCACCGGCGCCCGCGACGTTCTCGATCACGATCGGCTGGCCGAGCGACTTGCTCATCTCCTCGGCCACGACGCGCGCGATCACGTCGGACGTGCCGCCGGCCGCGAACGGCACGATCATGCTGATGGGACGCTTGGGATAGTCCTGCGCATGCGCGGCAGTCGCCAGAGACAGCGCCGCCAGCGCGACCGCCAATTTCCCAATGAATGAATTCACGCGGCTTTTTCCAGATGCGCGGCAAGGCCCGCGAACAACCCGCGGCCGTCGGTGCAGCCCATGATGTCTTCGACGTGGTTTTCCGGGTGCGGCATCATGCCGAGCACATTGCCGCGCTCGTTGACGATGCCGGCGATTGAATCCGCCGCGCCGTTGATGTTGGACTCCTCGTCGACCACGCCCTCAGGGGAGCAGTAGCGGTAGAGCACCCGCCCCTCGCTCTCGAGCCGCTTCACCGTCTCCTCGTCGGCTTCGTAGTTGCCCTCGCCGTGGGCGACCGGCACGCGGATGACCTGCCCGGCATTGTAGCCGCGCGTGAACGGCGTATCGGAACGTTCGACCCGCAGGTGAACGTCCTTGCAGATGAATTTCAGCCTCGCGTTGCGCATCAACACGCCCGGCAGCAGCCCCGCTTCGCAGAGGATCTGAAACCCGTTGCAGACGCCGAGCACCAGCCCGCCATCGGCCGCATGCTTGCGCACCGCGTCCATGACAGGCGCGCGCGCGGCAATCGCGCCGCAGCGCAGGTAATCGCCGTAGGAGAACCCGCCGGGCACCACCACGAGATCGGTACCCTTGGGCAATTCGGTCTCCGCATGCCAGACCATCGCCGCCTCCTGGCCGGAGGCCAGTTTGAGGGCGCGCGCCATGTCGCGCTCGCGGTTGATTCCGGGAAAGACGAGAACGGCTGATTTCATGGCGTTACCGGGGTTTCAGGCGGCAGAGCGAACGGGTGGCGCTAACTACATATGCTTTTCTGCCGTCCGGCGCTACCGTCAGACGCCGAACTTTGAACAGGCGAGGCATGAAGGCCTCCAACCACAGGAACCGCCCACGCCGCCGATTTCATGCCTTGCTATCGCGCCGGTGGGGCAAAGTCCTCGATCTCCATGACACCGATGAAATCGTTGCTGTTGCGACGGGCAACCTCAAGGCCAAGGGATGAGGAAATGATGTCGATGACACTGTTGCCGGCGAACACCATCTTGCGGACGATATAGACCGTCTTGTTGTCGGCTGAGCTGCCGCGATATTCCCAATGGACGGCCGGAAAGTCCTTCACATTGGCGACGCGGGAAGAAAGCAGCGAGAGATCTCGCACCCGGTTACTCCCGCCATCGGCCGGAGCCTGCTCCGCCTGGGTCATCTCCCGCTGGGCATTCTCCTGCGCGAATTTCTGCAGGGCCTGCGGATCGGGGCTGCGTGTCGGGCTCTGTGACGTTCGGATAGAGACCATCGACAATTCCGGGCATGCCAGCGGCCGGCAGCGATAGACCCAGCGCTTGTCACCAAAATTCTGGCTGCCGACCCATTTTTGCGGATCAGGCGCTTTCCCCCGAACCTTGGTGCCCGGGTTCTCCGGCCCAACGGCAGCCGTCATACAGCCGGCAAGCCCAATCGTGGCCGCGGCGATGACCGCCAGCCGAAACACAACTTTCCCCAACCCCATCGAAGCCCCGCCCGCAACCTTGGCCTGTCCGGCCACCCCATCCAACCTATAGTTCCGGATAGCGGGATAGGCTAGCCCTTGGCGGGACTTATTGACGTATCGGAACGTCCTCGACCTGCATCGCGCCGACAAACAGGTCGCGATTACGCCGCGCGGTCTCGCGCGACGGTGAGTAGGAGGCGATATCGACCAGCGCCGATTTCACGAACATGGTCACCTTGCTCATGTAGACAGGCTCTTGTCCGCCGACGAAGCGCATCTCCTGCGAGATCGACGGATAGCCGCGTATCTCGGTGGCCGTGCTGGAAAGCCGCTCGATCTTGCGACCCGGCGCCAGGCTGGAAGCCACATTCAGGTTGGCCTGTTCGACCGCCGCCGGGATAGTCTGGCTGGCATATTTCGCCAATGCCTGACGGTCGGGACTTCGCGTCGGGCTGGCCGAGATTTTCGCCGTCACCTTGGAAGGCGCAGGACATGCGAGCGGGCGGCACGTGAACTCGCTGGCGCTGGTGCTGAGAAAATTGTTGCGGCCGGCCCACTTCGCCACGTCAGGATTGCGGAGCACGACCTTGGTAGAGCCCGGCGCTTGCGCCATGGCGGGCAAGGGAGAAAGCAGCGCGAGAATGACCGCGGACAGAACGACGAGCCGTGCCCTCATCCCAAGAGCTCAACCCGGTAGTTCTCGATCACGGTGTTCGCCAACAGCTTGTCGGCGGCATCTTTCAGTGCCGCCTCGGCCTTGGCCTTGTCGGCGCCTGACAGTTCGATATCGAACACCTTGCCCTGACGGACGCTGGCAACGCCATCGACGCCGAGCGATTTCAGCGCGCCTTCGATGGCCTTGCCCTGCGGATCAAGAATTCCGGATTTCAACGTAACGGTAACGCGTGCCTTCACGAGACTTGCCCCAGTTCTTCTTTAGCTCTTCACCAGCACCGGACCCGAACCGGCCGGACGCTCGTTCTCCATCAGAATGCCCAGGCGTTTCGCCACTTCGGTATAGGCCTCCAAGAGACCGCCGAGGTCACGGCGGAAACGGTCCTTGTCGAGCTTCTCGTTCGACTTGATGTCCCACAGCCGGCACGAGTCGGGCGAGATCTCGTCGGCGACGATGATCCGCATCATCTCGTTCTCGAACAGCCGGCCGCATTCCATCTTGAAATCGACCAGACGGATGCCGATGCCGAGGAAGAGACCGGTGAGGAAGTCGTTGACGCGGATGGCGAGCGCCATGATGTCGTCGATTTCCTGCGGCGTCGCCCAGCCGAAGGCCGTGATGTGCTCTTCCGACACCATGGGGTCGTTGAGCTGGTCGTTCTTGTAATAGAACTCGATGATCGAGCGCGGCAGCTGGGTGCCCTCCTCGATGCCGAGGCGCTGCGACAGCGAGCCGGCGGCGACGTTCCGCACCACCACTTCGAGCGGCACGATCTCGACCTCGCGAATCAACTGCTCGCGCATATTGAGGCGGCGGATGAAATGGGTCGGCACCCCGATGTCGTTGAGGTGCTGAAACAGGTACTCCGAAATCCGGTTGTTGAGGACGCCCTTGCCCTCGATCACCTGGTGTTTCTTGGCATTGAACGCGGTCGCATCATCCTTGAAGTGCTGAATCAGGGTTCCCGGCTCCGGGCCTTCATACAGGACCTTGGCCTTGCCTTCATAAATACGGCGTCGACGGCTCATTGGGATGTACCGTGTTTTGTTGAAATCCATGAGATTGGATGCTCCGGATGACAAGGGTTTGCGACCACGACGGAGCTGCCGTGAAGGCCAGATCCCGAACAATAACGACCGGAAACAGAACAAGAACCTCGCCTGATGGCAACCTATCCGATTGGCCCATCCAGCACAATCGACCCGGCCCGATTGAGGCCAACTTATCCCGATTGCCTGCGGCCTAACGGCCCGTTGTTTTACCGATTCGCCCCCTCTATCTAGGTAGTCCACCGGGCTGCGACAACGCGGCCCCGCTTACCATTTCCGGGGATTGGAACCGAAGAATGAGCACTTTCGACAAGCGCGAGGAAGGTTTTGAGAAGAAATTCGCCCTCGACGAGGAGCAGAAGTTCAAGGCTGAGGCGCGCCGCAACAGGCTGCTCGGTCTTTGGGCAGCGGAAAAACTCGGCCTGACCGGCGACGCCGCCACCGACTACTCCAAGGAAGTGGTCGCGGCCGACTTCGAGGAAGCCGGCGACCAGGACGTCCAGAACAAGGTGGTGAAGGATTTTGCCGCCAAGGGCGTCGCCATTTCGGCGCCGGAAGTGCGCGCCAAGATGGATGAGCTGATGGCGGCAGCGGTCGCCCAGGTGAAGGCGGGGAACTGAGCCCATTCTGGCTCCTCCGTCATTGCCTGCGACAAACGCAAAGCGTTTGGGCAAGGGAGCAAAGCAACGAAGCAATCCATTCCTCCACTTGCGGCAACATGGATTGCTTCGCTGCGCTCGCAATGACGGCGGGAATGCCCAACCGCATCTCTAAGATCGCGTCCCCCGATATTCCTTTCCAACAATCTCCATTAACCGCCGCGCCGCCGCGCTCAGGAAGCCGCCGCGGCGCGTCACCGTCACCACATCGTGGTTCGCCTTGAGATCGCCGACGCCGATGGTCGCGATCGTCTTGTGGCGCAACTCTTCGGCGGCGTTGCTCTCGGATAATAGCGCAACACCAAGTCCCGCCTCGACCAGCCGCTTCTGCGCGGTCAGGCTGTCCACGGGCGTCCACTCGATTTCGCCCAGGCCAAACAGCGCAAAGACATGCGCGGCGGTGATTTCGCGTCTGCCCGGCACAATCGGAAAGGCGATCCAGCGCTCGCCGCTGAGATCCGCGAGCTTCGCGACGCGCCGGCCGGCGCGCGGATGATCGAGCGCGCAGACGACCTGCAGCCTTTCGGTGACCAGCAACTCGCAATCCAGATCGCGCGAGCGGTCTCGGTCGTAGCGCAGGCCGATGGTCGCTTCGCCGCGGCGGACCATATCGCTGACCTCCGCGCTGGTTGCCGTTCGCAAGCTCAACTCCACCTGCGGATGGGCGGCCGCAAACCGTTTGAGAACCGCCGAGAGCCGCCCACCGGCAAGCGTGCCGACCACGGCAAGCACGACCGGTCCCGAATTGGGTTGCGCCAGCGCGCGAACAGCATTCTCCGCATCCTGTGCAGCGGCGACCGCGCGTTCGGCATAGGGCACGAGCACCCGCCCCGCATCGCTCAGCATGGTTCGGCTCGCAATCCGCTCGAACAGCGGCACGCCGAGTTCCTGCTCCAATAGCGCAATACGCCGCGAGATCGCCGGCTGCGAGCGGTGCAGCGCCTTGGCCGCGCTCGAAATGCCGCCGCGGCGATGAACGGTCAGAAAGGTCAGAAGCGCATCGCTGTCCATGTCAGACCCATGCAAGAAGCTGATGATGTCCAGAGAAATAACAAATTTGGCTGATGGGCGACAGCCCGCTAGTTTTGCGTCCGACCGGACCGACAAACCGAGCGGAGCTAACGATGCGAAGTCAGATGGAAAAAGCCGAAGCGTTTCGCGCGCTGCATGCGCGGCCCGGCGCGTTCATCATCCCCAATCCCTGGGACGCCGGCACGGCAAAACTGCTCGCCGCGATGGGCTTTGAGGCGCTCGCGACCACGAGCCTCGGCCTTGCCAACACGCTCGGCAGCAGGACTGTCAGCCTGGACGCCATCATCGAGAATTGCCGGGCGATTGCGGAAGCGACCGACCTGCCCGTCAGCGCCGACCTGGAAAATTGCGGCGCCGACGATCCGAACACCGCGGCAAAAGCGATCACGCGCGCGGCCGAAGCCGGCGTTGTCGGCGGCTCGATCGAGGATTCGACCGGCGACGCTCGCAAGCCGATCTACGATTTCTCGCTTGCGGTCGAGCGCGTGCAGGCGGCGGTCGAAGCGGCACGCGCGCTCCCATTCCCGTTCACACTGACTGCGCGCGCGGAAAATTTCCTGCACGGCCGCAAGGATCTCGACGACACCATCAAGCGGCTGCAGGCGTTCGAGGCCGTCGGCGCAGACGTTTTGTATTCCCCCGGCCTGTACGACCTCGAGACGATCCGCACCGTGGTGTCGTCGGTCGGCAAGCCGTTCAACCTGGTGATGGGCTTTGCCGATCCGACGCTGACCGTGCCGCACCTATCCGAAGCCGGCGTCAAGCGCATCAGCGTCGGCGGCGCCATGGAGCGGTACGCACTGGCGGCGTTCTTAAAGTGTGCGCGCGAGATGAAGGAGCGTGGTGCGTTCACCTATGTGCGCGAGATGGCGCCGATCGCGGAAGTCAGGGCGGCGTTCGGGTGACCGCTCTCTCCGNTCATTGCCTGCGACAAACGCAAGGCGTTTGCGCAAGGGAGCGAAGCGACGAGGCAATCCACCTTTCCGTTATGCCGCGGCATGGATTGCTTCGCTCCGCTCGCAATGACGGTGGAGGCGGACGTCACTCCTCCTTGAACCCATACTCCGGCACATTCCCGCTGGCGCCGTAATATTTGTACGGCAGGAATTTGCCGGACATCGTGATCTTGACCCGGTCGCCCTTCGGATTGGCGACGCGGTCGATCGCCATGTCGAAATCGATCGCCGACATGATACCGTCGCCGAATTCCTCCTCGATCAGCGCCTTCCAGGCCGGCCCATTGACCATCACCATTTCATAGAAGCGGTAGATCAGCGGATCGGTCGGCGGCATCGGCGTGCCGGTGCCGCGCATCGGCACCTCGTTGAGCATTGCGATTTCGGATTTCGACAGCCCGAACAGCTCGCCGGCATTGGCGGCCTGCGGCTTCGTCAGCTTCATCTGGCCCATGATGGCGCCGACGATCAGCACTTCCGAATAGCCGCCGATCTTTTCGCAGATGTGTTTCCAGCTCCAGCCCTTCTCGCGCTTGATGTCGAGCAGCTTTTCGGTGAGGTCTTCGCGCTTCATGGATGTGTCTCCTCTATTCACGTCTTGCTTGCTGTCAGGAAGACGTGGATGGCCGGGCTAGGCCCGGCCATGACGCCTCAATTGAGTCCTCGCCTGCCGACGCCACGACGAGTTCCGGCTTGCCCGGCCGCACCACGGGCACGTTGCGCGGATCGTGATCGGTGACGGTTGTCGCAAACGTCTTGCTGCGGCTGACCAGGAAATCGACGATGTGGTTACGCAGCGCGTAGTACAGCGGATGGCGGTGCAGGTCGATGCGGCCGCGATCCTTCGGCAGCGGGTTCTCGACGATCTCGGCCAGCACGGCGCCGGGGCCGTTGGTCATCAGAAAAATCTTGTCGGCGAGATAGATCGCCTCGTCGACATCATGCGTGATCATGAACGCGGTCTGTCCGGTCTCCAGGCAAATGCGCCGCACCTCGTCCTGCAGCGTGCCGCGCGTCAGCGCGTCGAGCGCCGAGAACGGCTCGTCCATCAGCATGATCTTTGGCGTGATCGACAGCGCACGCGCAATGCCGACGCGCTGCTTCATGCCGCCGGACAGTTCCGACGGGCGCTTGTGCTCGGAGCCGGTCAGGCCCACGAGGTCGATGAACTTCTGCGCATGCGCTCTGACCCTGGCGCGGTCCCAGTTGCGCCATTTCGAAGTCACGGCATAGGCGACGTTGCCGAGCACCGTGCGCCACGGCAGCAACGCATGGCTCTGGAAGATCACGGCGCGGTCGAGGCTCGTGCCTTCAATCGCCTGGCCGTCGACGATGACCGCGCCTTCGCTGGGCTCGTCGAGACCGGCGAGGATATTCAGGACTGTGGTCTTGCCGCAGCCGGAATGACCGATCACGCAGCCGAATTCGCCGCGGTTCATCGAGAGCCAGAGATCTTCGAAGATCGTGGTCTCGCCGCCGCCTGCCGCCGGGTAACGTCGCGCGATGCCTTCGATGGAAATGAACTTGTCGGTCATGACGGCTATTCCGGGAAGGTGACCATGCGCGTGAACCGCGCCAGGATCTGGTCGAGCAGCATGCCGACGATGCCGATCATGAGAATGGCGATGATGACGTTGGTGATCGAGAGGTTGTTCCACTCGTTCCAGACGAAGTAACCGATGCCGGTGCCGCCGACGAGCATCTCGGCGGCGACGATCACGAGCCAGGCGATGCCGATCGAGATCCGCATGCCGGTGAGGATCGTCGGCGCCGCGGCCGGCAGGATCACGGTGAAGGCGCGCCTGACGGTGCCGACCTCCAGCGTGCGCGCGACGTTGATCCACTCCTTGCGCACCGACGCCACCCCGAATGCCGTGTTGAGCAGCATCGGCCAGACCGAGCAGATGAAGATCACGAAGATCGCCGAGATCGAGGAATCCTTGATGGTGTAGAGCGCGAGCGGCATCCAGGCCAGCGGCGAGATCGGTTTCAGCACCTGGATGAAGGGATCGAGCGCCTTGCTGATCAAAGGCGACATGCCGATCAGAAAGCCGAGCGGGATCGCGACCATCACCGCGAGCAGATAGCCGAGGCCGACGCGGGCAATGGAATAGCCGAGCTGGATGCCGAGGCCCTTGTCGTTCGGTCCCTTGTCGTAGAACGGCTGCCTGAGGTGCTCCCACAATTTGGCGCCGACATCGAGCGGCCCCGGCATCGCCGATTTGCCTTGCGTTGCCGTCAGCCCCATCAGCTTGGCGTATTCCGGCGACATGTTGGTAGCGGCCGCCGTCGGACGCGTGGCGAGATGCCAGATGCCGAGGAAGGCGGCCAGCAGCACGATCGAGACCACGGCCGCGCGGAAGCGGAGGGAAAATGTCATTGGGGACAGTCCCTCAACATGTCGTCCCGCCGAACGCCGCGACCCATACTCTGCGGCCTTAGTAAGGAAGGAAGGCTTCTGACATCATGCCTAAAAAAGGCGGCACGGCGTAGCGACGAGCGCAATTTGCGCTCGCGCTGGGGTCCCGGCGTTCGCCGGGACGACAGCTGCAACTGCAGTTGCGCCCGTGCCCTCACGACGCCTTCCTGATCTTGAAGCTGGCCAGATAATCCTCCGGCTTGGCGGGGTCGAAAGTCTTGCCCATCACCGAAAAACTCTTGGTCGTCGCCGTGGGCGGCGTCAGCCCCGCTTCCTTCATCAGCCTTGTGGCGTCGGTGGCGAGATAGACCTGCGCGGCAATGCCGGCATAGTCGATGTCACCCTTGATCTGCCCCCAGCGCTTCATCTGGGTCATGATCCAGACCGCAAACGACTGCCACGGGAACGGATCGAAATCGACGCGGTTCGGCTGGGTGACGATGTTGCCGAGACCGTCGGCGAAGGTGCCGGTCAGGATCTGCTCCAGCACGATCGGCGGTTGGTTCAGATAGTTGGCCGGCGCGATCGCGTTCGCGATCTCCTTGCGGTTCTCAGCCTTGTGCGCGTACGCCGTCGCCTCGATGATCGACTTGAGCAGCGCGCCATAGGTATTCGGCATCGTCGTGACGAATTCCTTCGAGGCCGCGAAGGCGCAGCACGGGTGCCCTTCCCAGATATCCTTGGTCAGGATGTGGATGAAGCCCGCACCGTCGAACACGGCACGCTGGTTCATCGGATCGGGCCCGAGAAAGCCGTCGATATTGTCGGCGCGCAGATTGGCGACCATTTCCGGCGGCGGCACCGCGCGGATCTGCACGTCGGTATCGGGATCGAGGCCGTGCTCGGCGAGATAATAGCGCAGCAGATAGTTGTGCATCGAATAGTCGAAGGGCACGGCGAACTTGAAACCCTTCCAGTCCTTCGGATTGCGCTTGTCCTTGTGCTTGATCGACAGCGTGATCGCCTGGCCGTTGATGTTCTCGACCGCCGGCATGGTGTAGGGAATCGGATTGGAGCCGGCGCCCATGGTGATGGCGAGCGGCATCGGCGACAGCATGTGGGCTGCGTCGTATTCCTTGTTCAGCGTCTTGTCGCGAATGACCGCCCAGCCGGCCGTCTTGATGACTTCGACGTTGAGGCCGTTCTTGGCGTAAAACCCCATCGGGGCCGCCATGATGATCGGCGTCGCGCAGGTGATCGGGATGAAGCCGACCTTGAGGTCTTTCTTCTCCAGCGGCCCGCCTTGCGCGAACGCTTCGGTCGCGGTCTTGAGCGGGAAGAATTGCGATAGCGCCGCGGCGGCGGTTGCCGCGCCGACCGATTTCAGGAATGCGCGTCGCGCAACGTCCTGCGGAAACATCGCCCGCATCACGGCGGAGGCGACGACACCCTCGTAGCGTTTTTGCTCGCTCTCAATGGCGGACTGGGCCTGCAATTGCGCGGCCTGATGCTCGGCTTCGCTGACGTGCCGGCCGCAAGAACAGCCACCGGCATGAAGACGGCGGTTCGGATCGAATGGGTTGTCGAAGGTAGACATCAGCCCTCCTGCGCGACGTTGCCCCCTAATTAAGCAAGGCATATGCCAGCCCCGTTTTGCGGCGATGGTGCTGGCATCACAGGGTTTCCGCTGAGATTGGCGATTACGAAAATTCGTGATACACGAAATATCGTAGTAAGATTACGAGATTTCGGAGTAACGGATGGATCTCGCCCTCGGTTCAACCGCCCCACCACAGGATGTCGAATGGCGCGCCGCCGCGTTCGAGTTTGCGATCGAGCCGACGCTGCTGCTCGACCCCCACGCCGACCAGATCGTCGACGCCAATCCGGCCGCCTGCACCCTGCTCGGCTACGATCGCGCCCTGCTGCGACAGACCAAGGTCAGCACGCTTCACAGCGGACAATTGCCCGCGCTGATCGTTTTCACCCAGGCCGTGCTCGACAAGGGCGCGTACTGGACCAACGCGCTGACGCCGCGCCACGCGACCGGGCAAAGCCTGCGCCTGGAATATGCCGGCTCGCTGGTGCCGGGCGAGGAGCGCACGCTGGTGCTGCTCACCCTGAGCGATCTCGATGCGCGCCGTCGCCGCTATGTCGATGCCGCGGCCGAAGACCATATGCGCGGCGGGATCGCGACCTGGCAGCGCGTCGAGCGCGTGTTCCAGGATATCGAGCGCGAGAACCAGTTGATCCTGCGCGCCGCCGGCGAAGGCATTTACGGCGTGAACGCGGAAGGAAAGACCACCTTCGTCAATCCGGCGGCCGAACGGATGCTGGGCTGGGGCGCGGAAGAGCTGGTCGGCAAGGAAATCCACCCGATCGTCCATCACACCCATCATGACGGGCGGCACTATCCCGATCACGACTGCCCGATCTACGCGGCGTTTCGCGACGGCGCCGTGCATCAGGTCGAGGGTGAGGTGTTCTGGCGCAAGGACGGCACGCCGGTCTGGGTCGAATACACCTCGACGCCGATCCGCGACCGCGGCGTCGTGGTCGGCGCCGTCATCGTGTTCCGCGACGTCAGCCAGCGGCGCGAGGCCGACGAGAAGCTGCACGCGGCGCTTGCCGAAGTCGATCGCCTGCGCGAGCGGCTCGAGCTGGAAAACGCTTATCTGCAGGAAGAAATCCGCATCGAAACCAATCCGCGCGGCATCATCGGCCAGAGCGAGGCGATCCAGAAGACGCTGCGCCAGGTCAAGCTGGTAGCGCCGACCTCGGCCGCCGTGATGATCACGGGCGAATCCGGCACCGGCAAGGAATTGATCGCGCGCGCCATCCACGAGGCGAGCAGCCGCCGCGACCGGCCGCTGATCCGGGTCAATTGCGCCGCGATCCCGCGCGAACTCTTTGAAAGCGAGTTCTTCGGCCATATCAGAGGCGCCTTCACCGGCGCGATGCGCGACCGCATCGGCCGCTTCGAACTCGCCGATGGCGGCACGCTGTTCCTCGACGAAATCGGCGAAATCCCGCTGGAGCTGCAGGGCAAGCTGTTGCGGGTGCTGCAGGAGGGCAATTTCGAACGCGTCGGCGAAGAGCGCACCCGCGCGGTGGACGTGCGCCTGATCGCCGCCACCAACCGCGATCTCAAGCAGGAGGTGCAGCGCGGCCGGTTTCGCGAGGATCTCTACTTCCGCCTCAACGTGTTCCCGGTGGAATCGGTGCCGCTGCGCGAGCGCCGCGAAGACATTCCGCTGCTGGCGCAGCACTTTTTGACGCGCGAGAGCGCGGCGCTGAAATCCGACCTGCGTCTGTCGGAGGGCGATGCGCGCAGGCTTTCGCGCTACGACTGGCCGGGTAACGTCCGCGAACTGCAGAACGTGATCGAGCGCGCGGCGATCCTCGCGCAGAACGGCCGCCTGCGCATCGACCTGCCCGATGCATCAGGCGTTCCGCCCTCCCCTGGCTCTGCGCGCGTGAAAGCAGATAGCCGCCCCATGGTCATGACGTCAGCAGAAATGCGCGCGCACGAACGCGCCAATATTCTCGCCGCGCTTGAAGCGTGCTCCGGCAAGGTGTTCGGCCCCGGCGGCGCCGCCGAGATGCTCGACATCAAGCCGACCACGCTGGCCTCACGCATCAAGGCGCTGGGGATTGCGAACGCGCGTGGCCTGGCTGGCTAATCACCGCCGGCATCAAAGCAACTGTCGTTGCGCAAACGATCGGAACACACCAGGCGTGCTGTTAAGTTCGTTGAACGTACCGGTCTGGACGATCCTTCCACCCACCAGCACGACGATCCGGTCGGCTCTCTGCACCGTGCTGAGCCGGTGCGCGATCGCTATCCGGGTCACGTTCAGGTTTTCCAGCGCGTCGCTGACGATGGCCTGGGACTGATTATCGAGAGAACTCGTAGCTTCATCAAACAGGAGAATGCGCGGACGCCGGGCAATTGCCCGCGCAATCATGATACGCTGCCGCTGCCCCCCGGAGAGCGTGCTCACCCCCTCGGACAGCTGCGTGAGCATGCCCATCGGCATGGCCCGGATATCGTCCGCTATGCCCGCCAGTTGCGCGGCCTCCCAAACCTGATCGAGCGGCAGCTGGATTCCGCCGCAGATGTTCTCGTAGATGTTTCCGTTCGCCAGCTTTGCGTTCTGCAGCACCACACCGAGCTGGCGCCGCACGGCGCCGGCGTCCAGCGTCTCGATCGATTTGCCGTCGTAAAACACCGCGCCCGCTTCCGGACGCTCGAAGCCGAGGAGAAGCCGGAACAAGGACGATTTGCCGCTCCCTGAAGGTCCCACGATCGCGACATACTCGCCCGGCGTGATCTTCAACGTGACGTTATCCAGCACGAGAGGCCCGCCCTCGATATACCGCAACGACACGCGGGCAAGTTCGATCGAACCAGACAACTCTCCCGGCGACTGTCGGTCATCGGAAACTTCCGTCGGGCAACCGATCAGGGGACCCAATCGGCGCAGCGGCGGAATTGCGATGAGCGCCTCGCTGATACCGCCGGCCCAGGCGCCGACTGAACCCAACGTCTGACCGAATGCAGCGAAGAAGGCAAAGAAGGTGCCGATATCCGTCATCAGGTTGCTGAGGAAGTAGGATGCATAAGCGAATATGATCAGCGTTGCTATTGTCGGAAACGCCGCCTCGAATGCGCCAAGAACGTTGCCTGCGATCTGCGATGACACGAAATACTGCTTCTGCGTCGCGAATTGTTTCGACCAGATTCCAAGCGCCCGCTCGGTCGCAGCCGAAACGCGCAATTTGCCCACGCCCGTCAGGAGCTGGAGAACGAAACCGCTGACCTTGCCCTGCTGATTGAAGTGTTTGCCTTCGAAACGCAGCCGGACCAGATTCGTAGAGATGATGGCGATTGCCCTGACGGCGGTTAATGCAATCGCGATCAGGGCCAGCTTGAAATCATAATAAATCATCAGGCCAAGGCTGAAAAAACAGAACAGTCCCGCGATCATTCCGCGCAACGCGCGACCGGTCAGCGCACGCCGCGCCGCGTCGATTCC
Organism: Bradyrhizobium lablabi; assembly: GCF_001440475.1. GTDB lineage: Bacteria > Pseudomonadota > Alphaproteobacteria > Rhizobiales > Xanthobacteraceae > Bradyrhizobium > Bradyrhizobium lablabi. The sequence goes on along the minus strand of NZ_LLYB01000082.1, from coordinate 85,867 downwards.
CATCGACCGATCGACCAGGTCTCCTGCCGTGAACTCCCGAAAGATGGATGTCGGCAATCTGAGGAGGCGATCGATCATCGCCGACTGCAGTCGCCAATCGATCGTCGCCTCCAGCCGCAGCATGACAAAGCCCTGCATCATCTGGATGCTGGCTATCGATACCGCCGTCAGAGCCAGCGCCATCGCACAGAAGACGAGTTGATCGAGCTCCGATCTCGGTATGATCGAGCTGATGAGAATGTTGGTGACGAATGGCGTCACCAGAGACAACAGCCCGATAAGGGCGACCGTCACGGCGATGCGTGATATGTTGCCATGAGTATAGCGGAGGGAAAATTGAAGAAGGTCGCGAAATTTGAGGGATCGCGACGCGAGAGACGGGTAGAACATGACCGCTTCCGGCGCGATCTGCATCGCATGGGCGCGATCGACCGGCCGCCGCAGCTTCGTGAGCGGATCGATCATGACGTATCCACGACCCGCCTCATATACGAGCGCGACGGGATCGCGCCTCTCGCCGTACCAGCCGACCAGCGGACCGCCATCCGACCTCCACCATTCCAAGCGGAGCAGCACCTGACGTATCCGCAATCGGGCGCCGTGAGCGATTTGAGACAACGCAGCGAAATCGTCCTGGGTACTGTCGATCCGGCCAGAGATCGCTAACGGCGCGCGCATCGCGTTTCCGACGATCTGACAAGCACCTGCCAACCGGTCGGATTGGGATGCGTCGACCGCTTCATTGTCGAACCGCCTCACGATGATGCCGGAAAGGCGATCGAAGGCTTCCACCGTCCGGGCTTCCCCAAGCTTCGTTCGATGAGCCAGACGCTCGACCGCACTCTGCGCCTCCCGGGCCAGAATGTCCTGAACGCATTCGACGACCCCAAGGTGAAATTGGTCGATCGACGTCCAGATCTGGTCGTCGGCCGGTCCCTGGCCGGTGATGCTCGCGGCGCACCCCTCCTCGGCCGCCTCGACCCACAGGGCCGAGGTGAGAGGTAACGGATGATTCCCTGCGACGCAGGGCGCCCCGACGCCCATCAGCCTGACGGCGCCGCGCTTCACGGTCAGCCAGACAAGCCCTCGCATCGGCCCTCGGCGACACTCTCCGGCGTCCAGTTCACCTTCGCCCGACAATTCGGCCATTTGCCATCGCGGCGCCGATCCCGCGACGAAGCGGGACAGGCGCTCGATCCAGCGTACCGCGAGATCGATCGATGGCAGATCGCTCCTGCGAATGAGCGAGACCCGGGCGCCTTCGGCTCCCGCTGCGATGAAACACAATCCGCTTGCGGAGGCGACAACGCTCGGCAGATCGGGGACGATGTCTCCGGCTTCAACACGAAACAGATGGTGTCTGCTGCCCCACCTGCCGTCCTTGACATCGACGGCAAAGATATCCGCGTGACCCGCGATCACCTGCAGCACGTAGCCGTGATGATCAAGAAGCAGCGGCCGACGGCTGTCCAAAGCCTGGTCGCCCGGCAATGCCCCCGACGCGCAGAGGGCCGCAACGGACACGGCGCTGTTCATCTGATCCGTCATTCCTGCGACACCAATCTTGCGTATTCGCCGTTGAGCGCCAGAAGAGCCTCGTGCGTCCCCCGTTCGGTCACCTTGCCCTGCCGCAGGACGATGATCTCGTCGCAATCCCTTATGGTGCTGAGCCGGTGCGCAATGATGATGCAGGTGCAGCCGCGGCGCCGCAGATTGTCGTCAATGGCTTTCTCGGTGATCGGGTCGAGCGCGGCGGTCGCTTCATCGAGAACGATGATGGAGGGACGGCTGACCAGCGCGCGGGCGATCTCAATGCGCTGACGCTGCCCACCGCTGAAATTCGTGCCGCCCTCGTTGACATGCGCGTCGTAATTGCCGGCCCTTATTGCGATATCGTCCTGGATCGCGCTTTCCTTGAGCGCGCTGGTGAGATCGAGCTCGGGAATTGTCGGGTCCCAGAGTGTGAGATTGTCGCGCACCGTTCCCTCGAACAGGAAAATGTCCTGGTCTACATAGGCAACGGAGTTTGCGAGGACTTCGGGCGGGATGTCGCGGACCTTCGACCCGTCGATCAGGATCTCTCCGCTCCACGGCTTGTAGAGCCCGCACATCAACCGGCCTATCGTGGATTTTCCGCTGCCGGAGGCGCCAACGAGGGCCACGCGGGATCCTGGATTGACGGCAATCGAAAGGCCGGAGATCAGGGGCGGCTCGAGCACCGAATAGCCGAATTGCACGTCCCTGAATTCGATGCTTCCCGCCAGTTTCGCAGGAAACCGTCCTTCCTGAGCACCGGTCTTGGCCGCATCATCGAGCGGATAGTTGTACACATCCTCCAGCCGGTCGAGCGCGCCCTTGATCAACTGAAAGCTGCCGGCCTGGTTGACCAGCGTTGCTACCGGCTCGGAGAAACTGGCCATCAGCGCCTGAAACGCGACCAGGCTTCCGAGCGTCAGCGAACCTTCGATAACCCGCAGCCCGCCGAGCCCCAGTATTGCGGTCAGCGTCAATCCGGAGATCAACGTCGGCACCATATCCAGAATGATCGACGACTGGGCCAGTTCGCGTTCCGCATTCAGGACCTTGGCCTGGATTCCGGACCATTGTCTGAACGCCTCGTCTTCGAGCCCGCTCGCCTTGATCGTCTCAATCGTCCTGACCGTGCTGACGACCGCGCCCAGCAGCTTGCCGCGCTCGAGCGACAGCCCGCGGCTGAGATCCTCCCTGCGTCGCGCAGATAGCCACAAGGACAGCACGTTCAGCAGCGACAGACCGATGCAGACCGCAGCGAGAAGCGGATCATAGATGACCATCGCAGCCGCGAAGAACACGACCGAGGTGAGACTGAGGGCATTCGTTGCGATTCCGCTCGCCAGAAGCCTCGCGATCTCCTCGTTGGCGGCGACCCGCACCGCGATGTCTCCGGCGTGGCGCTGGGCGAAAAACTCGATCGGCAACGCCATTACCCGCCACAAGAAGCGGCTGATCATGACCACCGAAAGCTTCGTCTGCAGTCTCAGCAGCAAAGACTGCTGCACCAGCGTCAAGACCATACGGACCAATGCCGTTACGGCCATGCCGATCAGAAGCGGGCGCAACCACCCATTCAGGTGCTGAATCAGAATATCGTCGATGAAAATCTTGGAGAAGCTCGCCACCACGAGGCCGGGAATGACCATGAGAAGGCTGAGCAGGACCAGAAGGCCGACGGCGGCCTTCGAGCCGCGCAACTCCCGGAGCAACAGATGCAGTCCGGCAGGCTTGCTTCCGCCTGGAACGAACCCGGCCGCCGGCTCCAGCGTGAGAACGACGCCGGTGAAGCTCCTGTCGAGTTCGTCCATACCAATTCGTCGCCGCCCGAAGGCGGGGTCATTGATGTATGCGAAACTCCCCTCGATGCCTTCCAGGACCACGAAATGGTTGAAGTTCCAATGGATGATGCAAGGCGTCGGCGCCGATTGCAGGGTCGAGAGCTCCTGCTTGAAACCCTTGGCAGCAAGTCCGAAGCGCTTCGCTGCCTTGACGATGTTGCTGGCCTTGCTGCCGTCGCGAGACACGCCGCATTCGATGCGAAGCCGCTCAAGCGGCACCCACGCCCCGTGATACGCCAGCACCATCGCAAGGCAGGCGGCGCCGCATTCTGCCGCTTCCATCTGCAGAATCGTCGGCGTCTTCCTGACGCCCATGCGAACCGGACGCCCGTGACCGGAGACATCCTGTCCTTTTTCGGTCGGCGGATCAGAATTATCCATCTATCCCGGTCAGCTTCCTGAGGAGAGGGACGACGAGGTCCATCGGACGCCGGCTTCGGGTCGTGATTTCGGCCTGCGCGAGAGTGCCGCTGGTGAGATGAACCTGCGGCCCCTTCCCGACCGCCCACCGATATCCGCTCGGCGTCGATGCATCCTGTTCCAGCAACACTGATACAGCGTACGGTGCGCCGTCCTTGGAAAACAGCTTTACGAGTTGATCGTTGTGAAGCACGGCCGTCATTCCCTGCGGGGTCACGGGAAACTCCGAGACGTTCGATACCGTCCCGATCATCGTGCCGAATTCCTCGCGCTTGACGGTGCTGGGCGCAAGGCGCACCTGAAAGCCGGGCTTGACGCTTTTTCCCTGATCTGCGGGGATGTAGACGACGGCCTCGAGCTTCGTGCCCTCGTCCTCGATCAAGACGACCGGTGTCCCGACAGCAAGGACCGAACCGGTCGATGTCTTGATCTCCAGCACGCGTCCTGCGATCGGACTCAGGACTTCCGAGTTGCGTCCAAGAGTGCCCGCGATCGCCTGCATTTCACGGCGCGCATTGTTCGTCGCGAACTCGGCCTGTTGCAATTCGCGCTCCCGCTGCGTTTCGAGATCGGTCTTTTGCGCATGAAGCTTCAGGATTTCGTTCTGCGAATCGGTCCGCCGCTGGTGTGCTTCGGTCAATTCAAGGCGGCGGTCCTCGAGTGTTTTCCGCGTGGTCAGCCCCTTCGTCATGAGCTGTTCGAGGTTCTGCACATCGACGGAAAGGAACCGAACGCGCTGATCGGTTGCCTCGATGACCTTGCGGAACGCCGCCTCGAGCTTTTCGAAATTCGAGGCCTTTGCCGCGAGTTCGGACGCAACCCTTGCGGCCATGTTGTCGTGCTCGCGCTGGCGTTCCTTGAACGTCTCCACCGCGTTTCGATACTTCTGCTCGGTTTCGATCTGCGAGATCCTGGCGATCACCTGCCCGCGCTCGACGTGATCGCCGACGGCAACGCCGAGCGAAGCGAGCCTTCCTTCCGCGGCAGAGACGGCGTCGACAACGCGGCCACTGCCAACCAGAATTCCCTCGCCTGACACGCGGGATGGAATACGGCCGTAGATGCCCCAGCCAATGGCTGCGGCCAGCGCGACGGTCAGGACTGCGGCCAGTATCCAGTCGGACGGTTTGGTGATGGCGACGAGATGATCGAGTTCTTCCGGCGACGCGGCGCGCTGCAGGGCGCTGGCGCGAAAGATGCTTTCGGAGCCGTTGGTCACTCCTTACTCCCCCGCAGAAGTCCGGCGCGGCAGCTTCCGCCGCCAGTCAAAATCGGCTTATCATGCTTCAAGTATTCTTCGATCATAGCCAGATGTCGTTTTCGGCACAATGGACCAGGCCGGCTGGCCAGGCATCCGGGCTGCATTCGCGGAGAATGCGATTGAGCGATCTCCGGCGCGACGCTAAGCTTGTCAGGCAGACGTTTGGACCAACCTCCCCGGGTAGCGAGTAACCGACGCAACAGATGAGACGGCAAACCGACAGCATGACGCGTTTCGCAGCAGCCCGCAGAGTGGCCGTCTCAGCAGCATGGCAAGGCATTGGCCTGCTGGTGGCGACCAATCTGTGCCTGGCTGGCGTGCTCAGCCAGGCTGACTTGAAGAGAGTCGAAACACTGAGGCCAATGTTCGCGGGCTTGATGGGAGACCTTGTCCAGACATCGAAGAGAAGCGATATCTCCGCGGTCGATGCTGATTGCGTCAAGCTCACGATCCAGAACCTTGCCGAAATTTCGCAGGAACTATCCAGTTACGAGTATCTGATTACGATCGAGAAGGAACTGACAGAAGTCGGTGAGAACGGTCCGACTCGCGACGTGGTAAAGTTTGCCATCGATCAGTCGACCAACATCCTTGCAAGCCAGCGCCGGAAGATCGCGCAGCTGCCCGATCAATGCGCCAGGTCGGCTCTGGCTTTGGCGAAGTCCCAGCAAGCTCTGCAGGTCGTGGACACGACGGCCGGAATTCTGAGCGCCATCCGATCCCGGCTTTGAGGCGCGTGATCACCGCTCGCGATGCCCGCACGACGAGCGCGGGCAATCGTGACGGCCAAGCCTCGCTCGTGATCCATTCTGCCGGACCGGGCCGCAGAAGAGATCATTCAATCAGATGACCTCTCCGCGCGAACTCTTGCCGCAACGGCGATGCGTGAGACGACTATCGCGGGCTATATCTGCCGATCTGCGGCCGCGCGAAAACGTCCCGCATCACCCATCCGCCCACCGAGTGTTGGGCCAGAAAGCTGTCCCAGTCAGTCGCGGCACCGCCGACAACGGTGCTCAACGCCTCATCATCGAGCTGGATGGTGAACTGGTCATCATTGGATTTCTCGAACTTGGCCATCGTCATCTCCTGCTGGCGATGAGAGGGACCGTTCCCTCCCGATCGGTGATCGCAGGAGTATCGTGCGCGGCTTTTTCTTGTCGTGACGTCGGTCACACACGGTCCCGGCTGGGACTTTCGCTGTCCGGTTCGCTGGTGACGCGTCGTTTGCCCGAGGCGACGAGCGCCAGATCAGCGCCAAGCGACATCGCGTGATCCGCGTCACAGCGACGCGCGGCCTGCTGCGGCATTGTCCCCATCGACGGCGGAATGGTCCGCCGCATCCGGAAAAGGAAATTCAAAATGCAGACCATCGAGCAGACGAACCTGGAGCCCCGCATGTTGACGGATGCTGAGCTCGACCAGATCAGCGGCGGCGGCATCTTCAGCCGGATCGGCCACTTCCTCAAGAGCCTCTTTGGTGGGCCCGGCGACCTTCGCCGTTCGACGGACCGGCCGTCCTGACCCTGTTCATCAATAATGGCAGGGAATACAGGAGCAAGGCATGACCGACCTTATCCGGGAAGACCGGGAGCTTAGCATCGGCGAACTCGACGCCGTCAGTGGCGGCAGCATGCTCGACATGGCAATCGCCGCATACGAAAAGTATCTGCAAGGTGTGGGCCAACGTCTGATGGACGCCGTGCATCCGCCGAAGCCAACCATGAGCCTGCACATGCGCTAGTGCCGGTTCGCAGAACCAGAATCGAGAGGCCGCCCCATTCGGCGGCCTCTTTGATTTTGTTCAATGTGGCTTCAGGCCTGAAGGCGGACTTTCAGGTTCCAGCCTGTTTCATATCTGCCGCACCTGCAGACCTATCGTTTGAACGTGTCCAACCTGCCGTACTGTAGACGCATTCGGATATTCATGTCCCGGCGTGGCTGAGGAAGCGCGGCCGACCGCCTTGCTTCTCCAACATAGAGGACACAGTACTGTGATGAAGATTGTGATTATCGCGGGTGCGACGCTTGCCCTGGTGACTGCCGCAAGCGCTGCCGATATCCCGCGCGCACAGCCCGTCTATCAGACGGCCCAGGTCGGCAAGATGCCGATTGGCAAGACCCCCATCGGGAAGACTCCGGTCGGCAAGACGCCCGTCGCGCCGCGGCCCTATACGCGGTACTGAGTCAGAGCTCGTAGATTCTGACCTTCGTTGACGGCTGAAGGGCGAACTGTGGCAAATGGGCCGAAGACACTAGGACGATGCTTGCTTGCGGCGTTCGCGGTCGCTGTCCCGCTCGCGTGCGCAATCCACCCAGCTTCCGCACGCGAGATTGACGCTCGAAGTAGCCTGGAACGTTTCATTTCCCACATAGAGGAAGGTTACAAGCGCGTCGCCAACGCGAACGCGCTTGTTTCCAGTGATGAATCGAAACCGGCGCCACAGCCGACCCGCAAGCCGGGATCGGCAAAGGGGCCGTACTACGTGGATTTCAGAGCCAGAACGGCGGCGAGTTGGGGACACGCCTTCGTCTGGTACGGGAAGACAAGTGAACGAGCGGTTGAAGTCGCGGGCCTCACCCCTGCGGGAGACAACGTGCCTTATGTACTCGGTCATCTGATGTGGGTGCCGTCCGAGACCAAGGCGAGCTATGGCGATCTTGATCCGCAGTACTTGACCGCCAGCTACCGCGTTTACCTGAATGAGCCGGACGCAAAGAGGGTTTTCGCCTACATCAAGAAACTGCAGGCGAGTTCACCGGTCTGGAACGCCGAGACAACCAATTGCACGGCGTTTATCGGCAGCATCGCGGAATTCATGGGATTGAAGGTTCCTCACCGCTGGCAGCGTCCCGAGAACTATGTCAACAGCCTGAAGGCGATGAATGATGGGCGCCAGATGATCCGCCTGTCATCGGAGCAATAGCTCCGCGTTCGTCACTGTCTCCTCAAGCGTGAGCTTCCCAGCTTACTGTCGCGCGATGCTCTCTTCGCGCAACTTCGCTCGCCTTCTCCACACCTTCAGATCGGTCATGACTTTTATGGTCGCCGCGAGGACCAGCGCGCAAAGCACGGCCTTCGAGATCGTCTCCATCGTGCCCTCGATCAGTATGCCATGGACGACACTCCCCACGACGATGACGATCGCGAGCAATGTATGTCCGATGCGCCACGTTCGCGGTCGCACGCCCAATCGCCGGCGGAGGGCAGCAAAAAGCGCAACGCTGAAGATTGCCCACATCGCGATCACGCCCCAAGGGGAGAACGGCGTCGGCGATGAGAAGAGAAGCGCGTCAATCATGTCGGGCGGACTGGTGATCCAAAGGCCGCCGACGTGGATAACCACCGCCACGACCAGCGCGCCTCCAGTCCAAAGATGTGTACGCCGGCCACGATAAGCCGCCAGTCCCGGCAAGTATCCGGCGATCAGCAAGGGCTGAACGAGCATGAGCCCGAGCGCGACAATCCCGGAAAAGCAGGCCAGTATGTAGACCGGATCGCGCCATGCGAGCAGCGGGCTCGCCGCCGCAGCAGCGATCGGCACGCATACGGCGGCGGCGAGGGCGAGCCAGATCAGGATCACCCGAGCCAATCTCAATCCCTTCGTTGGCAACTCGGTCAGACCGGCTGAAGGACGAAGTGCGCCTCCAGGCTGGTATCCTTTGCGCTCCGCATCACCGGACGCAGAAAGACGGTTTTGAATTCGCCGCTGTCATAGGCGAGGTGACCATGCGGTTGGCCGAAAACGGGAATGATCTGCGGCATCTCGAGACGGAACGCCCCGTTCTTGTCGGTGAGCGTGGCGCCATGACTCTGCGGTTCGTGCTCCCGCCCTTCGGTGGTGTGCGCCCAGATCTGGATGCGCTGGCCCACAAGCGGAGCCCCGTCGCCCGCGCGGCGCACGGTACCGCTCATCCAGAAGCCACCCTTGCCGATCCGATCCACGGTCGGCGCGCCCGCGCGGTAGTTGTTGGACCCGCCCTGCATCGAAAGGGTTGGTGCGAGGCCTTGCGCGCGGGCGGGGAAGAGGAGCCCGGAAACCCCGGTCACCAGGACGGAGCCGCCAGCGGCGAGGAGGTTACGGCGGTTGAGTACAGCAATGGTCATGTAAACTCCTCCTGGCGCCCGTCAGTTGCAACTCGGAGGGTACAACAACAAGCGCGAGACGCCCAGTTGAGGGAGGCGGCGGCCGCGATAGGTCGCAATAACAGTGTTGTGAACGGGCGCAGCGGCCGCTCAACCAGCCTCGTTCACAAGGCATACTTGGGAGCGTCCGAACGCGCAGCGTTGATGACACGGAGTGATCAAATGATACTCAATCCGGATCATGTTACGATCGCAGTGGCCGACGCCGGCCCAGCGATCGAGTTCTTCGCGCTCCTTGGCTTCAGAAAACATCACGTCGCAACGATCGACGGTGGCGTTCCCGCCCGGTACATGGGCATGCCGGGCGTGAAGGCGCAGCACATCACCCTCGCGCTCGAAGGGGCGGCTTATCCTTTCGAGATCCAGCTGCTTCAATTCGACCCGACCCCAGAGACCGATCCAGGTGCGCACCCGACGAACCTGCGAAAACGGGGCTTCAATCACCTCGCGTTCCGGGTCGACGACATTGAGGCGGCCACCGCGCACCTCGTGGCCAATGGCGTAACCGTGCTGAGCGACGAGATGGACTACATCAGCCGAAAGCTGCGGCTTTTTGAGGGTCCCGAGGGCATCACCGTGGAGTTGGTACAGCGGGACGACTGAGACTAAAGCGTGATGACTTTTCTTCGAATCGTCATGC
>NZ_LLYB01000082.1:75731-75993 GCF_001440475.1 Bradyrhizobium lablabi | reverse complement strand
CGTTTGTCGCGAGGGAAAACCGCTACACACTTTTCCGGATCATGCTCTAGTAGCGGCGGTTACCGACGGAGAACGACGAAGCGCCGGGCAGCGAATTGATCTCGCTGTCGATCCGGCCCGTCTGCTGGACGACGCCGACCCCGAGCGACAGGCTGAGATTTGACGTCGGCTGGAATTCGACGCCGGCATACGCGCTCGAGACGGGCAGCGTGCCGGATTTGGAGTCGAAGGGCGCGAACGCGCTGCTGCCGATGCCGGCATT
>NZ_LLYB01000082.1:69639-75708 GCF_001440475.1 Bradyrhizobium lablabi | reverse complement strand
GGGCCCCCCGCCGTTCTTGAGGCTGTAGCCGAACTGCACGCCTTCGCTGTAGATCGAGCCGAAACTGCCGAACGCGCTCTGGCTAAGGCTGCCGAAGCCCATGGTGTTGCGCTGGCTGCCGACAAAGAAGCCGTTCGAAAAATTATAGCGCGCATAGGAAGAACCGTTTCCGGCGTCGCGGAAATCAAAGCTCGGAAAGCTGCTGTAAGCGTTCGGGCTTTCGCCCGCATCGCCGCTGAAACCCATCGGCCAGCCCGGAATCCAGTAATTCACGGCCGCGGCCTGGGCATGTGCTGCTTGCGCGCCCAGGCACAGCATCGCCGCGACCAATGCAAATCCTAATCTGCCTGAGACCATCGACATCCGTGCGACCACCCGACTGCGCCGCGATTATACGCAGCTGACATCGGGAACGCCAGAGCGGTGCGATGGCGCGGTTCCATCAGTTCGCGCCATCACTTCAAGAATCGCAGGCCGCCTTGCTGCGGTCCGATTCCCTGGGAATCGGACGGCAACATTGAGCGCGTCGCTACGCCGCCTTGGTGGTGAGCTTGGCTTCCATCGGCAGCCCCTCCTCGATCGGCAGCGCGGGATCGCGCGACCATTCGTTCCAGGAGCCGAAATACATCCGCACATCCTTCACACCGGCGTTCTTCAAGGCGAGGAACGTGTTCGAGGCGCGCGCGCCCTTGAAGCAGTAGAGATAGACCGGTGTACTCTCTGTGATGCCGACGGTGGCGCATTCCGCCAGGATCTCGTTCTTGGACTTGAACCGCGGCCCTTCCGCGGTCGGCTTCATCATCCGGTACCATTCCAGCCACACCGCGCCGGGGATGCGGCCCTTGCGCGGGCAGAAATCCTTGCCGTACGGCGACGAGCTTTCGCCAATCCACTCGTCGATATCGCGGACGTCGAGCAGTGCGATGCCCGGCTTGCCGACGGCGGCGAGCATGGTTTTGGCGTCGATCAGGATGTCGCCCGCTTCCGGCAGGACCGAGAACGATGCCTTCACCGGCGACGGCACCTCTTGGGTCACCGGCAGGCCCGCTGCCGCCCAGGCGTCGTAACCGCCATGCAGCACCTTGACCTTGGGATAGCCGAGCATGGTGAGGAGATAGTAACCGCGGCAGGACTGGCCGAAGCCGGAGTTCATCGACTGTTCGTAGATAACAGCGGTTTCCTTGCCCGAAAGTCCGGCGGCGCCGAACGCGTCGGCGAATTTTGTCTTCAGCTCGTGAATGCCCTCCGGCGTCGACGTCGCCAGATAAGTGAAGATTTCATGGACATTGACGGCGCCGGGAAGATGCCCCGCGCCGTAGGCTTCGGGATTGCGGGTGTCGATGATGACACACGGCTCATGCTTGAGGAATTCCGCGAGTTCGCCGGCAGTAATCAGAACGTCCGTCATGGCAGGCCTCTCCTGTTTTTAGGTTGCGGGTTGGATCGGTCGGAAACTCTTCAGCGCTCGTCGCCGGCCAGCATCTTGCGGAGCTGCTTGGTGGCGGGGGTGACGATGGCGACGAAATAGGCTTCGCGCAGCCGGCGCTGGGCGCGATGGCTCTTCAGGTAGCCGCGCGCACCGCAATGGAGCATCGCCGCATGCGCGGCCGCAACGCTGGCGTCGCCGAGCCGCAAGCGAAGCGCGACGACGCGCCGCCAATAGCTGTCGTCCGAGTTATAGGGATCGCTCGCCAGCGCCATCGCCTCCTTCTCGAACTCGGCGTGGAGTTCGCGGAATTGCGTCGGCTGCTGCGGCAGGTAGCGGTTGACGTGTCCGAGCGGCGGCTCGACCTCGTCCATGATCCCGATGCAATCCTTGATCAAGCCGAGCGCCATGCCGGCCTGCAGCAGGATGAAGCCGGCGCGGATCTTCTTCACGAACGGCCCGGCGGACTCGGCGAGGATCAGTTCATCCGGCACGAACACGTCGCGGAACTGGACGCCATAGGTGCCGGTGCCGTCCATCGCGAGAAACGGCTTGCACGGCTGTAGCGTGATCGCGGGATCGGAGCAGTCGGCGAGGAACATCACGATGCCCGGCCCGCCTTTTGCGGTGCCGCCCCCCTCGTCCTCGCGCTCGAAGATGGTGCCGAAGAAATGATCGGGACCGAGGTTCGACACCCAGGGCAGCGCGCCGCGCACGACATAACCGCCCTCGACCTTGCGGCCCTTCAGCTTCAGCCGCTCGATACCGAAAAAGCTCTTCATCGGGTTCGAGAGCCCGGTGCCGCCGAGCACCCGTCCGCTCGAAAAACCGTCGCCGAAGCGCCGTGCAAGCTTCAGATTGGTCGAGTTCGCGGCGTACCAGACCAGTGTGTTCTGGCACCAGGCCATGAACGCCGTGGCGCCGCAGACCTCCCCGATCGCGGCGATCGACTGGATGGCGCAGCGCAGGTCGGCCGGCCCCTCCTGCGGGACATGGCTGCCCCATGCGCCGATCTCACCGAAACGGCGCAGCAGCGCATCCGGATAGGTGGAGCCGGCATCGATCGCCGGCGCGAGCGGTGCCAGCTCGCGGCGAGCGAGGCCCGCAACCTCGTCGACAATCGTGGGAGCGGGATGATCTGCAACTTCGATCCGCGACAAAGCCAGTGAATCCATGATCTCCCGCTCCCTGCTGCACGCGTCGCGTTACGTTAGATGCCGACCTCGAGATTGACGGGCCGCGTAAAGGTGTTGGCGACCGGCGACCATTTCTTGACGTGGGTGACCAGCGCGTCGATCTCGGCTTTCGAAATGCCCTCGCATTCCATGTCGACCTTGACGCGCACGTCCGTGAAGCCGACCGGCTTCTCGCTGACGTCGCCGGTGCCCCAGACGGCGGTGATGTTGAGATCGCCCTCCAGCTCGAGTTCGAGCTTGTTGACGATCCAGCCGCGGTGCACGGCGTTGGCGTGCAGGCCGACCGCAAGGCAGGAGCCGAGCGCGGCGAGCGAGGCTTCGGAAGGATTGGGCGCGGTGTCGTCGCCCAAAAGGCCCGGCGGCTCGTCGACGATATAGGGCGCGAGGTTGCGGATGTAGTTGGCGTGGCGGAACTTGCCCTCCGCCACCGTCTTGCACTTCAAGGTCTTGATGACCTTCGGATTGGCCTTGCCGTTGGCGATGAGCTGCTCGAGCCCGCCTTTGTCGATCGGGGCCAGGCAGCCCGTGAGCACCGTTTTTTGAGCAACCGCGGTCATCTTTTTCTCTCCCTGGGGGTAGGATACCGAACGTTCTGTTTCCTGCATTAAGCGTGCCAGAACCGGCCGAAATCAAAAGCCGAATGTCTGTCGTCGCTTAGCGATGCCTGCCTGGAAATTGATCAGTGCAACGGTGCTCACGCGCGATGCAGTTGCCGCGTGCCAGCGACTATTTTCGGCGCAAAGATGCGGCTTGATGATTGCGCCGCGGTTCGATTAACTGGCTCGCATGGGCAAATCGGTTTCGAAGAAGAAGCACCTCGCCGCCGGAGACGAGGAATCCGCGCGCGGTCGCCTGCTCAGCGCGGCGACGCATCTGTTCTGCAAGAACGGCATCAACGCCACCGGCATCGACGCGATCATCGAGGAAGCCGGCACCGCGAAGACCACGCTGTACAAACTGTTCGGATCGAAGACCAACCTCGTCAATGCCGTGCTGGAAAGCGAAGGCAAGGCATGGCGCGAATGGTTCATCGGCGCGATGGAGGATGGCGGCGGCGACGCGCAGGCGAAGCTGAAGCGGATTTTTCCGGCGCTGAAGCGCTGGTTCGCCGAGGAACGCTTCTATGGCTGCCCCTTCATCAACGCTGTCGCCGAGCACGACAAACACCAAAAACAGTTCCGCAACATCGCGCTGCGCCACAAGAAGGTGGTGCTGGCGCATATCGAAAAACTCGCCAGTGAAATGGGCGCCGCCGAGCCGCAGGTGCTCGCGCATCAACTCGCGCTGTTGATCGACGGCGCCATCGTCGCCGCCATGGTGTCGCGCGATCCCGGCGTCGCCGACACCGCGGGTCTTGCCGCAGGCAATCTGTTCGGACCTTCCAGGGTGAAGAAGCCGAAGCGAACCGGCAGTTCCGCCGAGTTGGTCGCCGTATGACGGCCGCTAGAGCGACGCGAAAGCCACGGCTCCGAAAGCCAGAAACAGAGCGCCGGATACGATCAGGGCGACGCCAGCGGCACGGCTGAGCCATTGGCTGTGCGGCAGCAGTTTCTCGAAGGCGACATAGATCGCGACGGCGGCGACCCAGGCGAGATTCATGACGCCGGCAACGAAAAGCAGCGCCATCAGGAACCAGCAGCAGCCGACGCAATAGCCGCCGTGCAGCAGGCCCATGCGCAACGCGCCTGATGCGCCCGGCTTCCAGTACCGGCTCAGAAACAGTATGGGGCTCTGGCAATAATGCAGACAGGCGCGCTTGATCGGCGTGAACTGGTAGAGCCCGGCGGTGAGCAGGATGATGCCGGCCAGCACGCTGCTGGTGCTCGCCATCATGCCGGACAGTAACCCGGCCTGGTCAAGTCCCCACTGCAGCGCGACCGCAACGAGGCTGAAGCCGGCCCAGATCACGAGATAGCCGGCAAGGAACAGCCAGCTTGAGATGACGGGGCTGTCCGTCGTCGCCTGCCTGCGCTTGATGGCCGTGAACAGCAGGATCGTCGGCGCGGCGCTCGGCACCATCATCGCGACCATCATCACCCACCACATCGCGAACATGAGCCCGGCCTGCGCCAGCGACCACGGCTCAGGGTCCATCGGCATATCGGCCATGCCCATGTCGATGCCAGCGCCGGCGAGCAGATAGCCCCAGGAGAACGCAACCACGGTGGCTATCCCGATCGCCACGATCAGGCGATCGTGCCGCAGGGTCTGCTCGAGCGTCCAGGTCCCCGCCATTAATCCGCCCCCTATGCTGGAACGGCACTAGTTGGATTCTGCCGCGGCGCTAGGCCGCCACCCCCTCCGGTGTCTGGACGACAGTGGCCAGCGAACTATGCGTGCCCTGGGTGTCGAACTTGATGGCGCCGTTCGAGCGGATGTTGGCGGAGGCGACCTCGGCAGCCCTGTGTTCGAATCCCTCGGGCATCACGACCTGAATACGGTGAGGCAGTCCTGTCACCGGATTCTTGATCGGCTCGACCTCGGTTTCCAGCACACCGTTCGCAACAAGGCGCGCAATGCGTCCATTCTTATCGAACGAGAACTCGAAGGGCGCGAACAGCGGCTCGTGAATTTTGGTGACGATCAGGCTGAGGATCTGGAATAGCGTGCCTTCGGCGGAGAACTTGCCCGACATGATGTTGAACAGCGCCTCGCGCTGCTCCGCCGTCGCGCGCTCATCGATGATCGGCTGCAACTGGCCATTGCCCTCGTGCAGCGCGCCGGGAAAATGGACCACGGCCGCAAAAACCAAACCGTCGAGCTCCGTCTTTTCAAAATGCCCTTTGGTGATCCGCATTCCGACGGCGCCCTTGCAATACCCTTGGGTCGGCAGGGCATTGAAATCGCACGGGCAGCCAAATGCGCAGGTGCAGTTCTTGATCCATTCGCCTTCGAGACGCCAGTCGGATGTAGCCATGGCAGACCTCCGCGTTGCGTTGTCGATTGGACTGCAGCCGCTTGAAGGCTCGCCGGCGTCAAATGCGCGATCGATGCGAGCGGGTCGCGGTCAATGCATCGGCCCATGCCACGACAGGTGGCACTCCAGCGACTTGTCCGAGCAAGCCGAGCTTACCCCGTTTGTCCGCCAAGGGACAGCATAGGGTGGGCAAAGCGAACCGTGCCCACCATCAGAGAACCGTGAGGACGAATGGTGGGCACGGCGCTAGCGCGCCTTTGCCCACCCTAGGATTTCATTGCGGATCGCGCAGCATGGCTTCCAGCCGCCCAAGTTCCGTCGCCAGATCGCGTTCGACATCGGCTACTTTCATCTCGATCACGCGATAGTCACGCGCCTCCAGCCACGCCTTCCGCATGGCGCGGTCGGCCACGATGCCCTCCGACTCGTGCGGGTTGACCAGTTCGATCGCGAGCCGGTGCACGAAGGAGACGAAATCAGGGATATGCCGCCCGACCGGCGTCTGGCGCTTGAACTGGCCGGCAAACCGG
>NZ_LLYB01000082.1:0-69627 GCF_001440475.1 Bradyrhizobium lablabi | reverse complement strand
CCCGCCCCTGCCACAAAATTCGTTCGGCATCCGTCGGGTTACGGCGCAGGAGCCGGGCGAGCCCGCGCACCGTTGAGCTGTCGCCGGGCGCCGCCGGCCCCTGCCCGTGCTCGGCCAGCAGCGCCCGCAGCCGTGTCGCCTGTTCGCCGTCCAGCACGCCGCCCTTGGCCGGCCCCTTGCGCCCTTCCGCAATCGCCATCACCACGCCGTGCAGGGTGTGCATGTCCTGCTTGGTTGGGTCCATCCGGGTGAAGATGTTGCGCAGGTTCACCAGCATGGTGTCGCGCTTCTCGCGCGGGCGCAGGAATTCGACCTTGTCGAGTTCCCGGACCAGATTGTCGAAGAAGGCCTGCATCTGGTGCTGCGAGGCCGGCTCGGAGCGCTCCGGCATCGCGAACGGCAACGTGCCGCCGGTCGAATGCTTGAACCACTCGTAGCCGATCAAGAGCACCGCCTGCGCCAGGTTGAGCGAGGCAAAACCCGGGTTGACCGGAAAGGTGATGATCCGGTTGGCGAGCGCCACCTCCTCGTTCTGCAGGCCATAGCGCTCGCGGCCAAAGAGGATGCCGGCCCCGCCGCCGGTTCCGATATGCGCCACGATCTCGCGGGCGGCCTCGGTCGGCGCGACCACCGGCTTGGCCTGGTCATGGGCACGGGCGGTGGTGGCGAACAGGAGCGAGAGATCGGCGACCGCCTGCTCCACCGTGTCGAACAGCTCGGCCTGTTCCAGGATCTGGTCGGCCCCGGCCGCCGCCCGTTGCGCCGCGATGTTCGGCCAGCCGTCGCGCGGATTGACTATTCTGAGCCGCGACAGCGCAAAATTGCCCATGGCGCGCGCGGCCATGCCGATATTCTCACCGAGCTGCGGCTCGACGAGGATCACAATTGGTCCGGCTAAGTCCCAACCAGACTTGGTTTTATCGGTGCCGGACATTTCTCGACTTCACCTTCTGCTTCAATTTCTGAAGTTGATTCAACCTGTGAAGGCTTCGAATCACCGCGATGGATTGAAAATCGCATCGTCCGTCTCGGATGGCGGCCCAATTCGCGAGGCTGCTGCGCGGCTTACTAACCTCTCCGCGCGCTCGCTCAAAGCCTCAAGGAGGCACGGATCCCGTGCCGCCGCTTGCGCGCATTAGACTTTCGGATAGGTTAACAATCACAAACAAAGCGAAGCTGCAAACAATCCCGAACGCCGGTTCAACGGCGAAGGGCATCAGGGGAGACGTCCATGCGCGGCAGGTGGTCGTTGGCGATTGTCGGCGTGGTCCTGATCCTGGCGGGCGGCCTGCTCGCCCACTTCACCCAGACCGCCGGCGGCATCCGGATCGAGGATGTCCGCTTCACGGGCGCCAAGGGCAACACCATGAGCGGGTTGCTCTACATCCCGCCGAACGCCACGCCGCAGATCCCCGCCCCCGGCATCCTCGCCGTCCACGGCTACATCAATTCGCGCGAGACGCAGGACGGCTTTGCCATCGAGTTCGCCCGCCGCGGCTATGTCGTGCTCGCGCTCGACCAGACCGGCCATGGCTATAGCGACCCGCCCGCTTTCGCGAACGGCTTCGGCGGCCCCGATGGGCTCGCCTATCTGCGCAGCCTCGAAATCGTCGACAAGAACAATATCGGCCTCGAGGGCCACTCGATGGGCGGCTGGACCGTGCTGGCGGCGGCGACCGCGATGCCTGATGGCTACAAGTCGATGGTGCTGGAGGGCTCCTCGACCGGCAAGCCGTTCGCGGCCGAGGGCACGACCACGTGGCCACGCAACGTGGCGCTGGTGTTCGCAAAGTACGAGGAATTTTCCACCCTGATGTGGGGCGTCGACCTCGCCCGCGACGTCACCCAGAGCCCGAAACTGTGGGCGCTGTTCGGCACCCAAGGGCCGGTCGAGCCGGGCAAGGTCTATGGCGACATCGCGCAGGGCACGGCGCGGGTGCTTCATACTCCGGCCATCACCCATCCGGCCGAGCACATTTCGCACGAGGCCATCGGCTACAGCCTCGACTGGTTCGCCAAAACCCTGCAGGGCGGCACACACCGCCCGGTCGATGACCAGATCTGGTTCCGGAAAGAAATCGGCACGCTGATCGCGCTGATCGGCTTTGTGGCGCTACTGATCGGCGCCTTTGACGCGCTCTTGGAAGCACCGATGTATTCCCGCCTCCGGCTGCCCGAAATCGCCGACGGCACCATGCCGGAACATGTCGCCGCGAGCGGCCGCCGCTGGACTGCCGCCTTCATCCTGTCGGCCTTCATTCCGGCGCTGACCTATTACCCAGCGTTCGCGCTGGGCGGGACATTCGTAAAACCCTCCGCCTTGCTGCCGCAGGGCATCACCAACCAGATCCTGGTCTGGGCCATCATCAACGGCCTGATCACGCTTGCCTTGATGCGGTTCGCGCCCAAGCGCGCCAGCCGGTCGGGCATCGTCCTGCAGTCGCTGGTGATCGCCATCGCCACGGTGGCGATCGGCTACGCGGCGCTGTGGCTCGCCGATCTCGCCTTCAAGATCGACTTCCGGTTCTGGACCGTCGCAGTGAAGCTGATGAGCGCGAAGCAATTTTTGATCTTCCTGATCTATCTTGTGCCATTCACGGCGTTTTTCGTCATCGCGCTGCATGTCCTGCACCGCAATTTCTCGACCATGGCAGCGCCCCGCGCGGCCCTGTACCTGACCAATATTCTGGCGCTGACGCTGGGCTTCATCGTGCTCGTGGGCGGGCAGTACGCCATCCTCTGGCTCACCGGAAAGCTGTTCAACCCGCTGCCCGACCCCGGATTCGTGCCGCTCTCGACCATCGTAGCCATTCAGTTCGTGCCGCTCCTGGCAATCTGCGCTGTGATCGCGACCTTCACCTGGCGGCGGACCGGCTCCAGCCTGCCCGGCGCCCTGATTTGCGGCCTGTTCGTGACCTGGTACGTGGTGGCGGGGACGGCGACCCAGGCGGCGTTCTGAACTCTGGTTGAGCCATCGGCAATCTTGGGCAAGTCTTGGCGCGAACCGCGGCCCGTGCGACCAAGCCTCATGTCTTCCCATCAGCAGCGCTATCCGCATACACCCACACCGTCACATGCGTCCGTGATCGGCCGTCAGCGCGCCGGACAGTTGGCGCCGAGTGACACCGCCCAAGCGCTGCAAGCGGCGCGCGGCTGCCCGGACGCGTGGTATCGCGTCCAGGCCCTCGCCTCGGTCGCGGAATACGCGGACCGGAGCGTGGCCTTGTCGATCCTGGAAGAAGCCGCGCGCGAGGCGCAATCATGTCACGACGCCTACGGCACGGTAGCCGTGATGGCGTGGCCGATCGGCGTGGCATTCAGGCAGGGGCAGCTTGCCTTCGCCGGGCGCGAACTCAAAAAGTGCCTCGATCGGGCATCCGAAATCGAGCCCCGCGCGTCGCAGGCCTACGCCCTTGAGATTCTGTGGCACGCCTGTTTCGTTGAGCATCCCAGCCATGCCAATGCGGTGTGGCGCAGAATTCTGGAGCTTTGCCATCCGGACAGTAGCTGGCGTGCCGCCCGGCTCTATCTGCACATCGCGGAGATCCAGCATGGGCATAACCGCAGCGCCGCCGCCGTGATCCGCGCCATGCCGCCGGGCAAGGCGCGAAGCTGGCTGGAACGGCGCTTCGGGCTCGCCTGAAACTGCAGCTGGCACCAGGTCGCATCAGTTGCGCCGGATCGGTCGCGACGAATGCCCAGCCAAAGCTGCCAGGTCACCCGGCCCCATGCATTCCGCGCCTGAAAGATGGGCTAAAAGTCAGGCCTGCACCAGCTTCCGCCGGCCGGTTTGCGGTGCTATAGGCCCCCTATAATCACCCATCCCGCCCGAAACACGCGGTTTTCCGAGAAAAGGCCCCTTCCGTCATGGCAAAAATCAAGGTGTCCAACCCCGTCGTCGAACTCGATGGCGACGAGATGACCCGGATCATCTGGCAGTACATCAAGGACAAGCTGATCACCCCGTTCCTGGATGTCGAGCTTTTGTATTTTGACCTTGGAATGGAATACCGCGACCAGACCAACGACCAGGTCACGATCGACGCCGCCAACGCCATCAAGAAGGTCGGCGTCGGCGTCAAATGCGCCACCATCACCCCGGATGAGGCCCGGGTGAAGGAATTCAACCTGAAGGAAATGTGGAAGTCGCCGAACGGCACCATCCGCAACATCCTCGGCGGCGTGATCTTCCGCGAGCCGATCATCTGCAAGAACGTGCCGCGTCTGGTGCCCGGCTGGACCAAGCCGATCATCATCGGCCGCCACGCCTATGGCGACCAGTACCGCGCAACCGACATCAAGTTCCCCGGCAAGGGTACGCTGACCCTGAAATTCGTCGGCGAGGACGGCACCGTCATCGAGAAGGAAGTGTTCAAGACCCCGGGCTCCGGCGTTGCGATGCAGATGTACAACCTCGATGACTCCATCATCGACTTTGCCCGCGCCTCGTTCAATTACGGCCTGATGCGGAATTACCCGGTCTATCTTTCGACCAAGAACACCATTCTGAAAATCTATGACGGCCGCTTCAAGGACATCTTCCAGGACGTCTACGACCGCGAGTTCAAAAAGGAATTCGAGGCCAAGCGGCTGACCTACGAACACCGCCTGATCGACGACATGGTCGCCTCGGCGCTGAAGTGGTCCGGCGGCTACGTCTGGGCCTGCAAGAACTACGACGGCGACGTGCAGTCGGATACGGTGGCCCAAGGCTACGGCTCGCTCGGTCTGATGACCTCGGTGCTGCTGACGCCCGACGGCAAGACGGTGGAAGCCGAAGCCGCCCACGGCACGGTGACCCGGCACTACCGCGAGCACCAGAAGGGCAAGGAAACCTCGACCAACTCGATCGCGTCGATCTTCGCCTGGACCCGTGGCCTCGCCCACCGCGCCAAGCTCGACAACAACCCGCAGCTGGCAAAATTCGCCGACACGCTGGAAAAGGTCTGCGTCGCGACCGTCGAGGAAGGCTACATGACCAAGGACCTTGCGCTCCTGGTCGGCGCCGACCAGCGCTGGCTGTCGACGACCGGCTTCCTCGACAAGGTTGCCGCCAACCTTGAGAAGGCGATGGCGGCCTAAGCCGCCTTCGCAACTTCCCCACATCCATTCCGAGGGGTAGAGCCCGAAGCAATCCACGTCTCAGTTTGGAGCACGATGGATTGCTCGGAGCCTGTCGTCGGGCGCGCATTCACGCGGCCCGCTGCCTCGCAAAAATAGAAAATCAACGACGGAGCATTACCGTGTCGTTCTCCAAGAGCATCTCGCTCGCTGCCTTCCTATTGATCGGGTCGCTTGTCAACGCGACCGCCCAGACAGCACTTCCCGAGGCCATCGCAGCTCCGGGTGAAACCGCGATACTTACGCTGCATGCCGAAGGCGCGCAGGTCTACGAATGCAAGAGCGGTGGCGACGGCACACTCACCTGGGCGTTTCGCGAGCCGATCGCGACGCTTTTCCAGGACGGCAAGACGGTCGGCCGGCATTATGCCGGACCGAACTGGGAATTCAGCGACGGCAGTGCGGTGGTCGCCCAGGTCGCCGGCACGGCCCCGGGCATGGTCGCGAACGACATTCCCTTGCTGAAGCTCACGGTGACTTCCCGGCGCGGCAACGGCGTGCTCAGTCCGGCGACGACCGTGCAGCGGATCAACACGGCGGGGGGAAGGCTCACCGGCGCCTGCTACAAGGCGGGCACCTATGAAAGCGTCCCCTACTCTGCCGACTACGTGTTCCTGCGCAAGGGCTGAACGATGACGGCATAATAAGCCGCCGATGGTGTTGGTCCTTCGGGGCCAACATCATGGGGTCTATGATGCCGTATCTCAGAAATATCGCGCTCGCTGCGTTCGTGTTGTCAGCCTCAGTTCTGGCCGCGACCGCGCAGACGCCGCTTCCCGAGGCCGTCGCGGCACCCGGCGAGACCGTGGTGCTCACGCTTCACGCCGAAGGCGCGCAGATCTACGAATGCAAGGCAGCTGCCGACGGCAAGCTCGCCTGGGCATTCCGCGAGCCGACCGCGACGCTGCTGCTCGACGGCAAGACCGTTGGCCGTCACTATGCCGGGCCGAACTGGGAACACATCGACTCGAGCGCCGTGGTCGGCAAGGCGGCCGGGAACGCGCCCGGCGCGACCGCGGACGATATTCCCTGGCTGAAGCTGACGGTGACGTCCGGGCGCGGCACCGGCATCCTCTCCGGCGTCACCACGGTGCAGCGGATCAACACGGCGGGCGGAAAGCTCGAAGGCGCCTGCGACAAGGCGGGCAGTTACCGCAACGCGCCCTACTCCGCAGACTACGTATTCCTGCGCAAGAGCTGACGCGACACTGCCATCCGGAGATTACCGATGCTGTTCATGGTGATCGAGCGCTTCAAGAACCAGGACCCGATCCCGGTCTACCGGCGCGTCCGCGATCCCGGCATCAAATTCCCTGATAGCCTGACCTATGTCGGAAGCTGGATCGAGCCCAATTTCGACCGCTGCTTCCAGCTGATGGAATGCGACGACCTGCGGCTGCTGCAGGAATGGGTGCTGGCGAACAACCGCGATCTCGGCATGACCTTCGAGATCGTCCCGGTCGTCCCGAGCAAGGAGACACGCGAAGTCGTCGCGCCATACCTCGACGAGGAATAGCTGGGTTCACCGCTACCCCATCGCCACCCTGTCGCCGCCGTGCTCGCGTTGATCGAGCCACATCGTGCCGAACGCGAATGCCAGCCAGCCGAAATTGTAGAGGAAGCCGATGATCAGAACGAGCCAGCCGGGAATCGGTCCGACCGCGGCGCGATCGACAAATTCCGCAAGGGTTGACGCGGGCGTCGGATGGATTGCGATCTTGCCGTAATAGGCAATCACCTGGACGGCGAGAATCCAGACGTAGTTGCGACGCAGCCGCCGCCCTGCCGCACGGACAAACGAAATATGGTGGCGGGGCGCGGTGTAGTCACGCCCGAGCGTCACCTGCCAGCTATCGTCGCGGGCTTCACCGGTGAATATCGGCGCGTAGAAGTTCGTCTCCAACCATCGAGCACGAGCGCGCCAGACATTGAAGTAGCGATAGCGTCGCGCCTCCATGCCGAGAAACACGGCAATGAGCAGGCCGACGAGCAGGAGCGGCAGCGGCGAAGCCTCCGGGCTGGAAAAGGTCGTCGACAGCGCGATGCCCATGGTGACGATCGCCCAGTTGGTCGTGTTGTCGAGCCGCGTTCTCCAGATCGTCGAACGGTAGACCTCGCCCCGGTAAAGATGGGCGATGGCACCCATCTCAGCCGAATTGAAGATGTGCTGGCGGTGTGTTTCGCTGGAAGCAGTAACAGACATGGCGGGACTCCGGTTGTCCGAACCGGGGATCACCGGCATTGACCCGCGAGACTCCACGTCATCAACGCCGATGAACCTATCCGGAATTGTGACGGCGCAACTATGCGCGCCCTGAGACCGAATTGCCAGCAACAGGTCGCGCAATCGAACGCTGCAGCACACGATCCTGACGCCACCGCGGGCGAATGGTAAATGCATCGTGAGGTTGCGCGGGCGAAGCCGTCCAATCCTTTTACGATGTCCTCATGAAGCCCGATCTATGAACTCCGGGAGGTTCAGGATTCAGGCTCGTGAAGAATATCGCCACTACCGCCGCGGGCGTTGCAATCCGCGCCCTAACGCTGGTCCGGGCATCTAGAGGGTTTTCTCTCCTCTACATCGTCCTGATTTGCGCGGCAGGCTTTGCGGTCGTTCCGATCATTCTTCTCTGGCCTGTCGCGCGGCATGAATGGAATATGCCGGCCCCGTCGGAAACCTGCTCCAGCGCGACGTTCCACATCAAGGTCGCGAACGCCGAATTCGCCATTCCGGTTTCCCCTATTTTCACCATCTATCGGGCCAATCCCACCACAGCCTACGGTGACGCCGATTTCCTTTCCGATGCCAGCCTTCAGACCTTCTGTGGTTTGAGCGAAAATGGAAAGCGGCCTGTGCAGGCCACCAATATCTCACTGCGCTTTGGGGGATACGATATGTACACCCCGGCCATATGCGCGGGTCCAGTCCCGGACGCAGCCAAAACCTATTGTGCTACAGACAAGTCGGCGCGGCCCGGCAACATCGACAGCCTCGATTTTCCGCTTCAGATATACGTCTTTGCACCCGACGAGGTGACACTGGACCATTTCGGCGGATCGCGTTCGAGCTATGCGGATTCGTTGAACGCACAATCGCGGTCCAACGGACCGGTGTTCATCAGGTCCGGGACGTTGGCTCCGGATCAGCATCCCCTGACGTTCGAGTGCTCTGAAAATGGCGACGGCTATTGGTGCAAGACGTCGTACGCCTGGAACGATGGCGCCTTTCTCCAGTATGAATTCCGGTCAGGCCGCCTCGACGTCGCCGCCAGAGGCGGTCGCGTCGATGCCGAAGCTCGAAAGTTTCTTTCCGGCTTGAGGACTCAACACCAATAACAGGCGAGACCGTGGGCTGCCGCTCGTCGGCCAGGAAGGCCGCTTCCCTCAGGCGCCACCCATCGCCTGCTCGATCGCCGACAGCGCCGCATTGGCCTTGGCGCCATCGGGGCCGCCGGCCTGCGCCATGTCGGGCCGGCCGCCGCCGCCCTTGCCGCCGAGCGCTTCGGAGCCCTTGCGCACCAGCTCGACCGCGTTGAAGCGCGCGGTGAGATCGGCGGTGACGCCGACGACGATGCCGGCCTTGCCGTCCTCGGTGACGCCGACAATCGCGACCACGCCGGAGCCGATTTGCTTCTTGCCGTCATCGACCAGGCTCTTGAGATCCTTGGTCTCGACGCCCTCGACCGCGCGGGCCAGCAGTTTGACGCCGCCCGCTTCGCGCACGCCGGCTGCGCCGCCGCCATTGGTGACGCCGCCGCCCATCGCGAGCTTCTTGCGTGCATCCGACAGGTCGCGTTCCAGCTTCTTGCGCTCTTCCATCAGCGCCGCGATGCGCGAGGGCATGTCGTCGACCGAGGTGCGCAGCTCCGCGGCTGCGTTCCTGGCCAGCGCCATCGTATCGTTGGCGTGCTTGCGCGCGTGACGCCCGGTCAGCGCCTCGATGCGGCGCACGCCGGAGGATACGGCGCTTTCGCTGGTGACCGAGATCAGGCCGATGTCGCCGGTACGGCGCACATGAGTGCCGCCGCACAGTTCGACCGACCAGCCGAGCGCGTTCTGCCCGTGCGCGCGATCCTGTTTGCCCATCGAGACCACGCGGACCTCGTCGCCATATTTCTCGCCGAACAGCGCGCGCGCGCCGGCCTCGCGGGCGTCATCCACCGCCATGATGCGGGTGGTGACCTCGTCGTTTTCGAGCACGACTTCGTTGGCGATGTCCTCGACGCGAGCGAGCTCTTCCGCCGTGATCGGCTTCGGATGCACGAAGTCGAAGCGCAGGCGGTCCGGCGCCACCAGCGAGCCGCGCTGGGCGATATGGTCGCCGAGCACCTGGCGCAGCGCCTCGTGCAACAGATGCGTCGCCGAGTGATGGGCGCGGATCGACGAGCGTCTGGCGTGATCGACCTCGAGCTGCAGCGCGGTGCCGACCTTCAGCGTGCCCTGCTCCACGGTACCCAGATGCACGAACAGATCGCCCGCCTTCTTCTGCGTGTCGGTGACGCGGAACTTGACGCCCTCGCTCGTCAACAGGCCGATGTCGCCGACCTGGCCGCCGGACTCCGCATAGAACGGCGTCTGGTTCAGCACGATCGCGCCGGTCTCGCCCGCCTTCAGGCTGTCGGCATCCTTGCCGTCCTTCACCAGCGCGGTCACCACGCCCTCGGCGCTCTCGGTGTCGTAGCCGAGGAATTCGGTGGCGCCGAGCTTTTCGCGCAACGGGAACCAGATGGCCTCGCTGGCGGTATCGCCCGAGCCGGCCCACGACGCGCGCGCCTTGACGCGCTGTCGCTCCATCGCGTCGGAAAACGCCGCCTGGTCGACGCTGATGCCGCGCGACTTCAGCGCGTCCTGCGTCAGGTCAAGCGGGAAGCCATAGGTGTCGTACAGCGTGAACGCGGTGTCGCCGTCGAACATGTCGCCCTTCTTCAGGCCACTGCTCTTCTCGTCGAGGATCGAAAGCCCGCGCTCCAGCGTCTTGCGGAAGCGGGTCTCTTCCAGCCGCAGCGTCTCCTCGATCAGCCTCTCGGCACGCACCAGATCCGGGTAGGCCTGGCCCATCTCGCGGACCAGCGCCCAGACCAGGCGATGCATCAGCGGCTCCTTCGCCCCGAGCAACTGCGCATGGCGCATGGCGCGGCGCATGATCCGGCGCAGCACATAGCCGCGCCCCTCGTTCGACGGCAGCACGCCGTCGGCAATCAGGAACGACGACGCCCGCAGATGGTCGGCAATGACGCGGAACGACGCGATGTTATCCTTCCCGGGACCATGTCCGAGCGCTGAGCCCGTCGCATCGATCAGGTTACGGAACAGATCTGTCTCGAACACGCTTTCGACGCCCTGCAGGATGCAGGCCATACGCTCCAGCCCCATGCCGGTGTCGATCGAGGGACGCGGCAGCGGCACGCGCTCCTCCTTCGTCACCTGGTCGAACTGCATGAACACCAGGTTCCAGAATTCGAGGAAGCGGTCACCGTCCTCCTCCGGGCTGCCGGGAGGTCCGCCCCAGATGTGCTCGCCACGATCGATGAAGATCTCGGAGCACGGGCCGCACGGGCCGGTATCGCCCGCCGCCCAGAAATTGTCCGAGGTCGCGATGCGGATGATGCGGTCGTCCGAGAAGCCGGCGATCTTCTTCCAGTAGCCCGCCGCCTCATCGTCGTCGTGATAGATGGTGACGAGCAGCTTGTCCTTCTTCAGCCCGAAATCCTTGGTGACCAGGTTCCAGGCGAGCTCGATCGCCCGCTCCTTGAAGTAGTCACCGAAGGAGAAGTTGCCGAGCATCTCGAAGAAAGTGAGATGGCGCGCGGTGTAGCCGACATTGTCGAGGTCGTTGTGCTTGCCGCCGGCGCGCACGCATTTCTGCGCTGTGGTGGCGCGCTGATAGGAACGCTTCTCGATCCCCGTGAAGACGTTCTTGAACTGCACCATGCCGGCCGCCGTGAACATCAGCGTCGGGTCGTTGCGCGGCACCAGCGGCGACGATGCCACGATCTCGTGGCCGTTCTCCTTGAAGAAGTTCAGAAAAGTCGACCTGATGTCGTTGACGCTGCTCATGTTCATCCAATCGGGCAAAGGGCCGGATCAGGCGGCAACCAGCCCTTAACCTTCCGGCGGAACGCTTTTAGACAAGGCGGCCTGCGGTGTCCAGAAACTGTGCAGGCGGATCATAGGCTTGCCGCAGCACACAAGATGGGCACGCACATCCCGTTGATAATGCTGCGGCTGCGTTGACAGGCTTGGCAGGCCTGTGTTTCCCTCCTATTTGTAAGACGTCACGTCGGGAGAGATCGGCTTCAGCGCCGGCGCCGAAGGAGCAACCGCCCCGGAAACTCTCAGGCAAACGGACCGCGTGACGAAATAGCATCTGGAAAGTGACGCCGGGCGACGTGCCCAGGGCGTCCGCCGACGGGATAATACTCTCAGGCACAGCGACAGATGGGGCTTTCTTAGGGTTTGCGGAGGCTGGTCTCCGGAACCCATGAGGGCCTAACGGATGCTGGCACGCGACGAATCTCCCCTCAAACGCACCCCATTGCACGCGCTCCATGTGGCGCGCGGCGGCAAGATGGTTCCGTTCGCGGGCTATGAGATGCCGGTGCAATTCCCGGCCGGCGTGCTGAAGGAGCATCTGCATACGCGAAGCTCAGCCGGCCTGTTCGACGTCTCCCATATGGGCCAGCTCGCGCTGCGGGCGAAATCCGGCAAGGTCGAGGACGCGGCGCTGGCGCTGGAGCGGCTGGTGCCGCAGGACATCGTGGCGGTGCCGCCGGGACGGCAGCGTTACGCCCAGTTCACCAATCATGACGGCGGCATTCTCGACGATCTGATGGTGGCCAATTTCGGCGACCATCTGTTCCTGGTGGTCAACGCCGCCTGCAAGGCCGAGGACGAGGCGCACTTGCGCGCGCATCTCTCCGAAGCTTGCGTCATCGATTCGCTCAGCGACCGCGCGCTGATCGCGCTGCAGGGGCCGAAGGCGGAATCGGTGCTGGCGAAGCTTGGCACCGGCGTTACGGCCATGAAGTTCATGGATGCCGGTCCGCGCAAGGTGGCCGGCTTCGACTGCTTCGTCTCCCGCTCCGGCTATACCGGCGAGGACGGTTTTGAGATTTCAGTGCCGGCCGCACAGGCCGAGGCGCTGGTGACGATGCTGCTGCAAAATCCTGACGTATTGCCGATCGGCCTTGGCGCCCGCGACAGCCTGCGGCTGGAAGCCGGGCTCTGCCTCTATGGCCACGACATCGACACCACGACGACGCCGGTCGAAGGCGCGCTGGAATGGTCGGTGCAAAAGAGCCGCCGCAACGGCGGCGCCCGCGCGGGCGGATTTCCCGGGGCTGATAAAATTCTCGCACAATTTGAAAAAGGCGCATCGCGCCGCCGCGTCGGCTTGCTCGCGCAAGGCCGCGCACCGGTGCGCGAAGGCGCGCTGTTGTTCGCCGATGGCGCCACGGGCGAGCCGATCGGCAAGGTCACGTCCGGCGGCTTCGGGCCGAGCCTCAATGCGCCGGTGGCGATGGGCTATCTGCCGACACCGCTTTCCGCCACCGGCACACAGGTTTTTGCCGAAGTGCGCGGCCAGCGGCTGCCGCTGCAGGTCGCTTCCATGCCTTTCGTTCCCAACACCTACAAACGCTAAATCTGCAAACGCTGATTCAAACGCCAGAGGAAGTTTCATGACGACGCTGTTCACCTCCGACCACGAATGGCTCCGCATCGAGGGCGATGTCGCCACCATCGGGGTCACCGACTACGCGCAGTCGCAACTCGGCGACGTCGTGTTCGTCGAACTGCCCAAGGTCGGCCGCGCGCTGAAGAAGGCCGAGGCCGCCGCGGTGGTCGAATCCGTGAAAGCCGCTTCGGATGTCTACGCGCCGATCTCCGGCGAGGTGATCGAGGTCAACGAGGCGCTCGCCGCCGAGCCCGCGCTGGTGAATTCCGACGCCGGCGGCAAGGCCTGGTTTTTCAAGCTGAAGATCGCGGACACAAGCGAACTCGGCGGCCTGATGGATGAGGCCGCGTACAAGGCCCATACGGCTTAAGGAAGCACGCCATGAACGCGCCGCTCAAGACCAGTGCCGAAGCCGCCACCGATTTCGTGCGCCGACACATCGGCCCCTCGCCCCGCGACATCCAGTCCATGCTGGACAGCGTCGGCGCGAGCAGCCTCACGGAGTTGATGAGCCAGACGCTGCCCGGCTCCATCAGGCAGAAGGCGCCGCTCGATCTGGGGCCTGCATTGAGCGAAACCGAGGCGCTGTCGCATATGCGCGAGCTGGCCGCGCAGAACGAGGTGTTCACCTCGCTGATCGGCCAAGGCTATTCCGGCACCATCCTGCCCGCGGTGATCCAGCGCAATATTCTGGAGAACCCGGCCTGGTACACCGCCTATACGCCCTATCAGCCCGAGATCAGCCAGGGCCGGCTGGAGGCGCTGTTCAACTTCCAGACCATGATCTGCGATCTCACCGGGCTCGACGTCGCCAACGCCTCGCTGCTCGACGAGGGCACTGCCGCGGCCGAAGCGATGGCGCTCGCCGAGCGCGCCTCGCAGGTCAAGACAAAGTCGTTCTTCGTCGATGCCGAAGTACATCCGCAGACGCTCGCGGTGCTGCGCACCCGCGCCGAGCCGCTGGGCTGGAATCTCGTCGTCGGCGATCCCCTCACCGATCTCGACAAAGCCGACGTATTCGGCGGCGTGCTGCAGTATCCGGGCACGTCAGGCACGGTGCGCAACCTGCAGCCGGCGATCGCGGCGCTGCGCGCCAAGGGCGCGCTCGCCGTCGTCGCCGCCGATCTTTTGGCGCTGACGCTGATCGCCTCGCCCGGTGAACTCGGCGCCGACATCGCCATCGGCTCGGCACAGCGATTCGGCGTGCCGATGGGTTATGGCGGCCCGCATGCGGCCTATATGGCGGTGCGCGACGCGCTGAAGCGCTCGCTGCCCGGCCGCATCGTCGGGCTATCGGTGGATTCGCGCGGCGCGCCGGCCTATCGGCTCGCGCTACAGACCCGCGAGCAGCACATCCGCCGCGAGAAGGCCACCTCCAACATCTGCACCGCGCAGGTGCTGCTGGCGGTGATCGCCTCGATGTACGCGGTCTATCACGGCCCCGAAGGGCTGACCCACATCGCGCGCACCGTGCACCGGCGCGCGGCGGTGCTGGCAGCGGGCTTGCGCAAGCTCGGCTTTGCATTGCAGAGCGAGGCGTTCTTCGACACCGTGACGGTGGATGTCGGGGCCAAGCAGGGCGAGATCGTCCTCCGGGCGCATGCCGAAAAAATCAATCTGCGCCTTGGCGACGGCACGCTCGGCATCGCGCTGGATGAGGCCACAACGCCCGAGACCGTCGAGGCGGTGTGGCGTGCATTCGGCGGCAAGCTGTCCTATGCCGAATTCGAGATGACCGCGCGCGAGGCCCTGCCCGCCGCCCTGAAACGCGACAGTGCGTTCCTCACCCATCCCGTGTTCCACACGCACCGTTCCGAGACCGAGCTGTTGCGCTACATGCGCAAGCTCAGCGATCGCGATCTCGCGCTCGACCGCGCCATGATCCCGCTCGGCTCCTGCACCATGAAGCTGAACGCGACCACGGAAATGATCCCGCTGACCTGGCCCGAGTTCGGCTCGCTCCATCCGTTCGCGCCGTCCGAGCAGGCCAAAGGCTATCACGTGCTGTTCAGGCGGCTCGAGAGAGCGCTGTGCGACATCACCGGCTATGACGCGATCTCGCTGCAGCCGAATTCGGGCGCGCAGGGCGAATATGCCGGGCTCTTGGCGATCCGCGCCTATCACGCGGCGCGCGGCGAGCCGCACCGCAAGGTGTGCCTGATCCCCTCCTCCGCGCACGGCACCAACCCGGCCTCCGCTCACATGGTCGGCATGGAAGTCGTGGTGACCGCCTGCGACGCGCGCGGCGACGTCGACGTCGACGACCTCCGCGCCAAGGCCGAGAAGCATTCGAAGAATCTCGCCGCCGTGATGATCACCTATCCCTCGACGCATGGCGTGTTCGAGGAGCACATCACGGAGATCTGCGACATCGTCCACAGCCATGGCGGCCAGGTCTATCTCGACGGCGCCAACATGAATGCGCAGGTCGGCCTGTCGCGGCCCGGCGATTACGGCGCTGACGTCAGCCACCTCAATCTGCACAAGACGTTCTGCATCCCGCATGGCGGCGGCGGCCCGGGCATGGGCCCGATCGGCGTCAAGGCGCATCTTGCGCCCTATCTGCCCGGCCATCCCGCCACCGACGGCACAGTGCCGGCTTCCGTCGGTCCGGTGTCGGCGGCACCGTTCGGCTCGGCGTCGATCCTGACCATCTCCTACATCTACATCCTGATGATGTCGGGCGAAGGCCTCACGCGCGCCACCGAGATCGCGATCCTCAACGCCAACTACATCGCGAGCCGGCTCGATCCGCATTTCCCGGTGCTTTACAGGAATGCCAAGGGCCGCGTCGCGCATGAGTGCATCGTCGATCCCCGCGCGCTGAAAGCAACGAGCGGCGTCACCGTCGACGACATTGCCAAGCGGCTGATCGACTACGGCTTCCATGCGCCGACCATGAGCTTCCCGGTGGCGGGCACGCTGATGATCGAGCCGACCGAATCGGAATCGAAGGCCGAAATCGACCGCTTCTGCGACGCCATGATCGCGATCCGCAGCGAGATCACGGAGATCGAGATCGGCCGCTGGAAGGTTGAAGCCTCGCCGCTCCGCCACGCCCCACACACCGTGCACGACATTGTCGATGATGCATGGAATCGTCCCTATGGCCGCGCCACGGGTTGTTTCCCCGATGGCGTCTCGCGCACGGACAAATACTGGAGTCCGGTCGGGCGCGTCGACAACGTCTATGGCGACCGCAATCTGGTGTGCTCATGCCCGCCGGTCGCGGACTACGCGCAAGCCGCGGAGTGATGGCCGTGTAGGATGGGTAAAGCGCAAGCGAAACCCATCACAGCTATCACCGTATGCGGCACGATGATGGGGCTCGCTTCCGCCTTCGCTCGTTGAGCTACGGCGGGCAAGTCGCTCTACCCATCCTACGGTCTACCGTGAGGCGTTCGCTTTCGCGCACCCGCTGCTACGGCACGAGCAGGACGGGATCCCAGCGCCACAGCCGGTCGTTGGTCAGGTGCGTGCCGCCCCACCAGCGATCGATCGGGTTGTGCCGGCTGAAATCCTCGGTGCCGGCCAAAATTGCCTTGCCGAGCGCGGTGAGCGACAGCCGGCTTGCCTTGTATCGCGCGAGACGCTCACGCTCATTGTGCACCAGCGTGAACGGCCATTCCGCGAGGCCTGACACGGCCGGTACCGGGGCGAGCGCAAGCCCTTCCAGGAGAGCGCCGGCCTCCCAATAGCCGAACACGCGGCGCTGAAAGCGCTGCCTGTAGTGGGGAAACACGTCGAACGGATACACATACCCGGCTGCGATCAACTCCAGAATCCGCAGCTCCGACGCACCCAGCCCGGTTGCGCGCGCCGGCAGCTCTTCGAGCATTTCCAGAACGCATCTCCGAAGCTGCGGCAAGATGCTCAGATCCCTGCTCAGCAGGTTGAACCAGTCGTGCGGCGTCGGTGCCCGGATGGACTGCCACGCCAGGCCGGCGACCTCGATATGGCGGTCATCGATGGCGACACCCGGAAATTTCATCTCGGCGAGGCGTGCCGGTTCTGTCTCGCCGAGAGAGGCATCGACGTGCCGCAGCGTGATGCCCAGGCTCTTCGCCTGCGGGCCGAGATGATCGAGCAGCCAGATCAGGACCAGCTGAGCATTCGGCTCTGTATCCATCCAGAACTCGACGGTTTCAGCGCGCCGGCACGCGTCGATCAATCCGAGATCGCTCATGCCGAATTTCTGCAGACGCCACGGCGGCACCGAATCGAGCCAGTGGGAGCCTGGCTCCTGGCTCGTTCTCGCCGCCCAAAAGGCTGCAAGCTCCGCATCGGAGCGTGGCGGTCCCCAGACCATCCGAAGCTCGATGGCGACAGCCAGATCGGCGTGACCGGCCGATACAACGCCGCCCGCACTTGAGGAATCCGCCGTCAGGACCAGATGCGTCATACTCGTCACCATTCACAGACAACAAAACGGGCGCTGTAGACGTCGGCAACTCAACGTCCGCAGCACCCGTCCGTCACGTTTCAGGCCTTAACCCCTGAAGCGTTTCTGAAATTTATTCGTCGTCCGCCGGCTCCTCGCCGTCGGCGTCGCGCTCGGCGGGGCCAGCCAGAATCTGCTCGGCGATCAGGCCGGAGTTCTGGCGGATCGCCGTCTCGATCTTGGCGACCATGTCGGGATTGGCCTTGAGGAAGGTCTTGGCGTTCTCGCGTCCCTGCCCGAGACGTTGGCTGTCATAGGAGAACCAGGCGCCGGACTTTTCGACGATGCCGGCCTTGACGCCGAGATCGAGGATCTCGCCCATCTTGGAGACGCCCTCGCCATACATGATGTCGAATTCGACCTGCTTGAAGGGCGGCGCCAGCTTGTTCTTCACCACCTTGACGCGGGTGGTGTTGCCGACGACTTCGTCGCGCTCCTTGATCGCGCCGATGCGGCGGATGTCGAGGCGGACGGAGGCGTAAAATTTCAAGGCGTTGCCGCCGGTGGTGGTTTCCGGCGAGCCGTACATCACGCCGATCTTCATGCGGATCTGGTTGATGAAGATCACCATGGTGTTGGACTTGTTGATCGAGGCGGTGAGCTTGCGCAGTGCCTGGCTCATCAACCGCGCCTGCAAGCCAGGCAGCGCATCGCCCATCTCGCCCTCGAGTTCGGCCTTCGGCACCAGGGCGGCGACCGAATCGACCACCAGCACGTCGATCGCGCCCGAGCGCACCAGCGTGTCGCAGATTTCCAGCGCCTGCTCGCCGGTGTCGGGCTGCGAGATCAGGAGTTCGTCGATGTTGACGCCGAGCTTGCGCGCATAGACCGGATCGAGCGCGTGTTCGGCGTCGATGAAGGCGCAGATGCCGCCCTTCTTCTGCCCTTCCGCCACCGTGTGCAGCGCCAGCGTGGTCTTGCCTGACGATTCCGGCCCGTAGATTTCGACCACCCGCCCCTTCGGCAGGCCGCCGACGCCGAGCGCGATGTCGAGCCCGAGCGAGCCCGTCGACACGGTCTCGACGTCCATCGAACGGTCGTTCTTGCCCAGCTTCATTACCGAGCCCTTGCCGAACTGGCGCTCGATCTGGGAGAGCGCGGCGGACAGGGCCTTGGTCTTATCCATGGAGGATCCTTCAACGATACGCAGGGCAGTGGCGGACATATTACGTGCTCCTTATGGCGGGGATTCGCGAGCGGGACAAACGGCGGCGAGAGGCTTTTTTGTTCGATTTCGTCTGGGAATCTTTGTACCACGTTTGTTCTATGTTCGCAATATGTTCTTCGCGCGCTGGGGATGCTGTCCCATATTCCGCTCCCCGGTCCCCTGGTTTGTGGTTACCGCTGTCCTAATCTCAAATTCGAGCGTAGGTTTCACGGCCTCACAACCTCTGGAGGCAACGCCAAATGTCTCTCTCAACAAGGAATTTCATCGCAGGCTCGGCAATCTGCCTGGCTTTCGCAGCCTTGAATGGAGCCGCCATGGCAGCGCAGGCGGAGTCGCTGGGGTATCAGTGCCGCGCCGCGGTCCGCGCGGAATTGAAGGGGCCTGATTGCCGGATGGCGTTGCCCCCTAGCCCGACCAGCCACTGCAACATACCGGCTAACGCCGACGTCGAGGTCATGGACAACAAAGTCAATGAATGCGTCAGGCGGGGTGGCCCGGGACGACAATCAAAAATCCGATCCTGATCAAGGTCTCGAGGCCGCCTGAGTTGGCGGCCTCTTGATTTGGGTGCTGGCCTGTTTCGACCCTGATGGCCTGATTTGAATTTGGCGGTCGCCTGGTTTGGGATTACGATGGCTCCATGAGCCCCCGCGCACGATATTGGACTCTGCATTGGATCAGAGTCTTGCTTTGGCCGCTGCCCGTCCTGACGATAGTCAGGGCTTGCACCGCCCGACGGTCCGTCATCGCCGCGAAGTAAGGCCAGCTCAAATTGGCGGGCCTCTTTCATTACGAGCCCTTCCCCGCATCTCCTCTGCGAGTGGTCCAGCGAGAGTTGGGGCGCATATCCTGTCCTGGATACAGAGACAGCGCGCCGTCTAAAGTTAACGCGCGTTGCGTACACAAGTGGACAGAACTATGCCCGTCTGTGGTGCATCATAAGATCATCACCGCACGGTGCTTGGCTTCTATCGGTGATGAGAACGCCTCATTGCGCTCCCGCCTTCCTCCAATGGAAAGGAACAGCGCGTGCGAAAGCGTCGCCGTTTCAAACAGACATCAACGTTAGAAGAGCGACTGGCCGAAGATACGGCTCAGTTGCGCGAGCAGGCTGAGACGCTCAAACCAGGCCTCGCACGGGATAATGTCCTGCGCCGAATCCGGCAGAACGAAACCGCCATCCACATCAGCGAATGGTTGGCATCGCCCGATCTGAAAGCTCCGATCTGAAGCAAGTCCGTCTCAGGTGGGCGCCGTCCGAGGACAGCACCGGAGTGATGCCCCGCTCCGGCCAGCAAGGAAATAGCTGTCTGAACCCACCTCGGCCGGCGGCCTCTCTTCGCAAGCCGTGGTCCGCCTGCGCGCAAAATGAAAGGGCCGCCTCGCAGGCGGCCCCCAGCCGGTACAAATTGGTTCGGGATGAAAAGCAGCCCCGGCGACAGTCACCATAGGGCTTTCGACGCGCGTTGGGGATTCCGTAACACCACGGTGTTTTCATACCCGGACCGCTCAAGCCAACTACGCAAACATACGGAAGTGACCCGGCCCCGGAGGCCCGGCATATTTCCCGCCCATGGGCCGACATATCCTGTTCAAATGTCCACGGCTGGGCACCAACGTTCAGCATTGGCTTCCGGCGATCGCCCCGGAAGACGGACCCAATTCGTATGTTTCCGTCGTCTGCCTAGCCTGCACCCGGCTTCATTTCATCCACAAGGAAACCGGCAAGCTTCTGGGCGAGGACTGACGGCTGGAACCGGCCCGGACCGGCCGCTGCCACCATGGCCCGCAGGGGCCGAGCGAGCGACCGGGTGTGGCGAGCCTGCTCTAAGTTCACTTTTGTACTTTTTCTCCGGAACGGATTCCGCCGCAGCGCGTAATCGCATCGGGTGCAGCGCGAAGGGTAGTAACGGGGAACCAGTATTGTGCCGGGAAAAAAATACCTGACGGAACAAGCGGCAACCTTTCTCAAGTTTGCAATGGCCACCACGGATCCGGATGTCGCAGCGGGCTTTCTCGACAAGGCCGCCGACCTTTCGGCGAGAAGTGAAGAGGCGCCGGACGCCAGCCCCCGGGCGCCTGATGTAGAGCAGCCGAAAGGCTAGCTCTCCGATGAGGCCGCCACCGGGGCGGCCTCATCGTCATTGGCTGGCCTGCACGTGAGACACCGGCGAGGTCGCTTACAATTTTAGAAGTGCTTGCAGCTTTCGCTGCACCGTCCGTCAAGGCGCGCGCGCTATGCATCGTACATGCAGACACAAATGACCGCCCTCGCCTACGAACCGATCCTGCCAATGCTTCAACGCCATGGCGCCGCTCTCCTCACACGGCTCTTCAGCCTGAGCCGCTCACCGGAGCCTTCGCGGGTACCGCCGCCCGTCCGGCCGGGAGACGCGCCGTCGCGAACCCACATTCCATCGCGGCAGCCTTATCCATCGCGTCAGGATTGAGAGCGGCAGCTGCCGCGCTCTCTCCCTTCAAACGCGTCGCCTGCCCCGCTGCATCCTGCCGTGGTCGAGCTTGCGTTCGGCGGCTTGGGCAATCCCTCGCACATTGCCGAAATGTTAGACGACGACTCTCATCCTTCGTGGTTGCATGCCGCACATAACAACACCGCGAAGGGAGAGCCGAATGAAGATCGCCGCTGTCGTCCTGTCGCTTGCCGTTTCCGGCATTGTCCTGTCGACCCCGCTTGCGCCCGCGTCCGCCTCTAAAATGAACGGCAAGTGTTGCCAGTCGTCCGATGGCGGCCGCTCGGCCGCCTACGTCAGGCAAATGAACCGCCGCGCGATCCCGCACACCTGCAGCGCCTACGCGGCTTCGTGCCTTCGCGATTCCGCCGACCGATCCGACAGCGTTCAGATGTGCACAGCCGCCAAGACGGAGTGCATGAAGACCGGCGTTCATGTCGGCCCTTATAGCGGCAGACATTACGCCGGCATGGCCAGGATCTAGCGCACGATCCGAAAAAGCCGGCACCGGTTTTCCCGGCGCAAGGAGGGCTGGCCGCCCGCGCCAGCCCAACGACCCCGCCGCATGGGGCTATGCAGCGAGGTCGCCGACGGCGGGGAAAATCTGGAGGACCACCCCGCCCTCGCGAGCAGATACGTCCGCCCCACGCCGCTCGTTTCAGCGCGCAAATCGCCCGGCAAATTCGCCTGAATGGCGTTGAACCTTTTTCGTCGCCCCCAGACAAAATTGTTGCCTGGGCAATTGCATACTCGGGGAATAGGCCTGCGCCGCCAAGCGACGATATTCCGCTTGCGCGGCGCAGTGCTTTTTGCGGGGCATAAAAACGGGACAGCCGGGAATTTGGACGCGTCCGCGGGGTTGAAACGCCTACAGCGGAGGAGGACTTCGCCGTGCGCACCCCGCGCGGCGACCGTTATTTATCGAACAGACGACCAGCGCTTGCGCTAATAGCCCTGCGTCGCATCCAGTTGAAGAATTGATCGCGAGCTGACGCAACGGCGCGCCAAGCTGACGCCCCGAATCGGGGCCTGCGCAGGTAACTGCAAACCTCCCCCGCTCCCGTCGCCGGTGTTAAAGACCGGCATGTGACAGGCTCCCTGTCTAGCTGTACCGAATGCCAATTGCAATTTTAAGTATGGGGATTGAATTTTGAAGCGGTGGGAACCGCAGCAGGATTCTTATATGATTCACAAGGGCGTTGAATACAGCGTGACCGCGGTCGCTCCGGGCGTCTGGAAATGGCAGTTCCGTATTGGCGAGCGGGTGGTCGCGGGAAAGACCGAAGCCAAGCTCAATCTGCTTGCCATCCGGCGGGTCCAGCTTCGGATCGACCGGGAGCTAAAAAAAGCTGACCAGGAATAACCCGTTGGCCGGCTGCCTTTGCAGGAAGAGATTTTTCAGCACTTACATCAAGTTAGAGGCGAGGGATCATCCCCTTTATATGCCCGTCAACGTGCTTAGCCCGTAAAAACCCGGAGTTGATCTTTGGATAGGCCAGGAATTCACTCCACGGCGCTTGGGTGGAGCACGGGCCAGCGGTGGCCCATTTTGCATTTGGTCAGCTTGCCATGCCGATCTTCTTCTTCTGCGTTCGACATGGCGAGGACGCAAGCGTCAGTAATGATGGCGCGGAATTTGCCGACCATAACGCCGCCTGGAAGGAAATGACCGGGGTCTGCGGCGACATGATCGCGGATGTTTCCCGGAAACTCTCCGAAAATGCCGAGTGGCAGATGGAATTGCTGGATGAATCCAAAAAGCCGGTGTTCCGGATTCGCCTGGTTGCGGAGACGCTGCAGGATACTGATCGAGACGAGCGCTAGTTAGCGGGCGCCTTCCGGGAAGCGGGATCTCCTTCGGCTGGCGGCGCCACCTCGCCCCGAAGCTCCTTGGCAGATACAAATCGGACGCCGACCAGTTCGCCCCTGCGCCAGATCAACGTGCAGACCCGCCGCACCTCGCCGCCTGCGGTCAGCGAAAGGCCGAACATCTTCGGCACCGCGAGGTCGCCGACATCAAGACAGGCGCCATTGTCTGATATGTCGAGGATGTAGCACTGGATCCATGGCGCATCCGGCGCCGGGATCAGGAATCCCTGCTTGTGCAGGTCGACCCGAACGAACTTGCGGGCCCCCAAGTCTTTGCGGTCTCTCGCCATGATTTCTCCACTACGTAGAAATTACTAGGCGGAACACCTGAATACCGAGTTATCGGAATTCGGCAAAAATCGGGGAGTCGATGTTAATTCCGGCGGGACCCAAGCTTAATCGGCGCTGGCAAGCCGGCGCATCGTGAATTCGATCTCGCCGCCGGGCAGCTCGCGCCAGCTTTCGACCGAGCTCATATAAGCCGCCTTGGGATAACGGGTGAGGAAATCGCGCGCCCTCGCCCTCGCTTGGTCGCGCGGCAGCGTAAACGTCTCGCGCAGATAGCCGTCGCCCGGCTTGCGCCGGCCGGCCATCCGACTCGCGAGATCGCGCGGACGAAAGACCATGTCGCAACTCCAGACACGATGACGACAGGTCAAATATATGGGACGCGGCGAGTGAATCCTACTCGCCGTTGTCGCGAGGCATTACTGGCTGCTGGTGCCGGTCTTGCTCTTTGACTGCTTGACGGGCGCAGCGGCCTTGGGGGTATCCGTGCTGCGCACGGTCCCCCAGGGATCGGAAGCGGCCTTGGCATCGGGAATCTTCTTCAAGGATTCCTTGTAGGCCTTATCCTTGATCGCATCCGCCTCCTTCTCCTCCGGCGATTTGGACTGGAACTCCGGCATCAGGTTGATGTTGGGGGTCTGCGCGTAGGCCGGCGCCGTCAACAACACCACCACTGCGGCCGCGCTCAGCATTCTCATGACGATCTCCTTTAGGACGCTGACTTTGCGTTTCCGGGTAGGATACCACCGGCCCAACCGCGTCGCCAAGCATTGGAGCCCAACCTTTGATTCGACGCGGACTCGCAGGATTTCTTGCCGTATTTGTGGCCCGCCGCCGGTGTTCCCTTCATCGAAATGACCACTACAATCGGCCGGCAACAATATCAGGCGGGGAAACGGGCGTTCATGCAACAACAACCACAAACGGCGGAATTTGGTATCGCGGAAGCCAGGCGCGTGCTCGGCGAGGTCTTTGCGCCCTGGGTGATGGATCTCAACCTGTCGATCGAGCGCTTTGACGCTACCCCGCCCGAGGATGCCGCCGACTGGCAGCCGGGCGCGGTGCTGCGCCTGCCGTTCTCGGAGCGGCTGTGCCGCAATGGCGGCACCGTGTCGGGCCAGGCGCTGATGGCGTTCGCCGACACCGCGATGGTGATCGCCAACCTCGCCGCCAACCGCGGCTACCGGCCGATGACGACGGTCGACCAGACCACGCATTTCATGCGCGCGGTCGCCGCCTCCGACGTCCTGGCGGATGCCCGCGTCGTCCGCCTCGGCCGCACCATGAGTTTTGGCCGCGTCACGCTGCTTTCCGCCGCCGACAACAAGCCGGTGGCCATGGTCTCGAGCGCGTTCGCGATGCTTTAGCTACTGTGCATGGGGTTGTTTTCGTAGTTTTCGATTCCGCCGCCAGCGCCAGGCCAGCATCGCCATCAGCAGCACCACGACCGCAGCCGCGGCCGCACCGGCTGAGAATCTTCCGCCCGGCCGGTCGATGGTTCTCGACATCAGCGAGGGCGACTCGCCCGGTCGCGCCAGGCGGAACGCCACCACGCTGTCGCCAATGGTCGTGCCCGACTCGGAATGACCGCCGGCGCCGATCGCGACATATTGCTCGCCCTTCCATAGATACGTCATGGGATTGGCAACGCCCGGCACCGGCAGCCTTCCCTGCCACAGCTCCTGCCCCGATCGTGCGTCGAAGGCGCGCAGATACGCATCCATCGCGCCGCTGAAGACAAGGCCGCCGGCAGTGATCGCGACGCCGCTGACGAGCGGCGTGCCGAAATGAAAGGCGATGCCGAGCGGCGCGCGATCCTCCGTGGTACCGACCCGCGCGCGCCAGAGAATTTTCCCTGCCTTGAGATCGACCGCGACCATCTCACCCCAGGGCGGCTTGTTGCATAACAGCCCGAGCGGCGACAACGCGACCGCGCGCGTCATCGCAAACGGCGTGCCCTGCTGCCGTCCGAAGTCGTGGCCGGGCGGCGGGTTGAAGCCATCGGCGACCGTCGCGCGTGGCAGCAGCTTGACGATATGGATCGCCCGCGTCGTATTGGCGTAAAGGATCTGATTGACCGGATCGAACGCCGCGCCGCCCCAGTTCACGCCGCCACCGGTCATCGGATACACCACGGTGCCTTGCGTCGACGGCGGCGTGTAGAGACCATCATTGCGCGCCGACGCGACCTGCGCGCGGCAGGCTTCGCCATCCCAGAACGGAATCAGGCCAAACACGCCATCGGCCGAAATTTGCTGCGGCAGCATCGCCGGCACGTGGGTCGGAAACGGCTGCGTCGGCGAAAGCTGCTCGCCTTCGGCGCCGCCTTGCGGAACGCTGCGCTCCTCCACCGGCCATATCGGCTTGCCGGTGTCGCGATCGAGCACGAACACAAAACCCTGCTTGGTCGGCTGGATCACGACGTCGCGCTGGCCCTCGCCGGTATCGATGCGCGCCAATGTCGGCTGCGCCGGCAGGTCGTAATCCCAGACATCGTGATGCACGGTCTGATACGACCAGACCCGTTCGCCGGTCCCGGCGCGCAGCGCCACGACCGAATTGGCATGATCGTTGTTGCCGGGCCGCTTGCCGCCCCAGAAATCCGGGCTCGGCGACGACGTCGGCAGGAACACGAGCCCGCGCTCCTCGTCCACCGACATCGGCGCCCAGACATTGGCGTGGCCGGCGGTGACGCCGTCATGCAGCAGCGGATCAAAACTCCAGCGCGGCTGTCCCGTCCGTGCATCGAAGGCGCGCACCGTGCCGGGCGGCGCTTCGGCGCGGCGGTTGTCCGCGATTGCGGAGCCGACGATGACGGTGTCGCTGGCGATGACCGGCGCCGATGTGATCTGGAATTCGCCGGGCCATTCCAGCGCCATGTCGGTCTCGAGCCTGATCTCGCCATTGGCGCCGAAATCGGTGCAGGGAGTGCCGGTCCTCGCGTCGAGCGCGATCACGCGCGCGTCGTTGGTGCCCATGAAGATGCGCGCGCGGCAGGCGGCATTTTCAGCGGCGCGTCCGTCGACCCAATAAGCGACGCCCCGGCAGTTGTAGCGGTTGGCCGGACGCTGCGCGGTCGAGATCTTCGGATCGTATCGCCACTTCTGCGCACCGCTGCCGGGATCGAGCGCAATGACTTCGTTGAAGGGCGAGCAGAAGATCAGGCTGTCCTCGACAAGCAGCGGGGTCGCCTGAAATTTGGTCCGCCGCATCACCTCGGGTGCGCGGCGGTCGAGATCGCCGGTGCGAAACTCCCAGGCGCGGACGAGATTGCCGACATTATCGGGCGTGATCTGGTTGAGCGGCGAAAACCGCGATCCCCCGCGATCGCCGCCCCAATGCTCCCAGGCCGAAGCAGGAAGCAGGTTACCCGCGCCAAATATGGCAATGACGAAAGCGAACAGACAAACCGGATTTCGCATCCTGCCCCGCAAACGCAACCTAAACGCTTGCGGGACCGATTACCCTATTGCCGACTCAGTATCCACCCCTCTGGCCGCCATAGTGGCCGCCGCGTCCGCCGCCGAACCCGCCGAGACCGATCCCGATGCCGATGCTGACCGGCGGTGGCGGCGGCGCATCGTACACCACGCGCGGGGGCGGACGGCGAACGACCACGACGTCGTCATCTTCCTCGCGTACGCGCCGCGGCGGCTTGCGATCGACCCGCTTCGGCGGATCGGGCTCGATCCGCCGGACCGGCGCATTGACCTTGATCGGCTGCGGCAGCTGTGGCGGCTGCACGTTGCAGGGACAGGTCAGCGCGACGTTCTGCGGCAGCGCGGCGTTGGCAGCCGCAACGGCTGGCGAGAACTCGGGACGGTTGCGCAGCCGCTCCTCCAGCTTGCGCGCGGTCGCGCTGAGATCGCTGTCGGGGAATCGCGTCAGGAACGAGCGATAGCCGGATGCGGTGTTGATCAGCACGGCATTATTCCACGCCACCATACGGCGGTGCCTGACCAGCCAATCCCGCGCCAGCCGCCCGAGCGACGTCTGCGGGTAGAGGCCGGCAAAGGCCTCATAGGCTTCGTCGGTGCCGTCGGCCACGATCAGATCGTTCGCCGCCTCGACCGGCTTGCCGTTCAGGTCGCGCGTCCACTCGGCAACGCTCTTCTTGGGCGCAGCGGCCGGCTTGGGCCCTGCGATGGAGGTGCCTGAAAAGCGGAAATCCTCGGTCAGCGACGAGCTGTCCCACGGGGTCTGCCGGCCTTCGGTG
This sequence comes from Bradyrhizobium lablabi, assembly GCF_001440475.1. Taxonomy (GTDB): domain Bacteria; phylum Pseudomonadota; class Alphaproteobacteria; order Rhizobiales; family Xanthobacteraceae; genus Bradyrhizobium; species Bradyrhizobium lablabi. The sequence continues at coordinate 42,378 of NZ_LLYB01000082.1, read as the reverse complement.
ACCTTGTTCACCGCCAGCCGCACGCGCTTGAAGGTCTCCTCGATCGGAATCCCCTGCTCCTTGCCGGCCGCGAGCAGCGCGGTCGTATACGGGCTGTTGTTGCCGGAGCCGTCCTCCGCGACCGCGCCGGGCGAGGTTGAGAACGACAGGAAGGTGCCGGGCGCGCCGACCTTGGCATCGACCAGCGCCAGCCCGCTGCCGGCGGTCTTCAGCTCGGGGAACGGATTGTTGCGGCAGGCATCGAGCATCAGGATGCGCATTCTGCTCGGCACCGACGTCAGCGTATTGAGGATGTCGTTGAGGCGCACCGCCTGGATCGGAATGTCGGCTTCGCGCTTCGCATCGATGTCGACCGGGATCAGAAAATTCTCGCCGTCGACCTGCAAGCCATGGCCGGCGTAAAACACCAGTGCCACGGTGTCGGCGCCCTTGGCCGCTACCCGGCCCGCAAATTCGCTCACCGCCTCGCGCATCTGATTTTGCGAAAGATCGGACGCGGTCGAAACCTCGAAGCCGGAATCGGTCAGCAATTTCGTGACCGCCTTGGCGTCGTTGGCCGGATTGGGCAGCGCCGGCACCGAGCGATAGGCGGATTGGCCGATCACCAGCGCGAGGCGATTTTCGGCGAAGGCAGATGGTGCGCCCAACAGCAACGCGGCTGGAACCATCAAACTAAACAGCGTGTGACGGAGCATGATGCCATCTCCCGACAATGCAGGCTTCGGGTTGGTCACGCCCCCGAAGCCAAAGGTTCAAGCCGGTCGCGCCATGTGAGGCGCGACGACGGCCCGATTGAAGGGCGATGTTGTCGCAGGCCGAGAATCCCCTGCAGTGATCCAAATCACAGTCGCGAGATCGTTTTGTGTGCGGCGATCCCCTGTCCGGAATGGCCCTGCCGGGCTAAAACAACCTCCGATGCGGCGGATTGGGGTTCATATAGCGCTGGTGGCGGGCGCGGCGCTAACGCTCGCGGGTTGCGGCTTCGCCGACGTCCGCGCGCCGGTGCCCGACTTCATGCGCGGCAAGGCGCCCGACCCGCCCACGCTGGGAACGCCGCCCGACGTCAAATTGCTGCTGCGGCAGAAGCTGGACTCAGTATTCGTAGCAGCCTCGCAGCCTACGCATGTTCGCGTCTCCGAGCCGCGCCCCAACCTCCGCGGCCCCGGCTGGACCGCCTGCGTCAAGGCCGAAGTGGTTTCGGTGACCGGCAAGCCCTTGGGCACGCAGACCTATCGGATCGAGATTTCCGACGGCGTGATCGCCGACCGGCAAAAGGTCGAAGCCGAGGACACCTGCACCAGCGAAAGCTACGAGCCGGTCTGAGCTACAAGCACCTTGTCGTCGCGCGCACCGGGCAGAGCTTCAGCGCGCTCGTCAGCGAGAACAGCACGCGCGCGCCGCGGGTTGGATTATCTGGCGCGCGGTAGCTGAGCGGCGCGGCGGCGCCGATGTCGGCTTGCAGGCCGTCGGCGAGGAAGAAGCGGACGCCGGCGCCGGCCGAGGTCAGCGACAGGCCGTCGCTCAGATGATAGCCGTCGTTCCAGGCGACGCCGCTGTCGACGAAGGCGTAGATCTGGTAGCCGCTGAGATATGGCAGGTTAGTCTTCTGGTCGAAGCGCAGTTCGGCCGTGCCGGCAAGACCGTTGTCGCCGCTGATCTCGGCGCTGCCATAGCCGCGGCCGAACGCGAGGCCGCCGAGATAGAATTGCTGCGAGGTGAAGAGCGGACCGGACGCGGTCTGGCCGGCCGCGGCCAGTTTCAGCGACCACGCATCTGTTATCGTTTGGTAGCGCGTGAACCAGAAATTCAGCGCGGAAAATGTGGCTGACGCGCCGAAGCGCGACAGGTCGTCGTCGCCGCGCTGCGAGGCGCCGAAAATGTCGAGGCCCTGGCGATAGCTCGCGGTCAGATAATTGGTGCCGCCGAAATCGTCCTGCAGGCGGTAGTCGGCCGTGAGGCTGGCGGTGCGGATGCGGTCGGCGTAGATCGGGCCGAACACGTCTTTCTCGGACGCATTGGTGAATCCGGCAGCCGCAGTCAGCATCAAGCCGGACTTCTGCGATTGCAAGGGAACGATGCTGCCGCGAATTTCGAACGACTCGGTCTTGATGGTGTCGCTATAGAGACGGCGGTAATCGCCGGGCCGAACCTCGCTGTAATAGCCGGACGCGCCGACGCGGGCGCCGTCGGTGCCGACCGGCACCTCGTAGGACATGCGGCCGAATGCGAGCTGCCTGACATCGCCGGGCGTGGTCGAGAGATTCACCACCAAGGAATCGCCTGCTACGAGATAGGAGTTGAACGCCGCCGTTCCGTAACTCTGCCATGGACCGACCGAGGACGATCCGAAATTGTCGACGCCGAACGAGGTGAAGACGTGCCAGGTTTTCACCGACAGGATCAGGCGGAAGTGACCGCTCGCGGTGCCGATCTCCTCGATCGCGGTGTCCTCGATCCGCACGCCAGGCCTGCCGTTGATCAGCAGCAATTGCCGTTCGAGCGTTGCAAGCCGCGACGGCCGTTCCGCCAGCACGGCAGCGAGCATCGGCTGGACGCCGAATTGCTCGGCGCCGTCGCCCTTCAATGTCAGATCCGTGATGCTGCCTTCGATGACTTGAATGCGAAGCACGCCGCTCTGAACGTCCTGCGGCGGAACGATCGCCCGGCTGAGATGAAAGCCGGCAGCGCGATAGACATCGCCGACCGCGGCGGCCATCGCGGCTAGGTCAGCCTGCGATACTTTTTTCCCGATGTAGGGTTGATACGCCGTTACCAGCCGGTCCTGCGGGATCGCGACGGCGCCGCTGATCGAAACGCGTCGAAGCACGAACAGCGGCATGGCGCTCCCCTGCCCCTCCGTTCCGGCGAATTGCGGCGACGGCAGCCGCGGCCGCCCGTTCGCGCCCTGACTCGATTGCTGGTTCTCGAAACGTTTCTCGGTCTGCCTTGGATCGTATCCGGGCTGGTTGGCGTGCTGCGCTTGCGCCGGGCAGCAGGCGATCAAACTCCACAGGCCGAGGCTAATCGTCACCACGCGGGACAAAGCTGAAATGGCCTGTCTCCGTAGTTGTACGGATGACGAACCCAAGTTGGTGACGGGACTGGTAGCCATATGATTTTTAATAAAAAATTATGGTCAATGAACGGTTAATGCATCGCGACGGGCACATGGCTTTCGCTCACGCAATATTGAAACATTTCTCCTAGCCTCCGGGACAAAGCGGCAATGGAGAGCGTTTCATGCGTGCGGCCAATCCGATCTCGTCAGCACTCGCCGGAGCATTGATGCTGGCGGCGACGTCCGGTGCGTTTGCCGCCGACGGCGGCGACTGGACCGTGAGCAAATCCTCGGGCGAAGTCTGGCTCGCCGGCAGCGGCGTGCAGCAGGTGTCACTGAAGCAGGAAGACGTGTTGAAGCCGGGCGACACCGTCCGCACCGGCCGTAACGGCCGCGTCCTGCTGACACGCGGCGACGAAACGATCCTGGTTGCGCCGAATTCCGAGGTCGGCGTCCCCACCGGCAAGAAGGAAGGGCTGTCGACGACGATCATGCAGAAGGCGGGCACGATCCTGCTCGACATCGAAAAGCGCAACGTCAAGCATTTCGAAGTCGAGACGCCTTACCTCGCCGCCGTGGTGAAGGGCACGCAATTCCGCGTCACCATCAATGCGGGCAAGACCAGCGTCGACGTGATCCGCGGCCAGGTCGAGGTCTCCGACTTCAAGACCGGCCAGATCGCGCAAGTGATGGCCGGCCAGCATGCGACCGCCTTCGCCACCGGCAAGACCGGCCTTTCGCTCGGCGGATCCGGCGTCCTCGCCCCGATCGAGCAGGGCAAGCCCCGCGCGCCCTCGATCGAGCGCACGCCGGTGCCGCGCGGAGGCTTTACGGCGATCCGCCACGCCGGCAATGGACAGGGCGTCCAGCCCTCGCGCCAATCGGGCGTGCATCTCGTAAGACCGGGCGTGACCCGCATTTCGTCGTCGATCGGTGAAATCCGCCTCAACGTCCATCGCGTCACGCACGGCCTCGCCCGCGAAAAGTCTGCGGTGCATGGCGGATCGCGTAATGCCGCCAGGAACGACACGATCTGGGACGCGTCCGATACCGCGAACAACAGCCAGAGCAACGGCGCCACCAACAGTGCAGCGAGCAGCGCGTCCAGCGTCAGCGCTGCGATAGCTGCCTCCAGCGGCTCGGAAGGCGGCGGAAACGGCAATGGCAAAAGCAACAATGGGAACGGAAACGGAAACGGCAACAGCAACGGCAACGGCAACGGCAACGGGGCCAATGGCAATGGCCGGGGCAATGGCAACGCGAATGGCCATGGAAACGGCAATGGGAATGGCAACGGCAACGGCCGGGGCAGAAGCTGAACCGGCAAGCCGATGTGCATAACCTGAACTGAAAGTCATCAAGCCCAACGACGCCATATTCGAACCACCAGAATGGTGACCACGTGAAACAGTATCGGCCGCATGTTTTCGTGATGATCGCGTTGGCGATCGTCCTGGCGGGCGGCTGGCATGGCTCGCTGCGCCACGCTTTGGCCGACCTGCGATTTTCCTGGCAGTCACGCCAGGTCAGCGGCGACATCGTGGTGATCGCGATCGACGCATCGTCAATCGAAAGGATCGGCGTCTGGCCGTGGCCGCGCCAGCTCCACGCCGAGCTGCTCCGGCAGCTTCAGAAGGCGGACGTCCAGGACATCGCGCTCGACGTCGATTTCTCGACGCCGTCCGACGCTTGGTCGGATCGAAACTTTGCCGAAGCCCTGCACGGCGCCGGCGGATCGGTCGTGCTGCCCTCCTTCCAGCAGCCCCGCACCGACAGGGCGACGCTTCACGTCAACCGCCCGCTGCCGCAATTCGCGGAACATTCATGGCCCGCGCTCGTCAATGTCGAGGTCGGAACCGACGGTCTCGTTCGCCGCTATCCGTTCGGCGAGAAGCTGGATGGCAAATTCGTGCCCTCGATGGCCGCCGTCCTCTCCGGCCAATACGCCGAGAAGCGAACGCCGTTCCTGATCGACTTCAGCATCCGAACGGCCGGCATTCCCAAAGTATCCTTTGTCGACGTCCTGCATGGCGACCCGGCGACACTGCAAAAGCTTCGGGGCAAGAAGGTCGTCGTCGGCGGCACCGCCCTCGAACTCGGTGACCGCTTCAGCGTTCCGAACGGCGTGATCCTGTCCGGCCCCGTGCTGCAGACACTGGCTGCGGAATCGCTGCTGCAGAACCGCGCATTGCAATGGACTTCAGGGGTCGTCACGGCGACGGGGCTGGTCCTGCTTGCCTTGATCATGCTGCTCTCATGGCGTCGCCTTTCCGCCGGCAAGCGTGTCGCGATGCTCGGCGCAACGGCGCTCACCCTCGAGGTCGGCGCCTTTGCCCTGCAGGCGGCCTTCCCGCTCATTCTCGACACGTCGCTGTTTCACATCGCCATCATCGTCTATGTCGCCGCCATTGCGCTCGACGAAATCAACATCCGCGATCTGCTCGGCAGGGTCGCCGAGAGCCGCTTTCAGCGCGTGGCTATGTCGCTCGGCGACGGCCTGATCTGCACGGATTCCCGTTACTTGATTACGGTCTGGAATCCCGGCGCGACCGCGATCTTCGGCTATCGGCCCGAGGAAATGATCGGCCGCCCCTTCGACGAGATCTGCGCCCGCGACGAAGCCCTCCCCACGTCTTCCTTTTCGATCGAGAGCGCTGCCCATCTGGCCGCCGGATCGGTGGTCGAGTTCGACGGACGCCGCAGCAATGGCGAGGTGTTTCCGGTCGAAGCCTCGTTCTCCGGCTGGCAAGGCGCCGACGGATTTCAATTCGGCGCGATCCTGCGCGACATCTCGGTGCGCAAGCGCGAGGCCGAGAGAGTCAAATATCTGGCGGAACACGACACGCTGACGGGGCTCATCAACCGAAACACCCTTCACGCCCAACTCGACACGAAAATTTCCGCCGACGAGGCAAGCGGCGACAAGGTGGCACTGTTGGTGATCGGCATCGACGGCTTCCAGCAGATCAACGACATGCTCGGCCATACCTGTGGCGATCTCGTGCTTCGCGCCATTTCGCAGCGACTGGCGGCGGCTACTCCTCCGACGGGGCTGGTCGCGCGTTTGAGTGGCGACGAATTCGCCATCGCAGTTCCGACGAGCGACATCGCAGAAAACCTCAGCCGCTTTGCCGAACAGATCGGCGACAGCTTCGACGCGCCGCTATTGGCCGGAAGCCGCCACCTCCGCGTCAAGGTCAGCATCGGCGCCGCCGTTTGCCCGGGCGATGGACGAAGGGCGGACGAGCTTCTCAGCAATGCGCACCTGGCGCTGAGCCGCGCCAAGGCGACCAACCGCGGCGGCCATGTGCTGTTCGAGGACTCGATCCGCCGCGAACTGGAGAAGCGCCTGACGCTGGAAGCGGAGCTGGCGCTGGCCGCGGAACGCAACGAGTTCGAATTGTTCTACCAGCCGCAACTGCGTCTGGCCGACGGCCGGTTGATGGGCGCCGAAGCCCTGATCCGCTGGCGTCATCCCGAGCGGGGCCTGATTTCACCGGCGGAGTTCATGCCGGTCGTCAACACCTCACCGATTTCCGAGCGGATTGCCGAATGGGTGCTCCAGACCGCCTGCGCCAAGGGTGCGGCCTGGGAACGCGCGGGACACAAGCTCCGCATCGGCGTCAACCTTTCGCCGTCCCAGTTGGAGTCCGGTGGCCTCGCCGTTTCGGTCGCACAGGTGCTCGCCAGCACGGGTTTGAGTCCAACCAGCCTCGAGCTCGAGGTCACCGAGGATATCCTGCTCCACGATGAGCAGGGCGCGCTGAATACGTTCCTCGAGATTCAGGAGCTTGGCGTTCGCCTCGTCTTCGACGATTTCGGCACCGGCTTTGCCAGCTTGAGCTATCTGAAGAAATTCCCGCTCGACGGGCTGAAGATCGACCGCTCCTTCGTATTGGGCTTGCTGACCAATCCCGATGACGCCGCGATCGTCAGTTCGACCATCGGGCTCAGCAAGCAGCTCGGCCTGTCCGTCATCGCCGAAGGCATCGAGGACGAGGCCACCGCCGACTTCCTGGTCCGGATGGGCTGCGAAGAAGGCCAGGGCTATTGCTTCGGCAAGCCGATGCCGGCCCGCGATTTTGAAGCCAAGTTCCTGACGGCTCCCGCCGCCGAGGTGGCGTAGCGGCCGGCGGCCTGACCAGGCTGAACGATCCGTTAACGCGACCGCTCAAATCCGGCCCTCGCCACAACGCGATTTTCCACCTCTTACCACTAGCCTTGCCCCGTGAACGCGATGGACCACCCGGCGCCCTCCAGGCGTCGCTGGCCACATAATCGCGAGCGGGGATTGGGGAAGTGGCCGATATTGCCGATACATCAACGGTGCGCCGCGCATCGGGCAAGGACGCGGACGCACGCGCGCCGGGCTCCGGCGGGGCGCTGACGCCGCTTGCGGACATTTCCGCGTCCCACTGGCGCGCGCTCTCGATGCGCGCCGCCGAGCCGAACGGCTATTACTTGCCCGAATGGGAATTGGCAGTAAACGCTTCGGCGCCGGGGCGTGGCAATGCTGCCGCGCTCGGCGCGTGGCGCGATGCATCCACCCTGATCGGTCTCGTGCCCGTGGTTTCTATGTGGTGCACCTACAGGATCCCGCTGCCCGCATTGGTCAGCGCCGACCCCTATGGCACGCTTTGCACGCCGCTGCTCGACCGCGACATGGCGGCGGAAGCGGTGACCGGCATCTTGCGGCGCGCCCGGCGGGCCGGCGCGCATGCGCTGATATTCCGCGCCACCTCGCTCGATGGCCCAGCCATGAAGGCGTTTACCGACGTCCTGCATCGCGGCGGCATGCAGCCGCTGGTGCTGCAATCGCATGTCCGCGCCTGCCTCGACGCCACCGGTGACGCGGATGCGCTGCTGCGCGAGGCGCTTGGCGCGAAGAAACTGAAAGAACTGCGCCGCCAGCGTAATCGCCTCGCCGAACACGGCGCCGTCCATTTCGACGTGGCGCGGACGCCGGCCGAGGTCGCTGCCGCCATCGAAACATTCCTGGTGCTGGAAGCCAGCGGCTGGAAAGGCCAGCGCGGCACCGCGCTCGGCCAGGACGAGGGCGACGCTGCCTTCATCCGCCGCGCCACGTCGGCGCTGGCCGAGACCGGCCAGTGCGAGATCGTCATCTTGCGCGCCGGCGAGATGCCGGTAGCGGCGGCGATCGTGCTGCGCCACCAGGACCGCGCCTTCTACTTCAAGCTCGGCGTCGACGAGCGCTTCGCAAAATTCTCACCGGGCGTGCAACTGACGCTGGAGCTGACGCAGCATCTCTGCGCCGATCCGGCCATTACCAGGGTGGATTCCACCGCCAGTCCCGACCATCCCATGATCAACCCGATCTGGCGCGGACGCCTTGCGATCGGCGACGTGCTGATCCCGCTGCGGCGGAACGATCCCGTTGTCGCGCTGGTCCGCGCTGCCCTGGCATTGCGCGGCGCGATCCGCGAGCCGGCGCGCCGGATGGTTCATCTGATCAGAAAACGGCAGGAGCGATCCCAAATGAACACCCTCACCGCCATCGCCTCCGTCATTACGGCCGATCACGATGCGCTCCGCCGCGACTTTCCGCTAAAGCCATTTGCGATCCATCACAAGCTCGCCGGCCATCCGCTGCTGACGCTGCCGCGCATCGCGCAACTGGCCTCCGAACTGCCGCGCGACCTGATCGAATATAATTCCGGCAAGGTCGCGATCAGCCAGGATCCGGATGCGATTCCCAGCGTCGATCTCGACCCCGTCGAAGTCGTCAAAAGCATCGAGACCGCCGGCGCCTGGATGGTGCTCAAGCGCGTGGAAAACTCACCGGAATACCGGGCCCTGCTGGAGGACACGCTGCTTTCGGTCGCCCGCGCCCGCGGCTACAACAGCCTTCTCGATGCCGGCTTCGAGCAGGTCGAGGGCTTCCTGTTCGTGTCCTCGCCGAACTCGACCACGCCGTTCCATCTCGACAGCGAAGACAATTTCTTCGTGCACATCCACGGCGAAAAGTTCTTCACGATCTTCGACAACACCGACCGCTCGATCGTGTCCGACGACGAGATCGAGCGCTCGATGACCAAGCACCGCAACCTGAAATACGACGAGAGCATTGCGCCGCGGGGCACCGAATTCCACCTGTTCGCGGGCGACGGCTGCTACGTGCCCTATCAATGGCCGCACTGGGTGCGCACCGCCGGCTCGTTCTCGATCTCGATGGCGATCACCTGGAAGACGCGTGAAGTGCGGCGGATGAACGATCTGCACTTCTTCAATTCGATGCTGCGCGGCATCGGCATGCCGCAGCAGCCGCCCGGCAAGCAGCCGGTGCTCGATGCGGTGAAGCTCGCCTTCTATCGCACGGTGACGACGGCGATCAAACCGCTGCGGGCCTCGATGGCGATGCGTCGCGTACTGCGGCGGATCGCGCTCGGAAAACGGGCGAATTATTATTTGAAGGGGGCGTAGTCGTAGCCCGGGTGAAGCGAAGCGTAACCCGGGATCGGGCGGCTAGATGCGGCAGCCCGGATTGCGCTTCGCTCCATCCGGGCTACGTTGTTCGCAACTCACTTCAACGGCGAATGCGGCGCCGGCAGCATGATGGTCGAGTGCATTTCCTCGAGGAAGCCCGGCCCCTTGCCCAAAAATTCCTGCCACGCCGGATCCTTCATCGCATTGCCGCGCGCTTCAGCCCGCGCATTCAAGCTGGGATAGGCCCAGATGTGGCAGGCTTCATTCGGTTGGCCCGCTTCGGTGGTCCAGAGGCCGACGATCTTTGAATATTTCTCGCGCTCCGGCAGCACGCCGGTGAACGCATCCAGCCATTGCTTGAGGCCGCCCGCCGCCTTGGCGCGGTAATTGCGGAGTTCATAGACATTGCCCGTCGATGCCGGGGCAACCGGCGGCCTCACCGCGTTCATCAGGCGTACCTCCTGCCGGACGAGCAAGGGGCGGATCAGCGGCACATACTCGCCGGTCCAGCGCGGGTTCTTGGCCAGCTCGGCCCGCATCTTCGTGCGTTCGTCGAAACTGTTGTAGCTCCACATGTGCAGGACCTGGTTGAGCGGCCCGATCTCGGTCGACCAGTAGCCTTCCAGCTTGCCGTAATCGTCCTTGCGGATGTCGCGCGAGATGGTGCTCGCGGCCTTGATCATGTCGCCGAGCGTGCCGGGCTTTACGGTGTAGGTTCGCAGTTCGTAGATCATGACGCCTCCCCGAGTGTTTTCTTGCTGCTAGTTCCATGGGGCAACGCACATCGTCAACCGCTAGACCGCGTTGGCGGAGAGAAGCCCCTCACTCACCCCTCTAAGAGCGAGCTTTCGCTCGTCTCGACCCCGCAAGAACGGGGCGAGGGAGAAGAAGTCCTCGCTTACTCCGCCGCCTGCGCGTTGATCTCGGCCGAGACCTGCTGGATCGCGCGGGCGAGTTGCTCGGCGGGCTGGGCGCCGTTCACCGCATATTTCTGCGCGAACACGAAGGTGGGCACGCCCGAGATTCCCTTGTCGGAGGCTTCCTGCGCCTGGCCGGAAATCAGTGCGACGTCTTCGTCGGTCGCAAGTCGCTTGCGCACGTCATCGGCATCGAGGCCGATATCGGCTGCGGCCTGCACCAGCACGTTCACGTCGGTGAGGTCACCGCCATCGCGAAAGTACAATTCCATCAGGCGCTGCTTCATCTCGGCCGATTTGCCCTTGGCATCGGCCCAATGGATCAGCCGATGGCAATCGATGGTATTGGGCTGGCGCTTCACGAGCTCAGGCCGGTAGGTCAGCCCCTCCTCGCCCGCGGCCGCCACGACGCGGCCGGCGATGCCCTTGTAGGCTTCGACCGAGCCGAATTTGGCGGTGAGATATTCGTCGCGGCTGATGCCCTCTCGCGGCACCCAGGAATTGAGGAAGAACGGCCGCCAGCGCACTTCGACCGGAACATCGGGCACCAGCGCCAGCGCGTTCTCGATCCGGCGCTTGCCGATGTAGCACCAGGGGCAAACCACGTCGGAGACGATGTCGATCTTCAGGGGTTTTAAGGTGCTCATCGGGGTCTCCTCGCAGAATGATGCCCGGAAGGTAATGAGATCGCCGAAGGAGACAAGGGTGCAGCTTGCATGTCTCGTATCACTTCACCTCCGCGGTTATTGTGGCAGCCGGCCGGCCTTTCTAGAACTCCGCGTATCGATCTGAACCGGAGCCCTGCAAATGACCGCCATTTTCAAGCCGGAAGGCCCCCTGTTTCGCGCCACCGAACATGCCGGCGGGCCATGGTCGCCGGATATGCTGCAGGGCAGCGCGACCACCGCGCTGATGACCCGCGAGGTCGAGCGGCTGGCGAAAACTTCCGGCTTCGCGGTGCGCCGCCTCACCTTCGATCTGTGGCGGCCGGCCGGGTTGCGCGCCTTTGGACTGGAGACGGAGATGCTGCGCGACGGCCGCAAGGCCAAGACCATCCAGGTGCGCCTCCTGGACGGCGATGTCGAGATCGGCCGCTGCACGGCGCTATTGACGGTGCAAGGCGGCGAGTCCCCGGCCGATCCATTCTCGAAGGACGCCAGCGACGCCGCGCCGGAGACCGGAAGGCCGCCGCCGTCCTTTGCGCAGAAATGGAGCCGCTACTTTCAGAACGTCTCGGTGCGGCTGATCGAGGGCGCGCTGGAAAAGCCTGGCCCTGCGGCGGCCTGGATGCGGCTCGACGTGCCCATGGTCGAAGGCGAGACCAACACGCCGCTGTTGCAGGCGGTGCAGGCGGCGGATTTTGCCAGCGGCGTCGGCCAGATCGTCGACATGCGCGAATGGACCTTCATCAATCCCGAGATCAGCCTGTATTTCTTCCGCCCGCCGGAGGGCGAATGGATTCTGATCCGTTCGCGCACCCGTGCGGGCGCCGATGGCGCGGGGCTGACCATGGCGAGCTTAAGCGATCGCAAGGGCCCGTTTGCTGAGGTGTTGCAGGCCATGACCTTCGAGCGGCGCGCGGCGCAGGCTCAGGCATCCTGAGCGGCGAACGCGGTGAGCGCTGCCTCTGAGGCAGCGTCCGCCGGCATGAACATCTCGACGCGCAATTCCTGCAGCGTGACATCCTGCGGCGTGCCCAGCGTCAGCACGGCGCCGATCAGCCCGATGCTGACGTCGCCCTTCTTCAGGCGCACCTCGCAGAGCGGCCCCGGCGCATCGGTTTCGTTGAGCTGCGGCGTCGGGATATCGGGCAGCTTCAATAGCTCGCGCCATGTCGACTGCAGCGCCAGATCGAGCGGCGCGGCCATTGCCTCGTGGCGGGCGCGCGCGAGCAGTGCTGCGGCGACATCGGGCCAGTCCACCACGAATGGCCGCAGTTCATCGGGCGCCAGAAACATCCGCATGTGGTTGAGCGGCCGGGTCATCCGCTCCTTTCCCAGCAACATCGTCATCAGCCGCGCGGCGGCGCGGTTGGCTTGCATCACGTTCCAGCGCCGATCGGTGACGATGGCCGGAAACGGCTCATGCCGCCGCAGCAGCAGATCGATGGCGCGCTTGGCGTCGGCAACTTCGGGCGCGGAAAGATCGCGCTCGCCATATTGCCGGGCAAAACCGCCGGCCTCGAGCAACGCGTTGCGGTCGCGCAGGGAGAGACCGAGCGCGGCCGCCAGTTGCAGCAGGATGTCGCGGCTGCCCGCGGCCTTGCCGGTCTCGACATAGCTCAGATGCTTGATCGAGATGCCGGCCTCGAAGGCGAGATCGGCCTGGCTCATGGCGCGGCGGTTGCGCCAGCCGCGCAGGAGATCGCCGACGGCGTTGATCGGCGATGGTGCATGTTGGCGAGAGTCCATGCGGCGATTATGCGAGCGGGACGCGGCGCTGTAAACGGCTCCTACGCATCACAGCAGTTTCGCCGCCACCTGCCGCATCCGTTCGGCGGTCAGATCATCCGCCGGGAAGAACGTCTCCAGCGCCAGCTCCTGCAACGTGATATCGACGGGCGTGCCGAACACCATGGTCGTCGAGATGAAGCTCAGCACCTCGTTCCCGAGCCGCAGCTTGAACGGGATCGCGACATTGTCGGCCGAGATCGGGCCGGACCGCGCCGGCATCCGATAGGCCTTCAGCTCCTGATACAGCTTGAGCAATTCAGGGTCGGCCGTCGCCTCGCACTGGCGATGCAGCCGCTCCAAAAGATGCGCGCTCCATTCGGCGAGATTGACCGTGCGCAGCGCCAGCCCCTCGGGATGGAAGGCGAGGCGCATAATATTGATGGGCTGCCCGAGCCGGTGCGGCGGGATGCCATCGAGCAGCGGCGCCACCATCCGGTTGGCGGTCACCAGATTCCAGCGCCGGTCATAGGCCAGCGCCGGATTCGGCTCATGCGCCTTCAGCACCAGGTCGATCGCCTGGCGGGCGGACTTCAGCGCGGGATCATCCAGCGAGCGCTGCGGAAAGGCCGGCGCAAAGCCCGCCGCGACCAGGAGTACGTTGCGTTCACGCAAGGGAACCTCCAATCGTTCGGCGAGCTTCAGCACCATTTCGCGCGACGGCGCGGCGCGGCCGGTCTCCACAAAGCTGAGATGACGCGCGGATATCTCGGCATCTCCCGCCAGATCGAGCTGGCTCAGATGGCGGCGTTGGCGCCATTCGCGCAGGTGATCGCCGATATGGACGGGCTGGGTTCGTTCGGCTCGCGCCGTGGCAGCATGTGCGTTCATGGTGGAAAACCTACCATGCGAATTTCACCCATTCCATTACGTCCCAGGTAATCGAAACGGGCCACGGGCCGGGTCATCTTGGGGGCACAGGAGATGACCCATGCTGATGCTTTCGCTGTTCCGTCTCGCCGCCGCCGTGATCCCCTGGATGGTCGATCTGGCCACCTGGCTCGTGGCGCGCTCGCTCAACATGCCGCAGCCGGTCGTGCACGCCACTGGCGTGTTCATGTTCGTGCGGGTGCAGACGATCGAGAACAGGATCGGCAAGGCGCTCTGCCCGATGCGGCTGAGGCGTCAGCTCCGGTCACTGCTGAGACACTGATCCTGTTTCGCCCAAAGTCCCCCAAGCAAAGGAGTACTGTCATGATCCATCCGTCCACCTTCCTGAGCCGCGCCCTGCTCGCCGACGCTCTCTTCAGCGGCGTCGCCGCGGTCGCGCTGACGCTCGGCGCCGGCGCGCTCGCGCCCTTCCTCAATCTGCCGGAAGTCTTATTGCGCGAGACCGGCCTGTTCCTGATCGCCTACACGGCGCTGGTCGGCTGGCTGGCCACGAGGTCGACGGTGATGAAGGCGCTGGTGCTGCTGGTGATCGTAGGTAACGCCGCATGGACGCTCGGCAGCATCGCGCTACTGTTCTCCGGCGCGGTGTCGCCGAACCTGCTCGGTCAGGTCTTCATCGTGGCGCAGGCGATTGCAACGGGCGTGTTTGCGGAACTGCAGTATATCGGCCTGCGCAAAAGCGATGAGACGGTGACGGCTTAAGCCACAGCCGTCATTGCGAGGAGCAAAGCGACGAAGCAATCCATGCCTCAACAGGTGGAGAAGTGGATTGCTTCGCTTCGCTCCCAATGACGGGGACAGAGCCTCAGCTCAAAACCAACGCCGCGATCATTCCCGCAAATGTCAGCACCAGCCCGATGACCAGCATCGGCACCAGGCTGCTGCCCGAATACGGGTCGGCCTGCTCCTTGTTCGTCACGACATGTGCACGATAAGCCATCACACTGCTCCTGCCTGATTACGCCGAAATCGTTCCCCATTGCCGAGCATGACGCCCTGGGCGCCGGCGATGCCGAGTTCAAGGCTCGCCGCGATCCGCCGCGCCCGCTCCACGAAATGCGACTCCGCTGCGGGTGGGCAGATTTCGCGGGCGGTGGCCTCGAACAAGCCGAGCCAGCGGTCGAAATGCGCGGCGTCGACCGGCAGCGGCAGATGCTTGGCCATCGGCGTGCCATGATAGCGCCCCGTCATCAGCGCGACCGACGACCAGAACGCGCACATCTGGGCCAGATGCGGCTCCCAATCCCTGATCCGGGCCTCGAAGATCGGCCCGAGCACCGCGTCCTCGCGGACCTTGGCGTAGAAGCCGCGCACCAGGCGCTCGATCATCGCCTCATCGATGCCCGTCCGCTCCATGATCTCGGCCGTCAAGCGCTCACGCCGCTCCGGCCCTGCCACGATCGCTTCCATTTCCGCGCCTGCCCTTAAATAGGTATTTCAAATACCTATTTAGACGGCTATAGATGATTTGCAAGCAGTTCTTTTGAAGGGGCTCCCATGCGCCTGACGTCGTTCACGGATTTCGCGTTGCGCGCGTTGATGCGGCTGGCGGGCGAACCCGACCGCTGCTTCGCCACAAACGAGATCGCGGCCGAGTTCGGCATTTCCCGCAACCATCTGGCCAAGGTGGTGCGCGACCTCGCCGATAGCGGTTTCATCTCGACCCAGCGTGGCGTCGGCGGCGGCTTCATGCTGGCCCGGCCGGCGCAAACGATCACGATCGGCGAAGTGGTGCGCGCCCTCGAAGGTCCGCCACTGGTCGAATGTTTTCGCGAGGACGGCGGTAATTGTGTGCTGAAGCCGCGCTGCCGGCTGAAGGCAAAGCTCGCCGCCGCGCGCGAAGCCTTCATGCGCGAGCTCGACACCACGACGCTGGCGGAATGCGCCTATCCCGCGCCGGCCAGGCGGTATCAGGCCCACGCATGACGGCGACAACGAAGCATCAGGTGCTGCAAATGAAACCGATCGCGTTCGAAAATGGCACCATCCAGATCGACGCCGCCATCGTCGCCGAAGGCCTGGGCGTGGCGCCGGCGCGGCTGCAGGAAGAGATGCGCGCGGGCAGGATCACGAGCCTTGCCGAGCGCGGGGTCGATGCCGATCTCGGTCGGCACCGCCTGACCTTCTTCGCCGAGCACCGCCGCTTTCGCGTCGTGGTCGACGAAACCGGCGCGATCGTTCAGCGCTCGGCAGTCGACTACGGCAATGCGCTATTGCCGAAATCGGTGCGCAAGCGCGGATGACGTCTAGGCCTGAAAGGCCGGAGCCGGCGCGGAGGCCGGTTGTTTCCGGCCGGCCGGTTTCCTTCCGGCGACCCTGGCGCGGCTGGTGCCGTTCAGATGCTTACCATTCAGCGACTTGCCGTTCAGCGAATGGCCGTTGAGCTTCTTCGCGTTCTTCTCAGCCTTCGCCTTCAATTTTTCCTTCAGCCTGGCTTGTTCCTTCGCCAGCTTCTCGGCCTTTTTCAGCGCCTTGCGCTCGGCCTTGGCCTTCAGGCGGGCCTTCTCGGCTCGCGCTTCCGCGCGCTTCTTTTTGCGCTTTTTCTCGCAAGCGTCGCATTTGCAGCCGATCGGCTTCAGGTAGGCTTTGAAATAGTCGGTGCCGTAATCGTAATTGATCTCCTCGCCCGGCTCGATGTTCTTGATGGCGCGGATGAACACCTTGCGCTTGCGTGGGCGAACGTCGGATTCCGCGTTCGGCTTGCAGGCGTGGTTGATGTAGCGGGCGATGTTCTTGCGCACCGAGCCGTCGATAGTCCAGCGGTCGGTCAGCTCGAACAGATATTTGTTCTCGATCGCGTCCTCGTCCTTCTTTTTCGAATCCAGGAGCGGCCCGAAATAGCGGATGATCTTGCTGCCCTTCTTGATCGGCTTGGTGGCGAAGAGGCCAAGGCCGGTGCGGGAGCGGCCGACACGATAGGGTTTATGCGAGGGAATGGACGGCATGACGATTGAATGACTGCACGCTCGGGAAACGAGGAATCGCGAAGCCGCCCTTCTAGGACGATTCCGCGACATTGTCAGGTGTTTCGCACATTCGCCTTGAACCTTCCCCAGATTGCGGCCGTCTGACCCGATAAGTTCCACGCGAGAAGTGCAAATGAAACCCCTCCCCCATCGACAGCTCGCAGTGCCAGCCGCCACAGCGCTCTTCGTCGCTGCATTTGGCCTGATTTTACCGGCCAACGCCCAAACATTCAGCAGCAGCTACACCTCGACCGCGCCAAAGGACTGCCGCACGATCGGCAAACCGGGCGCCCAGGACGACAGCACGCAGGTGTGCCCCGGCCAATCCGGGCTGGTGGTGGTGATCAGCGAGGGCGACCTGCGCCAAACCGTCTCGGTTGGACGTACCCGCGAGGCTGCCGCCAAGGAACCGGCCGCCGAGAGCGGGTTCGGTCCGTTCAATTCCACCGCCAACACCGTCGAATGGCGGGCTGTCGACGGCAAGCCCTTCGCCATCATTCAGCGCTGGCTGATCGCCGACATCGATAATCCCGACAAGAAGACAGGAAACCCGACCAGCAAGCCGATGCTCGCCGTGACCCGGCTGCCGCCAGGGCCGGTCTGCCATGTCGCCTATATCGATGGCCAGGCCAACCGCAATGCCAACGAGCTCGCCCGCCAGGCCGCAGACGAATTCGCCCGCGATTTCAAATGCGGCAAGGACGAAGTGAAGGTAATCGGCGAAAAAGGCGCGGCCGTGGGCCTTGCGAAGCGCTGATGAAGCCGGCTACCCGGCCTGTTTTCGCCGCATTAACGTCAAAGCTTAAGGTTTGAGTGCTTATTGCTTATCAAGCCATATTCTTTCACGGCGCACTTGGGGCAGCGATGCACATAAAACTCCTGGCTCTCCTCCTCCTTGGCTCCGCCCTCTCCGGCTGCTGCGCTTCCGGCACCGGCTGTTCGACGCCGACGGCCACCGGCGCGCCAATCGCCTGGGACGGCCTGGGTGAACCGCCGACCGCGGATGGCGAGCAAGCCGGAGCAGCCAAGCCGAAGCGAAGGACAGCCGCGCGCAATCGCGATCGCGAGATCATCCTCGGCCCGCTGAACGATAGCCCGCGGAAAGAGACCACAGCCAAATCGGCCTACGAAGAGTGGACGCGCCTGCCCAATGAAGACCCCGAGGCCGACGCAAGATTAAAGCGGCAAATCAAGATCTGCCAAAACTGCTGAGCGGCATGTTGCGATAGCGGCTACAGCCGTCGAAAATTCACCCGGCAATTTCCGGCTGACCCAGCCGGCCTCTTGCGGATTTCATCCGGCCCTGCGCCGGCTGCAGCGAGCCCGCAACGCCAAGGCCGTAAGGCGGCATGTTGTTGTAGACGCTCTCATAGGCGCCGTCTTTCACCAGATAGCTTTCGTGCCAGATCCCGACATCGCCGTTGCTGCCGACGGCACGGTTGAACGCCTGCCAGGCCGGAAGGTGCAAGGCATTCGCGCCGGTCGCATAATGATGCAAATGCTCGAAGCTGCGCCAATACTGCACCACCAGAATGTTGGGTAGTCCGAAATGCGTCCTCGCGTGCAGCAATCCGAGTTCGGGCTGCGCGGCCAGTTCAGCGAGCATCCGCGGCATCTGTCGGGCAACGGGCGCCCATTTCCATATCTTCCAGGGCCTGTTGATGCGCATGCCGATCAGGAAGACGACAAAATCGCCCTCGATCCGTGCCGTCATGCGTTGCGGGATCACGTTGCTCATGGCCATCCCCGTTTTCGCGTAAAAGCGCGCCTGCGCTACACCACTGGCGGTCGCGGCACCGTCGAACGCAACATTGCGTCCAGGAGTTGCTCGACCCCGGTACCATCGGGCAGCCGGTGCATGATGTCTTTCAGCCGCCCATCAAGCAGCAGCGTGGTGAAGCCGTGCACCAGCGACCACGCCCGCGCAATCGCCGCAGCCTGGTCGAGCGATAATGCCTCCAGCGCTTCGCCCGTGAGCTTCTCGTTGCGGCTGAGGCTTACTGCGGTCGCCAATCCTTCGAACGAGGCGGTCGCCGCTTCGTGCAGCGAGGGCCGTGTCATGTCGAGCCGCTCGGTGCGGAACATCAGCCCGTACATGCCGGGACGCGCCTGCGCATAGGCGACATAGGCCTTGGCGCGCGCCATCGCCTTCATCAGCGGGAAAGTTTCAGTGTTGCCCGCCGCGACCATCGCCTCATTGAACCTGCGGAAGCCGATGGCGGCGAGTTCACTCAAGAGGCCGGTAAGATCGCCGAAATGATGGGTTGGCGCCGCATGCGACACGCCGGCCTCGCGCGCCACCGCCCGCAGGGTAAGCCCCGGCAGACCATCACGCTCCAGCACCCGCTCGGCCGCGGCCAGCAAGGCGTCATGCAGGTCGCCGTGATGATAAGGGGTTTCGCCTGCCGGCCGGCGCCGGCGATTGGCCGGCCTTTCGGTCACGGCCCTTGCAGGCCTGCGCTTGGCGGCGGGACGGTTCGGTCTGGTTTCTCGCGATGCTCTGGCCATGCGAATCCTTATAGCCGCAATTTTTACACTGTAAAGATTTTGCTTGACGGCGTCTCGCAACATGCCTACTGGTATCTTTACGATGTAAAGATTAAAACCGGAGGAGATGTGGAATGCTCGACCAGGTGACGACCGAGATGACCCGGCCCAATCTTGCGCCGATTCCGATGGAATGCGACGCGCCACTTCTCAAGGTATCAGGCGAATTGCCGCGCGAGCTCAACGGCACGCTCTATCGCAACGGTCCCAACCCGCAATTCGATGCGCCAGGCGCGCACTGGTTCGTCGGCGACGGCATGCTGCACGCCTTCCATCTGGAGAACGGCCGCGCCAGCTATCGCAACCGCTGGGTCCGCACCCCGAAATGGCTGGCCGAGCACGATGCCGGCCGCGCGCTGTTCGGCGGCTTCGGCCGCAAGCTGCCGGGTGCGCCGGCAGGGATTACCGATGACGGCGGCGTCGCCAACACCAACATCATCTTCCACGGCGGCAAACTGCTGGCGCTCGAGGAAGGTCACCTGCCGACCGAGATCGAGCCCGGCACGCTCGATCGTCTCGGCTATTGCGACTACAAGGGTGCCATCAAGGGACCGTTCACCGCGCATCCCAAGATCGATCCCGTCACCGGCGAGATGGTTTTCTTCGGCTACAACGCCGCAGGCCCTCTCACGCCTGCCCTCTCCTACGGCTCGGTCAACGCTTCTGGTGTGGTGACACGGTTCGATCGCTTCGAGGCGCCCTATGCCAGCATGGTGCACGACTTCATCGTCACCGAAAATCACCTGCTGTTTCCGATCCTGCCCATCACCGGCAGCATGGAGCGGGCGATGCGCGGCAAGCCGCCCTACGCCTGGGAGCCGGAGAAAGGCGCTTACGTCGGCGTCATGAAGCGCAACGGCTCACCTGCGGACCTCGTCTGGTTCCGCGCCGAGAGCTGCTACGTCTTCCACGTCATGAATGCCTGGGAGGAAGGCAACCGCATCATTGCCGACGTGATGCAGTTCGAGGAAGCGCCGCTATTCCCGCATCCCGACGGCTCGAAGACCGACCCGCAGAAATCGCGTGCGCGATACTGCCGCTGGACCTTCGACCTCGCAGGCAATACCGACCGCTTCACGCAAACCTATCTCGACGATCTCACCGGCGAATTCCCGCGCATCGATGATCGCCGCGCGGGCTACGCCAACAGCCACGGCTGGTACGCCTGCGCCAACCCCGACCTGCCGATGTTCGGCGCGCTGTCGGGCATCGTCCATGTCGACGGCAAGGGCAAGCGGCTCGGCAAATATCTGCTGCCCAGTGGTGACACCATTTCCGAACCGGTGTTCGTGGAGCGCGCACCCGACGCCGCAGAAGGCGACGGCTGGCTGCTGGCCGCGGTCTGGCGCGCGCGCGAAAACCGCAGCGATCTGGCGGTGTTCAACGCGCAGGACATCGAAGGAGGCCCCGTCGCACTGGTGCATCTCGGCCACCGCGTGCCCGACGGCTTTCACGGCAACTGGGTCGGCGCGGAGTAAGGCCCGCACGTCATTCCGGGGCATCGCGCAGCGATGAAACCGGAATCCAGATGTCATAAGCTCGAGATTCTCAGGTGCGCAAACTGCGCACCTGAGTTCGCGCTAACGCGCGCCCTGACGCCGTTGATGGAGGAGACGCCATGCACCTACCCTCGATCACTGCCATCTATCTCGCCCTCCTCGCCCTGCTCTACACCGTCCTCGCCGTCCAGGTCGGGCGGCTGCGCCAGCGCGACCGGGCCGCCTTCGGCGACAATGGCAGTCAGCAACTGCGCAGCGCGATCCGCGCGCACGCCAACTTCATCGAATATGTCCCGATCATCACGCTGATGGTGGCGATGCTGGAGATGTCCGGTCTGGCGCCCATATGGGTGCATCTGTTGATGGGCGCGCTGCTGGTGTCGCGGCTGTTGCACCCACTCGGCATGTACGCCGCGCCCAATACGCTGCAATTCCGCATCGGCCGCGTTGGCGGCATCACGATCACACTGGTTTTACTGCTCGCCTGCGCCCTGACGATCCTGTTGCGCGCCCTGCTTGCTGGATAGGCCCGACCCAAATTCAGCCTCATGCCATTGCAAATACAAGATTTTTAATCGTCCTCCCAAACTCATTTTGACACTGTAAAGATTTTTCTTGACGACTCCGGCGCCGAGCCTTACGGTATCTTTACGATGTAAAGATTAGTCCCGAGAGGTTGCCATGACCATTTTCCTGATCCTCGCCCCCTTCGGGTCATTCACCCTGCTGATGCTGGTGACTTCGGCCGAGATCAGCCTGTTCACGTCGGCCGCGATCTGTCTCGCCGTCATCGGCATCGACGTTTATCGCGGCCGCTCGATCAAGATGCTCGGCGCGGGCTCGGTCGTCGTGTTCGTCACGCTCGGCGCCTATGTCGCGCTGCTCGATCCGAACCTCAGCCATTCGGCCGTCAAGCTGACGGTGGATGTCGGCGTGCTCGCGATTTCGCTGGGCTCGCTGATCATCCGCAAGCCGTTCATCATGCAATATGCGCTTGAGGAGGTCGATGCCGAGACGGCAAAGCTGCCCGGGTTTCTAAAGGCGGTGTATCTCATCACCTGGGCCTGGAATGGCGCGTTCGTGCTGATGATCATCGGCAACGCGCTCGCGATCTATGTGCCCGGCCTGCCGATCTGGTCCAGCCTCGTGGTCGCCTTTGCCGCCCGCAACAGCGCCGCCTTCTTCACGACATGGTATCCACAATATCGCAAGGCGAAGTATGGTGCGCCGCCTGCGAACGCCCTGCCCGGCACCAACTGAGCCAGACTTTGTATCCGCAACACGATCAACAGAGAGCAAGACGATGAAGGACGTATTCGCCAGACTGGGCGCCGATTTTTTCTCCACCATCGTGTTCATTGCGATCTATCTCGCGACCGACAACGTCCTGCTGGCAACAGGCGTGGCGATCGCAGGCGCAGTAGGCCAGGTGATCTACTTCCGCATCAAGGGCAAGGAGCTCGGCTACATGACGTGGGCGAGCCTTGCGCTCGTCATCGTGCTCGGCAGCGCGACGCTTCTGACGCACGACCCCCGCTTCGTTCTGGCGAAACCCGCGATCGGGCATTTCGCGATCGGCCTCATCATGCTCAAGCGCGGCTGGATGCTCCGTTACATGCCGCCGATCGTGTCGCAGACCATTCCCGAATACGTCACCTTCGCGGGCTATGCCTGGGCCGCGCTGTGCTTCGCGCTCGCCGCCGGTACCATCGGCGTTGCGATGACCGGAGACATGAAGCTGTGGACGTTCTATGTGACGGTCGTGCTGGTCGGCGCCAAGATTGCCGCCTTCGCAATTCAATACATCGCGTTTCGTATTCTGGTCGGCAGCCGGATTCGCGCTGCCGCCCAGCGCGCCTGAAAATACGCGTCAAAAGGACGCTTGAGACGGTTGGGCTTGTGTGGCGAGATAGGCTATACCGCCGATCTAGTTTAGCGGATCTCGCAAGCCATTCCGGTTTGCCGGGAAGAAATGTCGGGGAGATAAAGATGGCCGTGGATGGAAACTGGAACCTCACCATGAGCACGCCGATGGGCGAGCGCAAGGCAACACTGACCCTGTTGGCCTCCGGCGGTACGCTGACGGGCACGCAGGGCGCCGACGGCAATTCCACCGAAATCTTCGACGGCGCCATCAGCGGCGACGCCGTCAACTGGAAGGTCTCGATCACCAACCCGATGCCGTTAACCCTCGAGTTCATTGGAAAGGTTTCCGGCGACACCATGTCCGGCGAAATGGGCATCGGCCCGATGGGCAGCTTTCCCTTCACGGGGTCGCGGGCCTGAGCCATGGCGAGGAGGCCGAGACGCCTCTTCGTTCTCCCATGCACAAAATAACTTTGCTTTCGATCGCCGCTCTCGCCTCGCTGGCGGGCGCGGCGATCGCGCAAACGCCAGAGCCTGAACCGGCTTGGCGCATCAGCGCGCTCGCGCTGGTGCCGCCGGGCTACATCGCAGGCGACGCCTATCGCACCGACGAAGCCGCGATGACCGGCTATCTCGCGATCTATCCCGCCAGCGCAAACGATCCGAAATCTCCGGCCAGTGCATTCGCGCCGCGGCAGGCGCTCGTCGTCAGGCTGACCAAGGGCGATAGCGGGCTGCGCGCGTTGTCCGCCGAGATGCGGCCGCGCAAAGACCCGACGCGCGGCAATCGCGACACCACCATGACCGATCCGGATGGCCAGGAGCGCGAGTTCGACAAACTCGACAGTGAACTTTCGGCCGGCCGGGCAAAACTCCCCGAGGGTACCGAGCCCTGCAGTCTCGGCGCGTGGTCGGAAGACCGCGATCCCAAGGGCCTCAACGTACGCGCCGAGCCATCGGTGAAAGCGCGCGTGCTCGGCACGCTGCCCCCGCCCTACCGGCTGAAGATGGGCGGCCGCGAGAACACGCCCGAAGGCGGCTGGCTGACCGAATTCCGCATCATCGGCTTCAAGGACGGCTGGTTCCTGATCGAGGGCGCGAAGCCTCCCGGCAAGGAATATGAGGACGAGAAATTCTACCCGCGCAACGCGCCAAAGCCCTATGCCGGACGCGGCTGGGTCGCCGCCAGCAAGGTTGGCGCGAATTACGCCAATGGCAGCACGCGCATGGGCGGGCTGTTCCAGGCACCCTACGTCGATGCGAAGTGGACACCAGCGGGGCGCAAGCTCGGCGGCACGCTCGATACCGACGGCGGCCCAAAACGCATCTTCGCCTGCAGCGGGCACTGGGGCCTCGTCGAAAGTCACGACGGCGTGCGCGGCTGGTGGCGCGCGCTGTGCTCGAACCAGGTGACGAACTGCAGTTGAGGCGACCGTTTCGCCGTCCAAGCCTTGCACGACGGCGCGTGGGCAGCGCAGCATCCGTGAATGCGCTGCATGATCCATACGAACAAGCACACTGCGGCCGCTATAGAACAAGTTGTGATTTGATCGGCGTCGCGACAGGCGCCTTTCCAGAACCGATTTTAAACAATCAATATTTCAGGAGTGCACAATGAAAATCTGTGTTGATCCAGGTCATGGCATGAGCAACCGCAGGCCTGGCGTGTTTGACAGCGGCTGCACCCACACCGAAAACGGCTTTCTGTTTCGGGAGTCCGATATCGTGCTCAAGTACGGACTTACGTTGAAAGACGTGCTGCGTGCGCGCGGGAACGATGTATTCATGACGCGTGATGACGGCACCGACCACGCGCCGGTCGGGGAACGCGCCAGGAATGCCAAAATGCCAGTTGCGAACGCTTTGTTTCGATCGACGTCAATGACGCCGACAGCGACGACGCCAACGGCTTCGAGGTGCTCTATGGCGCGCCCAAGCACAAACAACTGGCGCAAAAGATGCAGGACGCTCTGCTCAAGATCATGAACTTGAAGGACCGCAAAATCAAGGAGCGGACCGATCTTGCCGTCCTGAAGTTCAAGGGACCTGCCGTGTTGATCGAGCTGGGCTTCATCGCGCACGACAAGGATCGAGATACGATGCTCAATCCGCAGGTGCGTGAAGACGTCTGCCAGGCGATCGCCAACGTTATACTGGCGCCCTAGGGGGTCCTGTGGGCAATGCCTTCCGACATCAATCCGGAAGCGCTCGGCGAACTTTACGACAAGTGCAGCGCTCTTGCGCTGATGCGAGCATCGCGCGTAGCGCTGCACTCCCCTTACTCCGGATTCAATTACGTGAAGAAGTCGTTGCCCTTGTCGCTCAGCGACGCAGGCCGGCGGCCTCGTCGCGATAGGCCTTCTCAATGTTCTTGCGGGCAGCCTGCTCGGAAGCCGCTGCAGCCTGGTCCAGCGAAGACCGCAAGGCGCCCATGTTCGCCACCGTGGCAGCGGTCATCGCAGGGTAGACGCGTGCGATCTCGAATGGCCGGCGTTCGAGCGTGGCGGCGACCTGCTCCTCCATGGCGATGATATACATGTTCCTGATCTCGGGATGCTCCGCCAGTTTCTGGGCGTAGTTGACGGTGCGCCCCTTCGCGCCCTCCAACTTCACCTTTACGCGGGTGGCACTGTCGCCCTCCGCCTTCAGCTGGGCGGTGAAGCGGAACAATTCCTCCCCTTCCCTGCGGGCGATCCAGACGATTTGTGAGTTGCCGGTGTCGCGAACCTGCACGTCCGGCGGCTCGCTCCCGAAGACGAGGGGCGGCAGTTCCGCCCTCGAGAGAGACTGGCGCGCCTGAGCGATTGACACCCGATAGACCGCGCCCTCTGTGTTGGGAAGGATGGCCGGCAGATAGATGGATATGCCGGCAACGAGAAACCCGGCAACGTACAAAGGCTTCATCATCGATCTCCTTGCATTTCAGCGCGGCTGCCGGGACGAGCCGGGCACAGGCCGACGGCCGGCTCGGAGTCCATTCTGGTCAGTCGTCGACACGGAACGGCCGGCCCATCTCAAGACCGCCACGCTGTACGTTGCAAACGCTGTCCTTGCCGGGCCCTACGCGCTGGACGTCAAATTTCCGACCTTCGAGGATCGCGGCGACTTGTTCCTGCACGGCAGGACGAAGCGGCTGGTTGAAGGCCGGCCGCTTGTAGAATTGCGCCCCGTCATACATTTCGCCGCCGCCGGGGGCCGGAGGCACGCGTATCTCGACCTTTGTCTGTTTCTCACCGACCGCTGACAGCAACGCCGTGAATTGCACGACCTCCCTGCCGCTGCTGTGGACCTTCCAGGTGACCTGACGGTCGAGCATGCCCACGGGCGTCACATGGACGAGAATGCCGCACTGCTTCGCATAAACCATGTCGACAAGCTTGTCGGCGAGCAGGCGTCGATAGGCTTCGCTGACGCTCACGTCGTACACGCCAGGCGGCCGCTCCTTGCAACCGGCGAGGCCAAGTGTGAGGCCAAGGACCGCGAGCACGAGCGCCGCCCGTCCAGTCTGCTTCGTCGTCGACTGTCTCATGCCGCCCACGCCTGATGTGCCGTTCCGGCCGGATCGAGCGCAGCATCGACGAGAAAGATTAAAGGTCCTTGGCCGAAATCGGTGGACCCTGCGATGACCTGTTAAGTTCGGATTGGGCAAAAGCGGCGCGCCGGCACCTGCCGTGGTTAATGCTTGGCGAATCCGCGCCGGCGCCTAAAGCGGGATGACGTTTCTTCGAATCGTCATCCCGCTTTATCTTTTTGTTTGAGCATGACCTTTTCGGAAAACCGCTACACACTTTTACGGATCATGCTCTAGAACCAGATTTGCATCGGCAGGCCGTGCGCGTCCAACAGGGGCGCCCCCTCGGGAACGCAGCCGTGAGGCCCGCGTGCGGCAAGCGCAACCGCGCATGCATCCAGCACGTCGTCGCGTTTCGCGCCGGTGCCGATCCGCGCCTCGGCGAGCCACCGATCGATCTCGCGAAGACCTGCGCGCTTGAGCAGCCTGAGGCGGAGATCCTCGCCCTCCTCCGACTTCTTCGACGGCAGCGGCTTGCCACCGTTCAGCCGAAGAAACACCAGTTCGGGATGCACCTCGCGAATGTCGTGCCGGGCGTTCGCGCGGACGAACGCGTCGACTTCCATGATCTTCCTGCCGATATGCCAGAGTTGGCGCGAGACCCGGGTTTGGCCGCGGCGCAACGCTTCCTCGTTCGCCTTGTCGGGGTCGCAAAACTCCTGCCACAGCCAGCGCCGCGCGCCGGTGAAGACGCGCGAGGCATGCGGCCGCAGTTTTTCGCGCGCAAGAAGATCACAGGCGCGTTCGCCATCGCCGGTCATGCCGATCGGGATATCGATCCCGGCACGATCGAACGGACGCGCCAGCGCGTCCGCGATATCTGCGTGGAAGGAGATCGTCCGCCGGTCGCCATCAAGACATACGGCGACCCAGCCCTTGCTGAAACCGTCGAGGCCGAAGGCCCTCACCCCAGATTCAGTTCCTTGAAGAAGTCGTTGCCCTTGTCGTCGATGATGATGAAGGCTGGGAAATCGACAACCTCGATGCGCCAGATCGCTTCCATGCCGAGCTCGGGATATTCCACCACCTCGACCTTCTTGATGCAGTGCTCGGCGAGGTTTGCCGCGGCGCCGCCGATCGAGCCGAGATAGAAGCCGCCGTGCTTCTTGCAGGCCTCGCGCACCGCGACCGCGCGGTTGCCCTTGGCGACCATCACCATCGATCCGCCCGCCGCCTGGAACTGGTCGACGAAGGAGTCCATCCGCCCCGCGGTGGTCGGGCCGAACGCGCCGGAGGCGTAGCCGTCAGGCGTCTTGGCAGGGCCGGCGTAATAGACCGGATGGTTCTTGAAATAATCCGGCAGCGGCTCACCCTTCTCCAGCCGCTCGCGCAGTTTGGCGTGGGCGGAATCGCGCGCGACGATCATGGTGCCGGTCATCGAGACGCGTGTCTTGATCGGATATTGCGACATCGTCGCCAGGATTTCCTTCATCGGCTTGTTGAGGTCGATCTTGACGACCTCACCGCCGAGCGACTGTTCCACAGCCGGCAGATATTGCGCCGGGTTATGCTCGAGCTCTTCGAGATAGACGCCGTCCTTCGTGATCTTGCCGAGCACCTGGCGATCCGCCGAACAGGAGACGCCGAGCCCGATCGGCAGCGACGCGCCATGGCGCGGCATCCGGATCACGCGCACGTCGTGGCAGAAATACTTGCCGCCGAACTGCGCGCCGACGCCGAGCGACTGCGTCATCTTGAGGATTTCCTGCTCCATCTCCAGATCGCGGAAGGCGTTGCCATCGGCCGAGCCGTGGGTCGGCAGCGCGTCGAGATAGCGCGCGGAAGCGAGCTTCACCGTCTTCATGCAAAGCTCGGCGGAAGTGCCGCCGATGACGATGGCGAGGTGATATGGCGGGCACGCCGCGGTGCCGAGGGTCAGCACCTTCTCTTTCAGGAACGCCAGCAGGCGGTCTTTCGTCAGGACCGACGGTGTCGCCTGGAACAGAAAGCTCTTGTTGGCGCTTCCGCCGCCCTTGGCCATGAACATGAACTTGTAGGCGTCATCACCCTCGGCATAGATCTCGCACTGCGCCGGCATGTTGTTGGCCGTGTTCTTTTCCTCGTACATCGAGAGCGGCGCCACCTGCGAATAGCGCAGGTTGCGGCGCAGGTACGCGTCGCGCGCGCCCTCGGAGAGCGCGGCCTCGTCGTCGCCGTCGGTGATGACGTTACAGCCCTTCTTGCCCATGATGATCGCGGTGCCGGTATCCTGGCACATCGGCAGCACGCCGCCGGCGGCGATGTTGGCGTTCTTCAGGAAGTCGAAGGCGACGAACTTGTCGTTGTCGCTGGCTTCCTTGTCGTCCAGGATCGAGCGCAACTGCTTCAGATGACCCGGCCGCAGATAGTGATTGATGTCGCCGAAGGCAGCTTCCGACAGCGCCCGCAGCGCCTCGCGCGACACCACCAGCATGTCCTTGCCGAGCACCTTCTCGACCCGCACGCCCTCGGCGGTGACCTTCTTGTAGGGCGTGGTGTCCGGCCCCAGAGGAAACAGCGGCGTATGTTTGTAGGGCGGAACGGGCTTTTGGTCGGGAAAGGCAGTCGGGGCGTTCATGTTGAGATCTCGGGTTGGAGCCGGCAGCGGCCGGAACGGCGCCGCAGAGATAGACCCGTTCTAAGCATTTTTCGACCAAAAGGAAGGTTTTGCTGGCCTGCCGGATGCGGCCGAATCCGGCGATTGCGGCCGCCAATCGGCGATTGAACCGTTCCGGGTCCATTTCAGACAAATCCGAGATTTCAGATGGACTCCAAACCGATTGCGACTGGAAATGACTTCCGCGACCACATTGTCTGATGCAGCTTCCGTCGCAGCGCGCCCGCCGCGGCTGCTCGGGCTTTATCTGCTTCTGATCATCATGGCCGCGATCGAAGCGTTCGAGGGGCTGTCGCACGCGCCGATGCTGTTCGGCGACATGTCGGAGATTCCGGGGCCCGGCCTCGGCGGCGCGATCATCACGGCGTATGTGGCGTCTCATCCCCTTTTGGCGCTCGCGGCGCTGGCGTTTGCCACCATCGGCCGGCTGCGTTACGCGATCATCGCCCTTGGCGCGCTGGTGCTGATGAACTGGCTCAACTACATGCCCTCTGTGATGCGGCACGGGCTCGATTTCGGCGGCCTCTCCGCTTTCCAAACCCCGGTCCAGATCATCGCATTTCCGCTGATGGGCGCCTGCGCCATCGCGCTCGCCATCCGCCAGGAGCGGCTGGGGCTCGCTGCCCTGCTGGTCAGCATTCCCACGCTGTTCGACCTGCTCGCCGTGATCGCCTTCGGGATCAGCGTCTTCCTCTACGGTTTCTGACAAGCAAGTTGACTTCCGTCCGCGCTCCTTGCAGGAAATTCGCGCGCGGGCTTCAATGGTACAAGGGGGCATTCACAATGGCTTTGAGACCACAACTTCGACGACCGACCCTGCTCGCCGCAGCGCTGACGCTGGTCGCCGCGCTCAGTGCATCGCCGGCGAGGGCCGACCGCTGCGAGGACACCGCCAAGGAACTGAAGAACCAGATCGACGGCCTCAAGATCAGCATGAACACCGGCAACATGGTCTATCTGACCCATCCGGCCGCCAAGGAACTGTCGCTCGGCTGCCGCGGCCGCAACTATTCCATCGAGCTCTACGCCAAGACCGAGCGCAAGCCGAAGCCCGAATTCTTCGCCCTCGTCGCGTCCGCCGGCGCCATCATCTTCACGATCCCGAAGCCCGACGTGATGACCGGCTCCTCGCGCTGCATCAAGCGCATGGGCATTCTGCGCGGCGACAAGATTTCCATGCGCTTTCGCCGGCTGAACATGGAATGCACCCGCACCAAGACCGAGGCCTCGATCGTGGTGACCCGCGGCAAGGACGAGTAGCCGCTCCCGATCCGTCGCATTCTAACGATTCCGCCAGCCGTCCGTTCACCATCGGACGGGATTGGCGGGATCGGCGCGGGATTGCCGCGATGGATTCACCAATCGTTCGTTTCAAACCGGCCAGTGTCGGAGGCAACCAAAAGGATGCTTCCGATGGATGTCTCTGCTGTGCCCGCAACGGTCGTGGTCAAGGCGCCTGAAGTCCCCGTGTTCAAGGCTCCCGACAAGACCCCCGACGTACAGAACGGCGCCGCCGCCGACGGCACCCGCACGCCCCAGCCGACGTTGGTCGCTCCCCTGCCGCCCGGACAGGGAACGCGGGTCGATCGGTTGGTTTGATCTAGCTCCTCTGTCGTCGTCACCCGCCTTGTGCGCAATTGCGCACTGGGGCGGGTGACCCAGTATTCCAGAGACGCCAGCGAATCTTCGACAAGCCGCGGCGTACTGGATACCCGCTTTCGCGGGTATGACAGCCCCGCGAAAACGTGGTGCCTCACCTCACCTCGACGCCGCAAGTTTGCCGAAGAATCGCGCGATCATATTGACCGTGGGCGAACGGAACCCGCGCATGATCGCAAAGCTTCTGCTGCAGAACACCTTTTTCGTTGTCGCGCTCGGCGCGCTGTTGTTTGCATCTGCAGGCTCCCTGCACTGGCCGGCGGCGTGGGTGTTTCTGGCCGTCAGCGCGATCATCGGTCCCGCCTGCGGATTGTGGCTTGCGAAAACCGATCCCGCCCTGCTTGCCGAGCGCATGCGGCCGACGTTTCAGGCCGACCAGCCGGCCGCCGACAAGAAATTCATGCTTGTCTTCGTCCTGGCGACGCTCATCTGGCTGATCGCGACCGGACTGGACCGGCGCGCGCACGCCTCCGAATTTCCGCTCCTGCTGCAGGTGGTGGGGCTTGCGATGTACCTGCTCTCGACCGCCTTCATCATGTGGGTGTTCCGTGCAAATTCCTTTGCCGCACCCGTCGTGAAGGTGCAGGCCGCGCGCCAGCATCACGTGGTCTCGAGCGGCCCCTATGCCTTCGTCCGCCATCCCATGTACAGCGGCATCATGCTGTTCTTCGTCGGCGTCCCGCTATTGCTGGGATCATGGTGGGGCGTGGCGATCGCACCGATATTCGCCGTGCTGTTCGCCATTCGCGCCCGCATCGAGGAGCGCGCCTTGGTCGAGGGGCTGCCCGGCTATGCTGACTATGCCGCGCGCGTGCGCTATCGTCTGGTGCCAGGAGTCTGGTGACAGACGGTTTTGGTGAGCGACTAGCGGAGGTCGACCCGGATGCCCGATAGCAAGACCTACACCGGCGGCTGCCATTGCGGCCAAGTCCGCTTCGAATGCACCAGTGACCTGGCGATGGTCACCGCCTGCAATTGCTCGATCTGCACCAAGAAGGGTCTGCACTTCACCTTCCTCGACCCGAAAAGCTTTCAACTCCGGGCCGGCGAGGAAAATCTGAAGGAATATCTCTTCAACAAGCACGCGATCCATCACCAGCTCTGCGTCGATTGCGGCGTCGACGTTTTCGCGCGCGGCAAGAAGCCCGACGGCAGCGACGTGGTGGCGCTGAATGTGAGCTGCATCGACGGCATTGAACTATCGAAGCTGAAGATGACGCCGGTGGACGGACGGAACATGTGACGGCGGCTCACCCGTCCAGCACCTTGTACCTCCTGAAAATCCCGTCCTCGTTGAACCCAATCCGCCGGTCGCTGGCCAGATAGGTCTTGATGTTCGGCCGCGCGGCAACGCGGTCGCGCAGTTCGACCAGGCCGGGAATCTTCCGCTCGAACGCTTTCATCCGTTTCGGAAACGCGTAGCGCAGTCCTTCCACGATCTGGAACAGCGACAGGTCGACGTAAGTGAGGCGACGGCCGGTGACATAAGCGCCGCCATTGGCGGCGAGCAGGTCCTCGAAGTAACCGAGATATTTCGGCACGCGCTCCTTCCAGAACTCTTCGGTGCGTTTTTTCGCCGGCGCTTTCTGGTCCTCGTAGTACAGCGAGGGCCCCAGCGGATGATGGGTGTCGTGCACTTCGAGCACCAGATCGGCGATCGTGAGTTGCAACTGGTGCACCCAGAGCTTGCCGGCCTCCGCCTTCGGCGCGAGCCCGTGACGCGATCCCAGATACAGCAGGATGTTGGCGGTCTGCCCGATCACGAGCTTGCCGTCCTTGAGAAACGGCGGCGCGAAGGGCGGCGTTCCCTTCCCCGCGTCCATCATCCGCGTCATCGCGGCCATGCCGTTGCCGCGGCGCGCGACGTCGTCATAGCGGGCGCCGGCCTCTTCGAGCGCTAGGCGGACATATTCGCCGCGGCCCTGGATCATGGGCCAGTAATAGAGCTCGTAACGCATCGATGACACCTCCGCTGCCGGTTTCACCGACATAACAAATCACTCCGCGGCTGGTTCGTCACGCTAAACGCGACGTCGGCCGGTTGCGCAGATCTCCGCACCCCGAAACTGTCCGAACGCTCGCTGGGGTGTTAGGTTGCTTCCGTTCGAAGCGTCGATTTCTCAACACGACAGGAGAATGCGGATGGCGGACAACAGGAAGAAGCGCGGCGGGGCCGATCGCGGGCTGATCGCGCTGAGCGAGCCTTACGAGGTCGCCTACTGGTCGAAGAAAATGAAGATCACGCCGGCCAAGCTGAAAGCCGCCGTCAAAAAGGTCGGGCACTCCGCCAGGAATGTGGAAGCCTATATCAAGCTGCAGAAGCACAAGGCCTCCGACCGGGCGCGGATCGCGGTTAGTCAACCCTACGAAGTCAGCTACTGGTCGAAGAAGTTCAACGTCACACCCGGCAGATTGAAGGCCGCCGTCGCCGCGGTCGGGCATTCATCGAAGGCGGTCGGCGCCCATCTCGCCAGGCGAAAGGCTGCGAAGAAGACGAAGAAGAGCGCCAGGAAGACTCCCGGCAAAACGACCAAGAAACGCGCAAAGAAAAAGGCTGCGTAGAAGCGGCCTTTTAACGCAAGCCGCAGCTTGCGGGGATTCGTAGCCCGGATAAAGCGAAGCGCAATACGGGACCGCACGCGGGAGAACCCGGGTTTCGCTTCGCTTCACCCGCGCTACGGCTTCCACTCATCGCAATGACGGTGCGAACTCAGTTCGCCGCGAAGCAATACATCAGCCCGTCGCCGCCGGTGCTCTTCAGGTCGGCCTGTGAGCAGCCGCCATCCGGGCCGCGCGAGGGATGCGACGTGTTCCAGGACTTTGACGGCTCATCGTCGCGCAGACCCTTGCGGTCGAAATGGCCGACCATCGCGGCGCCTTGCGTGCTGCTCGTCCAGTTTTTGCAGGTGCGGTCTTCGCCGGCCGCAAACGCAGTGCCGTCCGCCTGCGATCCCGTGAGCACATCGTGGCGGTTCGGCGAGTCGCCGGCACCGCTGATGACCTCGCCTTTTTCGGAGAGCGCGGTCTGCTTGGTGAGGTTGTTGCTGGCGCTGTGGAGATCGGCGACGTCCTTGGCGACCACGACGCCCTTGGAATTCTTCCACGGCCCCTTGCCGATGCGATCGCGCGCGTTCACGGCAGGCGCACCATCGGCCGCCTGCGTCGAGAGATAAGCCCGCCAGGTTTTCCCGCCTGCGCCTGCTGCCTGCGCCAGCGTCTGGCAATGATTGTCGGCGCCGGCGAGACCGCCGAGATTGCCGCCATTGCCGATGCCGTTGCTGGTCAGGAAGAAACTGGTATCGGCCGATTGCGCCTGCGCGGGCGCGCTGGCGAGAGCCGATATGGCGGTAAATGCAAAGCATGCCGGCGAGATGATTCTGGCGAAGCTCTTCATCTGGTTTCTCCCTTTTGTTTTTGGTTCGTTGTCATCAACACGTCGCAGCAGGCATTATTCCGGCGCGAGATGAAGCTGGCATTCTCGCAAAGAAAAAGGCGCTGCGGAACAAGCCGCAGCGCCTCTGTCGTCTTTGTACTGGCGATCAGTTGGTCTGCTGGATCGCCGAGAGTTCCCAATCGGCGCCGCGTCGGCGCGCGAAGGTCCAGACCTCGGTGGCTTCGGTCGGGGTTTCGCTGCCCGCGACCAGACGGCCGGTGGTGCGCTCCAGGGTCTTGTCGACCAGCGAGAACCGCATCGCCACGCTGGCGTAGTCGGTTTCGCCTTCGCGCCAGGCTTCCGCGAGGTCGCCCTGCAGCAGCTTGACGTCGGACACCTTGTTGACGTCGTTGTTGGCCTTGTTCGCCTCGAGGTCCTTGGAGAAGTAGGACACCATCTCCGGCGTCGCCAGCGTGTGCAGCTTGGCGACGTCCTCGTTCGACCACGCGGCCTGGATCTCGCCGAGCAAGCGCTCGAACGCCTCATAGTCGGCCGGCTGGATTTCCAGCGCCGGCTGGCTCGATCCCAGCCCGAAGCCGCTCAGTCCGGAGCGGTAGCTGCTCTGTGCACCGGGGCCTTCGGCAGGCCCGCCGGGGGCCGGTCCGGTCGCGTAGGCGGACGCCGGCGTATGGCGGCGCTGCCACCACGACATCGCCAGCCGCACCACGATCACGATCAGGGCGATCTGCAGCAAGAGGCCGATGATCGACGACAGGCCGCCGAGACCGGAGAACAAGCCGCCGCCGAACAGCATGCCGAGCAGGCCGGCGCCAAGGAAGCCTGCGGCGAGACCGCCGAGCATGCCCATGCCAGGCCGGTTGAAGAAGCCACCCTTGTTGGCTGCGCCAGCCGCCGGTGCGCCCATTCCGGGCGTGCCCGGCTGGGTGAAGGTACGGTTCATGGGTTGCGCCGTGCCCGGAGCAGTGGTCGTGCTCGGGGGCGCCGAAAAGGTCTTCGATCCCCGCGAACCCGAGCTGCCGCCGCCGCCAACGCGGGCGTCAGCCGCCGAGATCGTGATCGCCAAGGGAACCGCCACCGAAAGGACAATGGCGAAGGCCCTTACAATTCCGCGCGCAGTCTGCGTGAAATTCATATCTGTTTCCTCGTTCCCCTCCATGGGGAAGTGCCCCTAAGATGGGCAGAGCGACCCAAAAGTGAAGCAAATATCGGGAACTGCGGCTGCGGCCCTCAGTCGCGGGGATGTGACGATTTGGCCGTGAACTTCGCATTCACCATGCGCAAGCAGGCTTTCGGCCACGCGTTTTACGTGGGCGTTTACTTGGCCGTCATCGTCTCCTTGACCTTCTCCACCAGCGCGCTCAGCGCGAACGGCTTTGGCAGAAAAGCGAACTGCTCGTTCTCCGGCAAGCTCTTGTCGAAGGCCTCTTCGGCGTAGCCGGAGACGAAGATGATCTTGAGGTTCGGGTTGCGCTTGCGCATTTCGCGCAACAGCGTCGGGCCGTCCATTTCCGGCATCACGACGTCGGAGACGACGAGATCGACGGCGCCGTCCTTTTCGTCGAGCGCCTCCATCGCCTCGATGCCGTTGGAGGCTTCGATCACGCTGTAGCCGCGCGAACGCAGCCCGCGCGCGTTCAGCGAGCGCAGGCCGTCCTCGTCTTCCACCAGCAGGATGGTGCCCTGCCCGGTCAGGTCGGGCCGCGGCTTCGGCGGCTCGGCCGCGCCTTCCTTGGCCGCGCCATTGGCGGCCTGCGCGTCGGGCTGCGCTTCCAGCTCGGGCCGGTGACGCGGCAGGAAGATGCGGAACGTGGTACCTTCGCCGGGCGTGGAGTCGACGTAAACGAAACCGCCGGTCTGCTTGACGATGCCGTAGACCGTGGAGAGGCCGAGCCCGGTGCCCTTGCCGACCTCCTTGGTCGAGAAGAACGGCTCGAAGATCTTGTCGACGATTTCGGCCGGGATCCCGGTACCGGTATCGGAGATGTCGATGCGGACATAGTCGGCGGCCGGCAACCCCTTGTAGGAGAGCTGCGCGGAATCATCCGCCGTGACGTTTGCGGTCTTCACCGTCAGCTTGCCGCCATCGGGCATCGCGTCGCGGGCGTTGACAGCAAGATTGACGACCACCTGCTCGAATTGCGAGACGTCAACCTTGACCGGCCAGAGGTCGCGGCCGTGCACGAGATCGAGCTTGACCTTCTCGCCGATCAGCCGCCTCAGCAGCATGGTGAGGTCGGAGAGCGCATCGCCGAGATCGAGCACCTGCGGCCGCAGTGTCTGGCGGCGCGAGAACGCGAGCAGTTGCCGCACCAGCGTCGCGGCGCGGGTGGCGTTCTGCTTGATCTGCATGATGTCCTGGAACGACGGATCGGTCGGCTTGTGCGCGTTCAGCAGGAAGTCGTTGGCCATCATGATGGCCGAGAGCACGTTGTTGAAATCGTGCGCGATGCCGCCGGCGAGCTGGCCGACCATGTCCATCTTCTGCGACTGGTTGATCTGGTTTTCCAGCGTGCGCCGCTCGGTGGTCTCCAACAGGTAGACGATGGCGGCTTCGGTGTCGCGCTCGTCCTCCTCGACCGCGGTGACGAAGAACTGGCCCCAACGCTCCTTGGCGCCGTCGAGCATGGCCTCGACGGGCGCGATGTCGCCCTGCCCTTCCGCGGCCTGGTTGATCGCCGCGATCAAAAGGTTTCGGTCGCGCGCGTTCACCGCGCGGAAGATCGACTTGTTTGCCGCACCGTCAGCGCCCAGGCTTTGCGCCAGCTTGGCGAAACGGGCATTGGCGCGGACGACAGCGCCGCCGCGGTCCACCGTCGCGATCGCCATCGGCGTATGATCGAAGAAGCGCATGAAGCGGACTTCGGCGGCGCGTTCGGGGTCGGAATGTTCGTCGCGCGTGCGGCTGATCACCAGCGTGCGCGACGACCCCGGCGAGCCGTCGGCGCCGAAGGCAAGCTTGTGATAGAGCCGCACCGGCATGGTCTTGCCGCCGCGCATGCGCAGGTCGATGTCGAACACTTCGGTTTTGACTTCGCCCGGCACCGCCACGATCGAGGTCAGAAGCGAAGCGCCGTCGCCGGAGACGATATCGGAGAGCTTCAGCCCGCCGGATCCGATCTCCGCGAGATCGTAATCCAGCCAGTTCGCCAGCGTGGCGTTGACATAGATGACGTCGCCGGCTCGATTGACCGAGAAGAAACCGCACGGCGCGTGGTCGAGATATTCGATCGCATGCTGCAGCTCCCGGAACACATCCTCCTGGCGCTCGCGGTCGCGCGTGATGTCGGCGATCGACCACACCGCATATTTGGCTTCGCGCTTGCTCTGGCCGAGCGGCCGAACGCGCATCCGCAGCCAGCGGCCCTGCGCACCGTCGGAGCCGGCGATGCGGACCTCCTCCTGCTGCCGCTTGCCCTCGCGGGCGGCCTTGAGCAGGCGGAACACGGCCTCCGAGACGTCGGGGTTGCCGATGAAGACGCGCTCGACCGGCCGCACGTCCTGGCGGCTGGCAGCTCCCGTCAACGCCAGATAGGCGGCGTTGGAATAGACCACGTGGCCCTTCGGGTCGGTCACCGCCAGCCCGTCATGGGCCTGATCGGCGATACGGCCCATCACGGGGTCATCGGAGGTGCGGTCCGTGAAACGGACGATACCGGCGGCAAAGGCGAACAGGTTGAACAGGCCGACCATGGCCAGCAGCGCCAGCACGCCCAGGATATAGGGCTGGGCCTGGGCGCGGCCGATGGTCATCAGCGCGATCGCCACCCCGACAATGCCGGCGGCCACCAGCAGCACCAGCAC
This sequence comes from Bradyrhizobium lablabi, assembly GCF_001440475.1. Lineage (GTDB taxonomy): Bacteria > Pseudomonadota > Alphaproteobacteria > Rhizobiales > Xanthobacteraceae > Bradyrhizobium > Bradyrhizobium lablabi. The sequence goes on along the minus strand of NZ_LLYB01000082.1, from coordinate 4,719 downwards.
GATGCTACCTCCCCGCCGCGCCGGTTCATTGGCCGCGAAGCGCTCGGTGGGCGGATGGCTGTCGGTTTCGGCGGTCATCAGAAGAGGCACGGCCCTTCGGCAAAAAGGAGACGCGCGGATTCGCACGCCCCTCCTGAGTGCCTGAATCGGACCTGCAAGTGCAAGTCCATCAGGCGGTTATTTGACAGGTTGAAGGCATTTCAAGGGGTTTTCCAGCGGTTCCCATCACATTCTTCGACTGCCGAGCCCGTTCTTGAGGCGCATGACGTAGCCGATGATCTCCGCGACCGCATGGTAGTGCTCGACCGGAATCTCCTCGTCGATGTCGACGGTGGCATGGAGCGCGCGCGCCAGCGGCACGTTCTCAACGATCGGAATGTCGTGTTTCTTGGCGATTTCCCGGATCTTGAACGCGACGTTGTCGACGCCCTTGGCGACGCAGACCGGCGCCGCCATGCCGCGATCGTAGGCCAGCGCCACTGAATAGTGGGTCGGGTTGGTGATGACGACGCTGGCGTTGGGAACGGCGGCCATCATGCGCTTCTTCATTCGCTGCTGGCGCAATTGCCGGATCTTGCCCTTGATGTGGGGGTCGCCTTCGGACTGCTTGAACTCGTCCTTGATCTCCTGCAGCGACATCTTCTGGCGCTCGAACCACTGCCGGTACTGGAAGAAGTAATCGACGATCGCGACCGCGGCCAGCATCGCCACCACTGCGCCCATCAACTGCAGCGTCAGGTTGGTCGTGACGCCGAGGATCGCCGATGGATCGAAGCGCAGGAACGATTCGAGCCGAAGACGCTCGGGCCACAGCACGGCCATCATGACAGCACCGAGCGCAATCAGCTTGAACAGGCCCTTGAGGAAATTCGCCAGCGCCTGCTTGCCGAAGATGCGCTTCAGCCCTGCGCCCGGAGATACCTTGCTGAACTTCGGCTTGAGCGATTCCGACGACCACACCAGCCGGTGCTGGATCATGTTGCCGGCGATCGCGGCGAGCGCCAGCATCAATAGCGGCACGCCGATCGCGCCCAGCACGGCATAGCCCAGCGTGTTGCCGAGCGCGAGCAGCGCCGCGCCGTCGGTGCGAAGCTGGCCCGCATTGGCGATCAGGTTGCGCAGCGGCATCAGGATGCCGCCGCCGACCGATCCAGAGAACGTCGACAATATCAGCGTGCCACCCGCGATGATGAACCAGGTGTTGACCTCCTGGCTCTTGGCGACGTCACCCTTCTCCAACGCATCGTCGAGACGTTTTTGCGTAGGGTCTTCTGTTTTATCGTCTGAATCGTCGGCCATCGCGGCGCTCTGGTTTTTTGTTTGAGCAAGATTTCAGCGCAAGCGCATTCCGCGTTTGTCGCGATGAAAAACCGGTACCCGCCTTTCCGGATCCCGCCCTATTTCAGCGGCGTCAGCTCGTGCATCACGCCGATGACGTAGTTGAGATAGGTTCCCATCATCGCTGACAGGACGAGGCCGAAGATCAGGAATCCGATCATGATCGACAGCGGCACGCCGACGAAATAGACCTGCATCGCCGGCATCAGCCGGGCCAGCACGCCAAGACCGATATTGAAGACGAGCCCGAACACCAGGAACGGCGCGGAGAGCTGCATGCCGATCTTGAAGGCGGTCGCGAAGGCGCGCGTGGCCAGCGCCGCCACATCGCCGCTCGGCATCAATTCGCCCGGCGCAAAGATCCGGTAGCTTTCGTTCAGCGCCGCGATGACGAGGTGATGGGTGTCGGTGGCGAACAGCAGCGTCATGCCGAGAATGGAGAGGAAGTTGCCGATCAGCACGCCCTGCTGTCCCTGCGTCGGATCGACGGCGGTGACGAAGCCGAGGCCGAGCTGCTGGGCAATCACCGAGCCGGCCACCGCAAGCGCCGCCAGCGTCACGCGCGCGGTGGCGCCGAGCACGATGCCGATGACGATCTCGTGCACCAGAAGCACCCCGAGCGCGCTCATCGAGGAGAGGTCGATCTGGTAGGCGGTGCGATGCAGCGGCAGGATGATCAGCGTCAACAGCAGCGCGATCCCGAGCTTGATGCGCACCGGGATGTTGCTCTCGCCGAACCCCGGCAACAGCATCACCATCGCTCCCACGCGGGCAAACACCAGCATGAAGGTGGCGGCAAGGACGGGCAGCAGAGAGATGTCGACGCGCATTCATGGACAATGCATCAACCGCCTATGATTCGCGACGATATCCGCATCATGTGACCGTGCAGCGAATCCGCCATGAACGGCAACGCCAGCAACAGCGTGACGAAGATCGCGAGGATCTTCGGCACGAAGATCAGCGTCTGCTCCTGGATCTGGGTCAGCGCCTGGAACAGCGACACCACGACGCCGACCACGAGCCCAATCACCATCAAGGGCGATGACACCACCACGATGGTCCAGATCGCATCGCGCGCCACGTCGAGGGTTTCGGCACCGGTCATTTCAATTTCCTCTTCCTGCGCGAACGCTCCACCGTCATTGCCTGCAACAAACACGAAGCGTTTGTGCAAGGGAGCGTCAGCGACGAAGCAAACCATTTGTGTTTGTGACCCGATAGATTGCTTCGCTTCGCTCGCAATGACGAAGCTCTCGGGCTGCGATGACGTCCCATGGCACGTCAGATCGGCATCTTCATGATGTCTTCATACGACTGGATCACGCGGTCGCGCACCGAGACCAGCGTCGAGACCGCGACATCGGTTTCCGCCACCGCCGTCACCACGTCCATGACATTGGCCTTGCCGGAGGTCATCGCCATGGCCTGCGAGTCGGATTTCTTGCCGGCATCCAGCACGCTTCCGACGGCGTCCTTGAGCAGCGCGCTGAAGGATGGGCCGCCGGTGGACTGGTTGCCCTTCTCGGCGCCGCCGGATTCCACGATGCGCGAAAGCGCGGCGTAGGCATTTGCTGCAACGGTTGGTGAAGCCATTTTCTATGGTTCCTGTTCAGGCCTTGAGGATGTCGAGCGTGCGTTGAATCATGCGGCGCGTGGCGCTGATGATGTTGAGGTTGGCCTCATAGGATCGCTGCGCCTCGCGCATGTCGGTCATTTCGACCAGCGGATTGACATTCGGATATTTGACGTGGCCGGTCGCATCCGCCGCCGGATTGCTCGGCTCGTGCTTGACGCGAAACGCCGACTGGTCGGTCCTGACCTTGCCGAGCGTCACCACCCTTGCGTCCAGCGAGCGATCGAGCGCGGACGAAAAGGTCGGCACCTTGCGGCGATAGGGATCGCCGCCGGCGGTCGGTGATGTCGAATCCGCATTGGCGATGTTTTCCGAGATCACCCGCATCCGTCCCGCCTGCGCGCGCAGGCCGGAGGTCGCGATGCTCATCGAGCGGGCGAAATCGCTTGCCTCATCTGCCATGATCCGGTTCTCCTAATCGGGCTGCGTCAGCGTTTGCCGATGGCGGTTTTGAGCAGGCCGAGGCTGCGGGTGTAGAGCGACGTGGCGGCCGCATAGTCCATCTGGTTGGCCGAGACCTTCAGCATCTGGTCTTCGAGGTTGACCGAATTGCCGGCAGGCCTGGTCAGAAAGCCGCTCCTGCCGCCGTCCCCCCTGAAACTCGGTCCGCCGCCGGAGACGGCCATATGGCTCGCGCTGGTGCGCATCATGGCGAGCGACCCCATCGCGCCGCCGACATTCGCGCCCTTGTTGTCGAACTTCGGCTCTACCAGGTCGCTGGGCCGGAAATTCGGGGTGTTGGCGTTGGAGACGTTTTCGGCGAGCACGCGCTGGCGCTCCTGGTGCCACTGCATCTTGGTGCGCAGCGCCGACAGGATCGGAAGATCGTTGATGGCCATCGAGCTGTTCCCCGTTAACCTCTGGCAGGCGCCGGGAGGTAGGCAGAATTTGCCCGGTGTATGGTTAACGGCTGGTTAAAATCGCCCACGGAGCCCTCGGACGGCCGCGAATACCCGGCTGTGGTGACGAAAGGAGCGCATTTTCGCCACGAAAACTGCGTTAACCAGCAGCTACCAACGCGACTTGGGGCGCTCAGAAGTCGTTTTGGCTCAAGCGATTCTTGGTCTATTAATTAACCGGACGGCGGCGCTCGCCGCGGGGAATTAAGGAATAAGGCTGATCTCGGGCGTGATTCGCCGGCTGCGGATCGCTTCGGGGCATGGTCAGGATGGCCGGGAATTCGTGTTCCCGGGGAACATGCTCGGACGGGAAGACCGAAGACCGCACTCGTCGAAGCCAGCATCAAGAGAACGGCTCGTGGCCGGGGACTAAAGAATGCAGACACTGACATTCCTCTTCGCATTCATCGCCGTTCTGGCGCTGATCGGCGTGGCCGCATGGCTGGTTCGTCGCTTCGCCAACAACCGCCTCGGCGCCAACACCCAGCGCGGACGGATGCCGCGGCTTGCCGTGATCGACGCCGCCGCCGTGGACGGCCGCAGGCGCCTCGTGCTGGTACGGCGCGACAATGTCGAGCATCTGCTGATGATCGGCGGCCCGAGCGACATCGTGGTCGAGCCCAACATCGTGCGCGCGATGCCCAACCGCGAGCAGATGGCGCCGCGTCCGGCGGTCGCCGAGCAGCCGCCGCGGATTGCGCCGCTGCCCGATGCGGCCTGGAGCGAAGAGCCGGCACGGGCCGATGCACGATCGACCGACAGCTTCGATCATCCCGCCGAACCGCAGGTGCCGGAGCCGCCGCCGCGCCCCGCGCGTCCCTCCTTCGCCGACGAACTCCGCCGGCC
>NZ_LLYB01000081.1:109172-303129 GCF_001440475.1 Bradyrhizobium lablabi | reverse complement strand
GGCCCGGCGCCGACGCACCGGCCTGCGCGGAGCCCGTGCCCGGTGCACTCGGCGCGCTCTGACCGGCCGCGAACGAGGCCATGGCTTCCTTCAGCGCTGCCTCGCCGAGCAGCGGTTCCGCGGCAGCTTTGCTTGCCGTCTTGGACTTGTTCACTCGCCGCCCCCTCGGCGCTGTCTTCCTGGTATCCGACATCCATTGCTCCCGCTATCGAGGCGCCGCCGGATACTAGAACAACGCTCCCCTCATGCACAGCACCGCGCGTTCGCCGCGAAGCGCGCCCAATTGATCATGTCAAGGTAGGAATGGAACGCCGAGCCTAGCTATTCCCTGCAAAGCGCGCCCGCGCGTTGAAATTATCGAGAACGCATATACCCCCAACCCGATAGGCCGGAAGCTAGACCACCAATTTATGGTTGCGCAAGTGAAAAGTGGACGACACGCCCGCCCCGCCCTGTTTTGGGCACGACATTGGACGGTGTTCGTCACCTTTCCCGCAAGCTCTCCTGCTTGTAGCGCAGCAAGGGCGAAAGCAGATACTCGATCACGCGCCGCTGCCCGGTCTTGATCTCGACCGTGGTCGCCATGCCGGGAGCCAGCTCGACCACGCGATTGTCGATCTGCATGTTCGTCCGGTCGAGCGATACGCGCGCGGCAAAGATCAGTTCCTGTCCGGGCGGCTCGCTGGATCGCGCCGCCTGTCCGGACGACTGGCGATCGCTATTGGCCGTATTGGCCGGCTTTTCGCGGATCACCGCGTCCTGCGACACGCTCAAGACCTTGCCGTGCAACAGGCCGTATCGGGTGAAATTGAAGGTATCGATCTTGATCTCGGCGTCATCGCCCTCGCGGACAAAGCCGATATCCTTGTTGGGGATCATCGCCTCGATCTCGATGCCCGCCCCGGTCGGCACCACCACCATCAGCGCCTGCGCCGGGGTGACCACGCCGCCGATCGTGTGCAGCGCGAGCTGCTGCACGGTGCCGTCGATCGGCGCCCGCAGGATCTGATCCTGCATGCGCTTTTCGGCCTTGACCAGATCTTCCGTGAACTGCGCAACTTTCGGCTCGGCTTCGGCCAACTCGGTCATGATGCCACGGGCGTACTCCGCCCTGGTCTGCTCGCGCTGCGCCTCCAGCGCCTTGCGGGCGGCGAGGGATTCAGCGGCACGGCGTTCCTGCACGACGAGGTCGTGGCGCTGCTCGCTCAGCTTCAACTGCGCATCGAGGTGGGCAATGCGGTTGCCGAACTCCATCTTCATGACCCTTTCCCGGACCTCGGCGGTTTCTGCGATCAGGGGCAGCCCGGCATTGAGCTTGGCGATGACAGCGGCAATTTCCTCAGCCTCCGCGACCTTCTGGGCAATCTGTTGGTCGAGCGCCGACATCTTCGCAGCCTGCTGTTCGGCCTGCGCAATCATCGACGCCCGGGTTCGCGAAACTTCATACGCAGGCGCGCCTTCCGGCGGAACGAATTCGCCGCTGCCTGTTCCGGCATCCAGGCCGGCACGCAGCGCGGCCAGCCGCGCCACATCCAGCCGCGACCGCAAGTAATCGTGCCTGATGCGGTTGCGCTCGGAGGTGCTGGCGGTACGGTCGAACTCGACAAGGATCTGTCCTTCCTTGACCCTGTCTCCATCCCTGACATGAACGGCGGTGACCATGCCGGTCTCCAGCGGCTGGATAACCTTGGTTCGGCCGACCGGCACGATCTTGCCCGGCGCGGTCGCGATGATGTCGATGTGGCCGAAAATCGACCAGGCCAGCGCGATCAGGAAGAAGACGATCAGCGTGGCGGCGACGGCCCTGCCCGCTGGCGAGGCCGGTGTCTCGATAATCTCAAGCGCCGCCGGCAGGAACTCTCGCTCGGCGCGCCGGGTATGGGACGACGGGCGCAACGGCACGACGTTGCCTGAGTTCGCTGGACCTTCCGGGGTTGGCGCCGCCGCCTCAGCCGACTTCATGGAGCCCCGCCTGCATGCGATGGAGCTTGGCGTAACGGCCGGCGCTCCGGATCAGCTCGTCATGGCTGCCATCCTCGACGATCCGTCCACGTTCGATCGTAATGATGCGATCGGCCTGGCGCACGGTGGAAAGCCGGTGGGCGATAACGATGACGGTGCGGCCTTGCGCGATCCGGCGCATGTTGTCCTGCACGATGCGCTCGCTCTCGTAATCCAGCGCCGAGGTCGCTTCGTCGAAAATCAGAATTCTGGGATCCCCTATCAGCGCACGCGCAATGGCGATGCGCTGGCGTTGACCGCCGGACAAACCGCTGCCGCGTTCACCGACCATGGTGTCATAGCCGTCCGACAGTTCCAGGATAAAATCGTGCGCGCCCGCAAGCTTGGCGGCGGCCATCACCCGCTCGATCGGCCATGATGGATCACCAAGCGCGATGTTGTCGCGGATCGAGCGGTTGAACAGCACGTTCTCCTGGAGCACGACGCCGACCTGACGCCGCAGCCACGCCACGTCGACGACGCCGACATCGACGCCGTCGATAAGGACTCGTCCGCTCTCCGGGACATACAACCGCTGCACCAGCTTGGTCAGCGTCGATTTGCCCGAACCCGACGGACCAACGATGCCGATCATCTGGCCGGGCGGTATGTCCAGACTGATATCCTTGAGCACTTCGGGCCCGTCGAGGCGATAACGAAACGTGACGTGATCAAACGCGACCGCGCCACGGATCGCCGGCAACGCGGCGCGGCCCGGACTATAGGTCGGCTCCGGCACCGCATTGAGGATGTCGCCAAGCCGACGGATCGAAAGCCGGGCCTGGTGAAAGTCCTGCCAGAGCTGCGCCAGCCGCAGGACCGGCTGAGCGACGCGGCCGGCCAGCATATTGAAGGCGACGAGCTCGCCGACGGTAAGATTGCCATCGATGACAAGATACGCACCGAAATACAACGTCAGCGCGGTGACGATCTTGCTGATGAGTTGCACGCCCTGGCTGGCCCAGTTGCCAAGCGACAGCACCCGAAAACTGGCCTGCACATAGCCGGCGAGCTGCTCCTCCCAGCGACGCTGCATCTGCGGCTCGATCGCCATCGCCTTGAGCGTTTCCACGCCCGTCAGGCTCTCGACCAGAAATGCCTGATTTTCAGCCCCGCGATTGAATTTCTCGTCGAGACGCTCGCGGAAGATCGGCGTCACGGCCGCGGAGATGCCGATATAGAAGGGGAACGACCCGATCACGATCCAGGTCAGCAACGGTGAATAGTAAAACATCACCGCCAGGAAAACGATCGTGAAGAACAGATCGATGACGAGCGTGAGCGCCGAGCTGGTCAGGAAGTTGCGGATGTTCTCCAGTTCGCGCACGCGCGCGACCGAATCGCCGGCCCGCCGTGCTTCGAAATAGCCGATCGGCAGCGCCATCAAATGGCGGAACAGCCGCGCACCGAGCTCGACATCGATGCGGTTTGTCGTGTGGGAAAACACGTATGTTCTTAGAGCGCCCAACAAGGACTCGAAAATCGAGACTGTGAGCAGCCCGAACACCAAAACGTCGAGCGTGGTGAGCCCACGATGCACCAGCACCTTGTCGATCACGACCTGGAAGAACAGCGGCGAGACCAGCGCGAACAGCTGCAGAAAGAACGAGGCGACCAGCACCTCGGTAAGGAGATGGCGATACTTGTGCATCGCCTGCAGAAACCAGGTGACGTCGAATTTGCGCGCGAGATCGCTCAGCGAAGCGCGCCGCGTGATCAGCACGAGCCGGCCGCTCCAACGCTCCTCAAACTCCGCACGGCTGAGCAGTTGCGGACGCCCGACCTTTGGATCCTGGACCAGTGCCTTGTCGGGACCGACCTGGGCCAGAATAACGAACTCGCCGTCGCGGCCTTCCGCAAGCGCGGGCAGCGGCGTCTTGACCAATCGGCTCCATTCCGTCGTGATCGTCCGAGCGCGAAGTTTAAGGTCCCGCGCACAGCGAAGGAACTCCTCGCTGCCGAACCGTGCAACCGGATATTGATGCCTGATCTGCGCAGGATCGGCTGCGATCTCCCGGAAACGCAACAGGAGAACCAGCGCCTCGACATTCGTCGACGGCGAAACGCCCCCACTTTCGTCGACCATAAAACGCAGCCCCTACCCCTACTATTTTGGGTTTAATCTGACATTTAGATCAATTTCAACCGAAAAGCTGGGCGTCCCGCCTGCTTTGCGCCGATCCCGGTCGCCGGATTCCTTTCTCTACTATCGCTCTCCTGTGATCCCGATCATGCGGTTGCCGGAGTTTCAGCGAACGCCTTTCGCGACCTCGCCTGCCCGCTTTTGATTGGACAATTAAATCCAGGGAAGCAAATTAGGGCGCCTCAATGCGCATCGAGAAATGACGAAACAAGACTGAATGTGCAGCTTCCATTTCAGGATCGGCGGCCTAGCACCGCTTCTGCCTGGACAAGACGGGTCGCTAGCCAGAGATGCCAGATCGCCTGCGTCGGCACGTCATTCGCACGTCAGACCTACGGATAGATGATCGCCTTGATGATTCCGTCGCGACGCGCGACCTGCTGCTCGAACGCGGCCGGCGTCTGGTCGAGCGAAAAGCGATGCGTGGCCAACGGGGAAAGCTTGACGCGGCCGCTCTGCGTCAGCGCAATTGCGCGCGGATAAACCTCCGGCATACGCCGGGAGAATTTGATCGACAGTCCCTTGCGGCGCGATTCGGCACCGCTCAGGACGTATTGATTGTTCTCGGGAATGCCGACGATGACGAGACGGCCGCCGATGCGGGCGCAGCGCGCGGCGTGCTCGAAACCGTGCGAAGAGTCGGTCGCCTCGATCACGAGGTCGGCGCCACGGCCCTCCGTCGCGCCCGCGACCTCGTCATGGCTGCGGCAAGCGACGTCAGCGCCGAGATCGCAAGCCAGCGCGGTGCGCTCATCCACCGGGTCGATGGCGACGATCTTGCCGGCGCCAGCCAGCCGCGCCAGTTGCACCAGCAGCAATCCTACCGGGCCGCAACCGAGCACGGCGACCGTTTCCATTAGTCGCGGGCGCGCGAGGTCCATGGCATGGATCGCAACCCCGAGCGTCTCCAGGAGCGCCGCGGCGGCGGGATCGATGCTGTCAGGCACGACATGTACGGCGGATTTCGGCACGCAGACGAACTCGGCCATGGCGCCGTTGTTGGGCGCGTAGCCGAGGAAGCGTACGTTCGGGCACAAATTGGTGTGGCCGCGGTGACACCATTCGCAACGGCCGCAGGAAATCGCAGGATCGACCGCCATCAGCGCATCGGCCGGCAACCCTGCCCGTCGCGCGGTGTCGGGGGTCAGCGTGCCGGAGAATTCATGACCGAGCACGAACGGATTGATCCGGGTCGGGCCGGTAGTGCCGCCTTCGAGATAGGAATGCAGATCACTGCCGCACACGCCGACGGCCTTGACCCGCACGATCACTTCGTCTGCCGCAGGCGTCGGCGCCGGGATGTCAGTGACGCGGATGTCGCGAATGTCGTGGAGAACCGCTGCGCGCATGTCCAAGCCCTGATCCCTGATTGTTTTCCGGCGGTGCCATCGGCACGTGCAATATACATCTGTCTTTTTACAATTACAAATGTTCTACTTCGTCAATAAGGCTCAGGAACCTGGCATTTTGGCATAGTGCTGCCGGAAGATCTCGCGTCGCGCCTGCAAGCCGGCGCAGGATGCGGTATCAGGCTCAAGCGTGATCGTGGCGTTCGACGCGGCCTCCCCGATCAAAGCGCCTCCGCTGGCTTGCCGCGCCAGGAGCGCGGCGCCGAGCGCGGGCCCGAGCGGTGCAAGCGGCGGCAACAGCAAGGGACGGTCAATCACGGTCGCAATGAGCCGTCCCCAGAAACGGCTGCGCGCCCCGCCGCCAACCAACGCGATCGTATCAATGGGCGCACCCGCTTCCGTCAGCGCATCGTGGCAGTCGGCCATCGCGAAGGCGACGCCTTCCAGCACGGCGCGGGCGATGTGAAGCGGCCCTGCCGCGGCGCGCAGGTTCGACAGCGTGGCGCTGGCGAGCGGATCATCATGCGGGGTTCGTTCCCCGCCGAGATAGGGGAGAACACCGGTATCTCCGCCGGCGAAAGATTTGCGGCCTCGATCTCGGCGACGAACCGCCCAATCGACGCGACGCCGAGAATGCCTGCGATCCATGTCAGCGCGCTGGCAGCGCTGAGGACGCGAGGCGGTCGAGCACGGCGGCGGCCGCCGCCCACCATGCGTCCGGATGCTGCTCCGACCACAGCGGTTGTGGGCGATCGATCGAAAGCGGCGCTTCCGCCGCGGCCTGCTCGCGATCCTCGGCGTCGACGATGATCGCCTTGACGCAGGAGGTGCCGATGTCGAGCCCGAGAAACAGGCTCACCGCTGCTTGCCGATCAGCTTGAGCGCGCCGGCTGCGGCCTTCTCGTCCGTCACCAGCACCTTGCCGATCCGGCCGAGCAGCGCCGCCGCAATGACCGGCGCCTTGTTGGTCCCGCCCGCGATCAGCATCACGGTCGGTGCCCTCGCGAGTTTCTCGATCGGCAACGCGATCGCGCGCGCGTTGATGCCGTGGTTGATCTGCCGGCCGGACTGGTCGAGATACTGCCCGAGCACGTCACCGACGGCGCCGGCCGCGCGCAAATCCTCGATGCCGACGTCGGGCGGCAGTCCGTGCCGAACCAGCAGCGAGCGCGGCGAGAGGTCGCCCATGCTGAGCAGCGCGAGATCGATCCGATCGACGCGGTCCAATACCTCGGCATAGACTTCCTGCGCCATGAAAGTGTCGCGCGAGCGCCGACTGCTGGCATAGATCGGGGCCGCCAGATAGCTGCATTTTGCGTGCAGCCGGCGCGCTAGCTCGCCCGCGATCTCGAAAGTGTTGAGCTCAAGGCCGCGCGAAAGCCCGCCCATCATCGAGACGATCCAGAGCTCCGGATATTCCGCGGGCGTAACGTGGCGGATGGTTTCGCGCAAGGTCGCGCCCCAGCCGATGCCGACGGTACGTGGGCGCTTCTCTTCCAGGAATTTCGACAGATAGGCCCCCGCCGCCATTCCGATCAGGCTGGCAACCAGTTCGGGGTTTTCCGGACTCGGAATCACCACGGCATCATCGAGCCCGCATTGCTGCCGCAACTGATGTTCGAGCTCGGTGCAGTTTGCGAAGGCCGAATTGAGCCGGATGCTGACGATGCCGCTATGCCGCGCCTCCGAGAGCATGCGGTTGACTCGCGCGCGCGTCAGTCCGAGCCGCTCGCCGATCTCGGCCTGGGTCAGGTTTTCCATGTAATAGAGCCAGGCGACCCGCAGGATGGTCTGGTCACTCACAGCGCAATCTCCTGCAGCAGCCTCAAAAGCTCATCATGAATGTGGCCATTTGAGGCGATCTTTTGCAAATCGTCAAACCGCGAATCGGCGCCCGCAATCGTGGTCACGCGCCCGCCCGCCGCGTGTACCAGCGGCATCGCAGCGGCGTGCGAGACGAGATCGGCCTTGACCGACACAAAGGCATCGAGCTGGCCGGTCGCGATCCATGTCATCTCGAGCGCGCCCGAGACCACGATGCGGACACCTCGCACCGCCGAGCCAAGCCGTTCGATGATGGCCGCGGCTGTCCGAACTTCGTCGGGCTGATAATGCGAGGTCAGGATCACCGAGACCACCGCGTCCGCAAGCGCGCGCGTGTCCGACACCCGCACCGGCTTGCAGTTCACGGTCGCAAGGGCGCCGCGCACGTAGCGCCCGCGGATGTCGGCCAGTGGCGACTCGACGAGGCCGACCAGCGCCTCGCCGCCATCATGGTAGGCGGCGCTCACCGAGAACCACGGCAAACCGGTAGCGTAGTTTATGGTGCCGTCGAGCGGATCGACGATCCACCGCGACGAGCTTGCGCCGCCGCTAAAGCCCCGCTCCTCCGAAAGGATCGCGGCTCCCGGCGTCAGCGTCTTCAGCCCGTCGATCACGACCCGTTCCGCGGCAAGATCGGCATCGGTGACGATGTCGCGCAGCTCCTTGCGCGCGGTCGCGCGCGGCGCACGTTGCATCTCGACCAACGTCGCGGCCGCTTTCGCCACCACCGGCTCGGCGCCGCGCATCAGCGCCATCAAATCCGTCTCAGCGGGCATCGGCATCAACCTTGTTGGCTGGAAGCTGTTCAATTCAAGCTGCCTTCACGCCGGGCACACCATCCTCGACCGCGAAGGTCGCGAGCCGGCGTACCGCGCTATGCGCGTCCTTGACGTCGTCGAGCGCTTCGAAACCGACCGTGCAGGATCGCACATCGAGCGCTACGACTGCATAGCCGCGCTTTTCACCGTTTGCATAGACCAGGCCCGGATTGCCGGCGAGCGCATTGCGCACGCTGCTCTCGCCCGGTCCGTCCGAGGTAATCGAGGTGCCGACGAATTCGGCCGCGATGGTTGCCTCACGCGGCCGCGAAAAATCGCGTTTGAGATTGGCAGCAAAGTAAGCGTGGCGGTCGCCGCCGATGACGACGGGATTGCGCACCTTGTGGGTGACGATCGAATCGAGCAGGCGGCGGCGGGCATTGGGATATCCATCCCAGCCATCCATCCAGAAGCGGTCGCCACCTTCCTCGTCTTTTCGCCTGGTTTCGGCCATCAGCGTCTGCTGCGCCACGATGGTCCAGCGCCCCCTTCTGTCGCCCAGGCGCGCATCAAACCATCGCTCCTGTGAACCTCCGAGCATGGTGCGCGCCTCCTCGGTTCGCTCCTCGCAGTCCGCCACCGTCGTCGGACGCCCACCCTTCACGCAAGCCGGCGCGGAACGGTATTGCCGGTCGTCAAGCAGCAGCAGGTCCAGCATGTCGCCGAAACGATAATGCGCGTAGATGGTCGCATTCGGCCCAATTGGACGCGCCGACGGCGGCAACGGCATATGCTCGTAATAGGCCTGGTAGGCCGCGGTGCGGATCTTCAGGAATCGCTGCGGGTCGCGTGTCGTGTAGGAGCGGTCATTGGCGTAATCGTCGGCCACCTCGTGGTCGTCCCAGATCGATAGCCACGGAAAGGCGGCGTGTGCGGCCTGCAGGTCAGCATCGGATTTGTAGAGCGCGTAGCGATTGCGGAACTCGGCAAGCGTCGTCGGTATCCCAACGCCGTGCTCACGCACATGGCGCGTGCCCCAGGACTTTTCGTAGATGTAATCGCCGAGATGCACGACCAGATCGAGATCGCGCGCGGCCATGTCGCGATACGCGGTGTAGTAGCCCTGCTCGTATTGCTGGCAGGAGGCGAAGGCAAACCGGAATCGGCTGTTGCTCCCGACTGGCGCGGTGCGGGTGCGCCCGACCGGGCTCACCGCCGAGCCAGCGCGGAATCGGTACCAATAGATACGGCCCGGACGCAGGCCCTTTGCCTCGGCGTGTATCGAATGCGCAAGCTCCGCGGTCGCCCGCTCGACGCCGCGCGCGGCGATGCGCGTAAATCCCTCATCTTCTGCAACCTGCCATTCGACCTCGACCGGTGCAGGCGTCATGCCGCCCTCCTCGAGCGGCCGCGGCGCGAGGCGCGTCCACAGGATGACGCTGTCCTCGCGCGGGGCGCCGGACGCAACGCCAAGTGTGTATGGATCCGCGCCGAACGTCACCGGTGCACCACGCACGATTCCGAATGGCGAGGCCACCGCGACGCTGGCCAGCGAGCCCGCGAGGAAGCGCCGCCGCTGCATCACGAGGCCGCTCATGATGGCGCGGGCGCGGACAGCATCCCGCGCCGGATATTCACCGCGAGATCCGGCCGGTCCGTGGTGATCTGCCGCACCGGCTGGGCGAGCCAGTGGGCGATCTCCTGCGGCTCGTTCGTCACCCAGGCACCAAGCCGTTCGCGGCCGAGAACCTTCAGCGCCAACGGAAGCGTCAGGGACAGCAGCGACTTCTCGATCGCCACGATGGAGTCCGGGATGGCGGCGAGACGGTCGAGTGCTGATGAGATACCACCCATCATCTCCGCCGATCGCCGATCCAGCGAGACCAGCACCCGCGCCTGCGGGGACAGCCGCCGCACCATCTCGACCACACCGGGGACGAAGCAGGTGATCACCGCGCGCCGCTCCAGCCGCCGCCGCTTCACCGCGTCCACGAGGCGCCCTTCGATGCCCGGATAGGGATTGCCGAAGGCATCGGTCTTGATCTCGATGTGAAGCTCCAGCCGTGAGTCGCTGTACAGATCGAGCACGGCGTCAAGCGTCGGAATGCATTCTTCGCCAGCCTCGCGCAGGCGCGTGGCGGTCAGTTGTTTCAGCGTGCGGACACCGACCGGTCCAGCGTCATGGGTGGTGCGATCGAGCAGCGGATCGTGGATGACGACCAGCGCGCCGTCGACACTCTGGTGAATATCGAACTCGACCGCTTCGACGCCAAGTCCGCTTAGATTGCGGAAGCCGAGCAGGCTGTTCTCCGGCCAAAGGTCGCGGGCGCCACGGTGTCCGGCGATGAAAACCATGCTTCGTCCCTATTTGCTGCTGTCGATGAGCCCTTTGAGGAACCAGCGCTGCAACAGCAATATCACCAGCGTCGGCGGCAGCATCGTGAGCAGCGCGCCGCTCATGGCGATGTTCCAGGCCGGCTCATTGTCGGAGCGCGGGATCAGATTCTTTAGCGCGATCACGGCGGTCGCCATGTCCTTGTCGGTGGTGAACAGCAATGGCCACAGATACTGGTTCCAGCCGAACAGGAACAGGATGATCGCAAGCGCTATGATGTTCGAGACCGACAGCGGCAGCAGGATGCTCCAGAAGAACCGCAGCGGCGAGGCGCCATCGAGCCGTGCCGCCTCGCACAGTTCGTCCGGCACCGTGAGGAAGAACTGGCGGAACAGGAAGGTTGCGGTGGCGGACGCGATCAGCGGCAGGATCAGCCCTGGATAGGTATTGACCATGTTCCATTCGAGCGCAATCGCTATGTCATGGCCGCTGATCCATTTCCAGAGATCGCCGAGATGCAACATCTCGGCGAGCCATTGCAGCGGCAGCGCGGCATTCGCCACCGCCTCGAACGTCGGCACGATCCGCACCTCGATCGGCAGCATCAGCGACATGAAGATCAGCCAGAACGCCAGCATTCGGTAGCGGAAGCGAAAATAGGTGATGGCGAAGGCCGAGAGCAACGACACCGCGATCTTGCCGGCGGCAATGCCGACCGCCACCACAATGGAATTGAGGAACGTGCGGCCAAACTCGGCCTTGACCCAGGCCGCCTGCAGATTGACGACAAACTGGTCGCCCGGCAGCCACGGCAGCGGTACCTTCTGCACCTCGGCGATCGTCAGCGAGCCCGCGACGAAAGCAAAGTAAAGCGGCACGCACACTAACAGCGCGCCGGCGATCAGGATCGCGTGACAGATTGTGTCGAGGACGGGTGCGCGTTCCACCATGCGGTCAGACCCCGTAATTGACCTTGTGGTCGAAATAGCGGAATTGCAGCAGCGTGCAAATCAGCGCGAACGACATCAGCAAAACCGACTGCGCCGCCGAGGAGCCGAGGTCGAGATTGACGAAGCCATCGACATAGACCTTGTAGACCAGGATATTGGTCGCGCCGGCCGGCCCGCCATGGGTGACGGCATCGATGATGGCGAAGGTTTCGAAGAAGCCGTAGATGAAGTTCATCACGGCGAGGAAGAAGACGGTCGGTCCGAGCATCGGCAGCGCAATCAGGAAGAAGCGCCGTATCGGTCCGGCGCCGTCGACGGCGGCCGCTTCCATCAGCGAGGCCGGCACTGCCAGCAAGCCGACGGCCAGGAAGATGTAGTTGTAGCAAATGTGTTTCCAGGACGCCGCCATGATCACGAGCCACAGCGCATCGCTCGGATTGCGGTTGGGATCCCAGCCAATCCCGAGCGCGTGCAGCATATGTGCGAGCGGGCCGACGACGGGATTGAACAAAAATGCCCACAGGATGCCGGCGATCGCCGGCGCGATCGCATAGGGCAGCAGGATGACGGTCCGGTAGACGGAACGTGCGCGCACCACGCGGTCGGTGGCGAATGCCAGCACCACGCCAACGGCAAGCGTGATCACGTTCTGCGCCACCGTGAACCAGAGCGTTGTGACGATCGACTGGCGATATTCGCCATTTGCGAACAGCGCCTTGAAATTGTCGAACCACACAAACTGGACGTTGTTGCCGAATGGGTCGCTGAGCAGCACGGACTGCATCAGCGCGCGCAGCGACGGGATGAAGAAGAAAAACACCAGGATCAGGAACTGCGGCAACAGCAACAGTGTCGGCAGGCCAGGCCCGTGGCCGAAATTCGCCCGCTTCAGTCCCGGCTCACGATCGGGTCGGCCGCGCTTGGTCGTCTGCGCCCTGCCGGGCCGGGGCGGCATCGCGCCACGCCCGACGACGGCTCCACCGGGCGGCGCATGCTGCGTTCTGGTCAGGCCGGAAGGCTGCGCCACTGGCGCCGCGGACGCTTCGGACAAGACGATCGGCGAGCCTGCATTCATTTCGACTTGCCGTCCGCCTCGGTATCCTTTCCGGCGTTCAGCTTCTCGAACTGCCGCAGGATCTCGTTGCCGCGCTTGACGGCGTCATCCATGGCCTGCTGCGGCTGCTTCTGACCGGTGAACACCGCTTCCACCTCGGTGCGTTGCGCCAGCATCGTCTGCACGAAATTGCCAAAGCGGAAGCCGCGCGAATTTTCGCTTGGCGTGCCGCGGGAGAGCTGCAGCACCGCGATTTCGCGCGTCGGATGGTCCTTGTAGTAGCCGCGCTCGCGCGCCAAACCGTAGGCCTTGTTGGTCGCGGGGACGTAACCGGTCGCGCCATGCCACCATACTTGCGTCTCCGGTTGGGCGACGAAATCGAGGAAGGCCGCGACCGCATCGTAGCGTTCCGGCGTATGGCCTTTCAGGACCCATATGGCGCCGCCGCCGATCGTGCTGTTGAGCGGCGGATTGACGTCGTTCTCGTGCGGCAGGAAGGTGGCGCCCCACTCGATCTTGGCGTTGCGTTCGATATTGCCGTGCGAGGCAGTCGAGTTGACGAAGGTCGAACAGCGCCCGGAGGTAAACAATTGCTCGGGGCTGAAGCCTTGGCCTGCGATCTGCAGGACGCCATCATCGAGCCATTTCTTCAGGCGGGCGACCTGCGAGACCACCTTGGTCTTGTTGTAGACGAACTCGGTGCCGAGCCCGTCGAAGCCGTTCGCGAGCGTGCCGTAGGGCTGGTTGTTGATGGCGCTGTAGTTCTCCAGCAGGCTCCAGTAGAAGTCGCCCGGCAATACCGAGCCGCACTCGCTTACGCCCTTGGCCTTGATGGCATAAAGCTGTGCCTCCAGTTCCTGCCAGGTGTCGGCCGGCTTGTCGAAGCCTGCCTTGCGGAAGTGCTCCTTGTTGTACCAGAAGATCGGCGTCGAGGAGTTGAACGGCATCGCCGACATCCGGCCCTTGTAGCTCCAGAAGCTCGCCACCGGCTTGATGAAGTCGGGCCAGTCGATCTTGTAGCCCTTCTGGTCCATGAGTTCCTGCACCGGCACGATCGCGCCCGAGAGCAACATCGTCATGTAGCCGCGCTCGGCGATCTGCACCATTTCGGGCGGCCGCTTGGCGCGATAGGCTGCGATCACGCCATTGGTGACCTCGTCGTAATTGCCCTTGGCGACGGCAACGACGGTATATTTGTCCTGCGATGCATTGAACTTCTCGACCAGCTCGTTGAGCCGGTCGCCCAGCACGCCGCTCATGGCGTGCCACCATTGCACCTCGACACGCGCCGCCTGTGCTGGAGCGGCGAACGCCAAAACCCCGAACAAAGCCGCGATGAATGCAGTTTTCCTGTTCATGGCGATTCTCCCTCGCAACGCCCGAGTCAGCACCTCGATGGTGCGGCCCTGATCATTTGTATTTCTACAATGACATATGTGTCGGGATGATGAAAGGGGGCGAGGTGTGACGATTTTGATGCGGTGCGGGGCGCTCGTGCTCAAAAATGATTGTCCCTTCACCGGGCGTCGCTCCCAACCTCTGATCGCGTTCGACCGGCCGTGGAGAACACGGGAGTAGTCGGCCATGGGCGCTCGACGGGCTGCGATCAGATTGTTAAGCCCGCGTCCGCTAAGGAGAGTTTGAGTCGGGACATGACCGTTGCGATCGAGATGGGACAGACGACGGCAGGCGCCCCGGCTAACCTCGACCTTGAGGAACTGCTGGCGACTCGGCTTTTGGTGCAGGGCAATTCGGGCTCCGGCAAATCCCATTTGCTGCGCCGGCTGCTGGAACAGAGTGCGCCCTGGGTGCAACAGACCATCCTGGACCCCGAAGGCGACTTTGTGACGCTGGCCGACCGTTTCGGTCACCTCCTGATCGATGCCGAGGACCACACCGAGCGGGGCCTGGAGGTCGCTGGCGAGCGCGCGCGCATCCATCGCGTCTCCACGGTACTCAATCTTGAGGGACTTGACGCCGAGAATCAGATGCGGCGCGCCGCCGCCTTCCTCAGCGGGCTTTTCGAGGTCGCCCGCGACCACTGGTACCCGATGCTTGTGGTGGTCGATGAGGCACAGCTGTTCGCGCCGGCAGTCGCCGGCGAAGTTTCGGACGAGGCGCGCAAGCTCTCGCTCGGCGCCATGACGAACCTGATGTGCCGTGGCCGCAAACGCGGGCTTGCGGGGGTCATCGCCACCCAGCGACTGGCGAAGCTCGCCAAGAACGTCGCGGCCGAGGCGTCCAATTTCCTCATGGGCCGAACCTTTCTGGATATCGACATGGCGCGCGCCGCCGACCTTCTGGGCATGGAACGGCGACAGGCAGAGGCCTTCCGGGATCTGGAGCGCGGGCAATTCATGGCGCTGGGACCGGCCCTCTCCCGCCGTCCGCTGGGCCTGCGCATTGGTCCGACGGACACCACACCACGCAACGCGACTCCGCGCCTGATGCCTCTGCCGGAAGCGACACCGGACGCGCACGCCATCATCCTGGCAGCACCGCCGCCCGAGAATAATCGGCCCCAGCGCCGGTCGCCGCCGGATCTCCTCAACCAGCTCATGGCGGCGAAGTCAGCGGCGCTGGAGATCCGTCCCGAAGCGGTGGAACAGCCACTCAGCGCCGAGGAACTGGCGGAGCGGCGCGAGCGGGTCGATCGTATTCTGCGCGCCATCATGGCGGAACCCGACGCAGGATTCCGCGCGATCGGCGTCCTCTATCAGGAATTCGTGGTCCGCTGCCGGATCGAGGGCCTCGGTTCGGCCGTGCCGGACCTCGGTGACTTCCGTCGCATGCTGACGCGCGCCCGCGCCGGGCTCGGCTCCGATATGGCAGAGGATGACGGGTGGCAGGATGTCTCCGTCCGCGCCTCGCTTCTGCCGGAGGACATGCAGGGCGTCTTCATGATGATCGCCCGCGCGGCGAAGGAAGGCTGGCCCTGCCCGGGCGATGCAGCGATTGCCCGCGCCTACGGCTCGCATTCGTTGCGCCGTGCGCGACGACTGCTGACCTACATCGAGGAGCAGGGCCTGATCGTTTGCCAGCTTGATGGTGCCGGCCGGCGGATCGTGACGCTCGTCGAACTGGCCTGGGCGACCGCGCCGGGCGACCCCAATGCCGAGGAACTGCCGACGGAGCAAGGCTGCAGCAGTTCCGCTCCATGATGCGACGGCTAACTTTTGATAATGGCGGCCGTCTCGCTCAGCGGTATATGATTCGCAGAAGCCGTTGAGCGTTGGGCTAAAATTCCCTTGACGTGTCCGCGCTCTTGTCGCCGGCCGCTTTTTGCATATCTCGCATAAAAGGAGTTTTGAGCTTGAGCGTTGCCTTCACCAAGGAAGACAGTGCCGAAACGGCGTCGGAGACATTGCTCCCCGACCGCCCGATTTCGCCTCATCCGAACCTTGTTACGGAAGCGGGATTGAAGGCTTTGGAACTTCAGCTCCACCAGGCGCGCGAGGCGTACGAGACCGCACAGAAGATCGAAGACGTGAATGAACGACGGCGGCAAGCAGCAATCCCCTTGCGCGATGCGCGATACTTTGCGGCGAGAGTTCGTACGGCTCAGGTCATCCCAAATCCGACGTCGACCGACACCGTCGCCTTTGGAAGTACGGTGACCTTCAGGCGAGACGACGGGCGCGTGCAGAAATATCGTATTGTGGGAGAGGACGAAGCGGACCCCAAGGCCGGTTCTATTTCCTTCGTATCGCCGGTGGCAGGGCTTCTGATGGGCAAGGCTGTCGGGGATGAAGTCGGCGCGTCCGGCCACGAGCTTGAGATCATTTCAATCTCATAGCGCGCGCCCATACCGGATGCGGCCGGAAGGCCTAAATCAAGCTATGCACGCCGATACTCGGCCCTTCCAAAAAAGGTGCTCGTTGCTGCAAACTGCACATCTGCGATTCGCAGATGTCTTGAGGGGCCATGAACGAGACACTGATATCCGCCTGCACGATGTTCCTCGTCCCAGCAACGCTGTTATTCGGCGCCTTGGGCGTCGCGAACTCGTCCTTTCTCAAGGTATTGGTCTGCCTGCTTGGCGCGGCCACGGCGGGACTATGGCTTTATCGCGTATGGTGGTGGACAAGCCTGTCTTTGATTGATCGCAGAACGGCTCTCGGCCTCGCGGGCATGTATGCTTTTGCGTGGCTGATAACGTTCCTGGTGCAGTTGAAGAATTTATTTTCATCGCAATAACCGACTCCGCTTCGCTGAAATGTTTCGCGGCGTGCTTGGCGGCACGTCAGCTTAAAGTTTGGGCTTGCACGGTATTTTTCTCGCATTCATCGTTGGCCGATCTAAAATGGGTGCAAAGTCCTCTTTTTGGAAAAGCAACACGTGACCGACATTTCCGGGGCGAAAGCAGGTCCCCTCGATCCCCGGACGAAATGGGGGGCGCTCTCCCAGGCCGAGCGTGACGCCGCGTATGACAACAACGCTGCGGTGAAGGACAGCGCAGCCCTGATCGCCGAGCGAAACGAGGCCTCAAAAACGCTGCGCGCCTCCCGCAAATCCTTTCTGGATGTGGCCTATGGCGACCGCGAGCGCACCAAGATTGATCTTTATCCGGCCGCCGACAGCGCGGCCCCTTGCCTGGTCTTCCTGCATGGCGGTTACTGGCAGCGCAACTCCCGCGATGTATTCGCCATGCTAGTCGAGGGCGTGGCGGCGCATGGCTGGTCGGTCGCCATTCCCGGATATTCGCTGGCGCCCGAGGCATCGCTTACCGAGATCGTGAGCGAAATATCACACGCGCTCGACTGGCTGGCCGGACATGGAGAGTCTTATGGCGTGTCCGGTCCCATTGTGTTGTCGGGCTGGTCGGCCGGCGCCCATCTCGTCGCGATGGCGCTCGATCACCCGCGCGTCGCCGCAGGCCTGGCGATTTCGGGCGTGTACGATCTGGCGCCGATCCGCGATACCGGCCTGAATAATGCACTGAAGCTAACCGACCAGGAGGTCGAGAAATTGTCGCCGCTTCGCCTGCCCGTCGTCCACAAGCGGCTGGACATCGTCTACGGCGCGGCGGAGTTGCCGGCGCTGGTTTTCGATTCGATCCATTTACACGAAGTGCGCGCTGCGGCAAACGCGCCCGGCGCGATTTTCGCGATCGAGGGTGCCAACCACTTCAGCATTCTCGGGGAGCTACGACGTCCCGACGGCGCGCTGGTGGAGATCGCCCGAAAGCTCGCCGGCCAATAAGGGCTAGATCGCCGGAGAATTAACTGCTGTGGCGTCGATCCAGACCTGGCCATCGTCGATCCGCGTCGGGTAGATCCGCAACGGCCGGCTCGGCCAGCCGTGGGAAATCGTGCCCTTGCGCAGATCGAACGATGCCGCATGACGCGGACAAAACAAGCGCCGTCCCGACAGGTGCCCAAGAGCAAGGTCCGCCTGTTCGTGCGGGCACAGGCGCTCGCACGCCACGGCGTGACCCTCGGTCCAGACCAGGATCAGATCGACGCCGGTTACGCGCGCACAGACGATCGTTTGCGAAATCAGCCGGCTCAGTCCGCAGACCGGCATCCACATTTCTTCGTCGACGAGCGCGACCGTCTGCTGCGGTTCATCCGCCAAGATAGGCCTTTCGCACGTGCTCGTTCTCGATCATCTCGCGGCCGGCACCGGAGAGGACGATGCGTCCGCCCTCAAGCAGGTAGGCATGGTCGCACATCTCGAGCGCCGCAAAGGCATTCTGTTCGACAAGCAGAACGGTCGTACCGGAATCGCGAATGCCGCGGATGATAGCGAAGGTGCGCTCGACGATGTTGGGGGCAAGCCCAAGCGACGGCTCATCGAACATGATCAGCCGTGGCCGCGACATCAGGGCCCGGCCGATCGCGAGCATTTGCTGCTCGCCGCCCGACAAGGTGCCGGCAGCCTGGCGCTTGCGATCGGCGAGGCGCGGAAACTCGGCATAGATCCGATCGCGTTCAGCCGAGATGCCCGCTCTATCGGTGCGGAGATAGGCTCCCATGTCGAGATTTTCCTCGACCGTCATGTGCGGGAAGACACGTCGCCCCTCCGGACAATGCGCGATTCCACAGGCGACGACGTGCGGCGGCTTCGCGCCCGCAATTTCCTTGCCCTCGAACAGCAGCGATCCCGATCGCGGGGCAACAAGCCCCGAGATCGCGCGCAAGGTGGTGCTCTTGCCGGCGCCGTTGGCCCCGATCAGGGCCACGAGTTGCCCGGCCTTGACCTCCAGCGAAATGCCGCGCAGTGCGGTGACGCCGCCATAGCCGCACACCATGTCGCGAATCTCAAGCACGTGCCGCCCCCTGCCCGAGATAGGCTTCGATCACGACCGGATCGTTCCGGATCACATCTGGCGGGCCTTCGGCGATGATGCGGCCGTAGTTCAGCACCACGATCCGGTCCGAGACGCTCATCACCATCGGCATGTCGTGCTCGACAAGCAGTATGGTAACGCCGCGATCCCTGATGTTGCGGATCAACTCCACGAAAGTGTGGGTTTCCGACGCGTTCATGCCGGACACGGGCTCGTCGAGCAGCAGCATCGAAGGCTCCGCCGCCAGCGCCAGCGCGACGCCGACGAGCCGCTGCTCGCCATATGACAGCGAGCCCGCAAGATCGTGCGCACGGCGCCCGAGGCCGACCCACTCGACAAGCTCGCTGGCGCGTTCGCGCAGCCTGCGCTCGGAAGACCGCGCGCGCGGCAGGCCCAGAATGGCTTCGAACAGACCGACCCTGCCCCGGCGGTGCAGCCCGACCAGCAGATTGTCGTAGACGGTGTCGTTCGGGAAAACACTGGTGCGCTGGAAGGTGCGGATCAACCCGAGGTCGGCGATCTGGTGCGGCTTCAAGCCATTGAGCGCTGTACCGCGATAGCTCACGCAGCCGTGGGTGGGATCCAGAAAGCCCGTCATGACATTGAAAGCCGTCGTCTTGCCCGCGCCATTGGGGCCGATCAGGCTGACAATCTCGCCCTCACCGACGGTAAAGTTCATGTCCGACAGCGCCACGAGCCCGCCGAAACGTACGGCAACCTGCTCGACCTTCAGCGCCGTCGCGGCAAACCCCATCACGCATTCTCCTTGACGTCACGCTCGGAAAAGCTCACCGCGCCAGCCGCACGTGGCCGGCTCCGCCATTTCGCCCATCGCTGCGCGAGCGACGGCACGATGCCGCGCGGCAGCACGAACAGAATGACGATCAGGACCCCGCCATAAGCGATCCACTGCGCCTCCGGCGCCATGATCGGACGCAGGAACACGGGCAACAACCCGAAGATCAGGCCGCCGACGACAGGGCCGGCCAGAGACCCCTTGCCGCCGGTGATGACCATGATCACCATGGTCACCGTATTGATAAAGGCAAACACTTCGGGATCGATGATGCGAATGTAGTGCGCATACAGACTGCCGGCTGCTCCGGCGATCCCGGCCGAAATCACCGCGGCCAGGGTGAGCGTCTTGGTCACGTCGATGCCGACCGACACCGCCAGCGTTTCGTTTTCCATCAGCCCGCGCATGGCGCGGCCGAAATGCGAATGAACAAGACGCGAGATCAGCACATAGGTTGCGACGGCGACCGCGAGCACGAGATAGTAATTCTGCAACTTGGTACGAAGGGTCAGGCTACCGAGCGCCGGCAATCCGATCGTGATCGACGGGATGTTGGTCAGCGCTAGCGGGCCTTGAGTCAACTCGACCCAGTTCAGAGCAACCAGTCGAACGACCTCGGCAAACGAGATCGTCACGATCACGAAATAGGCACCACGCACCCGGAACGACAGCAGTCCCACCAGATATCCGCACAATCCCGCGACTATGATTGCCAGCACGAAGCCGACAGCCGGCGGCCAGGGTTCGTGCACAATGCGGAAGCCTCCGGGCAGACCGACGTCGAACCCCAGGGAGGTCAAGGCGCTGACATAGGCGCCGATGCCGAAGAACGCGATATGGCCGAGGCTGAGCTGGCCGGTGAACCCGAGGAGCAGATTGAGGCTCATCGCCCCGATGATGAAAATGCCTGTCGTGATCAGGGCATTCATGAGATACGGATCGCGCAGCCACAACGGGAACGATGCCAATGCTGCGATCGTCAGAATGGTGACGGCGAGCTTCATCCGACTCGCTCCGAGCGCGCGAAAAGCCCGGTCGGCTTGAAGATCAGAACCGCGATGATGATCAGGAAACCCATGGCATCGCGGTAACCCGACGAAACGTAACCGGCGCCCAGTTCCTCAGCCAGCGCCAGAATGAAACCGCCGATGACCGCGCCGGTGATGTTGCCGAGCCCGCCGAGGATCACGATCGCGAATGCCTTGACGGCGGCGAGGTCGCCCATTTGCGGGAAGATCACATAGACCGGGCCGAGCAGCGCGCCCGCCGCCGCAGCCAGACTCGAACCGATCGCGAAGGTTGAGGTGTAGATCAGGTCGACGTTGACGCCCATCAGCGAGGCGGTGTCCTGATCCTGGAACGTCGCCCGCATCGCGCAGCCAAGTTTTGATCTGTTGATCAGGAAATAGGTGACCACGATCAGCAGCGCCGCCGCGGCGAGCACGAACAGCCGCAGCCAGGACACCGAGACCGGTCCGAGCACCAGCGGCGCCTCGGGGAACGGGGTCGATACCGACTTCGCGACACCGCCCCAAATCCATAGCGTGCCTGACTGCATCGCGATCCAGGCGCCGATCATCACCAGCATGGTGGTGTCGATGTCGGAGCCACGCAACGGCCGCAGCAACGTCAGTTCGATCGCCGCGCCGAGCAGCCATCCGGCCACGACCGCAAGCGGCAGCGCGACAAAGAAATTGACGCCGAGCTGATGCACCACGATGAACATGACGTAAGCACCGAACGTATAGAGCACGCCATGCGTGAAGTTCACGACGTTCATGATGCCGAAGATCAAGGTGAGCCCGATTCCCAGCAGCGCATACGTGCCGCCGAGCACCAGCATATTGATCAGATGTTGCAGAAACTCGCTCAAGGTAACTCCGAATGCCCCCTGTCCAGGCGAGGTCGCGGTTTAGCCCGCGGACCTCGCCGGTCAGCAACCTGACGTCAGAGCGTCTTCATGCCGATCTTGCCGTCGGTGATCTCGATCAGATAGACGTTGGGCTGGCTCTGGCCGCTCTCCTTGCCTTCGGGGCCGGCCTTTCGGAAGACGATGTCGCCGTTCAAGCCCTTGATATTGATATCCCACAGCGCGGCCTTGATCGCCGCAGGCTCCGCCTTGCCGGCCTTCTCGATGGCCGCTGCGGCCGTGCGGATACCGTCATAGCCGCGAAAACTCTCGGTGCAGCCGGCGAAGTCGAATCCGCGCTTCTTCCATTCGGCGATGAAGTAGTTGGTCGCTTCCGGGTTCGGCGTCTTGTCGGGGAACCAGGGCAGGAAGGTCGTCAGATGCATGGTGCCGTTGGCGGCGGCCCCCGCCTGCGCGATGATCTGATCCGGATTCTGCGAGCCGCCGGTGGTGATGATGCGCTTCTTCAAGCCCAGCGCCGCAGCCTGCTTGAAGATAAGCGTAAGCTGGTCCACCGCCGTGGTCACGATGATGGTTTCGGAGTCGGTGCCCTTGAGCTTGGACAATTGCGCGCTCATGTCCTGCGCGCCCTGGTCCATCGTCTCGACGGACCCGACCGTGATCCCCTTCTCCTTCATCATCTTGCTGAAGTCTTCCGCGGTACCGCGGCCCCAGTCGTTGTTGATCACGAGGAAATCGACCTTCTTCAATTCAAGCTTGTCGACAATTCCCTTGAACGCAGCGGCTTCGATTGCCGAAGGCGGCGAAATCCGGAAGATGTAGGGATTGCCCGTCGTGGTGATCTTGCCCGACGAGGAGGTCTCGACCACCATCGGGGTCTCATATTCCATCAGTTTGGGCATCACGGCCAGCGTCAGGCTCGAGCCCCATGCGCCCATTAGCACCGGCACCTTGTCGCTGGTGATCAGCTTCTCGGCAACGGCGGCGGCCTCGGTCGGATTACTCTTGTTGTCTTCGATGACAAGCTCGAGCTTCTTGCCGAGGATTCCGCCCTTTGCATTGATCTCATCAGCGGCGATCTTGGCGCCGTTCACGACGTAGGTCCCGGAGGCGGCGAACGCGCCGGTGAGCGGCTCGTTGACGCCGATCTTGATGGTCTGAGCCTCGGCCGCGCCGCCAAAGACGGCAGCTGCCAGCGCAATCGCTGAAATACTTCTGAAAGCCCGTTTCATATGGTTCTCCAATCTCACGCTGTTGATCAACTTGCAGTCAGAACACCGCTCCATCACGCCGCTCCGTCCTTGTTGGAAAAGAAACGACCAAGCCAACGCGCGACCCGCGCACGCAAAAGACCTGAAGCCAGCGACACACCGTCCAGCTCGACCGGATCTGCGCCGGCCGGCGCTGCACCCGACAAGCGGCGGTCGAGATTGCCGGCGAATTCGGCGATCAACCGCTCGGCGAGATCGCGCACCAGTCCCGGTCTTCCGACCTGGGCCAGCATTCCCGTCAGCGTATATCCGATGGAAAGTTCGACACGCGTTGCCGCGCCCTCACCCGTCGGCACCAGCCGGTATTGAATTTCACCCTGGGTCGTCGACCGGCTGCGCCGGTCGTTGCCGATGCCGACGATGCGGCCGCACATGTCGGCGGGATTCCGTTCGACCCGGGCAAAGCCGGAGAATGTCGCGGCAATCGGGCCAAGCTTGACGCGGATAGCACCCTCGACGCGCGCCGGATCAGGCGGCGCCGTCAGCGACGCACCGGGAAGGCAGGCCGCCACTGCCGCGATGTCGTCGAACATCGCAAAGACCTGCGCAGGCGGGTGAGCGACGCTGAACTGCTGGGTAAAAACGGCGGTCGGCGTGAAGTCCGGGATCGAAGCAACCGGCGTGGCCGGCGGTGCTGGCTCTGCCGGCCGCACGCGTTCGGCCCTGCCCGGGCCATCATGCTCGCTTCGGCCTGAACCGGCGGGGCCCAGGATCTTCCGCCCTCCGTCCGGCTCGGCTGCCACGCCGCGCGCGCGCCGCGCTTCGATCACGGACTGAACCGCCCGCACGATGCCGACATAACCGGTGCATCGGCACAGATTGCCGCTCAGACCGATCCGGATCGCGCGCTCATCCGCCTGCGGCAGGCGAAGCACCAGGTCACGCGCCGAGACCAGCATTCCTGGCGTGCAGTAGCCGCATTGCAGCGCATGCTCGCGGGTGAAGGCCGCGCGGAGCTCCGATGTAACCGCATCCTTGTCGAGGCCTTCGATGGTGGTGATGTCGGCGCCTTCGCAAGCGACCGCATAAGTGATGCACGAACGCGCCGGCACGCCGTCAACCAACACCGTGCAGGCCCCGCAGACGCCATGCTCGCAACCGAGATGCGTCCCGGTCAGGTCGAGCTTGTCTCGAACGAAATCGGCGAGGCTGGTGCGCGGTTCCGCGGGAGTCCGTACCGCGCGCTGATTCACGGTGAGCGCGACCATGCTCATGCCGCCGCCTCTCGCACCGCGCGCTGCAGCACGCCGACATGAATATGCCGATGAGCCGGGCTGGCGACGCCGGCCTTTGCCAGAATGGCGTCCGCCACACGCGCGTCGAACCGTTCCTTGTAGTCGCCACCGATCCGTCCACCGAACAACTCGGCCGGATTGGCAATGAGGATCGGCGCTGAATCGATCGCGCCGATCACGACACGGGCCGTTCCGGCACTCGGATCGATCATGACCGCGCCGATCGCATGTGCGAACTCGCCCGGCTTGCGACAGGCCTTGAAGTAGCCCCAGTGTGCCGAAGCCGGCATCACCGGAATGTGGATCGTTTCCACGATCTCACCTGCACGCAACGCAGATTCGAGCGCGCCCACGACGAACGCCTCCATTGCGAGCGTGCGGCTGCCTGCAAGGCTTCGCAGCGTCAATTTTGCGCCAAAGGCCGCGAGCGCGGATACCCAGTCTGCCGCCGGATCGGCATGGCTGAGGGATCCGCCGACCGTGCCGCGGTTACGGACAGCGCGATAAGCAATGCTGCCGGCGACGCGCTGCATGGCGCCGCCCGTGACGTCAGGGACGCGTCCGTCCTCGATGTCGGCATGGGTGACACATGCGCCAAGCACGAGCTCATCGCCACAGCGCTCGGCCTGCTTGAGTTCGGCAAGGCCCGTGATGTCGACGATCAATTGCGGCTCGACGAGCCGCAGGTTGAGCATCGGACCCAGCGATTGGCCGCCGGCGATGATCCTGGCCGAAACTTCGGGCTCGCCCAGCGCGGCAAGCGCGGCAGGCAGATCGCGCGGACGTACATATCCGAACGGCGCCGGTTTCATGCCGCCGGCCTTTCTGCGTCGCGCCTGGCGAGGATCGCCTCGACGACACGGTAGGGCGTAATCGGCGACTGCATCAGTTCGACGCCAAGCGGACGCAAGGCGTCGTTGACGGCATTGGCGATCGCGGCCGGTGGCGCGATGGCGCCGCCCTCGCCGATGCCCTTCATGCCGAATTGCGTATAGGGCGATGGTGTCTCCATGTGATCGAGACGCGGCGCTGGCACCTCGGTAGGACCCGGCAGCAGGTAATCCGCCAGCGTGGTCGCAAGCGGCTGTCCTGCCGCGTCAAACGGCATCTCCTCGTACAGCGCGGTGCCGATGCCCTGGGCCAGACCGCCATAGATCTGGCCGTCCACGACCATCGGATTGACGAGCGTGCCGCCGTCCTCGACGATGACGTAGTCGAGGATTTCGATCTCTCCCAACTGGCAATCGACCGCGACGAGCGCGGCATGCGCGGCATAGCTGAAGGTCCCGGAATCGCGCTGCGGCTTGTAGCCGGACGTTACCTCCAGCCCGCCGGGGTCGACGTCAACAGGCAAATCCTGCGGCCGCCGATACCAGGTGTGCGCGATTTCCCGCAAGGTAACGCTGCCGTTGACGCCGCGAACCTCGCCGTTCTGCAGCACCACCGCATCCGGATCATGCTGCAACAACTTCGCGCCAATGCGCCTGGCGCGCTCGCCCAGTTCACGGCAGGCGGCTGCGACCGCGCCGCCCGCCATCACCATCGAACGCGAGCCCCAGGTGCCGGTGGAATACGGCGTCATCGCGGTGTCGCCAAGTATCAGGCGCACCTTGGCGGTGTCGACGCCCAGCATCTCATGGGCGACCTGGGCGAGGGTCGTCTCCATGCTCTGCCCGTGGGAATGCACGCCGACGCGGAGTTCAAGGCCGCCGTCCGGTGTCAATCGTGCGGATGCCTGTTCATGGCCCGGCACCATCGGGATGCCCCAGCCGGAATAGACCGACGTCCCGTGCGCCGCCTGCTCGCAATAGATCGAAACGCCGACGCCGATCCGCCGGCCGTCCATCTCGCCGTTGCGCTGACGCGCACGTACCCCCTCGACGTCGATGGACGCCAGCGCGCGACGCATCGCTTCGGGATAGTCGCCGCTGTCGAAATGCTTTTTGGTGATGTTGTCGAACGGCATCTGCTCCGGGCGCACGAGGTTGCGCAGGCGCACTTCGCCGGGTTCGAGGCCCGCCTCCACGGCAACGAGGTCAAGCATCAGTTCCAGCGCGAAACAAACGCCGGAGCGGGCCACGCCGCGATACGGCAGGATCGGACATTTGTTGGTGGCAACCGAGAAAGTCCGGCAGCGATAGGCTGGCATCAAATAGGGCCCGGGCAGGATACTGGCGACCTGCGCGGCCTCAAGGCAAGCCGAGAACGGATAGGAGGAATAGGCGCCGGAATCGACGGTTGCCTCGCAATCGATGCCGCGCAACCGGCCGTCCCGGTCAGCATAGACGGTGATCCTGTAGTGATGCTCGCGGCAGTTTGAGCTCGCGGTGAGATGTTCGCGGCGATCCTCCGTCCACCGCACCGGATGGCCGCGGTGCATCGTCAGCCAGGACAGACAGACTTCCTCGGGAAGCAAAATTCCCTTGTGACCGAAGCCGCCGCCGACGTCGGGCGAAACAACGCGAATGCGGCCCTGCTCCATACCGAGGCACTCGGCCAGACCGCTCCGCGTAATGTGGGGCATCTGCGCCGCGGAATAGAGCGTGAGCTGATCGAGGCGCTGATCGAAGGTCGCGACCACGCCGCGCCCTTCAAGCGGCGACATGCACTGCCGCGCGGTCGAGATCTCGCGAGTCACCTTGATCGGCGCATCGAGCGCGGATGAGATGTCGACCTCGAAATTGGTTTCGAGGAAGACGTTGTCGACCCATTCTTCGTGCACCAGCGCCGAGCCGGCCTCGCGCGCTTTCCGCATGTCATGGACGGCGGGAAGTTCCTCGAGATCGAGCGTGACGGCCGCTGCGATGTCCTCCGCTTCCGCACGCGTCGGCGCGACGCACATGGCGACGAGTTCACCGACCTGGCGCACCTTTCCGACTGCCAGCACCGGCTGTTCGGAAATCTTGAAGCCGGGCAGACCGGATACGGCGCGGATCGGATTGACGCCGGTCAGATCCGCGGCCGTGAAGACGTTGGCGCGATAGCGCTCAGGCACATCTATTGCGCGTATTCGCGCATGCGCCAGCGGGCTGCGCACGAAGGCAACGTCCTGCAGTCCGGCCAGGCGGATGTCCGCCACGAATTGGCCGCGGCCGCGCATCAAGCGATCGTCTTCCTTGCGCGGCAGCCGGGCGCCGACGCCCTGTCCGGCGCCTGCTCCATCTGCGGAGGAAAAATCGCGCTCGTTGCGCACCTTGCCGCTCTCCCCAATCGCGCTGACGCTGACCTCCTACGCCGCAACCGCCTGCGGCAAAATCGACGCTACGGCTTCGTATCTGGTACCGGCGCGGAGACAGAACGCGGGCTGCAGCAGACGCTCTGCAATGACTTCGTTCTTCTCGTTATCAGCGAGGACAAACCTGCCGGCTTTTTCCGAGATCACCGAGACGTCGGCGTCTCGGCCCACCTTGAGCGCACCGATTTCGTCAGCCCGGCCGAGCATTTTGGCGGGATTCGACGTGACCATCGGCACCACCTGTTCGAGCGTGAGGCCGAGCGCCATCATCGAACTCATCGCCTGCACAAGGCTGAACTTGGCCTGGCCGGCGAAGGGATGGTTCTCGTCATCCTCATGCTGCTCGGGCGTGCCGGCAGGCGCCGGCACGTGGGTGTTGTAACCGTGGATATCGGCGCCGAGCGTGGTGGGAATAATGCCGGCGGCAATGGCCTTCCTGGCGAGACGGTACGAGAAATGGCTGCCGTGACCGACGTCGACCTTCAATCCGCGATCGAGCGCCGCCTGAATCACCGGATGCACTTCGCCCTCGCGGTTGACGAAGCCGCCGGGATGGCGCGTGAACGGATGCGCCAGCACATCGCCTTCCCGCAGCAGCGGGATGACGCGCGCAAGGATCGTATCCACGTCCTCGCCGTTGGTGCCGCTCTCCGGCAGGCCCCAGAGCTGACCGAAATGCACGTAAACCGGCAGGTCGGCGCGGCGACCGATCTCGGCCGCCATTTCGATGACGCGAATGCCCCAGCGCGCGAAGCCACCAATCTCCGCATGGGCCTTGATGCCGCGAACGAGATCGAGATTGGCCGTCGCGGATTTCACCGTGGCGTCGATATCGACACCATCCGGGCTGTAGAGATTGGGGTAGTAATGACCCTCGAGCCCACCCACCAGATACGCCGACAGGAAGGCATAGACGCGCGACTTCGCCGGCTCGGCGACAAAATGCCGGAAACCCGGCAACGTCATGCATGACGGACCGCCCTGATCGACCAGCGTCGTCACGCCGGACTGGACGCCCACCATGTCGGCATTCATTCCAAAGCGCCCGGTGACATATTGATAGACGTGCGCGTGCGTATCGATCAGACCCGGCAACACCAGCTTGCCGGTCACATCGATCACCTCCCTGGCACTCGTCGGCAGAATGTCCGGCTGCACGGCCGCGATCTTGCCGTTGCGAATGGCGACGTCCCTGATCCCGTCGATGCCTGAGGCCGGACAGATCACGCGGCCGCCGCGCAGAAGCTGGTCGAAGGTGGCGCTGACTGACATGAACGATCTCCCTCTGCTTTCGCCTTGGCGGGGCTTGTTTCGCCCGTCGTCAGAATACGAAGCATACTTCGTATTTTACAAGAGCAAACTTCATGCCATGATCTGACGGTGGCGGCGCCGACCGAATCTGCGATTGTCGCGCCGATATTCCGGGAGCTGGGAGAATGCATTGGGGAAAGTGAAAAAGCGTCGCGGCGAAATCAAACACCGCCCGTGGCCGCTGTCACAACGGCCGGGATTTTTGATCCGCCGGCTGCACCAGATTCACGTCGCGCTGTTCCATGAGGCATGCAGCGAATTCGAGATGACGCCGCTGCAGTACAGCCTGCTTTCCGCGCTCGCAGTGCGGAAAGCCGCCGATCAGACCACATTGGCGGCCGATATTGCGCTGGACAGGACCACGACAACCGGCGCGCTGAAGCGACTGGCAGCCCGCAACCTTGTCGAACGAGCCATCGATCATGAAGACCGCCGTGCCCGGCTGTGCAAATTGACGGCGGCCGGCGCGGCGCTTCTCGCCAAAATCGAAACCTCGGCACGGGCCGCACATCGCGCCACGCTGGGTGACTTATCGGCGCGGGAACAGGCGCTGTTCATCGACATGATGCAGCGCATTGTCGCAGGTAACGCCAACCGCGACAGCGCTGCTGCCCTTTTTGACTAGGAGCAGCCTGCGCCAACTGCTGCACTTTTTAGCTGGGTCTGCACAATTTGTAGTCGCTGGTACGACGATCGATGCGCAGGTGGCTGGACGCGGAAGCCATCTCAAAGCGCTGCGGCGGCAAGCTTCGTTTCGATCTCGATATGGGGGATCGCCTCGACCAGCTCGCGTGTGTAGTCGGTCTTCGGATTGTCGAACAGCGCCCGGCTGTCTCCCTCCTCAACGATAACGCCGTTGCGCAGCACGATCGTTCGCTCGCAGAGCATGCGAACGACGTTCAGGTCGTGGCTGACAAAGAGCAAGGCGAGATTGTCCTCGCGCCGCAACCGGTCGAGGAGTTGCAGCACCACCGCCTGCACGGAGACGTCGAGCGCAGCCGTCGGCTCGTCCAGCACCAGCAGACGCGGCCGGCAGGCGATGGCGCGGGCGATGCCGACGCGGGCCTTCTGGCCGCCGGAAAGCTGGTGCGGGAAACGCGGCAACAGATCCAGCGGCAATCCCACCCGCTGCGCGCATTCTTCCACGCGCTGCCGCAAGGCGTCGCCTTCCCGCAAACCAACCAGCCGCTTCAGCGGATGGGCGATACAGTCATGGGCCGTAAAGCGCGGGTTGAGGCTCTCGTTCGGGTCCTGAAAGACCATCTGGATGTCTTTGCGGAACGGCGAGCGGTGAAAATCCCGCGACGGGACATGGCCGATCGATTGGCCATCGAACACGATGTCGCCCTCGCTCGGATCGATCAGCCGGCAAATCATGCGCGACGTCGTGCTCTTGCCGGATCCGGATTCGCCGACCAGCCCGACGCTCTCGCCGGCAGCTATCGTCATCGAAAAATCGGCGACCGCTGCAGCGCCCTGGTCAAAACGCTTGGCAAGCTTTTGCACGACGAGGAGCGGCGGCGTGCCCGGCGCCTGAGGCAGCTTCGGTTTCCTGACGATTTCGGCGTACGGTCCCCGCTCCTCCTCCGTCACCAGATCCTCGATCCGTGAATGCGCGGTGGGCGATGCGGCGACCAGACGCTTGGTGTAGGGATGCCGCGGATGGTTGAAGAGCGTGGTGGGCGCGGCTTCCTCGACCAGGCGGCCCCGCTCCATCACCACGATGCGGCGGCAATAGCGGGCTGCGAGGCCAAGGTCATGCGTGATCAGGATCGTTGCCATGCCGCGCGCCGCCGCGATATCGGCCAGCAGGTCCATCACTACCTTCTGCGTGGTGACGTCGAGGCCGGTCGTCGGCTCGTCGGCGATCAGCAAAGCGGGATTGCAGGAAATCGCAATCGCGATCATCACGCGCTGACACATGCCGCCAGAGAGTTCGTGCGGATAGGCGGCCATTCGCCGTTCGGGATCGCGGATCTGAACCGCGCGCAAGAGCTCCAGCGCCTCGGCATGGGCTGCCTGCTTCGATATCCGCTTATGGGTCAGTATCGCGTCTGCAATCTGCTGGCCGACCGCGCGGATCGGATTGAGCGCCGACCGTGGGTTCTGGAAGATCATCGACATGGCGGCGCCGTGCAGATGCCGGAGGTCGTCGCCGGATAGTTTCGTGACGTCCTGGCCGCGAAACAGGATCTCGCCCGCGGTGACCCGGCCGGCGGCGTCCAGCAACCGTGTCGTCGCAAAGCCGGTCACGGATTTGCCCGAACCGCTCTCCCCGACGAGACCGAGCATCTCGCCCGGCTCGACCGCGAGCGTCACCCCACGGACCGCCTCGACAAGTCCACGCCGTGTCGAGAACGTGACGTGAAGGTTGTCGATTTTCAGCAGCGGCTGGGTCATGTCCGCATCCGGGGGTCGAGAATATCCCGCATCCCGTCGCCAAGCAGGTTGAAGCACAACACGGCCAGCATCAGCGCCAGCCCCGGAAACGCGACCAGCCACCATCGGCCGGTAGAGATGAAGCGCGCGCCTTCGGCGACCATGATGCCCCATTCCGGTGTCGGCGGCTTGACGCCGAGGCCGATGAAGGAAAGTCCGGCGGCGTTGAGAATGGCCCAGCCGAGGTTGAGCGACATCTGCACCGCCATCGCCGGCAGAATGTTCGGCAGCAGGAAGCGCAGCACCACCGAGATGTGGCTTTCACCGGAGGAACGCGCCGCTTCCACCCAACCGAGATTGCGGCGGACATTCACTTCCGCGCGCGCGAAGCGGATGTAGAAGGGAAGATTGATGACGGCGGTTGCGATGATGATGTTCTCGACCCGGTTGCCGAGGGCTGCGACCATCGCCATCGCCAGCACGAACAGCGGAAAGGCCATCATGACGTCGACAAACCGGCCCACCGTGCGGTCCAGCCGGCCGGCGGCATAGCCACAGAACGAACCGACGACGGCGCCAAGCACAAAGGACAGACTGACCGCCGAGACGGCGATGGCGAGATCGAGCCGTGCCGCAACGATCAGGCGGCTGAAGACGTCGCGGCCGAGTTGATCGGTGCCGGCGAGATGCTCGGCACTGGGCGGCAACAGCGCCTGCGATACGTTCGATGCGATCGGATCGTAGGGCACGATCCACGGCCCAAAGATCGCGATGAAGATCAACGACAGGACGCCGGCTGCGGCGACGCCGGTCAGCGGGTTTCCGCGCAGGATCCAGATCGAATGACGAAGTGCGGTGCTGGTCATTCGATCGAAACCCTGGGATCGGCGATGCCGTAGCAGACATCGACGGTCAGATTGACAAGGACAAACAGGCTCGCCATCAGCAACACAAACCCCTGCACGGGTGCGTAGTCGGACGAGAGCAACGCATCGAGCGCATAGGATGCCACCCCGGGCCAGGAGAAGACCTTCTCCACCAGCACATTGGCGCCGAGCATGGTCGAGAACACGATGCCCGCGATGGTGATCACCGGCAGGATGGCGTTGCGCAGCGCATAGGTGACGACGACATGCCGCCTGGAAAGCCCGACCGAACGCGCCGTGCGCACGAAATCGCTGCCGAGCGAGACCAGCATCGACGCACGAGTAATTCGCGCGAGCGGCGCGATCACGAACAACGCCATGCTCATCGCCGGCAAGATCAACTGCTTCAGCGCCGCCCACCAACCTTCGATATCGCCAGCGAGCAGGAAGTCGATCATCAGGAAGCCGGTTCGCGACGGCGGCAATGACGTAAAGACGTCGACCCGGCCGGTTGGATCGGGCGCAAGGCCGAGCAGGTAATAGAACACGTAGATCAATAGCAGCCCCGACACGAAGGTCGGCACGCAAACGCCGAGTGCGCAAAACAATCGCACGCCATGGTCGATGATGGAGCCCGGTTTCAGCGCCGCCAGCACGCCAAGCGGTATCGCCGACACCAGCGCGATCAGGAGCGCGGTGAAGGTGAGCTCCAGCGATGCCGGCAAGCGCTCGCGCAAATCCTTTGTCACCGATTGGCCGGTCATCATCGAGCGGCCGAGATTGCCGCGACCGACGTCGTAGAGATAAAGCGCCAGTTGCTCCGGCATGGATTTGTCGAGACCCATCTGCTTGCGGATGAGCTCGACGTCCTCCTTGCTGGCGTTCGGGCCGGAGGCGAAGAAAACCGCGGGATCGCCAGGCAGCACCCGCATCAGCAGGAAGGTGAAGACCAGCACGCCGAAGAGCGCCGGCAGCGAGGACAGGAAGCGCCTCCCTGCCCGCGCCATCGTCGCGCCCAAGGTGCCCCTGACGGTCCGGCCGATCACCTGCTGCTGATTCACGTGCTGCTATTTCACTTTGTTAGTTCATTTGCGGCTGAGGTCGCGATAATCGACCTGACGGTGGAACTGGTAGGTGTAGCCTTCCAGCGATGGCGCCATGACCGCGTCCTGGTTAGGCTGCCACAGCGGGATCTGCGGCATCTCGCTGAAATGGATCGCATTGAGCTTCAGGCCGGCTTCCTCATACTTGGCCTTGTCGGGCTCGAAACGGGCTTCCTGCGCAATTGCCGTCAGTTCGGGATTGTTGATCGAACTGTAGTTCCAGCGCTGGTTGCCAATGTAGAAGTTGCGGTAGAAATAATCGGTCGAGGGCAGCCAGGCTACGATGCCCTCGGTGAAGAAGGGAAGCTTCTTCTCGTTGATCTGCGTCGACATCTGCGCATCCGGCAGCTTCTGGATATCGACCTTGATACCGATCTTGGCGAGCGATTCCTTCACCAGCGCCGCCATCGGTTCGGCGGTCGAAGCCTGACCGACATTGAAACTGAACGTCGTCGCAAATCCCTCCGGAAGGCCTGCGGCTTTCAGATATTCCCTGGCCTTGTCGAGGTCGACCTTGACCGGCTGCGGGATCGGATAGCCGCCATTGGGCGGTTTGCCGGCCTCCCAGGTTGCGCCGAACAATGGCGCACC
Organism: Bradyrhizobium lablabi; assembly: GCF_001440475.1. GTDB lineage: Bacteria > Pseudomonadota > Alphaproteobacteria > Rhizobiales > Xanthobacteraceae > Bradyrhizobium > Bradyrhizobium lablabi. The sequence continues at coordinate 269,766 of NZ_LLYB01000081.1, read as the reverse complement.
GCGGCCAAACAACGCGGCCTTGAACATGTCGTCATACGGCAGCGCAAAGGCAACGGCGCGGCGTACGTTGACGTTGTCGAACGGCGGGATCTGGTTGTTCATCGAAACAAAGGTGACGGCATTGTATTGCGGGGTCGAGATCACCTTGAGCTTGGCCTTGGCCTCGAGCGATTGCACGTCGCTGGCCTGCAGATCGATGACGAGATCGGCATCGCCACGCTCGACCAGATTGGCGCGCGTTGCCGGCTCCGGCACCGACTGTATGATGATCCGTTTGAAGAACGCCGCCTTGTCGGTCGTGCCACGGTTCCAGGCCTCGTTGCGCTTGACGATCACCTGCTCGCCCGGCTTGAAGCTCTCGATCACATAGGCGCCGCTGCCGGCCGTATTCTCCTTCAACCAGGCCAGCGCCCATGGATCTTCTGCCGTCGCATGCGCCTTCGCGAGTTTTGAATTGATGATGATCGGATAGACGACGGCGAGATTTGGCAACGCGAGCTTGTCGGGCTTTGGCAGTGTCACCTCGAAGGTGTGCGGATCGATCACCTTGAACTGGTCGGCTGACGTCAAGGAGCCTGTGAGCAACTGGTTCTTGCCAAGGACCGGTGCGGTAACGGCGCGATCTAGCGACCATTTGACATCCTCGGCGGTCACCGGCGAGCCGTCCTGAAACTTGGCGTCCTTGCGCAGGCGGAAGGTAATCTTCAGCCCGTCCGGACTGACGTCGAAGGATTCCGCCAATTCCCCCGTGATCTTGTCGAGATCAAACACCCATTTGCCGTTGAGCTGTTTGCGGCCGAAGGAGACCAGCCGGTCGTAGGTGCTGAGACTGAGCGCAAAAGACTCGCGGGTGGCCCCGGGAATGTTGGGATCGAGCGTATTGACCGACGCCCCCGTCACGTAGCGCAGCGTCTCGGCCCGGGTTTGCGCCTGCAAGGGCCCGGTGGCGGCGAGCAACAGCGCCAGGACAGCGGTTGCGCGAAACATCGTTTTGAAGGAGGTGGGTTGCATGCTTTTTTTCCCTTGAATTTCAACCAGAACACCTGAGAGAAGCCGCTAAAATCCAAGCAAGTAATGCGCCAATGTCGCCGAATAACGGCCTAAACCAGCGCGGCAAATCGGCTCCATCATATTCGCGATCATCCCGCTTTTCCTGCAATTTCCGTCTGCCGGGCGACAACCGCCTGCGGCACATCATATGCGTTGAACGCAGCCCAGTACTGCTCGATATCAGCGCGAAACAGTCCGCGCGTCAGGCCGTGCACCAGCTTGGGTACCGCCGTGGTCATCGCGTTGATCGACGATCCCGAGGGACCAAAGCTCATCGTGGAAGCGATGGCGAACAAATGGATGTCGGAGATCCAGGGCGTCTCGCCCGGAACACGCTCTGCAAATGCATAGTCATCGGCGAGGTAGGGAAAGCGGCCGAGACTGGCGCTGCGCTCCTCCGGCGGTGGCTGGTAGCGATCGGCCCAGGTCGCGATGTTGCCGGCAAACTTGTTCAACTCCGGCCGGCCGGCAAAATTCATGTCGATGCCGGTGGCGCAGATGATGAAATCCGCGGTGAAGTTGCCGCGCGGTGTGCGCAGTTCAACCCTGCTGCCGACCTCACGCGCAGCCTCGACCGGGGCACCTTCATGCAGCGAGAAATTGGCGTGGCGCGCGCAGCGGTCATAGGTCGCCTGCGGAAATCCCTCGCGCATTTCCAGAATGGCGCGCATGAAGCGCCATCGCCAGGCGTCATCGAGGTCGCAGAGATGGCGCAGGAAGCCGCGAAAGGTGAGCCAGCGGTAGGGCTGGATCAACTGAATTTCCGCGCGGCGGCACAGCAAACGCACCTCACTCGCACCTGCTTCGAGCGCCGTCGCCGCATTGTCGAACGCGGATGCACCGGCGCCGATCACCACAACCTGCTTGCCACGCAACGCCGCGAAATCGATGTCGTCGGCCGTATTCGCGACAAAGGTGGACGGCAGACGGCGCAGCGGCTCTGGCACCATCCAGTTGCCCATGCCTTCCTGGCCGGTCGCCAGAACGATCTTGCGCGCATAAAGCGTTTCAACACCGCCCGCGCTCTTCACCATGGCAGCAAGCAGCCCGCCGGCGGCCGGCGCAATTTCCAACAGCTCGCAGCCATTGCGCACCGGCACTTCCACCACGCGTCGGAGCCAGAGCAGATACTCGGCCCAGAGGCCACGCGGGATCAGATCAAGATCTTGCCAGTCTTCGCTGCCAAAGCGGGCCTCGTGCCAGGACTGGTAGGTCAGGCTCGGCACATCGAGATCGGGGCCGGTGTAATCCTTCGGGCTGCGCAGCGTCGGCATGCGGGCATAGGTGAGCCACGGGCCTTCCCGTCCCTCTTCCGCCTTGTCCAACACCAGGATGTTGGTGACCTGCGACCGCATCAATCCGAAGCCGGTCGCGATGCCGGACTGGCCGGCGCCGACGATGAGAACGTCCAGCGCCGGCTTGCCGCCCGGCCCGGACCTCGCGCGGAGCCACGCCGATTTTGGATGTGCGGTCCTGGCAAGATCGGCACGAACTTGTGCTTCCAATGCTGTAAGCGCGCCGCTCATGCTGCCAGCCATCCGCCATCGACCACCATCACGGTGCCGGTTGTGAACGAGGACGCGTCGCTGGCAAGATGCAAGGCCGTTTCAGCAACCTCCTCCGCTCTGCCAAACCGTTTCATGGCGTGGCGGTTTCGGGACGCTTCACGCACAGGCTCCGGATCCGCATGACGGGCGAAGCTGCGGCGGAGCATCGGCGTGTCGATGGCGCCGGGCGCAATGGCGTTGACGCGAATGCCATCATCCGCGAAGTCCAGCGCCATCGTTCGCGTCAGGCTGATGATCGCACCCTTGGCGGCGATATAGGCGCTGTTGCCCCTGCCGCCGGCAATGGCGAGTTGCGACGCCAGCGTGATAATCGAACCCCTGCCCTGCCGCTGCATCTGCGGCACGGCGGCGCGCGACCACAGCCATGTGCCGCCGACATTAGTGCGGAACACCGCATCCCAGTCGGCAGGATCGGTCGTCAGCACCGTACCGCCGCAGGAAAAGCCGGCGGCGGTCATCAACACATCGAGCCTGCCGTGCTGCGCCACGATGCCGGCAACCACCGCATTCGCGAAGTCGGCGTCGCCGACATCGCCGACATGCGTCGACCCCCCACCGCTCACCTCGCGAATACCCGCCATCGTCTCCCGCAGGCCGGCGGCATCGCGATCGGCCAGAACGACATGGGCGCCGTTTGTCGCAAACAACAGCGCGCTGGCGCGGCCGATGCCGGAACCTGCTCCTGTAATGACCGCGGTCCGCCCTTCCAGTCGCATGTCACATCCCTTCCCGATGCTGCGTCCACCAGGCGCTCAAATCGGCAGCGGACTCGGCACAGCCAAACCGCGCGCGCCAGCCGAACTCCTGCGCCATGCGCTCGACCGAAAGCGGCGCACGATCGGACCCGTGCAGCTTGATCAGGGTTTTCTCTCCAGGTGCCGCCAGCCGGCACTGCAAGCCGGGATGCAAGGCCGCGAACGCCTCGCCCCATTGCAGTGCCGACCATGCGGCACCGCTTGAGATATTGTAGAGCCGATGTCGTGGTCGCTCTGCCTCGAGCAGCAGCGCCACGGCTTCAGCCGCGTCGGGAGCATAGAGCCAGTCCTTGACCCCTGGCCCCGGCAGGATCGCCGGCATCCCGCGACTGAACTCCGCGAGAATCTGGAATTGCAGGCTCGGCGTATCGCGCACCTTGCCGATCCGCTCCCAGGGACCAAACACGGCGCTCAGCCGCACGCTGAGGAAATCACCGTCCCAGAGTTCGGCGTGTCGTGCTACCGAACGCTCTGAGATGAATTTGCTGAGGGCATAAAACGAAACCGGTTCGCAGGGCGTCTCTTCATCCAACAGAAGATGGCGCTGACCCGCATTGCCATAGGCGGCCGCCGAAGAAAGATTGACAACCCGACGAACGCGATAGCGGATCGCCGCCTTCAGGATCGGGATTTGTGCCAGCACGTTGATCTGGAGGATGCTCTCCGTTGCCGTCATTTCAAGGTGCTCACCGGCCGTTATCGCGGCCCCAAGTACGATCGCATCGCAGCCTTCGGCGATGAGGGCCTCGATCCTGTCCTCATCCGTGATCTCGCCCTGAACAACCTTGAGCCGTTCCCCATAATCAGCCAAGGATCGCAGCGCGCCCGACGGCAGTTGCTTGCGGTCGTACAGCGTCACGTGATGGCCACGCGCGAGCAGCGTCGCCGCCAGATTCAGGCCGATAAAACCGGTACCGCCGAAGATGACGACCTTCATCGGTTTGGGTCCGCGCTCACAGCAGTTTCGCACCGAAATTCTGCGACGGGTCCATGTCGGCCACGAGCCGGCCGGTCGGCTTCGCCGCCTCGCCGCCGCTGCGTGCAAGGAAGCGGCCGGAGCCGGCTTCCACCGAACGCTTGCCGTCAGCGACAATAACGCGTCCGCGCGAGAGCACGGTGACCGGCCAGCCGCGCAGCTTGCGGCCGGCGAAAGGCGTATAGCCGGTCAGATCCTGCATCATCTCGTCCTGCAGCGTCACTTCGCGTTGCGGATCCCAGATCGCGATGTCGGCATCGGCGCCGACGGCAATCGAGCCCTTGCGTGGATGCAGATTGTAGATCTTGGCCGGCGCCGTTGCGGTCAACTCCACGAATTTTTCCAGTCCCAGACGCCCCTTCGACACCATCGCGTCGAACAGCAGCGGCAGGCGCACCTGCAGTCCCGGAAGCCCGTTCGCAACCTGCTTGAAATTGGGGTTGGGGCCGGCGCGCAGTTTGCCGGTTTCGTCGAAGCGATAAGGGGCATGGTCGGACGAAACCGTCTGCAGGTCGCCGAGCGCAAGCGCCTGCCACAGCGCTTCCTGATCGGAAACGCGACGCGGCGGCGGACTGCACATCCACTTGGCTCCATCCGCGCCCGGCTTGTCGAGATCGTCGGCGGTGAGAAACAGATATTGCGGGCAGGTTTCCGCAAAAACCTTCAGGCCCTGCCCCCGGGCGTCGCGGATGACTTTTGCGCCTTCGGCCGTCGAGACATGGAAGATCATGATCGGCTGATCGATCAGGGCCGCCATGCCGATCAGCCGGGTGAAAGCCTCCGCTTCCGATATCCGGGCATGGCTGATGGCATGGTACTTCGGCTGGGTGTAGCCGCGGGCGAGCAGCCGCTTCACCATCCAGGCGATGATGCCGTGGTTCTCGGCGTGGGCACACAACATAGCCCCGGATTCACGCGCCGCGAGCAGGATGTCGAGCAGCGGCTCGTCGTCGACCTTCAGGCGGTCGTAGGTCATGAAGATCTTGATCGACGCGTGCCCCTGCCGGATCAGCGCCGGAACATGCTCCTCCAGCGTTTCCCTGGTCGGATCGGCGATGATCATGTGAAAGGCGTAGTCGATCACCGCGCCCTTTTTGGCGAGCGCATGATAATCCTCCACCACCTGCGGCAGTTTCATGCCGACATGCTGTGCGGCAAACGGGATCACCGTGGTGGTGCCGCCGAACGCCGCCGAAACCGTGGCGCTTTCGAACGTGTCGGCGTTCATGATGCCCGCAGCCGACAATTGCTCGATGTGGGCGTGGCTATCGACGCCGCCGGGCAGAACCAATTTGCCGCGCGCGTCGATTTCGCGCTTGGCCGAGCCAAGTCCGCGGCCGATCGCGGCGATGGCCTCGCCTGAAATGGCAACGTCAGCCTCGAAGACGTCGGTTGCGGTCGCGACGCGTCCGCCGCGGATGATGAGGTCGTAGGCGGGTTCAGTCATGGAACACTCCGTGATATGTCTGCACCGTAAGGAAGTTCAGCCTGTGCGCCACGCTCCCCGTGCTGTCCAACAATTGATCTTGCGCTGGCGGCACGATCGTTGCTTCTTTCCAGCTCGCGACAATGTCTGATCTCGCAGGAAAACCATCATGTCCCGGCCGCGCATCCTCGTCATCAATCCCAACTCCAACCGCCTGGTTACGCAAGGGCTGGAGGAGGCATTGAAGCCGCTCGATTTCGCGAGCGGTCCGGAACTGGTTTGCGAGACGCTGGCCGAGGGTCCTTACGGAATCGAGAGTCAGGCCGATGTCGATGGCGTGACAATGCCGCTGCGCCGGCTCATCGAGAGCGACAATAGCTCGGCCGCCTTCGTGATTGCCTGCTATAGCGATCCGGGCCTGCATGTTTGCCGTGAAGGCACCGACCGGCCGGTGTTCGGCATCGCCGAATGCGGCGTGCTCACGGCGCTGGCGCGGGCGGACAATTTTGGCGTCATTGCCATCGCCCAGCGTTCGATCCGGCGGCACCTGCGCTATCTCAGGCAGATGGGATTGATGGACCGGCTGACCGCCGAACGACCGCTCAACATGAGCGTGGCGGAAACGGCGTCCGGCGAAGGCACGCTGGTCAGGATGATCGAGGTGGGGCGCGCGCTGAAGGACGAGGATGGCGCCGGCGCCATCGTGATGGGCTGTGCCGGCATGGCGCGTCATCGCAAACCGCTGGAAGATGCGCTCGGCATTCCCGTGATCGACCCGACGCAGGCCGCGGTGGCGATGGCCCTGGGTGTGGTACAGTTCTCGCGTCACTAGGCTTCCCTCATCCGGTCTTCCATTGCCACATCGTTTCGCGCCAGCCATTGCGCATGGCTCTCGCGCGCCATCGCGAACGTATCGCGCTGGGTGGCGTAGAGATTGCCGAACAGGCGGCCGATCGGCCGGTAGGTCTCGAGATCGATATACATGTTGGCCTCGTCGACCAATCCGTCGCGGGCGTGAAGCCGCAGCACTTCGCCGACCAGAAGCTCGCGGTCGGGCGAAAAGGTGAGCACGACCTCGCGCCGGCATTCGAGCGCAAAGGGTGCCGCAGCCAGCCGCGGCACCCTGACATCGACCGAAGCTAGCGTAGCCAGCCCGGTCGCCGCCACCTCGCTGTCGCCGGACGGGAAGTCGACGGCACAGGCATTCATCGCGCTCGACAGCGCCTCATCCACCATGTGAACGACAAATTCGCCGTTGCGACGGATGTTGCGCGTGGTGTCCTTGGGACTGTGATCCGGCTTGTGCTGCAATCCGAGCACGACCAGCGGCGGATCTTCGGAGAAGACGTTGAAGAAGCTGAAAGGCGCGGCGTTGACCGTGCCATTCTCGTCCAGCGTCGTGACCAGCGCAATCGGCCGCGGCACGACCACGCCGCAGAGCAGCTTGTAGCGATCGTGCGGGGCGAGGTCGCGGAAGGAGATGCCGGACATATCTGTGCCTGCCACGCTTCTCACGTTTCCGGCGGCGGCACCGCACCGGTGCGGCTAGAGATCAGGCCATAGTGCTCGATGCGGCGATGCTGCGCAAAGTTGAAGATGGTTTCCTTGCCGAAGGTGGTCGCATCGAGATCGCAAGGATGCACCAGCAGTTCGTCCCCTTCGGTTTTGGCCTCGGCGACGATCTCGCCATCGGGATTGACGATGAGGCTGCCGCCAATCAATGGATGACCGTCCTCGACGCCGGCCTTGGCAACGCACACGACCCATGTCGAATTCTGATACGCGCCGGCCTGCACCGAGAGACGATTATGGAACAGCCGCTTCTCGGGCCCCTCCTCGCTCTTCTCCGCATTGACGGAGGGCGTGTTGTAGCCGATCAGCACCATCTCGACGCCCTGCAGGCCCATGACGCGATAGGTCTCCGGCCAGCGCCGGTCATTGCAGATCGCCATGCCAAAGATGCCGCCCAGCGCCCGCCACACGTTGAAGCCGAGGTCGCCGGGCTCGAAGTAGCGCTTCTCCAGATGCTGAAAGGCGCGCTTGGTGTCGAACTCCGCATGGCCCGGCAGGTGAACCTTGCGGTATTTGCCAACGATCTTGCCTGATTTGTCGGTGAGGATGCAGGTGTTGAAATGATGCCCGTCGGGCGTCATCTCCGCATAGCCGAAATTCATCGCCATCTGATGCCGCGCGGCGCGTTCGAACAGCGGCATCGTCGCTGCATTCGGCATCTCGCGCTCGAACCAGGCATCGACCTCGGCCTGATCCTCCATGTACCAGCGCGGAAAGAATGTCGTAAGCGCCAGCTCCGGATAGACGATCAGGTCGGCTCCCTTGGCCTTGGCCTCGTCCATCAGGTCGATCATCCGCTTGACGACCGCCTGTCGGCTCTCGGCTTTCTGGATTGGACCCAACTGGGCCGCGGCAACATTGACGACGCGCATGAAATAATTCCCCGAAGGCTCTTGAGTGAAGGCTGCGCCGCACGCGAACGATACAACCTGGGATTTGGCGACTTTCTCAGTTCTGGTCTTACTCGGGATTGATCATTAGGAATTTCCGCTTCACCGGAGTCAATTCCGGAGATGATCCGGAGCATGATGCATGTCTGCTCTGCATGCAGTCCTCATTCGACCGGTGTCGAATTCGGCGGCACCGGCCGCGGATCACCAGGTGGACCCGGCAGTTCCGGCAGCGCGTCGAGATGACACGCCACCCACTCTCCATCTCCGGCCAACCGAAATTCCGGTTCTTCCGTCCGGCAGCGATCGAACACGAACGGGCACCTGGTGTGGAAGCGGCATCCGCTGGGTGGATTGATCGGGCTCGGCACGTCGCCCTTCAGAACTGTCGGGCTGCGTGTAGCGCCAGGCTCCGGCACCGGTACGGCCGACAGCAGGGCTCTGGTATAGGGATGCTTCGGTGCGCTGAAGATTGTCTGCTTCGGCGCCATCTCGACGATCTTGCCGAGATACATGACGGCGACGCGGTGCGTCATGTGCTCGACGATCGCCAGGTCGTGGCTGATGAACAGCAGCGCGAGGCCGAACTCGCGCTGCAGATCCTGCAGCAGGTTGACGATCTGCGCCTTGACCGAAACGTCGAGCGCGGAGACCGCCTCGTCGCAGACGATCAGTTCGGGTTCCGCGGCCAGTGCGCGGGCGATGCCGATGCGCTGGCGCTGACCGCCGGAGAATTCGTGAGGCCGGCGATCCAGCACATCGCGCGGCAGGCGCACGGTGTCCATCAACGCCAACACACGCGCCTCGAGCTCGGCGGACGATTTGGCGAGACCAAAATTCCGGATCGGCTCGGCCAGGATATCGCGCACCCGCATGCGCGGATTGAGGCTGGAGAACGGATCCTGGAACACGACCTGCACGCGGCGGCGCATGCCAAGCAGATTGCGTGGTGAAAGACCGTCGATACGCTGGCCATCCAGCACCACCTGGCCGGCGGTGATATCGAACAGGCGCAGGATAGCGCGCCCCACCGTCGACTTGCCGCAGCCGGACTCGCCGACCAGCGACAGGGTCTCGCCGCGTTCGACTTCGAAGGATACACCGTCCACGGCGTAAACCCAGTTCGACTTGCGGCTGAACAGGCCGCCACGAACCGGAAAATGCTTCTTGAGGTCGTTGACCTGCAGCAGCGGGGCGCTCATGCGGCGGCAGCCCCCCTCGGCGCGTAATGGCAGGCAACGATGTGGCGGGGAGCCTTCTGTTCGAGACCCGGCGCGACCTCACGACAGAGATCGGTAGCCAAGGCACATCGTCCTGCGAAAACGCAGCCGTCGATCCGCTTCTTGAGGCTGGGCACCTGGCCCGGGATCTCGGCGAGGCGTCTCGCCGCGCCGCTGAGCGACGAACCGAGCTTGGGCACCGCGCCCAGCAGGCCCTGCGTATAGGGGTGACGGGGCGAGCGGAACAGCTCGGCCACCGGCGCCTCCTCAACCTTGCGGCCGGCATACATGACCATGACGCGCTCGGCGATTTCGGCGACGACGCCGAGATCATGGGTGATCAGAACGATTGCCGCCCCGACGCGGCGCTTGAGGTCCAGCATCAGGCGCAGGATCTGCGCCTGGATGGTTACGTCCAGCGCCGTGGTCGGCTCGTCGGCGATCAGGAGTTTTGGGTTGCAGGCAAGCGCCATCGCGATCATCACGCGCTGGCGCATGCCGCCGGAGAGCTGATGCGGATATTCGCGCACGCGACGCGCCGGCTCCGGAATGCCGACCAGCGTCAGCATCTCGATGGCGCGCGCCAATGCCGCCTGCTTGTCCAGCCCCTGATGCATGCGCAGCGTCTCGCCGATCTGGCGGCCGACGGTCAGCACCGGATTGAGGCTCGTCATCGGCTCCTGAAAGATCATCGAAATGTCGTTGCCGCGAATGGCACGCATCTCGTGCTCGGAGAGCTGCAGCAGATCCTTGTCCTGGAAGCGGATCGAGCCCGCTATCTTGCCTGGAGGTTCCGGGATGAGCCGCATGAGCGACATCGACGTGACCGACTTGCCGCAGCCGGACTCCCCGACGATGGCGAGCGTCTCCCCTTCGTCGACATGGAAGGAGACGCCGTCGACGGCACGGTTGATACCTTCGGGGGTACGAAAATGAGTCTGCAGATTCTGGACTTCGAGCAACGCCATCTACAGGCCCTTGGCCATTCGTGGATCGAGCGCGTCGCGCAGACCGTCACCAACCAGGTTGACGGCCAGCACGGTCACGGAAAGGAAGGCGGCGGGAAAGAACACGATGAAGGGCTTTACCTGCCACAGCGCCCTGCCCTCGGCCATGATGTTGCCCCAGGAGGGAATGGTGGGCGGCGTGCCGGCGCCGATGAAAGAGAGGATGGACTCCACGATCATGGCGCTGGCGCAGATATAGGTTGCCTGAACCAGCATCGGCGCCAGCGTGTTGGGCAGGATGTGGCGCAGGATGATCATCGGCGTTCGCGTGCCGGAGGCGATGGCCGCGTCCACATAGGGCTGCTCGCGCAGCGACAGCACGACGCCGCGCACTAGGCGCGTCACGCGCGGGACTTCGGCGACAGTGATGGCCAGGATGACGTTTCCGACGCTGCCGCGTGTCAGCGCCATCAGTGCGACCGCAAGCAGGATCGGCGGGATCGACATCAACCCGTCCATGAACCGCATCAGGATGCCGTCCGCCCATCGCACGAAACCGGCCACCAAGCCGATGGCAAGACCCGCGAGTGAGGCGAGCAACGCCACCGACAGGCCCACGGTGAGCGAGACCCGCGCCCCGTAGAGCACGCGTGAATAGATGTCGCGGCCGAGCGCATCGGTGCCGAACCAGAAGTCCGCCGAAGGTGCGCGCGTTCGCTTGGCGGGTGCGAGCGCGGTCGGGTCGACCGTCCCGAGATAGGGCGCGAAGATGCCGATCAACACGAGGCAAAGCAGCAAGGCGCCGCCGATCGCGACGACCGGATGATTCCGCAGAAAGCCGAGGACGCCACGCCGGATCTCCACGGTGGCCAGCAGATCCGGCAGTTGCGGCGCGATGACGAGGCCCGGCGGCACCGGCACAGTATTGGTGGTCGAAACGGTCAATAGCGGATCCTCGGGTCAACCAGGGTGTAGGTGACGTCAACCATCAGATTGACCAGCACATAGAGAAAGCTGAACAACAGGACGATGCCCTGGATGACCGGATAATCGCGCCGCAGGATCGCATCGATCGTCAGCCGGCCAAGACCCGGGATGGCGAACACGCTTTCGGTCACCACCGCGCCGCCAATCAGCAGCGCGATGCCGATGCCGATCACCGTGACGATCGGAACGGCGGCGTTCTTCAGCGCATGGACGAACAGGATGCTGCCCTGCCCCAGGCCCTTGGCGCGGGCGGTGCGGACATAATCCTGCTGCAGCACCTCCAGCATCGCGGCCCGGGTAATCCGAGCAATCAGCGCGATGTAGACGCAGCCGAGCGCCAACGCCGGCAGGATCAGGTGCTCCAGCCATGGCCAGAGGCCTTCGACCAGCGGCGTGTAGCCCTGCACGGGAAGCCAATCGAACTGCAGCGCGAACAGATAGGCGAGGACGTATCCGACCACGAAGACGGGAAGCGAGAAGCCGAACACGGCGAACGCCATGATGGTGCGATCCACCAGACTTCCCGCCTTCCACGCCGCCACCACGCCGAGCGGCACTGCGACCAGAATCGTGAGGACGAGGGTAATCGCCATCAGCGAGAGCGTCGGTTCCAAGCGCTGCGCGATCAGCGAACTGACCGGCAGGTTGGTGAAAATCGAGGTGCCGAGATCGCCGTGCAGAATACGCCAGACCCAATCCCCGAACTGGACCAGAAACGGCCGGTCGAGACCGAGGGCCTGGCGAATGCGCTCCACGTCGGCGGGGCTCGCCTGGTCGCCCGCGATCACCGCCGCCGGATCGCCCGGCGCGATATAGAGCAGGCTGAAGACGAACAGCGCGACGATCGCCATTACGGGCATGGTCGAGAGAATGCGCCGGAAGATATACGAGACCATGATGGTTCACCGCATCGTCACGCCGTCTTCGACACGCCCCAGAAGAAGGGCAGCGGCCCCTTCGTCACACCGGAGATGTTCTTGCGCCACGCGGTGTAGCTTAGGAAGAAGCCAGTCGGTGCATAGATGACGTCTTCGAGCGCGGCCTTGTTGAGGCGTTTGACCGCCGCCTTCTCCTCATCGATATTTTTGGCGTCGAACCATGCCGTAACTTCCTTCTCCACGGTCTCGCTGGTCGGCCAGCCGAACCACGCCTTGTCGCCGTTGCCGCGGATGGCGTTGTAGGCGGCAGGACTGATGCAGTCCGCGCCGGCGTGCCAGGTGTGGAACATCTGCCAACCTCCCTGCCCCGGCGGCGTCTTCTGGGCGCGGCGCGAACCGACCGTGCCCCAATCGGTCGCGACGAAATCGACATTCATGCCGATCTTCTTCAGCAGATCGGCCGTGACATCGCCCTGCGCCTTGGTGATAGGCTGATCCTGTGCCACGACGCAGGTAACCGGCTGGTTCGTATAGCCGCTCTCGGCCAACAGCTTCTTGGCGGCTGCAACATCGCGCTTGCCCTTCAGGATCTCGCCGCCCTCTTCCGTGTAGAGCGGCGTATCGGGCGTGAAGAAGCCGGGCAGCGGCTTCCAGAGCGCGTTATCGTCTCCGACCAGCGCCCGCATATAGTCTTCCTGACTCAGCGCCGTGAGCACTGCACGTCGCGCCTTCACGTCGTTGAAGGGCGGATGGAGGTGGTTCATCCTGAAGGCACCGATATTGCCGAGCGGATCGGCGATATCGACGCTGATGTTGCGGTTCTTCCTGAGCACCGGCACGAGATCGGGAATCGGATTTTCCCACCAATCGATCTCGCCGTTCTGCAGTGCAGCGGCCGCCGTGGCAGGATCGGGGATCACCACCCACTCTACCCGGTCGATCAGCATCTGCTTGCCGCCGGCGAGCCAGGACGCCTTCTCCCGTCGCGGCACGTAATCGGAAAATTTCTCGAACACCGCCTTGGCGCCGGGCACCCACTCGCCCTTCGCGAACTTCATCGGGCCCGAGCCGACATATTCGGTGATCTGCTTGAACGGATCGGTCTGCGCCATGCGCTCCGGCATGATGAAGGCGCAGGGCGTGCTGTTCTTGCCCAATGCCAGCATCATCTTCGGATAAGGCTGCTTCAGCACCCATTTGAAGGTCTTGTCGTCGACGGCGGTCAGCTCGTTCTGGATCGCCTTGATCATCTGACCCATGGGATCGCGAACCGACCAGCGCGCCAGGCTCGCCACCACGTCCTTGGCTAATACCGGCTCGCCGTCATGGAATTTCAGTCCCGGCCGCAGGCGGAAGGTCCAGGTCAGACCGTCGTCGGTCACTTCCTCGGACTCGACCATCTGGCGCTGCGGCTGCAGCGTGGCGTCGAGGCCGTAGAGGGTATCCCACACCATCGCCGCCGCGTTGCGCACGACATACTGGGTACCCCACACCGGATCGAAATTCGCGAGGTTGGCCTGCGGCACGAAGCGCAGGGTACGCGCCGCGGCGCCTTGCGAAAGGGCCGGCATCGAAAGGCCGCCCGTCGCCGCCAGGCTCCCTGCACCGGCGATGGCTTTCAAAAGAGTCCTGCGATCCATAGAGCTCTCCCAGTCTCGAACTTGTTAAGGCGGTTACGCTCAGTTCTTCCGCCGAAGCTTCAACCCCGATTGAGGCGAAAGGGAGCAGTCAAACCGATAGCGATCAGCCTCCTTGTGCTTGCAAGCGGTATGCCAGCGCCCTGCTCGCTGCGCCGAGATCGTCGGCTACGAACGAGGGAACATTGTTGAGCAATGACATCGGGTTAGCCCACGATCTGCTTGAATTTCGACGATGGTTTCGGGTGCCACCAACGGCCGCCAATCACGACGCCTTCGGACACAATCTTGCGGTCGCCGATCAGGTGCTCGCCGACGGCATCGACGTAGTCGTGCTGGCCTTGCGCGATCGAGATCAGGCTGGCGTCGCCAACGCTGCCCGGCTTGAGACTGCCGAGTTCGGGACGCCGCAGCGCCATCGCCGCGTTGACCGTCGAAGCCGCGATCACGTCGGGCAGCGGCATGCCCATACACAGGAACTTGGACATGGTCGTCACCTGATCGAAGGCCGGGCCGTCGATGCAGAGGGCATGGACGTCGGAGGAGATGGTGTCCGGATAGAATCCATTGGCGAGCATCGCCCGCGCGGTCCTGAAAGCAAACGAGCCCTTGCCGTGGCCGATATCGAACAGCACGCCGCGTTCGCGCGCGTCCAGCACCACCTTTTTCACCGTGCCCTGGGCGGTCGTCGCCGTGTTGGGAAACGGCCGGAACGCATGGGTGAGAACGTCGCCGGGGCGCAGCCGCGCGACCACCTCCTCGTAGCTCGGCGGCGGGTGATCGATATGCGCCATCAGCGGCATGCCGACCTGCCCGGCGACCTCGAGCGCGATATCAAGCGGCGCGATCCCCGAGGTGCCCGAGGCGTGGAGCCCCACCCGCACCTTGATGCCGACGATGAGGTCGCGGTTGGCCTCAGCCACCGCGACGGCATCGATCGGGTTCATCAGCCGCATCTCCTCGCTCTCGCCGACCATGACGCGGTGCGAGAAGCCGTAGATGCCGGCATGCGAGACATGCAGATAGGCGAGAATGCGGACCTGGCTCGGCTCGATCACATGCTTGCGGAAGCCGACGAAGTTACCGGGGCCGGCGCTGCCGGTGTCGACCGCCGTGGTGACGCCGGAGGTGCGGCAGAATTCTTCGGCATCGATGCCGAGCGAGGTGCCGCCCCAATAGACGTGGGTGTGCAAATCGATAAGACCCGGCGTGACGATGTAGCCCGACACGTCCCGCACGTCGGTTCCGGCATCGACCTTCAGCTCCTTCCCGATCATGGCTACCTTGCCGCCGGCGAAGGCGACATCCGTCACGGCGTCGAGCTTCTGCGAAGGGTCGATCACCCGTCCGCCTCGGAGAACCAGATCGAACGGCAATGTCATCTCCTAGCGTACAGATACGGGCACACGAGCGAGTCTTCAGCCATTGAAGGCTGCCTGGGCTTCCGGCAAATCCCAGATCTTGCCGATTGCCGCTGTTGCTGCTGAAGTGATGGCGGTCTCATCGCGATGGACATACTGGCCGGCATCGATCAGCACGCGTCCATCGACGACGACCTGATCGACATTGGCGCGGTTCGCGAGCGCGACCAGGCCGCGCCTCGGATCGAACAACGGTTGCAGGTGCGGATGGGTCAGGTCGACGACGGTAAGGTCGGCGGTTGCCCCCGGGACAATCACCCCGAGGTCCGGCCGCTTGAGTAATGAAGCCGTGGTGGCGGTGACCGACTCGATCAGTTCCGGCGCGCTTGCAACTTCCGCCCGGGCGGATGCGATCTTCGAGATCATCGACGCAGCATTCAGTTCGCCGAGCAGATCCATGTTGTAGCCGTCGGTTGCGACCACGGTCCTGACGCCGTGCGCCGCAAACCGGCTGAAGGCGGCTGTGACACCCGAGCGCGCAAATACGCGCGGACAGTTCAGCACCGTCGCACCTCGCGCCGCCATCAGCTTCAAATCGCTGTCGGAGCTTGCAATACAGTGCGCGGCCAGAAGGTCCGGTGCGAGCAGGCCCAGCCAGTCGAGATATTCGGCCGGCGTGCGGCCACCATAGCGGCTGCCGATCGTTGCCACCTCGGCCGCGCTCTGGGCGACATGGGTCGTGATGGGAACATCGAGTTCGCGCGCGCGGGCCGCACACGCCTTCAAGAGATCCGGGCCACAGGTGTCGGTCGCGTGCGGGCTCATCGCAAGGCCGATCCGCCCATCGCCGCGTCCGCTCCAACGTTGATACAGTGCATTCCAGGTGTTCATGTCGGCCTGGCCGTCGTCGCCGGCATAGCGCACCACGCCGTCCGGGCCGGCCTTGGCATCCGAGGTGGAGAACAGATAAGGAGCGCCATAGAAGCGGATGCCCATCTCCTCCGCAGCGTCGAACATCTCCGGGATGGTGTTGCGAAACGGCTCCATCACCGTGGTGGCGCCGCCCTTCAGCAACTGAAGTATGCCGAGCCGAGCGATCGCAAGCCGTTCCGCCGGTGACAGCATGTCGGCGCCGCGCTTGGTCAAAGGCAGCAGCACCGTATAGACGATGCTCTGGTTGTTCCGGCGGCCGTTACCGTCTTCCGTATGGGTCCGGGCGACGGCTTCGCTGAAGCAGTGGTTGTGCATGTTGATCAGGCCGGGCAGCACAAAGCGGCCCGGCCTGTCGAACACCTCGCTGGCGGCAGGCCTGTCACGCGTGACCGCGGCTATTTTCTTGCCCTCAAGCACCACCCAATGATCGCGTAGCACCTCCTGCGCGCCATCGCGCCGTGACAACACATAGCTGCCGAAAATCGCTGTTGTACTCATGCGGGCCGCACATTCCAGAAGATGGCCGTGCCGTCGAGGATACCGGTGATACTCTTGCGATAGGCGGTCGGCTGCTTGTATTGGCCGATCGGAAAGTACGGAATTTCCTCGAATGCCAGCGCCTGGACGTCGCGACAGATCCGCTGCTGCTCCGCGAGCGTGGTAGCTGCCAGCCACTGGCTTCGCAGCGCCCCCATTTTCTCGCTCGTGTACCAGCCCGCCGCGTTGCCCTCGCCGCGCAAATTGGTGTTGGCGGCCGGATTGAGCCAATCGATCCCCTGCCAGTTGCCGACCGCGGCATTCCAGCCGCCCTGGCCGATCGGATCCTTCTTCTGCTGCCGTTGCAGCACGACTGCGAAGTCCAATGCCGTGAATTCGACGTTCATGCCGACTTTCCGCAGCATGTCGGCAGCCACGTTGCCGAGCGGCTTTTGGGCGGCGGAGTTGGTAGGAACGAGCAGAACGACCTTCTCGCCATTATAGCCCGCAGCTTTCAACTCGGCCTTGACTTTCGCGGTGTCGCGCGGCCCGCGAAAGACATCGAGGCCGACATCGCTCGCCATCGGCGTATCAGGCGCGAAAAAGCCGATCGGCGAGAACTGATAGGCCGGATCATTGCCCGCGACCGCCGTCATGAAGTCGGCCTGGTTGATCGCCCCGAGCAGCGCCCGGCGAATGGCGGGATTGTCAAACGGCGGCTGCAGATGGTTGACGCGAAGCATGCAGGTGTAGCCGCGCGGATCGAGAACCCGGGTCGTGATGTCGCCTGTGGCTTTGAGCACCGGCAGCAGATCATGCGGCGTCGTCTCCTGCCAATCCTGCTCACCGGTCTGCAGCGCGGCGGCGGCCGTCCCGGCGTCTAGCATCGTGGTCCAGATCACGCGGTCATAGTGTACGATCTTCGGGCCGGCGGTCCAGTCCGGCTTGCCGTCCTGACGGGGCTGATAGCGTTCAAATCGTGCATAGACGTTTTGCACGCCCTGCGTACGTTCGTTTGCGACAAAGCGGAAGGGACCGCTGCCGATAACTTCGGTGATCGGCTTGAAAGCATCCTGGCTCGCCAGTCGCTCGGGCATCATGAACGGCGCATGGACGGCAGCCTTGCCAAGGGCCTGGGGCAGCAACGGGAACGGACGCTTCAGCCGAAACCGGATGGTCCGATCATCGGGCGCCGACAACTCGTCGGTGGCAGCGATCAGCTCGGCCCCAAACCCGTCGCGAACCGCCCAGCGGCGGATGCTGGCGACGCAATCGCGCGCCAGCACGCGTTCGCCATCATGCCAGAACAGGCCATCGCGGAGTGTGAGATCCCACTGCCGCTGATCCTGGGAAATGACATGACCGGACAGCATCTGAGGCGAGACCTCGAGCGCCGAATTCATGCCGTAGAGCGTATCGTAGACCATGAAGCCGTGGTTTCGCGTGACTTGTGCGGTGGCATAGATCGGATCCACGAAGGCCAGGTCGATCACGGGAACGAAACGCAGCGTCGTCTGCGATTGGGCGCGCAGGGCTGCCGGCAATGCCAATACGGGCGCGACCGCTGCGGCACGCAACAATGATCGGCGGGAAATCGGCATGAAACGTTTCCTTATCGTGACGCCTGATCGGCGCGGCTCGCGGCGGCCGTCTCGTGAGACTGGAAATTCGCCGCGATCGCCTCTCCCGTCGTGATCCACAAATCGGAGCAGGACTTGGCATAGGTAAGAAACTCCCGCAGCAGGCGAAGCCGCATGGGACGGCCGCTGCACTGCGGATGCAGCACCGTCGTCACCATCGCACCCCAATCCCTGACCTCGTCGAGCTCGTCCTTCCAGATCGAGAGCACATGCTCCTTCGGAAAGATCGACCGCGGGCTGAAGCGGGCCGACAATCCATGCATCCAGTCGTCGTAACTTGCCGTCACCGGAAGCTCGATCGTGCCAGGCCTGCCGTCGGCAAGGAGATGGCGATAAGGCCGCACGTCGTCCCGGAATGACGAGGTGTAGACGATGCCGTGGCGCACCAGCGCCGCGCGCAACTCTTCGGTAAACTCGCCGTAAGGCGCCCGATAGCCGATCGGCTTGACGCCGAGCCGGCGCTTCAGCGCCTCGAAACCCCGCTCCAGCTCCTCCTCGATCCAGGGATCGCCGGGATCCGGCAGCAGATGGTGATAGCCGTGATGGCCGATTTCATGGCCTGCCTTGAGGATCGCCTCGGCCATCGACGGATGCGCGTCCACCGACCAGCCGGTGACGAAGAACGTTGCCTTCAGGTCCAGCTGATCGAGCAGCTCCAGAAGTTTTGGTGTACCGACGCGCGCCTCGTAGCCGCCATAACTCATCGTGATGAGGCGCTGGGAATGCAGCGCGTCCTTGCTGGTCCAGGCACTCTCCGCGTCGACGTCAAACGAGAGAAACATTGCGGAAGTATAAGGCTTGGGCCACGGATAGTCCGGAGCCGGCGGAGCCGTATTCGCGGGGATGAGCGGAATGCTCGCGAGTGCTTTACTGTCCAGCATTGATCGTTGCCTTCTCCACGCCGTAGTCGGTCAATTTCCATTTCGTCAGCAGGGCACGGTAAGAGCCGTCCGCAATCAGGGCATCGAGGGCTTCCACGACCGCTTGCTGAAGCACCTTCTCCTTGACGCCCAGGGCAAGCCCGGTGAACTGGACGGCGAAAACATCGCCGATCGGAACATAGGCGCCCGGCTCGAGGTCCATCATGTAGGGAAGCGTCTCGCCGCCCTGGACGGCAGCATCGATCCGTCCCTGCTTGAGTTGAGTGCGAGCATCGGCCGAACCTTCGGTGCCGACGAAGTTAACCGGGTTGCCGCCGCAATGCGTGTCGCTCCAGGCGGCGATCAGCTTCGGGAAGGACGTGCGGCGGCTGGCGCCGACCCTTTTCCCGCAAAACGCTGTCGTGTCCTTGAACTCCGAAGCGCGCGATTGCTGGACGAAGAAGCGCGGCCCGTTGCGAAGGTAGTCGACGAAAGTCGCGCTGTCCTGCCGGCTTGCAAGGTCCGTCATACCGGACAGGATTGCGTCCACTCGCCCGCTGGTGATGGCGGGCATCATCTGGTCGAAACTGGTTTCCTGCCAGGCGATCTTGATGCCGAGCTTTCGCCCAAGCACCTCTCCGAGCTCGACGTCGAAGCCGGTCAGGGTGTTGGTGGCCGGATCCTTGAATTCCAACGGTGGATAGTTTGGCACGATAGCGACCCGGAGGCTGCCTTGTTTCGCTATCTCCGGAGGCAGTTCGACCGCCATGGCCGACGTGGCGGTGCAAATCAACGCGATGGCAAAGAGCCGTTTCATGATCGAAGCGTCCTCATTCAAATCACTGCGGAGAGAAAAGCCTGCGTGCGCGCCTCGCGGGGCGCGCCGAGGACGTCCCTCGAAGATCCAGACTCCACGATGGCGCCGTGGTCCATGTAGACGACCCTGTCCGCGACCTCGCGCGCGAAGCCGAGTTCATGCGTCACCACCAACATCGTCATTCCGCTCCGGGCCAGCTCCTTCATGACCGAGAGCACCTCGCCAACCAGCTCGGGATCGAGCGCGCTCGTCGGTTCGTCGAACAGCATCAGCATCGGCTTCATGGCCAGCGCGCGGGCGATCGCCACCCGCTGCTGCTGCCCGCCCGAGAGCTGCGAGGGATAGGCATCGGCTTTCGCCGTCAGCCCGACGCGCGCGAGCAGCTCCATGGCCTCGCTTCGCGCTTCCTGCCGGTCGCGGCCTTGCACCTGCACCGGGCCTTCGGTGATGTTTTCGAGCGCCGTCTTGTGCGGAAACAGGTTGAAGCGCTGAAACACCATGCCGGTCTTCAACCGTTGCCGCGCGATCTGGCGTTCCGTCAGCCGGTGCAACCGTCCGCCCTCTTCGCGCAGGCCCAGCAGTTCGCCATCCAGCCAGATGCCGCCGCTATCGACCGGCGTGAGCTGATTGATGCAACGCAGCAGCGTCGTCTTGCCCGATCCCGACGCGCCGATCAGGCACAGCACCTCCCCCGCCGATACATCCAGCGAGACCTGCTTGAGAGCTTCGAACTCTCCGAACGTCTTGCTGACGGAACGAATTGCGACGAGGGGCTGGGTCATCGTGCCGTCTGCGAAAAGCCGCGCGCGAAGCGCCGTTCGAGCAGCATCTGCAAGGGCGTCAGGATCGATACGACGAGCAGATACCAGAGGCCGGCGACGATCAGGAGCTCGATCACGCGCGAATTGGCGTAGTAGATGTTCTCGGCACTGTGCAGCAGCTCCGGATACTGGATGACGCTGGCGAGCGAGGTGGCTTTCACCATGCCGATGAACTCGTTGCCGAGCGGAGGGATCACCACCCGCATCGCCTGCGGCAGGATGATCCGGCGCAGCGCGCGCAGCCGCCCCATGCCGATCGCCTTCGCGGCCTCATATTGTCCGGCGTCGACCGACAGCATGCCCGCCCGCATCACTTCGGATGTGTAGGCGCCCTGATTGATGCCGAGGCCGAGCAACGCGGAGAGAAACGGCGTCATGATATCGACCGCCCGCGCCGACCACAGGCCCGGAATGCCGATGGTCGGAAACACCAGAGCGATGTTGAACCACAGGAGCAGTTGCAGGATCAGCGGCGTGCCCCGGAACAACCAGGTATAGCCGAGAGCGACCGACTTCAGCACCGGATTGGGCGAGAGCCTCATGATCGCGACGACGATACCGAGAAAGATGCCGAGCGCCATCGCGAGCACCGCCATCACCATCGTGTTGACGATTCCCTGCAGGATCACCGGCGCCGTCAGGAAGCGGCTGACATAGGACCATTCGATCTGGCCGTTGGCGAACGCTCGGCCGATCGCCAGAAGCACCGCGACAATGGCAGCCGCGGTGAACCAGCGCATCCAGTGCGCCTGGCGCGCGACGGGCAGCTTCGAAAGATCGGGGAAGCCTCCAGCAAGCGTGGCTGCGTTGCTCATTGCGTGGCCGCGTTCATCAAGGGCTGGGCCACCGCATGCGTGCCGAGCCCGTATTTGTCGAGAATGCTCTTGTAGGAGCCATCAGCGATCATCGCGGCAAGATGTTCTGTCACCACCTCGCGCAGCGCCGCATCGTCCTTCCGGAACATGATGCCCTGATAGCCGACAGCGAAAGGCTCGCCTACGACGCGGTATTTTCCGACTTCCTGTTGCTGGGCGTATGGCAGTGTCTCGCTGCCCTGCACCGCGGCATCGATGCGGCCCTGCTTGAGCTGGTTGCGGACATCGATGCTGTTTTCGCCCGGGACATATTGTATGGCGGGTTTTCCGCTCGCCTCACAGTTCTGCTTGCTCCACTTCTCGATCTCGACCGGGAAACTGGTGCTTCGCGTCGTTCCGACCTTCTTGCCGCAGAGATCGATCGCGGCCTTTGCGGCATTCTCGGTCAGGACGAAGAACTGCGGACCCGTGGTCAGATAGTCGATGAAGTCAGCGGTCTCGCGCCGCGAGCTGCGATCGGAAATACCGCTGATGATGAAATCCGCGCGCTTGGTCTGCAACGACGGGATCAGTTCGGCAAACGGTGTTTCGCTCCAGACGATCTTCACATTCAGCCGCTTCGCAAGCTCGTTGGCGAGATCGATGTCGAGCCCGACAAGCTGGTTGGTCGCGGGATCGCGATATTCCATCGGCGCGTAGGTCGAGTTGACCGTGAGCCGCAATACGCCCGCCTGCTTGATGGCATCGGGCAGTTCGGCGGCATGCGCCGTTGTAATGGCGGCAAGTGCGGCAAGACCGGCAGAAATCGAGATACGTCTCATATCAGCTCCCTCGTCGTCGCCGCGGCCGGCTCGACGACGCCCGCGCGTTCGGTGATCAAGGCGTATTGCTCCGGCCGTCGATGGGCGCCGAAATTGAACATCTTGTCCTTGCCCTGGCGGCAGAGATCGAGGTCGAGATCGGCGACGAGAACTTCATCCGCGAGCGTCTTTGCTTCCACGACAATCCGGCCATTCGGGTCAACGATGCAGGAGCCGCCGATCAATCCGGAGCCGTCCTCCTCACCCGCCTTCGCCACCGAGATCGCCCAGGTGGCGTTCATGTAGGCATTGGCCTGAGTGACCAGCGTCGAGTGGAAAGTGCGCAGCGCTGCATCTTCCGTGACGCCGCCGTTTGGATCGTAAGCCGCGGAATTGTAGCCGATGCAGACGAGCTCGGTGCCCTGCAAGCCAAGAACGCGCCAGGCTTCCGGCCAGCGGCGATCGTTGCAGATCATCATGCCCATGATGGCGCGATGCCAGTCCGGGCCCGCCCGGAAAGCCGGAAATCCCAGATTGCCATATTCGAAATAGCGCTTTTCGAGCTGCTGGTAGCGCGCGTCGGACCGCGGCTCGACCGAGCCGGGCAAATGCACTTTGCGGTAGCGCCCGAGAACCGTGCCGGCGCCATCAACGAGGATCGAACAGTTGAAGCGCTGACCGTCCGAGGTCAGTTCGGCGTAACCGACATAAAAGCCGACGCCGAGTACCCTGGCGCGATCGAACAAGGGCTGCACCGCCGGGTTCGGCATGCTCTGTTCGTAGTAGTGATCGAGCGCTTCGCCTTCGATGAGCCAGCGCGGGAAGAACGTGGTGAACGCCAATTCAGGGAATACCACCAGTTTCGCGCCACGCGTGGCGGCCTGCTCCAGGAGGTTCAGCATCCGCTCGAGCGTGTGCTCGCGCGTATCCGCCTTTTGCGTCGGCCCCATCTGAGCGGCCGCAGCACGAAGGACTCGGGTCAACATTGCCTCCAATCTATGCGGACTGCTGCCTCATTGGGCGGATGACCCCGACGAGAGCGGCACGCAATTGCGTGCGTCATTACGCAAGTGCGAGACGCCAAATGCAATCATTCGTGCTATGATATTTTCGGGAAGAAAATAACTCGGGCTTATATGAACCTACGCCAGCTTGAAATCCTGCGTGCGGTCATTCGTCACCGGACGACAGTTGCGGCCGCGGACGAGCTGGCGCTATCGCAGCCGGCGATCAGCAACGCGCTGAAGGCGATGGAGGCGCAAGCTGGCTTCGCGCTGTTCGAGCGCGTCAACAACCGGCTTTTCCCGACCACCGAAGCGATGGCGCTGTACAAGGAAAGCGATGCGATCTTCGCACTGCACGCGAAACTCGAGAACCGCGTGCGTGACTTGAGGGAATGCCGCTCGGGACATCTGTCGATCGTCGCGACCCCGCCGCTGGCCTACAGCATCATTCCGCCCGCTCTGTCAGGCTTCCTGCGCCGCCGTCCGCAGACACGAATGTTCTTCGACGTACGGCGCTATGAGGGAATCATCGAAGGCGTACTGAGCAGGGTTGCAGAACTCGGTTTCGCGCTTGGTCTGTCGCACCACCCGGGCATTGCGCATGAGGTGGTTCATTCCGGCGAAATGGTCTGTGTGCTGCCGCCGAAACATCCGTTGGCCGAACGTCCCGTCATTTCCGCCGCCGACCTCGTCGGCCTTCCTTTCATCGGGCTGGAGCGCGGAACGCGATTGGGCGAAGCCGTGCGGGAGACTTTCGCGCTGGCCGGCGCGCCGTTTCAGCCGACCGTCGAGGTCCGATACTGCAACACCGCCTGCGTGCTCGCGGCCGCCGGGGTGGGCGCTGCCGTCGTCGATCCGTTTTCGCCAAGCCAAGGCGGCAGCCACGATCTCATCGTCCGGCCTTTTGCGCCCAAGACCGCGGCCGTGGCCTATATGCTGTGGTCTGAGGCAGAGCCTCTGTCGCGCCTGGCCAAGGCATTCCTGAATGAAATCCGGCAGGCGAGCCGCTCGCTGGACCAAGATGCTTCCTGAGTGTTGATGCGCCTGGCTTGGGACTCCTCACGTTGAACGTCAACTGGCGACCAGATCGATGTTAAGCGAGAAGGCCAGAATCACGTAAGGTGGATCCCTGACCTAACCTCCCTCGTCCATGACGCGAAGCTTTTCGACCCGGCGACGAAAATCCTCGTCGGTCGAAAATTCGGCCGAGAGGTATGCCGCGATCAGATCCTTGGCGAGCCAGGAACCGACGATCTGGGCACCGATACACATGACGTTCACGTCGTCGTGCTCCACGCTTTGATGCGCCGAGTGTACGTCGTGGCAGACCGCAGCGCGGATGCCTTTCATCTTGTTGGCGGCAATCGAAGCACCGACGCCGGTGCCGCACACCATGATGCCACGCGCGACCTCGCCCGACGTCACCTTCTTCGCCACCGCGCGCGCAATGTCCGGAAAATCGACCGGCTTGTCGTCATAGGACCCCACGTCGATGACCTCGTGACCGAGCTCGCGGATATGGTCGATAACGGTTTGCTTGAGCGGCCAGCCGGCGTGGTCCGACCCTATGACGAGGCGCATACGATTTCCTTTTCCATTTTCTTGGGGCCGTGACAGCCATTGCCGGCTGTCACGGCACTGTTTCGTTCAACCACGCATATCGGCCGGCAATTCGACCCCGTGGAATTTCTTGTAGATGGCGTTGAGCTTGCCGTTCTTGATATTCTCGGCAATCCAGCCGTTGAGCTTTTCCATGAGTCGCGGCTCGCCCTTCTTCAAACCGACGGCGAGGTCGAACGTAGCGAGCGGTATCTTCGACTCGAAGATGCGGGCGGGATTCTTGACCCCGATCTGATTGATAATCGTGGCCGATGTGCCGACGCAATCGACCTGCCCGGAAACTGCAGCGGTTACCTCAGTGGCGTCGTCATCATAGCGCGCGATCTTCAGCTCCTTGTCCTTCATGTTCGACAAGGTCGTATCCTGCGTTGTGCCGCGCGCGACGCCCACCGTCTTGTCCTTGAGGTCCGCCCAATCCTTCACATTCAGCGACTTCAGGCAACCTATATCGGATTGCAGTGTCGCGTAGCGATTGGAGAAATCGATCACCTTGGCCCGTTCGGCGGTGACCGACAATGTCGAGATGATGATGTCAGCCTTGCCGGTCAGTACGTTGGGGATGCGCGTCGCGCCGGTCGTCTGGATGAATTCGAGTTCAAGGCCCCAATCCTTGGCGAGCAACTGGGCCACTTCGACATCGGAGCCGGTGGCCTTCATGCTGCCATCCATCATGCCGGACGGCGGAATGGCGAGGTCCGTCGAGATGCGAATCTTCTTTGCTTGCATGATGCTGTCGAGCAGGTCGGCCCTCGCCGGCTGTACCGTCAACATGAAAAGGCAACATGCCGACACGGCAGCGCCGAGGAATTTTCTGTTCTTCATCCTTGGTTCTCCTCTCCTGTTTTATGATTTCAGGTCGCCGGTTCCGACGAACTGAGCGAGCTCCGGCGTCGTCGGGGAAGTCAGGATCGAGGCCGGCCCGGTTTCGTGAACCTTGCCCCGGTGCATGAAGACGATCCGGTCTGCGATGCTTTTCGCAAAGCCCATTTCATGGGTCACCATCACCATCGTCATGCCCTCGGCCGCCAGCCGCTCGATCACCCTCTGCACCTCGGCCGTCAGCTCGGGATCGAGCGCGGAAGTGACCTCGTCGAAGAGCATGACCTTCGGTTGCATGGCGAGCGAACGGGCGATCGCGGCGCGCTGCTGCTGGCCGCCTGAAAGCTGTTCGGGATAGGCGTGAAGTTTCTCTTCCAGCCCAACCTGCGCCAGCACCTTGCGCGCCAGCTCTTTCGCCTGCGACAAGGCCATTCGCTTCACGGAGCAAGGCGCGAGGGTGATGTTCTGCTCGATGGTGAGATGCGGAAACAGGTTGTAACTCTGGAAGACGATGCCAACATCCTGGCGTAACGCCCGGAGATCGACGTCGGGAGAATCGACCCTGTGCCCGCAGACGACGATTTCACCATGATCGACCCTCTCGAAGCGATCGATGCAGCGCAAGGCCGTGCTCTTTCCGGAACCGGACCTGCCGATGATCGCAAGGACCTCGCCGCGTTCGACAGCGAAACTGACGCCGTCGAGCACCTTGAGCGAGCCAAAACTTTTCTGCACGTCGCGGAGCGACACGATCGATGTGGCGGGAGTGTCTTGCTGCATGTCAGGCCGGAGCGAGGTTGAACTTGCCACGTCCCATGCGTCGTTCCAGCCGCTGGCTGTACAACGAAATGGGATAACACATGGCGAAGTAGACGACGGCGATGATCGCGTAGATCGCGAACGGCTCGAACAGCGAGTTGTTGACGATCTGTCCCGAGCGCATCAGCTCGACAAAGCCGACAACCGAGGCGAGCGAGGTATTCTTGATGATCTGCACCATGAACCCGACAGTTGGCGGCGTTGCGATGCGGATCGCCTGTGGCAGGATCACCTTCATCATCCGCTGGGTCCGGCTCAGCGCAAGACCCTCCGCCGCTTCCCATTGCGGCTTCGGCACGGATTCGATGCAGCCGCGCCAGATCTCGCCGAGATAGGCGGCGACGTAGAGGGTGAGCGAAGCTCCAGCAGCGGCAAGCGGTGACAGCTGGAATCCCACTGCGGCCAGCCCGAAATAGCCGAGGAACAGGATGACAAGCAGCGGCGTCCCCTGAATGAGCTGCACATAGACGGCGCTGAGGAGGCGGACGGACTTGAGCGGAGAAACGCGTGCGAGCGCAATCACGAAGCCGGCGAGGCCTCCGCCGCCGAGTGCGATCAGCGAAAGCCCGATCGTCCACAGCGCACCATGGCCGAGGAAGAGCAGATGATTGAAATTGAGATGTCCGCCCATTCCGCACCTCACAAGGGCGTGCCGAGCCGGCGTCGGCGCGGAAACAGGACGAAGCCAAGTCCCCAGAATCCGGCGCGCATGACAAGCGACAGAAAAATGTAGAGGACGGCGATGATGATGTAGGTTTCGAACGCCCTATAGGTGTCCGACTGAATGTAGTTGGCGACGGCCGTGAGTTCCTCGGCGGAGATCTGCGAGCAGACCGAGGATGCGAGCATCAGCAGCACGAACTGGCTGGTGAGCGCCGGATATACCCTCTCGACAGCCGGCAGCAGGATGATGTGCCAGTAGATCTGGAGGCGCGAGAGGGCGAGCCCCTCGGCCGCCTCGAGCTGCCCGCGTGGAATGGCGTCGAAGCCTGCGCGCATGATCTCCGCGGTGTAAGCGCCGACATTAATCGTCAGCGCGGCCACCGCGACGGTGAAGGCTGATAGCTTCAGACCGATGCTGGCGAGGCCGAAATAGACCAGGAAGATCTGGACCAGCAACGGCGTGTTGCGGATCGCTTCGACATAGACTTTACAAGTGCGCGCGATCAGTAAGCTATGTGAGCGGCGACCCACGGCTGCGAGCGTGCCGAGAAAGGCACCCAGCACGGTTGCGAAGAACGCGAGTTCGAGCGTGAGGATGGCGCCGCCGAGAAAATTCGGCCATCGCTCCAGCACTGCGGGAAAATCGAGTTCGATGCCCATCGCGAAAGGATCAGCCGGTAACCTGGTTGGTTATACGATCGTAGACGCGGAACAGCGCCTGATTGCCGTTCGCGCCTTCGCCATGTGCCCGCGCATCGATATATTGGCTGGTGACGAGCGCGGTTCCCGGCAACGGCACACTCAGTGCTTGGGCGTGTTCCTGCACCAGCCGCAGATCCTTGAGCATCAGGTCGATGCGAAAGCCGGCGGCAACATCGCCCTCGATCATGGCCGGGCCGAGCTTGTCCAGCATCCAGGATGCAGCCGAGCCACCCAGCAGCACGCGGCGGAGCAAGTTGAGATCAACGCCGGAAGCCCGCCCCAGAGCGAGCGCTTCGCAAATCGCCTGAATGTTGATGCCGCAGATGAGCTGATTGCAGAGCTTGACCGTTTGCCCGGCACCGCTGGTCCCCACATGCGTGATCGTGGTTCCCATCGCCTGGAAGAATGGTTCGGCCTTGGCGAATGCCTCGGGCTCGCCGCCGGCCATGATCGAGAGGGCTGCGTTCTTCGCACCGAGCGGTCCGCCGGAAACGGGCGCATCGATGAAGCTCACGCCGATTTTCTGTAAATCTGCGTGGATGCTGCGGACTGCGACCGGCGAGATCGTGCTCATGTCCACGATCAGCCTGCCGGCGGGCGGCGACTTCAGGAGGCCGGGCTCGCCATAGATAACTGCCTCGACATGCGGCGTGTCGGGCAGCATGGTGATGACGATGTCAGAGTTTCGTGCGGCCTCGGCCGGGTTCTGCGCGCCAATGGCGCCCGCTTTCACGACATCCGCGACCGCGGCCTCACTGATATCAAAGGCGCTGACCGCATACCCTGCTTTCAGCAGGTTGCGCACCATCTCCCGGCCCATCGCACCAATGCCGATGAAGCCTACGCTCCCCTTGCCATCCCGTCCCATTTTCCCGCTCGTCTTATTGTTGTTAGTTGGGTCTATTTCCGTTCAGCGCGAAACTTTGCGGCTCTCTTTCTCGCCGACGACGGCGCGCCTTCTGTATTCATCGCCGATCTCAAAATGCTTTCGCAGGGTCGCGTCCGCCCGCTCGGGATCCCGCGCGACCACAGCTTCAAAGATGCGCCTGTGATCGTCGATCAAGTAGGTCTTCATCGAGGGGAAGGCCTGAACCAGTTCGCGGCGTGTGCGATGGAACTGTGTAAGCAGGCCGGCCATCGAATTGTGCAGCACGACTAACGTCTCAGATCGGGATGCCAGCACGATCGCGCGATGGAATTCGAAGTCCGCAATCCCTCCGGCATCCGCCTCATCGATCGTTTCCGCAATGCGCGCCAGCTCGCGCTGCAGCCGCTCGAAATCCGTAATGCTTGCGCGCTCGCAGGCAAGTCGAATGGCCTGGCATTCGATCGCGATGCGGGCCTGCATCACGTCGTCCACCATGCCGGCCTGCTGGGCGAGCGCGAAAGTGAAGAAGTCGTTGAGGACGGAAATGTCCGGGCGCGTGACCACGGTGCCGATGCGATCGCGGATTTCTACAATGCCCAGCATGGTGAGCGCCCGCAGGGCTTCGCGGACGATGGGTCGGCTGACACCAAGTTGGCTCGCGAGTTCGCGCTCGGCGATCAAGCGGTCGCCAGGCTTGAGCGAACCCGCGATCAGACGCTTGCGCAGAAAGGCAAAAACCTTCTCGAAGCCCTTTTCGCCCTCGGCTGTTCGCTTGATCTCCATCCCCTATCCTATTGATCTTACCTTGGTAAGACCAATAGGATGACCAAGACAGGCCGTCAAGCCACCCCTTGCAATTGCTGCGTTGCGGCTTGCGTTGGAACTTGTGGTCTTGAGTTTCTAGTCCACAGAACTAGCCCAGAGGGACACTGTTGCTTCAGCCTTTGAGCGCGGTAACCACGACCTCGATAAGCGCATTGCCGCCGAGATCGGCTACGCCGACCGTTGCACGTGTCGGCAGATTGTCGCCGAAGAACTCAACCCAGGCCGCGTCCATTTCCTTCTTCTTCGTGAGATCCGTGACGAATATCGATGCGCTGACCACGCGTGACGTGTCCGTCCCCGCCTCCTTCAGATAGCCCGCGATCTTGCCGAGGATGTTGCGGGTCTGCTCACCCATCGAGACACTGGTGTCGTCGGCGATCGTGCCGCCGATGAAGACGAAGCCGTTGGCTTCGACGGCGCGGTGCATGATCGGAGTGCGGATGTTGCGGATGATGCTCATGATATCCTCTTGTTCCTAGAGCGTGGAGGGATGGAAACGGTCGATACCGAGATCGCCGATCCGGGTCTGGGTGCCGCCATTGACGATGAGCTCCGCCATCACGGCGCCGGCGCCGGGGCCAAGCTGGAAGCCATGCAGCGAAAAGCCGAACTGGTGATAGAGGCCCTTGTGACGGGCGCTCGGCCCAAGGACCGGCAGATCGTCCTTCATCCGCGCCTCGATGCCGGCCCAGGCGCGGACGATCGTCGCCCCGCGCATGACCGGAAACAGCTCGAACACGGTGCGCGCACTCACCGCGAGGCTGCGCCAATCCAGCACGGTCTCGTTGCGATCCTGATACGGCGTCGCCAAATGGCCACCGCCGATCAGCACAGTGCCGTTGGCGAATTGCTTGAAGGACAGTTTTCGGCCGCGCAGGATCACGACGGGATCGATGAAATGCGGCACACGCGAGGTGATCATCAGCATGGGTGCCACGGTCTCGACCGGGACCGGCTCACCGAGTGAAGCGGCGATTTGTCCGGCCCAGGCGCCGGCGGCATTGACGAGCACTGGCGCGGCAAAACTGTCCGCGCCGACGTCGACATGCCAGAACCCGTCAAGCTGCCGGATGTTGCTTGCGGCCACACCTTCGCAGACCGTGGCGCCGAGCGTGGCCGCCTTGCGTCGAAACGCCGTCGTGGTCTGCGCGGGATTGGCTGCGCCATCGCGCCGCGAAACTACGCCACCGGGACAGGTGTCGGCCACCGCAGGCACAAGCCGCTTGAGCTCGGCGGCGTCGATCAGTTCTTCATGGGTGAGGCCGAGCGCGTTCAACTCTGCAACCCGAGAGCGGCAGACCTCCAGCTCGGCCTGGTTCTCGGCGACCAGGACCTGGCCGTGGCTCTCGAAACTGCAATCGTCGTCGAGGAGATCCTCGATCCGCTCCCAGATTCCCATCGAGCGGATCGAGAGCGGGATCTCGGGGATGTGGCGCGCGAGTTGACGAACACCGCCGGCGTTGACGCCGGAGGCGTGCCGGCCGGCATAGTCCTTCTCGATCAGCACCGGCTCCATGCCGGCGAGGCAGAGATGCAGCGCGGTCGAGCATCCATGGATGCCGCCGCCGACGACGATCGCATCCACGCGTTTCGTCATCCCCTCACCACCGCCTTGACGTCATCCTCGGTCTTGGCGACGGCGGCAAGCTCGGCCAGCGTGATCGGTTTCACCGGAGCGCGCAGCCGGTAGTAGCCGATCTCCTGCGGGCTCTTGCCGCGCGCCTCAGCCATCAACTCGGTGACGGTGAGACCGCACAGCCGGCCCTGACACGGACCCATGCCGGTGCGGCGATAGGCCTTGAGCTGGTTCGGCCCGGTCGCGCCGATCGCGACCGCCTCGAGAATGTCCTTCGCGGTGACCTCCTCACAGCGGCAGACGACGGTATCGCCCGAGGGAATGCGGAACTGCGGCGCCGGGCGGAACAGCGTGTCGAGAAAGGCGCGGCCACGCTCGGCGTGAACCAGGCCCGTCCGCAATTCCGCCATCGGCGTCAGCTTGGCGGCCGATGCTGGCACAAGCGCCTCGACCGCGGCGCGTGCCGCGATGTAGCCGCGAAACACCGCAGCTCCGGCGCCACCGATCCCAGCGCCATCGCCGGCGATCGCGATGCCGTCGATCGACGAATTGCCGTTCTGATCGAGCACCGGCGACCAGCACAGTTGCGACTCGTCCCAGCGATGCTCGACACCGGCCGCCATCGCGAGATTGACGTTGGGCACGACGCCCTGATGCAGCAGCAGCAAATCAGCTTGCATCGTCTCGCGCCGTCCACCGGCCAGATAAGTCACCGTTGCGAGCTGACCGTCGCCGGCGGCGGAGAGTTCGCCGACGCCGGATACGACCGGCACTTTCGCCCGCACCTCCCGCATCAGGGCAAGGCCCTTGGCGAAATAGGGCGAGGTCAGAAAGGCGAAGGCATGCGGCAAAGCGGCGAGGTAGTTGCGGCGCTCGGTGGTGTCGAGGATGCGACCGATGCGGCCGCCGAGGCGCAGGATCTGCGCTGCGAGCAACCAGAGCAGCGGCCCCTGCCCTGCGATCACAGTGCGGCCGTCCGGCACCAGCGCCGACGACTTCAGCATCGTCTGCGCCGCACCCGCGGTCATCACGCCGGGCAGCGTCCAGCCGGGAATCGGAAACGGCCGCTCCAGCGCGCCGGTCGCAAGAATCACGCGCCGCGCCTTGACGAAGGCCGAGACACCGCCGACGGAGACGCCGATCTCGATATGACGATCGAGGCTCCAGACCGTCGCACGCTGGATGATCTCGGCGCCGCTTGCGCGCACCGCCTTCACGAGATCAGCGCCGACCCAGTAATCGGCACCGAGTTGAGCGCGCTCGGTCACCGGTGTCGATGCGATGGCGCGAAACACCTGGCCGCCGGGACCTGCATTCTCATCGAGCAGCAGCGTCGACAGGCCGGCCTCGGCGGCGGTCGCAGCGGCGGCGAGCCCGGCAGGCCCGGCCCCGATTACCACGACATCGTAAGCTTCGCGCTTGGGCGTGCTCATCGTCCGATCTCCCGCTTGCCCTTCTGGATCTCGACCTGCATCCCCTCGGCGACCGGCACCAAGCAGCCCTGGCGGTTGCCGACGCCATCGATGGTGACGAGACAGTCGAAGCACACGCCCATCATGCAGTAGGGCAGACGCGGCGCGCCGCTCACCGCGGTCGCGCGGCGCACGTCACGGCCGGATGCCAGCAGCGCGGCAGAGACGGTGTCGCCCTCGCGCGCGGCGATGGCGGCGCCATCGACGAAGATCTGCACGGATGGGCGTTTATCCTGATCGGATCGTTTGAACATTGGGATGCCTGTTGGCTCGTTGCCTGATGTCATCAATACCCGCTGCTGTTCGCGGCGCGGCGACCTTCGAAACGGCTCGCCGAGAAGGCGCCGACCAGCTTCGACTCAAGTGCGCCCGCCGCAACCATGCGCGCGATCTCGAAGGCGTGGTTGGAGGCGAGCGTCACGCCGGAATGGCAGCAGGCCACGAATGCGCCGGGATGGCTTTCCGACTGGTCGTAGATGGGAAAACCGTCCTGCGGCATGACGCGGATGCCGGCCCAGCTCCTGACGACGTTGAGCCGCGCCAGATGCGGAAACGTCCGCTGGGCGCGATCCGCCATCACGGCGCTGATCGAATGCTTCAGCGCGCGATCGTCGAGCTCGTCTTCCTTGCTGTCGCCGATCATCACCGTGCCCTCGTCGGTCTGGCGGATCGTGGTCAAGGGATGCGGCAGGAACGGCATGGTGCGCTCGGTCACCACGATCTGGCCGCGGGTCGGGCCCATCGGCGCCGACAGTCCGACCATCGGCGCCAGCGTCTGGTTGGCATTCCCGGCAGCGAGCACGACCTTGCCGGCGCGGATCTCGCCCTTCGGCGTCGCCAGGCTGAATTCACCACCATCAAGGGCGATCGCCGAGACCGCCCGCTCCGGGAAATAATCGATGCCGAACTGCTTGAAGCCGGTGTGGAAGGCGCGGAACGTGCGCAGCGAATTCACGTGGCCGTCGAGCGGACAAAAGCTGCCGCCGGAAACCTCGGGGCCGATCAGTGGCAGCCTCTTCTTCACCTCGGATGCCGACATCATCTCCATCCTGTAGTCGGCCGCGCCCACCTGGTTGTGCATGCGTGTGACGAGCTGGCCGCGTTGCTCGAACTCGTCATCGCCGAGCGTCAGATGGAAGCCGCCATTCTGCTGCAGGCACACGTCGAGACCGGTTTGCGCCTGCAACTCGGCGGCGAGCTTGCCCCAGGACTCCGACGCCCGCACGGTCCAGCCGGTATAGGCAGGCATGCCGAGACCCTTGCTCTGCACCCAGATCAGCGCAAAATTCGCGCGCGAGGCGCGCTTGGTGATATCGCCTTCGTCGAGGACGACAACCGTCTTGCCGAGCCGGCCAAGACCCCAGGCGATGGCGGAGCCGAGCAGCCCGCCGCCGACGACGGCGACGTCATAATCCCTGTGCATGGGTTCTCCTATCGTCCCGTGTCGCTCTTGCCGGCGAGCACGCGGTCGAGCCCATAGAAGCGGTCGAGCAGAATGAGCGCGGTCATGGTGATCGCGATGACGGTGGCCGAGATAGACGTCACCAACGGATCGATGTTGTCCTGAATGTAGAGGAACATGCGCACCGGCAACGTTTCGGTGCCGGGTGCGGCCAGGAAGATGGTCATGGTCAGATCGTCGAAGGACTGGATGAAGGCGAGCGCCCAGCCGCTGATGACGCCCGGCAAAATCAACGGCAATGTCACGCGGCGGAACAACGTCCAGCCGTCGGCGCCGAGCGAGATCGCCGCCATCTCGATCGAACGGTCCATGCCGGTGGCCGCCGCGAGCGTCAGCCGCAGCGCGAACGGAAACACCACGATCACATGCGCAACCAGCAGCGCCGCAAAGCTGCCGCCCATCCCGATCGACGTGAAGAAGCGGAGGAAGGCGACGCCGAGCACGACATGCGGAATCATCAAAGGCGACAGGAACAGCGCCGCGAGCGCGTCGCGACCGCGGAATTTATATCGCGCGATCGCCAGCGCGGCCGGCACCGCGAACAAGAGCGCCACGAAGGAAGACAGCGCGCCCAGGCCAAGGCTGACCCAGAAGGCGTGGACGAATTCGGGATAGCTCGCAATCGCCCTGAACCAGCGTAGCGAGAAGCCGTTGGTCGGCAGCGACAGGTAGCCTTCCGGCGTGAAGGCGACGAGGCAGACCACCGCGATCGGCGCCACCATGATGACGACGAAGATCGCATGGAAGGTCAGCGCGAGCGGGCCGTTCCGTCTCATCGGAACACCTCCGCATAGCGCCGCTCGATCAACGCGTTGCTGCCGACGACGATCAGCACCAGTGCGACGAGCAACAAGGTCGCGACCGCGGCGCCAAGCGGCCAGTTCAACGTGTTGAGGAACTCGTCATAGGCCAGCGTCGCCGCGACCTTGAGCCGGCGGCCGCCGATGATCGCGGGCGTGGCAAACGCGCTGGCCGAGAGCGAGAACACGATGATCGCCCCCGACAACACGCCCGGCATGATCTGCGGCATCACAATGCGGCGGATGATGGTCGGCGGGCTGGCGCCGAGCGACAGCGCGGCATTCTCGATCTGCGGATCGAGCCGCTGCAGCGCGGCCCACACCGACAGCACCATGAACGGCATCATCACATGCGCCAGCGCGACCACCATGCCGGTTTCGGTGAACATGAAGCGCAACGGCGAACCGATCAGCCCGAGCGACATCAGCAGCTTGTTGACGAGCCCGTTGTTGCCGCCAAACAGGAGCGCCCAACCGAGCGTGCGCGCCACCACCGAGATCAGGAGCGGCCCGAGGATCACGAGCAGGAAGAAGCTCTTCCAGCGCCCGCTCATGCGGTTGAGAATGTAGGCTTCCGGTGCGCCGAGCACCGCGGTGATCAGGGTGGTCAGAGCTGCGATGCGGAACGTCCGCCAAAACATCTCGGCGTAATAGGGATCGGTCGCGATCTCGTGCCAGTTCTTCAGGATGAAGACCGGCTCGATGCCCTTGTACTGGCCCCAGTCGTGGAACGACAGCATCACGGTCATCGCCAGCGGAATCACCAGCACACCGATGAACAGCATCAGCGCGGGCGCCGCGAGCGCCCAGGGCGCGCGCGCAGTCGGCGCATCCGCCGTCGCCGCGGCGTTTGCCGCAGCCGTGTCGGCGGCCGCGCTCATGCGGCGCCTCCGGCGCGCAGGCTCATATCGTCCACCCGCCAGGCAAGGCGAACCGCGTCACCTTCGGCAGGCTGCGTCTGACCGTCGTTCTGGCGGATCACGATTGCCGGACCGCATTCGCTCTCGCACTGGAACAGCCAGTGATTGCCCTGGAAGATGCGGGTGACGATCTTCGCGGCCAGACCAGCATCGCCGAAGCCGATCCGCTCGGGGCGGATGCTGATCGTCACAGGCCCGCTAAATCCGGCCGGCGCCGGCGCGCTCCAGGAGCCTGCGACCAGCCGCGCGGACGCATTCGTGCGATCGATGGTCGCAGCAAAGTCGTTGGTCTTGCCGAGGAACTGCGACACGAAGGCCGAGGCGGGTTGTTCGTATGTTTCCTGCGGCGTGCCGATCTGCTCGATGCGGCCCTGGCTCATCACCACGATCCGGTCGGACAGCGACATCGCCTCGTTCTGGTCGTGCGTGACCAGGATCGTGGTGGTCCCGAGCGTACGCTGGATCTGGCGCAACTCGATCTGCATGCCCTCGCGCAGCTTGGCGTCGAGGTTCGACAGCGGCTCGTCGAGCAGCAGGACGCTTGGCCGGATCACGAGTGCCCGGGCGAGCGCGACGCGCTGCTGCTGGCCGCCGGACATGCGGCGCGGATAACGCTCCTCATAGCCGGCGAGACCGACCATCGCGAGCGCGGCCCGAACGCGCTCGGCGCGTTCGGCGCGCGGCACCCGCCGCATTTCGAGGCCGAAGGCGACGTTTTCCGCCGCCGTCATGTGCGGGAACAGCGCGTAGCTCTGGAACACAATACCGAGCCCGCGCCTGGCCGGATGCACCGCCGTCAGGTCCCTCCCCTCCAGGCGGATCGCACCGCGCGACGGATCGAGGAAACCCGCGATCATCTGCAACGTCGTGGTCTTGCCGCAACCGGATGGACCGAGGAAGGAGACGAACTCGCCCTTGCCGACCGCAAGGCTGAAGTCGTCGACGACAGTCTGCGCCCCGAACTGTTTTGCGACGCGATCGAGCTCGAGATAGGCCATGGTGCTGTTCCGGTGCTACGATCAGCTAGCGTTCGACCTCGCGATTCCAGCGCTTGGTCCATTCCTCGCGCTTCTCGTTGATGACCGTCCAGTCGGGATTATAGAGCTTCGCCGCGCGCTCGCCGATCGGCGCCATCTTGCCGAGCTCCGGCGGGACCACGACGGACTTCAGCACCGGGCCGTAGCCATAATCCTTCAGCAACACGAGCTGGATCTTCGGATCGAGCAGCGCCTTGACGAAGCTCGATGCCAGCGGCGAGGCGTTGGGCTTGGCGACCGGGCATGCGCTGGCCAGCAGCGTGGCCGCGCCTTCCTTCGGATAGACGAAGTCGACGGGGAAGCCGGTGTTGGCAAAACTCTGCACGCGGCCCGTGCCCCAGACCGCCAGCACCGCCTGGCCGGACTGGAACAACTCGGTCATCTTGCCCGGCGACGGCTCATAGGCCAGCACGTTCGGATTGATCTCATTCTTGAAGATCTTGAAGCCGGCGTCGACATTGGCCTCGCTGCCGCCGTTCATCCGGGCAAGCATCAACAGCGCTTCCAGGCCGTAGGTGTTGTTGATGGGCGGTATGACGAGCTGCTTCTGGTACTTCGGATCCTTGAGATCGTTCCAGGAGGTCGGCGGCGCCCAGCCTTTCTCGGCGAACACCTTGGTGTTGTACATCAAGCCGGTGGCGACGATGCCGATCGCGACCGCGCGATCATCCTTGTAACGCGCCGTATCGTAGAGGTCGGCGGACAGGCCATCGAGCTTGCCGCAGAAGCCGAGCTGAATAGCCTGGTACATCGGACCGTCGTCGACGATGGCGACATCGATCTGCTGGTTGCCCTTCTGCGCCTGCAGCTTGGCCAGCGTGTCGGTCGAATTACCGGCGACATATTCAACCTTGACGCCGCCGTTCGCCTTTTCGAACGCCGGGATCACCTCGTCGCGGATCGTCTTCTCGAACGAACCGCCATAACCGGCGACATAGAGGGTCTTTTGCTGGGCCGAGACGACCGACGGAACCGCGAGGAGCGCCGCGATGCTGACCGCTGTCAGAACGCTGAGAGATTTCATGGGGTGACCGATCTCCAATACCGGGGCAAGGCTGACGATCTTGCCGCTGAAGCACATCCGCCTTTGCGGCCAAGGGGCTTCTGATCCCAATCTGCCGAAAAAACGGGCTGTCTCCAGCGTTGATGAAAAAGATCGCAACGAACCCTTCCGTCGTCCAATGAATAATGGCACGTTCTACATGCCTGAATGTTATGAACGGGGTCGGGGAATGGCGCGGATTAATTCGCGGCAGGTGGAAGCCTTTCGCGCGGTGATGCTGACCGGCAGCGTGACCGAGGCGGCGAAGTTAATCGCAGTGACGCAGCCGGCGGTGAGCCGGTTGCTGCGTGACTTCCAGGCGCTGTTGAAGATGGAATTGTTCGAGCGGCGCGGCACTGGACTGGTGCCGACCGCCGCGGCCATCGCACTCTACACGGAAGTGGAGCGCTCCTTTGTGGGCCTCGAACGCATTTCGGCGGCGGCCGAAGAGATCCGTGGCCGCCGCACCGGCACCTTGCGGATCGCAGCATTGCCGGCGCTCGCAAACGGTTATCTGCCGCGCCTCGCCGGGCACTTCCTCAAGGAACGGCCCAACCTCAACCTCGCCTTCTTCGGCGTGATCTCGCCGATTGTCGTCGACTGGGTGCTGAACGACCAGTGCGACGTCGGCTTCGCCGAAGTGCCGATCGCCCATTCCGGCCTGTCCAGCCTGCGACTGCCGGCGCCGGCACGCGTCGCGGTTCTGCCCGCCGGACATCGCCTCTCGGCAAAGGAGGTTTTGCAGCCGCGCGATTTCGAGGGCGAAACATTTATTTCGCTATCGGCTGGCTCAACCGGCCGGCACCTGATCGACCAGGCCTTCAATCGCGACGATGTCCGCCGCGTGCTGCGAGTCGAGACCGCGCTGTCGGAGATCATGTGCGGGTTGGTATCGTCCGGGCTCGGGGTTGCGATCTGCGATCCCTTCACCGCTCAAGAGTTCGCAACGCGCAGCGTCGTCGTGCGTCGCTTCCTGCCGCGCATCGATTTCGAATTTGCTGCCGTTTTTCCTGCACAACGCAGCCCCTCGCCTGTTGCTTTGGATCTGGTGGAAACAATGCGACAGGCGCTCGGCGAACTGGATGGGCTGCTTGATCGTCCGACCGACGCCTGATCGTCTTGGCAAACTCTGGCTTCAAATCGGGGCGGCGCAACATCGGGGGCGGCTCGCCCCCGATCCAGCAATGGTTGTTGGGCGCACCAGGACTCGAAGGCGCTTACAAATTGTTTTGTAGATACTCGAACACGTAGTCGGCGTCGTTGCTCGAATTGAAATTGACCTCGTACTCGATCGTGCCATCCTTGAGCGCAACCGTGCGCTGCGTTCCAAAACGGCAAGTCAGGCTTTTGATCTTCTGTTTGACGGCTTCCTTGCCGGCCTGGGAGTCACAGACGCGCCGCACGGCTTCGAGAGCTACGCCGCAGTAACCGTAGGCGCTGTAGGTCTTCCGATCTTCCGGCGTCGGCGGCTTCGACCAATCGAACTTCGCTGTGAGACTGTTGCCGCACCGCTCGTTGGTGGTGGTGGCTTCTCCCGTGAGATACTTCTCCTGGTCCGCGAAATACTCCTTGTCCTTGAGCGATTGCGCAAACGCTACCGAGGAGAGGATCGTGAGCCCGACGAGGGCGAGACCGACGTGGATATTCATAGCTGCCAACTCCGAATTAGATGTACATGCGCGCATCCCGTGCGAGCACGGCGTCCGGCCATTGTGACTGACCTAGGGATAGACGGACAGTGGCGGCGATTTTCCTGCGTCATCGCAGCACCTGGAGTGATGCATCTTGATTGAAGCATTTTGAACAATGAATGCGCCCTACTCAACGTGAGTGTCGGCCGCAAAAACTCCGCATTTATTTCTCACTTCTCCCTGCGCTTATCAGCAATACCGCATCCCGCGGATTGTCGTGATGCTGTGAGGTCCACCATGTCCGGACGTTTCCGAATGATCGTCGGCGCCGCCCTCACCTTGATCATCAGCCACGGCGACCTCGCCGCAGAGAACGGCCCACAGCTTCGCATCGGCCATTACAGCACCGGCACCGGATTGATGGGCTTTGTGATCGACCGCATGGGAACGCCGATCAAGCTGCGCTTCGACGGCTCCGACGAAATCCTGGCCGTGACCGCCGAGCCGGCTCCATACAATTCGATCACCCTCAAGCGCGATGACGGCGTCTCGGTTCTTCGGATCTACGAAACGGGCCGCATCCTGGTATTCAGCGACAAATTGTCGGGCGGTTCGGCCGACGCGTATCGCGACCAGGAAGCCGAGCCGCTCGTCGTCAAGAAGGCAACGAAGGAGCAGGCCGAGACCGAGGCCGAGTCCCTCGGGCGCAAGCTCAGGGGCGCGGGCGCCCCGGCGCTCACGATCTCGCTCGACGCGCCGCGCCTGTCCGATGACTCCGCCGCTTGGTCCGCCATGGCGGACGCAATCGCGGTCACCGGAAGCACGCTGGAGCAGATGCTCACCTCACCGATCGCACGCGAGATCATCGCGGCGAAATTGCGGCGCGTCGTCATCCGCGACGCCGACCAGGTTGACGTCAAGCTGGCGGACGACGCGCTGATCGTGGAGGTCAAGGCGAAGGAGGCGGTTACAGGGCGGCCATCCTCGGCGCGCCTCAAGTCTGCGATCGGTGACCTCCTGTAGCTGAATCTTTTACCTGGGGCACAAATTTACAGCAGCCGACGCGGAGAAAAATCTACGCCGGTCCGTCTCTCTATCGTGATGTGGTGGCGACGGCCGCAGGCTGTCTTGAAATATCACCGCAATTTGGTGCGCTATCTTGTCAAGAAAGAGAGGAATCCAATGTCGGGTCTGATTACTGGGCTGGTTTTGCTTGCGCTCGGCGCCCTTGCGGCTGCTTCGAGCATCGTCGCGAGGCGTCCGGACGCGAAGGCCTATATCGAAATGATGGTACCTTACCAGGGATGGTTCGGATTCATAACCTGCCTCTGGGGCGCCTGGATCATCATCAGCGCGATCATCAACCTGAACTGGTTCAGCTATGTGCCTGTCTGGTGGTTGACCTACCTCGCGACCGGCCTGCTGATTGCCTCGCTCGGCCTGCTGCTCGGCTATGCCTTGCTGACGAAGTACATTCTCAACCGCAGCGTTGAAGCGGCACAGCGCGGCGAGCAGATTCGCGCTGCCATTGTCCCCTATCAAACCGTGCTCGGTTATGCCGCGATCGTTCTCGGCCTATGGACGATCGTCGCTACGTTTCTCTATCGTATCGCCTAGAGCATGATCCGGAAAATCACGCCCGTCGGACCCCGATTGGTACCGATTTTCCGAAAAGATCATGCTCAACAATAAGCTAGGGCGCGATGACGATTCATCTTGAACGCATCGCGCCCCTTGCCTGCCGGTGGGGGCGTCTCGGCTCGTCATCAGCGTGACCATCAGCAATCTGGACCATTTTCATTACTTGCTGTGCTCAACGTCCGTTACGGGCCCATGATGAAGTTCGCGGCCAGCATGCCGACCCGGAGCATGCACATCATCCGGCCACAGAGCTCACCAACAATGAGTTGACGGATGATGGCGCTCAACCACCAAACAGTTTAGCCAACCGGACCAGACCGCCGCTCCATGAGCCCGCCACAGCATCGACGAGAACATTCATGCCAAGAACACACCTGTGCCTTGCGATCCTCGCGCTGAGCGTCGCGATAGGTTTCGCCACAACCGCGCGCGCGGAGAAACGCGTTGCCCTGCTGGTCGGCAATAACGCCTATGAGAACATTCCAAGGCTGCAGACCGCCGTCAACGACGCGCGCGCGGTCGGCACCGCACTGCGCAAGCTCGGCTTCTCGGTGATTTCCGTAGAGAACCAGTCGCGCCGTGCCATGAGCGAGGCCATGCTCGCCTTCGACAAGGCGATCGAGCCTGGCGACACCGCGCTGTTCTTCTTCGCTGGACACGGCTTCGAGATCCAGGGCCAGAACTACCTGCTGCCGACGGACATCCCGGAGGTCCGCGAGGGACAGGAAGAGCTGATCCGCGATTCCGCAATTCCAGCCGGCCGGATCATCGACCGGCTGCAGGGGCGCGGCGCCCGCACCGTGGTGCTCGTGCTCGACGCTTGCCGTAACAATCCGTTCGAGCGGCCGGGCGGACGCGGGCTCAAGGGCAGCGGCGGCCTCGCCGCGATGACGCCCGCCGAAGGCGTGTTCATCATGTTCTCCGCCGGCGCCAAGCAGACCGCGCTTGACCGGCTATCCAGCACCGAGCGCGCCTCAAACTCCGTGTTCACGCGCAACCTGATACTCCGGCTGGCGGAGAAGGACCTGACGCTGGTGCAGATTGCCAAGCGCCTGCAACTCGAGGTCCGGCAGCTGGCGGCGAGCGTTGGTCGCGACCAAACGCCGGCCTACTACGATCAGGTTGTTGGCGAAATCGTGCTCAACGCAAGCGGACGCCTCACACCTGCCGACCCACCGCCACCACAGACCACGGCTCTGCTCTCCGACGTCGACAAGCGCGCCACCGAGGCAGTGCCGGCTTCCCCGGCCGATCCTGAGACCGCCGAGCTTGACGCGCTGGCGGCCGCGAAGAGCTGGAGCGAGCTCCGCGGCCACCTGACAAAGGTGAGGCCGACGGCGCGCGACGCCCATTGGGCTTCGTTGGCCGAGCAAGCCGCGATCGGCGAATTAACTCCGCTTGCAACGTCGCCGCATCCATTTGACGATCGGCTTGCGGCGCTCGAGCACTATGCCACGACCTTTCCGATCCTGAACGACAACCCGAAATTCCTGGCCCTGCGCACGTCGATCGGCCTGTCCGCGTTCGGCGACTGCCTTGAGCAGGCCTACGCCGCCGATTGCCGCCGGCAACTGGAGAGCTTCGTGCGCACAACGCCCAAGAACGTTGGTATGGTGCGCGTCGACCTCGCGCGTGACGCCGCCCGTCTCGTCGGACGCAAGCTCAACCGCTCCGCCGCCACGCCATTTTTCGCCATCGCGATCGAGGCGCCGGCCGAAGCGAATGCGGCGGTCTGTGCGGATCCGGACCTGACGGACGCCGTCATTGCCGCGCTCGGCCGCCCCCCCGATTGGAATGAGGCCAAGGCAGCGGGAGCGCTCACGGAAGCTTGCTGGAACACACTCGGCACCGCAGTAGTAGCGCAGGTCGCGCGCGAGGCCGGCGAGAGCTATTACCTTGGCAATGCTTGTCCGATACTGCTGCAGCGCGACGCCTTGACAGGACTGCGCGCGGCCCGCTGCCGGGAAATCAAATCGCGATAAGCGAGATAGTCGCTGCAGTCGCGACCATCACGGTCGTAACATTTCCCTGCGCACGCCCCTGCTTTCGAGACCGTTCGTCGGAAGCACTCGTCTCATCTTGCACCAATAGCGCGGCGGATTCAGGATTGTCATCACGCTTTGGCTTGCTGCCTGAGCGTGATCTCCGCGCAACCGCAATTCTCGCAAGGGAAAACCAATATCCCACCCCGCAACAAAGTGCGGGGCGGGTGTTTTCGGATCGTGCTCTAGTGGGATGACCTCCAGGCCATCGAAGGATGGGACGAACGGATGCCCCACGCCTTCTTGTGCAGCTACATCAGAACGTGCAGCCGAAGGTTTGCAGCGATGCCTTCATCGCGTCCATCGTCTGCTTGCAGCTCTGTTCCATGGCTGGCTTCGTTGACGGGTTCTTGGCCATGTCGAGCCACGTCTTGCGCGTCTGGTCGAGTTGCGCCTTGTAGGTCGCACGTTGCGCCTCCGGAAGTTTCGACGTCACGCAGGTATCGTATTTTGTCAAGAAGTCGTCGCAGGCAGCGATACCGGTGCTCTGCGCACGTGCAGGCCCGGCGACGGCAATGACGAGCAGAACAGCACCTGCCGCATGCAACATCGGCAGCGCTCCGCGCATACTCAAGCGTGAGCTGATCGCACCTTTCGTCGTTGTGTGGCGCATTAATTTTTCTCCTTTGCAAGGTGTGAGTTTGGACGCAACACTGGAGCAGACGGACAGACTTTCACTTTTGGTCCGTCGCCAACGATTGCGACGTCTCCCTCTCGTCCTTGTGATCGGATCACAACCTACCGGCCATAACCGAGATGCGGTCCGGACGACTTGAAGCGTCGAGTTCAGGTCAGTTCGGTCTTGCGGAAGCGGGGCGCTCTTGCTTGTCGGCGCCCACCGGCTTTGGCCCGCATGGATCATTGTCTTTGGTGGGCGCCTCGCCTCGAGGATGCTCGGTTACAGTACCGCGGTCGCTTCCCGTGTTATCGGGTGTCGACTTCCTGGCCTGTTCGTTCGCGTCAACGCACGACTGAGCATCTTTCTTCTTGGCCGGACTGGACGGAGTCGCCACGATTCCGCGGCCCATCGCATCGCCGGCGTCGTCCGGCCTGACCGCGATCGGTGCGCCGTCTCCAACCATCTTCATGACAGCCGGGATCGCGATCACAGCCAGAGCGGCGAGAGCGACGCCGGACC
Organism: Bradyrhizobium lablabi; assembly: GCF_001440475.1. Classification (GTDB taxonomy): domain Bacteria; phylum Pseudomonadota; class Alphaproteobacteria; order Rhizobiales; family Xanthobacteraceae; genus Bradyrhizobium; species Bradyrhizobium lablabi. The sequence continues at coordinate 225,255 of NZ_LLYB01000081.1, read as the reverse complement.
ACGCAACCGAACGTCGGTACCAAGCGACCGGAGCGACCGACACGGCCGAAACCTGCGGCCGGTTCTGTTCCGGCGCAGCAAGAACATCGGCCGCCTGCACCATCAAGCCCGCAGGAACTGTCGCAGGCCGCGCCTGGATTTCGTCCAGCAGGTCCGCCGCCGCGGCCAACTCCGCGCGGGCCGCCGGGTCGTTGACAAGTCTCGTGGCGACAGCATCCCACTCTGCCCGCGGCAGGGAACCGTCGAGAAACGCGGCGATCTCTGCGTTGTCGATCTCCCCCCATTGACCTGCTGCAACGGAGCCTTGCCCCACCCCCTCGGAAATGGTCCGCGACAGTTTCGCGCGAAGCAGCTCAAGCGTCTGTAGCCGGTCGGAGCGGCCGTCGTCCTCGGCGTGCGCTGACGCCGGTTCGTGACTGGGGCGTTCGATCATCGGGTAAAATTCCAATACCCATGTTTAGACGGACATATCGGAATTCTTTTCCAATTGCACCGTAATTTCTTTTAACCATTTCTGGCTGCGCTGCTTCAAACGATAGACGTCCTCGACCGGACAACCCATCAGCCGCGCAATGCCACGTGCTGGCAACGGCTCATTGGCCGAAAATACAATCTGAAGGTACAATCGTTCATCGGAAGGAAGCTTTTCCGCTGCCGCATTGATGGCGGCGACGAGGGCAGCGCGACGCTCTTCCTCCTCAAAGAGCAGCAGCCGGTCCTCGGGAGTTGGCGATGAATCCGCGATCGAAATACTTCCGCCCTCGCCAAGCAATGCGTCAAGCGAGACGGCCTCGGTCGCGGGCGACGCGCGCTCCAGCCTCACGATACCGCCAAGGCGCGCCACCGACTCGGCGATGTCAACAGCCGTCGGATCTTGCGCCAGCCTGCCGCGCAGCGCGGCGGCAAGCCGATCGGTATCCAGCGGACACCCCTCCCACACCACGGCCGTATAAATCGCCTGGTCGAGCGGCGGTGAACGGGAAATCGCCGCGGGCATACGCCGTCGAGGCGTTTCACGCCGCACGAGATCGATCAGGATACGATCGACCACTGTCAGAATATAGCCGGTGAAGCTGCCGCGGCCTCCGTAAGAGCGGATGCGACGGAAATCATTCTCGATCAGCTTGAGGCATACTTCCTGATACGCGTCCTCGCGACCGGCTCTACCGAGTTTGCTCGGCAGTTGCTTGGCGATTCGGCTACGAAGGTCAGCCCCGAAGTAGCGCGAGAATCTCTCCCACGCCTCGCGCGGCGTTTTGCTGAATTGCCCGGCCAACTCGTCGGCGAGAACATCGCGAGCGACAAGCGACAAATAAGTCGTGATCCGTGAACGCCCGTCGAACCCCCGCAGCCGCGCATAATCGTCGGCCTTCAATGATGCGACGATGTGAAGGAATGCAGCTTCCGCCTCGGCTCCATCGCCTACCAGCTTCACGACGATCGACCACAGCGTCGTCGAGACGTGTTCGAGAAATCTGCTCGCCGCTCCGACCTCACCGGACAGGACGGCATTGACGAGCGCGTGCTCAAAGTTGCCGCTCAGCGGCGGCACAATCTGCATCTCGGAAGAGGCCGGTCGTTCGGCGACCGCATTGGCACGGTCCGCATCCTCGTCATGTCGCTTGGCCTTCTTCGGGACCAACAGATTCTGGACCAACAGGCTGCGCGACCACATGAGCTCTCTCCTGACAAACAGTCGAGCCACCGAACGACAGTTGAACAGCCAGAGACTGCGGCCTCACCAAGTTGGCCTTTTTTGTCGCCAAACAACCGGTTTTTGTCGCCGCACAAGTGGTCTTCCAATCTGGCGAGATTATGAATTGTAACAATGCAGCAGGCGCGGAGACTGCAAATGAATGATGCATTGCGAGTCCTGAGTGAAGGCTTCAATTGCGGCGCAAGCGACATTTGCTGCCCTGACACGGACCAAATTTGTCACAACGATGCGCCCCCAAATGCCACAAGCCACGTTGCGGCGATCGCCGCGTCCGCCTACCCATTGAAACTGCAGAGTTATCACGGTCGGCATCAGCGGCGATGCGCGCGCAGGATCGGCAACGGGCTTCCAGGATTCGATACAACCAGGATTTGAACTTTATACTTTCTCCCTGTGATTGCATCCTTCGCCTGGTGTTACCGAGGCGTCACGGTCGGCAAAAATCTACAATCGTCCGTCTTACGAACTGAAATGCGGCACGGCCCCATTCATGACGACGCGGCGGGATCGTGACGCGCCACGCCAACGCATGCGTTGTCTAGCTGACGCGGCGCGCTTCTATGGCGGATCGGTTCTGAGCTCTGGCGTTCAGCCTGGGTTCTCGCCGAGGAAGCAATTCCCGATTGCTTGGAAAGGGACGCCCCCCATTCTCCCGAGCGAGAGCGCCGTGGCGACTTGGCCATTTGTCGGAATGGCTATCGCGCGTGGTCCCTAGGCTATTGAAAGGCTTGGTGGGCGCACCAGGGCTCGAACCTGGGACCCGCTGATTAAGAGACACGCTGCTAGCGTTGATTTCTCAAGAGAATTTTTCCAACCAAGCCAAAATCCGATCATTACGGATTAATGGCTTACAGCGAAAAATCCAACCGTCTGCAGACCTGCCGTCCGCCTACAATTGATCGCTGGGATTCAGTTCAAGTTACGATTTGCCTCCTGCGCGTCCCGAACGTATGCATATTTTCTAAGCTATTGATTTTTCTTACTGTGACGGTCGATTCACTCCTACTCAATGTCAGGCGAACGCTGACAGTACCGCCGCGACTTCATCGGTCACGGTGTCAATCGGCTGCAGCCCGTCGACGACATGGAGCAGACCTTGCGACCGGTAGTACGCGGCGACGGGGGAGGTTTGTGCGCGGTAGGCTTTCAGCCGGGTCTTGAAGACTTCGGGGTTATCGTCACGGCGCACGGGCTGACCCTTGTTTCCCGCTTCCTCGGCACGGCCTCTGATGCGGACCAGAAGCACATCTTCATCGACCTCCAGCTCAAGGACTGCATCGAGTCCGATTCCCCTGACTGCCAGTTCTCGATCGAGGGCCTCGGCTTGCGCCACGGTCCGGGGAAACCCATCGAGGATAAAGCCGCTGGCGGCTTCCGAATGGTCCATTCGATCGGCAACGACCGCAATGACGACATCGTCAGGCACGAGATCCCCACGCTCCATGATATCCTTGACACGCACCCCGAGGGCCGAGCCTGAGGCCACCGCTTCGCGCAGCATGTCGCCGGTCGAGAGTTGCGGAATGCTAAATCGTTTGGCCATTCTCGTCGCCTGCGTGCCTTTTCCCGCGCCCGGCGGCCCCAACAGAACCAGTCTCATCACCATGCTCCCCTTCACAACCTGCTCTACCGATTCTTGATCAAATCATCCACCACCGCTGGATCGGCCAATGTCGACGTGTCGCCAAGCGCGCCAAATTCATTCTCCGCGACCTTGCGCAGGATTCGACGCATGATTTTTCCGGAGCGGGTCTTGGGCAATCCCGGCGCGAACTGGATGACGTCGGGAGCCGCGATCGGGCCGATTTCCTTGCGAACCCACGCGACGAGTTCTTTGCGCAACTCCGCGGAAGGCTCCCTACCCGTCATCAGGGTCACGTAGGCGTAGATGCCCTGTCCCTTGATCTCGTGTGGAAAGCCGACGACCGCGGCTTCGGAGACATCCTTGTGCGCTACGAGCGCACTCTCCACCTCGGCTGTTCCCATCCGGTGGCCCGAGACGTTGATGACATCATCGACGCGGCCGGTGATCCAGTAATACCCGTCGCTGTCGCGCCGGCAGCCATCTCCGGTGAAATACTTGCCCGGAAAGGTCGAGAAATATGTCTGCATGAAGCGTTCATGATCGCCGTAGACGGTTCGCATCTGGCCCGGCCAGGAATCGGCAATGACGAGGTTTCCTTCACAGGCCCCTTCCAACACCGCGCCGCTGGCGTCCACGACCTCCGGCCGGACCCCGAAGAACGGCAACGTGGCAGAACCTGGCTTCAACGCGGTCGCGCCCGGAAGCGCCGTAATCATGATGCCGCCGGTTTCGGTTTGCCACCAGGTGTCGACGATGGGGCAGCGCTGATCCCCGACCACGCGGTGATACCACTCCCACGCTTCCGGATTGATCGGTTCGCCGACGGAGCCGAGCAGGCGAAGCGAGGCGCGGCTGGTCCGCTTGACCGGCTCCTCGCCCGCCGCCATCAGCGAACGGATCGCGGTTGGCGCAGTATAAAAGATGTTGACCTTGTACTTGTCGATCACCTCCCAGAACCGCGACATCGATGGGTAATTTGGAATCCCCTCGAACATCAGCGTGGTCGCGCCATTGGCCAGCGGCCCGTAGACGATGTAGCTGTGGCCAGTGACCCAGCCGACATCGGCCGTACACCAGTAGACGTCGCCATCGTGGTAATCGAACACGTATTGATGCGTCATCGAAACGTAGACGAGATACCCGCCTGTCGTGTGAACGACACCCTTCGGCGCTCCGGTTGATCCCGACGTATAGAGGATGAACAGCGGATCCTCTGCATTCATCTCGGTCGGCGTACATTCAATTAACGCCTTTGCCACCTCGTCCTCGTACCACACGTCGCGGCCATTGACCCAATCGATCGCACCACCGGTGCGCTTGACGACGATCATCGTTTGCACGATGCCCGGTGCCTTCTTTACTGCCGCATCGGCATTGACCTTCAATGGGACCTTCCGCCCCCCGCGCAGCCCCTCGTCCGCCGTGATCACGACCTTCGAACCACATCCCTCGATCCGCCCGGCGAGCGCGTCCGGCGAAAAACCTCCGAACACGATCGAATGGACGGCTCCGATGCGGGCGCAGGCCAGCATGGCATAGGCAGCTTCCGGGATCATGGGCAGATAGATCGTGACCGTATCGCCCTTCGTTACGCCGTGCCCCTTCAGCACATTGGCGAGACGGCAAACGTTCTCGTGCAGCTCCCGGTAGGTGATGCGCTTGGAGTCACCCGGGTTGTCCCCTTCCCAGATAATCGCGGTCTGATCGGCACGGTTGGCTAGATGGCGGTCGATGCAGTTCATCGACACGTTCGTGGTGCCGNTCCTCGAACCATTTGATGGTGACCTTGCCGGGATCGAAACAGGTGTTCTTCANCCTTCGTATAAGGCTTGATCCAATCGACTCGCTTACCATGATGATCCCAGAATCCATCCGGATTCGAGGAGGAGAAGGCATACATTTCGCGATACTTTGACGCGTCCACGTAGGCCCGCTCCGCCCAACCCTTCGGCACTTCGTAGCCAAACTCTTCCAGGCTCACTCGCGTGTTCATTGGATACCCCATCCTTACATCCCAAGACGCTCGCTATCTGTTTCGCAAAGATCCGAAATCTCTTCCTCAGGCCAACGCCAATGCGCCGGCAGGCGGACGATCGCCTGTCGTCACGCAGATGACCGCGGCGCGCCCAGGCTCGTCGAACAAATCCGCGAGCGCGTCAGGAACCGCACTTCCCGGCCGTTATCGAGGGAGAACATCCCGCCCCGCCCGGGAACGACGTCGATGATGAGGTCAGTATGCCTCCACGCCTCGAACTGCGAGGCGCTGATATAGACTGGAGCACCACCGATATGACCGAGCAGAACGTCGGTGTCCCCGAGAATGAATCCGTCCTTCGGATAACACATCGGCGAGGACCCATCGCAACAGCCTCCGGACTGATGAAACAGGACCGGCCCGTGCTCCCGGACGATTTCCTCGATGAGCCGGAGCGCTGCCGGCGTCGCCGAAACCTTGTCTTCCACGCGTGCCTCCGTGAAGCCCAGAAAAGCTGCCGGCGCGGACTAAAGCGGCCGCGCCGGCAAGTCTGGGGAGAGCTCAGAAGAAGCCGAGCTTCTTGGGACTGTAGCTGACCAGCATATTCTTGGTCTGCTGATAGTGGTCCAACATCATCTTGTGGGTCTCGCGGCCGATCCCCGATTGCTTGTAACCGCCGAACGCCGCATGCGCGGGATAGGCGTGATAGCAATTGGTCCAGACACGGCCCGCCTGAATCGCGCGGCCGAAGCGGTAAAGCCGGTTGGCGTCGCGGCTCCAGATGCCCGCGCCCAGCCCATAGAGCGTGTCGTTGGCGATCGACAATGCCTCGTCATCGTCCTTGAAGGTCGTGACCGAAACCACCGGACCGAAGATCTCCTCCTGGAAGATGCGCATCTTGTTGTGGCCCTTGAACACGGTCGGCTTGACGTAATAGCCGCCGGCAAGGTCGCCCGGCAGCAAATTACGGGAGCCACCGGTCAAGACCTGGGCGCCCTCCTGCCGGCCGATATCGATATAGGACAGGATCTTTTCGAGCTGTTCGCTCGAGGCCTGCGCGCCGATCATGGTGGCAGGATCAAGCGGGTCTCCCTGAACGATCGCTTCAACGCGCTTGAGCGCACGCTCCATGAACCTGTCGTAGATCGCCTCGTGGACGAGCGCCCGGCTCGGACAAGTGCAGACCTCGCCCTGATTGAGCGCGAACATCACAAAGCCCTCGATCGCCTTGTCGAAGAAATCGTCGTCTTCGGCCGTGACGTCCTTGAAGAAGATGTTGGGGGATTTTCCGCCGAGCTCGAGTGTCACCGGAATGAGGTTCTGACTGGCATATTGCATGATCAGCCGGCCCGTCGTGGTCTCGCCGGTGAAAGCGATCTTGGCGATGCGCGGCGAGGACGCGAGCGGCTTGCCGGCCTCCAAGCCGAAGCCGTTAACGATGTTGAGCACGCCTGGCGGCAGAAGATCCGCGATCAGATCGATCCAGACCATGATGGAAGCCGGGGTTTGCTCGGCCGGTTTCAGCACCACGCAATTGCCGGCCGCAATGGCAGGGGCCAGTTTCCAGCAGGCCATCAGCAGCGGGAAGTTCCACGGAATGATCTGGCCGACGACGCCCAGCGGCTCGTGGAAATGATAGGCGACGGTGTCGTGATCGATCTCGGAAAGGCTGCCTTCCTGGGCGCGAATGGCGCCGGCGAAATATCGGAAGTGGTCGATCGCAAGTGGCAGGTCGGCCGCCGTAGTTTCGCGGATCGGTTTACCGTTATCCCAGGTTTCCGCCAGCGCCAGGCGATCAAGATTCTCTTCCATCCGGTCGGCGATCTTGTTGAGAATGATCGCGCGTTCCGCAACGCTGGTACGCCCCCAGCCCTCCTTCGCGGCGTGCGCGGCGTCGAGCGCAGCTTCGATATCCTGCTCGTTCGAACGCGCGATCTCGCAGAGCAGCTGGCCATTCACCGGTGAGCCATTTTGGAAATACTTGCCGGAGCGCGGCTCGGCCCATTTGCCGCCGATGAAGTTGCCGTAGCGCTTTTCGAAGGGAACTTTCGCGGCCCGTGAAACCTCAACCTTGTTCATAGTCGTCCTCCTCAAATTGCGGCGCTTGATGCGGCGCTTTGAGGAGAAGCTCGCCGAAACTGGGTCCGCTTGCCAGTCCGCGAAACCCGCTCGCAATCGCGAGTGTCTCAAAACTGAGACAGTCGAGAACCCCAATTTCAATGAGCGCGGTGAAGATCCAGTCGCCGCAGCTTCCGGTAAAGCGTGGCCCGGCTCATGCCGAGCGCTTCAGCCGCCGCCGTGACATTACCCTCGGCTCGCGCGAGCGCCCGTTGCAGCACCCCTCGCTCCGCTGCGGCGAGATTTTCGGTCACCGTCCTTGACATATTCATGACCTCCGCTGCGGGCAGCGATTTCTGCAGACAGGCCCGGGAAATTCCCAACGCCTGACGCGCCGCGCGTGTCGCGCCGACGACAAGATCGTCCTGATCGACGGCGATCAGGGCCTTTCCCATTTTGTCGGGAACCGGAACGATGAGAATGCGTGCGTCAGGGTAAGCCTGCCGAAAGCATTCAGCCTCGATGCGCGCCGCGGCGTCAATCACCGCGTTCGCGATCAGATTGACGAAATTCTCGATCAGTCCAGCCTTGCAGGACGAAACATCAAGCGCCGCCACGAGACGCCCCTCATGATCGTAAAGCGGAGCGGTCGTGCAGCTCAACAGGGCATTGCGAGCGTAGAAATGCTGATCGCAATGGATCGTCAGCGCACGTTGTTCGACGAGACACGTGCCAATGCCGTTCGTGCCCTCGCTCTCTTCGCTCCAGATTGCGCCGGGCCATAATCCCCAGTCAAAAAATGTCGCATCGTCGCCCGGTGCGCCCCGCCGCTCGACCGGGACGCCGTTCCTGTCGGCGAGCAAGACGCAGCAACCCGCTCCCCCGACCGAATGATGGAGTCTGTCGAGGCTCGGCTGGGCCACCTGGATCAATACCTCCAGCCCTTGCCTGGCCCGCCTGAACTCCGGATCCGTCAATCTCTCGGGAGGATTCCTTCGGGCCGGATCAAGCTTATGAAAGCATGCCGACCTTTGCCAGGACGCAATCAGCGCGGATTTCGCTGCGCCATTGGATGAGATCGCAGACTGAATTCGCTCTGCGTGGCGGGCACTCCCATCGACCGGCATTTGTTCCTCGCAAATTCTGGACTCACTGCTGTCGGTCTTGTCGATCGTTCCGTCCACCAACTTTCAAGATCGACATATCCTGGTCCGCGTCGCGGCCAATTCGACCGGTCCCGCGATCACGAATTGGCGCCTGCTTTCTCTGCCGCCTTCCTGTTGGGAAGTAGCGTATCGGGCCGTCGTCGTTGACGACGGTCGCGGCGTTACCTTCTGCTTTTCACTCCGGCTACCTGCAAGGCGCTGCATGGCTTGCGGAATAGCAACACTCGAGGATTCCATCAGATCGCACCAAAAGAAAGCGATCCTGGTCGGAGCGTTATCTCATGTTCGGCGAGGATCGCTTCCCTTTCTATTCTACTTCCGAAATGCGACTTTGCGTTAGATCAACCTGGGCTGTCCTTTAAGCGCGCTTAATTGGACANGGCACCACTGCACCTCGTAGCCCCAGCATAGGGACCGAAGGTTGCGGTGGGTNGGTCAGAGCTATTACCGTTCAAGAAAAACAAAATCACGTCCGAGAGGAATCGCCTTGGGAAGCACGCAAAGCAGCGTCGGCGACAGTATTCTCGTCGCGCACGCCAAAACCGCAGGTCCACGCGAGGCAGCCGAGGAAATTTCGCGGCAGCTTGCGCCTCTGGATCTTGCGATGATCATCGTGTTCGTTTCTCCATCTTACGATCCTGCAATATTCATCGAAGAGCTAACATGCCAAATTCCCGACACGCCGATTTTCGGCTGCACCACTGCGGGTGAACTGGCGCCTGGCGGCTGGGAGGAGGACAGCGTGGTCGCGCTGGGCTTCAACGCCGCGGATTTCGTCGTCGCAGCCCGTCCCTTTCTCGACTTATCTGGCTTTCGCGTTGATCACGGACGATCCGTCTGCAGCGAACTGCATCAGGACTTCACCCGTCGCACCGAAGAGCGGGACTGCGGTGAGGAGGCTTTCGGGTTCCTGTTCATCGACGGCATGTGCCAACGCGAAGAGGCACTCATGTCCGCGATCTACACCTCACTCGAAGACATTCCAGTCGTGGGCGGATCGGCCGGCGACGGTTTGCGATTTGACAAGTCGTGGATCTTCTACGGTGGGCGGGCGCATTCCGATGCAGCCATTCTGATACTGATCAAAACCCGACTGCCGTTCCGGCTGTTCAAATGCGACCATTTCGAGCCGACGTCGGTCAAGATGGTGGTCACGGAAGCGGATATCGAGCGCCGCATCGTCAAGGAAATCAATGCCGAACCAGCGGCGATCGAATATTCCCGTGCCGTCGGGATTGGCGATACCAAGCTTGACGCGCTGTCCTTTGCCGCGCACCCGGTACTGGTGAGGGTTGGCGGTTCCTACTACGCCCGATCGATCCAGCGCATGGATCCCGATGGCTCGCTTCGATTCTTCTGCGCCATCGACGAAGGAATGGTCCTCACTGTCGCCCAGGTTCGAAACCCGATCGATGCGACGAACGACCTCTTCAGGCACCTGATCGACGATTTGGGCGGCGTTTCCATCTTCATCGGATTCGAGTGCGTCCTGCGGCGGCTCGCCGTCGAGCAATACCAATTGTCGCGGGAGATGTCCGAGCTGTATCGTCGCAACAACGTTGTCGGATTTCAGACCTATGGCGAGCAATACCGGTCCATGCACGTCAATCAAACGCTGACGGGCGTTGCGATCGGAAGGCGAAGGATCGCGCCGTGATCACCGCTGAGCCGAACCAGACCGCGTCGCTCGAGCGCGAGATTGCCAAGCTTCGGAAAATCAACGCAGCCTTGATGTCGCGCGTGGAGCGCTCCACGGATCAGCAGCTCAATGCATTTTCCCTGTTCGAAACGGCAATCTCTCTCGACCAGCAGGTCCGCAACAGAACCCAGCAGCTCAAGCAAGCTCTGCAAACACTGGAAAGGACCAACGGCTCTCTCTCTCAGGCCAAGCTGCAAGCGGAAGCGGCCAGTTCGCTCAAGTCGTCGGTCCTGATCTCAGTCACCCATGATCTTCTGCAACCGCTGAATGCTGCGCGGCTAACGCTATCCGCCCTTGAGGAAATGATCGCCTCGCCAAAGGCACTCGTACTGACCGAGCAGATTGATCGTTCGCTTGCGACATTGGAAGATCTGCTGCGGACCCTTCTGGATATTTCCAGGCTCGACGCGGGTGTTCTGAAGCCTGAATTTCGCCCGGTTGCGATTTCGACCCTATTCGAGGTGCTGCGGCAGGAATTCACCCCCGTTGCCGCAAAGCGTCACCTTGTACTGAAGATCCGTCCCTGCGCGGAGACCGTGTGGTCGGATCCGATGATGTTGAGGCGAATCCTGCAAAATCTTCTGGCCAACGCCCTGCGGTACACGCAGCGAGGCGGCGTGCTCATGGGGTGCAGGCGCAAGGGCGCCAATGTCAACATAGAGGTGCACGACACGGGTCCTGGCATCTCTGAAGCCCAGCGCGAAGGCATCTTCACGGAATTTCAGCGCGGCGAAACCAGCGTTGGCGACAATGTGGGAATCGGCCTCGGACTTTCGATCGTCCGGCGTTTCGCAACCGAACTCGGTCATGAGATCCATCTGAAGTCGCATGTAGGACGGGGCTCGATGTTTGGNCGTCACGGTGCCCTGCTCCACGACACCCGACGAGGCCACTTCGGAAAAGGCANCCAGCCTTCCCCGAATCCGCCTTTGGAGGCATGGAAGGTGCGAAGATTCTTCTGATTGAGAACGATCTCGCCAGTGCCGAGGGGCTAGCCAATCTACTTGAGAAGTGGGGGTGCGACGTAGCCATAGCGAAGTCGGCCGCGGACGCCCGCGATAGCATCGGGGCGCTTGACGAGGTTCCCGACGTCATCGTTGCGGACCTTCACCTCGACAACGGCAAAACGGGCATCGAAGCCGTCGAGGAGATACGCAACGCGATAAAGACCAACATTCCCGCGATCATCGTGACGGCCGATTATTCCCCGAAGGCCGCCGCGGACGCCGCATCCTTCGGGCATGAGCTCCTGAAAAAACCGATCAAGCCGGCCGAGATGCGATCCCTGCTCTCCTTTCTATTGACGTGATGACCTGCTGGACAGATTCGAACCAAGCGACCGGCTCGATTCAGGGTTGCTTGCAAGTCCCGAAGCACGAGCGGCTCCCGGCTCGCCATGTTCTGATCGGGTCAGATCGAGTCTGGCGACCTTGATGATTGCGTTAGTGCGGCTTCGCACGCCAAGCTTTCGCAGGATCTCGGTGACGTGAACCTTCACCGTCGTAACGGTGATATCTAGTTCGTACGCGATATGCTTGTTCTGAAGACCCCGGCAAATCATGTCGAGAACACGAAGCTGCTGTGATGTGAGACGAGATAGTTCACACAGCAAGTCCTGAATTTCGCGGCTGGCGCGCCGGGTTACCCCGTGTCCATGGGTTCGCTCCGGGAAGTAGACTTCCCCTTCCAAAATTGCTCGGATCGATTGAACCAGCTCGGCCTTCGGTGTCGATTTCGGGATATAGCCGGAAATGCCGAGCGCCATCGCGCATCTGACGACCCGGGCGCTGTCGTACGCCGAGACAATGACAAGCGCGCTTTTCGGCGCCGCAACACGGACGCGGAATGCTCCCAGGAGCCCAGTGGTGCCGGGCAACGACAGATCGAGCAAAATGACGTCGACGGAGCCCTTTGAGGCAAGAATATCCAGTGCGCCGTCGATCGAAATGGCCTGAAACACCTCGGCGTTGGGGAAGGCGGTGGCAACGACGCCGACCAGGGCGTCGCGAAACAGCGGGTGGTCCTCGACGACAAGCAACCTCACTGCATTTGCCTCGCCTGGTGTCGGCATGCTGTCGGCCGATCGCGTCATTCAGCCGCCTCATCGGGACAGCGGAATTCGTTCTGACGATCAGCACATTATCGCAAGGACGGAAGGAAGCCTATAGCAGGGCGATCAGTCCGCCAGTCGGAGCCTGTCGCTCCTGCTGCATCCGCCGGCGTGCGGGGAAGTGGCTTACCCACCGCCCTCGTCAAGACGGCCTTTCCCGTTCGCCAGTTGCGCTTTGGCAGGGAGGCTGCAATGGCAAGGCAATCTTTCCAATTTCGATAATTGCCTTGTTCCGGCTGAAAAGTCCAAGTTTGCGCAGAATCTCGGTCACGTGAGCCTTTACGGTCGACTCCGCCAGCTTGAGTTCCGCGGCAATCTCTCGGTTCTGCAGGCCATTCCTGATCAAGTGCAGCACGCGTACCTGCTGCGGTGTCAACTTCTTGATTCTCTCGAGAATGGCAGCTTCGTTTTGCTCCCTGGCGCCCGCTGGCACGAACCCTTTCGGTGCGGAAACCGAGCCACTCAAAATCCGGGCGATTGCGTCCGACAATTCGGTAACTGAGGTCGACTTGGAGAGATAGCCGACCGCCCCCAGCGCAAGCGCTTGGCGGACCGTCTGCTTGTCCTCGACGCTCGATACAATGAGGATCGGCAGCTTCGGATGATTGTCGCGCAATCTGAGAAAACCGGAAAATCCCACGGCGTCCGGCAGCAAAAGATCCAGGAGCGCGAGATCGATGTTGCGCTCCGTCGCCAGGATATTCAGTGCCTGCCGGATCGAACCGGCTTCGAAGATTCGGGCATCCGGGTGCGATATCCGGATTGCATTGCCGAGTGCCTCGCCAAACAACGGATGATCATCGACAATGAGGAATCCCATCATGAGAGCCTCACAGAGAGCATTGACTGCATCCAGGATATGACGCCCGCGGCATCCTGCCCGTCAGTCTAATTCGAACCGTCGGCCGCATCCTGCACCGTCTGCAGATATACAAGGACATTTCGAAGCTCATCGTCGCCGTATACCTCCTTCCAGGCAGGCATCCCCTTGGACGGCCGTCCATCATGAACCGTCTTCCAGTATGTCGCTTCCATGTCGCTGCCATAACGCTTCTTCATCAGACGCAGATTGATACGTTTCTCGGCCTGTACGGCGTCGGGCCCGTGACAGTGCCCGCACGTTCCGTTGAAGAGTTCGCGGCCGGCCGAAATGTCCCCGGAAGCCGTCGCCTTGATCTCGGAAGGTTTGCTGTCGCCCGCCGATTGGCCGACGGTCACGGGTTCACTCGGCCCCGCATCCGCGATCGCGGTCGGACCGCCGAGCTCGCCGAATTTGACCGGCACGTCGCTCGGCACGCCGTATTTCGCGAACAGTTTGTCGATGTCCTCCTGCAGGGATGGCAGAACCAGATTAACATCGTCCCGAAGCCCCGTCGACGCTTTCGCAAAGCCGATCGCGGTCGGCCACACCAGTCCCTCACCCGCCGTGGTTCTGATCTGGTATTTTTCTCCATAGGCAGCTTTGTTGAGCCAACCGGCCACAGGAGCCCAGATAAAGGCGACGTCGACCTTTCCCTGGTCGAGCAACTTCATTCCCTCGTCAGGGCTCAAGACGGTGACTTTCTCGATCTCGTCGCGCTGCGCGAGCAGGTTTTGCGGCGTGGACTGGTATTGTACGGCGACACGCATCCCCTTGAGATCGTCGACGTCTCCGATATTTCGGCCCTTCGCGCTGACCAACGCGTAACCTTCCCTTGCGATCGGCTTTGAGAAGATGACGGCCGGCCCCATGAAATCGTCTACCTCCGGCAGACCGACCATGGCGTCGCATTGCCTCTTCAGCAGAGTTTCTCGAACGGTTCGCTTGCCGAAGTAGGACTTGTACCAGCTGTAAGTCACCGGTCGCTCAAGCTTCCGGGCGATCAATTGGCCGATTTCAAGATAGAGGCCGGGCCTGGCCGGGTCATCGCTTGAGAACGGCAGGTTCGTCGGATCCGCGCACAGGCGCAATGGCCTTATTTCAGCGGCGCCGGCCCGGAAGGCCGGCGTCGCTATGAGTGTGGAGAGCAGCAGCGCTTGAGCGACCTTCTCCAATCGGGCTCTGCTCCGCGAACGACGAGCTACCTGTGGAACTGTGCTTAACACTGTTGCCTCCACTCGTTTGTTTCCTACTGCAAAGCAAACACGAACAGCGCGCCACCCTCTGGAGCGGCCGCCACCATCTTCTTGCCGATTTCGCCGAGGAAGGCAGGAAGTGCGGCCGTGCGTCCGATGACAATGGCAACATACTGCTTGCCACCCACCGAGTAGGTCACAGGACCCGCGCCGATTCCGCTTCCAAGGTTCTTGCTCCACAGCACCTTGCCGGTCTTCGCATCGATGGCGCGGAAATCGCCGTGTAGATCGCCGGCGAACACCAGATTGCCGGCCGTGGTCAGCGTTCCGCCATTGAATGGAAGGTCTTCCCTGATGCCCCAGACTTTCTTGTTGGCGACCGGATCCCAGGCGACCAACTCGCCGAGGAAACCGCCGGGACCTTCCTTGGTCGGGAATTCAGCGCCCAGGTAGAACACACCCCGCTTGTAGGTGACATCACTCACCGACCAATCCATGCAGACATTGTTGGTTGGGATGTAGACGAGGCCGGTCTGCGGATTGAACGACATCGGCTGCCAGTTCTTGCCGCCGACCAGGTTCGGGCAGATGTCCTTGGCTGGATGGCCGGGTCCTGGACGCTTGTCGGGATCTTCCTCGGCCCGCATGGTGTTGATGTCGAATTTTTTTGCCCAGTTCGCGTAAACGTATTTTTCGGCAGAGATCATTTTTCCGGTTTCCCGGTTGACGACGAAGAAGAAACCGTTGCGATCGGCCTTCATCAAGACCGGCGTGTCCGCTCCGCCGATCTTCAGGTCGGCCAGCAGCAGTTCGTTGACGCCGTCATAGTCCCAGGCATCGGCCGGCGTGCCTTGAATGTGCCACTTGATCTTTCCGGTGTTCGGATCGATGGCGAGGGTCGATGCGGTATAGAGGTTTGTCAGCTTTCCGAAATTGCCGTCCCCGGTCGAGCGTACGCCGGTATTCCAAGGTGCTGGATTGCTAGTGCCCCAATACACCGTATCCGTCTTCGCATCGTAGGAGCCTACCAGCCAGGCCGCGCCGCCACCGTGACGGCTGGAATCGCCCTTCCACGTTTCGCTGCCGGGCTCGCCCGGCGCCGGAACGGTATAGGTCTGCCAGATCAGCTTTCCGGTCTTCAGATCGAACGCCAGAAGTGCGCCGCGGACACCGTATTCGCCACCGCCGAAACCGGTGATGACCTTGTCGCGAACGACAAGCGGCGGAGAGGTGATGACAGACCCCTGCTTGTAGTCGACGACAGTCGAAGTCCAAAGCTCCTTGCCGCTGGCAGCGTCGAGGGCCGTGAGCTTGCCATCGAGTCGGCCGATGAAGATCTTGTCGTCGGCATAGGCGACGCCCCGGTTGTTGACGTCGCAGCATGCATACTGCAGCACGTCATCCGGCATATCCGGCTCATAGGTCCATTTTTTTGCCCCGGTGGCGGCGCTTATCGCGTAGACATATTTCGGTCCCCACGACGTCGTGACGTAGAGCGTGTCCCCGATCACGACCGGAGACGATTCGTTGGAACGAAGTGAAGCCAACGACAACGAGTAAGCCAACTGAAGCTTGCCAACGTTCTCCGACGTGATTTGATTGAGCGGGCTAAAGCGCGTGTTGCCGTAGTCGCGCCCAGCGATCGCCCAGCCGTTGGGATCGGATACCGCCTTCACAACCGAATCGTTGGCTTGGACACCGCTCGCCGCAATCATCGCAATGGCGGCGACCGAAACGCCAGCAAAGAAACTCTTGCTCCTGAGTCCCATCTGTCTCCTCCGGAAATTCTTGACCGCGTGCGCAAGTTCAGGGCTGGTCACGCGGAGATATCGATGCGGCGTTGTTTCGCCCATCGCGAACAAAGTGCCAGCAATGCCGTCGTGCAAGTATAGGCGGAAGGTCGTAGTCCAACTGAACAGCGACGTGCCTCTCACGGCTCCGCTGCACCAATCGAACTTTGTGGGCCGCAGGAGTTCTGTTCGACCAAAGATCGTTCGCTCGACAAAACGATGAATCTGCAGGGAGATGCATGCTGAGATGCATGCCGCCTTGGGATGGATTTTACCGTCGACTGATCGGCTCCGCTGCACACCAGAGGCGCCGTAACGGCCTACTACCTTGATCGCAGTTCCGTCGGCGTGTGCGCGTGCTTAAATGCGGCCACCATGCAGACATGCAATGGTGGGGAAACACACCTGTCGACGCCCAACTTGAAAAGAGGAAAACATGACCTGGAACGCTCCGAAAATCATTGAAGTCGCCGTAGGGATGGAGATCAACATGTACGCGTGCGCGTCACGCAAAGCATGACTCGTTCTTCGCTGCCACCTTCCAGAACAGGCCATCTGGACGGTGGCGGATCGAGAGACCACAGCGCAGTGCCCGTCTGACGCGCGCGAACGATTTTGCGCGCCTGTGCATTCCGAACCGCCGCCAACAGGTTGCCACAGGATGGTACTTCCAGATTGCGCGAGGTCGGCTGACGAGATCGATGAAAGGGATGCTCTCATGATCGGTCGTATAGTTCTTTCTGCCTTGCTGATGACGTCCTCTGCCGTCGCGTTTGCAGCGGACTCCAGCGGAGATTCGGTTTCCGGAAAGGCCATCTTCCAGCACATCTGTCAAAACTGCCACTCCGCAGAAATCGGGATAAACAAGGTCGGGCCGAGCCTCTGGAGCGTCGTTGGACGCAAGCCGGGTACGGTGCCGGATTATTCCTATTCGGAGGCGATGAAAGGAAACAAGTCCGCGTGGACTGCCGCCGCACTGGATGCCTATCTCGCAGACCCGCGCGGGGACGTTCACGGCGCAAAAATGTTCTTCAAGGGATTGCCGGAGCCCAGGGATCGCGCCGACGTCATCGCCTATTTGACAACCTTGAAATAGGCCGACGCGAACAGCGGAAACCAGGCTGCATTCATCGGTCACGTGAAGCAGTTTGGGAAAGTGTTCGCAGCACGACTTTGGCGTGGCGCACTGTCCGGCAGATTGATCTGCATCAAGGCGCTCGCCGCCCGCTCGTACATACGTAGTGTGGCTTTAACAGCTGTTCGTCGTGAGCAATCCTGGTTCACGCTTACACGTGCCTGACCTGGAATGCCGGAGAAGTGGACGCCGTGCGAAACCTGGATGCACGGGTCCGAATTCCTTCCTCGAACGTCGAAGGGACCACAGATGTTGAGCAGCCACGAAAAGATCGAGCAAGACCCAAACTATCAGGAGCTGGTTCGCCGACGCTCGTCGCTGGGCTGGACGTTGTCGCTGATCATGCTGGTCATCTATTTCGGCTTCATCCTCCTTGTCGCCTATGCGCCCAAGTTCCTCGGTATGCCACTGGGAACCGGCGTGATGACCATCGGTATTCCGATCGGCCTGTTTGTCATTGTTTCGGCGTTCCTTCTCACCGGCATCTACGTCAGCAAGGCCAACTCCAAATACGACCCGCTGATCCGCAAGATTGTTGGAGGGAGCCGCTCATGAGAAAAATCTCCTGGCTATTGGCGACATTGCTCATTTGCGCTCCCACGCTTGGGCTTGCGGCCGGAGCCATCGATGGCGGCAGCAAGCAGGCGATCAATTGGGCCGCCATTGGCATGTTCATCGGTTTTGTATCCTTGACCCTTGCCATAACTTATTGGGCGTCAAAGCGCACGGTATCGGCTGCGGATTTCTACTCCGCAGGCGGCGGCATCACCGCCGGCCAAAACGGCCTGGCGATCGCTGGCGATTACATGTCGGCGGCCTCGTTCCTGGGCATCTCGGGCCTTGTCTACACCTCCGGCTACGATGGCTTGATCTACTCGGTGGGATGGCTCGTTGGTTGGCCCATCGTCACATTCCTGATTGCCGAACAGCTGCGCAATCTGGGCAAGTTCACGTTCGCAGACGTTGCCTCTTTCCGACTCGGCCAGACACGCATTCGCATTCTGGCTTCATGCGGCTCCCTGGTAACTGTCGCCTTCTACCTGATCGCGCAGATGGTCGGCGCCGGCAAGCTGATCCAACTGCTTTTTGGCCTGGAGTACTGGATGGCAGTGGTCCTGGTCGGCGGCCTGATGATGATCTACGTGACCTTTGGCGGCATGAAAGCCACGACCTGGGTGCAGATCATCAAGGCCGTGCTGCTGCTTTCCGGCGCAACGTTCATGGCCGGCGCGGTGCTTTACAAATACGGGTTCAGCCCGGAAGCGCTGTTTGCCAAGGCGACGGAAGTGCACCCCAAGAAGACCGCCATCATGGAACCCGGCAGCCTGATTTCCAACCCGTTGTCGGCGATTTCGCTTGGCCTGGCCCTGATGTTCGGCACCGCCGGCCTACCGCATATCCTGATGCGCTTTTTTACGGTGAAAGACGCTCAGGCTGCACGCAAATCGGTGTTCTATGCAACCGGCTTCATTGGTTACTTCTACATCCTGACCTTCATCATCGGCTTCGGCGCCATCACGCTCGTCTCGACCGATCTGGCATTTCTCGATGCCGGCATTCTGGAGAAGACCAAGAGCGGCATCGCGGCTATCAAGGGTGGATCCAACATGGCCGCGATCCATCTGGCCGACGCGGTCGGCGGCAACCTGTTCCTCGGCTTCATTTCGGCAGTCGCCTTCGCCACCATCCTCGCAGTAGTCTCTGGCCTGGCACTCGCCGGAGCTTCGTCCATCAGCCACGATATCTACGCCATGGTGATCAAGGGCGGAAACGCCAACGAACAAGATGAGGTTCGCGTCTCGAAGATTGCGACGCTGTTCCTCGGCTTGCTGGCAATCGTTCTCGGCATCATATTCGAGAACCAGAATGTCGCCTTCATGGTTGGCCTCGCCTTTGCGATCGCCGCTTCCTGCAACTTCCCGGTGCTGGTGATGTCGATCTTCTGGAAAGGTCTCACCACGCGAGGTGCATTGATTGGGGGATTCCTTGGTCTGATAAGTGCCGTGGTTGGCGTCATACTGTCGCCCGCCGTGTGGGAAGTGACCCTCGGTTTTGCCAAGGGGTCGGCACCGGTCAGGCTGGACAACCCGGCCCTCTTCTCCATGGCCCTTGCGTTCGTCGGCATATGGCTGTTTTCTATCCTGGACCGCAGCGCGCGGGCCGCGGTCGACAGGGATGGCTTCGACGCACAGTTTGTGCGTAGCCAAACCGGAATCGGCGCAGCAGGAGCTACCGCGCATTGAGACGCGGACCTTGAGAGGCTGGCCTCCGCAACATTCCGAGCCGGAGGCCTGAGAGTGCAATGCCCAAGGCTTTCGATGCCGGCAACCCGCCTTTTGACCGCCTGACGCCGCAAGAGGTCGAGACGCTTCGTGCGGCGCTCGATATCACCTACTTCCGGCCGAGCGAAACGATTATCGGGCAAGACACGCCTGCCGAGGCTCTATACGTCGTCATCAAAGGAACGATCGAAGAGCGAGACGGAATCGACCTGCTGGCACTGCTCGGCCCCAAAGACAGCTTCGATAGCCGCGCTCTGGTCTACGGCAAGAGCGGCCACGCCTTTATCGCTCGCGAGGAGACTCTATGCTACTGCGCTCCAAAAGCCATGATACTCGGCCTGATCCAAAGCAATCCGCGGTTTGCCTCGTTCTTCTACCGCGATATATCGCACAAGCTGGATGAACTCGTCCGCGACGAGGAGGAGCAGCGTTACGGCTCGTTGATGCGATCGCGGATCTCCGAGCTGTTCCTGCACCCCGCCGCCTTCATTGATGCGGGCGATAGCATCGAGGCTGCCGGCCACATGATGCATGAGATCGACAGCAATGCATTGTTCGTTCGCGACGGCGAACGGGTCGGCATCATCACCGGCATGAACTTGTCCAAGGCGGTGGTGTTGCGCCGCCAATCGATCCAAACGCCTGTGCGCGAATTCGCGCACTTCGACGTGGTCACGATGCGGCCGGATGATTTCGTATCCTCAGCTCTTGTGCTCATGACAAAGCTCAACAAGCGGCGCGTTGCTGTTCACGACGGCGAGCGCTTTGTCGGCGTCCTGGAGGATATCGACGTGCTCGGCTTCCTTGCCAGCAGTGCCCAGGTCGTCGCCGGCCGTATCGAGCGTGCGTCGACCCAGGATGATCTGGCGACCGCCGCACGCGAAACGACGGCGCAGGTGCGCGCGCTGCGCCGCCACGGCGTCGGCGTAGAGGTGATTGGCGAAATCGTCTCCGATTTGAACCAACGCCTGTTTTCCAGATTGTTCGAGATGGTGGCACCGGCCGAGTTTCGCACCAGCGGTTGCCTCATCGTCATGGGGAGTGAGGGCCGCAGCGAGCAGACCGTTCGCACGGACCAGGACAACGGCCTTATCCTTTCCGAACCGGTCGACGAGCCGACGCTGGCCGCGTTTCGAGCCGATTTTTCCGGCGCGCTGGCAAGCTTTGGCTTTCCACCCTGCCCCGGCAACATCATGGTGAGCAATCCGGCGTGGTCCAAGCCGCTCTCCGACTATCTCGCGGATTTTCGCCGCTGGATCGCGCTACCCGACGACACCTCCCATTTGAACGTCGCCATCTTCTATGATGCGCGGCCCGTCGCCGGCGACGCGCAGCTGCTCACCAAGGCCAAGACCGCACTCATCGAGATGGTCCGCGGAGAGCGGGTTTTCCTGGCCCATTTCGCGCACGCAATCGACACCTTCGCCACACCGATCGGCCTGTTCAAAAACCTAATCACAACTGCGGGCAATGGCGACGCGCTGGACCTCAAGAAGGGAGGCATCTTTCCGATTGTACACGGCGTTCGCAGTCTTGCTCTCGAGCACGGGTTAATGGAGACCGCCACCGACAAGCGCATCATGCGCCTGCGCGACATCGGTCTGCTGCAGGCAGACTTCGCTCGTGAACTCAGTCAAGCCTTCCAATTCATGTTGATGCTGAGGCTCGATGGGCAATTGGCAGCGTCAGCCGGCACTTCCGGCACACTCGTACGGCCGTCGTCGTTGTCAAGCATGGAGCGCGACCTCCTCCGCGATGCGTTTCAGGTTGTGAAGCAGTTTCGTGAGTTCATTCATCGTCATTTCAACCTCGGCGCCTTCTGACGTGATCCCTCGCGCCATCAAACGCCTGTTCCATCAAGTCTCGATCGGAGACCAGTCGTACCGGTTCATGTTCGAGCGTGGCCCCGCGGACGAAGTTGTCGCGATCGATTGCGAAACAACGGGGCTGAACGTGCATACCGACGACATCGTCACCATCGCCGCGATCAGGATACGTGGCAACCGTATCCTGACCAGCGAACGCTTCGAGGCGGTCGTGCGCCCCGAGGCCGACATGCAGCCGGAGGCGATCAAGGTACATCGCCTTCGTCAGGTCGACGTTGCCGAGGGCCCCCTGATCTGGAAGGCGCTGCCAAGCTTCCTGCATTTCGTCGGCGGGCGGCCGCTTGTCGGGTACTACGTCGATTTCGATATCGCCATGCTGGACAAGTATATTCTTCCCTTTATCGAGATCGAACTGCCAAATCCCCGCATTGAGGTATCCAAGCTCTACTACGAGCGCAAGTACGGCGACGCGCCGCCCAACACCTCGATCGATCTCTCGTTCGCGGCAATTCTCAGAGACCTTGACGTCCCCGCTCTACCTCAACACGACGCCTTCAACGACGCGCTGATGACCGCGATGATGTATGTTGCATTGCGCGACATGAAGGAGAGAGGGATACGCATCCCGCGCGTGCGCACGTATGATGTTTTCGATCCGACCGGCGGATAGGAATCTGCCGCACCAACGCCTGATCATGATGTCGCGTTCGGGATCGATCACGTTGCGTAGCGCGTTCCCGATCCACGCGATCAGTTACGTGCTCATTCCCCGCGCTGCCTTGCTCGGACCAATGCGGATCAGACTCCTGCAGGTCGTTCGCTCCGGATCAAACCGCCGTAGCGCGGGCCCTGAGAAAATTATTTGTCGCCGGTACGTTGGGATAAATCGCCGCCAACTGCCGCAACCCTTGTTCCGGGAGCATCGTGCCGTCGAGAACGTCGCGGAAGGTGCCGATCACGGCAACCATGTCGCAATGTTGCGGCGACAATCTCAAGGAGGCGACACCGGCGCGCGCGAGGTCGCCGAGATCTGCAATCAAATTAGTGCAGGCATACGCGAGCGTCTGAACCCCGTTCACCACCAGAAACCGTTCGTCGTCGAGCGTGTCTACCGGCAGACCGTCGGGATCGGTCACGCAGACGAAACGGCAATTGTCCTTGGCAAACTTGTGCAGGCGCGCATGATAGCACCGTGCCGAGATCGCCAGTGGCGCTCGGCCGAACGCGAAAACTTCTACTTCGACCTGCGGCGTGGCAGCCGCAATGGCCGCAACGGACTCCAGCGGCAGTTCCGGCGGCAGGCAGATGCGTCGCGCCCCCTGCGCGGCGAACCACTGTGCCGTGCCTTCATTGTAAACGTTCACGAACGGGCCAACGACATGCGGACGCCCGGCGAGGTGAGCAATGCAGGAAATATCGTTGGCCTCCACCAGCCACTCGCCGCCGCGCGCCAGCTCCTCGGTCCGCCGGCGCTCCCGCTCCACCGTGACAAGTGCCAGCGAACTCACCAGCACCTCCTTCCCCGCCGCAGCGAGGCGTTCGAGCACGGCCGAAAAGTGATCTTCGAAGAACGGCATCCGCTTGGAGCAGACCACCTCGCCTACCGCGACCGCATCGACCGCGGCCTCGTCGGCGACCCGAAAGTAGAAGTCGCGCCAGGCGTCAGGCTCCCAGTTGAACAGGATCGGGCCAAGTGTGAGCTTCATCTGTCCTGTCATCATTTATCGCCAGTTCTTGCGGTAAGCGCCGAGCGTTGAGTTCTGCCCTTCGGTGAGAGCGGCCAGACGATCGGCCGGCGGCTTTTCTCCCGCTTCGAGCGCATCCAGTTGTTCGCGGAAACCGCGCACCACGCCCTCGATATAGGCCCGGCTGCGCTGTCGTCCCTCGATCTTCAACGCGGCGACGCCGGCAGCCCGCAGGCTCGGAAGTATGGCGGCCGCGTCCAGACTGACGGGATCCTCGAACAAATATCCGGATCCGAGTGAGGTCTTGAAGCGGCCCTTGCACAGGGTTGGATAGGCCGCGGGTTCACCCTTGGCGAAGCGATTGATCGTGAAATCGCCAAGCCGCGAGACCAGCGTCCCCGCCTCCTCGCGATAGACGACGTGGCTGGCCGGAGAACAGACGCCGTTCATGTTGGGCGATTGTCCGGTCACGTGAGAGGACAGCGAGCAGCGCCCTTCCGCCATCACGCACAGTCCGCCGAAGATGAAGACCTCGGTCTCGCACTCGATGGCGCGGGTGATGGCTGCAATTTCCGAGACCGTCAGAACGCGCGGCAACACCACACGCTTGATGCCGAAACGGCGCACATAGAAACCGATTGCATCGGGATTGGAAGCTGCAGCCTGCACCGAAAGATGCAGACGCTGGCGCGGATGGGTGCGGGCGGCATGGTCGATCAGGCCGACATCGGCGATAATCAGCGCGTCCGCACCGGCCGCAACTGCGTCATCGACCGCACTGTACCAGAGCTCCTGGGCACCAGCCGCCGGAAAGGTGTTGATCGCCACCAGCACCTTGGCGCGGCTTCGATGGGCATAAGCAATCCCCTCGCTCATTTCGCGACGGTTGAAATTCAGACCCGGAAAATTTCGCGCATTGGTGGCGTCGGCAAACCCACAATAGACCGCGTCGGCGCCGGCATCGACGGCGGTGCGCAAGGCGGCAGGCGTTCCCGCCGGGCAAATCAACTCCATCATCGCGCCTCCTCGCGTTTGGTGGCGAGTGCCGCCCCCTTCAACTGCAGCAAGGCACCACCCAAGAGCCTTTCTCCCGAAGGCGCCAGCGGCCCGAACAGGGCGGCCGTATCCGCGACCAGATCGACGCCCGCATCATCGATCGCATTGCGCAGCGCAAGCACCGCCTCGACGTCGCCTTCGACGACGAGGTCGCGCGAGAAAAACAGCGCGTCGCCGTCATAGGAGCCGTCGATGAGACCGATGAGACCGAGCAATGGCCCGGCGATACGGATCGGGAGTCCGGCCGGCAGGCTCCGCACCGCAATCAGGCTCGGCATCTTTGGGTGTGGGGCCAACACGAGCCCGAACGGCAGATCGGTGGGCTGGAGGCCAAAGCGCTTGTAGGCGTGGACGTCGAGGCGCTCAAAGATATACGGATGCCGCGCCACCACCGAACGCAGTGCAAGCGCCAGCGGCAGTTGCAGTGGGGCAAGCGGCAATGGCTGCAGCGTACGCGCGATCCATCGCGGAAGGGTAGGTACGGGCGGCATCCTCGCGCAGTCAGCCCCTTGCAAGACACGTGGCGACCGGAACGGCGCGTCCATCGCCTCGGTGTTTACCGTTGCCGGCGTCAGCTCATCTTTGTTCTGGAACAAAGACGGGCGCAAAAATCTCGTGGAGGAGTTTCGCTTTCCATGAGGTGTCCGTGCCCCACCGCGTCCTGCCGCCGTTCCGCGATCTCAGAAGTTTCATGTCCCATCTGGAAGGCAAGGGGCGCCTGATCCGAATCCAGGAACCGGTGTCCGTCGTGCACGGCATGACCGAGATTCACCGGCGTACCCTGCGGGCCAATGGTCCTGCCCTGCTGTTCGAGGCGCCGGTCATGCCCGACGGCAGTCCGGGCGAAATGCCTGTTCTGGTCAACCTGTTCGGCACGACGGAGCGAACCGCGTGGGGATTCGGCGTCGAGCCCGCCGGGCTCCGTTCGCTCGGCGAAATGCTGGCGGAGCTTAGGGAGCCGCGGCCACCGCGCGGTTTCGCCGACATGATGTCGAAAATGCCGCTCGCCCGTGCCGCCATGACAATGCGGCCAAAGACGATTCACGCGCCGCCTGTCCAGGAGATCGCGTGGCACGGAGACCAGATCGATCTGACCCGGCTGCCGGCGCAGATCAACTGGCCGGGCGAACCGGCGCCCCTCCTTACCTGGCCATTGGTCATCACCCGGCCGCCGGACGATGCGATCGGCGACGAGATCAATGTCGGCGTCTACCGGATGCAGGTAATCGGCCGCGATCGCGCCATCATGCGCTGGCTCGCGCATCGCGGCGGAGCGCGACATCACCACCAGTGGAAAGCCCTCGGCAAGGAGATGCCGGTCGCGGTGGCAATCGGCGCCGATCCGGCAACCATCCTCTCCGCCGTGCTGCCACTGCCGGAGACGCTGTCGGAATTCCGGTTCGCGGGGCTCATTCGTGGTGAACGGCCGCGACTTTCGCCGTGCGTCACCGTACCGCTGATGGTGCCCTCGGACGCCGAGATCGTCATCGAGGGCATGGTATCGGCGAACGAGACCGCGCCGGAGGGGCCGTATGGCGATCACACCGGTTACTACAACGCCATCGAGAATTTTCCGGTAATGCGGGTCACCACCATCACGATGCGGCGCAATCCGGTCTATCTGTCGACATTTACTGGCCGGCCGCCCGACGAACCATCGCGGATTGGCGAGGTACTCAACGAGCTGTTCGTTCCCCTGGTCAGAAAGCAACTGCCTGAGATCGTCGATCTTTGGCTGCCGCCCGAAGCCTGTTCCTACCGGATGGCAATTGCCTCGATCGACAAGCGCTATCCCGGCCAGGCGCGCCGTATCATGCTCGCCTTGTGGTCCCTGTTGCCGCAGCTCACCTACACAAAATTCCTGATTATTGTCGATGCCGGCATCAATGTACGTGACTGGGCGGATGTCGCCTGGGCCATTTCAACCCGCTCCGATCCCTCCCGCGATCTGGTCACGTTGACCGACACGCCGATCGATTATCTAGATTTCGCGTCGCCGAAACCAGGCCTCGGCGGCAAGCTCGGAATCGACGCGACGCACAAGATCGGCGCCGAGACGGTACGCCAATGGGGTCGCGTTCTGGAGATGGATGCTGCGGTCGTCGCCCGCGTGGATGAGCTGTGGCAGCGCCTTGGTTTGACCGAGATGCTTTCGCAAGGACGCGCTCGATGACGACGCGCCCACGGATCGTCGTTGGCATCAGCGGGGCGTCTGGCGCTGCGCTCGGCATGCGCGTGGTCGAACTGCTGGCCGAAACCGGACAATGCGAATTGCATCTGGTGGTGACGCCGGCCGGCCGGCGAACGCTGGCACATGAGGTCGGCGATGATGCCCTCCCCCGAATCGCGGCGCTGGTCGCGCAGCATCACGAACATGCCGACATTGGGGCCAGCATCGCCAGCGGGTCGTATCGAACGGCAGGCATGATCGTCGCGCCGTGCTCGATCCGGACGTTGTCAGCGATCGCCGGCAGCGCCAACGACAATCTGCTGGTACGCGCCGCCGATGTGCAGCTAAAGGAGCGCCGCCGGCTGGTGCTGATGGTGCGCGAGAGCCCGCTGCATCTCGGCCACCTGCGGGCGATGGCGGCGGTGACGGAATTCGGAGCGATCGTGGCGCCCCCGGTGCCGGCATTCTATGCCCAGCCGGTCACGTTGGCGGAAGCTGTCGATCATATGGCCCGGCGGGCCATCGGCCTGCTCGATCTCGATCTCGCGATTTCCATGCGCGAATGGGAAGGCTGACGCTCGACGATGTCGCCATTCTAGCCACCACGGATCGGCTTCCATGGCGGATGAAACTGCAATGAATTTTCCCGACGCCAGATCGTAAAACCAATATCTCTTGAGAGTTTTCGGAAGTCCGCAGTCAGAAGCTATTTTTTCTTCCCGTCGGCGTCGAACTGCTTGAGGAAGGCGATTAGATCGCTGGTCCGTTGTTCGTCCTTCAAACCGGGATAGATCATCTTGGTCCCCGGTATCTTTGCCTTGGGATCCTTGATGTATTCGCGGAAGGTCGCTTCGTCCCAAGTGAGACCCGAGCCCTTGTTGGCGGCTGAATACGAGTAGCCGGGAACGCTCCCCGCGTTGCGTCCAATGAGGCCGTTGAGAGCCGGGCCGACACCGTTCTTCGCGCCTTCACCGATCTGATGACAGGCCTTGCAGACGACGAAAACCTTCTCTCCAGCTGCGGCATCCTGCGCGCTCGCATTTCCCGCTCCGACGGCTGTCAAAAGCGCTACGACAACAATGCCTCGCATGTCAGCTCCTCTTCGTGTTTGTCAGCGGCAATAACTCAAACGGGCGGTTTTTGGCTTGTCTCACGCACCACAAACGATCAGCGCTCCATTGGAATCGACCATGCGCGCCTCGACATTCGGCCGGGAGCCGACGATGTCCCGTATTCGAGAAATGTCCATCATGCTGAAAGCCGTGGAGAGAGCGTCCGCTTCGGTTGCGCTAGGAGCGACGACGCTGACCGTTCGATAGCGGGACGGGCTGAGCCCCGTTTTGGGGTCGAAGAGGTGCGTAAACCGACCGGCAGCGTCGAAACGGAATCCGGCACCGGCCGTCGTCGCTACGGCGCGATCGACGAGATCTATCGTCTCCGTGAGCGCCCCCGGCCGATCCGGATCCGCAAGACCGATACGCCATGGCGCACCTTCAGGCCGTGACCCGATTGCTCTGATCTCTCCGATATCGACCAGCGTCGTCGACAAACCCGCCTTACGCAGTTTTTCGGCGACCCGATCAGTCGCGAAGCCTTGCGCAATGCCGTTCAGGGTGATCGCAGCACCGCGCCTCGCAAGTGCAATGCGATCCGTCCCAACCTGCAGTCCGTTTCGGCCTACCCTGCTCAGCGCCTCGGCTAGCTTCTCCGGCGAGGGGCCGTCCGGATCCGGGCTTTCCGAAGCGAAATGATCGGCATACAGTCGCCATAATGGCTGGACCGTCGGATCGAATGCGCCGCCGCTCAGGTCGGAAAAGAACAGCGCGTCCTTGAGCAGCGCAACCATGTCGGGATCCGGAGAAACAAGGATTCCGGTGCGGTTGAGAGTGCAAATCGCGGAGTCCGGACGGTACAGGCTGAATTGTTGCTCCATCCGGCGAACTTCAGTCAGACAGGCCCTGGCAAGCCGCTCGGCTTCGGCACGATCCGGATGATATACCTCCATCGAAACTTGCGCCCCGAGCGCCGAACCATGCCAGCGGACAGGCTCGCTCGCCCGAGCGACGCGCGCCGCGCTCACGAACGCCGAACCGAGCGCGGTTGCCGTGATCGCAATCATCCGTCGGCGCGTGAGGTTGGGGGTCCGCATTGTACAGGTCCCTTCAATTCAGCCGGACATCTTGATCATGATCGGCAGATGCACCCGCCGTATCGCTCCCCAGCACATACGCGGCAGGGATTTCCCCGAACGTCACCACACGACCGCCATTGTCGCTGGCGAACCGGTCCGCCGCTGCACGATTGCCGAAGGGTACCGCTTCCGCCGCGCCCATGCCGCCCTGCTTCCGGCTTTCGATCACGAAGAATGCTTTCCGCGCGTCGATCCAGTTCGTTGCGCCGGGATCCTCCCAACTCTTCGCCTGGGCCATGTCCGAGACGTAGATCGCCCGGATGTCGCGCGGCTGTTCCGGCATCAACGTGAACGCGACGGTATCGCGGACCGAAGTGAACCAGAACGGATCGATGCGGCTCGCCGTGATGATCTGCCCCTTCGGTCCGGGGTGCTCAATCAGGTTCATGCCGCAGAAGACACCCATCGCGTCGCTGTTGAGTGCAACGGGCGGCGGCATGCGCTTGTTGCCGGATTCCTGATTGCAGCCCATGAGAACGAACGCCGAGAGCAGGACCGAACAAATGGTTCGCAGGATCATAGCTCCCTCCGTGCGAAGAACGCCGCCGCAAGTCCAAGTGGCGCTGCGATCCAGACCAGCAGCCCCAGCAATAGCGCGCCAATGCTGGTGGTCGCGGTGCCGGCCAGTCCGGCCATTCCCGAAAACTGGCTGACGTTGAATCCAGTGAGATTCGTCAGGCGGTAAAGATCGGTGGGGTTGAGAAACAGCAGTCCTTCAAGAACCGATGCCGAGATGATCTGTCCCTGATCGATCACCAGAATACCAAGCAACGCCATATCGAACACCAGCACCATCAACAACCAGATGCCGACCGAGACACCGGCTGCCGTGCCACGGTCGCGAACCAGGCTGCTGACGAGATATCCAATCGCGACGAACACCGCGCCGAGCATGATCGACGTCCCGAGCATGGAGGCAAAGGCGTACCAGCTCGCCGCCAGCACCGAGGCGCCGGTGATCGCGAGCGCAGCGGCCGCGGCGCCATAGCCGATGACCGTCGCGAAAGCGAGGATCAGAACATGTCCGCAGAACTTCCCGAGTATGACCTGGCTGCGCCCCACCGGGTAACTTAACAGCAGGATCATCGTGCCCCGCTCCATTTCGCCGACGACTGCATCGTGCGAGATCAGAAGCGCGATCAGGGGCAGCAGGAAGATCGTGAGGCTCGACAGGCTGACGACCACCACATCCAGCGCGCCGGCGCCGACATTGCCCGTTGGAGCGCTGCCGAGAAACGCCAGTGACAATGCGAGCGCGGCAAGCAGAAGCGTGGTCGCCAGTACCCAGCGGTTCCTCAATCCTTCCTGGATTTCCTTGAAGGCGATGATCAGGATTGTCCTCACGCGGCCTTCTCCTGGGTGTTGAGGAAGTGTGCGTAGAGATCGTCGAGGGTCGGCGCCGCAATTTCGATGTTCTCGACACGCGGATCGTTCGCGGCCGCACGCAACAAGTCCATCTTTCCCTTTTCATCCGACACCAGCACCGTTCGGCGGCACGGACTCGAGTTGATTTCTCCTGCGATAGAGACGGCAGCTTCGTCGTTGCCGCCACCCGCCAGGTCGAACGTGACCCGGATCGGCAATTGCGACAGGGAGCGCAACTCCGTCAGCGTGCCTTGCGCCACCAGTCGACCCTGGTTCATGATCAGGACATGTTCCGCGCGATCCTCGAGTTCGTTAAGCGCATGCGAGGAAATCAGGACCGTCGCGCCGTCGTCCCGCAGTTCGTTCAGGATCTCATAAAAGGTCTGGCGCAGCGCCGGATCGAGGCCCGTGGTCGGCTCATCCAGCAGAAGCACGCGCGGTTGCCCGAGCAGCGCCTGGGCCAGTCCCAATCGTTGCCGCATGCCCTTGGAGTAGGTTCCGACCCTGCGGTCGGCGGCATCTGCCAATCCGACCCGATCGAGAAGCGCCCACGCTTTCGACGGCTTGATCTGTTTCAGCCGCGCGTAAAACGTCAGAGTCTCGCGCCCGGTCAGCGCGGCGTTGAACGCGACATTTTCCGGCAGATAGCCGAGAAGCCGGCGTGCCGAGAATTCGCCCGCCGCCGGGTCCTGCCCCATCACGCGGATCGCGCCTCGGTCCGAGCGGATCAATCCCAGCATCAATTTGATCAGCGTGGTCTTGCCGGCGCCATTGTGGCCGACTAACGCGCTCAACCGCCCGGGGATCAGATCGAACGAGACGTCGCGCAATGCGCGCACCTTGCGATAGTTCTTGTCGACGCCGCTCACGGACACTGTAACGGTCATCTGCGGCTCCGCTCTGGCGATGGTTTCGGCGGCGGCGCGATCAGCGGATGACTATCGACCACTCCGCCCGGATAAAGCGCGGGAAACTGCGCCTGCGCCCAGCGAAGGACCTGGACCGCGGGGCTGTTGATCAGCACCTTCGCCGAGGGCGCTGTCCACAACACCCGGTCGACCAGATCGTTGGGGCGGTAAGCGGTGTCGGCAAGGCCATCTCCGTTCAGGTCGAAGGCCGGATTGTCGCTCCAGTAATTGCCGCGGCCCCCCTTCGACCAATCGAGATCGCGCGTACCGACGTATTTTACCTGGTTGCGGTTACCGATGAAGGCATTGCCGGTTATCTCATTGCCCTCCGAGCCGGCCGTGAAATGCACGCCGATGCCGCAGCGCTCGAACCAGTTGTTCCGAAACTTGTTATGATTTGTGTTGTAGATGAAGACGCATTTTCCCGGCCCGCTGCCGCCGTCCTGCGCCGGCCGTGCGTCGGGCAGCATCCCCTTCTCATCGAGCGCCCCCTCCTCGCGAGTGCCGGCAATATTGTCCAGCGGGCCGCCCGTGACCCGGTTGCCGTCGATCTCGGCATAATTGGCATAGTTGAACAGTATGCCGTAGTCCCGATCCCGATCCGAGACATTGTTGCGGATCACCAACCGGTTCGAGTACATGATGGCATAGCCGACAGTATTGCCGACAGAAACGTTGCCGCTGACTTCGCTGTCGTTGGTGTACATGTAGTGGACGGCGAACCGCACCCCTTCGAAGCGATTGTTGATGAAGCGATCCTTGCGGCTGCTAATCGTGAAGATGCCGTCGCGGCCAAAGCGAAACGTGTTGTCGGCGATGATGACGTCAGGGGCGTTCCAGAGCGACACGCCATTTCCGGTCTCACTGCGGCGTCCGCCGCCGCGGAGCCCTTCGATGACGTTGCGTTCGACGCGGGATCCGGTCGCCCCGTGCACATAGATGCCGAACAGGTTTTCCTCCAGGCGGTTGTTTTCAACCACCGCCCGCTCGGCAGTCTTCTCGAGAAAGATTCCTGAATTCATGGCTTGCAGATCGCGGCCTGATTCCCGGATGGTGATGCCGCGGATCGTGACCTCCGGCGCGACCACAGTAATGACATTGCCGGCCCCGCCGCCACTGAGCACGGCACCGGATCCCCCGGTTAAGACAAGGCGACGGTCAATCCTGATCCCACCCTTGTAGACGCCAGGCGCCAGCTTGACGACGTCGCCATCCTGCGCACGGTCCAGCACCGCTTGAAGCGGCTGGTCCGCGACAGCTTTCAGCTCCGCCGCGGTAGCGGAGCCGAAGGCCCCGGCGGCGAAGATCGCCGCCGGAATAAGTCGTGACAGGAGAAGCACGTGCTGTCCTCGATTCAGACCATCTTGGGCTCGACGAACATCCGGCCCTTCATCTCCATATGCATGGCGTGGCAGAACCACGAGCAGTAGTACCAGTAGACACCGGGCTTATCCGCCGCGAAGGTCACCGAGGCGGTCGCCATCGGCGCGACTTCCATGGCGACACCATAGTTCACGATGCAGAAGCCGTGAGTCAGGTCTTCCACGGCGTCGATGTTGGTGATGTAGACGGTCACGTTGTCGCCCTGCTTGACCTGGAATTGTTCCAGGCCGAATGCCGGCGCGGTCGACGTCATGTAGACGCGGACATTGTTGCCGTCCCGGATCACCTTCGAGTCGGCTTCGAGATTGATTCCGTCGGCCTTCGCCTGCTTGACCGCATCGGCGAACATCGGATCCGCCCGGTCCCAGATCGAGATCGGGTTGATTTTGGAACGATGAACGATCGTTGCATCGTGCGGTTCGGCGAAGCTCGGACCGTCGTGAACGAGCACCATCTTGTCACCGGATATGTCGATCAACTGATCATTCTCTGGCTTCAGCGGACCGACATTGAGGAAGCGGTCCTTGGAAAACTTGTTCAGCGAGATCAGCCACTTTCCATCGGCCTCCTTGGTCTGTCCCATGGAGCTGTGGTTGTGACCGGGCTGGTAATGGACGTCGAGCTTATGGATGATGGGATCGACCTTTTCACCTTTGAAGGCTCGCTTGGCGAGGTCGATACTCCACTTGCAGACCTGGCTGTCGAGGAACAGGGTCGTATAGGCGTTGCCCTTGCCGTCGTAGGCAGTGTGCAACGGCCCGAGGCCAAGTTCAGGTTCGGCAACCACCACATCGCGCGGCTTGATCTTGTCATCGAACAATTGGTCGAACAGCCGCACGTCAAAGACCGTGACTGTCGGTGAGAGCTTCCCTGCCGCAACGAAATGGATTCCGTCTGGCGCGGTATTTATGCCGTGTGGATTGTTCGAGACCGGGACGTAACGTGTGTAGGGCGATCCCTTGCGGCCATCGAGCACGGGCACGCCGTTCATCTCCTTGAAGTCGCCCTTCTTGACGCCCTCTTCGATCCGCTTGAGATTGAAGATCACGACCCAGTCCTGCTCGTTGGCCGTCATATCGGCCAGCGTTACGCCTTCTTCGCCATTGTAGCAGGTCGAAAACGCATACTTGCCCTGATAGTCGGCGTCGACGTTGTCGAGATTGCCGTCGACGATCACCTGCCAAGCCACCTTCATGGTATCGCCGTCCAGCGCGGTGAAGATCGCGTGGTAGTCCTTCGGCTTGTCGAGCACCTTGCCGTCGTTCGGAAGCGGCACACCGTCTTCGCCATTGCAGAACACGTATCCCGTGCGAGGGTACTTCTGCAGGCGGAGACCATGAACCGTGTGCTGGTTCGGCAATTCGATGATCTTGTCGCACTTCATCACGTCGAGCCGCACCCGCGCCACCCGGGTGTTGGCCTTGTCGTTCATGAAAGCGTACCGGCCATCATAGGTGCCGTCGGTGAACGAGATGTGTGGGTGATGCAGATCGCCGTTCATGAACGTGCCGCCGCGGTTCTTGAGCAATTCGCGGGTCGCCGGCTGCATCCCTTCGGTTAAAACCTTCAGGCTTTCGTTGGTCTGTCCCCATCCCGTAGCGCTGCAACGGTTGAACACGGGGACACGCATCAGTTCGCGCATCGACGGCAGGCCAACGATACGCATTTCTCCGGACTGGCCGCTCGAGAAGAACACATAATATTCGTCAAGTTCGCCCGGCTTCACTTCGGCCCTCTGAGCCGCAGGACGGGCCGGAGCCGCCTTCGGCGCCGCTGTCTTGGTTTGCGCATCGGCAGTCGCAACGAGGTTTTTGCCATCGCTGGACATACCAATTCCACCCGCAAGGCCGACGCCGGCAGCAGCCGCCGTCGTGCCGAGCAAGGTGCGCCGGCTGACGGATTTTCCAGTTTCGTTGTCACTCATGGTAGCCTCCTGGGCTTTCAGGTTACGGGTGGTGTGATGCCGCCGGCCGGCGGCACGACAACTGGTTTGCCGCCGGCAGTGATGACTGTATTTGGGCCTTTGCCTCCACTACGCATCGAGGGAGATGAAAGAGCTTCGCGCTTCTCCCGCTTCAACCGCACCTGGATCATGTGCGGGCAACGATGATCGTCGAAATAGAGCTCCTGGCAGTGCATGCAGTAGATGCACTCGTTGACGTTGATGTGCCCCTCGGGATGGATCGCCTGGACCGGGCATTCGTTGGCGCAGCGCTGACAGGGCGAACCACATTCCGGCCAGCGCCGCAGCCACTCGAACATGCGGATACGGCCGGGAATCGCCAGCGCCGCTCCGAGCGGGCACACGTAGCGGCAGAAGAATCGCTCGACGAACAGTCCGGCCGCCAGAAGCGTCAATGCGTAGATGACGAACGGCCATTCACGGACGAACTTGAGAACGATCGCGGTCTTGAAGGGCTCCACTTCAGCCAGTTGCTCCGCGAATGCGGTTGAGTAGAGCGACATTCCGAACAGGCCAAGAAAGATGATGTACTTGAATGGCCACAGCCGCTCATGCAGCCCCCACGGCAATCGATATTGTGGAATCTTCACTGCCTGAGCGACGTTGTTGAGCAGCTCCTGCAGGGCTCCGAATGGGCAAAGCCAGCCGCAGAAAGGACCTCTTCCCCAGAACAGCAGACCGGCGGCGATCGAAGCCCAGAGCAGGAAGATCAATGGAGCCGACAGGAAATATTCCCAGCTGAATCCCGTCAGCAGCGAGTTCACGAAAGTCAGAACGTTCACGACCGAGAGCTGGGCGTTTGCATACCAACCCAGCCACACGAGAATGAACAGGAGATAGCCGCGACGTACCCAGGTATAGACCGCAGGCCTGCGGACGAGAGCGTTCTGAAAGAAGAAGATCAGCGTGAGCGCACCGAGGGCGAAGATCGTCGTCCCGATCTTGACGGCGTCGCCGCGCCAGATCTTCATCCATAGCGGCTCTTCTTCCGGGGTGGCCTTCGTCTCGCCGTCGCCAGTTGTGCCCTTTGATGGCACTGCGGACGCAGCTGGCACCTTCGCCGGCGGAGCGGCCGCCGGCTTTGTCACGGACGGCACTGGCTCGCTTTTCAGGTAGGCATCTGGAAGCGTGTAAGCCAGATCGAAGGTAACCCAGGCCTTTTCCCGGGCGCCAATCACCCGCTGCACCAATAGTTGAAGTGTCCACGGTTCGGTTGGGTCGAAGTTGAACTCGATCGGCAGGACGAAAAGTGCGATCTCCGGAAAGTCGGGTGCGCCTTCGGCGGCAAGGCTTCCCAGCCGCGTGTGATCGCGGTCCCGGAAGCGAATGCTGTTGGTGTCCTGGATCAGTTCGATGCGGTCGAAGATGCCGCCGCGGACATAGGCCGCGCCCTTGAACGAATAGCGGCCCGATCCTGCGACGATGAGCGCCTGCTGACCGGCCTTGAGCCGCGCTGCCAGGCGATTGTATCCATCGTCGCCGAGCAGGCTGCGCCCGACGGTCGGCACGGCAACGTTGGCGACATACAGGTCAATGAAGCTCTCGCCGGGGTCACCTTCTTCCGGATGGGCTGCAGCGGCTGCGTTTCCTGATTTCTCGAAAGCCTGATTGACGTCAGCAATGGAGAGGGTCAGGCGGCGGACGGAGCCATCGCCGACCAGGCTTTGCCAGTCGCGGATTTCGCTCTTGCCGAAATCAATGGTTTTGGTGACCTGCGGCGCCGCGCTCGAGACCGCGCCCTGATTGCCGAGCCGACCGCTCTTGATCAGCTTGGTGGCGGAACGGACGATGCTGTCGCCCATCACCAGCACAGTCACCGTCGCTCCGCTGACGATGTCGACCTGCGGCGACGGCGCGGCTCCGCGAACGACCTGTTCGATGTCGGCGCCGATCAACTTATTGACGGCTTCCAGAATGCGTTTCTCTGGAATGCCAACCAGTACGATCGGCTCTTTGTGCTCAACTAGTTTGAGGCCGGTGAGCACGCCCTTCGGGTTGATCCCGACCAAGAGCTGAATGGGCTTGCCGGAGTAGCCAATGGCATTGGCAAAATCCGAATTCAGGTAGACAAAGCCCAGGAGTTGGTCATCCCGATAGGCCGGTGCGATTGCCGGTTCACCCTGCGGCGGTCCAAGCCGGTTCGCGCCCGGAACCAGCTCGCCTGGCTCGGCTTTTGCCAGATAATCGTGCAGACGGCCGACTGCATGTGCCTCGCAAGAAAGGCCGATCCAGCCAAGCGCGGTCAGAACGACGCCAAATAGGACACGAATGCTGACGAATATCCGCAAGGGCCTGCTTCCAATTCAGCAGAACGCCGTTGTTCTGGATGGATGTCCTTACAACAACCAAATCGCTTCGAGCTTGCGCTAACGCAAATTGACCTGCGGTTCGGATCAGTTAAATCTTGCCGCTCGGATTGGATCTTACGATGCGCAGCGAACCCCTGTTGGCAACCGACCCGCCTGCTCCCGTAAAGGACGTCGGCGAGCTTTACGCAATCGCATCTACTCAAACGCAAATAGCTATCCAGCGATACGGCAAACTTGCGGCACAAGGCGACAAAACGTTCGAGCCGGTCCGTTGCGTATTCGAAGTATTGAGCCAGCGCGAACAGGATCGCGCCGAGTCAATTAAAGACTTATGCATTGCGGCGATCGGGCGCGTTCCCGGTCCGGCCGACCTTCGCTGGACGCCGATTGATCTGGTTCCATCGGAGGAGCTCTCTGATATCGGGAACTCTCTTCTCTCGACCCCCTATGGCGCGTGGGCTCTCGCCGTTAGGCATCGCGAACGAGCCTTCATATTCTGGACTTATGTGGCGGCGCTCGCCGAAGCCAAGGCCTTACGTGCAGCGGCCGAGAATTTGGCGCGCGAGGCGCTCCGCGACGGCAATCTGCTTCGCCGTGAACGCCGGCTGGCGTGGCGGGCCGAGCGAAAAAGGACAGCGGTCGAGGGCTCATCGGCGGCCACCGAGCTATCCATGGCGGCGTTGCTCGAGAGCCTTCTTCTCAAAGACATCGTCTGGTGGTCGCAGGACCTGCCCGGGCCTGAACGCAAGCACCTGCTATCGCTGATCGGAACCGGCTCCGTAGATCCAGTTCCTGAGGCGGAGGAAGCGCAATCGCCACGTTCTGAAACACTCGAGGAGATCAAGCATCGCGCCCTTCGCCGCGCGGAACAATTGTCCTCGATCTATCTGGATGAGGCCGACAATGCTGTCGACCAGCCCCGCCTGGAACTGGCCCAGCAGCTCGCCGCTCATTCCATAGCCCGCCTTGCCGACCTCCGTGCGATCGCCGCCGCGCATCGCTGATGGAGGCACACAACATCAGCGTCCGCTATTTGTGTTGCAGCAAAGACAATCCCGTCCATTGCTGATGATGATCCCACTGGCATTGACGCAGACTTGGCCGCAGCCTTGCAGAAGGGCGACGACCGAAGTGTGTGCGGGCGCTGATGCAAAATGAGATATCCGGAGACAGACATGCACGGGAATGCGGGTTTGCAGAAGATAATTGACGTTCGACAGATCGCACGGCCGATGCGACACGCCTTGATCTTCGATACCTTTGAGCAGATTGGCCACGAGGGCTCGTTCGATATCGTGAGCGATCACAACCCCCGTCCGCTGCACTACCTGTTCGACGTCAAATATCCCGGCGCCTTCACGTGGGATTATGTCGAGAGCGGGCCGGACGTCTGGCGTGTCCGCATCGGCCGCGCTGCGGTACAATCGCAGGCCGCAAATCCGGTAACGCAAGCGGGCCACGCGGGGCCTTTGGCTTGAGCAGGATGCAGGCTCAGATGTGATAGGTCTCCCACAGGGTTGACGGTTCCAACTGAGGCTACCGGCCGGCTCCTTCCGGCGCATTCCACGAAAAACGTCCCGAAGTTTGAGCCGCGACAAAGAGAGCGCATGTTCCCCGTCTAATATGAACCCAATCTAAGAAAGAAATATCGCGGAGGAGACCGGAAGGGCGGGGCCCGTCGTGCGCTAGCGACTTGGCCTGCTGAATTCACCGGGCAAGCCACGATTCCCATATTCCACACTGTCGAGCAGATGGAGGGAAGCATCGCCATGCCTTCGGATTTCGACCATCGGAAATGCCCAAACTGCGCCGGCAGTATCATGTGCCTGATCCGCGTCGAGCCGCACCATCCAGATAGCGAAGACGGATACGAACGGCATTCCTACCGATGCGCGGAATGCGCGAATGTCAGTCGGTTCGTTTTCGAAGTGCGGACAAGGCAAGCAATGGCGGTCTTCGGATAACCGACTCTACTCACTTGCCAAACTGGCCGCGCAAGACTGGCATCGACATCAAAAAGCACGACGAACCGTTTGCTCTACAACGTGGACGGCTGTCGGCCGAGGGCGGCGTCGAGGAGATCGATCGAGATTCCTACTGCTGCGGAACCGATCTCCCGGCCCCGTGCATGAACGCCTGCATCTCCTCCTGGGTCAGTCGGCCATCCTTGTTGCTGTCCATGGCCTTGAAGATTCGTTCGTGAGCCGCCTGAAACTCCGGCAATGAGATCGTTCCGTCGCCATCGCTGTCCATCAGAGCGAACATCATGCGAAACATAATCGGGTGCCCCACCGCGCCCCCGCCCATCATGCCGTGCCTCATCATGCCTCCGCCCATCATACCCCCACCCATCATGCCTCCTTGCCTCATCGTGCCGACCCCTCCCTCGCCCATGGGATGGGATTGAGTTTGTTGCTGGTCTGACTGGGGCGCCATTTGGTGCTGTGCACTCGCATCGCCAGCGCCACACGTCAGAACGAGCGCAGATATCGTGAGTCCCAGAACGCGCGTATACATTTGAGCCTCCTCAGAAACGCACCCCGGGGGGCCCTTGTGGCCCCTGAGCCGCCCGCGGCGTGGCCTGCGACTACCGTCGTTCAGCTTCAGCCTCTTCTTCCAATTGCAAGATGCGCGCTCGTAACACGTCGAACGTCTCTTCAGCCGCCTCGCTGAACAGCGGATCATCATGATTGGTCAAGGTCGACTCGATCTCACTCCAATCCTCAGGCCGCAAAGCCTTGAGGGCGGCGGGAAAGAAATAGCGATCTTCCATCATCATGTGATGCCGCTCGTGCTCGATGAATTCGCGAACGATGTGATCCACATTTTGTCGAAGGATTTCACGATCCGCGAGGACACCGTCGATCGCTTGAGCGACGCGGCGGAAACGCTCGGCCCCTTTTTGGTGCTCTAGTGCGAGGTCACCGACTCTTGCGGCCGCAGCGGGATCGCGAAGTCTTAGCTTGGCAAAGACCAAGTCTTCCTGGGGATGATGGTACACCTCCGGATAAATTTCAAAATAGCTAATGATCGCGCGAATAACTTCATAGTCGGGGCGGCCCGCGCGATCGAATATCTCCAGTTCGCGCTCAAGGACTCCGAGCAGCATCTCAATATTGCGATGCTCCCGGGACAAACGCTCAATGATCGTCATGGCTGCCAATGAACCATTGAGAAAGGCGCTCCGATCCTTATCGAGGCTCCCGATGTCCTCTCGCACCTTCGCCCTTTCAAGCGCCACGAGATCACCGCACCCCTCGCAGGCAAACTGCGTCTCCTTCTCGTCATCGCCCGAAGAAGAACGCGAACGATCAACGTCAGCACTTTCCTGAGTTACCACTGAGTCCCCGAACATGGCACAGTGGGGGCAGTAACGGTCAGCGGCTTTGCTGAGTTGGCGTACAAACTCCTTACGAAGAGCTTCTCCTTGCCACGCCGTGCCGTCGCTCTTGACGAGCTTTCTGGCACGCGCAACAGCATGGCTTTCAGCAGCGTCGTCACCGGTACGGATCGTTACGTCCAAGTGGAAGGGACACACCGCTATGGCATGGGTCGTTTCTAGCGTGAAACGCACGGCGGAACCCAGATCGTCCGCGTCGCTGCTTACGGACATGTGATCCTCCTGCTCAGATCACGGAGTGCCAAGGAGGTTGAGCCCCCAACATCAACAGCCCTCGGCTGACAGGCTCTTCGGCTGCACTGCCTTTTCCTAGCGCGATACGGCAATCGTGTTTTTGATGTAGCGCAAAGGAACTCCAACTTAGGCTGTCCCAGCGCGCGATGAGTTCGCTGATGCAGCGGTTGAGTGCGGTCGTGCTCGTCGGCATGAGTGTCCAAACCCTCCGGATGACCCGAACCATTGATGCATACCGGACGGTGACGTCGCGACGCTTACCCGATACTTGGCGACGGGAGCGCCGGCGCTATGGGCCGAACGGAAATTCGAATTCTCGGAGACCACCCATAATCATCGCGATCTACGCCATCGCCGGCGTCCTCATGGCCGTCGGCAGCCTCTACCTCGCCTGGCGGAGCACCGATGTCCGAAAATTCCTCGCTGGCGCCTTCTTCGTCTCTTCCGGGACCTGACCTATCTTTCGCTGGCCGGGTTCTCAGTGCCGCTTCTCGGTACCGGCTTTGTCGAAACGCCTGCCATCAGCGGAGCGCGTGCCATCGTTCATTTCGCGCTCTTCCTCATCTGTCTCTATTCGGAGTTCTTCAGAGGCGGCCGCGCGCAACCCGGCTGAAGCAGTTGCCTGCCAACCGAGCCGCTGCGCCGCCATGGTCGGCCCAGTGATATCCATTACCTGGGCGGGATCGTCATCGATGGCCAGCGATACCCGGTCGTCGCGCGCCAGGTTCGACGCTTTTCCCTATTGGCAACGCTCGCATGATGTCTGCGCAGACAGGCTGCATCGCGCCTTTCGCGGCAACGACTCGCGCGAGAGGCGGACCGCCTCCGTCAGGAGCGCAATATTGTAGAGCGGCGTAGTCTGGCGAGGAAATCGTAGCCAGTGCGAGCGAGAACCGAGCAATCCGGTTCTGGTTCGGCGACGTCTTCGTAACCTATTGAAAAAGAATGGNCGCGATGGTGGGCGCACCAGGGCTCGAACCTGGGACCCGCTGATTAAGAGTTCAGAATTAGCGCTTCGCCGCAGCTTCCAAGAGCGCGCCAAAGTACGACGCCCTTCAGTAACTCACGGAATTGAAAGGCTTCTTTGTCGTCATTGGGAAGCGAAGGCGGACTTTCACGGTCCAAGGCGACCTCAGACAGGGAGGCAAGCGGGCTTCATCAATTAGGGTTTCCATTGGCGATGCTAGTGAGATGTCG
Source organism: Bradyrhizobium lablabi (assembly GCF_001440475.1). GTDB lineage: Bacteria > Pseudomonadota > Alphaproteobacteria > Rhizobiales > Xanthobacteraceae > Bradyrhizobium > Bradyrhizobium lablabi. The sequence continues at coordinate 183,996 of NZ_LLYB01000081.1, read as the reverse complement.
ACGCGCCACCGCCAAGGAGTACTTGGCCCAGATTAGCCGGGGACGGCACCCAAAGGATGAGAAACAAGCCGAAGGAGCGTATCCCGGCGATGGCAATTGGCGGGACAGCGCGCGAACTGCTGGAGGCAACGCAAATCCCGATCGAAGGCGTCGCTGCAGAAACCGGCTTTGGCTCCGCCGACGCCATGAGACATCATTTCAGGGTACGGCTTGGCACCAGCCCGGCGAATTACCGAGCCGCCTTCCGCGTGCCGGCTCACTAGCGCCAGCATAGCGAAACGGAGTTGCAAACGTCGGTTGCCGCCAGCACATGCGCACGAGGCGCCGTGCCCGGCTGCTATCTGCCGACGAACTAGGGTGCGACATGCCTTGCTCCACGTCCGCTCTCCCCCCCGATACCGGAGGCAGTCCGCCCCCAACATCGACGTCCGTTAAGGGCTGCCATTAACGGACATCCGGATATTCTGGTAAGCAAACCTGAGGCACTGCTCTAAAGTGCACCGCGGGATATGGGACCCAAGCAGGTGCAATGGTGAACCGAGAGATATTCTTCGGACCGTTTCGCTTTGACGCGGCTACCCATACGCTATGGGACGGAAACGTCCCGGTTCGGCTTGGCGCTCGCGCGTTAGCGATCCTGCAAACTCTCCTTGAAGCACCTGGCGTAACTGTCAGTCGAAGCACCCTGATCAAAAGCGCATGGCCTGGCTTGCACGTTGATCAAAGCAATTTGCGCGTGCAAATCTCGGGACTGAGGAAGGCCCTGCGTGATTACGGCGGCGCAATCCAAGCTGATCCGTCTCAGGGATACCGTTTCGACGCCGATGTGGTTGTGAAAAGGCCGGCCCCTCCTCGCTCCGAGAGCCAGCCTCGATTCGGCATCCCTGGAATGGTCGTGAAGCCAATCGGCCGCGAGGCGGCGGCGGATGGGATTCATGACCTTATCAATAGCCGACGACTCGTGACGATCCTCGGGTCGGGCGGCATCGGGAAGACAACGATTGCATTGCAGGTCGCAAATGACCGGGCCGCAAGCTACCCCGATGGCGTCTGCTTTGTCGATCTTGGCCGAATATCCTCGATTGACCTCGTCTACACGGCATTGGCGAATGCGATCGGATTAAGGGTAACAGACTGGCCCGACATCGAACAGATCGTGCTGGGCCTCCACGACAGGCGGATGCTTCTGATCCTGGACTGTTGCGAGCATGTGCTCGGTCCAGTGGCGAGACTCGTTGACGCCTTGCTCGTCAGCACGGCGCACGTAGATGTTCTCGTTACGACGCGAGAGCCACTGCAGCTTGATGACGAGGCCGTCTGGCGACTCGCCCCCCTCACAGTTCCCCCAAAGGCTGCCGAGACGCACGCGGACGACATCAAGACCTATTCGTCCGTCCAGTTATTCTTGAAGTGCCTCCACCAGCGGGCGGCGAAACTGCAGTTCGATAATCGCAGCGCTGCTGCCGTCGCAGAGATTTGCCGACGGCTCGATGGTATCCCGCTGGCAATCGAAATTGCCGCTTCGATTGCCGCGGTACTTGGCTTCGAGGAGGCACTACGCAGCCTCAACGAAAAATCGTCGGTGATCAATATCGATCGAAGAAGCGTTGTTCCCCGTCAACGGTCGCTGTTCTCAACGATCGACTGGAGCTATAATCTGCTATCCCAAGCAGAACAGTTTGCTCTTCGACAAATCGCTTGCTTTGCCGGAACCTTCACGCTTGATGCCGGCATCGCCGTGGCAAGCGGCGATCAGCTCAGCGCATCCGCTGCGCACGACGCCATTACAGGTCTGTCTCGCCGCTCACTTCTCTCCTTCGACTCGGAATCGATCTATGCGGAGTATCGTCTGCTGGACACGACGAGAGCTTATGTAGCTCAGCTGGACTTCTCTGAAGGCGACATAGCGCAGAGACGTCACGCGGAATACTTCCTCCGGCTGCTCGACGGCATCGACTGGGACCTCTATGACGACGCATCCGAGAACGCGAAAATGCGGGGCTACCTGGACGAGGTTCGGGTGGCGCTGGATTGGGCGTTTTCTTGCGATCCAAAACTCGGCGTAAAGCTTGCAATCGCCGCGGAACGGCTTTGGCTCGCGCTCACCTCGTTGGTTCAAGGGGTCCCTTATCTAACCAAGGCATTTCACCTCGTCGATGGCCGTTCCGCGTTTGATGCAGCAGCACGGCCTCGCTTGCTGGTATCCCTCGCATCCGCGCAGGTTTACCTTCCGGGTTTCGAGGGAGCGAGCTTGTATGAGCGTGCCTGGCAAGCGGCGCAGGCTGCCGAAGATGACTTCCTGGAGCTGCGAGCCCTCTACGGCATTATTCAGAGTACGCTTCTAACCCGCCGCCAGGCGACGCACTATCTCGACGCCTTTGCCAAGGCGGCAGAGCGATCCAACAATCCTGACGTGCACTACCTTTTGCAACGGATATCCGCATTCAACGACTTCGAAAACTCAGCGATACGATCAGCTCATCAGCGGTTCGAGACGTTCCTGCAGGACTGCCCGTCGATCTCCAGAAGCGCCTACCTGTATTTCGGAGGAATCGACTCGTTCATCTCTTGCAAGGTCGGGTTGGCACTTGCCAAGCACTACATGGGGTATTGTGAGCAGGCATTGTCGCTTTCGAACACAGCGATAGACGAAGCCGAGGCAAAAGGACATCTGACAACCACGTATTTTGTTCTTGCCCAAGGTGCCACATGGGTGAACATATCGTCGGGGGAATTTCAGCGTGCACGCAGCTGCCTGCAAAAACTGGAGGAAGTGTCACGGCACTACCGGCCCTGGCATGCGGTTGCCGAGGCATTTCGAGCGCTTCTTTTCAGATATGCGGATGGAGACGCTCGATCCTCAGAGCGCCTCCTGACTTCCTGCCTAGCAGATGAGTTTATAATCAAAACCGGCTCTCTTCATCCAATTTTGTGGATTGAACTCGCGGACGCTCGACGAATTGTTGGCGACCTGGATGGCGCAGAATCTGCACTTGCGAAGGCGATGAGCCAGTGCCTGGGCCCATCCGACGTTCGCCTCATCGGCAAGCATCACCCAATCCTCGCCAAGGTACTCATTGCTCGTAACCGGCGTGGCGATGTCGATACGGCACGCGAGCTATTCAGCCAAGTAATCGAACTTAGCAAGCAGCACGATTTCTATCTGTATGAGTGCGAAGCCGCTGTTGGCCTCGCCGAGTTCGAGCTTGAGGCAGGGCGACCGCAGGCCGCCCGCAATGCACTTGTCGATCTTCTATCCAATCGGCAGGACAGATCACGTGTACCGTTTCTCGCGCGGGCTCAAACTATCCTCGCCGGGATCAACGCACCCTGACGCTCATCAAGTATGAGCACTCGGGCGTCAGGTCCTCAAGGGTCAACAATTCTGACACCGATCGAGCCGCTCCGTGGCATCCCCTTCACCTCTGGGGCTCGCCACGTACGCCCGCATGGTCTCGAACAGGCGATATTCTGGAGGGCTGATCCGAAGGTTTACGATCAGGAAGGATTTATTGGCGAGCGCGACAACCGCCTCACGAACGGCAGACGCATCCGTAACGTCATCAGCGGCGACCGCGACCGCAGCATCGAGAGTGAAAGCACCGGTGAAGAGCGCCAAACGGCGCAGCACCGCTCGCTCGTTCAACGGAAGAAGATCGCAGCGCCAGCGAAGGGTCGAGAAAAGAGAATCGTGCAGAGGGTTGGCGTCCTGGCGATCGAGCTCCAACAAGGGCAAGCGTTGATCCAGGCTGCGGCGAATCTCGCCAATGTCGAGGGTAGCGACCATGGAAGCCACCATTTCGATGGCTCGGGGAATTCCGTCCAGACGCCGACAGACCTCGACGATAGTCGGCGCGATCTCGTCGTCCAACGTAAAGTCGTCCGAAACTTCGGCCGCGGCCCTTAGGAAGAGCTGAACTGCAGGGTATCGCGCAGCATTCGCTGCGTTATCCATCAGAGAGGGCGGTACTTCGAGCGGCTCGAGCTGCCAGACGAATTCGGCTCCAACCCTCAAGGACTCCCGGGATGTTACCAGTATCCAGACCTCATTGGAGAGGCCTAGAACCTGCTCGACCAGCAGCGCGATCGCATCGGCCACGTGTTCGCAGGAGTCGATCACCAGAAGAATTCGTCTCCCCTGCAGCGCGGCCTGTATCTGCTCAAAAGCTGGCGGCGCCTCCCCGACCGGGAAGCCGAGTGCACGCGCGACTGCTTCACCGATCTGATCATCGCGCGCAATCCTGCTGAGATCGACGAAGCAGGTTTCATCCGTGAAGGTATGGGCTAGTCGATGCGCAATCGCGAGCGCGACCGTTGTCTTCCCGATACCGCCGGGACCAAGGACCGTTACCAGCCGGCTTTCTTTGAGAAGGCTGACTATTTCCGCAATTACGCCGTCGCGCCCGATAGGCTCGGTAAGAAGCTGCGGCACCAAGGAGGAGCGCCGCTGGGCATCGAGATACGGATCAGCACGCACCGCTTCTCCGAGGAAGCGATAGCCCAGGGACGCTTCGGCCCTGATCAATCCCTCACAGCCGCGGAGTGCTTTTCGCAAGGTGGAAATTTGCACCTTCAGATTCGCGTCGTCCACGCGGCCACCAGGCCATGCTCGCTCCAACAGTTCGTGCTTCGCTACAAGACGTCCGGGCACTTCGGTGAGCGCGCTCAGAATTGCCAGCGCCCGAGTCCCAACCTGCAACAGGAGGTCCCCTTCCCACAACATTCGCCGATCACGATCGAACCGATATGGCCCAAACGAAATCTCCGCGTCTGCCCGATGCGCAGGAGACTGACCAGTGCCCTTGCCACGCGTTGATCTCGGCGAAACGATTGATTGAGACGCGACCCTCACCGGCATCACCCGGTCTGCGTCAGAGGCGAACCGCCAGAAGGTACGCTCGGTAAGTTCGCTTTATTAGCCAGCCCTTCTGAATGAGGACGTTTCATCGTCGGCCAACGCGTGAGTCAAACTGGGAAAAGCTATTCGAACAAGCTCTTGACCCGGAGTCTACACGCAGAATGGCTAAGACGCATGGGAACCCGACTGCGGCGGGCATTTCGCCGCAGGAGGCCTGGGACCCGTAAAGGCTCCAGCGCGGCAGCTTGGCTATCTGCAAGCTGCGGATTGATTCTCGGCAATTCCGCTTATTTTTTGGGCATCGTGAGGATCGCCATGCGCATCACCTCGACGCCGCCCTCGGCAAGCTCTGGGAGCTGGGCGAACCATTCCTGAACATAGGGCATGGCGTTATGTGCGTCGAAATCTGCTCGACTGGCAAAAATCTCGTAAAAGATGAAATGCCCCGGTTTGGCGCGGTCTTCCTGGAGAAAGTAGACCAGGTTCTTGGGATCGCCGCGAACCAGGTCGATGAGAGGCAAGGTAGCAGCCCGCAGAGCATCTTCCTTTCCAGGCTTGGCGCGCACCTGGGCGACCACTGAATAGGCGCCTTCGCGAATATCCTGGTAGCGCCCATGCGGTGCCTGCTGAGCGACTGCCGCCGGCGCCGTTAGGGACAGCGAGAGGGCCAACAGCGCCGTGGCGCGCGAGTTGCGACGTATCGTCTGCATCATGGGCCCTTTTCATGGTTGTCATGAACGTTTGGCCAAGGCGAGCCGGCGACCGTTCGGCCGCCGGGCCATGCGGATCAGCGGGTAATCGTCTGCTGCCGCTTCGCGAGGGCTTCGCTGAAACGTTTCTTGACGGGGCCCAGTGCTTTTACAAACTCGAGCTGTTCGCCTTCCGGGCCCTTGCAATAGATCAGCTCCCAACCGTCCGACGGGGCTTGGGTCACCCGGTTCGTGTTGGAGCTGCGGGGAGCTGCCTTGCGGTCCGCCTCGGTCATGACGCGGATCGTGCGGTTCGCCCTCACCTGGGTCATGCCGCGGCGCGCCGATTCTGCCTCGAGGTCGACGATGAACTTGTTGAAGTCGACATCGTCGCGAACATAGAAGCAGATGTGCATCATGCGCGGAAAGGCTGGGCTCATGTGCTGCACCGGCTCAGCGAAGCTCTTTGAGGTACCCATGGGCTGGTCGGCGTCGCGATATTGGAGCAACTCGATCACGACATTGTCGAACTGGATGAAGCGAACATCGAGCCGCTGCGCCCCGGCTCGCAGGTCGGGAACACCGATCGTCCGAGGATTGACCCCGCGAGCGTTCGCTTCGATTTCCTGGTCGGCCAGCAGCGTGTTCTGCACCTCATCGCCCTGGAAATCGCCGTGGCGGAAAACCTCGGTGCCGCCCAGCACCGCGGTATAGAATTCATAGGCCCGCTCCATGTTCTGGACGGTGAGCCCGAAATGCTGGACCCCCTGGAGCCGCGCACCAAGTGGCGCCTCATTGCGGTCGGCCGCCGACATGCCGCCAGTGTCCTGCGCAGCGGCGAGTGCGACTGTCGGTGCGCCGCCGGCCGCGAGGCCTGTGATCACAGCCGCGCCGGCTGTTTGAAGCATCGCCCGTCGCCCGATTTCGGAGGTGTCGCGTTTTTCGTCGGTCATTTCCCTCTCCTTTCCAATTGAATAGACTTTGCGCCATCCGCCGGACGACGTTCAGTTCGCAGGAATGAACTTGCCCCGCCCTCAAACCGCTCGGCCGGCCGCGGGAAGGGGTGCGGCGGGATTGACGAGACCCGCCGAACGAAGTTCGCGCCAGAAATCGGCGGGAATGGATTCTTCGAGGGCAGCCCGGTCCTCGGCGATGCGGCTCGGACGGCTCGCCCCCGGAATCACAGCAGCAACCACCGGATTCGCGAGCGCGAACTGCAATCCTGCTCCCTTCATGCTGACGCCGTAGCGATCGGCGATCGCCTTGATCCGCGCCACCTTCTCAAGGATTTCCCGAGGCGCCGGCGCATACTCAAAATTCGGACCACCGACGAGCGCCCCCGAGCTGTAGGGGCCACCGACAATAATGGCGAGTTCATGTTCCGCAACCATCGGCATCACCCGCTCGAGCGCTCGGGCGTGATCCAGAAGCGTGTAACGGCCCGCGAGCAGGAAGCCGTCAGGGCGTGGACCTTCCAGCGCTAGCAGCAGTTCAATCGGCTCCACCCGGTTGACGCCGAGACCCCAAGCCTTCACCACGCCTTCGTCGCGTAGCCGGTCAAGCGCCTTGAACGCGCCCTTGCGCGCACTCTCAAAGACCGCCAGCCACTCGTCGCCATAGAAATCCTGCGCCACGTCATGCACGAAGGCGATATCGATATGGTCGGTGCCCAGCCGTGTCAGGCTGTCCTCGATCGAGCGCAGCGTGCCATCTTTCGAATAATCGTTTACGATCTTGTTCGGGCGTCCATACTTGAAGACATTACCTTTCTCGCCTAGATCGCGAGCGCTTACATCCTCGATCTCGTCCAGGATCACGCGGCCGACCTTGGTGCTGATCACGTAATCGCCACGTGGCCTCGTGGCGAGGGCAGCGCCCATGCGGATCTCCGCCAGCCCCGCTCCGTAGAAGGGTGCATTGTCGAAGTAGCGGATGCCGTCGTCCCACGCCGCATTCACCGTCGCGAGCGCTTCCTTCTCCGGGATGTCCCGGAACATATTTCCGAGCGGCGCCGCACCGAAGCCCAGCTTGCCGGGCAGAATATCCATGAGTGCCATACCTCATCCCCTTCGTCATGGCGGGCGAAGCCATCGTGCGCGGGAAGCAATCGCTAGATCTTCGTCCCTGGCGTTTGATGCTCTATCGTGATCTGCATCAGTCAGTTGAGGATGGGTCCGCACTCTTGATGAAGGCCGCGACCTCGCGAGGATGTGACAGCATTACTGCGTGGCTGCTCTTCAACTCCACCACTTTCGCGCCGGACCGTTGCGCCATCATGCGTTGCGCCGTCGGCGNGGATCATATGATCCTCACTTGTCACCATGTAGTAGGTCGGCTTCGACTTCCAGGCCACACGACCGACTTTGGTCTGCACCGCCTGCAAGCCCCATGGTAGTTGCGCGGCACTCATGAAGCGCGTTGTGGCGATGTCGACATCGGCCGCGAACGACGAAGGGAATTTATCGCGGTCAACGAGGAGATAGTTGCCTTCAGTGACAAGCGGAGCCTTGTGCTCGCCCGCTGGCGCAGGTGCTTCTGCGAGCGAGCTTACCGACTCGCCGGCATCAGGAGCAAATGCGGCGAGATAGACGAGGCTGCGAACCTTCGGATTGTCTCCCGCTTCGGTGATGACCATTCCTCCGTAGGAATGTCCGACGAGAATCACGGGATGTCGAGCCTTGGCGATGACGCGTTCGGTCTCTGCGACATCGTCATGAAGCGTGATCGTCGGCTGCTGGACGACAAGCACCTCATAGCCGGCGTCCGAGAGTATGTCGTAGGTGCCCTTCCATCCCGACCCATCGACGAAGGCGCCATGGACAAGGACAATGGAAACGGTCCTTTCGGCCGAAGCTGCGGGGGCAGCTTGGGCGGTTGCGATCGATATTGCGGCAAGCGCTGAGAGCATCGGCTTCATAAGGGGCTCCAATCCTCGACACGGCGGCATTACCGTTCGATGAGCCATCACTAGACCCCGCGTGCATTCCGGTATTTCCGATTCCTGCGCGATGAGGGACGAATCCTGCTGATCCCGTGCGCGATCACCACTACTTGCGAGGCTCAATCTGGCGCATGGCCAAGCCATTGGCTTGCTTGCCTTTTACCTCTTTTAACAGTTCCACCTCTGGACTCCGCTGCGAGTTCACCCAACAACTCCGTATGATTGCCCCGGCACGGTAGCTAGTGAGATTTCTGTCTGCGTCGCAGCGATCGCGACTCCGACCGCGATCGGCACTCGCTCGCGATATCGGGCCGGAACCCGTCGCAGTTCGAGGGGAGGTCACGATGGCGCTCGCCACGTATGGAGATCAAAAATACCAGAACAGCGAGAAGCTGGCGGAGGCAACAGACTTGCCTTCGCTGAGCATCGAACATCGGAAATTCGAGGCGGGGCGGCAAGCAACGAAGATTCCCACTTGCACGGAAGTCATTCTGTTGCTGGCGGGCGGCGGGATCGTCTACCGGGCCGGCAACGGCGAAGTTCAGACGAGCCTTGCCAGGCCGGGCATGAGCTATCTCGTACCCGTGGGAACGCACGTTACCCATCTCGAACTGTCGGACAAGATGGAGTGTCTCCATCTCTACCTGTCTCCGACACTGTTGGACCAAAGCGCCCTCGCCGACTTTGATGTTGATCCGGACAAGGTGCAGATCGCCCGTGCCGACGGCTTGGCGGACCAGGTCCTCTTCCACATCTGCTCGCCGCTTCGTGACCTGGTCCATCGTCCTCGCCAGCCGACCGATGCGCTGTTCGTGGAGGGGATCCAGGTCGCGCTCGCAGCCCATCTTCTGGGGCACTATACGATTGACCGCTGGCGCCCGCCCGCAAGGTCGCCGTCGCTCGATCCGCGAAGGCTTCAGCGCGTGCTGGACTATATCGAGGCTTCTCTTGGCGTCGAGATCAGGCTCGAGGAGCTGGCGGCCCAGGCGTGCATCAGCCCCTATCATTTTTCGCGGCTGTTCCGCGAAGCCACAGGCTTGTCACCACACCGCTATGTGATCGATCGCCGCGTCCAGGCTGCGCGGCAAGAACTGGCGCGCGACAACCTGTCCCTGGTCGAAATTGCGCTGGAATTCGGTTTCGGCTCTCAAGCCAATTTCACCCGCGTGTTCCGAAAGGCCACGAGTCTCACTCCGGGGCAATACCGCGAGCTGTGCTGCGGCCGGGTCGATGTCAGCGGTCTATTGCGCCCTTAATTCAGCAGGGATTGCACATGATCCCGCAGGATTCGCGAATACCGCTTGGCGCTGGTCAGCCAGTATCGTCGCGGCAGCGTGCCCGATATCTCGGCCCGCATCAGCGCTAGAAGCCTGGCTTGAACGACGGAGCACGCCGCTCCGATGATGACAACAATCATCCGCGAAGGGATATCGATATGATCGAGCTCACGGTCAATGGCATCAAGCGCCGGGTTGACGTCGTTCCCGAGATGCCTTTGCTTTGGGTGCTGCGGGACGAACTCGGTATCACCAGTCCCAAATACGGCTGCGGAGTAGCGCAATGCGGCGCCTGCACCGTTCATGTTGGCGGAAAGGCTGTTCGTTCCTGTCAGTCGCATATCGGCGAGGTGGCCGGCAAGTCGGTCGTTACGATCGAAGGGCTGGGCAATAAAGACCAGCACCCGGTTGTGCAGGCGTGGATCGAACACCAGGTGCCGCAGTGCGGCTATTGCCAGACCGGCCAGATCATGCAGGCCATTTCGCTCCTTGAGCTGATCCCGAAGCCGACGGACGAAGAGATCAATCAGGTGATGTCCGGCAATCTCTGCCGTTGCGGCACCTATCCGCGCATTCGCGCCGCGATCCATGCGGCTGCCACGAAGATGGCGGGGAAGTGATATGCGACATGTGCAGAATCTTTCCCGTCGCGCCTTCATCGTCGGATCGGCCGCCATCGCCGGTGGCATCGCTTTCGGCTCCTACGCGTGTGCCGAACACGTCGACCTGACGGCCAACGGCAATCCATTGGCGGCCCGCCTCGGGCCCAACTCCGTGAGCTTCAATCCCTGGGTCGAGATAAGCCCGGAAAAAATCACCCTCATTGCACAGCACGCCGACATCGGTCAGGGCGTAGGTTCGGTACAGCCGATCATGATTGCCGAAGAGATGGACCTCGATCCCGGCCAGTTCGAGATCCGATTCGCAGCGCCGCATCCCGCCTACTTCAACACCGGCTTCGCGGACGAACTCGCGCCGTTTGTGGCAGCGGACCAAAGTGCCGCCGCCGAAGAAGCGCGTGCCGCCATGCTGGAGGCGCTCAGAAAGTCCGGCCTGCAGATGACGGGCGGCTCGAGCACGATCCCGGACAGCTATGAAAAGTTGCGCGTTGCCGGCGCGGTCGCGCGCGAGACGCTGAAGGCTGCGGCAGCCAAACGTTCCGGCGTCGCCGTCGCCGATATCCGTACCCAATCCGGCCAGGCGATCCTGCCCGACGGAACCAAAATTCCCTACGTCGAACTGGCGGCGGAAGCGGCGACGATTCCTCCGGTGCTCGACGCGAAGCCGCGCGATCCCTCGAAATGGCGACTGCTCGGCAAGCCGATGGAACGCCTCGATATTCGACCGAAGGCCATGGGAGAACTAAAGTTCGGCATCGATCTGAAAATGGAAGGCATGTTGTTCGCCGCCGTCAAGCTGAACCCCAACAAGGGTCAGCCAATGAAATCCTACGACGCGAGCAAGGCCCACTCGATGCCGGGCGTCAAAAATATCGTCGAAATCAAAAATGGCGTCGCCGTCGTTGCGACAAACAGTTGGTATGCCATGAAGGCGGCTGAAGCGATCGACTGCAAGTGGGCGCCCTCGACCTATCCCGCCGAGCAAGCCGACCATTGGAAAATCCTGGAAACGTCGTTCAAGCCCAAATTTCTGGGCAAGGAGTGGAAGAAGACCGGAGACATCGACGCCGGCTTGAACGGTGGCACACAAATCAAGGCGGAGTATCGCGCCCCCTACGTGGCACATCAGCCCCTTGAGCCGCTGAACGGAATTGGCATCGTGTCCGACGCCGGAATGGAAATCTGGGTCAGTCACCAGAGTCCCCAGGCCGTGCAGTCCATCGCGGCCGCAGCAATCGGCCTCAAGCCGGAGCAGGTGACCTTTCACAATCAATGGGCCGGCGGAAGTTTTGGGCACCGTCTCGAATTCGAGAACGTCCGTGTCCTCGCCGAGATCGCCGATCAGATGCGCGGAACGCCGATAAAGCTCGTCTTTTCGCGCGAGGAAGATTTCGTCCAGGATATTCCGCGACAGATTGCGCTCGCCCGGTACAGGGGGAGCGTCAAGAAAGGCAAGATCGTCGCGGCCGACCTGCAACTGGCTTCGACGGCGCCATTCAAGGGGCTGCTCGAGCGCATGGGCGCGCCCACGAACGATCCGGACGGCCAGCTTGCCGCCTGCCTCTGGAATGTCTGCTACGACATCCCGAATTTTCGGGCCACCAGCTATGAAGCGCAGGGACTATCCCCGTGTACCACGTGGCGCTCGGTCGGAGCCTCGACGGCCGGTTTCTTTACCGAAAGCTTCATCGACGAACTCATCCACGCGGCGAACCTCGATCCGTTGAAGGCGCGCATCGAGATGTGCGCCGTTCCAACCTACCGCAAGGTGTTGGAAACAGTCGCAGAGATGTCCGACTGGAAGGGACCGCTTGGCAAGGGTAAGGGACGCGGCGTGGCATTCGTCGAGTCCTTCGGGACACCGACGGCCGAAGTCGTCGAAGTGACGATGACGGAGAGAGGCATCCGGATCGACAAGGTCTGGGTCGCGGTTGATGTCGGCAAGGTCGTCGACCCCGTCAACTTCCAGAGCCAGGTACAGGGAGGGGTCATCTGGGGGCTCGGCCACGCTATCAACTGCGAACTCACCTACGCAAAGGGCGCGGTGCAGCAGACCAACTACAACCACCATGAGGCCATGCGGCTCTACCAATGTCCCGAGATCGAAGTTCGCGGACTTGAGAACGACCCGAAAGTGAGAGGTGTCGGCGAACCACCCGTTCCTCCTGCCGCACCTGCGCTCGCCAATGCGATATTCGCGGCCACCGGAAAGCGCATCCGCGAAATGCCGTTCAACAAGTTCATCGATTTCGTGTGAGGGCGAGCCATGAAGAAATCTCTGATCGCGCTCGCATTCGCTACTTCATCGATTGCGGCCCTGACCGGGATGGTCGTGGCCAAGGACCAGGCGAAGGATGCGCTGCCGCCCGGCAGTGTCAGCCGCGCCAAGGGGCTGGAGGCCTGGAAGAGGATTGAGGCGGTGGTGACACATCCTCGTTGTGCCAACTGTCATGTCGATGCCAGGGCCATTCCGATGTGGACACCGGCGGGCGAAAGCAAGCCCCGAGTACATGGCATGAATATCCATGGCGGAAAGAGCCGCATCGGGGCTGAGACGATCCGCTGCTCTACCTGTCACATGACCTCAACCCAGCCCAACGAACCCGCACCGGCGCCGTTGCGCGCCGGCATCGACTGGCAGCTTGCCCCGGTCGAATTCATCTGGTTCGGCAAGAGTGGCGCCGAGATTTGCGCGCAACTGAAGGACCCCAAACGCAATGGCGGCCGCGACGCCATCGCACTGCTCGCGCATTTGCGGCACGATGCATCGCTCAACGGCTTCATTCCCCGGGCGTGGGAGCCCGGAGCAGGACGCACGACGCCACCGGGCAGCTTCGAGGATCACGTCAAGGATATGGCCCTGTGGGGAGCCGCCGGACAACCTTGCCCGAAATGATGGATCTCGTTGTTGCCGGAGGCGACCTTGTGTCGACGGTTCGTCTGATCTGGTTGGAGCCAACTGTACCGATTACACGCTGTTGTACCTGCCGATTAATGCGCAGACAACTGAACTGCTCATTCCGCGAATAGACCCGCGTGCAAGTCACTCGCGTCTACAGCCTGCGAATTTCAACGCACCTCATGCTCAACGGCAAGCGACACACGCTCGGCTGGCGCCTGCGCATGCTAGCTGTATTGAGATTTTCTTTGATCTCCCGGTGCACACATCGTACACACGCCGTCCTCTAAACGATTAATAACTTTGGACTCTCGCTCCGATCCACCATTAGGCGCTTCACCAGATCGGCTTGCGCCGGCCCGGCAGGAAGCTCTCGCGACTTTGGAGCTTGCCTTTCGGCGAAAATCACTGTTGCCGAGCGAGCGGCGCCCCATGATGAACCATCAAACGGATTCCACCGAGTCGAGGAGGAACAGATCTAGGCTCTCTTTTGTGGCTATCACGCCCTTGCAGCGCGGCTGATGACGAGCGTTTCCGGCCGTGAGGCCATTATCCGTAGAGCACCCTCGGCAAGATCGTGACAATGCCGGGCCACAGCGTCAACAGCAGCACGAAGCCGACCATGATGAGCAGGTAGGGCAACGTGACGCGCGCGATATAGCCGAGCCCGTCTTCCGTCAAGCCCTGGATGACAAACAGGTTGAACCCCACAGGCGGTGTGATCTGTGCCATCTCTACCGCGAGCACCAGGAAAATTCCGAACCAGATCTCGTCGAATCCGGCAGCCTTCACGATGGGTAGCACGATCGGCAGCGTCATCACGATCATCGAGAAGCCGTCGAGGAAGCCGCCGAGAATGAGATAAAACACGACCAGCACGACATCAGCATGAACGGTGACAGGCCGAGCCCCTTCACAAACGCGGCCACGGCTTGCGGAATACCGAGAAACGCTGCCGCGTTGCCAAGGATCGAGGCGCCGAGCACGATCAGCGCGATCATCGAGCAGGTAATCACCGAGCCGATGAGCACGTCGCGCATGACCTGTTGTGACATCGACCCCTGCCCCCACGCGACCAGCGCCGCGCCGAGCACGCCGACGGCCGCCGCCTCCGACGGCGTCGCAAGGCCGCCATACATCGAGCCGAGCACGCAGGCGATCAGGAACAGGGCGGGCGCCAGATCCTTCAAGGCGGCGAAGCGTTCGCCCCACGGGATCTGCGACAGCTTCGCTTCCGTCTCCGGCACCAGCGTGCCGTTCAGCGTGGTGTGCAGCATCACCCAGGCCATGAAGGTGCCGGCCAGCAGGAGGCCGGGCAACACACCCGCGGTGAACAATTTCAGGATCGAGACGTCGCCGAGCACACCATAGATGATCATGATGTTCGATGGCGGAATCAGAAAGCCGAGCGTACCCGCTCCTGCGAGCGAACCGATCGCAATATCCCGGGAATAACCCCGGCGCAGCAGTTCGTTCAGCGACATGCGGCCGATTACCTGCGTCGTCGCTGCGGACGAGCCCGAGATTGCCGCGAAGATCGTGCAGCCGATCACGTTCACATGCAGCAGGCGTCCCGGCAACAGCCCTGCCCATGGCGCCAGCCCCTGGAACAGCGAGCGCGACAGGCGGGTGCGGAACAACAATTCGCCCATCAGGATGAAGAGCGGCAACGCCAGCAGCTCCTGCGTCGTCAGGATGTTCCAGGCGTATTGCGGCAGCAGCTTGTCGAGCGGGATCGACCGGAACATCGCCAGCAGCAGGGTCGCGGTGAGCGCGAGCGTCAACCCGATCCACAGGCCGCCCGCCAGCAATGCGAACAGGATCACGAACAGGCTGACGACTTCGATGGTCATGGGATGTGGTATCCGACGGCGATCATGGCGGCTCTCATTGCACAATCATTCGACGGGAGAAGCCTTCATGCGATGATCTTCCAGCGGCAACCCAAGCGTCGCCTGGATGGCACGCGCCAGGAATTGCAGCGTGAGCAGCAGCATGCCGAAGGTGACAGCGGCCTGCGGAACCCACAGGGGCGTTTCGCTCGACGTCGATACCTGCTCGCGCACGAACGATCCCCAGGCGAACTTGACCATTGCCCAAGTGAGAAACGCCATGAAGACGAAGCCGGCGAGCGCCGAGAGTATCTCGAGCGCCCGCTGCAGCGGCGCCGGGGCGTTTTTCAGGAGCAGCACGACGCGGATATGACCGCCGACGCGTAGCGTCATGGCGGCGCCGAAGGTGAAGGATGCCGCCATCAGATAGGAAGAATACTCCCAGGCGATCGAGATCGTCGGGGGAAAGAACGGCAGGATATTCGAGAGACAGCGCGTAGCCACCTCGGCGAGCATCAGGAGCGTCAGCGTCAGCAGGCAACCGCCGCCGATCCAGCCGTCGAGCCGGCCGAGACGATCGATCATGTCGAGCAGGATACGCACCGGCGCAGGCGCCGCCGCGTTGAGACTTTCCGGAGCAACTGGCAGGACGGTCGCCATGGCCGGGCTTTAGCGCTTGAGCTCGGCGAGATAGGCCCGCACCGGCTTGTCGGCCGCCGGCACCCGCTTGAGGAACGCCTCGAGCAACGGCTCGGTCTTGCTGCGGATCTCCTTCATCATCGCGTCAGGCACCGGCACCACTTCCATGCCGCCTTCCTTGAGGCGATTGAGGCTGTCGACGTCGGCCTTGAGCGCGTTGGCCCAGAAATCCGGCTCCATCTTCGCGGCAACGCCTGCGACCAATTGCTGCTGATCCGCACTCAGCGCCTTCCAGGAATCCAGATTGACGGTCACCATCTGCGACGACCAGACATGGTTAGTCGGATAGACGTATTTCAGAAACTCCCAGAACTTGCCGTCGACACCCGATACCGCCGATGTCGACACGCCGGCGACCGCGCCCGACGCCAGCGCCGGTATCGTCTCGCCCCAGGGAATCAGCACCGGCGCCATGCCGACCACGTTCAGCATGTCGACATTGTTCTTGTCCGGAACCCGTATCTTGATGTTCTTCAAGCCGTCGACGGTCGAAACCTTGACCTTGAGGTGGAGATACTGTGTCGGCCAGGGCACGATATAGAGGATCTTCTGGTTATTGCGCGCGGTGATCTTTTCGTATTCGGGCCGCACATATTTCTGCAGGACCTTCAGCTCGTCCATCGAGCCGGCGAGGAACGGAATGCTTTCGACGCCCATGAACGGCTCGTCGCCGACCTGCTGGATATTGAGTACATCGGCGAGCGGCACCAGACCGTCGCGCACAGCCCGCAGATGTTCGGGCCCCTTGAAGCCAAGCTGGCCGCCCGCCTTCACCGTGATGTTGACAGTGCCGCCGCTCTGCTTCTTGACCTCCTCGGCGAACGCCATGGCGTTCTGGGTGTGGAAATTGCCGTCGGGCCACACCGTCGACATGTCCCAGTTCGCCGTTGCCGCCCTGGCGCGCGTCGAAACGTGGCCGACGGCGAGCATCGTTGCCGCTCCTGTCGTGAAAGCCCGTCGCGTAATCATCTGCCCACTCCGTTCGTTGAAGTCGAAACGCATGCCTCCGCTGGACGCGTCAGCCCGTGAAACCATAAACCGCAGCTGCATTGTCGGCCGACACCAGGCCACTTTCGACGTCCTCACGCACGCTTGCCGGCACGCGCTCCCTGGGATCGCCGATCCCGGCCCCTCCGGGGGTCAGCACCACAAGCCGATCGTCGGGTGGCACGGTCTGAAAGCCCTTGCCGCGCAGTTTCCGTCCCGACTTCAGTCCGACATAGCCGGCTTCGCCGTCACGCCCGCCATCGCGGCCGCGGGGCGGATGGTCGATGCGGTCGAATGCCGCCAGGATGTCGAACGGCGCATCGACGCCGCTGCCGACTTCGATGATCTGGCCGAGGCCACCGCGGGTGCGGCCGGCACCGCCGGAATCCGGCCGCAGCTCCTTGCGCCAGAAGATTAGAGGTGTCTGCGTCTCCGCAATCTCGACCGGCGTGCCGCGCACACCGCTGGGATACGCGGTGGCAGACAGCCCGTCCTTGACGAAGCGCGCACCCGTGCCACCGTTGCTGGTCACCGCCATCGAGAATCCGTAATTGCCGCCGGTACCGCTGCGGGTCTGTCCCCGCACATTGAGATTCCACAGGCAGGAGGTGCCTTCGGCCGGCACCCGCTCGGGAATGATCTGGCGCAGGCATCCGAACACCACGTCGGGCAACATCTGGCCGATCACATGGCGCGACGCTACCGGCGCCGGTTTCGGCGCGTTGAGGATCGAGCCCGCGGGAGCCGATACCGTCAACGGCGAGAGCGATCCCGCATTGTTCGGGATCTCCGAGGCAACCACGCAGCCGAGGCCGAACACGGTGTAGGCGGTGGTGTAGGAGTGCGGCACGTTAATGCCGAACTTCGAAGCACCCGAGGTGCCGTCGAAGTCGACATGAATGCCCTCTTCCGAGATCGTCAGCGCCGCCGTGAGCGTGACCGGCGCATCATAGCCGTCGACAACCATGCTGTTGCGCCAAACGCCCTTCGGCAACTTGGCGATCTCGGCGAGCACCGCCTCGCGCGAGCGGTCGCAGATGAAATCACCAAGCGTATCGAGCGAGTCGATCTCGAATTCGCGCATCATCTCGACAAGGCGCTCGCAGCCGACGTCGTTGCAACCCGCCAGCGAATAGGTGTCGCCTTCGGTATCGATCGGCAGCCGCGTGTTGCTACGGATCATCGCCATCAGCGTTTCATTGACGACACCCTGGTCGATCAGCTTCAGCATGGGGATGTAGAGCCCCTCCATGAAGACGTCGGTGGCATCAGGCCCGAAGCCGATGCCGCCGATGTCCATCAAATGGCTGGTGCAGGAAAACAGCGCGACCGGCTTGCCGTCCTTGAAGCAAGGCGTAGTGACGACGAAGTCGTTGAGATGGCCGGTCCCCATCCAGGGATCGTTGGTGATATAGGCATCTCCCGGCTTCATCGTCTCGATCGGGAAATGGGCGATGAAATGCTTGACGGACTCGGCCATGGAATTGACGTGCCCCGGCGTTCCGGTCACCGCCTGCGCCAGCATCCGTCCCTTGAGGTCGAACACACCGGCCGAGAGATCGCCGCATTCGCGTACAATCGGGCTGAAGGCGGTGCGCAGCAGCACCTGCGCCTGCTCCTCGACCACCGCGATCAGCCGGTGCCACATGATCTGCAGATCGATCAGGCTCGCGCCGCTTGGCCCACTCATGGTCATGCCGCCTTCCGTTCCATGACGATACTGCCGGCGCCGTCGATATGGGCGTCGAAGCTCATCGAGACAAAGGTCGAGGTCTCATCTTCCACGATCACGGCGGGTCCCACGATGGTCGCGCCCGGCGCCATCTGGTCACGACGGTACAGCGGAATCTCGACGACCTGCCCCACCCGGCCATCGAAAAACTTCCGGCTTCCGGCGGCCTTCCCGGCCGGCTTGCGTGTCACCTCGGCGACAACAGGCGGATTGCGCGGCTCGGTGGTCGCGAGCACCGACCAGCTCAGCACCTCGATCGCGGCGCCCGGAATCGGTCGCTCGAACAAGGCCGCATAATCCGCCTCGAAAGCCTGGCGCAGGCCGGCGAGATCCGCTGCCGTCAGCCGCCGGTTCGGCAGCTCGACCGTGATCTCGTGGCCCTGCCCGACATAACGCATGAAGGCGGTGCGCCGCTCGTGCACCGGTACGCCGGCGGCGCCGGGCTCCACCAGGGCGCGCGCCTCAGTCGCCATCTCCTGCAGCAGGTCCGACACCGCGCCCGCATCAAAATCATCGAGCCTGACATGACGGCTGCGCACCAGCTCATAGGCGATCGGTGCGGCAAGAAATCCGACGGCCGACCCGACGCCCGCGTTGGATGGCACGATCACGCGCGAGATGCCGATCTTCTCGGCAACCCGAGCCGCATGCAGCGGCGCGGCGCCTCCGAAGGCGATCAGCGTGTGCTGACCGACGACAGCGCCGCGTTCGACCGCATGCACACGGGCTGCGCTCGCCATGTTCTCGCACACGACCTCATGCACGGCATAGGCCGACGTTTCCGCCGACATTCCCAGCGGCTCGCCGATGTCGCGCAACAAGGCCAGTTTCGACAGTTCGGGACTGAGCTTGATCGTTCCCCCTGCGAATGCCTCGGGATCGATCTTGCCAAGCGCGACATCCGCATCGGTCACGGCGGGGCGTTGGCCGCCGCGGCCATAGCAGGCAGGACCAGGCTCGGACGATGCACTCTCGGGCCCGACCGTGACGCGCTTCAGGGAGTCGACCCGCGCGATCGAGCCGCCGCCGGCGCCGATCTCGACCATTTCGATCACGGGAATTCGCACCGGCAGGCCCGATCCCTTCAGGAAGCGCGCGGCACGATCGACCTCGAACACGCGTGACGTCTCGGGCTGATATTTCTCGATCAGGCAGATCTTCGCCGTGGTGCCGCCCATGTCGAAGGACAGCACCTTGGTCTCGCCGAGACGAGCCGCGATCTGGGCGGCGAAAATCGCGCCGCCTGCAGGACCCGACTCGACGAGGCGCACCGGAAAGCGCTGCGCCGTCTCGATCGACGTCACGCCGCCGCCGGAGGTCACGAGATATATGGCGCCGCGGAACTGCTCGGCCTGCAGCGCTTCGGCCATCCGCGTGAGATAGCCGTCGATGAGAGGCTGCACATAGGCATTGGCGACGGCGGTTGAAGTCCGCTCGTATTCGCGAATTTCAGGACACACCGCCGACGACAGGGTCACCCATATGGCCGGCAGCTCCTCTTTCAGGATCGCAGCGGCGCGCCGTTCATGCTCGGGATTTGCATAGGAGTGGAGAAAGGCGAAAGCGACGCTCTCCACGTTCTGCGCACGCAGCACCGGCGCGAGTGCACGCACGGCGGCTTCATCCAGCGGCAACCGCACTGCGCCATGCGCATCGATGCGCTCGGGAACGGTGAAGCGCAGGGAGCGCGGCGCCAACGCCTTCGGCTTGTCGATCCCAAGATCGTATTGATCGTAGCGGCTCTCGGTACCGATATCGAGCACGTCGCGGAAACCTTGTGTCGCGACGAGTGCCGTCTTCGCGCCTCGGCGCTCGATGATGGCGTTGGTCGCAAGTGTCGTCCCATGAATGAAGACATCGATATCGCAGATATGTGCGCGCGCGTCCGCCAAGATGAGACGCATCCCGTCCAGCACGGCCTGCTCCGGTCGCGACGGCGTCGTCAGCACCTTGCGCGACCTGCGATCCCGACCCACGTCCAGCACGATATCCGTGAAAGTGCCTCCGATATCGACGGCAAGCCGCACTTCGGCCCCCTCAAGCATTACCTTATCTCCGCGCCGCTAGCTGAACGAACTGAGCCAAACGACGCAGCAATTTCCATGCCAGTGATAGAGCACACGGCCACGCGCCCAGCCATTTTGCGGGGCACCCATGCGGCGCGATTTCTACCATCCGTCAGCGTGCCGAAGTTCAGCATGGCTCATGCTGGCACGAGAGCGCTGGGGCGCGCAACGCCAATTGCGTCAACCGCTGATGGCATGCTGATCCGCGCCGGTCGAGACTTGCCGCTCATGTCATCGCCTCTGATTATTTCCGACGAGCAAAACTGCAAACGTGCGCTCGCGAGCATCGGTCGCACTCTGGCAGAGATCGATCAACGGGCCTCGGCCTCCGCGTCAATCAATCGCCCGAACTTCCTCCACCGCGCTCAATGACGCGACGCGCGGGCTGGCCGCACCGCACACGCGAAGTCCGCCGCCGATTCAGGCATCGGCTGCCCGGGTTTTCACCTTGACGCTTTCTGACAGGAGTACCAAAATTTGGTATCAGGTTCCAAATTTCGGAACCATTGGATTTTCGCCTGTGAGCGCACTGACCAACGCCATCGAGATCCTGCGCTGCTTTTCGGCGGCGCGGCCGGATCTGTCCTTTGCGGATGTGATGGCGCTTACCGGCAAGCCGAAGAGTTCGACCTCGCGGCTATTGCGCTCGCTGCGCGATTGCGGGCTGCTGGAACAGGATCCGCACACCCGCCGCTATCGGCCTGGCCTGTTGACCTTTGAACTCGGCCGGCTGCATCGGGCGCATGACGATCTGATCGGGACGGCCGAACGCGAATTGCGCGAGGTCTGCGCGCGCACCGGGCACACCGGCTATATCGCGGTGCTTGACGGTTTCGAGCAGGTGGTGCTGCGCATCGTGCCCGGCTCGAACCCGCTTCGCGTGGTCAATCCGCCGGGCCAGCGCACGCCGGCGCTCGCGACGTCAAACGGCCGGGCCATGCTTGCGCGACTATCGGACGAAGAGATCAGGGCGCGCGTGCCGACCCCTTATCCGAAACTGCCGCGCAACTCGCCGCAGAATTTTGCACAGTTGATGACACGGCTGAAGGAGATCCGGCGGACCGGGGTCTCGGAAGCTGCCGACGAGTCGATTGAAGGCGTCGGGTCGCAGGGCTTTGCGCTCGCCAGCGGCGAAACCGGCGAGCTCATCGGCATTGCCGTGTCCTATTCCGTGCAGGCGACCACCGCGACCGAGCGCGCCAATATCCGCCGCGAACTGGCTGCGATGGCCACGAAACTTCGCCGCACGACTGGCGATCCCCTCATCAATGCTGCCTCCCTTCGCACCGGGACAACATCGCGATGAGCCTGGCCCCAGCCATTCGCATGAACGGCCTGGCGTTCTTCATCCTGCCAAGCGCACTGCTCTTCGCCCTGTTCTTCTTTCTGCCGATCGGATTGATGGCCGTGATGAGCCTGCTGACCGGCAATCCCGTTGTCGCTCCGAACGTTGCGTTCACAACACGGCACTACGCGCGCATCGCCGACGATCCCTATTATTTCGAGGTGATCTGGACCACGATCCGCATCGGGCTCTGGACCACGCTCGCGGCGCTGGCGATCGGCTATCCGCTCGCGCACTGGATGGCCCGGATCAAGAGCCGCGCAGGTCACGCGCTGTTGCTGATGGCGGTACTTGCGCCAATGCTCACCGGCATCGTCGTGCGCACCTTCGCCTGGATGGCCCTGCTCTCCGATAAGGGCGTCATCAACCAGACGCTGCAGTCCCTCGGTCTCGTCTCGCAGCCGCTGAAGCTGATGTACAACGAGACCGGCATCGTCATCGGCCTCGTCCACATCTACGTCCCGTTCATGGTATTGACGCTGACGGGCGTGATCGGACGTATCGACGAGCGACTGGAGCAGGCGGCGGAGAATCTCGGCGCCAGCCCGCTGCGCACATTCCTCGAGGTAACCCTGCCGCTCAGCCTGCCCGGCATCCTCGCCGGCTCGCTGCTGGTCTTTGCGCTCGCCATCAGCGCCTATGTCACGCCGATCCTGCTGGGCGGATTCCAGATCATGACGTTGCCGATCCTGATCTATCAGCAGATCTCGGCGAACTTCAACATCGGCTTCGCCGCTGCGCTCGGCATGGTTTTGCTGCTGGTCTCCTTCGTGCTGGTCGTCGCCTACAACCACGTGCTCGGTCGCGTTTCCGGCCAGCGCGACTTGCAGTGAGGGTGACGCGATGATGCAATCCGCACCGTCAGGCCACCCACGCGAGCTTTCGAACGAGTTGGATAGCGGCTTGGGCCGCAGTGACACTTCAGCGCGAAGACACGTAGTCCCGGCTGCGAGGCATAGAGTGCGCTATGGCCGCATGCTTTACCTTGCCGTCAATACAGCCGTGCTCGTTTTCCTGCTGGCGCCGATCGCGATCGTCTTCGTGTTCGCGCTCAATCCGACGCCATTCATTCAGTTCCCCCCGGTCGGCATCTCGCTGCGCTGGTTCGAGAAATTCTTCGCCTCCCGAGATTTCATGCATGCGCTGGGGTTCAGCCTCGAGGTCGCCGCGATCACGACCGTCTGCGCGACCGTGTTCGGGGCTTCGGCTGCACTGGCGATCGCGCGCGGCAATCTGCCCGGCGCACGCCTCGTCGTGGCGACGATGCTTTCGCCGCTGATGCTGCCCGCGATCCTTACCGGCCTGGCGCTGTTCCAAACCTATGTGCTGCTCGATGTCGGGCGCCCGCTCTGGGGCCTCGTCGCCGGTCATACCCTGGTGACGATCCCCTACGTCGTGCGCACGACGCTCGCCGTGCTGCATAATTTCGATCTGCGGCTCGAAGAGGCCGCGCGCAATCTCGGCGCCGGACCGATGCGAACCTTCTTCGAGGTGACGCTACCGCTGGTGAAACCCGGCGTGCTCGCAGGCGCGATCTTCGCCTTCATCGTCTCCTTCGATCAGTTTCCAGTCTCGTTGTTCCTGGTCAGCCCAGGCAGCGAGACCCTGCCGATCACGCTCTTCAACTACCTGAAATTCGACCTGGACGGGACGATCGGCGCCGCATCGGCGGTCTCGATCCTGCTCGCCTTTGTGGTCGTGATCGGACTCGACCGCACCGTCGGCCTGCGCTCCTACGTCAAACTGTAACGGCCATAGAGAAGGAATCCAGACATGACGAAACCTTCGGGACCAACCCTGCCGCGCCTGAGCCGCCGTCGCTTTCTCGCTGCCGGCGCCTCGCTCGGCGTCGGCGTGATCGCTGCTCCCTATGTCGCGAGCGCGGACGAGCCGACCCTGCGTATCACCGGCTGGGGCGGCAAGTGGGGCGACATCATGAAAGCCGAGGTCGGGCCGGCGTTCGAAAAGGAGTTCAAGTGTAAGCTCCAAACCGATACGGCACTCCCGTTCCTGCCGAAGCTGCAGGCGAGTTCGCGCTCGGCGCCGATCTACGACGTGCTCCACACCAATTCCAACGAGCAATGGGCCGCGGTCGAAATGGGCCTCGTCGAACCGAAGATCGACGCGAAGCTCGTGCCTCATCTTGCTGACGTCTATCCCTATGCGCTCAGCGACAAGATCGTCGGCGTTTCGATCTTCACCAGCGCGATCGGGCTCGGCATGCGCACAGACAAAGGCTATTCCGGCGTCAGCTCCTGGAAGGAGCTATGGGACGCGAAGTACAACGGCGTGCGCGGCGGTTACGTCATCCCGGTCAACAGCCTCGGCCAGGCTTTCCTGATGATGTGCGGCACGCTGTTCGGCAAGGGACAGACTGACCTGGATGCCGCCTACGCGGCACTGGAAAAGCTCAAGCCGATCAAACTCGTCGATTTCACGGGCGCGATGGAAAAGATGTTCCTGTCGGGTGAAGTCGGCCTCGGCGTCATTCACGATTCCGGCATCTATCGCTACGACGGACAAAATCAGCCGATCGATTTCGTCACGCCGAGCGAGGGCGTTCTGTCGCTGGAGCAGGTGCTGACCATCACGCCCGGCAGCAAGTTGAAGGAACTCGCCAACGCCTATGTGAACTACATGCTGAGTGCTCCGGTGCAGAAGAAGCTCGCCGAGACGGTGTGGTATTCGCCCGCCAACAAGATGGTGAAGCTGGACGACAAATACGATGCCAAGCTTTTGACCACGCCTGAAAAGGTCTCCAAGCTCGTTCAGGTCGACTGGAAATGGTACAATGCGCACAAGGACGACATCGACTCGCGCGTAAACCGGATCTTCCGGGCATGAGCGCCTCGATCGAGATCGCCGGCGTCAGCAAGATCTATGATGGCGGCGTTCGCGCAGTTGACGCGGTCGCCATGGACATCCGGCAAGGCGAGTTTTTCTCGCTGCTCGGTCCGTCCGGCTGCGGCAAGACGACGACGCTGCGCATGATCGCCGGCTTCGAAGCACCGAGCGCCGGCGCCATCCGCGTCGACGGCACCGACATTACCCACCTGCCCGCCCACAAGCGTGACATGGGGATGGTGTTCCAGAACTACGCGCTGTTTCCGCATCGCTCGGTTCAGGAGAACGTCGCCTTCGGCTTGCGGATGCGCCGCATCGACAAGGCGACGATCGCCGCCAAGGTAAAGGCTGCGCTCGCCATGGTCGAACTGACCGGCATGGAAGATCGGCGGCCCGGCCAGTTGTCGGGAGGCCAGCAGCAGCGTGTAGCGCTGGCGCGCGCCATCGTGATCGAGCCGCGGGTTCTGCTCTGCGACGAGCCGCTGGGCGCGCTTGACAAGAAGCTGCGCCAGCAAATGCAATTCGAGCTGAAGCAGTTGCAGAAGGCGCTCGGCCTCACCCTGGTTTTCGTCACGCACGACCAGGAAGAGGCGTTGGCGATGTCGGACCGAATTGCGGTGATGAACGGCGGCCGGGTCGAGCAGATCGGCACGCCCGTGGAAATCTACGACCGTCCGACGACGCGCTTCGTCGCCGACTTCATCGGCGACACCAACATCTTCCGCGGCGAACGCGCGGCAACCACGTCGGGCTCCGGCCTCGCCGTCGGCAACGGCCTGGTCCTGACGCTGCCTGCGTCCGTTTCTGCCGAGGCGACGGGTGTGCTCTCGGTGGCGTTACGTCCGGAAAAAATCAGGCTCACCGCGGCCGGGCAATCGCCTTCCGCTTGTGCACACGGACAGGTCGAAAGCACCAACTTCCTCGGCGGCGCCGTGCTCTACCGCATCGCGCTGACCAGCGGACATCGCATTCTGGCACAGCAGCCCAATGCCGGCACGAGCAGCCTGTTTGCGCCGGGAAACCTGGTTGCGCTCGATTGGGATCCGTCCGATCTCGTCGTTCTGAGGGATTGAACAGGGAATGAACAAGCCAATGAAACACCAGCGGATGGGCGTCGTGGTGATCGGGCAAAGCCCTCGCCCCTCGATTGCCGCCGAAATCGCAGCCGTGCTCTCCCCCGGCATGGCGGTCGAACTGCGCGGCGCGCTGGACGGCATGAGCCGCGCTGAGATCGATGCCATTCCGCCGATGGATGGATACGACACCTTGTTTACGCTGCTGCCGGACGGCGATGGCGTCGTCATCAGCAAGAAGGAGGTCGAGAAGCGCGCCGGCCAGCAACTCGCCCGCCTGCGCAACCAGGGCGTCGCGGTCACGATGCTTGCCTGCACAGGAAAATTTCCGAACCTTTCCGCAGAGGGTTTGGCGATCCTGCCGTCAGCGGTGCTGCATCACATGGTGGAAGCCGTTCTGCCAAAGGGACGGCTCGGCGTGTTTTCGCCACTGCCGGAACAGACGGCGCTGATCGGAAAGAAATGGCAGCGCGACGGCGTCGAGGTCGTCGGCGTGACACTGCGACCGGGGTCCGGCGACGACGTCGTCGACGCCGCGGCGCGGACCATGGCGATGCAGCTGCCCGACCTCGTTGTGATGGACTGCATGAGCTACACCAGCGCCAACAAGGCGCTGATACGGCGCAATTACGCGGGACCGGTGATCCTGGCCATCGCCGCGGCGGCGCGCGTCGTCGAGGAGTTGGTATCGTGAGCGAAGTCGCCTTGAAGAGCATCAGCCTCGAGGAGATCGAGGCCCTCGCGGTCGGCGCCTGGATTCTCGGCACCGGCGGTGGCGGCAGCCCCTATCTCGGCCTGCTCAATCTGCGCCGGCTCTATGCCGACGGGCATCGCGTGCAACTGATGTCGCCGCTCGATCTTGCCGACGACGACTGGGTCGCGGTCGTCTCCAACATGGGCGCGCCGCTGGTCGGCCAGGAGCGGCTCGCCGACAGTCGCAACATCGCGCGCGCGGTGCGCATGCAGGAAGAGATCAATGGCTTCAAGTTTCGCGCCGTGATGTCCGTCGAGATCGGCGGCGGCAACGGCATGCAGGCCCTGATGGCCGCGGCTCACCTCGGCATTCCCGTGGTCGATGCCGATTGCATGGGCCGCGCCTTTCCCGAAGCCCAGATGACGTCGGTGGCGATCGGCGGACTGCGCCCCTATCCCTGCACGCTGTACGATCCGCGCGGGATCGAGGCGGTCGTGACCAAGGTGCCGAGCTGGAAGTGGATGGAGCGGGTAAGCCGCAAGATCTGCGTCGAGATGGGGTCGATCGCATCGACCAGCAAGGCCCCGCGCACCGGCCGCGAGGTCAAGGACTGGGGTATCCACTTCACTACTACCTCCGCCATCCGCATCGGACGTGCAGTGCAGGAGGCGAACCGCCGGCACGAGGATCCGATCGCGGCACTGCTTGCGAGTGAAGGCGGCAAGAAGCTGTTCACCGGCAAGATCGTCGATGTCGCGCGCCGCACGACCGAAGGGTTCCTGCGCGGATCGGCGACAGTCGAAGGCAGCGACGAGGATCGCGGCGACAAGCTAAAACTCTCGTTTCAGAACGAATGGGTGGTCGCATGGCGCAATGACGAGGCGATCGCGATGTCGCCCGATCTGATATGCGTGCTCGACAGTGCCAACGGCCATGCCGTCGGCACCGAGACCGTGCGCTACGGCCAGCGCGTGACGATCGTGGCCCTGCCCGCGCCGCCCGTGCTCACCAGTCCACGCGGCCTTGAATTCGTTGGTCCTCGCGCCTTCGGCTATGACCTCGAATTCCGATCCTTGTTCTCGCCGGCCGAAGCAGGAGCCTGATTTCATGAAACGCATCGGTATCGATGTCGGCGGCACCAATACGGACGCCGTTCTGATCGTGGACGAAAAGGTCGTGCATTCGGTCAAGCGCCCGACCACGGCGGATGTCACGACCGGCATTCTCGACGCGCTAAGGGCCCTGCGCGCCAACCCGGTTGCCGCGGTGCCCGTCGACGCGGTCGTTATCGGCACCACGCATTTCATCAATGCCGTGGTGCAGCGCCGCCACCTGCAAAAGGTCGCGGCGATCCGCATCGGCATGCCGGCAAGCGCATCGCTGCCGCCGTTCTGCGATTGGCCGGCTGATCTCGCAAGCCTTGTCAGCGGCGAAATATTCATGCTCGAAGGCGGCCACGATTACGACGGCCGCCCCTTCATGCCGCTCGATATCGCCGGGCTGAAAGCCGCGGCGCGCAAGATCAGGGATGCAGGCCTGCGCTCGGTGGCGATCTGCTCCAGCTTCTCGCCGCTCGACCCGAGCTGCGAGACGACGGCGCGGGAAATTCTGGGTGAAATCTGCCCGGACGCAGCGGTGACGCTGTCGCACGACCTCGGCCGCATCGGCCTGCTCGAGCGCGAAAACGCTGCGCTGCTTAACGCCGCGCTCAACGACCTTGCGGCGACCACGGTCGCGGCCTTCCGCCAGGCGATCGCGGACAGCGGTCTCGCTGCACCGCTATTCCTGACCCAGAACGACGGTACGGTGATG
Source organism: Bradyrhizobium lablabi (assembly GCF_001440475.1). Lineage (GTDB taxonomy): Bacteria > Pseudomonadota > Alphaproteobacteria > Rhizobiales > Xanthobacteraceae > Bradyrhizobium > Bradyrhizobium lablabi. The sequence continues at coordinate 155,628 of NZ_LLYB01000081.1, read as the reverse complement.
CAAGCGGAGATCGCCACCGCCTTCCCGGTCATGAGCTTCGCATCGGGCGCGACCAATTCGATGCGCGGCGCAGCACATCTGTCGGGGCTCCACGACGCCATGGTCGTGGATGTCGGCGGCACCACCAGCGATATCGGCCAGCTCCGCCACGGCTTTCCGCGCGAAGCCAACGCCGTCGTCGAGGTCGGCGGGGTGCGCACCCTGTTCCGGATGCCCGACCTGCTCTCGATCGGGCTCGGCGGTGGCAGCCACGTGGAGGAAGGGCCGGTGCGCGTCGGCCCGGTCAGCGTCGGCTACAAACTGACATCGGAAGCCCTGGTGTTTGGCGGCACGCGTCTCACCGCGACCGACATCGCGGTAGCGGCCGGGCTCCTCGACGTCGGCGACCGATCGCGCGTCGCGGCGCTGCCGAAGGCGCTGGTCGAGGGGGCATTGTCCTATGCCAAGCGAAAGCTGGAGCAGGATGTCGACCGCATGAAGACCGAAGCTGGTGACGTGCCGCTGCTTGCCGTCGGCGGCGGCGCCTTCCTGGTCCCTGACCGCCTGCCCGGAATCTCCAGGATTGTGCGCGTTCCCCACGGCGACTGCGCCAATGCGGTGGGTGCTGCAATCGCGCAAGTCAGCGGAGAAGCTGACCAGGTGTTTCGCGAATTGTCACGCGAGGAGGCCATCGCGGCTGCTCGCGGCATCGCCGAGGACCGCGCCGTTCAGGCCGGCGCCGAGCGGGCGAGCCTCAAGATGGTCGACGTCGAGGATATGCCAATCGCCTATTTGCCCGGCAATGCCCTGCGTGTCCGGGTCCGCGTTGCCGGCGCGATTGCCGACCCGAACATCCATGAGGCCGCTTGATTCGATCTATCCAGCAAGAAGATGAGACAATGCCGGGCCAACATCTGATTGCCGGGGAAGATCGGCTCCGGCGCGCCAGCATGTCCGCTCGACCTTTCGCAAGGACGCCGAACGCAAGATCGTCCTCTACACGATCAGGACCCTCACGCCGGACACGCCGATCTCGGGCGGCAACGTGCAGCGCGCGGCGCTCGGCGGCGATGTCGAGGTGTTGATCGCCGCCAATCCCTGTTTTGGATTAGACTTTGCGGCGGTGGCCCAGATCAACGCCGAGATCATGGCGGCGCGCAACCACGGTGCGGCGGTGCTTCTCGTCAGCGAAGACCTTGACGAACTCCTGGAAATGTCCGACCGGTTGGTCGTGATGTTCCACAGCCAGTTCGTTCACGAGGCGCGCGCCAGCGAAGCCGATCTCACCGAAGTCGGCCGGCACATGGCAGGACATTGATGACAGACCGCGACGATCCGGCAGCGCGCGACGCGCATTTCCTGCGCCGATCATTCGAGGTCGCCCGACGCGCCGTGGCCAATGGCAACCATCCATTCGGCGCCGTACTGGTGAGCGGCGACGGACAAGTGCTGCTCGAAGCCGAGAACGGCTATATGCCCTCGCATGACGGCACGGCCCACGCCGAGCGCCTGCTTGCGACAATGGCCTGCACCACGATCGATGCACAGACCTTGCGCGGAGCCACGATCTATTCCTCGGCCGAGCCCTGCGCGATGTGCGCCGGCGCGATCTACTGGGCGGGTATCGGCCGGCTGGTTTATGGCCTGAGCGAACACCGGCTACGTGCGTTGACCGGCGACCATCCCGAGAACCCGACGCTCGACCTGCCCTGCCGCGAGGTGTTTGCCAGTGGCCAGCGTCCGGTCGAGATCGTTGGCCCACTGTTTGAGGATGAGGCTGCCGCGCCGCACGAAGGCATCTGGAAGAAATAGTCGATCCCGCTTCATCGCCCAGGGAGAGATTGGTCCGCGGGGTGATATTTCCCCACTTACGCGGACGTTCAAACTAGCCCACAATATTGATGCATTATTTCCTCAAGACGCGTGACCGCGCATGTCAGATTCCATGCTCTTCGGCCCGAAGTCCGGCGCCGCGCCGCTGCTTCAGACGGTTGGCTTGACCAAACGCTACGGCGCTTTCCTCGCCAACGATTGCATCGACATCGAGATCTGGCCACGCCAGATCCACGCCCTGCTCGGCGAGAATGGCGCCGGCAAGTCGACGCTGGTCAAGGCGATCTACGGTTTGATTCAGCCGAGCGAAGGCGAGATGCGCTGGCAGGGCGAGAAGATGGTGCTGTCCGGACCGTCGGACGCCCGCGCGCGCGGCATCGGCATGGTCTTCCAGCATTTCTCGCTGTTCGACAATCTCACCGTCGCGGAGAACGTGGCGCTGGGCCTCGACGGCCAGCAATCGTTCAAGGACATCTCGGCGCGACTTGAAGAAGTGTCCAATGTTTACGGGCTTCCGCTCGACCCGCGCCGCGACGTCTGGCAGCTGTCGGTCGGCGAGCGGCAGCGCATCGAGATCGTGCGCGCGCTCATGCAGGATCCGAAGTTCCTGATCCTCGACGAGCCGACAGCCGTGCTGACGCCGCAGGAAGCCGATCAACTCTTCATCGTGCTCGAACGGCTGAAGGCCGAGGGCCGCGCGATCCTCTACATCAGCCACAAGCTGGAGGAGGTGAAGAGGCTCTGCGACATCGCCACGATCCTGCGTGGCGGCAAGAAAGTCTCGGCCTGCAATCCGAGAGCGGAGACCGCCGCCTCGCTGGCGCGAATGATGGTTGGCACCGAGATCAGGGAGGTGAAGGCCGCTGCCGGACGCCAGACCACCGTGCCGCGGCTTGTCGTCAACGACCTCAGCCTTGAGCCCGACGATCCCCACGGAGTCCATCTCAAGCATATTTCGCTGGAGCTCAAGGGCGGCGAAATCCTGGGCATCGCCGGCGTGGCCGGCAACGGACAAGACGAGCTTTTCGCCGCCCTTTCCGGTGAGCGGCTGGCGCAGGATCCGGGCACGGTGGTGATCGATGGCACGGCCGCCGGCCACCTTTCAATCACCCAGCGCCGCAGGCTTGGCGCCGCCTTTGTGCCTGAAGAACGGCTCGGCCACGGCACCGCGCCGCGCATGAAACTGTCCGAAAACGCGCTGCTGACCGGCCACGCCGCAAGCGGCATGGTGCATCGGGGCTTCATCAAGCTCGCGGCGATGCTATCGACCGTCGACCGCGCCACCAAGGCCTTTGATGTCCGCAAGGCCAAGCGCGATCCGGAAGCCGCCAGCCTGTCCGGCGGCAATTTGCAAAAGTTCATCGTCGGTCGCGAAATCCTCCGCAACCCCGCGGTGCTCGTCGTGAGCCAGCCGACCTGGGGTGTCGATGCCGGAGCCGCGACCGTCATCCGCCAGGCCCTGCTCGATCTCGCCGCCAGGGGTGCAGCTGTGTTGGTAACCAGCCAGGACCTCGACGAGCTGGCCGAAATCACCGACCGGATCGCGGTCATGTTCCATGGCCGATTGTCGGCGCCGCTGCCGACCGCGCAAGCGACGCGTGAGCAACTGGGCCTGTTGATGGGCGGCAGCGCATTGGAAGAGAAGGAAGCGCCTCATGCAGTTAGTGCTTGAAAAGCGCGCCGAGCGATCCAACACGATCGCGCTGGTTTCGCCACTGATCGCGATCGGCCTCACCATCGCGACCATGAGCGTGCTGTTTGCGATCCTCGGCAAGAACCCGATTGTCGCGCTGGGCGTCTATTTCATTGATCCCCTCGCCGACAGCTATTCGCTGCAGGAGATCGCCGTGAAGGCAACACCCCTGGTGATGATCGCGATCGGGCTGTCGTTCTGCTATCTGGCGAATGCGTGGAATATCGGTGCCGAAGGGCAGTTCCTGATCGGCGCCGTCGCCGGAAGCTGGCTCGCAGTCAAAACCCACGGCACCGACGCCGGCCTCTGGGTGTTGCCGGCAATGCTGCTGCTCGGCGCGATCGGCGGCGCGCTCTATGCCCTGATCCCGGCGATCTGCAAGGTCAGGTTCGGCGCCAGTGAAATCCTCACCAGCCTGATGCTGGTCTACGTCGCCGACCTCTTACTCGACTATCTCGTGCGCGGTCCCTGGCGCGATCCAAAAGGCTTCAATTTCCCGACCACGGCGGAATTCGATCCGGTCGCAACCGTGCCGATCCTGATCGAAGGCGGGCGGCTGCATCTCGGCGCCGTCATCACCCTGCTCGTGGTCGTTGCCGGCGCAGTGTTGCTCGGAAAGACCATCATGGGATTTGAAATCCGCGTCGTCGGCGCAGCCCCGCGCGCCGCGCGTTTCGGCGGCTTCAATTCCAATCGGCTCATCCTTCTGACATTTGCGATATCGGGCGCGCTGGCCGGGATGGCTGGTATCATCGAGGTCGCAGGTCCGATCGGGCACCTCCAGCCCGGCATCTCGCCCGGCTACGGCTTCACCGCCATCATCGTCGCCTTCCTCGGCCGGTTGAACCCGGCTGGAATATTAATTGCAGGACTTTTCCTCGCACTCACCTTTATCGGCGGCGAGCAGGCGCAGATCGCGATGAAAATCCCCCTGGACGTCACAAAGGTCTTTCAGGGCATTTTGCTGTTCTACGTGCTCGCCTGCGACAGCCTGATCCTCTACCGCTTCCGGCTCGTTTCCTCCTCGCCAAAGGTGTCCCGTGGGGTTGCTTGAGGCCATCATCCTCGCCGTGCTGGCGGCCTCCACGCCCCTGCTGCTGGCGGCGACGGGGGAGCTGGTGACCGAGCGTGCCGGCGTCCTCAATCTCGGCGTCGAGGGCATGATGATCGTCGGCGCCGCCTGTGGCTTCGCTGGTGCCTGGCTGACAGGCTCCGTCATCGTCGGCGCCATCTGCGGGATGCTGGCGGGCGTAGTGCTGTCGCTGGTCTTTGCACTGATGACGCTCGCCCTCGCGGTCAACCAGGTTGCTGCCGGCCTTGCCCTGACCATCCTGGGGACTGGCGTGTCCGGCCTGATCGGCTCCCGCTTCGTCGGCGAAAAAATCACCACGGCGCCAAAACTCTACATTCCCGGATTGACCGACATTCCCTTCGCCGGTCGCATCCTGTTTGGACAGGATGCGTTCGTCTACCTGTCGCTGGCGCTCATCATCGGCGCTTCCTGGTTTCTCTACAGGACCCGCGGCGGGCTGATCCTGCGGGCGGTCGGCGACAACCATGCCTCGGCCCACGCGCTCGGCTATCCCGTGCTGCGCATCCGCATGTTCGCCGTGATGTTCGGCGGCGCCTGCGCCGGGCTCGCCGGTGCCTATCTGCCGCTGGCGTATACGCCGTTCTTCATTCCCGGCATGACCGCCGGCCGCGGCTGGATCGCGCTGGCGCTGGTCGTGTTCTCGTCATGGCTGCCCGGACGCCTCGTGATCGGCGCGTATCTGTTCGGCGCGGTGACGATCCTGCAACTGCACGCACAGGGCGCGGGCTTGGGCATTCCCTCTCAATTCATGACGGCCCTGCCCTATCTGGCGACCGTGATCGTGCTGGTGCTGATCTCGCGTGCGAGAACCGGCGGCTCGACCGCGCCGGCCGCATTGGGAACGGTGTTCGTGCCGGATCGATGAGTCCGAAAGTGATGTACCCTTGGCGTGCGCGACGGGGCGCCGCGCTGCGGGAGAGACAGTCGCCCGTCAGTGTCAGGAGAGCGCAATGAGAAAGATCCTTCTTGCCGCGGCCGCAGCGGTGGTGGCAGCCAGCGTGAGCTTTGGCGCATCCGCCGCCGACAAGCTCAAGGTTGGTTTCATCTATCTCGGCCCGGTCGGCGATCTCGGCTGGACCTACCAGCACGACCTCGGGCGTCTCGCCATGCTGAAGGAGTTCGGCGACAAGGTCGAGACGACCTATCTGGAGAACGTCAGCGAGGGCCCTGACTCCGAGCGCTCGATCGAGCAACTCGCCCGCGCCGGCAACAAGCTGATCTTCACGACCTCGTTCGGCTACATGGAGCCGACGCTGAAGGTCGCCAGGAAATATCCCAACGTGCATTTCGAGCACGCCACCGGCTACAAGCGCGACAAGAACGTCTCGACCTATTCCGGCAGGTTTTATGAAGGCCGCCACATTCAGGGCCTGATCGCCGGCAAGATGTCCAAGACCGGCGTGCTCGGCTATATCGCCTCGTTCCCGATCCCAGAGGTCATTTCCGGCATCAACGCCACGATGCTGGCGGCGCAAACCATCAATCCGAACATCAAAGTCAAGATCATCTGGGTCAATACCTGGTTCGACCCCGGCAAGGAAGCGGACGCCGCCAAGGCGCTGATCGACCAGGGCGCGGACATCATCATGCAGCACACCGACAGCCCCGCGGCGATGCAGGTCGCCGCCGAGCGCGGCAAGCTGGCGTTCGGCCAGGATTCCGAAATGATCAAGTTCGGGCCAAAGGCGCAGCTCACCTCGATCATGAACAATTGGGGCCCCTACTACATCGCCCGCGTCAAGGCGGAGCTCGAGGGCACCTGGAAGTCGGAAGACCAATGGGCCGGTCTCAAGGAGAAGATGCTCGTGATGGCGCCCTACCTCAACATGCCCGACGACGTGAAGAAGATGGCGGAAGAGGCCGAGGCGGCGATCAAGGAAGGCAAGCTGTTGCCGTTCAAATGTCCGATCACGGCCCAGGACGGCAAGGAAGTCGAATGCAAGGCCGGCACCCATCTCGACGACGGCCAGGTGCTCGGCATGAACTTTTACGTAAAGGGCATCGACGACAAGATTCCGGGCAAGTAAGCCGGATCGAACGAAGGCGGTCCGGGCGGAAACGCCCGGGCCGTTTTCGTTGGCTTATCCCGCGTGCATGGCGCGCGTGGCGGCGCTGTGGCGCCGGATCAGATCTGATACGTCGAGCCCGGGAATCGCCCCATCGACGACGGCCCATTTTCCGGCGATCATGACCCGATCGGCGCGATGCGCGCCGCATAGCACCAGCGCGGCCAGGGGATCGCCATGGCCGGAAAAGCGCAATTCGTCGAGCTTGAACAGCGCCAGATCGGCAGCCTTCCCGGCCGCGATTTCACCGAGTTCCGGCCGGCCGACGCAGGCAGCCGAGCCTTTCGTCGCCCAGCGCAGCGCATCCTTGTGGCTGACGCGGGCGACGCCATAGCGCGCCCGCTGCAGCAGGAACGCCGCGCGTACTTCCTGCATCAGGTTGGATTGGTCGTTGGAGGCCGAACCATCGACGCCAAGCCCGATTTTCACGCCCGCGTCTTCCATTTCGCAAACGGGGCAGCAGCCGGAGCCAAGAATCTGGTTGCTGCAGGCGCAATGGCTGATCGCCGTCCTTGCCTTGCCGAGGCGCTTCATTTCGTCCGCGTTGAAGAAGATGCCGTGCGCAAGCCAGGTCCGCGCATTGAGCCAGCCGCAATCCTCGAGATAATCGAGCGGCCGGCAATGATGCATCTGTTCGCAAAAACGGTTCTCGTCCTCGGTCTCGGCGAGATGGGTGTGCAAGCGAACGTCAAGCTTTTCCGCAAGCTCAGCGGTTGCGCGCATCAGCGAGGTCGTCACCGAAAACGGCGAACATGGCGCGAGCGCGATCTGAACCATGGCCTCCTCGCCGCGCTGATGGTGCTTTGCAACCACGCGCTCGCTGTCGGCAAGGATCGTGTCCTCATCCTGCACCACGCTGTCTGGCGGTAGCCCGCCGTCCTTCTGCGAGCGGTTCATCGAACCGCGCGTCAACAGCACCCGAAGGCCAAGCCGGCTTGCGGCAGCAACCTCAATATCGACGGCCTCTTCAAGGCCGGTTGGAAACACATAGTGATGGTCGGTTGTCATCGTGCAGCCGGACAGCAGGAGTTCCGACATCGCCACGGTGACGCCGAGATCAAGCGCCTCCGGCGTCAGCCGCGCCCACACGGGATAGAGCGCCTGCAGCCAGGGAAACAACTCGCGGTCCAGCGCTGCCGGCAGCGCCCGCGTCAGCGTCTGGTAGAAATGGTGATGCGTATTGATCAGCCCCGGCAGCACAACATGCGCGCCGGCATCGAAGGCGATCACGTCAGCCGTGGCAGGCTGCATGCCTTTTCCCACCAGTTCGACGATCTTGCCGCCCTTGACCACGACGCCGCGCTCGGCGCCATCGGCAAGAATGGCAAGGGGATCCCTGATCCAGATCGCTTGCGTTGGGTCCATATCCTGCTGTCTCCTCGTCCGCCTGCCCTGCAATTGCCGGAACCGCTGACAATTGGCGCTTGTCTTGCAAGACTTCATAGTGCGAGATGGGGCCTGTTGAAAGCGTAGCGCATCCATGGACTTGAACACCATCGGCGAGGTTGTTCACCCTGCGAGCCGGACCGATCTGCCGGTTTGGACGGCAGGCGATGCTTGGCTCGCGGGCGGGACTTGGCTGTTCTCGGAACCACAGGACCATTTGAAGCGGCTGATCGATCTCACCGACCTGAAATGGCCGGCGCTGACTGTCAGCGAAACCGGGCTTTCGATCGCGGCGACCTGCACCGTCGCTCAACTCGACGCACTTTCCTGCCCGCCAGACTGGATTGCAGCGCCTCTTATCGGCCAGTGCTGCCGCGCGTTCCTTGCATCCTTCAAGATCTGGAAGACTGCGACCGTTGGCGGCAACATCTGCATGTCGCTGCCGGCCGGTCCGATGATCTCCTTGACGTCGGCGCTCGATGGCGTCGCCACCATTTGGCAGGCCGATGGCAGCGAGCGGAGAATTTCCGTCGCCGATTTCGTCACCGGCAGCCAGCAAAATGTGCTCTCGAATGGCGATCTCTTGCGGCAGATCGATATTCCGCTTGCCGCGCTGAGGCGGCGTTCGGCGTTCCGGCAGATCTCGCTGACACCGGTCGGGCGGTCCGCGGCGCTCCTGATCGGCAGCGTCGCCGCGGACGGTACATTTGCATTGACGGTGACGGCTTCGACAGCGCGACCGATGCAATTGCCCTTCACCAGTATCCCGCAAGCGGCCGAGCTTCGTGCCACGATCCTGCATCGCGTCCCCGACGAGCTTTATCATACCGACGTGCATGGCAGCCCGATATGGCGCAAGCACATGACGCTGCGGCTGGCGGAGGAAATCCGCGGCGAATTGCAGAGCGCGGCCTAGAGATGGCGTTCCAGATCAACGGAAAAGCGTTTTCAGAACAACCGCGCGCCGGGCAATGCCTGCGCACCTTCCTGCGCGAGCTCGGCCATTTCGGCGTCAAGAAGGGTTGCGATGCCGGCGACTGCGGCGCCTGCACGGTGCTGCTCGATGGCGAGCCCGTGCATAGCTGCCTGATCCCCGCCTTCCGCGCGGAGGGCCACAGCGTCACCACCATCGAGGGATTTGCGCCCGTTGGCGGTCTCCATCCGCTGCAGCAGGCCTTTCTCGACGCGCAGGGGTTTCAGTGCGGATTCTGTACCGCGGGCATGATCCTGACCTGCGCGTCGCTGAATCAGGCGCAGCGCCAGGAACTTGGCGTTGCCTTGAAGGGAAACATCTGCCGCTGCACCGGCTATCGCTCGATCGAGGACGCGCTCGACGGAAACAGCAATATCGAGGAGGCTGCTGCCGGCTCGGCCTTTGGCAAGAGCTTACCCGCTCCAGCCGGGCCTCAAGTGGTGCGCGGCACGGCGCGCTACACGTTCGACACGACAATCGAAGGCCTGCTGCACGTCAAGATGCTGCGCTCGCCGCATCCGCACGCACGGATCATCTCGATCGACACGCGTGCCGCGCTGAAAATTGCCGGCGTGCATGCGGTGCTGACCCATGAGGATGCGCCGGACCAGCTGTTCTCGACCGCGCGCCACGAGCACGACTGGATGGATCCGAACGACACCCGCGTGCTCGACAATATCGTCCGCTTCATCGGGCAGAAGGTCGCGGCCGTCATCGCCGAGAGCGAAGCCATTGCGGAAGAAGGGTGCCGTCGCATCAAGGTAGAATACGAGATTTTGCCCGCTGCGACCGATCCTGTGAAGGCAATTGCCGAGGGCGCGCCGGTGATCCACGGCGACAAGACGCCTGAACATCGCGTGGCCAATGGCCAGCGCAACATCGTCGCGGAAATCCATGGCGAATATGGCGACGTCGCGTCCGCACTTGCGGCATCCGCCGTGACCTACGAAGGCAGCTTCACCACCCAGCGGGTCCAGCATGCCGCGCTGGAGACGCATGGCGGCCTCGCCTGGGTCGACCCCGATGGCGTGCTGAATGTGCGCTCCTCGACGCAGGTGCCGTTCCTGACCCGCCGCACGCTGGCTGATCTGTTCGATCTCCCGTCCGACAAGGTGCGCGTGTTCTGCGAGCGTGTCGGCGGCGGGTTTGGCGGCAAGCAGGAAATGTTCGTCGAGGATATTCTGGCGCTCGCCGCATTAAAGACCGGCCGCCCCGTCAAGTTCGAGCTGACGCGCGAAGAACAATTCATCGCGACCTCGACACGGCATCCGATGCGCGTCACTGTCAAGGCGGGCGCTGACAAAGACGGCAAGCTCACCGCGCTGCAGCTCGACGTGCTCTCCAACACCGGCGCCTATGGCAACCATGCCGGCCCGGTGCTGTTCCACGCCCTCGCCGAATCTCTCGGCGTCTACAATTGCCCGAACAAGAAGGTCGACGGGATCGCCGCCTATACCAACACGGTGCCGGCGGGCGCCTTCCGCGGCTACGGCCTGCCCCAGTCCCTGATCGCGGTGGAAGCCGCCATCGACGAGCTGGCCAAGCAGCTCGGCATCAGCCCGTTCGAGATGCGCCGGCGCAATATCGTCAGGCCCGGCGATCCCATGCTGTCACCGCCGGACTCCGGCTACCGTGACGTGATCTACGGCTCCTACGGGCTCGACCAGTGCCTCGACCTGGTCGAGCGCGCGTTGTTGGCCGACACCGCAAAGCCGGCCCTTGCTGCGGACTGGCTAGTCGGCGAAGGCATCGCGCTGACCATGATCGATACGGTGCCGCCGGCCGGACACCTCGCCGACTGCTCCATCGCGTTGCGCGATGACGGCGGCTTTGACCTCACCGTCGGCACCGCCGAGTTCGGCAACGGCACCAGCACCGTGCACCGTCAGGTCGCCGCGTCAGCGCTTGCGACCACCGTCGACCGCATCTGCCTCAGACAATCCGACACCGCCCACGGCGGCCACGACACCGGGGCCTATGGCAGCGCGGGGATATTTGTGGCCGGCCGGGCGACGCAGGCGGCGGCGGAAACGCTTGCGGCGTTGCTCAGGGCATTTGCGGCCGAAGTGGCAAGCGTCGATGCCACCTCATGCATTCTGGAGAATGAAGGCGTGCTTGCCGGCGGCAAGCGCCTGTCATTTGACGAACTCGCCATCGCGGCAACCGCCAGGGGAAGGACACTCGCGGCCAGCGGCAACTCGCAAGGCACGCCGCGATCCGTCGCCTTCAACGTCCAGGGTTTCCGCGTGGCCGTGAACAAGAGCACCGGCGAGATCAGGATCCTCAAGAGCGTACAGGCCGCCGATGCCGGCCGCCTTGCCAACCCCATGCAGTGCCGCGGCCAGATCGAAGGCGGTGTTGCGCAATCGCTCGGCGCGGCGCTCTATGAGGAGATGGTGATCGACGACGATGGCCGCGTGGTGAACGCAAGATTTCGCGACTATCATCTGCCGTGCTTTGCCGACGTGCCGCGCACCGAGGTGCTGTTCGCCGAAACTTCGGATTCACTGGGGCCGATGGGTGCAAAATCGATGAGCGAGAGCCCCTATAACCCGGTTGCCGCGGCCATGGGGAACGCGCTTGCCGACGCCACCGGCATCCGCTTCACCGAGACCCCGTTCAAGCCCGACAGGCTGTTTCCAGCGCTACTTGCAAAGTTTGGATAAGACTCGCGTCCGGACGCGGTGCAGTCCGGGCGACGCAAGGCATCGTCCGGCTCGCGAAATGCTCTTCACCCAAAGCCGATTTCAGACTCCAGATCGTCCGCTTTGCTCGCGCTGATATCCTATTCTACGACAAGCATCGGATTGACCTGTAGCAATTGATCTGCGCGCTGTACCTCATGGCGTGAAGATACAGAAACAAAGGAAAGCGCACCGAAATCAAAGCTCGGTTCCCGGTCGACTTTCAGATCAAGACGTTGCAAGCGCTTGATTTCGCAATGGTGGGCGCACCAGGGCTCGAACCTGGGACCCGCTGATTAACAGACAGCCACGGGTTAAGAACAATTCAATAACTTGCCGGTCGCACCCCCAGGGCTTATCCGGCCGAAAATGGGCATTCGTCGCGCGTTCATAGTACTGCGTTGTACCGCCTGTTATCCGAGCGCTCGGACGCGGAGAAAGAAGCCGTACCGCGGAACCAAAATCCGCTTGATTGTTCAACGATTTCAACGCGCGTTGGAAGAAACGCTACAAAATGCCGCCCTGCCCCGCGAGATCGTCGCTATCGTGGCACGATCGGCTATAGCGGGTTGTCGTCCCCAGCGTGACGCTCGTCGTCACGCACCGGCCAAACTCGCCTGGCTCTCCGCGGGAGTACTTATCGTCGATCATCTCGGCACGCCGGAAACGAACGCAATTGTTCACCCGCGGAAATTCACGTCCGCGATCTTGGCCATTATGGCCTAGTCCAGCCCACAGGGTTTTACACCAAGGCCAGTCCCAATATCTCTCTTGATCTAAATCAACGGACTCCCGTCGATGACGATCAACGAATGGCAAGAAGAGCCAGGTCAGGCAAAAAAGGGTGTAAGCCATGGCCGCATGTGCTTCCCATTTGATGAGAACTCGTCGCCTGCGGCAGGCCGGTCTGATTTTTCTGATCGCTCCGACGCTGCTTACAGCCTGTCAACGAGAGACAGAAACAGCGGCTCCAGCTACCCGTCCGGTTCGAACCGTAACCGTTGAAAAGAGTAAAGCAGGAACGCAACTCACGTTCACCGGCAGAATTGAAGCCGAGGACGAGGTATCGCTTTCGTTCCGCATTGGGGGTCGGCTTCTCGAGAGCAACGGCAAGCTCGGAGATCGAGTGGAGCGTGGTCAGGTTATCGCGCGCCTGGAACCACAGAACGAGATGAACGGCCTGCGGCAGGCGCAGGCTGCTCTCGCGGCCGCCCAGGGGCAATTGGTCCAGGCCCGCAATCAATTCGAACGTCAGCAGACCCTCTTCGGGCAGGGCTGGACCACCAACGTCAACTTCGATCAGGCAAAACAGGCCCATCAAACAGCTCAATCGCAGGTCGACGCGGCCGAGGCCCAACTCAAGATCGCGCATGATCTGGTGGGCTTCACCGAGCTCAAGGCTGACGCTCCGGGGGTGTTGACGGCAACCGGTCCCGCGGCGGGTGAAGTCGTCCAAGCTGGACAAAGCATAGTCAGGGTTGCCCGCAAGGATGGCCGCGATGCCATCTTCGACATTCCCGCGCAGGTCCTCCGAACGGCGCCGAGCGATCCTGAAATCAGTGTAAGTCTGACCGACGATCCCACGGTGACCGCCCGAGGCCGTATCCGCGAAGTTGCCCCCCAGGCCAATCCGGCAACACGAACCTTCGAAGTCAAGGTTGGCCTGACGGATCCTCCACCCGCCATGCGTCTTGGCGCAACCGTCACCGGGCGCTTGGAAACGGAGGCGGTCCCGATTATTGAAATCCCGGCGACGGCGTTGACGAGAGTAAATCAACAGCCCGCCGTGTGGGTCGTCGATCCCTCAAAAAACACCGTATCGTTGCGAAACGTCGACGTGCTGCGCTTCAATCAGGCGCTGGTGGCAGTTTCCCAGGGAATCGACATCGGGGAAATCGTCGTCACAGCAGGCGTGCAGGCCCTGCACCCCGGCCAGACGATTCGCATACTCGGATCGGGGCCGTCATGAGGTTCAATCTCTCAGAATGGGCGCTGAATCACCGCTCGTTCGTTGCTTACCTCATGATCATTGCCGTCATTGCCGGCGTTGTATCCTATTTCCGTCTTGGGCGCAGCGAGGATCCCGCCTTTATCATCAAGACCATGGTTGTTCAGGCCGCGTGGCCCGGAGCAACCATCGAGGATACGCTCAAGCAAGTGACAGAGCGACTTGAGCGCAGACTGCAAGAAACGCCGCATCTCGACTTCCTGCGCAGCTATACCAAGGCAGGCATCACGACGATTTTCGTCAACTTGAAGGGCAGCGCAAACGCGAAGCAAGTCGCCGACACCTGGTACCAAGTTCGCAAGAACATCGGCGATATCAGACATACGCTGCCAACAGGCATCGTTGGGCCCGGCTTCAACGACGATTTCGGCGCGACGTTCGGGATCATCTACGGTTTCACCAGCGACGGGTTCACCCATCGCGAACTTCGCGATTACGTCGAAGATATCCGCTCGAAGCTGCTTCTTGTTCGTGACGTCTCGGAGATCGAACTGCTGGGGGCTCAGGACGAACGGATCTATGTCGAGTTCTCGACGAAAGAACTCGCCGGCCTAGGTATCGACCGCTCGGCGCTCATCGCCGCGCTCCAGGCCCAAAACGTTGTACGTCCGGCGGGCACCATCCAAACCCGCGACGAGAGTCTGTCGCTGCAGGTTTCAGGCGCGTTTCGGACGGAGCGGGACGTCGCCGACGTCAACTTCATCGCGGACGGACGGACGCTGCGCCTGAGCGATATCGCGCAAGTGCGGCGCGGTTTTTCCGATCCTCCCCAGCCCATGTTCCGCGTAAACGGCGAGCCGGCGATCGGGCTTGCCATCGCGATGCGGGAGGGCGGAGATATTCTTGCCCTCGGCAGCAACATCAAGCGGACGATGGACCAGATCACGGCCGACCTGCCGATCGGAATCCAGCCAATCCTGGTGGCCGATCAGGCCGTCACGGTTGATGGCGCGATCTCCGAATTTATGACCTCGTTGTTGCAGGCGATTGCCATCATTCTCGTGATCAGCTTCATCAGTCTGGGCGTCCGCCCGGGGCTGATCATCGCGCTTTCCATTCCCTTGACGCTCGCCATCGTGTTTCCGATCATGCAGATGGCCAGCATCGACATGCAGCGGATATCGCTCGGCGCCCTCATCATCGCGCTGGCACTGCTGGTCGATGATGCTATGACCACCACCGACGCCACCCTCAACCGCCTGGCCGCGGGCGATGACAAGATTGAAGCCGCGACGTTCGCGTTCCGGACCTATGCGTTCGCCATGCTCGCAGGAACGCTGGTAACCATCGCCGGATTTGTTCCCGTCGGCTTTGCGGCCAGCTCCGCCGGGGAGTACACATTCTCGCTGTTTGCCGTCGTTAGCATCGCACTGCTCGTGTCTTGGTTTGTGGCGGTCGTCTTCGCGCCGTTGCTGGGCGTCCTCATTCTGAAACCGCCCCGTACCTCGCAAACCGCGACTCCCGGCAGAATTCTCTCTTGGTATCAAAACTTCCTGACCGCGGCCATGCGGGCAAAATGGGTGACTATTCTTCTCACCCTGGCTCTCTTCGGTCTGTCCTATCTCGCCCTGCCGCTCATTCCCCGCCAATTCTTTCCGTCGTCCGATCGTCCGGAGCTTCTGGTCGATATCAGCCTGCCGCAGAACTCGTCGATCTACGCCAGCGAAACCGCCGCGAAGCGTTTCGATGCGGCCCTGAAGGGCAATGAGGATATAGCGCGCTGGAGTACCTATGTGGGACGCGGCGCCATTCGCTTCTATCTGCCGCTCAATGTCCAGTTGGCGAACGACTTTTTCACACAGGTGGTGATCGTTGCGAAGGATGTCGCGGCGCGCGAGCGTCTTCGCGTCAAGCTTGAGAAATTCTTGGCCAATGAATTCCCGGGCGCGATTTCCCGGATCTCTCCGCTCGAACTCGGCCCGCCGGTTGGCTGGCCCGTGCAGTATCGCGTAAGCGGCCCCGACATTGATCAGGTGCGCGAAATCGCACTCAAGCTTGCCCAGATCGTCGCAACCAACCCGCAAGCCGAGCAGGTCAATTTTGACTGGATGGGACCGGCGCGTCAGCTGCGCATCCATGTTGACCAGGACGAGGCGCGATTGCTGGGCTTGAGCTCGCAGGCGGTGGCAGGTGTCCTGAACACCGTGATTTCAGGCACGCCCGTCACCCAGGTCCGCGACGATATCTATCTTGTCGACGTTCGCGTACGCGCGACCGACGAACAGCGCGTCTCGCTTTCAACTCTGAGCACCCTGCAGGTGCCGCTTCCGAACGGGCGAACGGTCCCGCTGAACCAGTTCGCAACGTTCGAATACAAGCAGGAATATCCATTGGTTTGGCGGCGCGACCGTGTGCCCACGCTGACCGTGCAAGCCGATGTGGCGCGGGGAGCGCTTCCGGAAACCGTGATCAACGCGCTGGCGCCTACGGTCGACAAGCTGGCAGCAACCCTTCCCCGCGCTTATCGCGTCGTCGTGGGCGGGACTGTTGAAGAAAGCAAATATTCGCAAGCTTCCGTGATGGCCGTCGTTCCGGTCATGCTGTTGCTGATGTTTACAATCCTCATGGCCCAGCTGCAAAGCTTTCAGCGGTTGTTCCTGGTCCTCAGCGTCGCGCCTCTCGGCTTGATCGGCGTTGCCGTGGCGCTTCTCGTGTCCCGCAGGCCGCTCGGCTTCGTCGCAATTCTTGGCATTCTGGCATTGATCGGCATGATTACCAAGAATGCCGTGATCTTGATTGGCCAAATCGACGCCGAACGCGCGCAGGGGAAGGACGTGTGGTCTGCCGCCGTCAATGCCAGCAGCTCCCGCTTCCGCCCGATCATGCTGACCGCCGTATCGACCGTCCTCGGCATGATCCCGATCGCTCCAACGGTGTTCTGGGGACCAATGGCGTTCGCGATCATGGGAGGATTGCTGGTCGCGACGATTCTTACGCTTATCTTCCTTCCTACCTTGTACGTAGCCTGGTTCAAGGGAACCGAGAAATCAGCCGATCCGCAGAAGCCGGCGAGATTCGGCATTCCGACGACCAACTCGTAACACTGGATCTGACAGCCGGGGTCTCTGACAATGGCGCCAAATCAGTCCGCAGTGAAACGGCCTAGCGGCTTCCTTTGGCTATCGGTGCTTCTCATCTTTATCTGGTTCGCGGCGAACTCGTCATTCGCCGCTAGCGTGCTCGCGACCGGCGCAATCATTTCCGTCGTTCTGGCCTACATGTTCACGCGCAAGCCGGGCGTATGGCGAGACGTGCGCTTGTCCCCGGGGCGCCTCTATCATTTCGTTCTCTACACATGTGTCTTTCTCGTCGAGCTGGTTCGCGCGAACATCAACATGATGCGCTACGTCTATGCGCCACGCATCAAAATCAACCCCGGCATCGTTAGGATTAGAACGAGACTCGAAACTCCGGTTGGGCGTCTTGCACTTGCCAGCTCGATCGCGCTGACGCCCGGATCACTCGTTATCGACATCGATGGCGACAGCCTCTTCGTTCATTGGCTCGACGTCAAAACAACAGACACGGACGAAGCAACCCGTGCCATTGCCGGCGCATTCGAAGAACACCTGAGGAAGACCTTTGGCTGACGCAACCCTTACCGCCGCGGCGATTCTGATCTTTCTCGGGGTCGCGTTTGGCGTGTTGCGTCTGGTTCTCGGACAGACCACGATTGACCGCGTTGCGGCAATCGACATGTTGACCGTCGTTTCGATTTCGCTCATTGCGCTTTACGCGCATGTGGCCGGCCGCTCGATCTATCTGGACGTCGCTCTGGTTTACGGTGTTCTGAGCTTCCTGGCTGTCCTGGCGATTGCACGCTATCTCGAGCGAGGTCTTTGACAACATGCTTGATCTCTTCGTTTACCTGTTGTGCGGCAGCATTCTTGTCAGCGGCATTCTGGCAGTGTGCCTGGACAGCACCCTGGCCGCGGCGGTCAGCGGAGGACTTGCGAGCCTGTTCGCAGCGGTTTGCTACGTCCTGCTGGGCGCGCCGGATGTCGCAATGACGGAGGCGTCGATCGGCTCCGGCTTGTCGGTGGTCATTTTCCTTTATGCGATCCGCAGGACAACAGAGAGAGCACAATGACGGATTTGATCGGAAGCGTTCTAGTCCTGCTTGGCGCAATCTTCCACTTTTCGGCAGGGCTTGGCATGTTGCGCATGCCCGATGTGTATACCCGCATGCAGGCGGGCACGAAGGCCTCCACGCTCGGCAACACCCTGGTGCTCGCGGGCCTGGCTATCCACCACCCGGGATGGAGCCTCAAGCTCCTGATCATCGTCTACTTCGTGCTGATGACGAATCCCGTCTCCTCGCATGCGCTGGCCCGAGCCGCGCACAGCATCCGGATTCCGATGGCTGGTGATACCGGTATAGATGTGCTGCGTGACGGGCGGCAGGAAGCAGGAGGCGGCACATGATCCGGCGCCACTCTATCATCGTCGCCATTGTTTCACTCGGGCTTGTCTTTGCAAGCCTTGTCATCGGCTACACCGAACAGCAAGCGGCGCGGCCCCTGGCGGAAAGCTACATCAGGCTCGTGCCGCAGGAGTTAGGCGCGCCGAATGTCATTACCGGCATATTGCTGACCTACCGCGCGTTTGACACTCTCGGAGAGATCGCCGTTCTGTTCATGGTGGCGGCGAGCGTCGGCCTCGTGCTCGGCAGGGAAGGCCCGCCGCGCGGCGTACCCTCCGAGGATCGCCCTGGCGAGGCCCGGCCATCGTCGGAGATCGTGCAGACTGGCACGCAGATCCTCGTTCCGCTCATTTCCATCTTCGCGGCCTATATCATCATGAACGGGCACCTGACCGCAGGCGGCGGCTTCCAGGGCGGCGCCGTCATTGCGTCCGGCATTCTGCTTGTGCTGCTTGCCTACCCGCAATACCAGCCCAATCTCGAATTCCTTGGCATCACGGAGTCGGTGGCCGGCGCATTGTTCGTGTTGGCGGGCATCGCGGGGTTGATCGTTGCGGATGGCTTTCTGGACAATCGAATCCTCCCACTTGGGCAATTCGGTGCGTTCTTCAGCGCCGGCGCCATTCCGGTCCTATCGGCGCTTCTGGGCATCAAGGTTGGCTGCGAGCTAAGCGTCATTCTCGAGAGGTTCCGGCCCTAACCCGATCATACGAAGGGACCCGTCCGATGATTTCGAGGATCGTTCTGACAACGGGCCTCCTCCTCGTCCTGATCGGACTTTGGGGCATGCTCACACACCGCAACATCCTGCGGATCATCATCGGGTTCTCGTTGATGGGAACCGGCACCCATATCGTCATCGTCGCGATCGGATACGTGGCGAACGGCACAGCGCCGATCATCGACCGCGCGCTGAGTGTGTCGGAAGCGATTTCACGCGCCGTCGACCCGGTACCGTCTGCACTCGCCGTCACCGCTATCGTGATTGGCATGGCCGTGACCGCGGTCATGCTGGCCTATGCAATACGGCTCTATGAGTCCAAGAAAACACTATCAATCGACGCCTTCACGGAGTCGAAATGGTAGAGAGCCTGCTGCACCCACTCAACATTTTCATTGTGGGCCTGGCTGGCGGCTTCCTGATTCCACTCTTCTATCGTCTTGGCAAATCCTGGACAGCCGCCGCCTTTGTCCTCGCGCTCGCGGCGATGACGGTGATCTCCGGTTACGGGCTATTCGTCCTTTTGAATGGCACCGCTCCCATTGAGATCCTGACGGGTGGCGCTAAGCCGCCTTATGCGATCAATCTGCGCATGGGGCTTGCCGAAAGTATCTTCGCCTTCAGCGTCAATCTCGTCGCGCTTTTCGGCGCCGCCTATGTCGTGCGCGAAAGGTACGGAACGCTGCTGCTCTACCTGCTGCTGGTCATGGGCATCCAGGGCATGGTGATGACCCGCGATCTCTTCAATCTGTTCGTGTTCCTGGAGATCGTCTCGATCGCGACCTATGGGTTGCTCGGCCTGCGGGACACGCCTGCGTCTTTGTCGGCGACATTCAAGTTCCTCATGGCGACAGTCCTGGCGTCGACCTTCTTCCTGATCGGCACCTTGCTGCTCTATGCCGTCACTGGCATCCTGAACATCGACGAACTGATCGCAAAGCGCGCCTCGATCACGGGTCCGATCGGCTTCGCCGCACTCATCTTCCTGCTGGCGTGCCTGCTGCTGGAGCTGAAGCCCTTCCCCGCGAATGGATGGGGCCTCGACGTCTATGAGACGGCGCGCTGTGACGTTGCCGCGATGATCTCGGGCGGTGTTTCGGCGGGCGTCTTCTTCGCCCTTCTCAAGTTGCTGCCCCTGTTCGAGGACCAGTTGGAACTTATCGCTGGCCTTGGGGCGATGACATTCGTCTTCTCGAACCTCATCGGCCTCCAACAGACGAACGCGCAGCGTCTTCTCGGCTATTCTTCGATCGGCCAGGTGGGCCTGCTGACGATCGCCGTGCCCCTGCTCTACCGGCTCAACGCCGACAATGCGATGTTCCTGGTGGTCGGCGGGCTGTTCATCAATCACCTGTTCGCCAAAGTCGGGCTTTTCTGGTTGGCCGGTTACGTCGGCAGGGAACGCCTGCAAGATTGGGCGGTCCTCGCCAGACGCCCGGGAGCGATCCTAACGTTCGGCATACTGATCGTCGCGATATCAGGATTGCCGCCATTCCCGGGATTCTGGGCGAAATGGCAACTCGTCATGTCTCTGGCCGTCGGCGATCTCCACGTCTGGATCGCCATCGTGTTGGTAGGCTCGCTGCTGGAAGCGGCCTATATGTTCCGCTGGTTTAGCCTGGCCCTAAACTCTCCAGCCGAGGCGGACGGAGTGCCGGCTGATTTATTTCCAATCTTCGGAATGGCTCTTCTTCTTGTGATCAGCGGATACATCGCCGGCAAACTTGCCGGCCTTGCCGCACTGTGGGCGTACATGCCGCTTGCTGCGGGACTCGTACTGCACATGCTCGCTCGGCTGCCGAGCCGCATGCAATGTCTGATCGTGCTCGTTCTGGTGACCGTTGGTGGCAGCCAGCTCATTCTCGAGTTGTCCGGCATAAGTTTGCTGTTTGCGATGCTCCTTCTCGCTGGCGGCCTTGTTGTGTCGATCGCCTGCCTCGCCCGCACGGACCACCGTTCGGGTTTTTATCCGCTGCTTGCCGTCATGCTGCTGTCGCTGCCGGCGCTGCCGCGCGCCACGACCAGCCTCGAATTCATTTTCGTCTGGGAGCTGATCACACTGTCCTCCTATTTCCTGATCCTGCGCAGGACCGAGGCCGCGGCCCACGCGCTACAATATTTGCTGTTCTCGCTGGCCGCGGCCTTCTTCCTGCTGTGCGCATTCGCTGTGCTGCACACGCAGACCGGCAGCGTGTCGCTATCGGCGCTGCGCGCAGCGGGCCCGGACAGCGCGCCCGTCTTTGTGCTGTTGGCCATCGGCCTGCTGATCAAGGCCGGCGCCATCGGGGTCCACGTCTGGCTACCGGGTGCCTATGCGGAAGCCGATGACGACGTATCCGCCCTGCTCTCGGCCGTCATTAGCAAGGTGTCGATTTACGGACTGCTGGTCGGGACCTACGTCGCGATCCGCTCCGACGTGAGCCTGAATCTGGCACTTGTCGTGGGCTGGATCGGCATGCTGACCACGCTGGCCGGCGCCATGCTTGCCGCGCGCCAGGACGATCTGAAGCGCATGCTCGCCTATTCCAGCATGAGCCAGCTCGGCTACATCGTGGCGGCGATCGCACTGATGAGCCATCTCGGCTGGGTTACGGCGCTCTACCTCGCTGCCAATCATCTCCTGGTGAAGGGCATCCTGTTCCTGGTCGCAGCCGCGATCATCTTGCGAACGGGGAAGCGCTCGATCGTCGAACTCGGCGGTCTTGCCGGTGTCATGCCCGTCACATTCACAACGGCTGCGATCGCGATTGTCGCGATGTCCGGTCTGCCGCCGCTCGCCGGCTTCGGCGGCAAATGGCTGCTGCTGAGCGCAATGATGGAGAAGGGCTGGTACGGTCCCGCGCTGATGACTCTGCTGGCGACCTTTGTCGGCTTTATATACATGGCACGCTTCATCCAGGCGATCTTTCTCGGACCTCGGAGAGCTACGCATGACGCCCTGACGGAGGCGCCGATTCCCCTGCTGACACCGCAGATCCTGCTGATCGCCGGTATTTTCCTGATGTCATTCTTCCCGAAACTGCTGATCACCCCGCTCTCCAACGCGATCGATCCGCAATTCGCATCGACGTTGGTATGGCAGGGCATGTCGCTGGAGATGATCTACGGCTACTGGAATCCGGTGCCTGTCATGGCGCTCGCCGTGATCGCATCTACGATATTGTTCGGATTGTTCTGGCTGCTGCAACAAAGCGGCTGGTGGGCAACCATCGCAAATGTCGAGATCGGTGGCACGCGACCAAGCCTCTACAAAGGCTTCAGGGCTGTCTTCACAACACTGACGCCTCCATGGGCCGGCGCGCTCTGGGGCGGACTGACCGAGGCCACCACGACCTCCGCTGAGAGGATCCGGATCCTCTACACGGGCAACGGCCAGACCTATAACCTTTACATTTTGTATTACTTTCTTGCTCTGTATGCGGCCGCAGGCGTTCGCCATTTGTGGGTGGCGGTCAACTAAACTAGAGCGTGCGCCCTAAGAGAACTCCGTCAACGCGTCGCACGATCACAAAAAGCGTCGCACGAGACCCGTTTTGTTCTCCGCAGGCTTCTCTCTAACTTATTGAAGAAGAATANTCGCGATGGTGGGCGCACCAGGGCTCGAACCTGGGACCCGCTGATTAAGAGGCGTATGATTTCCCAGTAAAATCAATGGCTATTCCGACAAACGTGTCTCCAAACCTGCTTTGAAACCCCAACAGGTTTTTCCCTTGTCGGAATGGCCCGGTAGCAAACTCTCGGCGGAAGCGCTCCTGTTTGGATGAGTTTCTGGAGTTGTTGGGGGGCGAGTCACTGGTCCGCCACATCGCTAAATCCACTATTTCGGAAGCGCTGCTTTCCTATCAGCCCGCCTGCAACTCGTCGACCACTTCTCGGAAGTTTGACCTCGCGGTGAAAATGCTCGGTGCAGCGGCGCAAACAGCTGGCAATCGCGGCATTTCGGCATTGGCATCTTCGAAACCGCTACCGAACGGCAAGCAATGCCGCGCAAACCCGCAAAGATGACCCGATGCCAATCGGGAGCTGAAGCATGTCCCAATCAGTACACGTTCGGGCCTTTCGCAACCTTCTTGGCGACGGAGGCGTCGTTGACGACCCGGAGCGGATCGCCACCTACACAACGGACCAACGCCAGCTCTTCACGGGGTCGACGTTTGCCGTGCTGAAGCCGGCGACGACGGAGCAGGTCGCCGACATGCTGCGGCTGGCGGCGCATCATCGTATCGGGATCGTTCCGCAGGGCGGCAACACCAGCTACTGCGGCGGTGCGACGCCGGACGATTCCGGACGGCAGATCATCGTAAGCCTCGAGCGAATGGACAAAATCCGCGAGCTCGATCCCATCGCCATGAGCATCTCTGTTGACGCCGGCGCCATCCTGAAGAATGTGCAGGAAGCCGCGGCGGCCGTTGGACTTCTGTTTCCGCTCAGTCTCGGCGCGGAAGGCAGTTGCCGGATCGGCGGTAACATCGGAACGAACGCTGGCGGACTGTCCGTCGTCAGGTACGGGATGACGCGCGATCTGTTGCTCGGAATCGAGGCGGTGCTGTCGGACGGCACGGTGGTCTCCGACATGCGCAAGCTGCGGAAGAACAATACCGGCTACGACATCAAGCAGTGCTTCGTCGGAAGCGAGGGAACTCTCGGCATAGTCACCGGCGCGGTGTTGCGTCTCGTGCCCTTGCCGACCCGCCGCGCGACTGCCTGGCTGAAGCTCGCGAGTGGCGCGCCGCTCGCCGAGCTTCTCTCCCTGGTCCGTCGCGAATCCGCGGACCTGCTGACCACGTTCGAATTCATGACGGCCCGATCGATCGCGCTCGCGACCGAAGCGATGACCGGCCCACCCTCGGTCCGGGCCGGCTCGGGAGGCGCCGTACTCGTCGAGTTCGCCTCTTCCTCACGCCACCTCGATCTCGAAGATCTGATGGAAGCCGTTCTGGCCGAGGCGATCGAGACCGGATGGATCGAGGACGCGTTCCTGGCGCAGAGCGGATCGCAGCGGACCGCGATGTGGCGGCTCCGCGAGGCCATCCCCGAGGGGGAGAAGCGCCGGAATGGATCGGTCAAGCACGACATTTCCGTACCGATTTCCTGCATTCAGCGCTTTCTGGATTTAGCAGACACACAGGTACGGTCCTATGATACCGATCTTGAGCTGTCGGTCTATGGACACGTCGGCGACGGCAACCTGCACTACAACGTGCTCGTTCCTCCGGCCGTCGACCGGATGGAGTTCACCAAGCGGATCGAAAGCAGCCTGTCGCTGAAACTCTACGACACGGCCGCGGCGCTCGGCGGCACGTTCAGCGCGGAGCACGGCGTCGGCCGGTTCAAGAAGCACCTTCTGGAGCGGTACGGCGATGTCGGCCGCATCGCCGCGATGCGCCGTATCAAGACCGCGTTTGATCCAGCGGATATCATGAACGCCGACGCGATCGTTTGCCCCTTGGTAGAGAAGTCTGCCCGTTGAACCATCGGCCGGCGAGCTGGCCAAACGGTGCATCTTCGGCTGACACACCTCGATCAGCCAAATCGTCTTGCCCATGAAGAAAGAGCCACTCCGAAGGAGTGGCTCGAGTTGGGGAGGAAACGCCCTTTAGGGGCTGCCAAGTCGCGATCAGGCCGCGACCTGTTCGAACGGTGAGCATGGCAGGCCGAGACTCTCGGCCACTGGCCTTGAAGTTAGCCGTCCGCGATGGACATTAAGTCCCGCATGCAGATGGCGATCTTCGAGCACAGCTCCGAATCCTTTGCTCGCCACGGTACGCGTCAGGCCTGGCTTCCGGCTCGATCTTTAGATGGCGGCGATCTCCAGCTTCGAGCCGTCGACCAGACGCGACAGCCGGAACGGTGTGGGATCAACGGACGGCGCGTCGTTTACGACCAGCTCTGCGGCCAGATGGCCGAGCCCTGGGCCCAAACCGAAGCCGTGACCGGAGCAGCCCGCCGCGAGGACGAGCCCTTGTACCCCGTCCACCTGCGACACCACAGGCACTGCGTCCGGCGTGCAATCGACGAAGCCGCCCCAGGCGCTATCGATCTCTATTTCGCCGAGTTGAGGGAAAGTTTTCCGGACACTCTCCACCACTTGGCTCACCAGCCATTTAAGGGGCGGAGGATCCAGCACGCGATTCTGTTCGAAGATCCGATCGTCGTTGGTCAGCAGCGCCGGCATCGAATCCGGCCCCGAAACGAACGATTGGCCGACTCCGAGCCTGACGTTCTTCAGGCGACGCAAGAACTGCGGCATGAATTCCCGGCTATACCGGATAGCCTGGGGCGTGATTTCGAGGTTCGCCTTGCCGCTGATCGCAAGCGTATAGCTGCCGTCCAGTCGGCGCGTGATCGTGCAGTAGGGTGTGGAGACCGCCTCGCCTATGTTGATTGTCGGGGTAGAACGCAGCGCGGTCTGCCGGATGCTCGCTTGGGGGAAACTGATCCCGAGCGGCCGAAGGAAGCGCGAGGACCAGGCACCGGCGGCGCACAGCACCGCGCTGGTTCTGATATAGCCCTTCTCCGTGTGCACGCCCGCGATCTTGCCATTGGCCAAGTCGAGCGCCCGTGCGGCGCATCCCTGGTGGATCGTGGCGCCCAGAACTCTGGCCGCATCGGCGATAGCCGGCGCGGCGAGCGCAGGTTCGGCCTTGCCGTCCCGTTCCGAATAGGTCCCGCCGACCCATTTGTCGCGCGCCTCGGGGACGCGCTCGGCCACCTCCGCCCGGCTCAGTACGCGGGTGTCGACATCGTACTCCCTGGCGACCTCGCGCCACCTTTCCCAGCCGGCGAGCACAGCCTCGTCGTGGGTCGCATAGACGAGACCGCAGCGTCGAAATCCGAGGTCTCGATTGATATCGCGCGTGAGTTCGTCCCACAGCCGCATGGAGAGCACCGAGAGCGGCAGTTCGCGCCGGTCGCGGTTCTGCTGGCGGCACCAACCCCAGTTTCGGCTCGATTGTTCACAGGCGATGTGGCCCTTCTCGAGGAGCGCCACAGAGAGGCCGCGTTTCGCCAGGTAATAGGCGGCGGTAGAGCCGAGGATGCCGCCGCCGACGATGACGACGTCGGCCTCAGCCGGGAGACGCTCATCGCTGTGAATGCGCTCGACGCGGGGTGACATGTTCCAACGAATCTCGGCTGCCAAGAATGCGGAAGCAAAGTTCCGATCAGCCCTTCATCGCATCCTGCGCGCGATAGAATGTACTGAAATCGTCTAGGACTCCGCAAGATGTTCGGGTTTTTGGCCGCTTGATTGAACGAAGCTGCTCAAGTCCGACCGAGTCCCAGTTCGGCGCAGGGGCGGCGCGACCTGCTCGTCCGTTGGATCGCACTCGTGCGGTGCCAAGCAGACGTTGCCGCAGCATTCATCGGTAAAATCCGAGGACGGCCTTGGTCTCGAGATACTCCTCCATGCCCTCGAGGCCGTATTCGCGACCGTTGCCGGAGCGCTTGTAGCCGCCGAAAGGTGCGTTGGGGTCCCAATCGGGATAGTTAAGATGCACTTGACCCGACTGGATCTGCCCGGCGATTGTCCGGACCCTCTCCATATCAGTGCCCTGCACATGGGCGCCGAGGCCGTAGACGGTGTCGTTGGCGATCGCGATCGCCTCGTCCACGGTGTCGTAAGGAATGATCGACAGCACGGGGCCGAAGATCTCCTCCTGCGCGATCCGCATGTCGCGACGGACGTTCGAGAAGATGGTCGGTCGCGCATAGAAGCCAGTCTGAAGGTCGCCGGGCCGCCCTGGCCCGCCGATGACTAGCTTGGCGCCTTCATCCAGGCCGACGCCGATCATGGTCTGCACGCGCTCGAACTGCGGCCGGTTGGCGATCGGGCCATGGGTCGTGCTTTCGGCAAGGGGATCGCCGACCACCAGTTCTGAAGCGGCAGCTGCCGCCAAAGTCTCGACCTCTTCCATATGTGAGCGAGACACGAGCATGCGCGTCGGTGCGCTGCAGGATTGGCCGAGATTGCGGAAGGCGGCGCCGACGCCAAGCGGAACAGCACGGCTGAGATCGGCGTCCGGCAAGATGATATTCGGCGACTTGCCGCCGAGCTCCTGGGCAACGCGCTTGACGGTGGGCGCTGCCGCTTGCGCGGCGAGAACGCCGGCGCGCGTCGAGCCGGTGATCGAGATCATGTCCACCTGCGGATGCGACGCCAGAGCGGCGCCAACGATCGGACCTGTCCCATTGACGAGGTTGAACACGCCGGACGGGCAACCGGCAGTGTCCATCACCTCGGCGAACAGCAAGGCGCTCAGCGGCGACAATTCGCTCGGCTTCAACACAACCGTGCAGCCGGATGCGATCGCCGGGCCCACCTTGGCCGTGATCTGATAAAGTGGCCAGTTCCACGGCGTGATGAGGCCGCACACGCCGATCGCCTCGCGCATGATCGCGGTACTGCCGCGCGGAGTGACGAACGAATAGGTTGCGAGATTGTCGCGCGCGACACGGATATGTTCGGCGGCCAGCGGCACCTGGGCCCGCCGCGCGTAGGTGATGGCGGCTCCCATCTCGCACGTGAGAACCTGTGCGAACAACTCCAGCCGCTGGAGGAGCAACCCATGAACCCGGTCGAGCAGCGCCGCTCTCTCAGCAGGCGGGGTCATGGACCAACCGGCGAAGGCTCGTCTGGCAGCTGCGATGGCGCAGTCCACATCATCGTCATCGCCGAGCGCGGCGTCAGCGATCGGCTGCTCCGTCGCCGGATTGACGACGGTTGCTGCTGCCGTGACTGATCCGATCGGCTTCCGCCATTCGCCGTCGATGTAGAATTTTCCGAGGAAGCCGGCTTCCGCCAGGTGTAGAAGGGGCGAGGTCATTGGAAGCGATCCTTGATCCGGTAATAGGCGCCGATCAGCGGCAGGAACCAGGGGGGCGGGGTGGCCGGGAATGGCCGGCCAGCCCTACCAGCCGCGTATTCGCGGCCACTGAGCTTCGATTGTGTCGCTCCCGGCGGAGACGACATTGTACAGTTCGTGTTGCGACGCCGTCGCGCAGGCGTGATTGGGCAGGATTCTGATCTTCGTGCCGATAGGAAGATCCGGCAAAGCTTCGGCAGATCCGGACCTGATGGCGAGGATGCCGTGTTCCTGACTCGCCTGCGCGACGATCAGGTCGGGATAGATCTTGCCCGACAAATCGCAGACGAGACCGTAACCTTGATCGACCTGCTGCGCCGCCGTGCCACGATCGCGCGACAGGGCCATCCAGCCGGCATCAACCAGAATCCAGCCTTTCTCCGGCTTCGTGCCGATCACGGTAGCAAGAACAGAGATCGCGATATCGTCGGTGGTGCAGACACCGACACCGAGCATCACCAGATCGAAGAACATGTAGACGCCGGCTCGTATCTCCGTAACGCCGGTCAGGTCTTCGGCGAATTGGGCGGTCGGCGTCGAGCCGACGCTCACGACTGGACATTCATGCCCCGCCGCGCGCAATGTCGTTGCGGCGGCGACGGCCACGGCGCGTTCGTTCTCCGCAGCCGCGACAAGGGCCTCGGGCGCGCAGAGGCCGTAGGATTCGCCGGCATGGGCGAGAATGCCGGCG
This sequence comes from Bradyrhizobium lablabi, assembly GCF_001440475.1. Lineage (GTDB taxonomy): Bacteria > Pseudomonadota > Alphaproteobacteria > Rhizobiales > Xanthobacteraceae > Bradyrhizobium > Bradyrhizobium lablabi. Next base: position 127,214 of record NZ_LLYB01000081.1, on the reverse strand, counting down.
AGCCTGACGCCCGCCTCGACCATGGCGGCCGCGACGACGATGAGTTTGGGGTCGGCCGGGGTCAGCCCGCCGCGGTGACCGTCGCAGTCGATCTCGATGAAGGCGGACGGCGTTACACCAGCGGCGCGACCGGCCGCGCCGAGCATCGTCGCCTGCTCAGGCGAATCGAGCAGCACCTTGAGGTCGATGCCGGCTTTGCGGAGACGCATTGCTCTCTCGGCGGTGTGCGCTGCCAGACCCACGGCATAGGTCATGTCGCGAAAACCGTGCCGCGCGAAGTACTCCGCCTCCGCCAGGGTCGAGACAGTGATCGGGCCCGGTTCGGACCGATAGGCGCGCCGGGCGACGTCAATGGATTTTCCGGTTTTCATATGGGGACGCAGCACGACGCCTCGTGCAGCCATACGGGAGGACAGACGAGTGAGATTGCGATCCAGCCGGTCCTTGTCGAGCAGGAGAGCCGGGGTCGCCAGCGCGCCGAGCGTCTCGGTCGCCTCGCCAAGTCCGGCGTTCGGGATATCCGTTCCCTGCATCTCCAGGCGCAGCATCCCGATGTCTCCTAGCCGAATGACTGATTGGCGAGCGCGAACATGCGCGCCGGCCCGCTTGATGGCATCTGCGTGCCAAGAACCATGGTGGTGGCGTCGCCGACCTTCGGCAGCCCGATGCCTTCGAGCCAGTCCCCGAGTTGCGCGGCGGTAGAGATATCGATCCTGACGAACACGCGCCCGAGACGCGCGAGCGCGGCCTCGATCAAGGTGCGTGCATCGGTCCGGCTTCTTGCAACCACAGGACCGATGACGTGCCCGCGGCCGAAAAGACGGGAAATGGCGTAGCCGCGGGGTATGCCGTCACGCATGAGGACATAGCCGTCGCCGACCCCCATCAGCCGGTTCAACATCTCGCGTCTGGTCCAGCCGGTGGCCTCCTGATCGAGACTCACGATCGCTTCGAAATCCGACGGAGCCATTGCCCTGACGAAGCACGGCAGCTGCGCCTCATGTCGCTCCCTGGGAATTCCTTGATGTTGGTGGATGACCCCGATGGGGACGAAGCCGCGGCGCCGGTAAAGCGCCATGCCTTCGGCCGTCGAATTCAGCGTGACGATCCGTGGTCGTGCCGCGGCGAGCAGCGCGTCCATCAGTCGGGCCCCGTAACCGCGTCCCTGAGCAGCTTTCGAGACGATGATCATCCCGGCCGAAGCATGGGTCTCGCCGTAGGGCCACCAGCACGCGGTCCCAATCACGACAAACGCGCTCTGCAGAACAAATCCATGGCCCAACTGCAGCGCGAAATCCCAATCCTCGAACCGATAGGGCCAGGACATCTCTTGCGAGAGTTTTAGCGCCCCCTCCAGATGCGATCTGGCGAATGGAAGCAGGACAACGTCGTCATTGACGGGATCTTCGGCCTGATGAGCTGCGTTTGTCATGGTCGGTCAACGTCTCCTGCGCGCCCTACTCGCCAGTGCCCGACGGGCGAGCGCCTCTGACGATCCTCGCATTTGTGCAGCGTACCTTGAGCGCGGCAGCATTACGCAATCAGACTCGAGCGAAGTTCGGCAGAGTATTTCATTGATGGTGCGCCAGAACGGCCGTTCTGCTGTCAGCGGCTGGCGCGCCACAGCGCGATCCGATCACGCATCCGATAGCCCTGGATGAAGGCAGGCATGAACCACGGATTGCCTCGATAGAACGGGATGAAGGCGGGAGGGCGGAAGTCAAAGGCCGTGCGTGCCCGCTCCTCATGCCCCATGAGCTTGTGGGCCGCATGCATGCCGATCCACGGCGCCCAGACGACGCCCGAACCGCAGAAGCCGGTGGCAAAGACGATACCGTCCTTCTCGAAGATGCGCGGAATCATGTCGCGGTTCATGGCCACATTGCCGAACCAGCTATGCGAGAGCCGGACGCCCTCCAGTTCCGGAAACAGATTGACAAGGCCCTTGAGCAGAAGGAGCTTCGGAGCCACCGGATTGCCGACACGGGAACTGTCACGTCCACCGAGCAAAATGCGTTTGCCATCAGGTGAGGGTCGGTAATAGAAGCCGACTTCTCGATTCTCGGTGATCATCATGCGCTTCGGCATCAGCCGCGCCATGACTTCGGGCGCAAGCTCCTCGGTTGCAATGATCCGGCTGCGGACCGGCACCAGCCTGCGGCGCAGGAAGGGCACGGCACTATCGGTGTAGCCGTTCGTACAAACCAGCACCTGACGTGCCTGCACCGAACCGGCCGCGGTCACGACGCGGAATCCGGAGCTATCCCTCTCTATCGAGACGACCGCTGTCCGCCCGTGGACGGTCAACCCCGAAGCGAGCGCCACGCGAAGGAGTTCGGCGTGAAACTTCGCCGGATGGAGCCCACCGATGTCCATCCGAACCGAGCCGCCGCGATAGACCTCGGTGCCGATATACTTTCGCTGCTCGGCATAGGGAACGGCATAAGCCTCGACTCTCAACTTCTTCGCGAGCCTCTCCGAGGTCCGCGCCATGGCTTCGTATTGTTCGTAACCGAATGCGCCCTTGAACTGGCCCACCGGCTGGAAGTCGCACGCGAGCCCTTCCGTCTTGATGAAATCGTACAGGAACTCGCGTGCCGTCTTGCCTTCCGCCTCGATCGCCAGCGCCTTGTCTTCACCGAACCGTCGCGTGAGCGTCGCGTAATCCGGCCGAATTGTTCCGCTGGTGATTCCGCCGTTGCGCGTCGAAGCGCCCTCCCCGGGATCCATTGCATCAAAGGCAGCAACCGAGCGCCCTTCGCGCGCCAGCGCCAACCCGGCCGAGAGCCCGGCATAGCCCGCGCCCACGATCAGCACGTCGAGCTTCTTGGGCAAGGCTTGCTGACGCAGCGGCTTGAGCGGGGCGGCTTCCCACCAGTAGGGCGTCGCCTTTTCGTCAACTCTCGGCGCGTGCATGGCGTTTGCTTCTCGTATGTTCAACTGTGGCTCGGCTCAAATCGTCAAATGTGGTCGTCTCGAACGTCGAGGGCATCTCGCAGGCCGTCGCCGATGAAATTGAAGCTCGTCACCGCAATCGTGATCGCTGCACCGGGAATGATGGCAAGCCATGGAGCGCTCGCCAGATACTGCTGGGCACCGTTGAGCATGTTGCCCCAGCTGGGCATAGGCGGCTGGATTCCGTAGCCAAGGAAGCTGATATAGGCTTCGAGAAGAATTGCGCGCGCGACGGCAAGGCTTGCCGCGACGATGATTGGACCCATGGCATTGGGCAGGATCTCGCGGAACATGATATGCCTGCGGCTCAGCCCAACCATGCGTGCAGCCTGGACAAATTCGCGCTCGCGCAGCGAGCGGACCTCGGCCTCGACTATTCTGGCGGTCTCCATCCAGCTCGTGACGGCAATGATCACGGTGATCATCACCGGGCTGGGCCGCAGCGTTGCGGCCAGCGCCAGGACGAGGAAAATCGAGGGATAGGAAAGGAAGCCGTCCACGGTGCGCATCAGCCCCGCCCCGACCCAGCCTCCCCGATAGCCCGCCGTCACCCCGACCAGCGTGCCGATCAGCGTTGACAGCAGCATCGCGGAGAATCCCACGAGCAGCGAGACCCGCCCGGCCATCAATAGCCGCGCCGCCAAATCACGCCCAAGCGGGTCGGTGCCGAAGTAGTGATCACCGCTCAGCGGTGGAGCAAAGCGGGCGCGCAGATCGATTTGGAGCGAGTCGTATGGCAACACATAGGGACCGATAGCGCACGCCAACACGAGCAGGGTGATCATCGCGATCCCCACGAGCGCCAGATGATGACGCATGAAGCGGTACACCGCGCGGCTGTGCCACCAGCGAGTTGGAGTTGCATGCACGGCAATGGCGGTCATATCTGCTGCCTCCTGTTAACAGGCGTGGGTCCGCAGGCTCAGGCCAGGCGGATGCGCGGGTCGACGGTAGCGATGACGATGTCGGCGATCAGGTTGCCCAGCACGACCAGGATGGCCGAGAATATCAGTAGGCCCATTACGACCGGATAGTCGCTATAACCGAGGCTATCGAGAAACAACCGACCCATTCCCGGCCAAGTGAAGACCGTCTCGGTAACCAGCGCGCCGGTCAGAATGCTGGGCAGTTGCATCCCTGCCAGCGTGATCATCGGCAAAAGCGCGTTGCCGACCACATGCTTCAGCAAGATGCGGCGCTCGCTTAGGCCTTTGGCACGAGCCGTCTTGATGAAATCCTGGCTCAGCGCGTCCAGTGTCGCCGTGCGCATGTAACGGCTCCAGATCGCGACATGGACCAGCGACAGCACCAAGCTCGGCAAGATCAGGTGATGCAGATAGTCCAGTACCGAGCCGTCGCCGATCGTGTACATGTTGCCTGCCGGAACCCAACCGAGTTTCAGGGTGAAGATGTAGATGCCGATGAGGCCGAACCAGAAAGTCGGGACCGACAGCGCGACCATGGCACCGACCGTCGCGCAGTAGTCGAAGAGAGAATAGCGGTGGGTGGCACCGCGGATGCCGATCCAGGAACCGATCGCGATCGCCAATGCAGTAGACGTCCCCATGAGGAGCAGCGTCGCCGACAGATGCCGCCCAATCACGGTCAATACCGAAGAGCCGTCGCGGAATGAATGCCCCCAGTCGCCCTGAATCAACCGCCAAGCCCAGTCGAGATACTGAATCCACAGCGGCCGGTTCAGCCCTAGCTGCTCTGCAAGTCGCTCCACGTCCTTCTGGGTCATGCCGGGATCAAGCCCGAATTGCGCAAGAGGACCGCCCGGCATGAGATTGAGAACCGTGAAGCCGATGATCGAGACGATCACCAGCAGCACGATGCTCTGCGAGAGACGATTGAGCAGGAATCCCGACATTCGAGTCTCCATTTTACCTTGATAGGGCCAGTCGGTCGCCGCTGCTGGCTATGCCGGCCTCGGGCGTCGGCACGTCAACTCGCCCAATGCCACGCCACCGCGTTCCAGGATTCCGTGCGCGTGTTGCCGTTTGGCACGACGCCCGAAATCCCCTTCTTTTGGCCCTGGACCGCATTGCTCTGGTACAGCGGAAGGAAGGGCAGGTCCCGACGGACAAGCTCTTGAACGCGATGATAGATCGAGCGCCGCGCGTCCGGATCGAAGGTGCGAGCTCCCCTGTCGAGCAAGGCATCGACTTCCGAATTGGCGTACTGCGCGTTGTTCGAACCACGCCCGCCCTTCGCTCCGATCGAACGCGAGTGCAAGCGGTTGGTGACATCCGGGTCTGCGCCGATCAGATACGAGCTGCCGACGATCACGGAATCGAACTGCGATTGCATCCAGAACTCGCCCCACATCACGGCGGCGGGCAAGTTCGATATCTTCATCTCGACGCCTAACTGTGCAAATGTCTGCTGCAGGAACTGCTGCGCCTGCTCGCGAAGCGGGTCGCCTGATGTGGTCGAGTTGGCGAACGACAAGCGGACGCCGCCTTTGGCGCGAATGCCATCCCGTCCGGGCACCCAGCCGGCCTTGTCGAGAATCTTGCGCGCGCGGTCCAGATTGTATTCGTGTGCCGGCAGGTTGGGGTTGTAGTACAAGGATTGCTTCGGCATGAAGGTTTCCGTCGGCGTCGGCACTCCGTAATAGAGTCCCTGGATGATCGCCTCCTTGTCGATCGCCGCGTAGAGCGCTTCGCGAACCGCAAGTTCCTTGAACTGGGGACGCTCGAGGTTCAGGTAAAAGGATTCGAATGAGGCTCTTGGGACCAGGGTGACAACGCGGTTCGGCAGCGCCTTGGCTTCCCGATAGTGGTCAGGGGTGATGTAGGGCTGCCCCACGAGATCCACATCGCCGCTCTTGAACTGAGTGTAGAGGACGGTGAGATCGGGAATGTATTTGAAGACCAGCCTCTCGATGTGAGGGCCTTCGCCGAAATATTCGAGGTTTGCGACGAGCTCAAGATGATCGCCCGGGACCCGCTTGCCCCACTTGAATGCGCCGGTGCCGACCGGAGCCTGATTGAAGGCGGCGTTGCTTGGATTGGCCTCCTTCTCGAGGATGTGCTTGGGGACGATGAAGGTTTCGGTCAGGAACGACAAATACGGCGCAAAAGCTTCTTCCATTCGCCACGAGATCTCCGTGGGCGAGATCACCGTGATGTCGCGCACGAGCGCATGGCCGGCCGTGCGCCAACTCCGGAAATTGGGATTCATGATCAGTTCGAGGGTGAACTTCACATCCTCGGCGCTGAAAGGCTTGCCGTCGTGCCAGCGGACATCCTCACGCAAACGAATGCGCCATTTGAGACCGTCCTCCGAAATGCCGCCGTTCTTCTGGTTCGGCACTTCCACGGCGAGGTTGGGCTGAATGACACCTTGGGGATCGATACGGAAGAGCGCGTCGAAAACCGAGAAATGCACGCCATCATCGACTTCGATGTGTGCCATCAGCGGATTGAAGACGGTCGGCTCTTGTCCGAGCCCGACGATCACGCGGCCGGTCGGCTTTGCCGCAGAGGTGCGCGCGAAGGCAGGTTTGCCAAGGAGATTCGGCGCGATAAGGCCTGCAGCTCCGCTCAACGCCAGCATCCGCAGAGCATCACGCCGGGAGCAGTTCGATATAGTTGCAGAACGCTTGGTCATAACGTCTCTCCTCCATTGCGGTGTTACGGATTTGCTGCATGTTCGAGCATGCTTCCCGCTTGCTCCCCCGGGATCGCCGCTACCAGTTCTCGCGTGTAGCTGGATTTTGGGTCGAGGAAGATCTGGGACGGCGGCCCGCGTTCGACGATCTGCCCGCGATGCATGACGGCGATTTCATCGCAGATCTGGCTTGCGACGCGCAGGTCATGGGTGATGAAAATCATCGAGACGCCGGTCTCCCGCTGAATCTGGTCCAGCAGCTTCAAGATCTGAGCCTGGATCGATACGTCGAGCGCAGAGACTGCTTCGTCGGCAATCAGCAATTTCGGTTTGAACATCAGCGCCCGGGCGATGCCGATGCGCTGGCGCTGCCCGCCGGAGAACTCGTGCGGAAAGCGATCGAAGGCTCCTGAATCGAGGCCGACATGGGACAGAAGCTCGCGCGCCCGCTCACACGCCTCGCTATAGGGCATTCCATGCGCGACCGGGCCGACTGTGAGGATGTGCCCGACCGTCGATCGCGGGTTGAGCGATGCAAAAGGATCCTGAAAGATCATCTGGATTTTGGGCCGCAGCGACCGAAACTCGGCTTCGGAAAGCCCGGCAATGTCTCGGCCTTCGAACAGAATCGAACCGCTGTCGCACGCCATGAGTTTGATCAGCAGCCGTCCGAGCGATGATTTGCCCGAACCGCTTTCCCCGACAACGCCCAGCGTGCGGCCCGACGTGAGATCGAACGTCACGCCGTTGACCGCGGGCACGATGCGCCGCTTGCCGAAAAGCGCGCTGCCGCTGCGATAGGTTTTTGCGAGGCATTCAACCTTCAGGATGGACGCGCGGTCCGCTGCTTGCAAGGGAACACGGTCCTTGCCGGTCAGGTGCGGCACGGCCGCGATCAGGCGTCGCGTATAGAGATGGCTGGGCGACTTCAGTACCCGCTCGGCACTGCCCTGCTCCACGCAATGGCCCTTCTCCATCACCACAACGTAATCGGCAATCTCCGCGACGACTCCGAAATCGTGGGTGATGAACATGACGCTCATTCCCTTGCGGCGCTGAATGTCGCGGATCAACTGAAGGATCTGCGCCTGGGTCGTCACGTCCAGCGCGGTGGTCGGCTCGTCCGCAATCAGGATCGCCGGCTCAAGAGCCAAAGCCATGGCGATCATCACCCGTTGCCGCTGCCCGCCCGACAGTCGGAATGGATACTGGTGATACATGAGCTGCGGATCGGGCAGGCCCACTTCGTTCAACAAGTCGATGGCCCGGCTGCGACGGGATTTCGGCGTACCGACGGCGTGGGCCGCCATTACTTCCTCGATCTGCGCACCCACTGTCATCAGAGGGTTCAGCGCAGAGAGAGGGTCCTGAAAGATCATCGACACGACCCGGCCGCGAAGGCTGCGGAGTTTGTCGGGCGAGAGGCCAACGATGTTGATCCCGTCCAGGTGAATCTCACCCGAAGAAACGCGGATCACTTTCGGCAGGAGCCCCATGATCGCGTTGGCAGTAACCGACTTCCCCGATCCAGATTCGCCGATGATGCACAGGATCTGACCGCGCTTCAGATCGAAGGAGATGTTCTCGACAGCGTAGGCCCGCTCCATTCCCTCCGGCAGACTTACGGTCAGGTCGCGCACCGAGAGCGCCACATCGGCGGGGGTTACAGGCTGGATGCCAGAGGCCATAAGAACATCCTCCCCTTTCAACCTGGTCCGATCATCCTGCTGAGGGGCGAGCCTTCGGCTCCTTGCGTCGCCGCGCTTCTGGGGCAGTTCGACAATTCGGCGGTCAACCTGCCATTCCTTCATTGGAGGCCGGGGCATGATTCAGGCCCGCTTGAGCAATATGCAGGAGCGGATGCTCAGATGACAACGCCGGCCAGGTCGGCCACCGCCATCGCGAGGAAGCCCATAGAGCGTCGCCATCTCTATCGCTTCGGCCAAGGCCTGCTCCTGGACAAGGCTCATGCAGTTCGCCTCCTCGGACATCGACCCATTGATCGAGATTGAATGGTTCTCCTGATTTTGACGACTTCGATCACCCTGGAGTCGCCGAAACGCGGCATTCGGGCAGCACGAACTTCTGAAAACGAAGTCCGATTTGGCATTTCAGTCTGCATCGCGAGATCCGCTGACGCGCGGCGGATGCATGTTTTTTCCTGGCCGACCCGATTGCAGAGGGTGTGGGTCGGTCTCCACACAGCGAGATGCGGCGCAAGCCGAGTATTCCCGCAATAATAGCCTGTGTCCAAGGCAGCAAACGGCAGGATATTCCGTCCGATCACGAAAGTCCGCGGGGCCTGCCGCACCACCTCCGTTACGTTACCGCAACCACGGGAGGTCCCCGCCCAATGAGCGCGCCGCTCATCCATATCGAATCCAGTCCATCGCTGCCTCACGAGGCAGACGTCGTCGTCATTGGCGGCGGAGTGGTGGGAGTGTTCACGAGCTATTACCTCGCCCGTCGCGGTCTAAAGGTCGCGTTACTAGAAAAGGGTCGGGTTGCTGCCGAGCAGTCCAGCCGCAACTGGGGATGGTGCCGCCAACAGAACCGCGATGCGCGCGAGTTGCCGATGGCGACCAAGAGTCTCGATCTCTGGGAGAGAGTTGCCCAGGAGACCGGTGAAGATACGGGTTTCCGCCGCTGCGGCCTTCTGTATTTGTCGAACGACGAAAATGAGCTGGCAGGCTGGGCAAAGTGGCGAGACTTCGCCAGGACCGTCGGCGTTACGACGCACATGCTGAGCGCGGAAGAGGCGAGCGAGAGAGGCAAGACGACGGGCCGCAAGTGGAAAGGCGGCGTCTTCTCTCCGACCGACGGGACGGCAGATACCTCAAAGGCCGTGCCCATCGCCGCGCGTGCGATCATGGCGGCGGGTGGCACGGTACACCAGCACTGCGCGGCTCGCGGTGTAGAGCTCAGCGCCGGCCGGGTCAGCGGCGTGGTGACCGAAGCGGGCACGATCCGGACGAAGACAGTAGTTATGGCAGGAGGCGCGTGGGCTTCTTCGTTCTGCAACCAGCTCGGAATTCGCTTCCCGCAGGCGTCCGTGCGCCAGTCCATTCTCGCCGTCGCTCCCGGCGTGGCCGGTCTGCCTGATGCCCTGCACACTGCGCTGGTATCGCTCACCCGGCGCGGCAACGGCGGATACACGCTGGCGATCAGTGGTCGCGCGCGAGTCGATCCCACGGCGCAGCAGTTCAGGTTCGGCCGCGAATTCCTACCGATGTTCGCACGACGGTGGCGAAGTCTTGCCCCTGGCGCCTTCGAAGGCTTGCGGCAAGGTCATGAAAGCTTGGCGAAATGGGCGCTCGATGAGGTGACTCCGATGGAGCTGAACCGGATACTTAATCCCCGTCCCGACATGAGGCAGATTCGGTTGACACATCAACGAGCTTGCCAGTTGGTGCCCGAACTCCAGCACGTTGCAATCTCAAACATCTGGGCCGGCTACATCGACAGCACGCCGGACGGCATTCCGGCAATCGGTGAAGTTGAGTCGATTCCGGGTTTCATCCTGGCGGCGGGATTCAGCGGCCACGGCTTCGGGATCGGTCCCGGCGCGGGACATATGATCGCCGACATCATTACTGGTAGCGCGCCGATCGTCGACCCGCGCCCTTACACGCCGGAACGGCTGAAAATGAGCGCCTGGGGCAAGGTCAGCGAGTTCTAGAAAAGCAGTTTCCACCCCAGTGGGAAAAGGAGCTGGTTGATGCTATGACAATGCGAATGACACTGAAGCCTCAAAGCCCTGACGCCGTTATCGCCCCCATCTCATGGCCTTGCGATGAAGCTCGATAAGATCGACATCAGGATTTTATGCGAACTGCAGAAGAACGGGCGGATTTCCAACGTCGAGCTCTCGGAGCTGATAAACCTTTCCCCTAGCCCATGTCTGATGCGCGTCAAGAGGCTCCAGACCGAGGGGTTCATCACCGGCTATTCCGCCCAGATCGACGTCTCCAAGCTCGGACAAACTCTGACCGTTTTCGCCGAAATAACCCTGAAGAATCATCGGCAAATCGATTTCGCTCGCTTTCTCACGACGATCGAGAAGATCGATTCCGTCGTCGAATGCCATCTCGTTTCGGGTGGGTACGACTATCTCGTAAAATTCATCACGGCCGGGATCAGCGAATACCAGGCGGTCATGGAACGCCTCGTGGAGATGGATATCGGCATCGACAAATACTTCAGCTTTGTCGTGCTGAAATCCCCCATCGTGAAATCCCATCTGCCGCTCGAAAGCATCTTCAGTAGCTGAAGAACAGCAGCGATCATCCTTTCATCGCCGCGCGGACGTCGCTGTCTTCGAGCGTCTGGTCCAGCGTGGTCCTAGTCCGTTCGATGATGCCGTCGATGTCCGCAGCCGTGCAGCAGAGCGGTGGCGCATAGCCCAGCACGCCCTGGGCAAAGGCGCGGATGACGAGGCCGTTGTCCCATGCGCGGTCGAAAATGCGGCGCGCAGGGTCGGCCGCCGCCGGCAGCGGCGTCTTACGTTCCTTGTCGGCGACAAGCTCGATTGCGGCCAGCATGCCACGACCGCGGACATCGCCGACGAGCGGATGATCGGCCAGCGCGCGAAGACCTTCCATCAGGCGGTGCCCGGCCTTCCGGCCGTTTTCCAGCAAGCCGTTTTCGTAGAGGTCAAGGCAGGCGAGCCCGACGGCTGCGCTGACGGGATGTGCGGAATAGGTGTAGCCGTGGCCGACGGCCGTCTTGCCGGCGCCGTCAGCAATCGTGTCGTAAACGCGGTCGGACATCAAGACGGCCCCCATCGGCACATAGCCGGAAGTCAGCCCCTTTGCCGTGGTCATGAGATCCGGCACGACGTCGTCCCCCTCACAGGCGAACAGCGGACCGACACGGCCGAAACCGGTAATAACCTCATCGGCAACGAACAGAATATCGTGCTCCTTGCAAACAGCGCGCATTTCCTTCAGCCACGATGGCGGCGGAACGAGGACGCCTCCCGAGCCCTGGATCGGCTCGACATAGAAGGCGGCGACGCGATCTGCGCCAAGTTCGGCGATCTTGTCCCGCAGGGCCGCGACCGACGCTGCAATAATAGCCTGGGGATGGGTCCCAACCGGATTGCGATAGGCATAGTGCGAGGGAATTTTGTGCTGCCAGCTATAGGGTACTCCAAAGCCCGCATGAAACGCCGGCAACGCGGTCAAGCCAGACCCTGCCGTCGACGATCCATGGTAGCCATGCTCGACGGAAATGAACTGGTCCTTCTGTGGCCTTCCCTTGGCATGATAATAGTACCGGATGAATCGGATCGTGCTGTCGACGGCATCCGAGCCACCCAACGTGAAGTAGACATGGTTCAGGTCACCAGGCGCCAGTTCAGCCAGCCTGGCGGCCAGCCGGATAGCCGGCTCGGAGCCCAGTCCGAAATAGCCTGTCGCATAGGGCAGTTCGCGCAACTGCCTCGTGGCCGCTTCAACGATGCTATCTTGTCCGTACCCTGCATTGACACACCNAAAGGCCGGCGAACCCGTCGAGCAATTGACGTCCCGAGGCATCGGTCAAGGTNCGCGCCCTTCGCCGATTTCAACACCCGCACACCTAGCGCCTCATGGCTGCGGTAGGATGCGACCGGGTGAACCAGATGCGCTCGATCCAGTTCGATCAGCGAATTGCTTAACATGTCGACCTCCATATCAACCCGAAAACAAGTTAGGATATCGAGGTCAGCAGTTCCTCCCAAGCAGAGCCTGGACCAAAGGAGTTTTGACTTTCATTGGTGATTGACGCCGCATCTAATGCCGGAGCAGGTCCGGCGCCTGGCGGTGCTGCTCAATTCGAAAGGTTGCCAGGCGGAACGCTCTGCCAAAGCTTCGACCCGATACGACACAATCTGCTTCCGGCTCCGGCGAAAGCGGCGCTTTATCTTACGAGATGCTCATTATGATGCTTGTCGTACCGGCACGCAGTGCCGAGAGGATAGGAGGATTCCACGTCATGACGAAGTTCCGACCGAAATATATCACCTTCGATTGCTACGGCACGCTGACGAATTTCGACATGGCCGGTGCGGCAAGGAGAGTCTACGGCTCCCAGCTTTCCGCCACGACGATGGCAAATTTCATCAAAGATTTCGCTGCCTATCGCCTGGACGAGGTTCTTGGCGCGTGGAAGCCGTACTTCGAGGTCGTGCATAATTCGGTAGAGCGTACGTGCAAGCGCAACGGTGTCATATTTCGGCCGGAGGATGCCCAGCGCATCAACGAGGAGATCCACACATGGGGTCCACATCCTGACGTCCCGGCGGGTCTGGCCAAAGTTGCAAGGGAGATTCCCCTGGTCATCCTGTCGAACTCCATGAAGAACCTCATCATGTCGAACGTGGAGAAGCTCGGCGCCCCCTTCCACACGGTGATCACGGCCGAGGAAACCGGCGCCTACAAGCCGCACATGAAGGGCTTTGAGTACATGTTTGACAAGCTGGGCTGCGGTCCGGAAGACATCACCCACGTCTCATCCTCCTTCCGCTACGACCTGATGACCGCCTACGACCTGGGTATCAAGAGCAAGGTATGGGTGAACCGCGGTCATGAGCCCGCGAACCCCTTCTATGAATACATCGAGGTCGCTGACATCGGGGGGCTCGCCGCGGCAGTCGGGTTGGAGCCTCTTCGTAAGAGCGCGTGAAAGCGTATTCCTTTCGCGATCGTGCGCGGCGCTCAAGGTCTTAAGCTTCAATAGCGATCGATGCATTTGTGAAGAAGAAAGGGGGCGGTTCGACCGCCCCTTTTCCTGTTTCAGCTACCGGTCCGATGGATCGCTCAGTCCAACCCGCCGACATGGAGCGCCTTGATCTCGAGATATTCGTCTATCCCGAGCTGGGAGCCTTCACGTCCCAATCCCGACTGCTTTACACCGCCGAAAGGCGCAACCTCCGTCGAGATCAGGCCGGTGTTCAGGCCGACCATACCGAACTCCAGCGCCCCGGCAACACGCCATGAGCGCTTGAGGTTCTCCGTGTAGAAATAGGCGGCAAGGCCGAACGGCGTGCCGTTTGCGATCGCAATCGCCTCGTCCTCCGTCTCGAAGCGAAAGAGCGGTGCGACTGGTCCGAAAGTCTCCTCCGAAGCGAGCAGCATCTCAGTCGTCGCGCCACCAAGCACGACAGGGCGCGCATATTGCCGATCTTCCGGCACCGTTTCACTCTGCGCGATGATCTTCGCGCCCTTGTCCAGCGCGTCGATGACGTGCCGCTTGATCTTTTCGATCGCCGCGCCATTGATCATCGGCCCGATTTCGACCCCTTCTTCCGTACCGGCGCCGACTTTCATTGTCGCGACCCGGCTGGCGAGCTTCTGTGCGAAGGCGTCGTAAATGCCTGATTGCACGAGAATGCGATTGCAGCAAACGCACGTCTGTCCACCATTGCGGAACTTCGACGCAATCGCGCCCTCGACGGCCCGGTCGAGATCGGCATCGTCAAAGACGATGAACGGCGCATTGCCGCCGAGCTCGAGGCTGAGCTTCTTGATGTTGTCGGCGGCGCCTTTCATCAGCAGCGCGCCCACGCGGGTCGATCCGGTGAACGAGATCTTGCGGACGGCTTCATTGGCCATCAGCTCCTTGCCGATTTCCGCCGGCATGCCGGTCACGATGTTGATCACGCCCGCGGGAATTCCCGCCCGCTCCGCCAGAAGACCGATTGCGAGGGCCGAGAAGGGCGTGAATTCGGAGGGCTTGATGACCACGGTGCAGCCGGCAGCCAGCGCGGGGGCCACTTTGCGCGTGATCATTGCATTCGGGAAATTCCACGGCGTGATGATCCCGCAGACGCCCACCGGCTCTTTCAGCACCAAAATGCGGCGATCGATAGTGGGTGAAGGAATCATCGATCCGTTGATCCGCCGCGCCTCTTCCGCAAACCATTTGACGAAGGAGGCCCCATAGCGGATTTCTCCGAGCGATTCGGCCAGCGGCTTGCCCTGCTCCAGCGTCAGCAGAAGCGCCAGATCCTGCTCATGGTACCGCATGAGCTCATACCAGCGCTCCAGAAGCATCGCACGCTCTGCATGAGCCTTTGTCTTCCACTGCTTAAAGGCATCCGCAGCGACGGCGATTGCTGCCCTGGTCTCGTCACGCGCCATGTCGGGGATGGTACCAAGCACTTTCTGGCTGGCGGGATTGATGACATCAACGGTGGCTTTCGTGCTCGCATCCCGCCAGTTGCCGCCGATCAGCGCTTGCTGGCGAAACAGATCCTTGTCCTTCAATGCAATCATGGGCTTGCTCCTTGCCTTCGGGCCCGACCCCGCCATCACTGCCTGGATTTGCGATTGGCGGGACGATCCGTCTCACGCGAGCAGTACAGGATCGCACGCCGCATTTCTCATTGAGAATGAATGGTTTGACGGCGTTGAATCTGGCCGGACGCGGGCTCGAAAGTCGATTGTTCTGAGGGCCGTTTGATAGTGCTGCCCTCGGCATCGCGCTCAGTCATAATGGCAGACGTAGATCTTTCGCACGGTCTCGATCGTGCGCCAGACCCCGACGAAGCCAGGTTTCATCACAAAGCTGTCGCCGGCGCGGTATCTCCGGGTCTCACCACCCTTTTCCTCGATTTCGATAAGGCCCGAAAGAAGATGGCAGAATTCGAAGGTGGTGCCCTTGATGGAATGGGTCTCGCCGGGCGTAGCTTCCCAGACGCCGGTCAGCACCTTCTCGCCTTTCGAGGCGTCCTGCGCCCAGGTCTTGAACGATGGATTGCCTGAAATGAGCCGTTCCGGAGCAGGCAAGGCGTGCTTTGGTGCGAAGGCCGGATTGGTGTCGATGGTGATCAGAAGTGACATGAATTTTCCTGTTAGTAGCCGAGGGTTCGATCGACAAGGCCGATCGGATTTCTGCCGGCGCGATGGCGCCTGATGTTTTCTATGACGGATTGTGCTGCCGTATGCGGCTGCGTCACGGACGCGATATGCGGCGTGATGATCACCTTCGGATGGAACCAGAGTGGATGGCTTTCGGGCAGTGGCTCGGGATCGGTAACGTCGAGCATGGCTGCTGCAAGGCGGCCGCTGTCGAGCGCCTCGATCAGTGCGCCTTGGTCGAGCTGCGGACCGCGGCCAACATGCAGCAGCCTCGCTCCCACTGGCAAAAGCGAGAAGAGCCTTGCGTTCAGGATGCCGCTCGTTTGCTCCGTCAGGGGCAGAAGACAGACGAGGATATCCGTTCCTTGCAGGAAGTCGCCGAGCTGATCCTCGCCATGGAAACAGGTGACACCCTCAACCACCTTCTTGCTGCGGCTCCAAGCGGCAAGGGGAAATCCAAATGGCTTCAAGCGATCGATCGCAGCTTGCGCCAGCATGCCAAGGCCCAGGAAGCCCACGCGCCGATCGGTCGCTTGGGAGGTTGCAAGAGCTTGCCAAAGCCCTCTTCCCTGCTGCTCCCGATAGGCCAGCATCTCGCGATGGAGCGTCAGCACCCCGAGGACGACGTATTCCTGCATCATGCGTATGATGCCATCCTCGACCATGCGCACGAGCTTGACGTGATCAGGTATGGTGTCCG
Organism: Bradyrhizobium lablabi; assembly: GCF_001440475.1. GTDB lineage: Bacteria > Pseudomonadota > Alphaproteobacteria > Rhizobiales > Xanthobacteraceae > Bradyrhizobium > Bradyrhizobium lablabi. The sequence goes on along the minus strand of NZ_LLYB01000081.1, from coordinate 111,098 downwards.
GCTTGAACTGGTCCACCCCCGCACCGAGGGAAAACAGCACTTCCAGATTGCGGAAGCGCGAGGCGTCGTCCGGCACGTTCCAGGTCAGCAGGTAGCGTACCTTTTCCGGGTCGATAGATTCGCTACAATGGTAGAATTCCAGATCAGGGAGTTCGCACGCAAAAGCCTCCCGGAAGACTGCCCCCCTGGCAGCATCAGAATTAAAGAGAAATGCCATCGATGCACGCCCCTGTCTTGCTCGGTATGTCGACGACGCCGGGAAAAGCGATTAGCCTCGCAAGACTTTCTCGAGCATTCACGGCGGCCCACTCTGCCTGCACAATTTGCCGAACATCGAGATGGTAGCTGCAAGCCGGAGCTTTCCCTGCCGAATTGCGATGCAATACAGGCCGAAGATTTCGAAAAGACCGCCCAAACAGGGGAAACCTGCTGGGTTTCCGTGCGATACTGCGGCGAAATAGCCTGCTGCCGTATCGTGGCGGGAGGACAAAAGGCGCGATGTGCCAGAGACCGGCATCCCGCGAAAGAATGGACGAGTTGAAATGGGGCGAACGGTACGCGTAAAGTCCTTTGAACTGGCCGCGAGGGACATCAACGACGTTGATGTGAAGCTGCTGCACGCTCTTTCGATCGCGGTTGGCTGGCCGCATCGGCCCAAGGACTGGGATTTCCTGCGACGCGCCGGACAGGGCATCGTCGCTGTTGATGGCATCGGGCGCGTTTTCGGCAGCGCGATGTGGTTCCCCCATGGACGCGAGTTTGCCACCGTCGGCTTGGTGATCACATCGCCCCGCACCCAGGCACAAGGTACTGGCCGCTGGCTCATGAAGCAGGTGTTTGAGCGGTGTGGCGAGCGGAATTTGAGCCTGAACTCGACCGACGCAGCCTATCATCTTTATCTTTCGCTGGGCTTCAGGAAGGAAGCAGTCGTGTATCAGTGGCAGGGTGAGGTCGTGTCACCTCTCCCGCCGGTGCCAGTTCTGGACGGTGAATTGACATCGCTGGCAGCCGAGAATGTTGAAGAAATCGCAGCACTGGATGAGCGCGCATTCGGAACAAGCCGTCAGAGGCTGCTTGCATTGCTTTCAGAGGGCGCGTCAATTTGCGTTCTGCGCCGCGGCGGCGAGATCGCCGGCTATTCCATGAAGCGCGAATTCGGGCGTGGTCACGTGATCGGTCCGATCGTCGCCAGCAATGATCGTGACGCGATCCATCTCACGGCCGTGCATCTCAAAGATCTCGTCGGGCGGTTCGCCCGCGTCGATACGCGGGAGCAGACGGGTCCCTTTGCCGACTTTCTTCAGCAGAGCCGTCTTGGGATGAACGACACTGTCACGACCATGTCCAAGGGACGGCGATTCCTGAACCGGAAGGAAGGTGAGCCCTGGGTATACGGATTGGCCGGTCACGCGTTGAGCTGAAGCTGCGAAGCGAATCGCCTGTTGCGGGAGCAGCTGCCAACCATGCCGATCACGGCCCAAAGAAGCGGGTCATGTTCTGGCGGCTAGAAGAGGGGCGCTTCGCTCGCGACGCGGGGTTAAACGAACCCGAGCGCACAAAAGCGTACTTTAGCGTACAAAATCGCGCAAATGGCGGAGAGAGTGCGAGTCAAACAAACGATTCACGATCGCCTTCCCATCACGCGCACATCGAGCATCGCGCCGCGTGAATCAAAACAGATTAACTTTTGTCGTAACAGCCGCTGACTCAGCTTGTCGGAATGAAGGATTAACAATCTTCTATAAGTACTTGNCGCGATGGTGGGCGCACCAGGGCTCGAACCTGGGACCCGCTGATTAAGAGTCATGAGACCAATGAGTTAAATCAACAACTTACGTTGTCGAACGTGAGATTCCGATCACCATGAATCAAAGGCTTACAGGTCGCTTTGTCGAACAAATCCAGCTGAGCAGCAGATAGCTCGAT
>NZ_LLYB01000081.1:89851-109134 GCF_001440475.1 Bradyrhizobium lablabi | reverse complement strand
CTATCGGTTGTGAACGCGCATCAGCGACGCTCCTATTGCGTTTGAGAGGGTGTCCGGCGAAATGCGCCAATCGCGTCCGCGGCCTAAAGACTCCGAATATTGAAGACTCAGTGTTGAAGGAATCGTTTCTCATGAATGTACGGCGTGGATTATGGCGCGCTTGGATTTTCGTGACGGTGCTTTGGTTGATCGGTACCGCCGGGCTCGCCTATCTCGTGATGCCCGATCAGATCGCTCGGAAATACCAATACGTCTACAACATGAGGAAGGATGTTGGGGATCCGAACAAAGTTGATTGGAGCAAGGACTTTTATGCACTGATGCGGTCACCATCAAAGGAACAGCTGTCAGCAACGTTCGACCTTCTAGAATACCAGTATGTCACAAGCTGGAATGAAGACGTGCAAAAAGGGACAATGATTGCTGCGGACTTTCCAGATAGGTCCCGGCTCTATTTGAGCGCACAGCTCACCAAGGAAGATCAGAATTATGTCTCTAAAGCCTTTTGGGATCAGCGTTGGGAGCGGTATGCCAAGGAGGCGGTGCCGTTCGTTGCTGGAGCGATCTTGCCGCCACTAGTGCTGCTTTTGTTGGGAAGCTCCTTGGTTTGGGTAGGACGCGGCTTTCGCACATGATCGTTAGCAGGTGATCCGCTTGAAGGGCTGCGACGGTTTCAAGTCGAACCCGCCTGACTTTCAAAAACGTCCTGTCCGGGCGATTATGTCGTCCAGCATCGCAAACAACGGAGCTGGCCAAACAACTCCATCTTGGGCCGCGCTACTGCTGCGGTCGCGAATGTATTGTGCACTGATCGGGCCGTCGGACTTCAGTTCGCTGTAGATTGTGTTCATTGCCAACAAAAGTTTACTAACCTCTCGTCGGGCTTTGATTTGTCTGCGCCAAGCGAAGGGTAGTCCGAAGGTACTGAGTGCACTCAATAGGACAAACAGGGCAACGCAAATTCCAGTTGTCCATCCAGCGGCAGTTTCGCCAATCCATCCTTTAGAGGCAGCCCACAGTGCCAAAGCGGCGATACCGCCGAGTAAAACCGCGTTGAGTAGCAGCGCGCGCAAGTACCCCAATAAAACATGGCTCTGCTTCAGTGGAGAACGAGCGGGAAAGCCGAACAGCGGCTTTTCATTGAGCATCTCATCGCCGAAGGCGTAAAGCTCCACCGCAATTAGGGCGCGGACAAGGAAACGATCTAGAGCTTGGGACCGGTAAGGCAGCGCCAAGTAGTCGTCGACCGCGCATTCCAGCCCCGAGCGGTCAATGTAAGGGACTTGCTTTGCTCTTATTTTGTGGATGGGATTTGCGGTGTTGTCCCAGAAATTTGGTGACGGGTTGTCCGATCCATCGCGAACGAAAGCATACCGCAACGATCTGACGATCCCTAAAGCTTCATTAAGATTGTCTTCAAAATCACGCGGACCAATATTTTTTGACAGGACGTAATCTGACGCGGCTTTGGCCATTTTCTTGAGGAGAAAACCATAGAGACCCGAATTCTTGTAATCGTCACCGAATTGCGCTTGCAGCTCGTAATGTACGGCTTCGCTGCAAATGTTTTCAAAATGCGACCTTGTAGTCACGTCGGCCAATATGCCGCCAAGGGCGTCGGCGCTTTTCCTATAGTCACCCGCATCCATCGGAAATATCCCCTCCCCTAACTATTACACAACCTGTGCCGCCGTCACAACCATTCGGTGCAGCGCGTTGTCGCGCATCTGTCCAAGAAGGGATGCAAGCTCAATCTGCCAACAGCACACGCACCTTGTCGAGGTGGGATGCGACCATCGGGAGGCCGGCCTTCCTGATTCCGTCGATATAGTCCTCGATGCTGAGAGGCGGATTTTGATAGTGTCTGCGATCCGCGATGGCGGCTTCGGCAACGACACCGGGGTCCAGACCGTCGACGTCCCTGATGAACTCGTCCGGATGTTTGGTGTGGACGCCGTATCGGGTTAGCTCACTGACCGGAAAATCCTTCCCGTTGAAGGTGACGATGGCACTCGCACCGCAACGAATGGCGGCAGCCAGCACATGGCGATCATCCGGATCAGGTAGGTTGAGTGCAGTTATCAACTCCTCATAGCCGGTCACCATCGCATCCGGGACGGCGCGGTCCATGTCGTCTCTGACCTTTTCGAGGCGGGTGACATCGATGCCGGTGTTGTTGCTGATGGCCGTCATCCATTCGCGGTGGATGTCGGCGCTCCATCTGGCACGGAAAAGCCCGCTCAGGGACAATTCCATGAGCAGGCTCCGAAGTCGCGATCCATAGAGAACGTTCGCGTCGAAAATAACCGTGAACGTGGAGATCATGGAAGCTTCAGCGCCTGGGCTTCTGCCACCATGGAAGCAATCGCTTCCCGTCGTGTCTTGTTCGACTTCTCTTTGAACGCCTGAAGATCAGACACAAGGATGCGACGATGAGTGCCGACCTTGCGGTACGGAATCTGTTCTTTTTCGAGCAGGCCCACCAGGTACGGTCGCGACACGTTGAGAAAATCCGCCGCCTGATTGGTCGTCAGCTCAGCGGTGTGCGGGATCACCGAGACCGGCTTACGCTCGGCCATCGCAATGAGAACCTCGACAATCATTTCGACCGCGCGTGCCGGTAGCGGCACCACGATGTCCGCCCGCTCAGCCGCGCGCAGCCGCACGTCGACGCCCGCCAGCGCCACCGAACGAAGCTTCTCGGCCGCTTCTTTCGCGATAACCGCTTCCTCGTCGGTTGCGACAAGCGGCTCTTTGACCTGATCCAATAACGCCAGCATGGCACACTCCCGTTTTTCTGGTTAAGTGCAATATATGCAGCAAATGAAATAAGTGTAAAGAAGGTTCCTGCGCAAGTTAAGCTGTTGAAAAATCACGTATTTGGGATGGAATGGCGACGGATCGGGCGATAAAACGCTCCACCGGCCCCTCCTCGCCTCTACCATAATACCTGGAGACCTCAATGACGACCCATCCTGTCCTCGCGGGCATGCGGCAGTTGATGGGCCATGAGCGACCCGGTGATCCGAGCGCCGGGCAGTCACAGGAGGAGATCGCGGCGTATTACCGGAACGCGAACGAAGGCGACGTTGCCGTGATCCGAGAGACGTATGCGAACCGACTGTGGTTCGTCGTCTCCAAGGTCACCGGCAAGAATCCAGAGAAGGGCCGCATCTATCTAGAGGCGAGCCCCAATCCGGCTATGGCGGCTGCGCCTTTTACATCAAGAGCGGGCGGAACTGCGTCGCCCCAAAGGGGCAATCTGGTCTGGTTATGCCGACGCCGGAGGTGCTGCAGCACGCCGAGAAGTTCCCCCATCAAAGCATGAGCGAGCGCATCGAGATCGTGATCGCCTATCAATGACCGACCCAACCCTCCCCGACAATGGCGCGCTCCATCGCGTCGAGAACGCCAAGATCGACAGCTATGAGACCTACCTGAAGGACAAGCACCGGCCGCCGAGTCGGGGCCGCAACGGACGAGCTTGGCATTCACACGTGATCAAGATCGACGGGCACACCTATTCCTTCCTCGGGCTTGGCTTCCGCAAATGGGCTTACAAGACCGACACCATCAGCTTCGAGTGGCAGTAGGACAGCAGTCAGCGCTGGCGCAACATCAACCCCGACACGTTTGTAGCGCGCGACAGCTATGGGGTGGAGGTTGAGCGAGGATATCGAGGCAGCAAGCCATGGCGAACCGCCACAACACGCACGCCTGTGTCTCGACGTGAGTGGAGGGACTAATGGCTGACCGTGCTGCACGGCTAAGCCCGGCTAACAGGGTCTTGGTTGGGTGGCGCGCGGCGATGGTGGTCTTGCCGACTATTTGCAGCGATGAACCGAACTCGGCGGTCGGTAGTGGGTCAGTTTGAAAAATGACCCCGAAAGAAATCGCTTGGTTAATGCAGACCCTGCGCCATCGACCATCCAAAGTGACGGCTCAGCCCTTCGGCTGCTTCCCGTCTATGGTCAGGCGATAGGTCATCTGGGCGTGGAGGGTAGATAAACTTGCGGCGCTCAGGATTGTACATCTCTACCGTCGTCACGGTGCCCTCTCCCGTGGCTGTATAGCCGCAGGCTTCGAACCATCCGTAGTATTCTTCGACAGTCACGGCGAATCATCCCAGCCCGAAAGTGGCTGGTGACTTTTAGCGCCCTAGGGAGCGCGCCGCAATTTCTGCGGGTACCGGAATTGTGGGTATATAAAACCCACCATTGTTCGGAACCGGAGGCCGCATGAAGACATCCACGTCAATGTTGTGGTTGCTCTTGAACCAACGACTGACCACGGCCGGCAGGTCGGCAACGATGGCCTCACGGTCGGTGTGAGCCATGTACACACCATCAAGCGCGTCGCTAGTGGCCGTATATAGGCCGCTGTTGGAGCGTCGGACTTCTACGGTGATGATTTGGACGTCTGTGTTCATAGCTGACTTTCGCTCTTTAGACGTTAATGTTTGATTAACGATGTGGAGTTCTAAGAGCAGTTTTTTGTTGGCGCGGCGCGCGCTCTGCCAGCCTACGCCTGCACTCTAACGCCATCAACATCTAATAGTTGCAATACAAAAGGTCAACGGCATTGCCGTATCATGATCGGGCCGTTTTGGTATCTATCAGCCAAGCTTGCGACTTGTCCTTGATCCACTGCAAGGCGTCGTATTCGCTTGCAAAACCATAGATGCTGTCCACTTCACCGCCGCGCCACAGAACGCTCACCGAATGGCCCTTACCAATCGCGTATTGACGCACCACGAATTGATATTCCGGCTTGAAGTTCGATAGCTCCCACTGCTCCAGCATCGCAACCAAATCATCCATCTCCCAAAGCTTATCCGTGACGCCCGCAGCCATTGCGGGCGTCACCTTGAGCGTCTGATGGATACGGACGAAGTTGTAGTAGAACGTGTGGAGCGCAATCGCTGCGGCGTGGTTCTCGACCTTCTTTGAGAATGCATTGGTGAGCCGGGTAAAGCGGCGCATGTGCATCCGCATGGTAAGGTTGCTACGCTCAACATAGGAAGTGCTGATGTGCTTCTTGTCGGGAGAGCCGATTTTAGGCTCTTTGCGTGCCCCGATGCACTTTGCCGGGCTGTAGCGTGTTTCGGCCTGAGGGTCTGCGCCGTACAGCTTCACCAGCATGGCGTAATCAACATCATCACCGAATGTAGCGTCCACGGCACTTAGGTACGAGCCGTGACCGTCGCTGGTGAGCTGGGCGCGGCTTGCTAAGCGGCTTCTCAGATCGCCAGTGAACGCCAGAGCGGCATCCAGATCGCGAGAGCCGAGCAACCAGCTAACAATTAGCTTGGTGTCGGCGCAGATGGCTGTCCACGTCCAAACGTCCCCAGCGCTCGCGGGAGCGGCCTTAGCCTTCTCTACGTTGGCGGCCTTGGCGTAAACGAAGCTCCAGATTTCATCCATCTGGACGCGCTTGCACGGCAGGTTCCGAAGCGCCTTGTCCTGATAGGCGGCGCAGGCGTGCCCAGCCTCAACCAGCAACTTCGCAACGGTGTTCTTGCTGNCATCCGGTCAGGCGGGTAACGGCGCGGATCGATTGGCCCTCGCAAAGGAGGTNGCAGGATTTGGGCGCGCGTCCTTCGGTCCAGCTTGTTCATGGCTGGACTATATGACCCTATATTCTTAACGTCAAGCATAATAGGTCAGTTTACGTTGTCACATTTCCCTTTCGCGCGCGGATAGGTAGAGTGAGTGTGACTTTTCGACTCACGTTAAGCATTTCGTATAAGGGTTGTTGACTTGTATGGCAACAGTTATAGATTTGGTCGGGAGAGGTGATCTTTTCAAGTTGGACCCGCAACTGGACCACCCGCAGCAGGAGATGCGCCGCATTTACGCTGGCCCCAAGCTGAGGACATGGATCGAAAATGATTTGCCTGGCCTCGTGTCGGATCGAAATGTTGAGTCTTTGCCCATCCAGCAATTCGACGAATTCGTCGCGCTTTTCTGCTCAGGAGACACGCTTACTTATGATCAACATTTCAAGCCTCTCAATCATGTGGAGGATGGCATTTGGGAACTGAAAACTACTGACCTGCGTATCTTCGGTTGGTTTCCTCAAAAGGACTGCTTCGTCGGAGTGATAGGTGACACGAAGAGGCGCATTATTGATTACGGGCTCTACGGCCCCTATGCGAAGGTGGAAGTAACTCCTTTCAGGAACCAGCTCGACTTAGACCCACCCAAGTTCGTACCGGGAAAAAATCCACATGACGTCGTTTCAGATTACGATTGAACCTCATAAGCGCGCTGCCGGCCGTTTCATTGGGAGTGTTCGCCGTGGATTACAGAGAGCTTATGCTGAGGAAAAAAAGAAGAGCGGCATAAAGCAGACGGATATCGCGCGGGCGTTGGGGGTTCATCGCTCAGTAATCAATCGAGAGCTTACCGGCCTAAAGGACATGACCTTGGGGCGCGTGGCTGAGCTTGCGTTTCTTCTGGGCAAGAAAGCTGTAATCAGCTTCCCAGAAATGGTGCCGGTCGCTGGACAGAATATCGAAACTAGCCGGCCGGCCCTGCGCGTGAAAACTGACTACGCTTTCGAGGAAAAAGGCGAAGAGACTCCCGAATCCGATTTCGAATTTAACGAAGCGGCCTGATGAAGGGCATAAGCGCAGTTGGGATTTTCTGCGAGGATATCCGCCGCGAAGGTCCCGGCAAGGATACCATCATCGGAGCAATGTCCGATACCATTCGGGTCCCAAGCTTCCCTGGGGCCCTTCGCAGGTTGGCAATCTATTACCGCATCAGACTATCTGTTGACGGAAGATTCACAAAACCGATTAAGGTCGATCTTGACGTTCAGAACGACCATGTCGTTGTTGATAACAAGAGTCCCGGACCGATACCGCACGACGTTATTGAGCGCTCTATCGCGAACGCCAAAAAGAATGGGGTGCCTTTCGCAACGATTATTGCGCGGACAGAACTTGCGGAGCCGGTCGAGTTTCCTGGGCCTACAAAATTGGTTGCTGTTCTTCGATACGGGGATCAGAAAGAAGTATGCGGCATACTCAACGTTATAGAGCGCCCTAAGGACGCTTCCAGCGCTTCTCCGCCGCCTTCCGAGCAATCTGAGCCCGCCGCTCCGGCGTCATAGCATCCGCCCGCGCCTTCCCGCCCTTCTTCCCAAGCGCCACCGCAGCCGTGTCCTTGCCCTCTTCCTCGGGCGTGGGATCGCGGTCAGGCTTCTGCCCGGTCGCTATGTCGATGATCGACTTGGCGAGCTGGTTCGGGTCCCTAGGGCGTTTGGGGTGCTTGTCTGTCATGTAGGGCGCTAATGCCTTTTGGGCTGCTTTCTGAGTTTGGCACCCCCTGAATATGCGCTGTTGATTGTCAACATTCCAGCCCGGTTCGGCTGCCACAATCAAACTGACCCACTACCCGGCGGTCACAGATGTTGCGCCAAATCAGCGCTTGTGGATAAATAGCAAAGTAGCCTGCGTTTATTTTTTTAGGGGGTTGTCATGTCGCTTTCAGGAATTTTGCGGTCCTGCGTGATTGCTGCGGTAACTCTGCTGGCTGGCGTGGCAAATGCTCAGCCGCCGCAGGAGATCACCGCAAAGGACACGATTGGGTTCAATGTCGGGCAGACCCGAACGTTCATGTTCGATCAGCCCGTGAGCGAGCTGCGTATCATGGCTGAGGGGATCGCGAGGGCCAGACCGGTAACTGATCGCACCTTTACCATCGAAGCGATGCAGCCCGGCGAAGCTCTGGTGATTGCTTACGCGCCAGACGGCCACATCGTTCATCAAATGAACGTTGCGGTCGCCGGCCATCTGGTGAAAGTGTACGGCTTGCTGAGACCGAGCGCCAGCAGCCCGCTTGGCAAGGGAATGGAATATACCGGCTATATGTGCACGGAAACAGGTTGCGGGCGTGCCAACCCGGATCTCGTGCCAGCCCCTTCCGCGACAACAATATCCGAGACCAAGCAGAAGGGTGACGGCGACAGCGTTACCGAGACAAGGGAGTACCGCCGCTAAACCCATGCAGACCGCGAACACGCCCAACACCAAGGGCCCAACTTCGGGACGTGAAGGCCGCCGCAGGCGGTTTCCTCACCTTCATAATCCAATGTTGGGTCCACACCTCCGACCGTCAATCAGCCCGAAGCTGTCCGGTCGCGATTTTCTTTCGCATACAGATTCTTCGTCGCTTGTCCTGTAATCTGCTTCTCGGCGCGGGATCTAGTCCTGTTTCGCATGATGCCGTAGGCTATAACCAGCCCGAGTACGCCGGCCCCGATGAACCACACGGCGACCGGCAGATGCGATCCAGTTTCGACGGGCTGTCCCTGCGCAAAGAGATTGTCCGGTAAAAAGAGCATTGTGAACAGCGCTAGAATCAACTTCTGCTTCCAGGTTCCCGTCAAAGCTCGCTCGTACGAGGGAATCGAAACCATCTGATGTCGTCCTTCTGGTAGAGAAAGACCAATTGCAGTGCCGCACTTAGGGTTCCTAAGTCGTTTAGGAACATTGAGCAAAATGGCTTGTTCGGTCGTCGGCGGGGCTCGTGGTAAACGCCTGCGGATGATCGCCTTGGATGAAATATCCGATGGCGTTCGCGGCCATGACTAATGCAGCGCTCGCGCCAGCCGCGCCGCCATCAAAAGCCGCGCGGAAATATATCCGTAGTTTTCCGGGTGCCACCAGCGCGCTCGCACACCCGCAATGTCCTTTTGGCCAGTATAAAAAGAACCCGAAGTATCTATTGCGGGTACGCTGTTCTTTAAAACCTCTCAGCCCACTCAGCAAAATCACAAAAATACGTGGGCGGCCCAAACTGCAAAATGGTCGCTCGTTTGGATTCGTCGAAAGGGAGATCAAACCTAATGTCAACATTCAAATCCGGAGTCGCCGCCATGGCGGCTATGATGCTTGCGGCGACGTCTGCGCAAGGCGCCTACTTCACCTATGCGCAATTTGAACAGTTGAGCGTCAATGCCCGCGCCACCTACATCGCCGGAGCCTATGACGCATATACCGGGTTGCACGACGCCGATGAGGCCTCGACACGGCTACAGCAGCATCGACAATCATGCATTAGCAACGCCAGAATGACCAATGTCCAGCTTGCCGAGAACGTCGCCGCCTTCGCGCGCGCACATCCCCAAGTGCAAGCCCAACGAAACGTATTGCCTGCACTCATTGGCTATTTCAATGCGGCATGCGGCTATCCGCCGGGGGAAAGCAAATAGCAGTTTCAATCAAAAAGGAGATCAAACTAGTGACCACGTTTCTCAAATCCGGAGCCGCCGCCGTGGCGGCTATGATGCTTGCGGCGACCTCCGCACAAGCCGACAAGCTGCTGGACGGTGTCAACAATCTAGCCCACGAGCACATGATCTGCGCGGCCTACACCGCCATCGTCACAGCCTGCCTGATTCAGAAAGAGCCGAATGACCCGGCCGTCGCGCAATACCAGACCTACACCGGGAATCTGCTCACGCGCGGTTTGCAGACAGGCAAAGTCGCGGGCGTCTCGCAGAAGGCGGCCGAGGCGCGGATATCCATCGCACGCGAGGAAATGATGGAAGAGATCGAAAAGACTTGCTCCAACATTTCGATCCTGCTGCACAAGCACGCCAATTCCTGCAAAGCCTTGCTTGCTAATGGGCCGGAGCGATTGCAGGCGCTGATTACCGAAGCTGAGAAGGACGCGGCGGCGGCCAAGCAAAAACCTTCGCAGGGAAAGAGGAAACCATTGGAATAATCAAAGAGCGCTGTGATCGCACCATAGGATAGCAATGCCGCGTCTCTTCCTATTTTCCGCGCTGCTGCTCGCCGGCTGCGGCTCGACCCAATCCACCTATCAGGCGCCCGTGGTCGACATGGCCGGCGTCGACCAGAACCGCTACGTGGCGGAACAGATCCAGGCCGATCTCGCCTTGCTCGTATGACGCCAGGTGGATGCCGTCGGCGCGGCGGGCCAGCAGCGCGGCCAGGTTGTGCTTCCGCAGCGAGAACGGCAGCTTGCGATGATCGTCCCCGGCGCCGGCCAGCATGTCGAAGGCGTAGAATTGGACTTCGTCGTCATGCTGACGGGAATGCAGGCGCTCAAGTGCGACCTGCCATCGCCCCCTAGCAGCACCGCCTCCCCGTCCAGGACGAACTGCTGTTGCCGGATTCGCAGCGCGGATTCCACGATCCACGGGAAGCGCTTCGACCAGTCATGACCGCTCTTGGTAAACAGGCGCACGGCCTTGTGCTCGCGGATCACCATCATCCGGTAGCCGTCGTGCTTGATTTCATGCAGTCGAGGCTTGCCGGAACCACGGCGGCCTTGACCGGCAGGGCAAAAAGGCTATCTCTGCGCATGGTTGCAGATAGGCCGTCATGCAAAAAATGCGAGTCCAAAATAGTTTGGATCCGGAATAGGCTTCTGGGTCCGTGGCGGGAGTTGCGTATGCGTGAGATGCCGTCGATCATTCCAGGTGCCCCAGAAGATTACTATATCGTCATCAATGACTTTGGCGCTCTCGGGCAGGCCTTCGTTGAAACCGATCTCGACCACGCCAATTACGAGACGACCGTCAGCGACCTCTTGAGCGGCCAACACTCAGATCCCGTGCGCGTCATCATGTTCAACCCCGAGACCGGTCGCTCGGAAGACGCTTCCCACTCGGTCGCCCAAGAAGTGTTGCGCCGGCTCAGCCTGGAGGATCGGCTGGTCCCAGCCGTGCTGGAAGACTTCATCGACCGCCATGCCGGATCTGATCGGCAGCTAACGTTGCGCTTGCTCTAAGCCGTACTCACATTGCGATTGGTAAGCCAATGATCGACCGCGACGCCATCATCACCGAACTCAGCGAAATCAAAGCCATGATCGCCGATGACAGGCTCAAGGATGAAGATCGCTTCGCGCTGTTCGGTGCGGTGCAAGCCTTGAGTCACGTCCTAGATCCCGATACGTGGCAACCGCCAAGCCAAACCTTCTACAAGCTCGGCGACCGGCCGATCCCATCGCCAAGTGCGAAGCAGCATTAGGGCCGTCAGTTCGCACGTTGAACTTTCCAGTCCGAGACGAATACCGGCACGCCCGGCATGTGGGACCACTCGACAAAGTAACCAAAGCCCACGTTCGGCCCTGACAGCGCGATAGCCATCAGTATCTTCTTGAACGACTCCATTTGCTGCCCCTCCAAGAATCCAAGATCCCAAGCAACAAGGCCGGCATGCTCCTAGTCAAGATGGCCTCATGGGCGATCATCGAAATGATTTTCATGTCCAGACATTGTGGCATGGCGGATTCGTTATGTGTTTACCTTGACTTACGTAGTACGTATGAAGTATTAAAAGCGGCACTGCATTTCAATCGGAGAATCAATCGTGTCGAACAATAGCCACCCCGGCGAGATCCTGGCCAAGGAGTATATGAAGCCGTTGGGGCTATCCGCCAACGCTCTGGCGCGCGCACTGGACGTCCCACCGAACCGCATCAGCTCGATCATCAATGGCTCCAGGTCAATCACCGCCGACACCGCACTGCGTCTGGCGCGCTATTTCCGAACAACGCCCGAACACTGGCTCAATATGAAGAATGCCTACGAGCTGGCATTGGCCCGCGAGGAGAACGGCAAGGAGATCCAGGCCAAGATCCAGCCCGGTCCGAAGATCGCCACGGCATAACGATGTCTCGGCTCGTCCCCATGCCGGCCGATAAGCCCCGCGCCAGCAAGCCACGGAGGGCGGCGCCGGCCGCCACCGCGGTCATCGCGCCCTCGGGCCTGAAAAGCTGGCACACCTGCGCGTTCCTGATCGTCACGGCGTTGATCTGGTACTGGCTGAAGTGGCCGTTCATCATCATCAGCACCCTGGTGGCGGTCTTCGTCGGCCTGTTCTGGCTGGGCCAGCGCTTCCCGCGCACGATGTTTGTAATTGCGAGGATCATCAACGCGCTGCTGATTAGGAGATAACGTGCCCCTCAACATCATCACGAAGGAATCCACCGAGCTGGTTCCGGTGGATGACGTCGTCGCCAACCTGCCGTTCATCGTCCGCCGCGATCACCGCATTGCGGCGGCATTCGCCAAGAAGAACCACGCTGAGGAATGGGCGCAAATGCGCTCGTTCAATGACGAAAGCCGCTTCACCGTGCACACCGCGACGGAGATCCTGTTTATTTTTCAGGACGGCGAGCAAATCCGGGGTTGACGAACTGAGCTGCAGTACGTATTACATACTGCCGACCAACAACCCCGAGAGACTTCAATGATCTATGGATATGCGCGCGTTTCCACCACGGGCCAGACGCTGGCCACGCAGGAGCAGGCGCTGAACGCCTTCGGCGTCGACAAGCTTTACAGCGAGAAGGTTTCCGGCGTGAAGCAGCGCCGTGAGCTGGAGCGACTGCTGGCCAAGCTGCGGCCCGGCGACGTCGTCGTGGTGGCCAAACTGGACCGTCTGGCTAGAAGCACTCTGGACCTGCTGCGGATCGTCGACCAGATCGGCAAGGCCGAAGCCGGCTTCAAGTCGCTGGGCGACAGCTGGGCCGATACCACGACGCCGCACGGCCGGCTGATGATGACGGTGCTCGCCGGCATCGCCGAATTTGAGCGGTCGCTGATTTTGCAGCGTACCAGCGACGGCCGGGCGCGGGCCAAGGCCGAAGGCCGGCATCTCGGTCGCAGCTCGAAACTGTCGGCCCATCAGCAGCGCGAAGCATTGGCGCGACTGGCGGCGGGCGAAGCGACCCGCGTGATCGCCCGCTCCTACAATGTAGCTCATTCCACCATTTCCCGGCTTGCCGACCGGGCGACCGCGACGGCCTGACATGAGCCAGATCAACTTCGTCGAGTAACTGCGGCCAAGGCGCCGAACGACGCTCGGCAATTTGTTGGAGTATGTAACCATTTGATGGCGCGAAGAAAACTCTCCATCCAGCCCCCTTCCACGGGGTCCGCGCGTGTCTGTGGGCCATTCTGACCGTAGATGCTAATGGTGTGAGGGGCAATTTTTTGGGGGAAGGAAATGGAAATAACAATTGGTCTCGTCGTAGTAGTTGTTGTCGCATACTTGATCATTAATGGCCGACGAAACTCCGACCCTCATAATAGAAAGTGTGCGGCAGAGATCTGCGAGTATTTAACAACGTCGCCAGCGCCCGATCCGACTAGAATCCATGCGATCTTCATGAGCAACGCAAGATACCAAGGGCAAGGCTTACACGTCGTCTCAATGATCCCCGTCCTCCTTATGAAAGCTGGCTATCCGAAGGACGTGGCCATGAATGTGGTGCCACTCGTTCGTGCAGTTGCCATGACACTCCCAAAATAGCGACCGCATATAACGCGCCCGTTCTGCACCTCTGATGCGGTGGACACTGAACTGTGTCACCGTGCAGGCTCCCGATTCGTATGAAAGAGCAGCAATGTCGATCTTGCATGTGCCAGACTATTTGATTCTGCCTTACGGGCGGGCGGTGAAGAGCGATCTGCAAAGGATTGCACTGTCGGCAGTCTCCGCGGACGGTCTTTATTTTTCGACCGACGTACCAGTTATTTTCATTAACAAGGCAAAACGCCGGCCGATTTGCCTTGGAGACTTCGATATGCATGTCCGAGAATGGCCGAACACCGCCAAATACGACGACAATGACCAGACAATGCTCGGTCACATGTGCAGTGTTCTCAAATCTCTGAACCCGAACATGACGACATCGGAAGAGCAGTTCTTGGATTTGTATTTTGCAACGCTGAAAGCGTTATCATCGTATGCCAGCGATGAGGACGGATCCTTCCATGTCACCAGGGACCTCGAAATCCCCTTTGATTGGCTTCACCCGCGGCCCAAAAAGAATGACATTTGGCGCGCGCTACTGCCCATCCCCGAACTGCAACTGTATGTTCAAGATCCTTTGGCAGAAACGAAGTCCTACCAACCAGACAATAATTTTCGTGTCGATTACGGCTTTTGGAACGGAGAGCAATTGATTGCTGTTGAAATCGACGGTGCTGAGCCCGCGGGCTACGCGAGAGACATTCGTCGCGACCGTCTGTTACGGAGAGCCGGCGTCGACGTGATCCATATTCTGAACCTTGAGATTGCCAAACACGGGGCTCGTGCCCTGATCGAATTACTGCCACGCAATTTTTTTGGCTTCGATTGGAGTTATGAGGGGTTCCCGCCCGACATCCTTCCATTCTGAACAAAGGCTATCCGTGAAACGAGATTTATCAGGAATGTAGACAGAATGTTGCATTCGGCCGGCGGTGCGTTCGAAGGTGGCATGGTTGGTCTGCTGCCGACCCCGACCATCAAGCATTAGGACCGTCGACCACGCCGCATGGTGTGAGACGGCTTCTCGCTGAACAGCTGCTGATACTGGTGCGTGAACCTGGGGTAATGGATAAAGCCGTGCTCCTTTGCGATGTCCTTGATGAGCAGGTCGGTGTCCATTTCGCTGAGCGCCAGACCGTCGCCAAACCGTAGCCTCGTATGCACGTCATGTAACCGCTTCTGCCGCTGATACGCGATCAGGCCCATGCCCATCTCGTCCTTGAAGGCGCGCTGCAGGCTTCGCAGATCCATGCCGAACCTGTTGGCCAGCTCGGAGTTGTGAACGGGCCGGTCGCTAACATCATTGAGGTATTGTTCAACTGCTCGCACCAGCATCGCTGTTGATTGCTGCATTCTCGGCTTTCGATAGTCGACACGCTCGAACACCGGCCGGATCATCAGATCCAGAAGGGCGCTCCTGAAAAAGTCTGCAGCGCCGGCAGACATCGTCTGGCTTTCCGCGCTGATTTGCGCCAACAACCACTGGAACGTCTGGACTCTGTGGGCAGCGATCACAGGATCGGCGGGCAGCACGGCGCTGGACTGTCGCAACACCACCGCCTCTTCTGCGCCGGGATACGCACGCAGCTCCTCCGGCGTGATGAAGACCGTCGCATAACCATTGGCACCGGAAAAGCGCGTATAGAGTTCTGTGTTGGGCCGGATGATCATGATTTCGCCCGGCGAGATCTCGACCTGATTCATCAATGCCGGCGCGGTGAGCACCGTGCCGATTCCCCATCGATGATCGCTCAAGCTGCCGGTGGTGCGAATGCCACGCGTGAACTCACCAGTCGAGACCCCGACCTCCGAGTCAAACGCCAGGTGCAGCAAGCTTCCGCCCATCTTGCCACGATCAAGCTGCATGATGTTCACGGGCGAATCCTGCACCGCATCACGTAGCACTTCGAAATCAGAAACTGTGGCGCGTTTTACGGTAACAGGCACGTCGGGAACTTACGCATCATCGATTCCATTCTGCTAGCGCCTGTATCGGGAAAAAGACGCACAAACAATCAGACAAAAATTGCAGCGCTGGAATTCTCTGAGCGCATTGCATCGCGCCGCGCTTCTCTTGGTTGAACCGTCGCAATTCGGCAGTTTGCCACGATAGTGCCTCAGTCGATCCACCGAGCATTCGGCAACAAAGATGGCCGATGCCACAAAATCCCGATACACCATTCGTCTATTGCCACTTGGGGCACTTGACTGCGTAATAACAGCGCATCGCGCACCAAATTGGATTCCCAAAAACTTTTGTTCCCAAAAATTTTTGCAAGCCACTGTACAACCGTCGGCGCGTTAATTAGCTTGCACTACCTGCGGTCAACGCAACCACCGGGAGTAAACAAGAAGGACATGCGACGGCGATGGCCCGATGGTCCGCAAGTTCAATTAGGGAAAAAGCGGGACAATGCATCATTCAGAGCTAACTGAAATCGCGACAGCTGAACTGAAGCAGCACGGCATAAAGCCGCAAATCACCCACACCAACGGCGGGCACATCGAAATCGCTTGGCGCGTCGTCCCCGAGAAAGAACTCAGGCGCGTCATCACCTCCAAGACAGGCAGCGACTGGCGCGCTCGGATGAATCTGCGGGCCGAAGTGCGCAGACTGTTACGCGCCGACAACGTGGCGCTGAAGCAGGAGACGAAGCCAAAGAAGCACCCCGAATTGGCCAAGGCGCTGAACCTGCCGCAAGAGGTGGTGCCGCTCCCCGATCAGGTGTCCGCCCTGCGTGGCGAAGTGGCGGACCTCACGGCATTGATGACGCGGGTCGCCAAGGTGGTCGGCTCATTGCGCGACACGGTCGCGGCGCAGGTCGTCCCGCCACCGCCAAAGCCGGAGCCGCCCAGCTCCCGCAGCGTGAAGATCAAGGAGTACCTGTCCCTTGATCGATGGGTTTCGTTGTCGGCGCTGGCGCGCGACACCGGGCTATCGCCCAAGCAGATCAAGCTGAAGCTGGACTACCTTGCGCGGCTAGGCGAACTGACCGTCTACCAAGGGCAGGCGAAACTAAACGCGGTCGAGCCTCGCCCAAAGAAGCCGCGCGGTCGCGCGGCGCACAAGGCAAAGGTGGTGAAAAAAGCAAAAGGCACCAACGGTCATCGCCACCGGATCGCAGCCCCATGACGGGGAAGAATGCAAAACGAACGGCCACCACAAGCCACGCAAGAGCAAGCGGGAAGAGAACCATGGGCAACGCCGCAAAAAAGAAACCGACGTTACGACATCAGCGCGGCACGACACCAGTCGACACCACGCTAGGCCAGCGTATTCGGGCGCGTCGAATGGAAATGAAGATGAGTCAAGCTGAGCTTGGTGACAAGCTCGGCGTGAGCTTCCAGCAGGTCCAGAAGTACGAGAAGGGTGTCAATCGCGTTGGTGCTTCGCGGTTACAGCAGATCGCTCATCTGCTGGATACCGATATGTCCCACTTCATTGATGACATTGGCAGTGGCAAATCGCGACAGCCATCGAAGATCACTGCCTTCCTCGCAACCAAGGATGGACTCGATGTCGTGGAGGCCATGATGCGACTTCCATCGGAACATATTCGCGGCATTGTCGCCCTGGCGCGAACATTGGTGCGACGCTGACGGTCAACGTGTGCATGATGAGACAAGGAACGAACAATTGAGACGATCCGATATCAAAACTGGCTGCTACTACATCGGCGGAAAATGGGCTCGCATCCGGGAAGTGCTTGTCGCCCACGACTGGTCAGTTAGCTGGCGCGACATCGATCCCGAGACCGTGGAGTATATCCCATTTATTGGCGTGAAGGATGGCTCGTGCACGCCCAAGACGTTTGCCGCTTGGGGCAAACGCAAGGTCGAGATCGAGGAAGTTGAGGCGCGACTGGCAATGCCGAAAGCCGAGCGAGTGAAAATCATGGAGTCGATTGAGGGATACTTCCGGTGAGGCAATGCGGTGATTGCCAGCTTTGCTGCAAGCTGCTGCCGGTGCCGCCGCTGCGGAAGAAGGCTGGCGAGCGCTGCCGACATCAGAAGTTCGGCAAGGGCTGCGCTTTGTATCACCGCGCTGGCATGCCGCCCGAATGCGCGATCTGGAATTGCCGCTGGCTCGTCAACGACGACGCAGCGGATCTCTCGCGGCCGGATCGCTCGCATTATGTCATCGACCTCATGCCGGATTACATCACGCTGCAAAACGACGGCGACGGCTACCAGCAGCACATTCAGGTCGTACAAATCTGGTGCGACCCGAAGCATCCCGATGCCCACCGCGACCCGCATCTGCGTGCCTACCTGTCGCGGCGTAGCGACGAGGGCATCGTCGGGCTGGTGCGCTACGGCACCGCACTCGAAGCGATCACGATCATTCCGCCGCAGATGGCGCCGGACGATCAATGGCACGAACTGAATTCGAACGCCTGCAACGTGAAACAAGAGCAGCAGCATTCGCTGACCGACCTAATGGAAGCCATGGGTGCACCAGCCAGGATGGCCGTTACGCCGTAACAGTTGGAGACGTTGTATATGAGTGTTCTTGTGATCCGTCCGGACGAGGAGGCCCAGATCGCAGAAGCGGTCGAGAAGGCCCGGCAGAACCCAATCCCCTGGAAAGCGCTGGAATCAATCGCGGACAAATCGGATACCAACAGCCTGGATCTCGGCGAACGCGCATCGGGTGTTGAAGCGGTACGGCGGCAATATCCGTCGCAACATCTCGCCCTTGGCACTTATCGGGTCGCGCTCTCGTTTGAACAGCAACCCGATGGCCTGTTCCGGCACCTGTCGATCTCATCGGCCAACCGCGGCAAGGTGCCGGGGCTGGAGGTGCTGACGACGGTGCTGGGAGCCTTCGGCTTCACCGGTTGGCCATTGCGGCGACCACATCGGATCTGGATGGAAGAATTCGAACCAGGCCACCACGCTGTCAACGTTGTTGAACTCGAACCACCGCTATCATCATGACGATCAGCCATGACTCTCCAGCACATGGAGGCGACGAGTCTGTGGTGTTCGCCGCGCTCGGCGGCTTCACCTGTTCGATCTGTGCGCCGAACAGCATGGTGAAAGTCGAGATCGAGGATTTCGCTGCAACGCAGTTTCCGGGGCGGTGGGAATCAATCGACAAATCGAAGCTCAAGATGGGATCTCCGACGCCAAATCCGTGCAACCAGGCGCCGGACCGGCGCACGCATTGGTTCATGATGTGGGTCGATTCTCGGTGAGCGCACCAAAAGCCCCGGCTCCGCAGACGGGGGACGGAGGGGACGTGGAGCCGGAGCCCTTGGAGGCAGCCCTTGGAGAGGGCCACGTCGAACGACAGCACCGGGTGGCCACCTCTCGCTACAACAAAAGTTAGTCGCCGCCATCGCGCGGACTTAGGAACAATAAGCTGGTTGAGTCAGTTTGGCTGCCAGAGACGGAATCTTGCGAGCAGCCAAGGGCGGTTGCGTCGCTCCCATCATTGCGAGAGCATCATGATCAAGCGAAGGCCGTACTTTCGTAATTCTTTGGATATGAACAGCAAGGTGCAGGTCAAGGTTTTGCGTCGGCGTCTCAAGCTATCGAACGTTGAGCTGGCCGCCATCGTGCGCAAGACCGGAAATTCGATTTCCGCTATCAGCAAGGAAGCTGCGAAGACGTGAGGGGCGCTTCGTTTGGGGCTAAGTGCATGCACCTGATGCGGCACTACTCCAAAAGTTGGATCAGCTAGTTCTCTTGGCTCCGGCGTCGTGCCAGGTCTAAGGCCTTTCCCGCCGCCTCCTCCGCGTAAGCTAACGCATCATAGGAGCGCGCCAATTCCAGGAAGCTGGCTCTGGTGTGGTGCTCGGTGATGGTTTCTGCCGTTCGTCGAAATTCTTCCGCTCGTTTTCTAAGTTCGTTTGCGTTGGCGAAATGATCCACCCGTATAGACCTCCGCTTTCTCTCTGTAGGACGGGAGATCTATTGAGATCATAGCGTGGCTTTCTGCATTGACCTGCATCAAATTCAAGGTGAGAAAAAT
>NZ_LLYB01000081.1:342-89772 GCF_001440475.1 Bradyrhizobium lablabi | reverse complement strand
CCTTCGTAATTGGCTTGTTTGCCACAAGTTCCCGACTACAACCGTCTATAGCAACTAAAACACATATTGCCGTACAGCGGTATTATACGGCTGCCTACCGGTTTTCGGAACGCCAACTTGCATATTTTTCCCGACCGCTTCACAAATGTTTGGGAGCGATGGGTTCGCAAGTTGCAGTACTTGCTGCATGGATGACCCGATCAAACAACCGAAGTACTGGCGAGATCGCGCAAAGGCGACCCGCATGAAGGCGAAGCAATTGCGCTACGACCCCCGCGAATCGCGTCGAATGCTTCGGGTCGCCGAGGAATACGAGAAGCTAGCTGACCGTTGTGCTGAGTGGCTGGGCAAAGCAGCGCTAGATCGGCAGCAAGACCCCGGAACACAATGAATCCTCCGACATTGGTTTCCTGGAGGACGCATATCGTGAAGTACTGCCCCAGATGCGACAACACGCGGTGGGTTTGCGAGAACCATCTTGATCGGCCGTTCTTGGGGGAACGGGCCTGCGGTTGTGGCGGCGCTGGCGCGCCGTGCCCCGCCTGCAACAAGGTCAATGCCACCGATCCGGACGACGTCCCCGCAATGCCTGCGGGCTTTAAGCCCGATCTTAGTTAGAGCTTTGACCTACGACCGACCACCTCTAGCGGCTTGGGTGTCGTCGAGGAACGCGCGCCCCGTTCAAGACGTTAAATCCAATATCAAAATTGGAGGCTTCATCATGGACTGGAACCGCGTCGAAGGTAACTGGAAGCAGATGAAAGGCAAGGTCAAGGAGCAGTGGGGCAAGCTAACCGACGACGACCTTGATGTCATCGACGGTAAGCGTGAACAGCTTGAGGGGCGTCTGCAGGAGCGCTACGGCTATGCCAAGGACCGAGCGCAAAAGGAAATCAACGACTGGTACGGCAGGCAAGGCTGGTGATTTCGCTAGGAACGATCCGGCCCTGAACACGTTGGTCGTCTGTGTCGTGTGGAAGCGGCACCACACTCATGCAAACTCTGTGAACCGACGGCCCCCGATCCCCGTGGGGGCCGTTTTTTTTCGTTGGAGCCTTAGGAACGATGCCCTCTTCGATGGGTTGCGGGTCTGTGCCGCCGGTCCATTGCGGCATATTGCTCCTAAGCTAAAAATGGAGATTCCCCCCAACTGACCGGTCCCTGCGCTCCAGGGGCCGTTTTTTAATGGCCCGTAACCGGACTCTGCCACGAGCGCTTTGGAACCGACGTCGGGCATCAGCATTGTGTGGCGGGACCGTGAAGGTACGCCAAATGGAAATCGTGAAGGTCCAGACCACGCTCGCGAGCAGCGACCCGGAAGCGCTGGCATTGGTCTACGACAAGGATCGCAAATGGCTGGTGCATCAACAGCTCGATGACACCACGCAGGATGCGATGGGTACCGACGTCAAGGCGTTTTTCGAGGCCGAGTACCTGTCCATGGCTGGTTGTTGGAAAATCGGCAAACGCGTGAATGATCGAGACTGGTGACTAGCGTCGATCCTGCGTCGGCCGGATAGCGACCGCCGGTTATCCCCGGAGCCCCCCGCCGCCCGCTCAAGGTGCAATCATCTCACGTCTGGCCGGTCTTTTTCTCGGCGCGCCGCCCGCCCATTTTCCAAGCAAAATCGTCCAATTGGCCGTGCAGTTCGGTCAGGTCGTTTTCATGTTGTTTCAGGTCTTCAACCTCCAAAGACCCTTTGCCTAGCAGACCAGGGTATTCATTATTTAAGACTCGCTCGTAGGGCTCGATGTGTATAGGACATCGTCGTGCCGTTGACCGACACCTGGACGCCGGGTGGCGCCTCGATGTCGACCGTAACCGCTCGTGTGATCGGCGGCGGTACCGGTGTCGGCTCCTCGCCGGCCGGATTGATCCAGGCCAGGAAGGCTTCCTCGTCGCCATTGAAGTTATTGAGATCAACATAGGCATCGTCGATGCCGGGGATAACGCCGGTCTCGCTATACTGCCACAATGCCCATTCCGGCCACGTTGCGGTCTCCCACGTCGGCGTGCCTGACGTGTACTGCGCCAACCAGAGATCACAATTCTCCGCCAAGTAGTCGTCACGGCCACTCAATTGTTCCTTGATGAGATGACCGGAATAGACGGTTACGCGGAGCGTATCATTGATGTCGAGGATCGCAGCGATTGCGGCCTTCAGATCGGAAAGCTGGCATCCATCTTCCTCGTAGTCGACAACAACTCTCTCGCCATTCTGAGGCTCAAGCAGCTCCAGGTAAAACTCCATCTGGTCGCGCGGATCTGAGCCAGGCGATAGCCAGTGATACGTCGAGATCCCGAGACCGGCCGCGAGGGCGGCGCTGCAGTTCTCGGCGCGCATGGGATCGGTGTAGGATGAGCCTTCGCTGCATTTGTGGATCATGCCGCGCACGCCTGACGCCGCGACAGTCGGCCGTCGATAACGCCTTGGTGGTGGCTAACATCGATGCAGATCGGAACGCTGTTCATGGCGGCCTCTTGGTTTGAAACAGGCGGCTGACTTCGTCGCAGGTCTCCACCACGCTGACGAATCTGCCGTCGGTCAGATTGATCACGCAACGCACACCCTCAGTGACAAGTTCGTTCTTCTTGCCAGGAATTGCCGCATGCATACTGGTCACTTCACGCGGATTGACGTGAATGTCGTGACCGTTCGGTGCATGCAGCAATGCCAGGATGATGGTTGCGGAGATCACCTACTTGCTCTTGGTTTGTCGCTGCGCAGCCAATGCGGCCGGTGGTGTCCAGACCGGCGGCGGATCCGGGAGCGGGACAGCTGCATTGACGACGCACGGACCGCGACACTGCAAAACGATCATGGCTCACTCCCTTCAATCAATCCGTTCGACCTCGATGCCGGCGCGCTCGGCCTTGTCGACCATGTCCTCTGTTCCGGAGTTGCCGGGGAATGCAATCACCAGATCCGGCTGGCCGTACTTGATCATGTCGGCGTTGCGCTTCGGGCCGGCATGTGGCCCGAGCTTCTTCCAGTCAGCCAGGTATTCGAGCGCTTCCACGGCGTTCTCGCTGGCCCATTCCGCCGCCATCGCGTCCGCCCCGGTCGCACCGCCGTGCAGGATCACCGCGATTGGCGATGATGCGTGGCGCATGTCGAGCGCGCGAAACACGTGATTGCGGTCGCGATAATTCCGGCTGCCGCAGACAAGAACACGCATCAATGATCCGAGATCGGATCGACGGTGTCTGCACCGCCGCCGTTCCACGCCGGACTGTTGAGCACGCCGTTGAGGTGAAAATTGCGCTCGCCCTCGCGCTCGCGCTCGAAATATTGCGCCTCCGAGCCGTACTTGGCGGCGGCCAGTATCCGCGCGTTCGGCGCGTCGCCGAACTCCGCGAGCAATTGCGCGTAGGGTACTCTCGCCATGTTGTTCTCCTGTCAGGGTTGGAAGACGCCGCCGCTGCCGACCGAGCCAGCGGTGGCACCGGGGATGACCTTGCCGCCACCGTAGACGAAGGCGTTGACGGTGGCGTTGTACTCCGGACCCACGCAACCGCTATCGACCACGGTCACCACGGGGACGCCTGAGATGACGTCGTTGGAGACGCCGACACCGGCCAGCGCGTAGGCCCAATACGCTGCAACGATGAAGTTGCAGTTGATCCACGTGATGGTCAGCTGGTTGGGCGTCACCGCGCCAGTGCAGCCGGTGAAGCCCGCATTGGCCTGTGAGCCCATGCCATGGGCGATTTGGCGGCCCTTGCCATCGACCACCACGCTGCCCTCGGAGATGTGCAGCACGCCGCCACCACTCTCGAAGAACCCGGAGGAGATGGCGTGGCCGTTGATGTTCAGCTCAGCGCGGCCGTGGCTGAAACTCATGACCGCATTGCGATAGGCAAAGACGCCAATCGGCCCGGTGCCGGTCAGGGTACTCTGCGCATCGAGGATCAGGTTGACGCCGCGCGTGTGGACCGTGGAGCCTTCGGCGAAGATGCAGACGCCACCATCGGCCCCGGTCGAGCAGTGAATGCGATAGCCGGCCGGAGCGACGATGTCGCCGATGATGTTGATGATGCCGGGAAACTTGTAGATGCGCGCACCCTCGTAGTCGCCGGGGATGCCGAGCCGGATGTTGAGGATCATTTCCGGCGACCGAACGTAACGGCTCATCGCGGTCTGGAAAGCGTAGTTGATGGTGCGGAACGCCTTGCTCGGCGAGTTGGCGGTGCCATCGCCGGTCGCATCGCTGCCGTCGGGGCGGACCCAGTAGTCGAGCTGGCCCTTGAATTCGACCGGAGTCTGCGACCGGACCATGTACGGCACGACGAACTTGCCGTTACACCAGATCAGCTCGATGGGAATGCCGGCGGTGAAGTCGCCCGGCCGCAACTCTTGCAGATCGTTGCGCAGCACCGGGTGCAGATTGATGGTCACCGCGCCGTTGTTCTCGACGTTCGGTATCACCGTGAAATGTGTGCAGCAATCGTCCGGCAGCTCCAGCAGCGGCGGGTCAAACACGGCACCATAGGCCGCCGGTCCGCCGGTCAGCGGCGCGCAGTACATCTTGGTGAGGTACCTGACCGCGCGACAGAGGTTGTCGAACTTGGTGCAGTCATAGGGAATGCCGGCGCAGTTGACCAGATTGATCAGTTCCGACAGCGTGGCATTGGCAGCCGCCGGGTCGAAGCGCGGCTGGCACCGCGTCGTCGAGTACCAGAGATCATCGCAGTTGACGGTGTTGGGGTCGAGGATGGTGTTGTGGGCATCCGTGGCCGGGACGCCGCTAGAAGGAAACATGCCAGTCATGGCCTACGGCCTCCCTTACAGAAGAAATGCATCGCGGAAGAACTGATCGAGCTGCGCGTCGTTGAACGCGAGACCCGCTTTGGTATGCGCCTGCAAGGCGTGCACGCGCTCGAATCGATCCCCCTTGAAAAACATCCGGGCCATGAACTGATCACCGGCCGACAGCGTCAGGATGAACGTCTCGATGACATCGGGAATGTCACCTTCCATGGCGTTCATGGCGGCCTGTTCGTTGATCTTGCCCATCAGGGCGAGTCGCATCCAGAATTGCCGCCTGTCGAGAACGGGCGGCACGGTCGGATCGAGGCTGGGAAAGTCGGGATCAGGCGTATTGCCCGCCGCCAGCCACGCCTGATACTCCACAAACTCGCGCACGTCGTAATCGGGCACGAACAGTGGAATGAGGGTGGTGGTCGGCACATGCTGCACGTAGGCCAGACCATTGAGGTTACGCAAGCGGTAATCGGCCATGCTCAGTACCTCGCACTCAGATTATCGACAAAGCCATTCGCCTGCGTATAGCCAGCCGCATTGCTTTCGATATTCGTTACGATGCTGGCGGCATCAACGCCGGAGCACGACACAAAGGTGGTCGGATCACCGCCGCGAATGTTGGCGTGCGTGCCGGTGGTCACTCGCGTGACAGTTGGTGCTTGTCGCATCTGGATAATGCCGTGATTGCAGGTGACGCGAGTTTGAGCCCCGTTGGTGTATCCCTCGACGCTCCACTTGTGCTGCCGGAAATAACGCTGCACCAAAGGCATCTCGTGCGCGGGACCCTTGAACATCAGCACATTCTGCGCGGCGGTCGGCGGCGTATCGCCGGGCAGCCACATCAACCCGGTGATATCGACGGTGTTGTTGACGGTGCCGAAGAAATTTGAGATGGCGTTGCTGGCGAACTTCTGCCCGATGCTGGAGACGTCGATCCACGCATCCTGCGTCACATGCCTGAAGTTGGTTCCGGCTCCGAAGCACCAAGCGGCATAAGCCCCGAGAAGAGCATTCATGTTCCACACGGCATCGATGCAACCGGGCACCACGAACGAGAAGTATTGCCAGACATTCGGAGCCGCGATGGTGAAGTCATGCAGGAAGCAACGGGTAATCGCCGAATTGCGTATCGAGAAGGTGCCGGTGCCGGCCACCGATGCTCGCGCCCAGAACGAGATGGTGCTGGTGATCGGGGCACCCGAGCCGTAGTTCAATTTGGCCATGCGGTTGCCTTCGATGAACTGGAGAAAGACCATGAAATCGGTCGCGGTAGCGTTCCAGTTGCCAGCCAGATTGCAATTGATCCGGAGCGCCAGCGGAATGTTCGCGCTGGGGCCGCCATAGGGCACGCCGAACCGCTGTCCGGCCACGACGCCCGCACTCGCGTTTTGCTGGTTGATCCACCACAGATCGCAGGCGTACTTGGCCCCGGTGCTGACGATGTTGCCGGTGCTCAGATCACCAAGTTCCTGCGACACGCTCATGTCGCCGTTGATGAAGATGTTTTCGTGGCCGCGCGTATACATTGGCACCGCGCCAACGCCGGCCGCATCGACGTAGGCTTTGGTGGCAATGCCTCCGGCTTCCGTTGGTGGTCCCTTGACTACCGCGAGACCAGTGTCGCGCTTGATGACCAACGGGCTATCGATGTAAGCGCCCGCATCGGTGTAGCGTGCGACCTCGAAATCCGAGCCAGTGTTGCCGCCAGCTTCCGCCGTGGCGTTGCCATATGCGACCAGCCAGCGCAGATTGCCAGCCATCTTGCCGGTGACCACCGACATCGAGCCGGAAGCCGGTTTGTCGAGGGCGACACCGGGCGTGACTTTCTGGATGACAAGGTCACCGGTCATCGTGTCGCCCGTGATGTTCACATACGGGTCGAGACCAGAATCGGCCAGCAACTTCTTGCCGCTAGGATCGAGGCCGGTCGGCACGCCGACCCACAGCCGCAGCGGCGTGCCCATCTCGACCGCGAGCTGACCCGGCAGCAGCCCCGTTGGCGGGTTGTTGTTGGTCGAGGTGCGCTTCTGCTGCATGACAGGCGCGGGCAGCGGCAGCGCCGGGAATTCGTTGATCACCCACGCCGAGCCGGTCCACGTGTAGGTGATGCCGTTCTGGGTGTGCTCGTCGCCGGGGGCCGGTGCGGCCGGGAAGTCAATCGCTGCCATTTCAGTACACCCCGCTATCGATCACGCCGACCTGCAGCGGCCGGCCGGCGACGCCGGTACCGATGATCGAGACCTGATCGGCCACCGCGCCGTTGGCCTGCACCCACGTGTCGTCGAAAAAGACGTAGAGGATTCCGGTGTCGCTCTCGTACCAGAACGGGTTGAGCACCGGATCCGGCGGATCCTCGCCGACGTGCAGGCCGCCATGCGTCGCCGACCACGCCGTGAACGCGGCGCAGAGGTTGGTGACGGCGGTGCAATTCCACGGACCGTCCGGATCGAGGCACTCGGCCAACGCGACCAGCTCGGAGACGATGGCGTTGATCTGGGCCGGCGTGATCCGTCCGTTGCAGTTGGACGGACTCGCCGTCATCTCGCAGCTGGTCACGAAACCGGGGGCTGGCGTGTAGGCGTTCTGGACATCAGGCGGGTTAGTCGGATTGCCGAGATCGTCGCGGATGATGACGCCGCCGGTTACTTCATCAGGAAACACGCCGCTCATGATGGGGCTTCCTCTCCGATTTCACAGCAGCGGGTGATGGTGATGCCGGCGCCAGAACACGGCAGCAGCGAGCGAATGATGCACTCGGCCGCGAGCACACCAGGCCAGATGATGTCGGGCATGCCCGCGACCTTGTCGGTGTAGCAAGGCCACTCAAACCACGCCGGAACACGGATCGGTACGTTGCTTTCGCAGACATCGCCCGTGCCGACACCCTGCAGCCAATCGCGCGACTGACAGAGATAGAATTGCTTCGCCGACTCACAATCGAATGGATCGCAGTCTGTCTCCAGGCACGTCAGGTCGACGTCTTCCGGCGGGTTGGGCTCACAGCCTTCCGGCGGCGGATCCGGCGGACACGGATCCGGCAACGGGGAAGCATAGATCGGCATGATCTCGGCGCCGAGCGGTTCAATCACCCAGTTGATGCCGCACAGGTTCTTGATCACGCCCATGTTGGCGCGAGTCAGCGAGATCGCGATACCACGCTTGAGTGCCGCCACCAGCTCGGGCGGAAACGGCGGCTCACAATAGACCGGCCCGCAGACGCCCATCACCTCCAGCGGCGACAGCGGGCCAAGCGCCATCGAGCGGCACTGTGAGGCGTAGCAATTTTCCCACTGCAGCCGCTCCAGGTGATAATCCAGCGTCGTCACCGCGGTGTACGGATTGCTCTCGCGCAGCGCCGGCCACAGCGCGCCGTGCACGACGCCGCGCAGCTTGAGCACGGTATAGATCGCATGCAGGATCAGCGACGGGCATTGCGGGTCGTTGAGCAGCGGACACTCCGCCGGGTCGTCAGAACGCTGGAAATAGCTGATCGCCGCCTGTTTCCAGTAATCCCACAACGGTCCCGATGGCAGCAGCTGAAAAAAGGCCACGAACGTGCAGCAAAGGTCATTGCCGCACAGCGGCGGCGGGCAACAGCTGACGTCGTCCGGGACCAGGACGTCGACACAGCCATCGGCGCTCAGCACTGCGCACCCCTGATGTCAGGCCCGGTGAACGAAATCGTGTTCAAGCACGGCAAGTAATCGCATTCCGGTTCAAGGTCGCCGCATGCCGCTTGAAACACCATGCTGTTGTCGACCGGTGGCAGCACTTCAAACCGTACAGCGACGTTGACCTCTGCCCCGACGACGGACGATACGATCAGTTCGACTTGCCGCGTTCGGAGCGGCACCGACGGACAGATCCGCTCGAACAACGCCCGCACCTGATCGCTGATGATCTGCTTCTGCGAGGATGATGGGCAGCCGACGATATCGATATAGACATTCACCATCAGCGGCTTGGGCGCGTAGATCTGCCCGCACACGCCCATTTCGACTTGACCCTCGCCGTAACCTTGATGCTCACCGAACAGCCAGGTCTGGATATCGGCGACGACGTTCTGCGGCGGGATCCCGCACGGAAACACGCGATTGAACAGCACGTAGAACTCCATCCTGGTGCCGCAGTTCTTGCAGCCGCAATCGGCGCAGTCGGTGCATTCCGGCGTGCAGCGGCAGCAGGCGCCCTCACGAACGCAGACGCGGGTCGCGCACGGAAACTCCAGCAGCTTCTGCTTGATCCAGGCCATCGTTGCTCGCGGCTGGTAGGCCAGTCGCTCCAGGTAGCGCTTGCGAAACTGTTCGCAGGTCTCAGCCGCCGCGCCGCCGCAGAACTGCCGGCCACAGATCTCGACATCGTCGCTGATGCCCGGCGCGGATGTCGTCAGCGTGCCCGTCGTGACCGTGCCGGCAGAATTGAATTCCGGTCCGGGAGTCAGCGCGCGGACCCGAATGATGATCTCGCCTGAATCCGGGATCGTCAGCGGCACGGTCCCGACCGACACATAGATGCCTTGGCTGGTCGAGATCTCCAGCGACGACGGCACCGGAGTGCCCGGCGTTCCCGTCAGCTTGGCATAGCCCTCCGCATGCGACGCCGGCCGCGGAAAGACCCCATGCTGCGCCGCCATCTTGTAGAGATTGTCGCAGCAGGCGAGCGCCGGATCCGCCTCCCGCCACATCTGGTCGGCGATGGCATAGAACTGCTCGGCCATCGCGTAGTCGTTTGCCAGGACGTACCATTCATTCGACTCGGGAACCACAACCCCGCCGCCGAGTACGGTCGACGAAAACATCGACTGCAGCTGATCAAACAGCGCCTTCGGATCTGGTCGCAAGATGATGCATGACATTGAATCAACCCGTCACTGCCAGACCCAGCTATCTGAGGAATAGGTGCCGGACAGGTTGAGAACGTGACTGGCCTTTCGCGTGACCGCGGTGATGACGACATCAACTCGATTGCGCCCGCGATAATCGGCCTCCACTTCAACGCTATCGGCCAGATTCATGACCGTCAGCTTCGCCATGTCGGCAACGACGGCGGCCTTGATCGCCTTGACTGCGTCAGCGACCCGCACGTAAGGCTTGGCCGCCACGTTCCACACCCGAGATCCAATGTAGAGTCCGTCCTTGCGGAAGGATTCCGACCAGTGACCATACACCGCTGCCGGCGTCGGGCAACGCAGGTCGGTCCGCGCCCGTGTGTTGAGAATGTTCAGGATCAGGCCGCGAAGCCACTCGTCATTCCGGATCGTGCGCCCGCCTTCCGGCTCCTCGACTTCCTGGTATTCGAGACCGCGAATCTCACATTCGACGCCGCACATGACATAGCTGCCGCATGCGCTGGCACGCGTAGTCCAGAAGATCCGGCGCCGACCGGCGTTCTGATCAAGGCAGGGATCGCTGACCGCCATGGTCAGAAATCCATGGTGAGCTGCGCGGTACCAGCGCCACCGGCGCCGCCCTCATCGTCCTTCTCGATCTCGGCTTGCTTGTTGCCCTCGAACTTCGGCGGCTTCTCGCTGCCCGATACCACTTCCGGCGTCTTGACACGCGTGTTGACGATCAGTTCGCCGTCGACAATCAGTTTCTTGACGCGGAAATAGCCCTCCTTGCCGCGGACTTCGAACTCACCATCCTCGCCGACACCGAACTTGTTCTTGGTCAGGTGTGCGAGCTTGTCGGAGAAATCGAGCGCAAAATCGCCATCGGTCGGGTGCTGCACGCCGCCGTCACCCTCCATCCAGCGTCGCTGCTTGTCCTTTGGGATGGTCAGAAGCGCCATCTTGAGATTGGTGTCGGATGATGACGCCAGCAGCATCACCTCAGTGTTGAACTTCTCCTTGACGTTGAACGACACGCCGCCAATGACGAGAACCGCAGCTTCCTGGTCCTCGGTGTCGGTCCCGCGCACCTTGATGATCGAGCCTTTGCCCGTGTATTTCTGCTTGCCCCAGACATGGCGCTCCAGGCCGTCTTGCACGTCACGGGATCGCTCGCGAAAGCGCGTGTAGCTCATACGATTTCTCCGAACCAGGGTGGCAGGGTCATCGGCGGCGACTTTTCTTTCTTGTCTTCCTCGGGCTGCGGCTTGGCCAAGGCCTCGACCAGCGTCATCAGCGGCAGCTCCGCCAGCATCGGCGGCGACCACGGTGCCGGGTACTCGCCCGCGGTAAGGGTGACTTTGGCCTGGCTGCGCCTGGCGTTACCCATGGTCATCGGCAGGCTGCCGAGACCGAACCCGCCACCGCCTACGCCGGCCCCGCCCGATGGCGGCGGCGACAACACCAGCGTTGTCTTCAGCGTCTTGTCGGCGTCGACCGTGTAGGTCAGTTCGGTGCACTCGAACACGTCAAAGATGCCTTCCGGCGGCACCTCGACATAATGCGTATTGCCGATGTCCCACGGCTGCCCCGACGGCGTCTGAACGTGGAACACCTCAATGGTGATCTTCTTACTTTCGGCGCTGTGCTTGTTGGCTTCGAACCGAGCCCGACGTTCAAGCGTCTTATCATCGGCATCGCCGTAGTGCTGGACCGTCAGCGGTACAAAATCCTTGACCCAGGAGTCCTTCACCTCCTTGAAGGTCTTCAGCAGCGCCTCCTCGCCCCATTTGTCTTTCTCGGTGCGTTGGCCCTTGACCTTGATCTTCGACTTGGCTTCGTCCTCGGACTGCTCGGCCGAAAAACTCAGAATGTTCTGCCCCAGTATGAGAGGATCGCCGCCGCCGCCAGAATCAGAACCAACACCGTCAGTAACTCGCAGCTTCCCATCGCGGGTCTCATACATAAAGTAGCAGTTCTCCATCGCGACCCGGTGAAGCTCGTCCACGACACGTGCGCCATCGCGGAAACGCACCTTATCCAGCTTGATGTCCTCCCCCTTCCATTCGAGCTGCGTCTTCCATGGCTCGATCAGCTTCTCGACCACCTTCTTGGTGGTTGGCTTGAGCATGTTCGTCGTGGGGTGCTGATGCGATGAATCGATCAGTCGCTTGGTCTTGCCGCGCGCCGTCAGCTTGACGGTGTATTCATTCGGTCCAATCGACACCGACATCGAAGACTCGCCGTGAGTCTCCTGATTGTCGTCGGTACCTTCCTTGCCTTTCTTGTCCCCGGTCCCCGTGCGCTTGTCGACCGTGCCGGTGAACGCCAGCTGACCGGCGATGTAGACCTGGATCTGGGCACCCGCCATCGCCGACCGGTTGATCGGTGTCGGCGGCATGGCGCCGGCAAAGATCGAAACTGTGAGAGATCCGGTCAGCTCATCCTTGCTTCGCTGCAAGGTCATTTCGGTCCAGTTCTCCAGCGCTGAACCACCGACGATAATGACAACCGGCTTCATGTTGGTGCATAACCCACCACGACCGGCGCAAACCTGCCGTTAGCGTCGACCTGGTTGCGGGTCTCCAGCTCACGATGACGCTTGGCGTCGTTGTAGATCGCATAAGCCGCCACAAGCGGATGCACTCCACCGCCGAAGTCGACGGCAATCAATGGCGGCAGCCGGTACGCCAGGTTGTTCATCATCTCGGTGAACTGCGTGGCGTACTTGCGCAGCTCCAGGAACAGCCCGTTGTCGCAGTTGGCGTAGGCCGACTTGGCCTCATCGTCGAGCACCGCAAGCACGGCATCCATGGCCGCCAGCGCCTCATCGACGTAGGAATAAATCCGAGCCATCGCCGCCTCGGCCATGCCGATGGCGGCGAGGACTCGGTGCCGGCTCAGTACGGCCTCCTCACCGTCGATGGCAACTCCAGCAGGGAGAACCGAGGAACCGGAAGCCTGATTGGCCAGTGCACGCATCACCCGGAATTCGGTGACGGGATCTTCGATGTTCTCGGCGATGGTGACGAAGCCATTGGACAGCGCGCGGTCGACGTTGACGCCGTTGGCGGCCAGCCCATCGTCGGTGGCGACTTCCTCCAGCTTGAGGATGTCGCGCCAGTCCTGGGCCGTGGACTCCGCCGTGAAGGTCTGCACCGCCGCCCTGTAGGTGACGTCGACCAGCCGCTGCGCGGTGTTGATCACATCGGTTCGCCAGGGCTGCGAGACCTGCGTCGGATGATAGTCGCGCAGGAACGAGGTCTGCGAGGTCGAGTTCAGCGCGGTCGAGATGATCCCGAACAGGACGCCAGCGAAGCCGGTAACCGAATTGGCTTCGACGAACTCCAGCTCGGCATAGGTCTCCCCGGCCTCCTCCTCGATCTTGTCGGAGATCTTGGCTGACCGGCACGCCACCATGACGGTGCCGCGGGTCGGATGCACCAGGATGCCTGGCCCTGGCGACTCGCAGGCCATGAACAGCGCCTGCGAATCCGAAACGTGATCGTCCTCGCGGAAACAGGCGGTGAGATGGTAGACCCGGATCTTGCGACCGAGATCGGCATAAGCGGTTTCTTCGCCAAACGGAAACTCGCCTTCGGCGCCGCGCCGGCCGCCCTCGACGTCGGCTTCGGTGCAGTAGAATTGCACGCCCTTGAAAGCGGCCTGGACGTAGTCCTTGCCGATGGCACAGTTTCGTCGCGACATTCAATCGCCTCATGCCGCCATTGCGGATGCTTTTTGGCTACCCTGATCGACGCCCGCCTTAGCCTGGACGACGCCCGACGTATCGACGCCGATCTTGAGGCCGGAGGCGCCGGCAACAAACGCCGCTGCGATCAGCCGGCCGACGGCGCCAGCGCCGCTTTCCATGTCGGCGACGGCGGTCTTGCCGGCACTGGCGAGCTTGACGGCGCCGGTATCGAACGCGGTCGCAAAGCTGCTGCTGGCGGTACCGAGGCCGCTTACCGAGGACGCGAACTTCTCGCCGGACTGGTTGGTGCTGTTCGCCGCTTCCTTCAACGCATCGACGGTCGGCCCCAGGTCGGTCGGCATCTCGGGCATATCGGCCGCGGCCGGCCGCGCCATCGGCAGCGGCACTTCCTTCATCCGCATCCGCGATTCCGGCGGCACGTCCTTGCCGAGGCCGAGCTTGACCTTGTGCAAGACCGCCTTGACGGTTTCATCGATCACTTCCGGCGCGGTCGTTGTCGCCGCCGTTGCCGCCGCCTTATCCGCTGTCGCCTTCGCTGCGGCATCTGCAGCATAGGCTGCCGCAGACTTGGCCTTGAGTTCCTCGCTGGTCTTTTGCAGCTGTTCCAGGCGGGCCTGTGCAGATTTGATGTAATCGAGCTGCGCGGCCAGTGTGGCCTGCAGTGCCGCCTTCAGTTGGGGATCGGCGGTACTGTCGATGCTCCGCTGCACTTCTTCGGCTTGCTTCCTGACGTTCTCTATTGCGCCTTGCGTCGCAGTTTGTTGCTTGGCGTTCTGCTCGACCGCGTTGGCCGCTTCTTGAATGGCCTGCTCGGTCTGACTGCGTTGATCTTCCGGCGCTCCGGGGAGCGGAGTGCCCATCGCATCGGTCGGTGGCGTCGCGCCACCCTGGCCAATTCCAAAATAGTCAGCGAGTCCGGACAGCATCGACTTCGCGGCAGCCTGCAGATCGATGCCGGCAGCACTGAGCAGCTTCGCCGAAATGTTGAGCGGATCCATCGTCAGCCCGGCCTGCAGCGCCTTGCGACCGGCACCTTCGTAAAGGCTCGTCGCTTCCTTGCCGTATGGATCCCGAATCGCGGCCTCGACCTGCTTGAGTACATTGGCCAGATCCAGCGACCGCACCGCCGCCTCGCCGAGCTGATCCATCCGGTCGGTCAGTGCGGTCTTGACCCGCTCCCACTGCGCCGCCGCAGACTTCTCAATCATTGGATCAATCGGCTCTCCCCGCCGACGCTTACCGTACTCAATCGCAGCGGTCTGCTGCTTGTCCGCCATCAGAAGGTCGATGATGCCTTGCCGCGCCGATCTCGACGCGCCAGCAAATTTCTTGTGAACGAACGCCGTAACTTCCTGATCGGTCGGCAGCGCGGCCTCTGCGATCTCCTCCGCGCTTTTCCCCGCAGCCCTGGCCTCGGCTACACGCTTCTGAGCCTCCTTGGTCTTGGCGACCGCATCGTTCATGACCGGGACGACGTTTTCCCGGTACCACTTTGCTGGATCGCTGTAGAGCGTCGCTTCGTCCGTCGCTTTCCCTGTTCCGGCCTCGACGTTCTTTTGCTTGTTGCGTCGGGCACCTTGCAGCAGGCCCATCTCGACCAGCGCATTGTTGACCTTCTTCACGTCGATGGTACCGGTCGATACCATCTGGGCCATATAGGCCTCATTGGCGGCGCGCATGCCGCGTGCGCCGACGTTCAGCAGCGTCCGCGTCAGGGCGTCCTCGCTCATCGAGTAAGCTGCGGTCTTCAGATTCGCCAAGGCGGTCTTGATCTGGTTCGGCTGCAACTCCGGATCGAGGATCATCGCCGTCTGCGCAGCACTTAGCACGCGCCGGGCGCTTTGGGTCAGGTTACCGGCGGCATCGATCAGGTCAGGCGATGCCAGATTCATAGCCTTGATGATCTGGTTCAGCCCCTCCAGGTTCTCCTCTCGCGTCGTGCCCGGCCGAATCGCGAACAGTCTCGGAACAAACTCCTTCTGCAACTCGTCAACAACCCTGATCGCGGCGCCCATCTGCCGTTCGTCGGCTTTGGCCTGCGTCTCGCCTCTTTTCGCCACGCCGGGGATATCGCCGAGCAACGAATAGACAAGCCGCTCGCTTTCATCCCGCGTCATCCCGAACGGAACGTTCGCCTTCTGCCGAGCCTCTTGTGATACCTTCAGCTGCTGCCGCTGTGCCTCGGTCGCCAGGGCGGCGCCCTGTAGGCTGGTACGATCCCGTTTGATGCCGGCTGTCGCAACGGCCGACAGGGCTTCCGCCGCTGCACGCGCAGCGACTTCGACCGCGGCGAATCCCGCCGTCAGGCCGCCAATCGGAATGCCGAAGCCTAAAGCGGCACCACTGAGCGCCGCACCGGCAAAGCCGCGGCGTCGGTAGCCCCCGGTCCCGAACATACCGCCACCGAAGCCACCACCGCGACCACCTCCGCCTGGAAGCGGCGGCGGCATCCGGATCGGCTGCTGCGCCTGCGCCCGAAGCCGGGCCAGTTGTGCCTGCGCCTGCGTGGTGTTCAGGTTGACCCTGATCGAGCCGACGCTGGACTGCAAAGCCTTGGCGTCCTTCGCCAGCTTGCCGACCATTGTCGTGGCCTGGGCCAGGCCCTTGGTCTTGATCTGAAGGTTGGCCGTCGCGCCTTTCAGCTTGTCAGCCGTCTTGAACAAGGATTTCAGCGCGGCGTTGATCCTCTTGATCTCGGCAGAGCTTTGGTCGTTGACCTTCAGTGTGGCTTGTTCGACGAATGACACCATGTCTGATTAGGCTTTCCCACCCGCCAGAAGAATGCGATTGCGCGTTTCCGCCTTGTGCACCTTGTGAAAATTATTGATGCGAAAGGTCAACAGCCGAATGCTTAATGGGCGAACGTCGCCAGCCGATGCCGAGTAATAGCGGTATTGCTCGACAACTTCGGCTACTCGTCCGGCGACCCGAGAAAACGCGGCAGGATATCCTTCGAGATGGTGATGCCATCCGCGACCGAGATCTGATTGATCGCCCATGACGGCAATTGCATCAGCGTCGAGCCGAGCGGCTTCGCTACTGTCTCGATCAGCTTGGCGGTCTGTGCCATCGGATTGTCGGCCGCCATCACGTCCTCGATATCGCCATAGGTGCTGGCATGGAATTCCAGTTCGCGGATCGGCTCCTTGCCCGCACCAACCGGAATCGGCGTCCCCAGCTCGTAGGTGATGGCTTGATCGATGCCGTCACCGTCGCGAATGATCTTGCCGGCCTTGCCTTCGTTGTCATCCAGCTTGGCCGAGATTTTCCGCGTGTCGGGGATCGGCAGTTTCAGCACGTCTTCCATCGACATCGGGACGACAGTGCCGTTGATATGGTAGGCGACCTGCCGGATCATCCTGACCCGTCGCATGCGCGCATCGAATGATGTCGGCTGCTTCATCGCCTGCGCTTCGATGATGCAATCGACGAAGCCTTGAAACGTCAGCGGGCGGACTACTGCCCCGTCGATCAGATTGTCACCAAGCTGGAAGTGAATCGGAATCTTCTCCAGCTTGGCCCCATTCAGAGATTTATCGGCCATGTCGACTCCTCTACGCCGCCACCGCGAATGTCGGCGTGATCGGATTCGGCGTACTCTCCAGCGTGCCGTTCGGCAACATCTCGTCGATCTCTCGGAACGAGATAGTCATGGTCACCTCATGGGTGTCGGACTTGTCATCGCCCGTCCCGGTGCCCTGCACGGCGCTATAGACCAGGCCGTTGTAATACTCGACCTGGATCGAGACGTCGCTGCAGCCCTGATACATCGCAAGAGGGATGCGAAGATCCCGGATGACGTTGATCTCCAGCTCGGGATTGGTCGGCTGCCGTTTGACATAGCCGTGCGGCAGCGGATCGTTGTTGTAGGGACAGAGCCGCCACGTCGGCAGATCCTCGGTCGCCAGCTTGTGCGCAATCGGACCGTAGACCGCGTCGGTGTCGCAATCCCTGAAGGTGAGAAGGATGTTCTTCACCCCGACTTGATTGGTGCAGGTCATATCGAATTACTCCTTTCTCCTCCTGGGGGTGGTCAGGCATCCTCGCCCTTGTCGCCGTTCTCGCCCTCCTTGGGCGGATCCTCCTTCGGCTCCGGCTCCTTGACCGGCTCTGGCGCCGGAGGCGGTGCTGGTGTCGGTTCATTTCCGGGAAGTTCTGGATCGCCATACATGTGCGTCACTCCTCGATAAGGTGATTGAGGGCGGCCGGCTCAGCAGTTGCTGAGCATTGCCGGCTGCGCGTTGATGATGATGTTGGTGATGCGGACCGGCGGCCGATAGACGAAGTCGATCCAGAGCTTGCCGGGGATGCCCTGGCACTTCGGCGCCACCTCAAAGTCGGTCTTGAGCTGGATGTCCTGATCGATGTTCTCGAACTCAGAGAACAGGATGCCGATATTCGCCTTGGCCCAGGCACGGAACATGCCGAGGATAAGCTTCGGGTTGGTCCCGCGAATGCCGGCCGGGATCGTGGTGTTCTTGGTGAACAGGCCAAGGCCGACCACCTGGTTCAGCGCAATCGCCGCGGCGTCCGCCGTGGCCGCAGCAAGCCTGCGGCTGTTGACGTTCCACCACGTGGCATTGACCCGGCCGTTCTCGTCGTAACGATTGTTGGTGATGTCGTTGACGATCATCGGCTGGGTCATCGCACCCGTGCCGCCCTGCAATGGCACGGTGACAACAAACCCGGTGGACTCCAGCAGCTGCTGCTCCTCGAAGGTGAAGCACTGGAAACACGATTCTGGCTGACGCAGGCACGACAGTACGCCGAAGTTCGGACCCTGGATCGACATCTCCGGATTGTCGACCGCCGAGCAGCACGACAGCGCTGTATAGGCTGCGACCTTGAGATAGCCGAGAATCGGATCCTCGCAGCACTGCGCCAGCCGGCTGGCTTCAGCCGAGTTGGTGTCGGTGGAAAGGATCTGCCCCAGCGAGCCGGTGTTATACGTGTAGCCGTGACCGAAGCACTGCGGCTTGTCGCAGGACCAGGCGGTGGCGATGTAGGCGATCATCGCGTCCTGGCACTTCGGATCGTCATAGAGCATGCCGATGCAGCAATAGCAGCACTCGCCAAGAATGGCCGCATAGTCCGGCGGTGCCCATGCCGCGCTAGAAGCGCCGACGATGGTCTGGAGGGCCTCTACCGACACGCCCTCCGGCGCATAGTCGCGGCGCTGATGCCAGTTGTAGATCGGATTGAGGCAGTTGCCGACCGTGCCGGCGTTCTTTGCCGTCAGCGTGATGACGCCGAGAGCCGCCACCGCATCGAACGGGAAACCGGCCTCCAGATTGATGGACTGCGTGACAGCTGCCGCGATCTCGTCTGCCGTCATTCCCTCGGTGATGCGGGTCGAGGTATTCCAGCGACCGTCACCCATGAACAAATCGGCCCGGCCGTCGGAGGTCGCTGGCCCGGTGAAGGTCAGCGTATAGACCGCCTTGGTCGTTGCGCCCACCGACAAATCCTTGTGCGGCAACGCAAAGAACTCCAGGGCATTGTTCGGGCAACAGCCGAATCCGACCTTGAGTCCTTCGGCAATCACCGACCCCGCTCCGAACAACTCATCCACATCGCGCAGCGACGGGATCTGGATCAGCTCGCCATCCGCTGCCGTGCCGTCGTCGAGCATCTGGCCTTCGAGCAGGATGCGGCACTTATGGGGGTAGGCGTTCAGCGAAGCATCGAAGCAAATCCGGATGGCGCCGGACCGCAGGCTATCAA
Organism: Bradyrhizobium lablabi; assembly: GCF_001440475.1. GTDB lineage: Bacteria > Pseudomonadota > Alphaproteobacteria > Rhizobiales > Xanthobacteraceae > Bradyrhizobium > Bradyrhizobium lablabi. Next base: position 70,739 of record NZ_LLYB01000081.1, on the reverse strand, counting down.
TTGACATTGTGGTTTACTCCTTTATCGACCGATGGTTATTCGGTGGAGGTTGACGACGTCGACCGCGAAGCCGAGCGGCGCGATGACTTGGCATCGCCCTCCACCTCAAGGTCGCCCCAATGGTCGACCAGCCGCCGGATGTACGGCGTGTCGGTCACCGGAATGAACTTGTCTTCGGGAATCACGCGACCTTCGAAAAATGCCCGCCGACCAGGGCGGGCTCGCACGTAGATCATGGCCATCGCGGGCCTCCTTTTCGTCGGGGTGGAAAAACTCACGGACACGGCTGACATTCGTCGACCTCCTGCTCCTCAGTGCAGTCAGGGATACAGCTGGCCGGCGTACACAGCCTGAAACCGACATCGAACGGGGTGCCCATATCGAGGCTGTCGACACACCACTGGAACGTGGCCACGAAGGTGAAGGTCAATCGTGCCGCCAGCGGATCCGCCTCGACATGAAGGCCACGATAGGCGACGCGCTCGCCGCGTGGGCCTTCCCAATTGACGAAGCCGGCGATCAGCGTGTCGCGGATGTACTCATAGGGATAATAATTCCAGTACGGCGTATCCTTGTTCTTGTGCTGAACCCGCTGCGGCGGCATCCAGAACTCGACCACGAAGGTATCGGTGATCTCGAATTCCGAACTGGAGCTGCGCATCAGCTGATGACCGAGCGATTGCGTGAATGCCACCAGCACCAGCGGCAAGGTCGGGATGTTTTCCTTGGTGATGTCGATGTCGCTGACCGCGACCGAGCGCGGCGGACCGTTCGGATTCTCCAGCTCGGGATAGAACCATTGCGCAATGGCTTCGGCCGCCGCCGGCAGAAACCGCTTTTCCTGGGCGGGCGTTCGCGCGTCCATTGGTGTCACCGCGACCACTCGACCCAGTGTCCGAGCCGGCCGGCGCTCATGCCGGCCTTCAGCGCGTTATCGCTCATCTTGCGGCGGACCATCTTTGAAGTGCCCTCCCGTAGCCAGCGCGAGTAATGCATGTTGCTGCCGATGGTCATGGAATCGTTGGTCACCACGGTACGGATCGAGCCGCGCAGATTGCCGGTCCGGATGTTGGGCCAGGCGCCCGGCGCCGATGCCGGCGGATAATTGCCCATGCCGCCCTTGAAGGCGGCTTCCGACGCCTTCGCCACGCGCTGCAGCCAACTCTTGATTTCGGCGTCGTTCTTGCGGGCATAAAACGGTCGCCACGGCACGAACGAGAACTGGATGTTCACGGCTCAGATCCGGGAGACTTCCGCCGCCAGCTTGCTTTGCGGCGGCGTCGCGCGCTCCGAGCGTTGGACCAGATGGCAATGCATCACGATCCAGTTCTCGTTGTCGTAGAAGCCGAGCACCTTGTACCAGCGCGGCGGCGACTTGCGCCGGACCTCGTAGACCCAGGCCGCCGAAGTGAGGTCGAGATCGACCTTGTAGCGCACCGTGATCAGATGGGTCCGGCGGTCGGCATTCTCCTTGATGGCGTAGCCGTAGGGCGAAATGAACGATGGCAGGTGCGGCTGCGCGTAGATCGCGGCCCACACGGTGGCGATTTCGATGCGCGCCAAGGTCATGACACCGCCCTCCTCGACCACATCCTGCATGGTGCAGAGCGAGATCCGGTTGCGCAGGTCGGAGATCTTGGTGTCGAGCGGCATCAGATCGCTTCGCTGTCGTAGAGGCGCCAGGATTCCAGCGCGCCGGAAACCATGGCGATGTTGTTCGAGCCGGACACGCCGCCGATCTTGGTCGAATTGTCCTTGCGGTTGCGCTGGGTCATCAGCTCGTCACCGGGGTGTTCGATGATCCAGGCGATGTATTGCAGGCAACCGACGACGATGCCCGCCGGCACGTCCTCCATGCAGCGGAAACCGGCCTTGTAGGCCACCATCATGCCGCGGTTGAGCGCGTGCGAGGCACAGGGATCGCAGCAGTTCGTTAGGTCAATCAGACCGCTGCGGATCGGCACCCGGATCGAGCGCGTGTTGGGCGGCACCTGGAACACGACGTTGTCGGCGGGATGGCTGCCGCCATAGAGGTAGACCATGCCGTCGGCGACCGGGTAGCGCAGCCGCATCCTGTAGGTCAGCTTTCCGGGCCGCGAGGGCGGACCCTGGACCGGCTCAACCACGGTACGCTGCCCGGCCAGCAGCATGCCGGTATAGAACTCGGCAGCCTCAATCGAGGACGCCCGATACAGCTCCAACTGCTCGTCGGTCACCCCTGGCACGTCATCGGTCTTGGTGTGCAGGCGGATCATGTCGAGGGACAGGCCCTTGTGCCACTCGAACCTCTCCAGCCGATCCGGTTCGAACGGTGGCTGCCTCGGGTCGTAATGCCGTTCGCCGGTCGTGGCCGTCAGCATTTGCCGATCCCGATGTCGAAACAGTCGGTGCGCGAATAGCAGGTACAGTCGCAATCGAGCGCGCCCTGCAGCACCGTGAGCCGCCACACCTCGCAAAGCTGCGCGGCCGGCGAAACCTTGATCGGAAAGGCGGCGGTGAAATATCGCTGATCGACGACGACGCCGGCCTGATCAATCGAGACATGCGGGGTTACGTCGGCATCCGCGGATGCGACACCGACGCCGATGAAGACTTCCATCACGACCGGCGAATTGACGCCGTCGGCGACCGATACAAAAAACCGCTCGCCGCCCTTATAGCCGCTGTTCGGCGTATAGGTGAACGTGCCGCCGGGATCGAGTATCAGCTTGCCATGCTGCGGACCGTACAGCGACAGCAGCTTGAACGTCAGAGCATCGCCTTCGGGATCTGTGACCTCGCCGTTTAGATCGTCGGCAAGTTCGGTATCGACGGGCGTATCGAACCGGATCATGTTGTCGTTGGGCCGCGGCGGCATGTTGCCACTGGCCGGCACCGGACAGGTATTCATCTGCTCCAGCGAGAATTGCGGCAGACAATGCAGCTGGCCAATCGGAATCGCCCAGGTCGCATAACCGACGCTGACCTTGCTGGTCGTTCCCGGCTCCAGCGACAGCTTCTCGCAGCAGCACTTCTGGCAGCCGTTATTGATCGGCTGAAAGTCATCGATGTTGAAATGCATCATGGCTGCGATCCTCCGTCTAAAGAAAGAGCCCGGAGCAGGTTTGCGACCTCCGGGCCTTCACCCAGCATCAACCGCGGCGGGGCTAGGGGGCGGCCGCGGCCGGACACTGGAAGCATGGCGGCGTCGCGAGCGCCGTCGCGTTGTTCGGCGTGCAAGCGTTCGAGCACCTGACCGTGATCATCTCAATCTCCCTTCCTCTGTTTGCGGCGCGGTCTTTCCGCGTCGGCTTCCGGTTCGTCGACGACAGTGGGCGGCTCAACCGCGGGCGTTGCCGCCGTCGGCTCAGCCGATAGTTGCGCGTTGTAGCTCTGCGCTTCCTGCGCAGTCATGGCTCGCGCATAGCCATTGCGCAGCAGATAGTCCGAAACCTGCACCGGCAGCACCACGTGCATGGTGTCCTTGTCCCAGCGGACCTGGATGATGTCCTGGAAGAAGCCCGGCCGGTAATCGAAGAATTTGATGGCGTTGCCCTGGTCGTCGACGCTCTGACCGCTGGCGACCAGCATCACGCAGCCGACACGCCCGTCAGCGGTTTCCGGTCGCTTGTTGTCGCCGATTACGAGAGCTTCAACGTCGGCCATGTCAGTATTCCTGTGATCAGGCGAAGCATGCGCTCGGGCCATGGCAGATCCGGGCAGATCGTTCGCGTCAGCTTGACCTTGGCGCGCGGATCCTTTGCCGTGTCGACTTCCTGCATGATGCGAACGAAGCCGTCTATGTCGGAGACGAAACTGATCTCACGCTCGGGACGATCTTCAGTGAGCCGCAGCGCCATGGTCGAGAGCAGCTTCGGCTCGGACCCGACCAGAGATGACATGTCGGGAACGTAGGGCGAGAAATGATCGTTGCCCCGCTCACACGCGAACACATACAGCCGCCCGAGTTTGGCGGCTGCGAGCTGGCCCCGAACGACGACCTGGTCGCCAGGGCCAACCCTGATCGCTCGACCGACGGCTACTCTCACCGCGGGCCGGACAGAACAGCCACTGCCTCGACAGCGGCGCCACCAGCAGTCGCCACCAATTGAATGAAGGCGTCCGGCCTGCACGGCAAAGTCGCCGTGCAGATCGAGCCTTTCTTGGTGCCGGCCGGAATGGTGAAGCCGGACTGGGTGGCCCCGGCCGCGCCATACGGCGCCACGCAGGTCAGCACCTCCGGCACGTCGACAAAGGCGCCGGGCGTGCAGGGGTCGGCTGAGTTGGGCGGCGCGGCCTGCACATGAAACACCGCATCGACCGGAAGATCGGCCGTGGCCTTGAAGGTGAAGGAGAAGCTTACGTGCTGGCGGATGTCGATGGGATAGCTGGCAGCGCCATCCCACGCGATCACCCCCTGATGCTGGGTCGCAGTGTTGATGTTCATGGTTGTCTCCTGTGATGTGTGAGGGCTGTCGGTCTTACGGGCCGACCGTCAGGATGCGCGCCGCGGGGCAGCAGCCGGTGAAGCCGCCGTCTTCGGCGCCGAACTGGTACTTGACGCACCAGGCCGAGGACTGGCCCTCCCACTGCTCGATCCACAAGCCGCGCTTGTTGACCAAGTAGTAGGCCTGCGCCCATGAGCCGACCGCGACCAGGAAGTCGCCCGTGGTGAACGGGTTGGCCGCGCTGCCCTTGGTCAGACCCGCGGTGGCATCCGGCAGGCAGTTCGAGATCCGGATCCGCTCGCGGACATCGTCCGGCGAGTAGGTCATCAGACCGTCGCCGAAGATGAAGCGCCCGTTGGCATCGACCATGGCCGCCAGATAGGCGAACATGTTCTGGTGCATCACCGCGGTCACCGCGCCATACTCGACCGGCGCCGAAGCGAAGAACAGCCGGAAGTCGATGTGGTTGAACGTGGTACCGCCGGTCTTCAGCTTGGTGAAGCAGTCCGACGACAACCAGCCGAGCGGCTCGTTGATGCCATCGCCGACCATCAGCGCGCGGTTGCGGTTGATGCGATACGACCGCGAAGCCGCGTTATACATGAAGTCGAGCAACGGATAGTTGGCCTCCGCGAGCACCTTGCGCTGCAGGCAGAACACGCCGCGGAAGTCCGACACCGCGCCGTTCTTGAACTGAACATTGCCTTCCGGACCGTATTCAGCGTCGCACTTGGCGTCGCAGTCGTACTTGCCGATGGCGCCGTAATTCATCACCTGGGGATACATGAAGGTCGATTTGCCGACCGTCACGCTGCCGTAGAGATCGAGCAGCTCCGCACACTCGACGATGCAGTTGACCTCGATGCCGAGCATCTCCGGCGAGAACATCGCGGAGTCGAGGCTCGCCGCATCGAACGCCTTGCGCTCATATTCGTCGAAGGTGCGGACGATCTTGGCCTTGCTCTCGATGCCGACTTTCATCAGCTTGCGCACCGCCGAGCGGTAATGCGCGGCGTTGACCAGGTTCTCCATGTCGGGCACGAAGTCGTCATTGTCGCCACCCTTGAACAGGTAGGCGCGGCGCTGCAGCTCGATGGCCGCCTTGGTGTCGTTGTCCTTGAGGTCGCCGCCGCTGCGCAGCAGCGGGACATCGATCTCCTTTTTGACCTGATCGAGCGCCTGCTGCAACGCCTGCTGCTGGGTGACCAGTTGGGCGTACTCCGCCGCATGCTTGGCGACTTCGGCACGGGTCGCCTCGTTGTCGGCCTTCATGCCCTTGTAGTGGTTGGACAGCTCGGTGTAGTGCGCGTCGGTCTCCTTACGGTTGGTTTCCAGCGCGGTGACGATATCGCCGAGTTCCTTGGTCAGCACTTCGAGTGCGGCATCGGCAGCCGCCTTGTCGGCCGGGGCTTCCTTGGTCAGGAAGACACCCTTGCGGATGTGGGTGTTCATGGTGAGATTTCCTTCGGGAATGTTTGGTGGGAATGACCTCTGTCGCTACCGGAGCGCACGGTTGGCGCGGGTCGCGAGGTCGTGACAGGCCTTCAACATCTGAACATCCAGCAAGGGACGGTCGGGCTGTTCGGCAGGAGGCGCCAAGGGCGGCTGCTTGCCTTGGAGCAGATGCACATTGGTCTTCGCAAACAGGGCGTACCGGTGCGCTTCTGCCCTACTCCGGCAGAGTCCATCGGCGACAAGCGCCTTCTCGAACTCGGCCATCGTATCGACATGCTTGATGAAGGTCATTTCGGCTTCAAGCTGAGCCGGGAAGACGACGACGGACACTTCCATCAGGTCGCCCTGCTTGATGATCAGGTACTCGTCGTCTTCCGCGTCCTTCTCATCGACGTACTCGAATTCCTCCAGCACGAAGCCGACCGAAAAATTCAGGCCGCCATTCTGCCGTGAAGCCTCGTAGAGATCCTTGACGTAGGAGACGTTGAGGTTCAGCTGCGCCTCCAGGCGCAGTTCCTGATCGACCGTCTTCAGCCGCTTGATCACGCCGGCCGGTTTCGACCAGTCGTGAAACGCCAGCAGCTTGATGCCGCGCGGGCCGGACAGGCCCTTCTTCTTGATCGACTTGTCGAAGGCGCCGGCCAGCACCTTGTGGCCGTACAGGTCGGTCGCCGGGGTCGACGCGATGCCGGCGATGAAGCCTTCTGGCGCATCTTCGACCGCATGGGCGGCGGACGCCATGTCGAACTGCAGGCGGTCCCCCGGCTTCCACTGCTTGCGATCACTCATTGTCGGCCTCCACTTCGCGATCTCCCGTTAATTGACGACCCGCATCGGCGGGGGAGCGATCCTGGTCTTGGTGTCTTCATCGTCTGGCTTGTCGTCCGGCTTATCGTCCGGCGCCGGCTTGGAATCGTCCGGGTTGCTGACGTCCTTCGCGGTCCCGGTACCCGACGACAACAGCACCGCCGGGATCTCCGTGGTCGGCTCGTAGCCGAGGATGTCGCGCTTCTCGTTGGTGGTGAGGAAGTTGACGCGTGACAGCGTCGAGCCGAGGTTGGCACGGCCTTCCCACAGCGCCGGAATCGCGTCGAGGTCGAACGAGATCCGCGCGCCGGGCGGACAGATCGCCATGGTCATGCCGGCAGCAATCGGACTGAGGTAACAGGGCGCGATGGTGTCCTGCCAGAAGCTCAGACGAGACTCGTTGTAGTTCGATGCGTATTTGGCGCTGTCGGCACTGCCGAGACCGAGCAGCGCAATCGGCACGCCATAGACGCCGGCAATCTGCCGGGTCATGTCGTCGAGCGGGATCTTGCTGTGAATGTCGGCGAGGTTGTTGTCGAGCTTATCGACCTTGATCGTGGTGTTGTAGAGGAACAGCACGCTGCCGGAATACTCGTCGCCGGGACCGCCCTCCTCCAGGTGTTGCGCCAGCGCGTCGCGCTGCTGCTTGGTCAGCGTCTTCTCGGCGGTGATGACGTACTTGACGTTCGGATGTCCGCTCGCGGTGTCGAGCGCGCGTTGCATCAGCGCGTTGATGATGGCAATCGGCTGCGCGATGCTTTCGATGGCGGCCGGCGCCCTGTTGTATTCGACCAGGCCACTGAGGCTGGGGAACGAGATCTCGGCGCCGTAAGCGATGTTGCCGCCGCGCTTCTCGGCGACGCGCCGCGACGGCAGCGCGGTCATGTTCGATCCGCTGCCATACTCGTAGCCGTCAACCGTTCCGCGTTGGTTGAGAACGCCTTTGACATATTTTGCAGCAAGAGGGTAAAGGCCATTGGGCGAACCGGTCGATCCGACACCCACCTTGAAGTGAGCGCGGGCGTAGAGCATGAGGTTAAGAGCGAGCCAATAGCGGAATTGCTGCTGGGTGAAGGTGTCGTTGGGGGATTTGAGCAGGTCATTGATCGCCTTGATCTTGGCGTTGCCGGCGCGCTCCGCGGCCACCACGTCCGGATCCGCCTCGCAGAACCACGGCACCGCCTGCACGGAAGACGCCACGAAATTGGTGATGCGATAGAGCTGCGGGTTCTGGCGCTGCGCGACATCGGCCGCCACCACGGCAGCATTGGACAGGAAGCGCACCTGCTGGCCGCCCATGATGACGATAGGCGAGATCGGTTCGTCAGCGGCCGGACGGTCCGGCGCTTTCTTGCGGAAGATGTCCAACAGGGCCATCAGGTGGATATCCAGTAGCTAGACCTGGCGCCGATTGTTCGTTGCACGGCGCTGCTGCAGGCTGGCGGACTGCACTACCTGACGGTTTGGCGCGTGCTGCGTCGTGTTGCTGTTCGGCTGCGGCCGATAGTTGGTCGCCATCGTCGTTGCCGGCGCGTGTCCAGCACGCACGGGCGTCGGTGTGCCCCGGCTGGAGAATGATTTTCCGCAACCACATCCCATTTGATTTTCCTGATTTCTGTTGGTTACCAGCGCTTGAAAAGCCGGAAGACGCCGCCATGCGGATCGACACTCGGATCGTCGCCGTCGAGCGAGAAATCCTCCAGCGCGTAGCGCACGGTGTCCCATCCGTGGTTGTTGGCATCGACCGGCGTGGATAGGATCTGTCCGGTGCGACGGTCGGTCATCCAGCTGTAGAGCCGCGCTTCCTCCCGCATCTGCTCGCAGGAGGGATCGATGACGATGTCGTAGCTCTGCAGAAAATTGATGCCGCTCTTGACGCTGCCCGGTCCTTTCTTGGCCTCAGTAACGTTGAGACCGCGGCGGCGAAGAAATTCGATGGTGCCGGGCTGGCTCGAGTCCGCCTTGATCAGATCCTTGTCGCTCTCGATCACGCCGCGCACCAGCATCGGCAGCTCGTCCATCGCGACCCGGCCGGATGCCTCGGCGGCGATGTAGATCTGCTTGCGGTCCTCGTTGATGAACACTTTGGTGATGAACGACGGATCCGAACCGAAACCGAAGTCCAGACCGTAGCGCGCCGGCATGGTGTCCGGATTGACCTCGATCCGCCCGGTGCGGGCGTTGGGAAACACCTTGCTGTCGTGCTTGGTGTCGTACTCGCCGAGCCAGACGTGACGGTAGCGCGCCGGGTTGCCAACCTTCAGCACCTCCATCTCGTTGACCATTTCGGTGTCGCGGAAGAACGGATTGTCGCGGTAGTCGACGAAGGTGACGATGCTTCTTGGTGGTGGTCCTTGCGGACCACGGAAGTAAGCATCAACAGGGTCATCCGGCAGCTCGGGATTCCAGGTCCAGATCAATTCCGAGCCGGCTTTCCTGACTGTAGGAAGAAGTATCTCCATCGACTTGGCATTGATCGTCCGGGCCTCCTCGATCCAGACGATGTCGGCGCCTTCCAGGGACCGGATGCTTTCAATGTTGCGCTCCAGGCCCATGAACAGGAAATCGGACTGCGTCACCTTGTTGACGATGACGCGGTCCTGGACCGAGAACTGATCGTTCAGTTCGAGATCCCGGATCCGCTTCTCGACCAGCTCCTTCGAGGAGTCGCGGATCGAATTCTGAAACTGCCGGCAACAGACGATGCGCTTGCGGCTTTGCAGCGCCTGGACCGTCAGATAGGTGGCGACCGACCAGGACTTGCCGGATCCGCGGCCACCGGGCAGCGCCTTGTGCCGGGCCGGCGCGAACAGCGTGCGCTGAAACTTCTCGCCCATCGCGATGGTGAGACCACGTTTCGGCGGCTCCTCGGGCGGCGGCGGCTGCACGAACGGCGCCGCCGGCTCGGTGATCGGATCGACATCGAGCAGCGTCTTCGGCTGGCGCCAGCGGTCCTGCGGTCGCTGCGGCTTCAGCTTCGCTTTGGCAGCCTTGATCTCCGGTTCGGGCTTCGGTTTGGGCTTGGCACTGGCTTTGGCGCTGGCCTTGCCCCGCGGCTTCATCGCAGCGCCACCACGGTCAGGATAACAGCGAGGTTGGCGACGGTGCCGAAGGCAAGGCCCAGCACGACCCCGACTGCAATCCCGCGAAACAACAGGCAGCACGGGCAATCGGTGAACAGGTACTGCGTCAGCCGGCTGGTCCAGTGCTCCGGCGACTCGCACCAGCTCGGCAGGAACTTGTACGAGGCCCAGGCGAAGGTGTTGCTGACGGCGTTGTCTTCCCAGTCGACCAAATGCGAGTCGGGCGCATCGGTATGGCGCGGATCGTCGGCAGGACGAAACTTCATGGCGCAAACGCCAGCGTGATCGCGAGCACCGATATCGCGAGCAGGAACAGGATCAACGCCGCGTACATGGCGCCGCTCATGCCTGCTTGCCGGCGGGGCGCGCACGCGCCCACAGCACGCCGTTCATCTCGCGGTACTCGAACTCCTCCTCCATGGTCGGGCCGGGACAGGGACACTCGGCGTAATCGACGCCGCAGACCGGGCAGTTGCCGAGCGGATCGCACTCGGCGGCGAACACCACGCGGCGCCAGGCGCCGTGAGCGGTAATGATCCGTTGCTGCTGGGCGGCGCCACGGCGGATTGCCCTCGACGCGGTGGTAACCATGTCGGCCTACTCACAAGTTTCTGGCGGGATTTCGCAAGAGCTGAGTTGCAAATTATGACATAATACGTACTAGGGATTGAACCCTATTAAACAAAAGGGAATTGCGAATGAAACTTCTTGTCACCGCTGCAACGCTGGCGGTTCTTTTCTATATTCCAGCGCTGGCGCAGGGTCAGATCAAGGCAAGCCCTGGTCCGGTTACTGGCGGCGCCACCGCCAACGCTGCGCCTCCGGAGAGGAAGGCCGAGCCCGACGCGGCGATCCTGCATTTCCGCACCTGCCGGGATGCCCGCGCGGCCGGCTATTCCCGAATGCGGACCGGCCAGCCCGGCTATGCCCGTCATCTTGACCGCGACAATGACGGCATCGCATGCGAGTAGCCCTGGCAGCCTTAGCGACCCTGGCGGTGCTCACTCCGGCGATGGCCGGCGTAACCGTCATCGATGGCGACACAGTGGACATCGACAACGTCCGGATCCGGATCATCTCCATCGACACGCCGGAAACCTTTCGCTCGCGCTGCGAGAATGAGTACCAGCTTGGTGTGGCGGCCAAGAACCGGCTGATCGAACTGCTCAAGAGCGGCGAGGTGTCCTACACGCCTAACGGTGTCGACCGCTTCGGCCGGACACTCGCCACCGTTTACGCTGGCACGGTCGATGTCGGCGCCGTCCTGCTCAAGGAGGGCTACGCCCTGCCCTATGTGCCGGGGCCGGAAGCCAAAGCCCAGCGGCTCGCCGCGTGGTGTTCTCGCTAAGCTCAGCCCCGCTTTTGGCGGGGTTTTCTTTTTGCACTGCACCAAAGGAATTTTGGAAAAAACTCAGGCGCGATTCCGGAGTTGCGGATCGAACGGTTTGAATTTTGCGAACCAGGGGCCGGCTTCATCGACGGTGGTGCGCGCACCGACATCGATCCGGCACCAGAGATCCGGCACGTTCTTGCCTTCGCGGAATAGCCCTGCGCGCTCGGCGGGATTAGCGCCGATGCGTTGCAGCTCGCGGCAGGCATCTAGGAGCGGCTGGCGGGAGAAACCGGACAGCGCCTCGCAGCGCCAGTGCCAGATGCCACGACGGTGGTCGCCGGCGCGGTCGATTTCCTCGACCAAGTCGATGCGTATCATGATACCGGTACGGTTTTGGAGGAAAATCGTGGGTGCGGGGCCGCCCGCCTCGAAAACGGAACCGGAGGTGAAACCCCTCCCCCTCTTAATCCATTGATATTGTTGTCTTATTCAGGCTTATCCGGCGGAATAGCCGTGAAAAGCCGCGGAATGTCGCGCTTTTCGCCGATGAATTCCCGGCCGTTTCCATGGTGCGAAAGTTAAAACTTTTGCAACAGCGCGCGGACCTCACGCAATCAATGGCTTGGCCGTTGCAAAAGGTTGGTGCGTTAAGCCGCGTCCAGGTCTCGCGCGACTCCAGGATCCGACGACGGCGGCGCCGCGTCGTCACTCGACTCGTGATCGATAGCCGGCGGAGCTGGCGCAAGCTTCCGGACGTCGTCCGGACTTAGGTAGTGATCCACCGGAACGGAAACGACGTTGATTTGTCCGACGACGCTTTGAATTGATCCGTTGACCTGTAACGGAAGCATCTTGCCGAGCAGCCCGGCAAACGCCTTGGGATGTTTGCCGGCGAGGAAAAACAGATAGCCGGTCAATCCGCCTTTGCCGTTGCCGTCGCTTCCGTAAGCCACTGCCGCGTCAATGATGCCGTGTTTCAGATCCCGCGTAATCTTGGCAACGGCGCCCGGCGGCTTCCTACCGTTTAGATTCGGATTGCGTTTCGGATTGACGGGAGTCGGCTGAAACGACTCGGGCAAACCGGGATAGGCCTCGTATGGCATGCCAAAACATTCCTAGAATGATCACGGGAGAATCGAACGGTAGGAACAAGAACGCGGGATCTGCGTAGATTCCGAGCTTCCGGTTTGTGCCGCCAATCGCTCCAGCCGGAAGCATTGGTGGCCCTGACGCTCAGCCGGGGCCGCCTCGGTGGCCCCTTGGTGAGTCCCCGCCCTATTACGCAAAGCGTATCAGCGTCGTCCGCAACGCGTATCAGTGGCAACTGCCACAAGATTCCTAGCATGATTGAAGAATGGATTCGCCCTAGTCAACGTGTTGACGCAGCGCGCCAACCGGCCCAGGGAACTAAATTCTGCTGACCAGCGTTCTCATGCCGCGCAGCCATTGCCCGCCGTTCACAACGGCGCCTGTTGCGGATAGCCAAAGGTCTTCGGACCCGCTGTTATTCATCGCCAGCGCTCGCGCGGATAGCCATAGGCGGTGGCTGCGGTCGTCTGACCGACGAGGCGCACAATGACTGAGGCGGCTAAGAAAGACCTGGTGAACGCGCTCGCCGAGCTGGTCAAGGAGCGTAGGCTATGCGCCGAGCTTCTCTCAAAGCCCTACGAGCGAGGAGGCACATATGAAGCCACAATGTTGCGGTTTGTGGAATTCCAAACAGCGATAGAAGCAGTGGAGCGCGCCCTACTATCGGAAGCTGATTATCCTTAACGCGCGCGGACACTAAGTCGAAAGTGAAATCGAGATTGCTCCATCTGACGCCCGAGCTTCGGTGCCCCTCGCCGCAACAAAAAACCCGCCTCAAGGGCGGGTTATTGTCAGCATGCCTATCAGACGGCGGATTTTTGCGCCTGTCAAGCCGGTTCCAAGGGATTTTTGGAAGCCGGGCCTAGCCTTGGCCAGACGATAGGCGCGCAATCCCTCATACCGCCCATAAAAAAATGCGCCGGTTTGGGCGACTCCGGCATCTATGAAGGTTTGAGGTTTGCGAGCCGGCGCTCTAAGGCGCGGTGCAGTTGCTGCGCCCGCTCGTCGAAATCCTCGGCAAGTCGTAGCCAGCTTGCCGCGTCCTCTGGACTGCCAGCTTTTTCCGCTTCTTGCCGGCATACCATTGCTTGCCTGCGGAACCTGTCCGCATCGGCTTCGTCGCTGTTCATAGCGATCACTGACGCTCTGGCTGACCGGAAGTTCCTACCTTTCCCGCCGACACGAACCATTTGAGCCCCCGTGCCATCGGTGCCGTTCGTGCCGTTCGCGCCCTTCCAACGCGCGTTCCGTAGCGCACTCTCGCTAGGATCACCGCGCGCGTCATGCGGCTAACGGCATTTCGTCCGCGCTATCGTCCGCCGCGGCAAGCGCCAGACCGCGCATATGGTCCGCGGCTTTCTGTGCTGCACTCGCCGCGGTAAAGAACGCCCGCGCGTCGTCTTTCAGCAGCTGGATCCAGTTTTCGATATAGCCGGCATGACGCAACTCGCCGTCAATGTCGAATTCCGCGCAAAGGAAGGCGCTAGTCAATTCCGCGACCAGCTCCTCCGCCGCATAGGCCTTATCTCCAAACCGCTTGCCGAATTCCCGGTCAAGCCGCGACTTGTGGCCGGTCCAATGTCCCAGCTCATGAAACGCGGTTGCGTAGTAGCTTGCCGCGGAATTGAACGCGGCAAATGACGGCATAGCCACAAAGTCGGCGCCGTGATTGTAGTATGCCCTATCTCCGCCTTGCCCGTCCCGATAGTCGGCGCCAATCGCGGCAATGAATTCATCAATGGTTGCGTCCCGTTCGTCATTGTGGCGCGGCTTGATCTCCGCCGGTACCGTTACGCGTTCCGGCAGGTTTTCGCATTGGTCGACATTGAAAACCGTATAGGCGCGCAGCATGGTAAACGTCCGGCCGACTCCGGACTCGTCGCCGTCCTTTGCCTTGCCTACCATTGGCTTGACGAAATAGATGGTAAAGCCATGCTCGCCCTTGCGGACGTTTCCGCCTAGCTGCTTTGCCTGTTTGAATGTCAGGTACCTGGGAGTCGTGAACCGTCCCGCGGCCATCCAGAGCAGCACAACGTTAGCGCCAGAGTAAGGCCGGCCCGTTGCGGCATTGTGCGGAATGTTCTTTCCGGGAGTCGCGGACCATGGCTTGACCCAAGGCGCCGTTCCGATTTCCAATTCGGCGAGAATTCGCGCCGTCACGTTCTGGTAAAGATTGACTGCCATCTGTTTAACTCTCGTTTGTGTTTCGATGGCTGGTATCTAGTACGTAGTCCGTACTAGATCAAGTCCAAACGGGCAGCAACTCCAAAAATATTTTGGGAAACAAAAGACCCGCCTTAGCGGCGGGTTTCAATTCCAAACATTCGGCATATTCGGCGCCCGGGCTGAACTGATGGGGCAGCCGTGAGTGGCCCGCAATTGCTCAACTGGGAGACTGTAGCCCCGGAGATCGCAACCACTCGCTCACATGCGAGTCCGTCTCTGCCTGCCGCGCTTTCCTTTCGACGGCATCGCGTAGCGGCCCGGGCGGAAGCAATTCGGCTTGCTCCCGCAAGCGCTTGGCTTCATCGGCAAGACGTTCTTCGAGTGACTGGGTCTGTTTGAAACGGCGTCGTTGCTGCATGGCGCTGCTCCATTCCATTCGAGGAAGGCGGGAGCGCAACCGAGCGTTCTCATCACCGGTAAATGCCCATCCTGCGGTGATGCTTGGATGCTAGTTCCATCCGGAACCTTTGACGGTCCGGTACCGGACTCCCGGAACAAAAACGACCCCCGGGGGCTCGGGGGCCGTCAGCTTCCTTGGAGTCGAATGTGAGCATGGTAGTGCTGTTGGGCACAGGTGCGCAACACCTTTAGGGCCGGATCGCTGGCGGCCTCAATGGAAAAACATTACTGTGGCAAGCAACACGACCGTCAGGACTCCAGCCGAGATGACTACGGCGTTGAACACGCGGTCATCTCGGTCAATTACCTGCCAAAACCAGTGCGCGCGCTCGTGCTGAGCGGCGGAGCTTTGGGAAGCTCGGCAGCTGCGGAAGCGGTATCCTGGCTGCTGGACCTCGGCTTCACGAAGGAGCGTAGGGGTCTGTTCGAGCGTGGCGTCGTGGTGCTGGTGCGGTTGCAAAGGCCCGTTCGTTGGCCGGATCATATCCGGCTGCCCTGTCAAGCCGCTGCAAACTGGTGTGCGGCGCGTGCATGGGCGGTACTCCCCATCCGGCCCCATTATCGCACCGCCGTGTTCCGCTTACAACAATCGAGGTGAGGATACGCGCGGGTGGCGGCGGCTGCGTGCCTGCTGGACAGAGGCTTTGGGTTTCGCTCTGGGTTTCCGCCCCGCAAAATCTCCTGTGCCCTGACGAACGCCGCCTGCTTGCTGAGCCGGCCATTGACCGCGCGGCTGCCGGGATTCTCGTCGTAATAGACGAACTCGATCCGGCCGTCGGCGTGCATCACCTCGAACGATTCCGCATGCTGCACGATCCCCGGCGTTACCGCGCTGGGTTTCGGCTCGACCTGGGTTTGGCTCACGACGCGGATATCCCAACCACATTTGCGGCAATACTCCCGAGCCTTATCGCGCGACCAGCGCCGCATTTGCCGCACGATGGGCGCAGTCTCGACCACGACGTCGTCGTGCAGCACGATGCCGGCAACGAAGTGCGCCGCTTTGATCTGCGCCAGGGTTTCGGTCACGCTGGGTTTCATGCTGGGTTTCGGCACTGGGGTTTTAGGTACTAGGGGCGTAGCGCAGATGGCGACTCTGGGGGTCTAAGCAGAAATTCTCTGCTGTTCTTGGCTGAAGTCTCAGGGTTTCGCTACTCGATCCCGAGTTTCCCAAGTGATCCTGTCGAGGCCAAAAACCTCGTTCATGGCCCGATCAAAGGTCGCGTCTAGCTCCTGGTAGTTAGACACATGTCTCTTCAAGGCGTCAGTGTCTTGGATGTTGGCATACTCCATCGCAAGCACGGCTTGGTCACGCAGAATTTTTCGAAAGCGCTCGGTGATTAGATGGCGATTTTGCTCGATTAACTCGAAGGCGGTCGTTAGAGGTACAATGTCGGTGCCTTGGAATAATCCTTTTACTTCTGTGCCTGACTTTGCCCGGTTTAGGTCCGTCATCACCGTCGCAATTTTAGCGTGAATTTCTCGGACCAATACATAGCGGTCTAGAAGCACGCGCTCCTCAAAGTTAGAGCGTCTTTGAAGTCGTAGTTCGACTTCCTTTTTGTATTGCTCGAATTGTGCCGAGATGGCGTTTTCTGTCACCTGCTTGGATACGAAAATAAAAATCCCGCCGAGTGCAAGTAGCAGAACAACGGGTGGTGAGTATTTTGTTAGCCAGCCGAGGA
Organism: Bradyrhizobium lablabi; assembly: GCF_001440475.1. GTDB lineage: Bacteria > Pseudomonadota > Alphaproteobacteria > Rhizobiales > Xanthobacteraceae > Bradyrhizobium > Bradyrhizobium lablabi. The sequence goes on along the minus strand of NZ_LLYB01000081.1, from coordinate 54,235 downwards.
TGTTATCCATCCGGACCTCCCTTGGTTCTTCGGCCTCTTGGCTTTCGGTGCAGCAGGGCCGGCAACGTTGGCTTGTTCGGCCAGGAAGCGCCAACTCAGAAAACACGACCTTGGACTACTAGGGAGATTTTCTGTAGTCACCGACTCGCAGCTTGGCCTCAAGATTCGTACGTGCGCGATTGCGATTGACGCCGTAAATGCCGATGCTGTTCGACATGGCGACTAGTGCGACCCCGGCGGCGAGCATGTCAATGCTGAACAGTTTTAGTGTTTGTGCAGCGAAGCGGTCCGTTTGAGCGAAAGCTTGTAGCCGCGCCCCTTGCTCTCGAAAGCTGCGTTCTGCGGTTTGCAGACGCTGTTCAGCTTCCTCGGGAATGTGCAACTGCTCTATGGGGCCATCGCCCGCCGTTCCGACTTCACGACAGCGAGCTTGCACATTCGCGTGGACGATGGTCAGCGACTGTGCCTCCGCTATCAGGTCAATGCCTTTCCTGAACGGTTTGGCAAGAAACTCCGTTATCATCCAGCCGACGAAGCCAGAAACCAATCCGAACGCGATGCTGGTGAACGTCATCGAACTGTCCCGATAGAACGCGGCGTTTCCTAACGGGCACCAAGGTGAACGATAGCTGCGCTCATATCGAGTAGCTGGTCCAACAACTGTTGACCTTCCCTTGCTTTCTGCTCGTTCTCAAAAACGAAGGTAACAGTGGGCGAGTGCCCTTCTTGCTGAAGGTTGAAGCCCGGCATGACGTCGCCGGTTGGAATTTGAGTGGGCTGAATGCTAGTCACTGTCCAGGCCATGTAGCTGGTCCTCCCTATCATCAGGTTATCGCATCTGGTGTCTGATAAAAGCCCCTGGCCATTTGCGCAAATGTCGGCATTTGGCGCCCAGCCGAATTGCCTGTGAGCGCTCATGTTGCATCATATTGCTAATCCGCGACATAGGGAATCGCGGATCGATGAATCTCCAGTCGCATGCTGTGGGACGCCAGTAGCGCTTCTACGGCTATGACCTGTTGTTGTCCGAGTGCAGGACCTACGATTATCTCTTCAATTCCGAAGTTATTAGGATGTACACCTCTCGCTCTCGCCAAATTAAACTGAAATGCTCGGTATGGAACAAGTCCAGCCGGTGAAACTCGCGTTTTCAGGGCTACCGGCCACGTGTGACCAGCCCAGACAAGCCGAGATTCTTGCTCTTCGGAAAAGTGACGATCCTTCAAGCTGAGAGCCGTCTTCACTGCGTGTACCCGCCATGTGTTGATTTTTTCAAGTTCAGTTGCTGGTTCGGCCGCATCCGCCAACTCCCGGATGAGNGAGGTCTACCGTTTTGTCAGCGGCCCCTCGCTGCTCGTGAGGGTCGTAGAGTNACAGGACTAATATCGAATTGTTGCACAGCGGCGTTTCGCTCGAGCCAGTCCTCGTTGAAGCCAATCGCAAAGCCTTGTCCACGATTGTAGCCCCGCCATTGCGAAAGAAGATCACTCTGCGACGTCAGTGAACCAATAAACGCATACGCCTTGTCCAAATCTCGCAGAAAAAGCTCAATCGTCTGCCAGGCGAACGATGAGCGTTCTTTGATTTCTGCTTCGCGACGGTCCATCGCGTCGACCACTAGTTTCCAACCGTACCGGAACTCCGAAGTGTCATTCAGAAATCGGTAGTCGGTGGTCCAAAGCGATTTGCTTGCTATTATGCCCTGCAGGCCTGCGGCGGTGGTGTAATGGTATAACGTCATTAGGGTTCTCTCGACGATGCCTTAAGTTGCGCCGACGCTCACAAATATGCTCCGAGTCCCATCTATCCCTCCAAACAGCAATAAAGTCCTAGAGAAAAATGAGATTTGCACAATCCTGGTCGATGTCCGTGTCGGCTTTGGCGCCGCTGTTGGTGTTTAAGCGGACATCGCGAATTTGAAGTACACGCCCTAAGTTTCGCCTGGGTTTCGGCAGTGGGATTCCGCATCCCTATTCACACTGGGTTTCGGCCTTGGGTTTCGCTGCACCGGGTTTCGGCATGCTGCTGGGTCTCATCATGCTGGGTTTCGACCTCCGCACTTTCGCGGACCACGCTGCCGCCAGCGTCTGCAGTCCGGTTCGCAGCGCCTCGATCTCGACCTGACCTGCCGGCGCCAGATCCTGTTCGCAGACGGCGCTGACAACGCGCACAGAAGCCATCCCAGCGCGTCGAAGTGCTTCGGCGCCACTCTCGAAGCTCTCGACCATACGCGCATGCCGGCGGGCTTCCCTGGCGCCCTTGGCGCTATCGGGATCGACCGCGTTGCCGCCGCCGGGTTCGAGCTTCGCCGATTGTGGCATCCGCGGCGCGCAGCACGCCTGCGAATATTCCGCGACCAGCGCACTCCAGCGCCGCCCGGCCGCGAACTGGGTTTCGGTGATACGCCCGGCGAGATACAGCCGCCCGAGCATCGTGCCCCACTCCGCCGGCCGCATGCCCGCGACCGCGGCATCCATCAATCGCCGCACCTCGGACGGCGGCGGCAGTTGCAGCTCGCGATGCAGATGCACCCGCTGCGGCCGGCCACTGGGTTCGCGCCGGGCCAGACTCTTGCGTCGTGACATTCAACCCTCCCCCCGCATGCGCTCGACATTGACCACCGTGCTCTCGACCGTGACCAGGAACGGCTCCAGGAACTGGTGCCCGAGATCCCGGCGGAGCTTCTTGCCGTCGATCCGTTCCGATGTCACCGTCGAAACCTTGGCCGCGTAGTCGTCACCGACCAGATCGGCCTTGCCCGAGATCAGCAGATCTCGAAGCTCCTCCTCCCGACCCTTCAGCTCCTTGATCCGCTCCCGGACGTCGGCCAGCTCGTCCGGCGGCTTGCGATTTGTGCTCATTTCCGTCGCTCCCGCTTAAGTTGCAAAGCCTACGTGAGACAGGAGTGCGCGGCTTTCGGCCGCAAACCCCCTCCGTAGGAGGGGGCTTTCGCCTTCGCTTTCGCAGTCAATGAAATCAATGGGTTACAGCACAACCATCCCGCGCTTTCGCCACTTTCGCAAATTACTTTCGCCAATGATCCCAGATACTTGCGCGACCGCCCTCGGCACTTTCGCATCGGTTCCAATCCCATTTTCAACCCGGAACCACCGGGTTCCAGCCTCAAATGTCCAACAGCTTTCGATAGCCTTTGACGTGGCTGTGCACGTCGCGGATGTCCTCGGCGATGATGCCCTTGGCGGTCCAGGTGGCCAGGATGTCGGCCGCCACCTCGCGCTTCAGGCTCCACCGTTGCATGATGTTGTTGACCGCGTTGCGCGAGCTGTTCGCTGCGAAGCACCACGGCTTGCCGTCCGTCCACTGCTTCTGGATGGCTGTCAGGATGTCCTTGCAGACCTGCCGGCTCGGCCAGCCGACGCCGTCGCGCTTGCCCTGGTCCGGCACCGGCACCACGACCAGGGACAGCTTGGCTGGATTGACGGCGATCTTCTCGGCGCGGAAGGTCTGCTCCCAACCGTCCTCCGAATCCTTGATCTTGGCGGCGAAGATCGAGCCCTCCATCGCGCCGGGTTCGCGCCGGGTTTCGATCAGGAAGTCGCCAGCACCCGGCATGACGGTCGAGCCGCGGAAGCCGCCTTCCTTGTTGCTGTGATGGACGCCGATCACGACGCAGCCGAATGCCTGCTTGACGGCGTCGCAGGCGGCGACGAACAGGCTCATGTCTTCCTGGGCATTCTCCTTGGCGCCCGGCAGTACCCGGCTCACGGTGTCGACGAAGATGGCGGCTATCGGCTGCTTGATCTTGTCGACTATCGCCTTCACGGTTGCCAGCAACATGTTGATGTCGGCGACCGCCATGAAGTTGATGTTGCTCTCGATCAGGAAGAACGGCGCATCGTCAGCCTCGGCGCCGTGGAATTGCTCCCACGCCATGATCCGAAACTTGAGACTGGCCACGCCCTCCCGGCACAGATAGATCACGGCGCCGTTGCGGTTGATGTCGCGGTCCCACCACTTCTGCTGGCCGCTAACGAAGCTCAGCGCCATGCCGAGCGCGATGAACGTCTTCAGGCTGCCGGGCGGCCCATAGATGAAGCCGAGCGACATTTCGTTGATCAGGCCATCGATCAGCCAGACCGGATCCGGCTTGCTCTTTATCCCCTTGACGTCGAGATAATCGAAGATCGGCGGCCCGTCGGGCTTGCCGTTGATTTCCACGGCGCTCGCCAAAATCGCCATGGGATCTCCGCCGTCACGGATGCAATCCGCGCAATCCCACTTCTCCGGCTTGTCCGCCGGCACCGGCACCACCCAGATCTTGCAGCCGATCTGGGCGAGCTTGGCGATGGCGGCCTGCGCGAAGGCCCTACCGGCGGCGTCGTTGTCGGCCCAGATGCAGACCTTCTTCATCGACAGCGGCAGCCAGTTGGTCTTGTCGACTGCGTTGGCGCCGCCCATGATCGACGTCGTGACGACGCCGAACTTGGCCAGGTCATCGGCCTTGCCTTCGCCCTCGACCAGGACAATCTCGGTGGCCTTGGCGACTTGAGGAAGATGGTACAGCGGCCGGACGGCCGGCGAGCCGATCATCCATTTCTTTTCGCCGTCGACCGTGCGCCAGCACCAGGGCCTGAATGTCTTCGGTTCGTAGCGCGTGACAGCGGCGATCAGGTTGTTGTCGATATCGTAGTAGCGGAACGTTGCAATCGGCGCTCCGAGGACTTCTTCCTCCTCGCGCGGCTTGTCGCCCCACTTGACCTTGTTGACGGCGATTTTCTCGCTCGGTGTCGTGCGTCGCGCCGCGGTCCAGGCCGGTTGGTCCAGCACGATATCGTGGAAGTAGTCGGCGGCGATCTCGCGCAATGAGCGGTCGAATTCGGAGATGCCGCTGTAGCCCATAAAGCCGCGGTAGAGCGAAATGATATCGCCACCCTCATCGGTGGCGTGATCGTACCATTGGCCAGCGTTGACGCCGCCCAGCTCGATACAGAGCGACGTGCCGGCCTCGCCCAGGATGTTGCCGATCCGCGCCTCGGTACGGTGCATAAAGGCGCGGCCGGAATACAGCCACTGCACAAAGCCGCGCACGTCGGCGTTCAACCGCTCCTTGATGTCGGTCTTGTCGACCTTGCCATCACGACGCGGCTGCGCGGGTTTCTCCGCGCGCAATTCGTCCTGCTTTGGTGCGTCGTTGAAGTCGAGCACGGCCAGTCATCCCTATACCGGTCTAAATCCATCGCGCGGTTTGCCGGCGTTCAACGCCACCTTCTCCAGGATCCGCATGGCGACGCTGGTTTGCTTCGGCGAAAGATCGGCGTCGCGGTAATATCGATCCGTGACGTTCTCCAGGAACTCCTCCTCCCACGCGGTGACCAAATCGAGATGATGATCGATCACCTTGCGCAGCATCATCAGCATCTCGTTGTCGAGTGCGTTCGGATCCTTCGGACCCGGCTTCGGTCCTGGCGACGGACCGGGACCAGGACGTGGCCCCGACGAACTCGCCGGCTTGGCGCCGGCCTGGCACAGTTCGGGAATCGTCATCTTGTAGGATGCCGCCATTTTCGCCAGCATTGCACTAGCCGTCGCGCGCTCGCCGTCGAAATTGCTGCTGAGCATGCCGAGCAGCTTGTCCCGCCGCTTGATATCGTCATCGCTGACCATAGCGATACCTAACCTCTAATGGTTCAGGCTCCAGCAATACGGACTGTGCGAGCACATCTTGCAGCGCCAATCGTCCGGCCCCTTCTCGGTGATGCGCGGCAGCAATTCACCGGCACGCGTCGCGCGGATGATGTGCGCGGCCCTGTCGGATGCCGCCTGCGCCGCTGCGGCGTCGAAATCGACCAACACCGCCAGCAGATGACAGGTGTCGGCGTTCTCCGCGGTAAACAGCGCCGGGTTTTCGTCGAGACCGAGATAGGCCATGTAAAGCTGGCACTGGTCGTAATAGACCGGGTACGACGCGCGCAGCCCGTACTTCTCGATCTTCTTCCAGCCCGAGGATCCCAGGCACTTGTTCTCCCAGAGGCAGGGAAACTTCAGGCCGATCCTGGGACCGTTGTGCAGAATGCCGTCGCAGTGCCCTTTGAACGAGCCGTCGGCGGTCGAATATTCGCATCGCGCCGTGCCGCGCTCCAGCTCGAAGCCGGCGAGCTTGAACGACGCTGCGATCTTTTCCTCCGACGCGTGACCGCGGTCGAAGATCCGCCGCGTGCGCGCCGGGAACACGGAGTCGCGCATCCAGTCAAACTGCACCTTGCGCAGACATTCCGAGCCAATCGCCGAGGCGCCGAGATAGTCGCGCTGTTCCTCGCGCTCGCGGATCTGTGCCGCCGTATCCAGAACGGCGTTGAGCGCGTTGTTGAGTTCGGTCGAGAGCGGTGGGTTGAAGTCAAGCATTGTCGTCGTCCTCCTCCGCCGGCAGCGGTTCCTCAATCCTTCCGCTCTCGAAGATGCGTCCACTGGCGACGGCGAAGATGCTCGAACCGATGAACGAATGTTCAAGCGTCTGCCGCACCCAGCTCTCGCGGCCTTCGTAGACAATCGTGCGTGTGACGCGGATCCGTGGTTCATCAGAACGGAGGTTCGACATCGTCCATCTCCTTCCGCGACATCAGCGGTCCGCCATGCCGCGTGCTCATTTCGCGCTCGGTGCGCGCCTGCGAATCTTGTGTTAGCTTGCCTTCGGCGCCTTCAGCGCGATGGCGGATGGCGCGTTCGATCAGGAAATAAGCGTTCCACGTGAAACGGATCACTTCCTTGCTCGACCACTCGCCAATCGGCTTGTGCCAAGGGATTCCCTTGAGATCTGCGAGCGCCGGCAGAATCGAAGCAACCGCGCCGGCATCCCACGGCTCCGGAAAATAATCCGGCATGAACATGATTTTCTCGTCGTAGCCGACGCCTTCCGCGACCGCATGCTCCGCCTTGGTCTTGATCCAGCCGAAGATGGCCGCGCAGGCGAACCAGCCCATCTCCAGGTCCGACAGCGATCCGACCGACGCGCGGCTGTTGACGCCGTGCTCGGAGATCACGTCGCGCATGGCGTCGATGGCGGACTGAGTGGCTTTCGCCATCCACTCCGCCTCGGCGTTGCGCAGCTTTTGAACTGGCGCGGCCATCGGCGTGCTCCTAGCCGGTGGCCCACTTCGGCTTTTCAGTCTTGCCGGCGAACGCAGGCTGTGCGCCGCCGAGTGTCGAGCCGATTGCCGCGACCGCGGTAGCGCTGCGCAGGTTCTGCTCGACCTTGGTCCAGGCGGTACGGTCGGGCGTGATCGCGGCATCGAGAACATTCTTGTCCTTGTAGCGCGATCCCTCCTCGGCCCGCTCGATCCCGATCTTGCCGATGAAGCGGATGCCGTCGAGTTCGCTGAAGTCGTTGAGACGGCGCGCGGCCTTGGCTTCGTCGCTCTGATCGTCCGGACGAACGCCGCGGGCGCTCTCCAGCACGGCGCGGATTCGGCCGGCGGAAATGTCGGCCGCCTTCTGATGGCCGTCCGTCACACCCTCCAGCACCCAGAACGACCAGAACTTCCGCTTGTCATAGGTGCCGCCCACCACAGTGAACTCGATATCGAGCCCCATGCTGTCGCCGTTCTTCGAGCGCTTGAGCCAGCCACCCTCACCGGCATTGCCGGGACGAATGTTGATCTGACATACGGCGATGGTGCCGTCATCCATCACGCTGAAATCGCGCTGCTCCGGTGCGTTGTTGAAATCCATGGGCATGTCTCGTTCTCCTTTGATTAGGCTGCTTCGGTGGTGGTGAGTTGCGGGAGTTCATGCGAGACCGGATGCCGCGGCTTGTCGGCGGCGATCTTGGCCATCAGCTTGCCAAGGTGCGGCTCCTCGATCTGGTCGAGCTTGCCGGAACGATCCTTGGCCGGGAATTTCCACGGGTTCGGTTGCGTGCAGACCAGCGCGCGGACCAGGTCGCCGTCGCCGAAATTGATGAACTGCATCGTCAGGATCTCGTCGACGATGCCCGGCAATTCCTTGCCGGTCTTCGAGCCCTCGATTTGCGGCTCCCACGATGAAACGTTGTAGTCGTCGCGTACCAGCTCCAGGATCCCGACGAAGAAAACATTCTTGTCGCGCGTGTGCTGGAGATGCGTCAGCCAGGCGATCATCTCGCGGCCCATCAGACCGTAGGTGCCAAGCAGGTTCTTCTTGCCCTTGTCGTTGAAGCTTTCGGGCTGCTGCTCGGCCCAGCGAAAGCACAGCCTGCTCGCGACCGTGATGGAATCGATAAAGAAGGTCTCGTATTGCTTGATCGCGTCGGCCGGCCCCATCACCTCGACCATGGCGTCGTAGTGTGCCTGACTGTAACAGGCGGTAGGTGGCAGCGATGGATTTGGACCGCCGAGATAGGCCGCGAGATTCCGGCACTCCTCCCACGTCCGCGGCTGCAGCGTCGCGACCGGCCAGTCGCGCACCGCGAGATCGCCGGCCTCCAGGTCGACAAACAACGTCGTCTTCGGATCCAGCGTTCGCAGCAGCGTCGTCTTGCCGACGCCGGCCGGCCCGATGATCAGGGCCTTGACGCCCTTGTCCTGCGCCATCCGCTCGTCTGCCGTAATAATCCTGAGTCTGCGTTCCATGTTTGCGCTCCGGGGTTTACGTCACTTGCAAGAGTTCACGGATGCGCTCGAATGCAGTCGGCGGCTCGCCAGGCAGCGAGTCGTTGAGCGGCGCATAGCCGTTGCGAATGCGAAGCTTGATGATGGCGCCATGGATCAGGCTCAAGGCCGCTGCGCGAGTTTCCTCGTCAGCTTCGAGCAGCCAGGTCTGGTGCCTGATGTGCTCGACCAGGCGCAGCTCGATCTCCTCGTAGGACATCAGGCGCAACACCATGCGCAGCTCGCGCCACTGCTCGCCGGATCCACCACGCGCGATCAGCTCGAACTGCTCGCCCTTCCAGGCGCGATACCGGCGCATCTGGCGGTTGGTATCGACAAGCTTCTGCGTCTGCGCCGACGGCTTCATCGGCGCCTGACTGTCGCTCTGCAGAAGCTTGACCTTGCCCATCAGACGCGTCCCGCCAGCACAGCGCGCTCGACCTCGGTCAAATCCCAAGCGCAAACGACCAACCACAAATCGGCGTGTGTGCTCAGGCGCTTCAGCAAAAACGGATCGATAGGCGGCGCCTTGCGCCAATCCGCCTCGAACAGGATGTGATAGGCCTCCAGCGCCCGCTTCGGCCGAAGACTAAGCGGCACCAGGGGCACGATTGCCTCGGCGCTGCGCCAGCCAGACTTCTCCGGGAACGTCTTCGCCGGGAAATCGAACCAGCTCGTTTGACTGCGCCGCGAGTTCCGACGCGTCCGGCCACCCGGCGACATCGTGGCGCCGCCGTTGCCGTGCATGCTGAGATGACAGACCTTCTGATCGGCGCGAGCGATGGCGAGCTTCGGCAGGCCCAGCTCGTCAACGCCGGCCGTCGCAATGGACTCCAGCGCCTTGATCACCAATCCGCCCTTCTCAATGTGGCGGTAGGTGCGAATGATGTCGGCGTCGCCCGGCTTGCTGTAATGAAGATTCTTCAGGTACGCCTTGCGATGGATTGCGGCCTGCTCTGGCGTGAGCTTTACTGGCACATGGTGCATGATTGTCTCCCTCAGAAATTGGTTGGCTTCAGCACGCCCCAGCGAACCAGCGCGGTGATGGCTTCATCCAGCGTGCGCGCCAGCGCATACGGATGGCCCAGGCGTTTGCACCTGGCTTCGAATCCCTTTTGTTCGTCCGACTGCCGGCCGCCCTTGCGCTTTTTCAGTTCGAGCCATCCGGTGCGGCCTTCCAGCAGCATGACGCAGACATCGGCGACACCGGCCCTCAGACCCTCGGCCTTCATCTTGGTGGCGGTCTGGAAGCCGCGCCGGCCGGCGTTCGGAATCGCGAAGGCGAAGATGTCCGGATGCGTCTTGCCGATATCGATCAGGTCGATCACCTGAGTCTGCAGCTTGTGCTCGCTCGGTTCGCGCGGGTCATGATCGACGCGGCAGGCAAAAGCGATCATCGCCGCACCTCGCAGATCAAAGACTCCCACATAGTCAGCGACCGGCCGCGGCTTCCCTTCCGGCGGGACTTCTCGGTCAGCTTGGTCTTCTTGCAGTAGCCGGCCTTCGCCGCCTTCTGCAGGACCGGCCCCATCGCCCGCGCCTCCGGCGTCGTCGGCGCGTGCTCGATGGCATCATAGAGATCCATGACGTCGTCGGCGTTGAAGCGACGATGAGTCAGGCAGACGACCCGCGTCAGCTCCAGCATGAGGCTGAGCCAGGCCGGATTGGCGTGCGTCTCGAACGGATTCGGCGGCGGTCCCTCCAGCGCGCCGGGATGCGCCCAGTTCTGCGTATAGACGCAGCTCGGGCACGACCAGCCGTTCCTGCCGGCGACCAGGACACGCGAGCCGGAATGATCGTTCGGGCAAGTATATTCATGCACCCAACCGACCGATTGCCAGCGGTTCAGGTTGACGACTTCTTCATCGGTCCATGGTGCATTGGCGAACGTCATCATGCCGCCACCTTTCCTTCCTGCGGCCGAACGATCCGGTACGATCCACGCATGTCGATGCCGTCGCCGCTGATGCGGATACGGACGCCGCTCTCCATCAGAAGACAGTTGATTTGCGCGACGTGAACGCGCACGGCGTTGGTCGTCGCATTCCCATTGTAACATTTGGCGATAATGCCGAGCGCGCTGATGCCGGGGTTGCGGTCGATGGTGTCGAAGATCTGCGCCTTTCGTGGCGGCAGATACACGCCGCCGCGCTTGAGTGACGGCAGCGGTTGCTTGCAACAGGAACAGAGGGCGTATTTGCTCATGCCGCCGCCTCCATCAACCGGTCGACGACGGCGCCGAGAATGCTGGACGGATGCCCCTGAGAATCCCTGGTAATGGCATGCCGGATCATTTCGAGCGGCATCCCGAACTGCAGCGCCAGGCTCAGAAGCACGGCGGCGTCCCGAGCAATCGCCTCGATGGCCTGCCCCGATTTCCCACCAGTAATGAAAGCTTCGCCGACGGCGCCGGTCTCGAAGTAGCCGACGGTGACGGTGTACTCGAAGCCGCAGAATTGGATCCCGAAAGTCTCGGCGCGGCGGCGCATCGGCATGACATGACGGTCAGGCATCACCACTCCCTCCGCGGACGGAAAGCGATGGCGAGATGTCCAGCGCAGTAGGCGCAGCCTCCGACCTGGGGCCGGCCGCAAAACTGAAAAGGAGGATCACCGAACGGGAAGCGGCACTCGCCCGGCTTGAGCGCAAGCACCGGGAGGTTCGCGACCCGCCAGTCCTGGCGAGGCAGCGCCAGCGCCGGCAACAACGGCTGCAACACAACATCCGGCGCCGGCAACGGCACCGAGAGCTTCGGCCCGAACCGGCCGTTGCTGAGACGCGGCAGCGGAGCGTGTGGCCTCGCCCGGCTTTTCCGTGGCTTCGCCGGCCGCGGCAGGTCCGGTCCTCGACGCGGCGGCAAGGTCAGGCGCCGGGCCTTCCCGATAACCTGGTTCTTCGTAACCTTGAGCTGGAATTCCTCCGCGAGGATCCGGGCAATGGCGGTGAAACCGAGGCCGTCCCGGTGCAATGCAACCAGTCTGTCGGTCATGCCCTGCTTGGTATACCAAGGTGCGGATTCCGAGTTGTGGTGCCGATGCGGGCGAACACGTGCTTCAACGATGTCGGTGATGGTCATGATGAAGCCCTTCCAGAAATGCCGGCGCTCCCTCACGCCCTGCGATGAAGATGCGTTTTCCGCGCGTGCGACTTGTTGGCGGTCATGGCGACCTGCTGTTGCAGCTGCACCAGCTGGCCGCGCCGCTTGGCGGCGTTCCAGCACGCGCCCCAGGCATTCGGCGACGCCGGCTGAGTGCCGCGCCAGTCCTTGCGAATGTCCTCGCAGGTCCCAACCCAGCCACGCGGCAGCCGGTCGATGGCCTGGGCGAATTCATCCGCGAAGGTCAGATTGTGTCCGATCACCTGCGCCATGCCGTCGTCGCGGCCTTTACGGGACTCGTTGAGATCGAAATCGCTCATGGAGCTGATCCTTATGCCGCAGCGTGGTTTCCCTGTTCGAAAGCCTCCTCCAGCTTGCCCAGCGCTTCGCTGGAGGTGGCGTTGTTCAGCTCGTTGACGGTAAGGACGATCTCTTGGGCGGACCGTGTGAGCAGGCCGATATTCGCCATTGCGGTGGCGAGTTCGATCAGACGGCTACGGAAGATCAGCGCTTCGGTACGCCAGCGGTCGCGCTCCTGGACAAGAAGGGCGACGCGGTCTTCCTCACGATGAAGATCCGCACGAAGCTGGTCATTCGTATCGTGGGTCGAGACGAGTTCGTCTCGCATCTTTTGAATGTCGGCGAGGATCGCGGCGTGACGGTCGAGAGACCCGTTCGACGGAATTTCGGAGAGGTGAGCGACCTTTGTCATAAAAGCTTCCCTTATTGTTCTTAAGGTTCGCCACCGAAAGGGACGCGCGCCGCCCCTTCCGATGGCCTCTCCGCGACGCGAGAGGGACAAGCTCCGCGGAAAATTCCTTTAAGTGACCAACGAAAGGTTGCGAGCTTAGGCCGCCCGCTTCTTCAAACGAGTGCCCGTCCGCCTCTTCAAACGAGCCGCCGCCCGCTTCCTCAAACGAATGCCACGCATCTTCCACAGGTGCGGAGGTGCGGTGTAACCGCGTTGCTTGAGAGCTTCGATGAGGACGAAGTAGGTGTTCGCCGGGAAGGCTTCGAAGGCGTAGACCCAATTCCAAACGGCCGGATCCTTGGCTTCGGTCAGGGCGGCCACCCGTTCGATGCCGCCCAAAACCTCAACAATTTCCGCGACATTTGAGATAGTTTTCATGATGTCTCCCCAAGGCGGGAGACATCCTAATTCCAAAATTTTTTTGGAGCAACATCTTTCCTCCAAAACTTTTTTGGTGTCTTATAAGCGCTCTTTAAGTCACTTTGTGAACATTACAGAGCACCACTTTCCAAAATTTTTTGGAGAAGGAGCTTTTTGGCGTTGCTAGAATTCTAGTTCTATGCAATTTTCGGTTTATGACCGAAGCAAGCAATGACAAAAANAGCGATCCGTCGAAGACTCGTCGCTCTAAGAAAACTTGTGGCTGGANCAGTCAGAGTTCGCTCGTCTATTAGACATGCATCCAAATCGTTGGAACAATATTGAAAGAGGCTCTCCAGTAACTTTGAGAGTCATGATGCTTATTTTAGAACGCGTTCAAATTGATAAGCGACAAGTCCCTAGTGATTACATATTCGAAGGTAATACTTCTCGTCTTCCAGCCTCACTAAGGCGTCAGCTCTCTGAACTAGAGCGTTCCGTAAAGTCGTCAGCGTACTGAACTAAGAGCGTTCCCTAAAAAAGCAGTTTTGCACGAAGTCGATCAGCTCGTTGAGCATCACCAAGACGTCTTCGTCTGAGAAGCCATGCCACTCGGCGGCGAAGAATGTCGACGTCCTTCCGTCTCTGACTCTTTGAACCTCCTCGCTAAGTAACTTCAGTAGTTCTTCCTTATCTGCGTCTGGCGGAAATTCAGGTACGCATGCATAGGCCTGTAGACGTAACGACGTCACCCGTGAGTTCATTGGCGTATTCCCCCGTCGTATTCACGTGCATCCNGATTGTTATCCCTCTCGGTTTTTATTGCGTGAAATAGCGACGGCCTGGGATGNCCTGCGCCTGCATTCACACCCATAGCCTACGCCCGCCCTTGTTGCGGTCAAGCGGAATCGCTGTCACTTCCAAAAATCCTTTGACCCAAAATTTTATTGGACCGTCCAAAATTATTTTGGTATGGGTCAATCAGCGGCGCCTTCATCGCCCATCTCTTTAGCTGAGAAGATCCTGTCCAAGGGAGAAAGCGGATGGCTGATCGCGCTTATCTCGAAGCGCTGACCAGGCGACTGGTCGACGAAGGACTTCTGATCGAAGCCGGCTGGGTCGGCCTTCGCATTGCCTGCAAGCTCGAAGACGCGCCGCGGATCCAGCTCGAAGAAATGCGCAACGCTTTCTTTGCCGGCGCCCAGCACGTCTTCCACTCCATCACGGGCGGGCTGCTGGATCCCGGCAGCGAGCCGACCGACGCCGACCTCCGGCGCATGGACCAGATCGACGCCGAGCTGCGCCGATTCATCGTCGAATACTCTGCACGCAATCTGCCGACATCCGGATCCGCCTGACAGGAGTGGTCATGACAGTCGAGGCCATTATCGATGCCTTGCGGCTGCAGCTGAAACTGAACATGCGGTGGGGATGAGTCATGATCTGGATCAAGCCCCCGCCATGGTCGATCAGTCTCGCGCTCGCCGCCGCACTGGCATTCTCCGGCATGTTCGCGGCCGTACTGGCGGCGAAGTCGAAGCCGGTGAAGCCGGCGTTGGCACAATTCCAGCGCTACGCGCCGGATCTGTTCGATGACCGTTGGCAGCCGGTCGCGTCGGTGCCGGCCAAGAAGCAGGATCGTCTCGCGCTGCTCGCGCCGGAACCGCAACCGGTGAAGGTCGAGCGTATCCTGATGCCGGTAGAGGCCGAGCGCAGCCTGGCGCCGCAGCCGGTGAAGACCAAGCGCGTGATGGCGCAAACCCCGGACAAGGAAAGGGCAAGACCAAAAGCGAAACCGCGCGACGTTTGCCAGCGTCACGGCATGCGCAAGGTCAAGGACGGCCGGTACGGATGGAGGTGTCGTCGATGACAGTCCTGGATCTCGCTCGGCTGCAAGCGCAGACGGATGAATTCGACACCCTGGCGGCGCTGATCAAGACCTTCAACGCCCTGCCCGCTGTCGTTGACGACGATTATCCGCGAGCGCGGCACTTCTACGAATCCGCGCTGCGGACCTTCATTGACGCCCTGGAGGCCAATGGCCGCGTCAAGCGCGTCACGGGCACGGTTTCGATGCACTACTACATGCCGGATCTTCAGGCCCAGGGCGACTGCCGGGTCTGCGGCCACGGGCGGGAAACACCCTGGCACATGCACACCCGGTACGAAATCGCGCACGACGGATTCAATGGCGTCGTGATCGGCGACTATCGGACGCTGGAAGGCAAGGAAGGCGTGGTGTTGCAGCAGATCGGCACCCGCGTCGTGCACGTCTATGGCAAGCAGTGGCTGAAGGAGTCGGCATGACCGACATCGTCAAGGTTCAAAGACCCCTCGTCACCAACGACCCGAACCAATTGGCGCTGGTTTACGCCAAGAATTGTCGGAACATGGTGCAACAGCCGCTCGATTTCGCCACCCAAAAGGCGACGGGCACCGACGTCAAAGCCTTCTTCGAAGCCGAGTTTCGGAGATCGTCGGGCCAATGGTTCATCGGCAAGCGCGTCGTCAACAGGAAATGGCGACCGATATGACGACGGCGGACCGACCGAAGCCGGCTCAGAGCTTCGATTCGAACTGCTACGCGCTGGCCGAACACTTCCTTCAGGACGAACCGTGCTGCCGGGATCCTGAACTCTATCAGCTCTATTGCCACGACCTCGCGCTGGCGATCCAGCGCTTCATCGAAGAATGGATGTTTGTCCAGGTCGAGGAGAAGGTATGAGGCCCGTATTGCCTTCCGTTCTGGAAAACGGTCGCTTGCGCGCTGGCCCCTGGGGGTCGTCGATGCAGGACGGCCCGGCCGGCGCCTTCTTTGTGATGGGACCGAAGGGCGCCGAGTTGAAGATCATCTCCAGCGGGCTCGACTTCGAATATCGCTGGGAGCACGTCTCGGTGTCGACCGAACGGCGGACGCCGAACTGGGCCGAGATGTGTTTCGTCAAGGATCTGTTCTGGCGGGAAGACGAGTGCGTCGTCGAGTTTCATCCGCCGAAAGCATCATACGTCGATTGCCACCCTTTCTGTCTCCACTTGTGGAGGCCAATCGGCGTGGAGTTTCCGATGTCCCCGTCGATTCTGGTCGGACCGCGGAGAGACCCATGACGGCGCGTCGCAAGATCGCCGCCCATTTTGACGACCACGATTTCGAACAGCTCGAACTGTTGGCGCGCATGAACAGGATCAAGCTGACCGAATTGGTGCGCCGGATTTGCCAGGCGTACCTCGACAAGGGACGAGTCAATTTGCGCCAGGAGCAAGTCTAATGGCCAGGATCGAATACGCCACGCACGACAGCATTGTTTCCGGCAAGCTCCAGGATCTGGAACGGACCGTGGTGTTTTTCTCGATTGGCAGCGCGGACGATCTGAGCCGCAAGGCGCTGGCGACTGCCGTCATGTCCTGGCAGGCGCTGAAGGTTCAACCGTCGACCGCCATCACGGTGCATTTCGGCGGCTACGACGAAGACCCGCGCGAGCTTTGGCAGATTCCCGAGGCCAGGGAGTTCATCCGGAAGTTCGCCGTCAAAACCAACGCGCACAAGCACCCTGCCCTCGAACCAACCAGCCGCGCCCTGCTCCTGGCATGCGGCGCCGATCCGACCAAGCGGGTCCGCGTCAGCATGATCACAGAGAACGAAGCACTGGAGGAGAGCACCAGGTTCTTCAAATCCAGAATCGAAAAGGAATAGACGGATGATTGTTCATCAGCATCCTGCACCACAACCGCTCGAAGACAAGATCATCTACGATCTGACGCTCAAGATGTCTGACGACATCGAAGCGACAATGAGGCGCGTCATCGACATCGCGCCGGCACCATGGATGCCATTGCTGGTGCAGGCTGGCGTGACTGCGCTTGCCGCCATCGTCGGTGAGATGAAAAACGATGAGCTGATTGGCCGGCTCAACGAAGAAAACTTGAAAATGCTGGCAGCGCTGATGGTCGGCAGAGCCGCCATCGAGGGCGAGCTGCATGCCGGCTTCTCCGAGGCCAAGAAGGATATGGAGGCGCTGTTCAAGCAACAGCGCGTCAGGTGAGCAACATGACCGTTGACTATCGGCTCAAGACCCAAATGCCCATTCGCGACATGCACCGCGATGGTCGCGTCGCGTTTCTGGTCGATATCTACGGCTGGACCGCGCGCGACATCTGCATGATGCCCGGCGGATCTGAGCCGATGCGGCGCGCGGTGGAACGGATGGGCCTGGATCCGGATCGCTATCAGGTCATGATTTGGGATGCAGCACATGGGCTACCTGACAAAACTACCCGGCGTCCCCGACCGCGATGACGTCAAGCCGGGCATGGCGCATTTTGTTGGATCTCTCGGAGATCCATCAAAGACGTGCGGCGACTGCAAATGGCGCGGTTATTATCGAAAGGGTCGGGACAAAGTGAACCCGCACACCCAGCTGATCGAGAGCAAGCAGGTCAAGACGATGGGCTGCCGCGAATTCCTCCGGCTCACCCATCGGCATGGCCCGCCGGTCTTTTCCGAATGGAAGGCGTGCAAGTTCTTTGTGGAGGCGCCGGATGACCAGAAGCGACGATAACTGGCGTCCTGGACCCGAGACTCCGCGCGCCCATCACTTCGACGCTGCCTTCTGCGGTGACCCGAACTGCGGCATCCACATCGTCGCGTTCACCGAGCGGCACCAGCCGATCTGCGAGATCGTCACCTCCGCTCGGCAGACGCTGATGCTGGTCGAGATCTGCCAGGATTATCTCTACGAAAAGGCGACGCAGCGGGTCGACGATCAGCAGTTGGCGGATCTCAAGCTCGAACTGTTGCCGGCGGATCGTCTCAGCGCACTGCGCCAGGAATTGGCCGAGGCCAAGGAGCACGCCGAGAGCCTGCAGTTCACCTTCGACCTGCAATGGAAGGCCGACATGCGCGCGGTGGCTCGCTGGCGCGAGGCCCATCCCGGCAACGATCTCGTGTTGCCGGATCGCGCCAACCTAGTGGTGTGGCTGATCGAGGAATACGAAAAGCTCAAGGCCGAACGACATGATTGACCGAACCTACGATCCGGCTCTGAAGAAGGGTGATCGCGTGGTGGTCACGATTCCCTATGCGGACCGGAAGCCGAAGGTCTTCACCGGGGTCATCATCGGGGAAGCCCGCGACGGCCACGACTGGCAAATCGTGCGTGACGGCACGAAATGGCCGCGTGGAATCCACAAAAGTTTTTGTAAGCCGGAAGACGTAGGCCGGAAGGCCGACGCTGATATGCTTGACATACTACGTAACGGAGCGTAAGGCAAGAGAGGCAGTATGAACCAGGTGACCCCGAGGGGCTTGTCGAGATCAGAGGCTGCCGTCTACGCCGGGTGCGGAAGCTTGTCGACGTTCCACGATTGGGTGCGTCGCGGGATTCTTCCGGGTCCGATACCCGGCACACACAGGTGGGACCGCAAGGCGATTGATCTCGCGCTAGACAAGGTCTCGGGCTTGGTGTGCGAAGTGCCCGAAGCGATGACCGCGCTGGAGAAATGGAGACAGGAGCGTGCCCAAGAACGAGCGTCGCGTAACCAGCCTTAAACGGCTGAAGGGTCTCAAGCGAGACAAGCAAAAACTCGCCAGCGGCGAGTTCGAAACCTACATCAGTTTCCGCGCCACCAAGCGCGTGCTGCCCGGCGCCGAAGGCTCGACCGAATTCATGGCGGCCTATTTTCAGGAGTGCGCCAACGTCGAAGCCGCCAAGCTTGCCAAGGCCAATGCCAACACCGGCACGTTCCGCGATCTGATCGCGCTCTACAAACAGTCGGACGAGTACACGACGCTCGGCAAGAGAACACAGAAGGATTACAACCGCTACATCAAGATGATCGAGGCCGAGTTCGGCAAGCTGCCGATCCAACCCATCAAGGACACGCCGGAAGAAGTGCGCGGCGATTTCAAGAAATGGCGCGACGGCCTCGTCGAGAAAAAGCGCACCGCTGATATGGCGTGGTCCGTGCTGGCGCGCATTTGCTCGGTAGCGACGGATCGCGGCAAGCTGCGAGTCAACCCGTGTCTGAAGGGTGGCCGGCTCTACGAGAGCGACCGCACCGAGAAGCTCTGGCGCGCACCGCATTTCGAGCGCCTGTTCGCCAAGGCGTCCAGCCAGGTGTGCGACGTCGTGGTGCTCGGCCTCTACACTGGCCTGCGCGAAGGCAAGTGCCTGTCGCTGCCCAAAAGCGCCTACCGCGATGGCTACCTCCACATCCCACGCAAGCGCGGCACCAAGAACCACACGGCGATCCGGATCAAGGTGATGCCGGGCACGCAGCTCTGGCAGTTGCTGCAGCGGGTCGATTGGGAGAATACCGAGGTCGCAACGATCCTGCTCAACACGCGCGGACAGCCTTGGACCGAGGATGGCTTCCGCACCTCGTTCGGCAAGGCCTGCAAGGCGGCCAAGATCGGGGCCGAGTTCGGCGAGGACAACGACCTGCATTTTCACGACCTGCGCGGCACGTCGGTGACGCTGCTCGCATTGGCCGGCTGCGCGGCTCCAGAGATCGCCTCGATCACCGGGCACAGCCTCAAGACGGTGCAGGAGATTCTCGACCAGCACTATCTCGGCGACCGCGCCAAGCTCGCCGATCAGGCGATGGAGAAACTGTTCGCCGCCAACTCGTCGCTGCTGCTGCTGCCCGAGGTCAAGGTGATTTCGTGAAATCGCAAAAGTTGCGTCGATGATCGGAGCCACCCAACCGGGTGGCTCTTTCGTTTTCAGGAGTGCCCGGCAGTTAGTGCCAAAATGTTCTTTTTGGAGCAGCTGACTCATAGGGGTGCCGAGTCAGCTGCTCCAATCGTACCCATTTTGTTCAGCGCGAGCTGGTATACCAAGCACGCTCGCCGAGGTTGAGTTATGCGTTTATGGCCGTTCCGGCCGGACCGAAGCGCGAACGGAATTGTCGCACATTTTGTCGAATGGCCCGAAAATTCTGTCGAATGCGGTATCGAAGAACAAATGCGAACGGGCCTAAGCCACTGTTCTCGCGAAGGGATTTTTGGTGGGCGCACCAGGGCTCGAACCTGGGACCCGCTGATTAAGAGTCAGCTGCTCTACCAACTGAGCTATGCGCCCGGACGCTCTAGGTCCGGAAAACCCTTGCGAGGGGCGTCGTTTAGCAAAGCGATCCCGGGATGTCCAGCAATAGGGGTGAAGTTTTCCCGGGCTTTGGCGGCTTTCCGGAATGGCAAAAAGCCGCTGGATTTCAGCGGCTTCTGCCGATGTCTGGACCGGGTCCCGATCGGGGGTGCATCAGAGCCGTTCGGCGCCGTTCCGGTCCGGGCCACCATCCCGGTCATAGCGATCGCGGTCATAGCCCCGGTGCCGGTCAAAGTCGCGATCCCGGCCCATTTCGCGCTCGAACCGGTGGTGGCGCCAGCCTTCCCCGCCTCCGAACCGGTGGTCCATCCGGGTCAGGACGGCAAGCCGGCGCTTCTGGCCGTCATCCAGCGTCTTGTAGAGCGGCTCGGCCGCATCCGCGATCTTCTTCATGGCCGCCGCCGAGGCCGCCATGGTCTCGGCCCGGTCGCGCAGCCGGGCGACGGGATCATCCGGCTTCTGCTGGCTGGAATCGTCCGGCGGATTCATCCGCGCATTGGCGCGATCGATCCTGAGCTTGGCGAACTCCTTGACCGCCGCCTCGACCGGCGGCCACAGCTTTTCCTGCTCGGCCGAGAGCTTGAGGCCGGCATGAACGGCCGCAATCCGCGCGTCCGCATAGGCCGCCCGGTCCTCCGGGCTCATCCGCATATGACCGAAGCCGCCCCAATGGCGGTGCTGGGCATAGACCGCGGTCGAACCGGCGATGGCGAGTACCGCAACCGCTGCGATAGCAAACTTCCTCATGCGAACCTCCTGTGAAAGGTTGCTTGAAGATGGGCCGGCCTCAGCCGGCCTTCAACTTACGGATTGGCAAGGCAGGCCTCCCTTACCAAGATGTAATGTGATGCCGTTTGATCCAGCGCAATGCAGCATGGCTAGAGCATACCGAGCATTCGCGGCAGCCACAGCGATATTTCCGGCACATAGGTCACGATGCCGAGGAAAATCAGCATGGTCAGTAGCCACGGCCACACCGCGATCGTCAGCTCGGTGATGCCCATCTTGGCGATACCGGAGGCGACGTAGAGATTGAGCCCGACCGGCGGATGGCACATGCCGACCTCCATGTTGACGACCATCAGGATGCCGAGATGCACCGGATGGATGCCGAGCTTGACCGCCACGGGAAACAGGATCGGCGCCATGATCAGCACGATCGAGGACGGTTCCATGAAGTTGCCGGCGAGCAGCAGCAGCACGTTGACGACGAGCAGGAAGACGATCCAGCCGACACCGATCGAGGTGATCCAGTTCGCGATCGCTTGCGGAATGTTCTCGTTCGCCATCAGGAAGGAGAACAGCACCGCATTGGTGATGATGTAGAGGATCATCGCGCTCATGTTGGCCGAGCCGAGCAGCACCTTCGGCACATCCTTCAGCGTCATGTCGCGATAGACGAACACGGCGATCACGAAGGCATAGACGGCGCTGATGGCCGCGGCCTCGGTCGGCGTGAAGATGCCGGCATAGATGCCGCCGAGCACGATCAGGATCAGCAGCAACCCCCATACGCATTTGCGGAACGCAGCAATGCGCTCACCCCAGCTCGCTTTGGGCAACCGCGGATAGTCGTTGCGCCAGGCGCGGTAGAATGTGGTGGCGCCGAGCAGCGTCGCCAGCATCAGGCCGGGAATCACGCCGGCGATGAACATCTGGCCGACGGACGCGGAGGAGACGCGCTGGCCGGCCGGATCGAGCGCGATGTTGCCGCCGGTCGCCACGCAATAGATCACCATCACGATCGACGGCGGGATCAGGATGCCGAGCGCGCCCGAGGTTGTGATGACGCCGGCGCCGAAGCGTTTCGGGAAACCCTGCTTCAGCATCGCGGGCAGCATGATCGATCCGATGGCGATCACGGTGGCGGGCGAAGAGCCCGACACCGCGGCAAACAGCGCGCAGGCCAAGACGCCGGCGAGCCCCAGCCCGCCATACCAGTGGCCGATCATCGATCTCGCGAAATCGATCATGCGCCTCGCGACGCCGCCATGGGTGAGGAAGTTGCCGGCGAGGATGAAGAACGGGATCGCCATGATCTCGAAATTGTCGATGCCGGTGAAGAGCTTCAGCGCGACCGATTCCGTCGGCACGTTGGTCATCGTGTAGATGAAGGTGAGCACGGTGAGGCCGAGCGCGATCGAGATCGGCATGCCCGTGAGCATCAGCGCGATCAGGAGGCCGAAGATGATGATCGATGTCATCGCGTCACCTCCGCAGCGCCGACGCCCGGCTCATCGACGTCGACTCCCTCGACATGGGCGTGGTCGTGATGCGGCAATTCACCGGTGAAGAAGTAGTGATAAGCGACCTGCAGGAAGCGGAAGCACATCAAATAGGAGCCGAGCGGGATGCAGAGATAGACGAACCAGCTTGGAATCTCGAGGTCGGGCGACACCTGGTCGGTATGGTAGAGTCCGTAGACGAACTTCGCGCCCATGGTGCCGATCACCACGGTGAAGAACGCGCCGCACAGCAAGCCGAACAGCACGACATAGTTGCGCCAGGGCGATCTGAGCTGATTGACCACGACATCGACGCCGACATGGATGCCGGTGCGCACGCCATAGGCGGCGCCGAACTTGGCCACCCACACGAACATGTAGATGCAAAGCTCTTGCGCCCAGGACAGGTTGATCGGGAACAGGATCGGAAACAGGAAGGGAATGCCGAGTAGATAGCGGTGGCACACGGCGAGGAAGATCAGCAGGGTCGCGAGCGCCATCAGTGTCGCGATCAAGGTCTCCTCAAGCCGGTCGAGGATGCGAAGCAATATCAATATGTTCCCCCTTCAGGCCGGGCCTCTGACGCCCTCACCTTCCCGATCCTACCGCGGCTCGCGCCGCTCGCCCCGAAACGCGAAGGGCTTCCGTGCCGTGACACGGAAGCCCGATCAACATTGACCTAGTTGGTCGCGCCCCTCGTCTCCTTCAAGAACTCGTCGATCAGCGGCTGGCCGACGCGGCCGGCGACGTCCTTGTAGACCGGCTCCACCGCCTTGCGCATGGCGGCATCCTGTTCGGGCGTGAGCTTGATGATCTCGCTCTTGCCCGTCTTCTTGATGTCGGCGAGCGCATCGTCGTTTTCCTTCTGCGACTGCGCGTTGCCATAGGCGGTGGCTTCCTTCATCGCCTTCTCGCATTGAGCGCGGACGTCCGCCGGCAGGCCGTCCCAGAACTTCCTGTTGGTGACCACGACATAGCCGATGTAACCATGGTTGGTCTCGGTGATGTACTTCTGCACCTCGTGCATCTTCTGGGTATAGATGTTCGACCAGGTGTTCTCCTGCCCGTCGACGACGCCGGTCTGCAGCGCCTGATAGACTTCCGAGAACGCCATCACCTGCGGAACGACGCCGAGCGCGCGGAACTGCGCTTCCAGCACCTTCGACGACTGGATGCGGAACTTCAGGCCGCGATAGTCGGCCGGCGCCACCAGCTTCTTGTTGGCGCTCATCTGCTTGAAGCCGTTATCCCAGTAGGCAAGACCGGTCATGCCCTTGGCATCGAGCAGCTTCAGAAGCTTGGTGCCGAGCGGGCCGTCGGTCACCTTGCGCAGCGTCTTCAGGTCGGGGAGGATGTAGGGCAGATCGAATACCTCGAATTCCTTGACCCCGATCGGCCCGAACTTCGAGTTCGACGGCGCCAGCATCTGCACCGCGCCGAGTTGCAGCGCTTCCAGCTCTTCCTTGTCCTTGTAGAGCTGCGAGTTCGGATAGACTTCGACCTTGACCTTGCCGTCGGTGTATTTCTCGGCCAGTTCCTTGAACTTCTCGGCCGCCAGCCCCTTCGGCGTATTGGTCGCCACCACGTGGCTGAACTTGATCACGATCGGCGATTGCGCCGCGGCCGGCCCGACCAGAGCCAATGCTGCGACCGATGCCGCAGCCAAAATCAGTTTGCGCATGATTCCTCCCGGTTATTTTTGCGGAGCGCGACAGATGGCTCCGAAGCTTGTATGCCAGTTGCACCAATACAGAGAAGCGGACCGAATTGCCATTGCCCGTTAGCAGGGGCCACCTCGATGGTTTGCTGCATCGCAAAATGCGACATTCTGTCCGCCCAAGATTCAGGCACGCTCTGGCGCCAAAGCAGTTGGCGCCGCTGGTGGCCTCGCTCTTCGAGACGACCGCTTCGCGGCCTCCTCAGAGTGAGCGGATGGACGCATGGCGAGGCTCTTTCCACGTCATTGCGAGCGCAGTGACGGGGGATACAGTTTCGCGTTCTCGCGGCGCTGATCGCCCGAGGTTTGCTTGTGAACTTCCCGCCCCCTTGTTCAGAGGGCGCGGGGAAGACCGGGTGCTTGCTGCACCCGCGGTCTCGCGTGCGATTTGCGCAAACAAAAGTGCACACGAGCATACAGGGCAGCGCGNCTTCCCTGCGCAATGGCNNACGGCTTACTTCGTGCTCTTCCCGGAGAACGGCTCTTTTGCCTCCGTCGCCCCCGAGAAGCTTCGCTTCTCTAGGACTTAACGCCAGCACCGCGGCGCCCGAACCACACGACTTCGCCGTACGCCTCCGGCGCGTACGTCTATCGCGCCGTCAGCGTCCTCCGCATCTCACCGCGCGTTCGTGACGTTCGCGAAGCGCCCCTCATCTGCCGTGAGACGGGCGAAGTTGTGCGACTGATTTGGGTGAAAACGAAAGCAGAATATTTTTGCTTCCCGGGCTTGACACGATTTCGGAAAATCAGAAGTGATTTGCGCGTCGTGTTGATTTGTCGCACTTGCTGCCTCCACATATCGTCATTGCGAGAGCCCATGGGGTGGGCAGAGCGCAAGCGTGCCGACCATCAAGACGCGCGATCGGGGACAGATGGTAGGCACGGCGCGAAGCTCGCCTTTGCCTACCCCACGCGCTTAGAGTATCGGTATGGCGTGGACCGATACATCCACATGCAGTCCGGTCGGATCATCCGAGTTGCCGACGAAGCCACCCGATATCGGGATGGCCTGTTCCGCCTCCCTGGTCACGCCCACACGGATCAGGTTGGCGCCGGCAATCAAACCATTGGTCGGATCGTACTCTATCCAGCCTGCACCGGGCAGATAGACGCTGCACCATGCGTGCGTGCTGCCGCCACCCACGGTCGTGCCCGAGGAATCATCGTACAAATAGCCGGTGACAAAACGCGTGGCGAGGCCGAAGCTGCGCAGCGCTTCCATCATCAATACCGCAAAGTCGCGGCAGGTGCCGGAGCCTAACGCCAGTGTCTGGGCGGCCGTCTGCGTGCCCTGCTCGTAGCGGACGCGATAATTGAACTCCTGCTTGATGGCGTGCGTCATCGCTTCCAGTACGCGTAGCGTCTGCTTGCCTTCCACTTCCGACACGACACGGCGGGCCCAAGTGTCGACCTTTCGCTCGGGGTCCGGCATCTGGCGTTCGGCGAGGCGCGCCAGGTCGGGAATCTCATGAGCGGCGTAGGAATACGGAAACTGCTCGGCGGTTGCGTCGAGGCTGTAGACCGGCAGCGGCTGGCCGTCGGGGTGATGTGTCATGTCAAGCGTCGACACGATGCTGAGCCGCTCGGTCCTGAGTGCTTCCGGCCATTCGAGGTAGCAGACGGAATTGTTGAAGACGTCATGCTTCCAGTAGATCGCATTCGGCTCCGGTTCGACCTTCAGCATCGCGCTGTGCAGGCGAAGGTCGTGGCTCTCGTCCGGCCGCACCATCAGCTTGTGCCGCAGCAGGCCTACCGGGTTGCGGTAGGTGTATTCGGTGGTGTGGACGATGCCGATCTTCGCCATACGAGCCTCCTCCGATTGGATTGACTCCATGAGACCGAACGGGCCCGATTTACCGGGCACCGCACACCCGCTACGGTGGACAACGGTAGCCATCTTACAGATCAGTGGCTAGGTGCCGCCACCGATGGAAAGAGGTCTTGATGAACCTCGATCTCGCCCTCATCCTGCTGACGGTTGCGGCCGCAATCGCGATGTTCCCGTCTGCGGCTTTCATGACGCCTATCTCCTCGCCGGTAAACACGCTGGTCGTGGGACCTGGACAATATAGTTTCGGCGATTTCGTGAAGGTGGGTGTGCCGTTCACGGTTGTTGCTGCGATCGTGAGCGTGC
Source organism: Bradyrhizobium lablabi (assembly GCF_001440475.1). Taxonomy (GTDB): domain Bacteria; phylum Pseudomonadota; class Alphaproteobacteria; order Rhizobiales; family Xanthobacteraceae; genus Bradyrhizobium; species Bradyrhizobium lablabi. The sequence goes on along the minus strand of NZ_LLYB01000081.1, from coordinate 28,266 downwards.
TGCTCGTTCCAATTTTTCTTCAGTTTTGAGCTTGGCAACCGCCGAGACGCTCTCGAGGCGCATGGGCGGCGGCACGCCGCGTCGCAGCAATTAACGATTCGGTAATCTCGGCTTCGTGCAGGCCGGCGCGACGAAACATTTCATCCGACCGCCGAAGCCATTTTTCTGATTCCACGAAAACTTCCTGAAATCGAAGTCCGGCAGCATGCGAGGCTCGTGAATTGCCTGTGTCTCGCCAGACCAGCGGCGAGGCCATTTCAGAACTGGAAATGCCAATGTTAGCCGAAAAATATATTTTGCTTTTGGAAACCATCCGCAGCCTGGCCGAGCGCGGCCCAGCCAATTCCGACGGAAGCCCGAGGGTCATCAGCACCTCGCCGCACATTCCCGTCCAGTTGCCCGGCGCGAGCCGGACGTAAAGACGCGGTAAGGATCGTAGGTTGGGCAAAGCGATAGCGTGCCCACCATCAAGGAGCGCTCAACAAAAAAACGCGGTGCCACGGCGCCGCGTTTTATTATTGCTCTCCGACGTCAATCCGGGATGGTCCGTAGGACCAGACCTCAGATGCGCAGTTGCGCATCGGGGAATCTCGAGATTCTCAGATGTGCAATTGCGTATCATAGTTCGATGCTTGCGCATCGCCCCGGAATGACGTTGGGTCTCACCCCGCCGCCTGCGCGGGCATGTCGCGCTGGCGCTTCATGACGATCTTGTTCAACGCGCCGAGATAGGCTTTTGCCGAAGCGACCAGCGTATCCGGGTCCGCCGCGCGGGCCGTCATCGAGCGGCCCTCATGCGAGAGACGCACCGAGACTTCAGCCTGCGCGTCGGTGCCTTCGGTGACGGCGTGGACCTGGTACAGCTCCAGCTTGGCCTCGTGCGGCACCAGCGCCTTGATGCAGTTGAAGACGGCATCGACCGGGCCATTGCCTTCGGCTTCCTCGATCTTGGTCTGGCCGTCGACGTCGAGCTTCATGGTGGCGCGCTGCGGACCATGGGTGCCGGCGATGACAGTCAGCGAGGTCAGCTTGATGCGATCGTGCGAGGCCGCCATTTCCTCGTCGACCAGCGCCTCGATGTCCTCGTCGTAGATGTCCTTCTTGCGGTCGGCGAGCGCCTTCATCCGCGCGAAGGCATCTTCCAACTGGTTCGGGCCGAGCTTGTAGCCCATCTCTTCCAGCTTGTGCACGAAGGCATGACGGCCGGAGTGCTTGCCCAGCACCAGCGAGGACTGCTTCAGGCCGACCATCTCGGGCCGCATGATCTCGTAGGTCGAGGCGTCCTTCAGCACGCCGTCCTGATGGATGCCGCTCTCATGCGCAAACGCATTACGACCGACGATCGCCTTGTTGTACTGCACCGGAAACGAGGTCGCCGCCGATACCAGCTTTGAGGCGCGCGTCAGTTGCGTGGTGTCGATCTTGTTCCACCACGGAAACTTGTCGTTGCGCACGTTGATCGCCATCACGATCTCTTCGAGCGCGGCGTTGCCCGCCCGCTCGCCGATGCCGTTGACGGTGCATTCGACCTGGCGCGCGCCGCCGGCGATGCCGGCCAGCGAGTTCGCCACCGCCATGCCGAGATCGTTATGGCAATGGACGGAGAAGATCGCCTTGTCGGAGTTAGGCACGCGCTCGATCAGCGTGCGCATGAAATGGGTGTATTCCTCCGGCACCGTGTAGCCGACAGTGTCGGGAATGTTCACCGTGGTGGCGCCAGCCTTGATGACGGCCTCGACGATGCGGCAGAGGAAATCCATCTCGCTGCGGGTGCCGTCTTCCGCCGACCATTCGACGTCGTCGATCTGGTTGCGGGCGCGGGTGACGTTGGCGATCGAGAGCTCGACCACCTGCTCCGGCGTCATGTTCAATTTTACGCGCATGTGCAGCGGCGAAGTCGCGATCACGGTGTGGACGCGGCCGCGTTTTGCAAACTTCACCGCCTCGGCGCAGCGGTCGATGTCCTTCGGGTGCGCGCGCGACAGGCCGGCGATGACGGCGTTCTTGGAGCGGCGGGCGATCTCGCTGACCGCCTGGAAATCGCCTTCCGAGGTGATCGGGAAGCCGGCCTCGATGACGTCGACACCCATGTCGTCCAGCATCTCGGCGACCTCGAGCTTTTCCTCGTATGTCATGGTCGCGCCGGGGCACTGCTCGCCGTCACGCAGCGTGGTGTCGAAAATGATGACGCGGTCCTTCTCGGACTTGTTGGCGGTGGTCATGGTTCTGTATTCCTTTGGGTCTTGCGCCGGTTCAAGCGGCGCTGAAGGGTCTGGTGATCTCGCTCAAAACCCCTGAGTGCCCAGGCGCAAATGCCCAGACGGCCCTCAGGGGCCGATAAGAAGCAGAAGCCCGCCAAGAAGCAGGGTGGGCGCGGACGCAGCCGGACGAGCGGGGGCAGCCTTGGCGGCTCCACCCAAAACTCCCGACTTTTCGCTGCGAATCAGCATTGCCAGACCCTTGTGGACGCGAAATCCTCGGCCAAAACCATTGACGGTCCGTTGCCGCGGGGCGTTCCGGGGCTGTTCTAGACGAGAATTGAGGCCGGCCGCAATGCCAAAAGATGGTCAGGATAGGTGACCTAACGGGGCGGCGAAGTGGCCGGGAGCAGAAAGCACTTTCCGGCGTTACCAGCCCATCGCTCCGAAGAGAGCAGCCGATGGGCGTTGAGACCGAAATCAAGTTCCGTATGCCCAAGCGCAATCTCGGGCCCTCTTCCAGATTGACGGTGCCCGGCTGCAAAATCGGCAAGCGCTCGGAGCGCGATCTGCTCTCGACCTATTTCGACACGCGAAAACACAAGCTGAAGCGGCGCGGCCTTCTGCTCCGGGTGAGGCAAACGGACGGCAAGCACGTTCAAACGATCAAGAAGACCTCTGGGGCGCAGTTCGGCCGCGGCGAGTGGGAAACCGAAATAGGAGGTCGCACTCCCGACCTCGACGAGGCGAACGGCACGCCGCTGGAGCAGCTGGCCTCAAACAAGCTGCGGCGCAAGTTGAAGCCGATCTTCGAGACTTCGGTGCATCGCATCACCATGCCGGTCCGCACCAAACGGAGCGAACTGGAACTTGCCATTGATCGCGGCAGGATTACCGCGGCCGGCCACACAAGCCGCATCGAGGAGGTCGAACTCGAATTAAAAAGCGGACCGGCGAGCGATCTGTTTCGCGTCGCGAAGGCGTTGGAGCGAAAGCTCTCGGCCGAGCTTTGGTTGAGAGCGAAGGCAGACCAGGGCTACGATCTCATCGACGGCAAGCGTGCTCAAGCTGTTTTTGCCGAGCCAATCGAGTTCGGGAAGCGAACAACCGCGATCGAGGGCTTCCGAACCATCGCCCACTCCGCCCTTCGCCATTTTTCGGGAAACGCTGATGCCGTCCGCAGCCTTGATCCGGAAGGCGTGCATCAGATGCGCGTAGGCTTGCGCCGCTTGCGCGCCGCCATCTCGCTGTTTTCGAAGGCATTGCCCGAGACGAAAACCGAAGCGATCAAGACAGAACTCAGGTGGCTGACAAACGAACTTGCCCGCGCGCGCGAGCTTGACGTGTTCCTGGAAGAGAAGATTGGTCCTGTCGCCCGCGAAATAACCCCGCGCCGGGGCGGCAAAGCCATCGCCAGGCAGTTTGCCGAGAAACGCGCTGAGGCGCTCGCGCAGGCCAGGAAGGCGGTCGATTCGCCGCGATGCCGCGCGCTGCTCGTCGATGTGCTCGCGTGGATCGAGGCACAGCGCGGCCGGACGGACGCCGCAAACAGCGATCTTGGCGAATTCGCCGCAAAGCTCTTGGATCGGCGCATCCGCAAGGCACAGAAGGAGGCAGGAAAGCTGCAAGAAATGACGGCACCCGACCGGCACAAGTTCCGGATCAGGATGAAGAAGATCCGGTACGCGACGGAGTTCTTCGAAAGTCTTTTTCCCGGCAAACGCGACCGAAAGGCGCTCGCGCGTCTATCGAAACATGCAAAGAAGATCCAGGATGCCCTGGGCTCGCTGAACGACTTCATTGCCGATCGAAAGATGGCGGCTGAGGCCGCGCTAAAGGCGCCACCGCAAGACAGGCGCGCCCGCGCCTATGTTTCCGGGATCATCGTTGGCCGCGAGGATGAGCAGGCAAGGCCGCTCATGAAAGCCGCGGCAAAGGAACTGCGGGTGCTACACCATATTTCCGGGCCCGGCTGATGCTGCCGGCACACACCTATCCGGGCTGCCATCGCTTGCGATCGCTTATCCATCCCGCCGCGCCCGCACTTTGGCGCGAAGGCTCGACGGCGAGCGCCCGTAAAGATCGGCGAAGGCAGCGTTGAAGCGGCGCAAGCTGCCGAAGCCCGCGCGGAAGGCGATTTCCGTCATCGTATCGTTGGTGGTGTCCAGCAGTCGCTTCGCCCGCTGCAAGCGACGCGTGGTCGCAACTTGTTGCGGGCTTGCCCCGACATGGCGCTCGAACAGGCGGGCGAGATGGCGCTGGGTGATCCCGAGTTTCTCTGCCAACGCAGCGACCGAGTGCTGATCCAGCGCGCCGCCGTCGATCAGTTTCAGCGCGCGCGCAACGGTCGAGCGCGTGCCGTTCCAGGCCGGGCAGAACGGCGCGGTCTCCGGGCGACAGCGCAGGCATGGCCGGTATCCCGCCGCTTCCGCCGCGGCCGCCGTCGGGTAATAGCTGACGTTGCGCGTCAACGGGTGTTTCACCGGGCAGACCGGACGGCAGTAGATCCGCGTGGTCCGCACCGCCGTGAAGAAACGGCCATCATAGCGCGCGTCGCGCCTCAGCCGCGCGGCGTTGCAGACGTCGAAGCTCAGCATGACCGGATTCTAGCGTATCGCGCGGCGGAGACAAACGGGCGCAGATGATGAGGTCCGATTCCGGCCAGCGACGGCGGCGGGAGTGTCCTAGATCGGCGGCGATGATTTCTCTCCACGGAAGGCAACAACATGGATAATCCAACAGCCAAGGACGTCGTTCTCAACGCATGGAAGACATTCTCGACGCGAGACGCCGGCCAGATCGCCTCCCTGTTCACGGCGGACGCCGAATGGATCGCCCCTCGCAACAACGCGACGGCGGTGGCGCTTGTACATACCGATCACATGATCGGCCCCGACCAGATCGCGCGCTTCATCGCCACCGAGATGCACCGCCTGTTCTCCGCAATCGACATCTCGTTCCGCGCCGTCCACACCGATGGCGACGCAGTGATCATCGAGGAGCGGATGCGGGCGACGCTTCCGGAAGGACGACCATATGACAACGACTACTGTTTCATCTTTGTCGTCGCGGATGGCCGCATCAAGCAGGTTCGCGAGTATATGGACACGCGAAAGGGTTGGCAGATGGTTTTCGGGGAAGCCGCCGGGTGACACTGGCGGCGTTTTCGTGAGCGAAAATCCGTAGAGCCTCGTGGGATGGGTAGAGCGCAGCGAAGCCCATCCCTTTCAGTTGCCGGGAATGGAATGAAGAGCATGCGTAACCGCATTGCCACACCAGCGAAGTTCCGCTCCTTTGTGTTCGTCAATGTGCAGACGAAGAATGAAGGATGGCTTTGGCTTGTCCCGCGGCGCGGTGATGCGGACTCGTCGAGGGACCAGCGCAATTCCAAGCCTCGAACGGGTCCGCTCACGCGACTCTCGCCTCGCTTCAATGCCCCAAATATTCCGATCCCTGCGGGCACCGGAAAGTCGCGGCATTCTGCAGCGGTCGTCAGGATGGCGCGCTACCGTCCAACAATTATCCTACGGCAGCGAACCTCTCAGGCCTTTGATGCCACCGATATCCGGAGGAACACGGCCACCGTTCTCGGCAGTGGTGCGCGTGCGGTCCCTGCCGTGATCGGACGCCGTGATGACTGTGTCACCTCTCTCGGCCGGTCCGACACTTCGAACGACGATCGCGCCAAACACGAGCAGCGCTACCACGATCAGCCCGCTAAAGACCGGAGTTCGATACAGATTGGACTCAAAGCGCGTCATCACTACACTCGTGCGCGTCGCCCCGCAGCCCGCTGCAACAAGTATCGGTGAGTCGTTAGGCGATTTGGTGACGTGGCGGTGGCGATCCGGCGTTCATTCCCCGGTGCGCACCGTACACGTCAAATTCCGACGCGCATGCGTTGCTCAACACTGGCCGCCGGTCCCCCTACGCGGACATTGCGCATGGCCGATGGATGCGCTTGTGAGGCCGCGATAGTTTTCCACGGACTGATCGTCTCGACGATAATGTTGATTCCGGCCAACGCGCTATCGATCTGGCGCTGCACGTTGTTGACCTCGGACTTCAGGAAGTCCTGCATTTTTTGCAGCTCGGAAACCAGCCCCTGAAGTTCGTTTATCGAGTTCGAGGTCAGCTGAGCGACGGAAGAGCTGATCCGTTCCGCACTGGCCTCCAGCGGGCCGGAGGCTTTCGACTTCTCTTGCGGTTCCGATTTGCCGGGGTGTGTCGCCAAAGCCGGTTCCGCCGAGGGCGCTTTTTCGTCGGGTGCGGCAGATGTTGGGGTATCCATCAGCTTCTCCGTTGGTGCGGGTTTGTCGCATGACCAATCCCGAACCCAATTGGTTAATAATTCGTTTACAACGCCCCTGTTTGGTTAATATTTGTTTACGATGCCGGCTTGCCGCCTGGCTGCCGCCTTCTGAAGAAGCCGGCCGATCCAGAAACTCGTCGGGTTCTGTAGGATGGGTAGAGCGAAGCGAAACCCATCGCTCTCCCCCATCGGGATTGGGATGATGGGTTTCGCTTCGCTCTACCCATCCTACTTCTTCGTCCCTTTTCCGCCCTTCTCTTCCGCCAGCAGCGCCTCGCGCACCCTGGCGAATTCGCTTCGGTCGGCCTTGTCGACTTTCGGGAAATGCAGATCGAGTTCGTCCAGTGCTGAAACGATCGCCGAGCCGATCACGACGCGGGCGAACCATTTGTGGTCGGCGGGGACCACGATCCAGGGCGCGGCCTTGGTCGCGGTGTGGTGGATCATGTCCTGATAGGCGGCCTGGTATTTCGCCCATAGCGCGCGCTCGCCGATATCGGCCATCGAGAACTTCCAGTTCTTGGCGGGATCCTCCAGCCGCTCCAGAAAGCGCTCGCGCTGCTCTTCCTTCGACACGTTGAGGAAGAATTTCAGGATCACGGTGCCGTTGCGCGCGAGGTAGCGCTCCATCGCGGAGATGTCCTCGAAGCGCTCCGTCCAGATGTCCCTGGTGACCAGCTGCGGCGGGATCTTCTGCTTCGCAAGAATCTCCGGGTGCACCCTCACCACCAGGCATTCCTCATAATAGGAACGGTTGAAGATGCCGATCCGGCCGCGCTCGGGCAGCGCGATCATGCTGCGCCAGAGAAAATCGTGGTCGAGCTCTTTCGTCGAAGGCTGCTTGAACGCGGTGACCTCGCAGCCTTGCGGGTTGACGCCCTCGAACACGCTCTTGATCGCAGAGTCCTTGCCGGCCGCGTCCATGCCCTGGAAGATCAGCAGCAGCGACCAGCGGTCTTGTGCATAAAGTCTTTCCTGAAAATCGTTGAGCCGCTTGCGGTTGGCTTCGATGATCCTGGTCGCGCTCTCCTTGTCGAGCCCGCCCTTCTCATTGGTCTTGTGCGATTTCAGGTGAAATTCGCCCTCACCGTCGTAGCGGAACGGGGCGACATAGGACTTCAGGTCATCGGCCAGCGACTTCGACGGTTTCTTGTTCATTTCATCCCGGAGGGCTTCGGTTGCGTCTTCAATCGGTCGAGGATGCTACCAAGAATGCCCTTGGGCAGGAAGATGATGAAGATGACGAGCAGAAGGCCATAGACGAGGTTGTCCCAGCCCACCGCCTTGGTGCCGAAGCCGATGCGCAGCACTTCCGCGAGCAGGATGGTGATGACGGCGCCGACAGTCGGGCCGAGCGAGACATAGAGCCCGCCGACGATGACGGCGAACACCATCTGCAACGACACCGCGATGCCGCTCACCGTGTCGGGCGAGATGAACATCTGGTACTGGCAGTAGAGCGCGCCGGCGAGCGCGGTCATCAGCGCCGAGATCAGCGTGATCTTGAGCTTTTCGGCCGTCACGTTGACGCCGGCCGCAGCCGCGGCGTCCTCGTCTTCCGAGATCGCCTCCATGGCGTAGCGGCTCATGCTGCGATCGACCCAGCGCCAGATCAACAAACCAAGCACCCAGATGCCGAGCGCAATCAGGTACCACGTCGTCTTGTCGTCGAACTGCAGCGCCATCAGCCCCTTGCCACTGGGTGCGCGGTTCGGCGTGTAGCCGAGCGAGCCGCCGGTGTAATCGCGCGTGGCGGTGATGACCTGCAGCACGATGCCTGACAGCGCCAGCGTCACCAGCACGAAATAATGCCCGGTGATGCGGAAGCGAAAGCAGGGATAGGCGACGACCAGCGCCAACATCCCCGCCGCCACCATGCTGACGGGAATGCCGATCCATGGCGACACGCCGAGATGGTTCCACAACAGCGCGGTGACATAGGCGCCGACACCCATGAAGCCGCCATGGCCGAGCGACACCAGCCCGAAGCGGCCCATGATCGACCATGCGGTATAGGCAAACGACCAGATCAGGATCAGCACGAGGATGTGCAGATGATAGGGCTCGCGATAGACAAAGGGCAGCGCGACCAGCCCGACGAGTCCTGTGGCCCAGGCAGCGTTACGGAAATTCACGAGCGCCTCGCCAAAAGGCCCGCGGGCCGGATGAACATCATGACGATGAAGAAGGCGAACGCCAGCACGTAGCCCCATTCGAGGTCCGAGAACAGGCCGCCCAGCGAAATGATCTGGGCGAACACGAAGGCCGCGAGGAAGCCGCCGACGAAATTGCCCAGGCCGCCGAGCACGCAGATCAGGAAGGTGATCGGCCCGAATGACAGCCCGACAAAGGGATGGACGTCATACTGCAGCACCAGAAGACAGGCCGCGAGGCCGGCCAGCGCGCCGCCGAGCGCCGAGGTGATGAGATAGATGCGCCTGGTATCCACCCCCATCAGCGACATGATCTGGCGGTCCTGCGAGATCGCGCGGATCGCGGTGCCGGTATAGGTGCGCGTCATGAAGAAATAGACCGCCAGCATACCCAGCAAGGCGGCGACGAAAGCGAGCAGCCGCGAATAGCTGAAATGCATGTCGCCGATCGCCAGCACCGGCAGGCGGATGCCGAGATTGCGGAAGTCGATGCCGAAGGCGACGGTGGCAAAGCTCTGCAGGATGAACAGCACGCCGCCGGTCGCGAGCAACTGGTTGATCGGCGGCGCGGTCAATAGCGGCTCGATGACGATGTAATGCAGGAGCGCGCCGAGCGCCGCCACCAGCATGATCGCGATCGGCGCCGCCACCCAGTACGGCAGGCCGAACACCTGCACCATGTAGTACATGCCGTACATGCCGATCATGACCAGCTCGGCGTAGCAGATCCAGGTGACGTCGATGACGCCGAAGATCAGGTTGAGCCCGAGCGCGAGCAGCGCCAGCACGCCGCCGAGCAGGATGCCGTTGACCACGGCCTCGAGCAGATAGATGTCGAAGATATCGAGGAACCCTTGCATCGCTTGCCCTATTTTTTGAGCATGATCTCTTCGAAAAACCGGTTTCCACTTTTTCGGATCATGCTCTAGACCCCGAGATATGCCTGCTTGATGGTGTCGGTCTTCATCATCTCTTCCGACGTGCCCGATGCGCGGATGCTGCCGGCTTCGAGCAGATAGGCGCGGTCGACCACCTTCAGCACCTGCTGCACGTTCTGCTCGACGATCAGCACCGTGAGCCCGCTGGCGCGGATGCGCTTCACCAGTTCGAACACCTGCTGCACCACGACCGGCGCCAGCCCCGCCGACGGCTCGTCGAGCAGGAGCAATTTCGGGTCCGACATCAGCGCGCGGCCGATCGCGCACATCTGCTGCTCGCCGCCGGACATGGTGCCGGCCATCTGGCTGCGCCGTTCCTTCATGCGCGGAAACAGATCGAACACGAATTCGAGACGCTCGGCATATTTGGCCCGTGCGCCGGGCATGTAGGCGCCCATCTTCAGATTGTCGTCGACGGTGAGCCGCGGAAACAGCCGGCGGTTCTCCGGCACATGGGCGATGCCGAGATCGACGATGCGATGCGCCGGCGTCGCCAGCACGTCGTGGCCTTCCATCGTGATGCTGCCCCTGACGGGGCGGATCAGGCCGGAGATCACGCGCATCAGCGTGGTCTTGCCGGCGCCGTTGGGACCGATGACACCGACCGCCTCGCCCGCCTTGACGTCGAGATTGATGCCGAACAATGCCTGGAAGGTGCCGTAACCCGCATCGAGCGATTTCAGTTCGAGCATCCGTCAGACTCCCGCCTTCCGGCGCGCTTCCGCCGCCGCAGCCTGGCTCGAATCCGCGTCCGTGCCGAGATAGACCTCGATCACGCGCGGATCGCTCGCCACCGCGCTCGGCAAGCCTTCCGAAATCTTCTCGCCGTGATCCAGCACCATCACGCGGTCGACCACCCGCATCAACACGCCCATGATGTGCTCGACCCAGATGATGGTGATGCCGAGCTCGTCGCGGATCTTGCGCAGCATGTCGGCGGCCTGATCCATCTCGTGCTCGTCGAGCCCGCCGAGGCTTTCGTCGGCGAGCAAAAGTTTCGGCCCGGTGGCGAGCGCTTTCGCCAGTTCGAGCTTTTTCAGCCCGGCAGCGCCCAAGCCATCGACGCTGGCGTGACGGTCCGTGGGCAGGCCGACCATGGCAAGCGCGCGCTCGGCGGCTTCATCCGCCCTGGCGCGGCTATGGCGGCCCTGGCCGTAATAGCCGGCGAGCGCAACATTCTCGAAAATGCTGAGCCGGTGAAACGGCCGTGGAATCTGGAAAGTGCGGCCAATGCCGCCATTGATGATGCGGTGCGGCGCGTGGCCTGCGATCTCCGCGCCGTTGAACAGGATCGATCCCGCCGTCGGAATCAGCGTGCCCGACAGCATGTTGAAGATCGTACTCTTGCCGGAACCGTTCGGGCCGATCAGGCCGAGAATCTCGCCCTGCTCGACCCGGAACGACACGTTGTTCACAGCGGTGAAGCCACCGAAACGCTTCACCAACCCTTCTACCGTCAGCACGCCAGAACCTCCGCTTAGCCGTTTGCCTGGCTCTTACTGGTTGCTGAACGTCGTTCCCTTCGGCAGCGGCAGCACGGCCTCGCGCTGCGCCTGGCTCTTCGGCCACACCACGTATGACTTGTCGTCGACATACTGGATGACCACCGGGAACGAGCGTTCGTTCTGGCCGGCCATCTGGGTGCCCTCGCCGTGGAACTTGACGCCGAAGCCCAGCATGGTGCCGCCTTCCGGAATATCGGTCTCGAGGGCTGCCTTGCGCAGCGCATCGGGATCGACGCCACCATATTTCTTGATGGCGCGCGGCAGCACCTCGGTCAGGAACAGATAGGTGTTGGATGCGGCCATGCCGACATGGGCAGAGCGGATCGCAACGCCCGGCTTGGCCTTGTCGAACTCCTCGCCGACCATCTTGATGACCGGCGGCAGTTTCGAATCCATGCTCTTCTGGTTGGCGAGCCAGATCGAGATCGGATCGGTGTTGAAGACATAATTGACATCGGCGCCGAGACCTTCCTTCAGCTTCTCGTAGACGCCATAGCCCGCGCCGTGACCGACCAGCGCCGCAAACTTCAGGCCCTGCTCGCGCGCCTGGCGACCGAACAAGGTGATGTCCGGATTATAGCCGGTGTGGAAGACCACGTCGGGCCGCGCGCGCTTCAGCTTGGTGACGAGCGCGGAGAGATCCGGCGCGGTGGCGGAATAGCCTTCCTTCAGCACGATGTTGAAGCCGGCCTTCTTGGCACCGGCCTCGTTGCCCTTGGAGACGTCGACGCCATAGGCGCCGTCCTCATGGATGATGGCAACGCGCAGATCCTTCGGCTCCTTGCCGAGCTTCTCCTTGGAATTCTGCGCGATGAAATCCATCGTCATCATGCCGAACTGATCGCCGGAAGCTTGCGGACGGAACACGTATTTGAAGTTCTTGTCAGCCAGCACCGCGGAGGAGATGCAGGTGGTGATCCACATGAAATTCTTGAGCTGCTCGACGCGCGCAGCCACCGGCACGCATTGCGCCGAGGAGAAGAAGCCGAGCAGCATGTTGACCTTCTCCTGCTCGATCAGCCGCACCGCCTCGTTGATGGCGACATCAGGCTTGCTCTGGGCGTCGGCGTAGACGGCTTCGACCTTGTAACCCTCGACGCCGGTCTTGGCGTACTGGTCGAGCATGATCTTGGCGCCGATATATTGCAGCTCCGAACCGCCGCCCGCGAGCGGTCCGGTCAGGTCGTAAATCACGCCGATCTTGATTTTCTTTTCCTGGGCTTGGGCGGTAACCGCCATCCCCAGCACCGCGATTGCGGCGGACAGCCCAACGAACAGGCGTGCAGCTTTGCGCCCCGGCATCAAACCCTCCCTGGATGGTGCAATGCACCTTTTGTTTTTTATCGTTTTATTTTTTGTCGTTGTTATTCTCATCACACGGGCAGCGCCGTGCGATGTCAAGCCGAATAACCGAGGCCACACTGTCGCGGCGCCTCGGCACCCAAAAGTAGCAATCTCCCGTCCGAACGATGCACGAGTGTTCCTCGCAAACATCGGATGTTAAACATCGGATGATTGCGTATCACAGCAGGCGCGTGTTAGGCAATCGCGAATTCCCGTGAGAGATCAGGAGCAGAAGGGGTGGCCAAGCCAAGGACCGCCGACAGGCGCATCAAGCCAAGGCGCATTCGCAGCGTACTGACGACGCTCGGCCGCGAAATCGCGCAGGATCTCATTCCGGTCGGCACCGCGCTTCCACCCGAGCCCGATCTCGAAGCCCGTTTCGGCGTCGGACGCGGCGTGGTGCGGGAAGCCGTCAAGACGCTCGCCGCCAAGGGAATGGTCAGCGTCCGTCCGCGCCACGGCACCCATGTGCTGCCGCGCGCCGAATGGAGCCTGCTCGACCGCGACGTGCTGAGCTGGCTGGTCGGCCAGAAGGAGCCGGACCGCGATCTCCTGCTCGCCATCCAGGAAGTCCGCTCGATCATCGAGCCGGCGGCCGCAGCGCTCGCCGCCGAGCGCGCCACCAGGAACGACCGCTGGCGGATCAATACCGCACTGGCCGCGATGGAGACCGCGCAGGACGAGGCGAGCGCCATCACGGCGGACAAGGCGTTCCATCTTGCGATCCTCGACGCCACGCACAACCCGGTGCTGCAGGGCTTTCGCGGCGCCATCGACACAATCCTGAACACGGTCTTCGACGTCGCGGTCGGCAGCGTCGGCTGGTTCAAGGACAACCTGCCCAATCATGCCGCCGCCGCGCGCGCGATCGAGAGCGGCGACGCCGACAAGGCGCGGATCGCGATGGAACGGGTGCTTGATTATACGAAGCTGAAACTGTCGAACCGGCGGACGACGATCGCCGCCGCCGAGCGACGGTCGGCCACGGGTACGTCAACGAAGCGAGCTGTCGTCAAGAAGACGAACATCAAGAGAAAGAAGTAGGCCGATCGCGCGCGCCCGTAAGCCGAAGTCAGGCTGCGAACTGCGCTTCGAGAAAGGCCGTGACAAAGCGCGGCATGGCGGGGTTAAGATCGCGCGGGCTGCGCACGAGGTGAATGGCGGATAGCTCCGGTTGATCCTGCGCGGCGAGACCTCGCTCGATCCGCTCGCGCACCGCATCGCCAGCCATGTTGACGGTCAACACGCGGATCATGGCGAGCGCCGGCCCGGTGTAGACGCAGTGCCAGTGCAGCTCGCTATCGTATTCGCCGGGCGCGAGGCCGGTCTCTTCCTCCAGCTCGCGCGCGACGCTGCCGGAGATATCTACCGCGCCGTCCCTGATATCGTCGAGGTCAGGCGTCCCCGATGGAAAATAGATGCGCCCGGCATTGGACGTGTGCTGGCCCATCTCGCCGAGCACGAAGGCGCCGTCGGCACAGCGCACGGCGCCCATGCCGAAACCGTTGAAGACGGATGGATCGGGAAAGCCCCAGTCGCGCCACGCCAGAAAACTTGCGAAGTCAGTCTCGAAATAGCTGGCGCTGAGACGGTCGCCGGCAAACACCGGATTGCGCCCCAACAGGACGCGGCCGTTCCACATCGCCGGCTTTTCGCGCTGCTTGTCGGCGAAGTGCGCCGATATCTCCGCGCGACGCGCTTCGGCAAACGGCCACGTCCACGCCTCGACGACAAGATCGAGCGCGCGGACGCGATGAATGACCGGAACTCTCGCGCCACTCATCGCTTCGCTCCGCCCGCTATCTGCACTTACTTCGCACTGGAGCCGGTGGTTTTCTTGACCTGCTCGACATATTTGTTGGTCCAGGTCTTGGTGACATCGATATTGGCCTTGGCCACCTCGGGCGAGCCCTCGCTGAACACCGCGAGCACCGCGTCCGCACCCTTCGGGTCCATCAATCCGGTCTGCGAATACATCGGGATCGTGTTCTTCAGCGCGGCGAGATAGAGCTCCTTGTTCTTGCCGACGATTTCCTCGGGCATCTTCGCCATGATCTCTTCGGCCGAGTGCGAATGAATCCAGGCGAGCGTGTTGACCATCGCGGTCGTCAGCGCCTGCACTTCCTTTTCGTGCGACTTGATCCACGCCGTGGTGGTGTAGAGCGCCCCGCCCGGATATTCGCCGCCGAACAGCGCCAGTGTGTCCTTCTGCGTGCGGGTGTCGGCCAGTATCTTCAAATCCGGATAGCTGCCCTGCAAAACGGTGACGGAGGGATCGAGCATCACCGCCGCGTCAATCTGTCCCTGCTGCATTGCCGCCACGGCGGTCGCGCCCAGGCCGACGCCGATCACCGCGGCGCTGGTCGGATCGAGGCCGTTCTTCTTCAACAGGTACTTCAGGAAGAAATCGGTCGAGGAGCCCGGCGCACTGACGCCGACCTTCTTGCCGGCCAGATCCTTGACCGACTTGATCTCGTTCGTGCGCGAGGGCGAGACCACCAGCACCAGGCCGGGATAGCGGTCGTAGATCACGAAGGACTGCAGTTCCTGCTTCTTGGCAGCGAGATTGACGCAGTGGTCGAAATAGCCCGACACCACGTCGGCGCTGCCGCCGAGCACGGCTTTCAGCGCATCCGAACCGCCCTTGAGGTCGACCAGTTCGACGGCCAGCCCGGCCTTTTCATATTCGCCGAGCTGCTTGGCCAGCACGGTCGGCAGATAGCACAGGCAGGCGCCGCCGCCGACCGCGACCGTGACCTTGCTTTGCGCTGCGGCAAGGCCGGTCGTGAGTGTCAGCGCCAGCAGCGAGGCGGCCAGCCGGCCGAGCAGTTTCTTCATGATTTCCTCCATTCGTTGCGCGGCAAGATAAAGCAGCACACCCGCCTTGAGAAGGCGACTTTCCGACCGCTGGTCAGGCGTGGGGCGCCGGATTAGCATCCGTTCCACAATAACCGCAACAGGGGAGGACTATCCAATGAACCGCATCGCCACCGTCTTATCGCTCGCCGCCGCCTTCGCCGCCGGCTGCAGCGTCACCCATCTGCTGCGTCCGGCAATCGCCGCCGAGAACATCACCGCGCAGGTCATCCACACCGGCGAGCTCGAAGGCGACGCGCTCGGCATGGCCTCGGGCACCGGCATGCGCTCGAAGATGTTCGTGTCGGCCGACGGCATGACGATCTCGATCCAGGACGGCAATGTCGGCAAGCACATGCATCCCAACACCAACGAGATCCAGTACATCCTCGACGGCACCGGCACGATCTGGCTGGGCGACAAGGAAGTGCGGGTCAAGCCGGGCGACCTCGTGGTGATCCCCAAAGGCACCGCGCATGGCGGCACCAAGCCCGACGGTCGCACGCTGAAGGCGATTGCGATCAAGACGCCGCCGCAGGCGCCGGACGATACGAAGATGCTGAATTGAGGGCGCCAGCTCTCTCCACGTCATTGCGAGCGAAGCGAAGCAATCCATTCTTTCTTTCCGCGGCGAAATGGATTGCTTCGTCGCTGCGCTCCTCGCAATGACGGCAGAATCGCAGGGTGGGCAAAGGCGCATCGCCCGTGCCCACCATCCATCCGCATCGCCTGACGGTGGGCACGCTTCGCTTTGCCCACCCTACGATTTCTACGCTGCGCTGCAGGCCTCCAATTCCAGGGCCAACTCGTCGAGCCGCTCCTTCTTGCCGATCTGGGCCATCCAGCACCACAGCTCAAGCACGAAATACAGGTGATAAACATCGAGCGTCTCGGACCAATGTCCTCGATCCAACACTCCATATCCGTCAAGCAGCGCGTGCGTGCACGCCTCGTCCAGGTAATAAAGCGCCTTGGCGACGTCCATCAGCGGATCGCCGGCCAGCGCGCCCTCAAAGTCCACAACGCCCGTGAGGCGCAGCCCTTCGTTTCCAATCGTCGCCAGCAGATTGCCAGCATGCAGGTCATTGTGACACAGCACGGCTTGTGAGCAGTCCTTGAACAGGTGAGCGCGCTCCGCGACGTGCCCCGCAATCCGTTGCGCAAGCTCGGCGCTGCCACCGCGCTCGGCGAATTCCGCGAGCTTCCGTGGAAACTGATGGGTCAGGTAATCGTGATTGCTCGAATGCGCCGTCCAGATGCCGGTTGGACCGATATAGCCGAAGGCTTCCATCGGAATGTGGTGAAACTCGCGGAGCAATCGGCCGATTTGGGCGTAAGCTGAAGCGAGTTGTTCCGGCGTCAGGTCTTCCTCCAGCTGGCCCAGTCTCGAACCGTCGAGCATGGTCATCAGAATGAAGTTGAGCGGGAGCAGCCTCTTCGAATCGTCCGCAAGCAAAATATCCGGCGCAGGCACGCTGAGACGGCCCTGGATCAGGCCAGTGACGGTCACCTCCTTTTGCATCTTCCAGCGCAGATCGTCGGGATAGACCTTCAGGACGAGCGGCCGATGCGCAGGGTCCGTGAAAGCGATCTCGTGGATGGCCGCGATCTCGCCTCCGTAGAGCCGGGAGACCGTTGCAACGGTGCGGTCGGAGACGACCTGCTCCACAATGGACTGCGCGATCGATATGGACACTTGCAGGTCAGGCTTGAGTTCCATCCCCAGTTCGCTCCGTTCCCGGCAGTCACGCCTCAGAAATGGCTCTCTCCCCGTCATTGCGAGCGAAGCGAAGCAATCCATCTTTCTTTCCGCGGAGAAATGGATTGCTTCGCTTCGCTCGCAATGACGGCGGAGAGACCTACCCCCTGCCCTCCGCCGCCGCCGGCCGCCACACCAGCAGCCGCCGTTCGACCACCGTCACGCCCATGTCGATCAGGATGACGAAGACGGACAGCACGAACATGCCGGCGAACACGGCGGCGACGTCGAAGACGCCTTCGGCCTGCTGGATCAGGTAGCCGAGGCCTGCCGCCGATCCCAGATATTCGCCGACGACGGCGCCGACCACGGCAAAGCCGACCGCCGTATGCAGCGACGAGAACATCCACGACAGCGCCGACGGCCAGTAGACGTGGCGCGTCAATTGCCGCTCGTTCATGCCGAGCATGCGACCGTTATCAAGTACCGTGTTCGAGACTTCCTTGACGCCCTGATAGACATTGAAGAACACGATGAAGAACACCAGCGTTACGCCGAGCGCGACCTTGGACCAGATGCCGAGCCCCAACCACAACGCGAAGATCGGCGCCAGCACCACGCGCGGCAGCGCGTTGATCATCTTGACATAGGGATCGAACACCGCGGCGACGAGCGGCTTGCGCGCGAACCAGAATCCGACCAGTACGCCACCTACCGAGCCGATCACGAAGGCGAGGACGGATTCCCATAATGTGATGATCAGGTGCTTCCAGATCACGCCCGACGAAAACCATTTGTAGACCTGGCTGAAGACATCGATCGGGTTGGAGAAGAAGAACGGCGGCAACAGAATGCGGCCGAACAGCGGGACAGTGGTGAGGACGTGCCACATCGCCAGCGCAACGACCGCGACCAGCAATTGCAGCGACAACAGCGTCAGACGCGACATCAGCTTGCCTCCGCCGCTTGCGTCGACTGTACATAACCCTTCATTACTTCGTCCTTCAGCACGCTCCAGATTTCGCGGTGCAGTTCGTGAAATTGTTTTTCCATCCGCACTTCCGAGATGTCGCGCGGGCGCGGCAGCGTCACTCGCCAGTCGCCGATGATCCGCGCCGAGGGACCTGCCGACATGATCACGACGCGGTCGGCGAGCGCGATCGCCTCTTCGAGATCGTGGGTGACGAACAGTACGGCCTTGCGGTCGGCGTTCCACAATTCTAGCAGCAGATTGCCCATGATCTGCCGGGTCTGCGCATCCAGCGGGCCGAACGGCTCGTCCATCAGGAGGATTTTCGGATCGCGGATCAGCACCTGCGCCAGGCCGACGCGCTTGCGCTGGCCGCCCGACAGCATGTGCGGATAGCGGTTGGCGAAGGCGCCAAGCCCCACCGAGGTGAGCCAGCCCTGCGCCCGCTGCAGCGCCTGTTGGCGCGGCGCGCCCTTGATCTCGAGTCCGATCGCGACGTTGTCGAGCGCGGTCTTCCACGGAAACAGCGCATCGGCCTGAAAGAGATAGCCGGCATCGCGGTTGAGGCCGGCGAGCGGCTGGCCGAAGATCTTCACCGATCCCGCCGCAGGCTTCAGCAGCCCGGCGGCGACATTGAGCAGCGTCGATTTACCGCATCCGGTCGGCCCGACGATGGCGACGAATTCGCCATGGGCCACGTTCAGGTTGGCGCGTTCCACCGCCGTATAGACACGGTCCCCGGCCACGCGAAACGCCACCGTCGCATCGTCGAGCGCGACCGCCGTTGGCTGTGCGGTATCCGCCATGTTTTCTCCCCAAGGTTTGGAGGGATGCCTTAGCGGGTACGACAGACAAGTTCAACGCGGTCCCGTGGCAGCCTTCCGCTAAGCTACCAGTAATTGAGGTGAAGCCCTGTTGCGATAAAGCGACATTCCTGAAAACGGTTCTTGCCCCTCCGGATGCGTGCGGACGGCGTGCCAGACTCGTGCTATCTTGAGGTGCTTTCCCTAGCGACTACTATCGTGTCGGCAGTTTCGGTGAGGGACAGATGACAGAGAACGATACGACGGATCGGCCACCTTCCCTGTTATCGCGCTTCCTAACCCAGTTATCGCGCTTCCTAAGTGCACTTAGCGCAATTTTCGGCGGTGCGACGTTTGCCGGCAGAGGCNTTTCTGTTAGCCGTAGCACTCGGCTGGGTTATCGAACTCCTGTATGCGCTCANCCGCCGAATCTGACCTGCGGTCCGGTCTCCGCACGTTCTCTTTGCTCTGGTTTGCATCAGCAGCAGCGTTCTTCGCCGGCACGACCGGAGGCTTTTTGTTCGGCGTGCCGAAATTCATATCGAACCCAACCATGACGCCGAGCCCGCCGATCGCCAATCGATACAAGATCAACACGAATCTGGAGGAAATATCCGATTGGCTTACCAAGATAATTCTCGGCCTCGGTCTTGTGCATATGGAAAATGTCATCCGGTTTGTTGACACGCTAGGCAACGAGGCAGCCAAAGCGATTGGTCCGGCTCAGGGCGCCAAACTTATTGCCATATCGGCGATGGCTTATGGCTTCGTCTGCGGCTTCATCGTCATTTACATTTGGACTCGCACCAACCTCAAGCTAAGGCTTGAGCAGTTCGAGCGCGAATTGCCGGACGCTTGACGAACGCCACCGTGGCATTTCGGACGCCGCCATTGCGGCTGTGCGGTATCCGCCATGTTTTCCTCCCAGGATTTGGAGAGATGCCTTTAGCGGTTACCAGGGATAAGTTCAACGCGGCGTCATGACGTGAGGGAAACCGGGACCACAAATGTGTCGATCATCTAGAACGCAAACCAGGCCTTGGCGACGAACGTCGCGCCGCACCAGTTCGAGATGAGGCCGGCCGGGTTGGTAACGGGATCGACACGGCCGCCCGGCCGCGCGTTTGGATCGCCGGTGAAGATGAAGCAGTTCTCTTTCGACAGATTGGTGTCGTAATAGCGCAGATCGAGGTTGAAGGCCTTGTGAGTGAAGGTCACGCCCGCCTGCCAATTGAGATAGGCGGGTAGCGGGAAGCCGCCGAGGGCCAGCGCCTGATTGCCGAACCAGGAATAGCCGGCCGCGGTGGTGAAGGATACGCCAAGGTTCGGCGGGAGCAGACGGCCCGGCACGTCGTAGCCCACACCGGCCGCGACGTATTGGCTCCAGGCGCCGGTGTTTGAGACATTTGGCGAATAGGCGTAGCCGGCGGCGACGCGGACCTGCTCGCCGATTTTTCGGTCGCCACGGAAAACCGCCTCCCAATAATTGATGCCGCCGGTCTCACCAGGAAGCCGCTCGCCGGGATAGGCGAAATAGGTGACACCGAAATCGAAATCGATCGTTGCAATCGTCGGGCGGATGCCGGCCGCATAAGTGAACTCCGCGAGCGGCTGGGTCGGCAGCTTGACGGTGGCCACCGTGGTGCCGGCGTAGAGAGCGCCAAACCGCGCTTCAACGGCGGCCCCGGCCGCGCGCCCGTGATCGGACAGCGTGGTGCCGCGATAGATGTAGTCGGATGCAGCCCCCACGCGGGCGCTGAATTCGAGCTCATTGGCAGGCGTTGTGCGGTTAGGATCGGAGGCGGACCAGCCGCGATTGCCAAGGCCGATCGCACCGCCCGGGCTGACCTCGGAGGTTTGCGCGCGCGCCATGCCGCCGGTCATCGGCGCCAGCGACAGGGCAACGAACGCGGCAATCGAGCTGCCGCTGACGTGCCAGACTCTTGCGGCGCCTCGCTGTCGCACGACTATCCTCCAAGGGCTACCGTGATGCCGACCAGCGCACTGCCAACGGCCACCATCGAAAGACCGGCGGCCCAGGGGTTGATTCCGCTACGCAGTCCGAATGCGTAACCACAGCAAAGCAGCATCGCGAGGGCGACGGCGTTGGAGACGCGCAACGCCAATTTGGCGTCGCTGATGAAGATGAAGGGAATAACGACCGGGAAAGTCGCAAGGAAACTCAATAAGCAAAGCCCCAGCGCTCCGGTCCAGTCGCGCCCGGTCAGCTTAGGACGCTCGGGCTCAGGCGACTGCAGCACCTTTTGCCGCATCAACTCCAGTTGCTCCGCAGGCAAGACCGACGCCAGTTCCGGCGGCAGCGCGTCGGCGATGACGCGTTGTGCGGTCTTTGCATCCGGGGCCTGCCGTATGGCGCGCAGGGTCAGGTTCTTGCCGCCCCGCTCATTGATGCGCGCCAGCAAATAAAGGCCGCCGTCAACGATGCCCCAGGCCAGGTTGCAGCCGAGCGCACCGATCAGCATCGTTTGAATCCTGATGTTGCCGGAGGTCGCGATACCGAGGCTGCAGATGAAGGTGAGTGCCATGATCAGGCCGAACAAGGTCTCCGAGATCCGTTCCATCGGATCCAGCACACGACCAAAAGGAGTATCTGAGACCTCTGACATCGAATCAAACGCCCGTTCGCTCAATCATCAGGGCTGATTTGCCGACTATCCTGGCCGGGGATGATGTGTAGGTTATCGCCGGAAGTCAAAGCCATTCATCGCGGGGTGAACCGCAAGGTTTGGCGTAAGAGACCCTCTGGATGGACTCGCTTCCGGCGCTCCCGTCGGCATAAAAGATCCGCGTGCGGCTCACGGCCGGCCATTTATCGGCTATCACTGTAGCCGTTGGGAATCGCCCAAGGAATCGCCTGAGGAAACGCTCAAGGGTTGGGACCGCACCGAATGCCGACCACGCCACTGATCGCCTACGCGCGTGTCGCCAAGACGTTTGACGATGGCCGCGTTTTGGCTGTCGACGATGTCTCGCTCGACGTTGCCGAGGGCGAATTCCTCGCCATTGTCGGCGGCTCCGGCTCGGGCAAGACCACGCTGTTGCGGCTCGCCAACCGGCTGATCGAGGCGGACACCGGCACCATCACGGTCGAAGGCGAGGACGTGCGGAACGTCGATCCGATCCTGCTGCGGCGGCGGATCGGCTATGTGTTTCAGAGCGGCGGCCTGTTTCCGCATCTCACCGTCGCCGGCAATATCGGCATCACGCCGAAACTAACAGGCACGCCGCCTGAGGAAATTTCCGCGCGGGTGGATGAGCTGCTCGACCTCGTGCGGCTCGATCGTGCGCCATATCGCGACCGCCTGCCGCACGAACTTTCCGGCGGCCAGCGCCAGCGCGTCGGCGTGGCGCGGGCGCTCGCCGCAAGGCCGCGCATCGTGCTGATGGACGAGCCGTTCGGCGCGCTCGACCCCTTAACCCGCGATGCGCTTGGCGACGATTATCGCGAACTCCACAAGAAACTCGGCCTGACCACGGTCATGATCACCCATGACATGACGGAAGCGATCCTGCTTGCCGATCGCATTGCCGTCATGCGTGGCGGAAAACTGCTGGCTCAGGGCACGCCGACGGAACTGTCCTCCTCCGACGACGCTTACGTCGGCGAACTCCTGCGCACGCCACGGCGGCAGGCCGAGCGATTGGGCGTGCTGCTGCCGCAGGATGGTGCGGCATGAACATGTCAGCCGATCCACGCCTGGCGGAAGCATGGGGCCACCTGCCCGACTATCTCGGCAGCCATGTCCGCGTCAGCCTCGCCGCACTGGCTCTGGGCCTGCTCGTCAGCCTGCCGCTCGCGATCCTTGCGCGCCACCGGCCGGTGCTGCGCGGGGCACTGCTCGGGCTGGCCAGCATCGTGCAGACGGTGCCCGGGCTGGCGCTGTTGGCGCTGTTCTATCCGCTGCTGCTGGCGCTCGCGGCACTGTCGCTGTCGTGGTTCGGGGTCAGTTTTTCCGCCTTCGGATTTTTGCCCGCCGTGCTGGCGCTGGCGCTCTATTCGATGCTGCCGGTGCTGCGCAACACCATCACTGGCCTGCAGGGCGTCGACGCCGCGATTCTCGAAGCAGCCCAGGGCGTCGGCATGACGCCGCGGCAATCGTTGTTCACGGTCGAACTGCCGCTGGCGCTGCCGGTGATGATGGCAGGCATTCGCACGGCCGCAGTCTGGGTGATCGGCACCGCGACGCTGTCGACGCCGATCGGCCAGACCAGCTTCGGCAATTACATTTTTGCGGGGTTGCAGACCCAGAACTGGGTGTTCGTGCTGTTCGGCTGCGTGGCCGCCGCGGTGCTGGCGCTGGCGGTGGATCAATTGCTGGCGTTGATCGAGAGCGGCCTTCGCAACCGCAGCCGTCTGCGGGCGATTCTTGGCGGCGCGGGAATCGCGGCGCTGGTCGTCGCCACGCTGGCGCCGGCGATGACGCGACCGCAAACCAGCTACGTCATCGGCGCCAAGACCTTTACCGAGCAATATGTTCTCTCCGCCTTGATCGGACAGCGGCTGAAGGCTGCCGGGCATTCCGCGACGACGCGCGAAGGACTCGGCTCCAACGTGATCTTCGAGGCGCTGAAGGCTGGCGATATCGATGTCTATGTCGATTATTCAGGCACGCTGTGGGCCAACCAGTTCCAGCGCAACGATATCAGGCCGCGCCAGGAGCTGCTGGCCGAACTGAAGACGATGCTGGCAAAGCAGAACATTACGCTGCTGGGCGAACTCGGCTTCGAGAACGCCTATGCGCTGGTGATGCCGCGCCAGCGCGCCGAACAGCTCGGCATCCGCACCATCAACGATCTCGTCGCGCGCGCCCCCAACATGACGATCGCCGGCGACTATGAATTCTTCTCGCGCCCCGAATGGACGGCTCTGCGCAAGGCTTACGGCCTGTCATTTCGCGGGCAACGGCAGATGCAGCCGGACTTCATGTATGCGGCGGTCGCCTCCGGCGAAGTCGACGTCATCGCCGGCTACACCAGCGACGGGCTGATCGCGAAATACGACCTGGTCACGCTCGGCGACGTCAGGCATGCGATCCCGCCCTACGACGCCATCGTGCTGCTGGCGCCGAAGCGCGCCGATGACGACGGCTTGCAGAAAGCGCTCGCGCCGCTGCTCGGCAAGATCGACATCGCCACCATGCGCGAGGCGAATTTGCGCGCCGCCGGCAACGATGCGGCGAGTTCACCGGATGCGGTGGCGCAATGGCTGTGGGAGAAGGTCGGGAAGAAGTGAGGTTGCCGCGGGCCCTCCCCGTCATTGCCGTCGTAGCGTGGGCAAAGCGAAGCGTGCCCACCCTTCTATTCGCGAACGTCACAGCCCCTTGATCAGCCCCGCGTCGATCAGCATCCGGTTGAACCTCCGCGCCTCCGCACCTTTCTTGCAGGCGTAGAACGTTCCCTTGCAGCGGAGCATGATGCTCTTCTGCTCGGCAAACGTCGGATCGAGCGGGATGCCGGCGGCTTCCTGCAGCACGAGGGGAATGTAGGCCGCGTCCAGGGTTTCGAGCGCGGACGACAGGTTGGCGGGGGAATAGTTGATGCCGTCGATGGCATAATAAGTGGAGAAATAACGCGGGTCGGTGGCCATCAGGCGCTTCGCCAGCGATTTGCGATCGATCCCCGGCTCGAGCATTTTCTGCGAGATCGCCGGCTGGTGATCGCCGAAGCGCAGCACGAGGAACGACTCGTCCGGATAGTCGCGCTTCAGCCGCTCGGTGAACTCGCGATAGTCGTGTGCCGTCATGATCTGGCGGCGGATGTACTCGTCGACCTCGTCGGTGTTGCCCGGCGGCGTCCAGCCCGCAGGCGTCAGATCGGGCCGATAAACGCTCCACCAGGGAAAATGATTGGCCGTGAGGTAGACGAACATGAAGACCGGCGACTGCTGCGGTTGCTCGCGCGCGAACACCTTCAATGCCTGATCGAAATAAAACTTGTCCGGCTGCATGTCCTCATTCACGCCCATCTCGGCCATGTCGATGAACTGGTCGATGCCGGTTCCCTTCTGGAAGGCGCGCGCGCTGAGGAAGTCGCCATAGGTCGGATAGAGCGAGACGGTCTTGTAGCCGCAGCGCTGCAGGGCCTGCGGCAGTCCGCGCGTCACGCGACCGGCGGTGATGCGTGTGACGTAGAATTTCAGATCGCCGAACGAGCGCGCCGACAGGCCGGTCAGCACGTTATACTCGGTGTACCATGTCGGGCCGCCGGTCGATTCCGCGATCATGGTCCGCTGCTTGCCGTCGATGGACTTGAAGTAGTCGGAATATCCCGCCGGCACCTTGATATCAGGCGCCGAGGTGACGTCGAAGCTCGACTCGTCAAGCAGCATAATGATGTGCGGCCGCTTGGTCGTGGCGTCGCAGGCCTCGTCTGACGGCAGCGCGGGCAGGCCGGCTGCGCGCGCGTCCCGCGCAAGGCTGAGGCGGTTCGCGGGCGGATCGGCCTCGATCCATCCTGTCGACGCCAGCCGCGACACCGCCACCACACCCGAGCGCGCCAGATTGGAGATATGATTGACGCCCTGGAACGGCTCCCATGCCAGCTCGGGCGATGCGACGGCCATCGTCGCGATCAATGCGGCTGACGCAGCCACTCCCGTCAGCGCAAAGCGGCGGCGCACGCGGAACGGATCGAAACGCCAGATCAGCCACAACAGCGGAACAGCAACGCCGCCCGCCACGATCAACTGCATCTGCAGCTTCGGGAACACCGAGAGCAGGAACGAAAACGTATCGCGGTCGATGATCAGGAAGTCGAGGAACGTCAGCGTTAACTGCAGAATTCCGAATTTGAAGTGCGACAGCGTGATGAGGACCACGATGAAGGCCAGTGCAATCGCCGCACAGACGCCGGGCCGCTGCAGCACGACCAGCAGGAAGCAATTCACGAAGACCCATGCCAGCACCGACAGCATGATCGCAAATGGTCCGTATTCGGTGGTCAGGAGGACCGCGAGCCCCGCCAGGTGGATGGCCGCCACCAGACCCGCCAGAGCAAAGAACCGGACGCCGCGCGTTTCGGCGCGTGAGCCTTCGCTCCTTCCGGGTCCCGCAACGGCCGACATGTTCTCTAAAGCCCTTTTATAAATCCCGCCTCGATCAGTAACCGATTGAACCTGCGCGCTTCGGCGCCGTCCTTGCAGGCGTAGAATACACCCTTGCAACGGAGCATGATGTTCTTCTGTTCCTCGAACGACGGGTCGAGCGGAATGCCGGCGGCCTCCTGGATCACCAGCGGCAGATAGGGCGCGTCGATCGTGTCCATCACCGCGGAACTCTTCACCGGTTCGAAATTGATGGCGTCGATTGCGTAGTAGGTGGTGAAGTAGCGCGGGTCGTAGGTGTCGAACTTGCGGACGAGCTTGGCTTCATCGAGACCGGGGTCCAGCAGGTTCGAGGAAAACTCCGGCTGGTGGTCGCCGTAACGCACGATCAGGAACGGCTGCGCCGGAAACTTCTTCTTCAGGCTGGCGACGAAGCCCGCGTAATCGTTGGCGCTCATGGTCTGGCGGCGCAGATATTCGTCGACCACGGGCTCGTTGCCCGGTTTGCGCCAGGACGGCAGCAGGTCGGGGCGGAATTTGGTTTCCCAGGGGAAATGATTGGCGGCAAGGTAGACGAAGGTGAACAGCGGCGTGTTGGCCGGCTGCTCGGCGATCAGCCTCACCGCCTTGTCGTAGAAGAAGCTGTCCGGCTCGATGCCCTTCGCGCCGAGGTCGCGCGCATCATAGAAATGCTGGATGCCGGTGGAGGTCTGGAAGCCGCGCGCGCCCATGAAGGCGCCATAGGCGGGATAGAGCGAGAGGGTGCTGTAGCCGCAGCGGCGCAGCGCCAGCGGCAGTCCGCGCTCCACCCTTCCCGACGCGATGCGGGTGACGAAATAGGAGAAGCGGCCGAACGAGCGCGACGACAGGCCGGCCAGCACGTTGTATTCGGCCATCCAGCTTGCTCCGCCGCTGCTCTCGGCCATGAACTTGCGCTCGCGGCCGTCGAACGACTTGAAGTGGCTGCCATAGCCCGGCGGCACCTTGACGCCATTGGCCTGACGGATGTCGAAGCTCGACTCGTCATGGATCATGATGATGTGCGGGCGGCGGCCGGCGGCACCGCAGGAATCCTCCAGCGGCACCTTCAACCGCTCAGCGACCACCGCGTCCGATTCCATGAAGCCGTATTTGGCGAAGTCGGAAACCGCCGTCACGCCCGAGCGGGCGAATTTGGAGAGATAGCCGTCGTCGTAATAGCCGCGCCAGGCCTCATCGGGCCAGGCGGCGGAATAGCCGGTCAGCGCGGCGAGACAGGCCAGGAGGCCGGCGGCCGCCGGCAGGCGGCGGATGCGGAACGGATCGAGCCACCACAGCGCATACATCAGCGGCAGGATGACGAGGGATGCGCCGACCACGCTCCAGCGCAGGTTCGGGAAGATCGTGAACAGGTAGGCCGCGGTGTCGCGGTCGATCACCATCAGGTCGACGAAGTTCGCGGTCATCTGCACGACGTCGTGCTTCAGCCGCGACAGCAGCACCAGCACGACGACCAGCGTCAGCGACAAGGCGCCCGACAGCGCCGGACGCCGCAGCAGCGCAATGAAGAAGAAGTTCAGAATTCCCCAGGCCAGTGCAAAGCCCAGGCGGCCGCCGAAATCGGCTTCGGTGTGCAGCAGGATCGCCAGCGCGGCCATGTGCGGTGCAGCAACGGCCGAAAGGCGCCAGAAGCCGATCGCGGCAAGGCCGGCGGCAAGTGTGGTGGCGGAAGGCCCTGAATTTGGCGCGGGCGCCATCTGAGATACGCAACATGACCCCGGCGCAATGCAAAGCCTTGGCTGGCGACGGGCCAGGAGGCGCACGACCCAGCCGGAACCCGCGCCGTGTCATAAAAACGTAGTGGAATCGTCATGAACGCGCAATGAATTTGCCCCCGATGGACTACGCAGTGGTGAATACGGAGAGGTAGTCATTCCGAGCGCTAAGCGAACCCGGAATGACGGGATGCGTCAGGGCCGCTTGGCAATGCCCTCGATGAAGAGATCGAGGATCGCCTCGGCGGTCCGTTCGGCCTCGGCGGCGCCGACGCCCCAGCGCGGAAAATGGCCGTCGATATTCATCCGGGCAAAGCCATAGACCAGCG
>NZ_LLYB01000081.1:0-319 GCF_001440475.1 Bradyrhizobium lablabi | reverse complement strand
GCGGCCCCGCCGCAAAAGCCTCGGCCAGCGTCCGCTCGGTCAGCCCGATCAGCTCGGCATTGTCGCTGGAGATGGCGACCGCCCGGTCATGGTCGAACAAGCGGCGGCTGGAAATGATCTCGAAATGGGTCGGGTTGCGCATCGCCCAGCGGAGATAGGCGAGCCCCAGGCAGCGAAAGCGGCCGAGCGGATCGCCGGCCGGCGCCGCGGCCAGCGCCGCCTCGATCTCGGCGCGGAAGCGCCGCTGCGCCTCCTCCGCCACCGCCTGCATCAGGGCGTTGCGGCTCGGAAAATGCCGGAACGGCGCCCCCGGCGAGAC
>NZ_LLYB01000080.1:414-33805 GCF_001440475.1 Bradyrhizobium lablabi | reverse complement strand
CGGCCAGGGCCGCGGCGGCCACGGCGGTGACGCCGCCGCCGACAAAGCTTTCGCTCCAGCCGATGCCGGATTTGTCGAGGGCGCGGATGGCGAGTGCGCGCACGCCGCAGGGCGGCGCCAGCATCGCCAAAGGCAGTGTCGCGCCGCGGCGCCAGGCAAGCCGCTTGGCGGCGAACCAGCCGAACTCATCTTCCGTCAGCTTCTCGCCGCCGCGGCGGCTGCCTTCCTGCCGCACCAGCACGGCGTCGAGTTCGCCGGCATCGTAGGCGTCCAGCATCTGGCGCGAAAAGCCGATCGTCACGGACAGCGCCAGTTGCGATGACATTGCGTGCAGCCGCTCGAGCAAGGGCACGAGTTCCGGACCCGCGGCATGATCGGAAATCCCGAGCGACAATTGCTGGCGCGCGGGCTTGTCGCCCGACAGCGCGCGGTCATGCGCTTCGATCAGCGCGCGGGCGTGGGGCAGGAAGGCGGCGCCGTCTTCGGTCAGCGTCACCGCGCGCGGCGAGCGCTCGACCAGCCGCTTGCCGACCACGCTCTCCAGCCGCTGCAGTTTCATGCTGATCGCGGCCTGTGTGGTGCCGAGCGCCTCGGCGGCGCGGGTGAAGCCTTGCAGTTCTGCGACCAGCAGGAACGCCCGCACCGTGTCGATATCCAGCGTGCTCATGTCATCATCAACAATTGTTATCACTGTTATGAATGAAGATAAGATACCAAAATGATGGCCGCTGGTCTAGCTATTGGGTCAGGCGCGATGGACGCGCGCAAATGCCCAGAGGAGAACGACCATGCCGCTCATTACCGTCACCTATTCCAGCGCCCGCAAGGCGCCGTCGCTGAAGGCAGAGATTGCCTCCGCCGTCAGCGATCTCACCGCGCGAATCCTGCGCAAGGACCCCAAGGTCACCGCCGTCATCGTGAAGTCGGTCGATGCCGCCGACTGGTTCGCCGGCGGAAAGTCGCTCGCCGAGCAGAGCCTCGCCAGCTTCTGGCTCGACGTGCATGTCAGCGAAGGCACCAACACCAAGGACGAGAAGGCGGCCTATCTCGCGGCGCTGTTCCAGCGCATGGGCGAGTTGCTCGGGCCGCTGCATGAAGAGAGCTACGCCCATGTCGACGAAGTGAAGGGCGATGCTTACGGCTTCGGCGGGCTGACGCAGGAGCGCCGCTATATCGCGGGCAAGCTGGAGGTCGCGCCGCGAAAGGTGGCGGCATGAACCTCATCGGTAACTCACGCCCTGAGTACGGTGACGACCGCCGCAGTGGCCGCGACTAGCAAGAGGGCAATCACGGTGGCGCGCCAAACCAGTTGTTGGCGCGCCGCTCGGCGATCCTGGAACGCCAGCCAATCCCGGACGAAACCGGCGGGAACGTCCTGCACGACGTTGCGGCGATTGGGATGCCGCATTTCGTGATCGACGAACATGGCCCGGACGTTTGCCACGCCCAGATGGTCCAGTTCGGAACTCCAGTGCAGGGCGTTTGCGTTGTTGGTCCACCGGTTCTCGAAGGGAAGTCTCTGCGATGTCATCGCGACCTCCTCTAAACACCACGCCTGCCTCTCGATATGTGGCACCGATCGCCGTAGCGGAAGACCTTGCGCCGGTGCGGCAACGTCCAAATCGCGGACGAACAAACATCGCCCGCGATTTGAATCCGCTGGGTTAGCGAACGTCAGCCCGCAGCCCGGAACTGAACTTCGCCGCTGTTCAGGAAGCACGTCTTGTCGAACAGCTTCAAATCCAGCGGGTTCGGCAGCCGGACATCCCTGAGATCGGGACACGACCTCGCCGCCGGATCGTATGAGCGGTCGATCTGGGAGATAAAGACGACGATCAGGCCCTGGTCGCGCGCGAATGATTTCAGCGAGCGGACCTGAATCACCAGGTCCGCATTTTCACGGCGCTGATCAAGGAGTTGCAGATAGTCGACGACCACGAGCGTCCCGCGCGGCGCACCGGCCATCCGCTTCACGATGTAATCGGCGCTGATGGCGTCGGAACAATCGAACTCGAACAACCGATCGAACTGCGCCGGCTCCACGCCGATTGCTCGGAAGTGGTCGAGCATATCCTTCTCGGTATATTCCAGCGAGAAGAATGCCCCTCGACGGCCTGACTTCATGGCTTCCACGGCGAGTTGGAGGCTCATCAGGGTTTTGCCGTGGCCCGGACGGGCACCCACCAGCACCAGATCGCCAAGTCTGAGCCGGGTGAATAGTTTGCCGGCTGGCGTCACGGCAGCCGCCCTGGCGGCGAGTAGACTCCAGCTGTTGAAGCCTTCGGCCACCGCAATACGGTCAAGCGCTTCGTGGAGTGGAACACCTTGCTTGCGGGAAAGAAGCTTCGCCTTCCGCTTCAGATGATAGATTGGCGCAGACAATTTCATCGAGAGAACCTCCCATTGCGAGCAATGATCGCAACCCCTCCTTATGCCTGGCGCTCGAACAGTCGGCCCAACAAGTGATTCGCCCGGCATGACGTTTACTTTCCCGATGGAGGGGGGAGGCGTGGGCGACACCGGAATCAAGCATAGCGCAAGCCTCGCTTGCGGAGAACAAGCGAGGCTGACTGCCAACAGGAAAGCGCTGGTCCTGATCAGGCTGAGCAGGCCGCGGGGGTGCGCACCGTAGGGTTACACCGTCGCTTCGGGCAGGCGTACGCCGGTCGCGCCGAACACGTCCTCGAATGCGCGCCGCAGTGCGACGTCGACATCTTCCATCGTCACGGGCAGGCCGAGGTCGACCAGCGAGGTGACGCCGTAACGCGGATCGACAACGCCGCAGGGCACGATCGCGGAAAAATGCGACAGGTTCGGTTCGACATTGATGGCGATGCCGTGGAACGACACCCAGCGCCGCAGCCGCACGCCGATCGCCGCGATCTTGTCCTCGTAGCCTGCGCCCTTGTCGGGCCGCCTGACCCAGACGCCGACGCGATCCTCGCGGCGCTCGCCACGGACGTTGAAGGCGTCGAGCGTACGGATGATCCATTCTTCGAGGCCGGCCACATAGGCCCGCACGTCCGGCCGGCGCCGCTTGAGGTCGAGCATCACATAGGCCACCCGCTGGCCGGGTCCATGATAGGTGACTTGTCCGCCGCGGCCGGTGGTGAACAGGGGGAATCGTGGGTCGAGCAGGTCGGCTTGTTTGCCGCTGGTGCCCGAGGTGTAGAGCGGGGGATGCTCCAAGAGCCAGATCAGTTCGGCCGCTCTGCCGTCGGCGATGGCGGCCGCGCGGGCCTCCATCTCGGTCACGGAATCGGGGTAGGGCACCGGTTCCGCCGCAATCCGCCATTCGACCTCGGCGCCGCCTTTGGCATGCGCGAATATCGTCAAATCAAGGCTTTGGCGGTCATTAACCATTGGCTAACCATAACGTGGTCAGGTGGGAACCACACCCATTTAGTCCCCCTTTGGCGGTTCAGAAGTGGCCACCCTCGATAAAGTCAGCGTCGATCTCATGGTGGTGCTTGGCACCACGACCATGCCCATCCACCAGGTGATGCGGCTTTCCCGCGGCGCCATCATCGAATTGGACGCCACCGAGCAGGACGAGGTCAAGATCCTCGCCAACAACCTGCCAGTAGCCTCCGGCGTGGTGCTGGTGGACCGCAACCGTATCGCGGTCGAAGTCAAGCAAATGCTGCCGAAATCCCCTGATGTCAGGTAGTTATCGGGGCACAAAACTTCCTTGTCCCTGCATCCCTGATTTGTTACATCGGCGCCGTTGATCCGGCGGGCTGCAATCCTTCCAGCCGGTATCCCAAGCGCTCGTGGCGGAATTGGTAGACGCGCTGCCTTGAGGTGGCAGTGAGTAACATCGTGGGGGTTCGAGTCCCTCCGAGCGCACCAATGGGCGTAAGCCATTGATACAAAAAGAATTTCGGCGTCAGCCATCCCCGCATTGTTACTCGCCGCTTGACCCGTTAGCTGCCCCGGCGTGTGCGCAGCTTGCGGAAATCGTCGTCGGCGTGGTGTGAAGATCGCGTCAACGGCGTAGCCGATACGAGCAAGAATCCCTTGGCATAAGCGACCTTCTCATAGGTCCCGAATTCGTCAGGCGACACGAAGCTGATGACCGCGTGATGCTTGCGTGTGGGCTGGAGGTACTGTCCTATGGTCAGGAAATCGACGTCGGCGGAACGCAAATCGTCCATCAATTGCAGCACTTCGTTCCGGTCCTCGCCGAGGCCGACCATGATGCCGGACTTGGTGAAGATCTCCGCATCGAATTCCTTCACGCGCTGCATCAGCCGGACCGAATGGAAATAGCGCGCGCCGGGCCGCACCGTCAGATACTTTGACGGCACAGTCTCCAGATTATGGTTGAACACGTCGGGTTTCGCCGCGACGACCGTTTCGAGCGCGCCCGCCTTGCGCAGAAAGTCCGGGGTCAGGATCTCGATCGTCGTACCCGGGCTCGCGAGACGGATCGCGGCGATGGTGGCAGCGAAATGCGCGGCGCCTCCGTCGGCAAGGTCGTCGCGATCCACGGATGTAACGACCACGTGCTCGAGACCGAGCTTGGCGACCGCGTCGGCGACCTTGGCCGGCTCATCGGCGTCGAGCGGACCGGGGAGGCCGGTGCGCACGTTGCAGAACGCGCAGGCGCGTGTGCAGGTATCGCCCATGATCATGAAGGTCGCGTGCTTCTTGCTCCAGCACTCGCCGATGTTGGGGCAACTTGCTTCCTCGCAAACGGTCACGAGCTTGTTCTCGCGCACGATGCGCTTCGTCTCGGCCCATGCGGCTGAGCCCGGCGCCTTCACGCGGATCCATGCAGGCTTGCTCTGTATGGGCGTGTCGGGACGATTGATCTTTTCGGGGTGACGCGGCGCGTCGGGCCGCCTCTTCGGTCGCGGATCGTTGTTGAGGAGATCAAGTACAACGGTCATTTGGTCGACCCTCATGGTGTGCGAGCGCCGAAGAATCCAACGCTGTGAACCATCGCACGGATGCGCTCGCGCTGCCGCACGCGACGAAAATGCAGGAACGTTTTCGGTCGCAGACATTCGCTATCCGAACGAAGTTCGTCAACTCGATTGTCACCTCCACGCTTGTCGACCATTGCGCTCGGCTTTCGAGGTCGAATGACGGCAACTTGCGCAGCGCTCCGGGCGTGCCCGCCGACCGATCCGATCTTTCGGGCGGAACCGGCGGCTCGTTTCCGGCGCGTCAGACAGATTCCGGCCGATCATCGCGGCGGCCTCGACGGGGTGTCGGGCAATCCCAAGCAAAATGAATGGCATGCGAGCGATTGGCCGGCCTTTCCGCGGTCTGGCACGAATGCTGCTTAGATGTCTCCAAAGAAGAAGCAGCTCAAAAAGAGCAGCTCTCATAAACAGCGTGAGGGGACGTTCAGATGCCAGCCAGCATTCAGTCTTTGATCTAACGCGACAGGCGATACCGCCTGCGTGGCATTGCGCGCTTCCGCTTGAAGGCGGGACGCAATGAACGATGACGCCTGCTTGGCATGCAAGGGAGAGAGTAATGACAGTCGCGGACGCGCACGATCTGGATCCGCAGGAAACCCGGGAGTGGCTGGATGCCCTGTCGGCGATCCGAGGTCACCGTGGCAATGAGCGGGCCGAATTCGTCGTCAATACGATGGTTGACGCTGCGCGCAGCGGCGGCCTCAGCATCCAGCAGACGTTGACGACACCCTATTGCAACACGATTCCGCTGGATCAGCAGCCCGCGCTGCCGGGCGACCGCGCTATCGAGCACAAGCTGCGTTCGATCATCCGATGGAATGCCCTTGCGATCGTGCTTCGCGCCAACAAGGAGAGTTCGGAGCTCGGTGGCCATATCGCGAGCTTCCAATCGGCTGCCACACTCTACGACATCGGCTACGGCCATTTCTGGCATGCGCCAACGGACAGCCATGGCGGCGATCTGATCTTCGTGCAGGGGCATTGCTCACCCGGCATCTATGCGCGCGCCTTTCTCGAGGGACGGTTCAGCGAGGAGCAGCTCCTCAGCTTTAGGCAGGAGACCGGCGGCGCGGGGCTATCGAGCTATCCGCATCCCTGGCTGATGCCGGACTTCTGGCAGTTCCCGACGGTGTCGATGGGGTTGGGCCCGCTGATGGCGATCTATCAGGCGCGGTTCCTGAAGTACCTCCAGAACCACAAGCTGGCCGAAACAGCCAATCGCAAGGTCTGGGCCTTCATGGGAGACGGCGAGACGGATGAGCCGGAGTCGCTTGGCGCGATTTCGCTCGCCGGTCGCGAGAACCTCGACAACCTGATCTTCGTCATCAACTGCAACCTTCAGCGGCTCGACGGGCCGGTCCGCGGCAACGGCAAGATCGTTCAGGAGCTCGAAAGCGTTTTCCGCGGCGCCGGCTGGAACGTCATCAAGGTGTTGTGGGGCTCAGGCTGGGATCGCCTGCTTGAGAAAGACAAGAGCGGGTTGCTGCTCAAGCGCATGGAGGAATGCGTCGACGGCGAGTACCAGGACTTCAAGAGCAAGAGCGGCGCCTATATCCGCGAGCACTTCTTCGGCAAGTACGATGAACTAAAGCAACTTGTCGCCGACATGAGCGACGACGAGATATGGAAGCTCGCACGCGGCGGCCACGACCCGGAGAAGGTCTTTGCGGCCTATACGGCGGCCGTGAACCATAAGGGGCAGCCGACGGTCATCCTGCCGAAGACCGTCAAGGGCTACGGCATGGGCGAGTCTGGCGAAGGACAGATGATCGCGCACCAGGCCAAGAAGATGACGCAGGATGCGCTGCGCGGCTTTCGCGATCGCTTTCAGGTTCCGGTCGCCGACGAAGACCTTGCGAAGGTCCCGTTCATTCGTTTGCCGGACGACAGCCCGGAGATGAAGTACTTCCGGGCGCAGCGCGAAAAGCTCGGCGGTAGCCTGCCACAGCGCCGGCGCAAGTCCGCCTCCCTGCAAATTCCGCCGCTGTCGACGTTCCAGCGGCTGCTCGACGCCACCGGCGACCGCGAAATCTCGACCACGATGGCGTTCGTGCAGATGCTCGGCACTCTCGTGCGCGACAAGGCGATCGGCAAACACATCGTGCCGATAGTGCCGGACGAATCCCGTACCTTCGGCATGGAAGGCATGTTCCGGCAGCTCGGCATTTATTCGTCCGTTGGTCAGCTCTATCGTCCGCAGGACGCCGATCAACTCATGTACTACCGCGAGGACAAGAGCGGGCAGGTGCTGCAGGAGGGCATCAACGAAGGCGGCGCGATGTCGAGCTGGATTGTGGCTGCGACGTCCTACAGCACGAACAACGTGCCGATGATTCCGTTCTACATCTACTACTCGATGTTCGGCCTGCAGCGCGTCGGCGATCTCGCCTGGCTCGCGGGTGACATGCGCGCGCGAGGCTTCCTGCTCGGCGGCACCGCCGGCCGCACCACGCTCAATGGCGAAGGATTGCAGCATGAGGACGGCCACAGCCACGTGCTGGCCGGCACTATTCCGAACTGCGTGTCCTACGATCCGACCTTTGCGTATGAAGTCGTGACCATCGTTCGCGAAGGCATGCGCCGCATGTACGAGGCGCAGGAGGATGTCTACTACTACATCACCCTGATGAACGAGAATTATCAGCATCCTTCCCTCGCCGAGGCGGGCAAGGGAGCGGAGGAGGGAATTCTCAAGGGACTTTATCTGCTGAAGAATGGCGGTGAGATACCGAAGAAGGGCCTTCGCGTCCAGCTCGTCGGCTCGGGCACGATCCTGCGTGAAGTGATCGCAGCCGCCGAGCTGCTCAAGGCGGATTTCGGCGTGACCGCAGACGTGTGGAGCGCGACGAGTTTCAACGAACTGCGTCGCGATGGCATGGCGGCGGAGCGCTGGAACCTGCTGCATCCAACCGAGCCGCGTCGCAAGAGCTGGGTTGAAGCGCAGCTCGAAGGGCATCCGGGCCCGGTCGTGGCGTCGACCGACTACATGCGCAACTACGCCGACCAGATCCGCGAATACGTGCAGGCGGCTGGGCGTCGTTATGTCGTGCTCGGCACGGACGGTTTCGGCCGCAGCGACTATCGCGTGAAGCTGCGGAAGTTCTTCGAGGTCGACCGGCACTACGTCGCCATCGCTGCGCTGAAGGCGCTTGCCGACGATGGCGCGATCAAACCGGCCATCGTCGCCGAGGCCATCGCGAAGTACCAAATCGACGCCGGGCGCGCCGCGCCCTGGACCGTGTAAGGCAGCGGAGCCGAGGACAGAGCGATGAGTGGTCTGATCGACATCAAGGTTCCTGACATCGGTGACTTCAAGGACGTCCCGGTCATCGAGA
This sequence comes from Bradyrhizobium lablabi, assembly GCF_001440475.1. GTDB lineage: Bacteria > Pseudomonadota > Alphaproteobacteria > Rhizobiales > Xanthobacteraceae > Bradyrhizobium > Bradyrhizobium lablabi. The sequence goes on along the minus strand of NZ_LLYB01000080.1, from coordinate 25,536 downwards.
TCTTCGTCAAGCCGGGCGACAAGGTGAAGGCCGAGGACGCGCTGGTTGCGCTGGAGTCCGACAAGGCGACCATGGAGGTGCCGTCGCCGCGCGAGGGCGTCGTGAAATCGGTGGTCGTCAAGGTCGGCGACAAGGTAAGCGAAGGCGCCGTGATCGTGCAGTTCGAGGGCGCGGGCGCCGAACAGGCCGACGCACGTCCGGTTGTCAGCGCTCCGCCGTCGCCTGTCAGTGCCCCCGCCGGCGTTGCCGAAGTCCGCGTCCCCGATATCGGCGACTTCAAGGACGTTCCGGTCATCGAGATATTCGTAAAGCCCGGCGACAGCGTGAAGGCTGAGGATCCGCTCATCGCACTTGAATCGGACAAGGCGACGATGGAAGTGCCGGCCCCTCTCGCGGGCGTCGTGCGCCAGATCAAGGTCAAGACCGGCGACAAGGTCAGCGAGGGATCGATCATCCTGTCGCTTGCAACCGGAGCATCACCTGTGCAGGCCGACGTTTCTCCCGCGTCACCGCCTGCGGTCTCGCCGGCCACCGCTGCCGCAGCGGCGGTGGTCGGCGCCTTTGACGAAAAGAGCTTTGCGCTTGCCTATGCAAGCCCCGCCGTACGCAAGCTGGCGCGCGAACTGAGCGCCGATCTCGGCAAGATCAGGGGATCAGGCAATCATGGCCGTATTCTGCGCGAAGACGTCGAGGCCTTCATCAAGGGCGGTGCGGAGCCTGCCAAGCCGCAGGCAGCGGCTCCAGGCGGAAGCGGCGTCGGCGGCATCGACCTTCTGCCCTGGCCGAAGGTCGACTTCGCAAAATTCGGGCCGGTCGAGCGCAAGGAACTCGGCCGTATCAAGAAGATTTCCGCCGCCAATTTGCACCGTAACTGGGTCGTCATCCCGCACGTCACAACCCACGATGAAGCTGACATTACCGATCTGGAGCAGTTCCGGGTCCAGATGAACAAGGAGCTGGAGAAGAGCGGCGTGAAGCTCTCGCTGCTGCCGTTCATGGTCAAAGCTGCGGTCGCGACGCTGCAGAAATTCCCGGAGTTCAATGCCAGCCTCGACGGCGACACGCTGGTCTACAAGAACTACTGGCACATCGGCTTTGCCGCTGATACGCCGAATGGTCTCATGGTGCCCGTCATCCGCGATGCCGACAAGAAATCGGTGCCGGAAATCGCCAAGGAGATGAATGCGCTCGCCCAGCTCGCGCGCGAGGGCAAGATCAAGCCCGACCAGATGCAGGGTGGGACTTTCTCGATCTCCTCGCTCGGCGGCATCGGCGGCATCTATTTCACGCCGATCATCAACGCGCCCGAAGTCGCGATCATGGGCGTCTGCAAGGGTTTTTGGAAGCAGCACTCGCCCGATGGAAAAACGGCAAGCTGGCGGCTGACGCTGCCGCTGTCGCTGTCCTGGGATCACCGCGTCATCGATGGCGCGGCGGCAGCGCGCTTCAACGTCTACTTCGCCAACGTGCTCGCCGATCTGCGGCGCGTGCTGTTCTGAGATTGGGGAGCGCAGCATGGCTCAGATCGAAGTGAAGGTTCCTGATATCGGCGACTTCAAGGACGTCGCTGTCATCGAGGTCATGGTGAAGCCGGGCGAGACCGTCGCGGTCGACACCAGCCTCATCATGGTCGAGTCCGACAAGGCGTCGATGGAGATTCCATCGTCGCATGCCGGCGTCGTCAAGGAAGTAAAGGTCAACACGGGCGACAAGGTAAGTGAAGGCTCGATGATCCTTGTGCTGGAGGCGGAGAGTGCGGCGGTCGCGCCGAAACCCGCGCCAGCGTCGCAGCCGGCGGCGACCGCCAGCCCGCCGCCGGCCGCACCTTCCGCGGCGTCCTATTCCGGCAAGGCCGATATCGAATGCGACATACTGGTGCTGGGCGCCGGTCCGGGCGGCTACTCGGCCGCCTTCCGCGCCGCCGATCTCGGCATGAAGACGGTGCTGGTCGAGCGCTACAATACGCTCGGCGGCGTGTGTCTCAATGTCGGCTGTATCCCGAGCAAGGCGCTGCTGCATATGGCGTCGGTGGTCGACGAGGTGAGGCATCTGCCCGACCATGGAATTTCCTTTGGAGCGCCGCAGATCGATCTTGGCAAGCTGCGCGCGTTCAAGGACGGCGTGATCAAGAAGCTGACGGGTGGCCTCGCCGGCATGGCGAAAGCCCGCAAGGTCGAGGTCGTGACCGGCGTCGGGGCCTTCCTCGACCCGTATCATCTCGAGGTCGTCTCCGAGGCTGGCGGCAAGAAAACGGTCAAGTTCGCCAAGGCCATCATCGCTGCCGGCAGCCAGGCCGTGAAATTGCCGTTCCTGCCCAACGATCCGCGCATCGTCGATTCGACGGGCGCGCTGCAGCTCAAGTCGATTCCCAAGCGCATGCTGGTGATCGGTGGCGGCATCATCGGGCTTGAAATGGCGACGGTCTATTCGACGCTCGGCGCGCGCATCGACGTTGTCGAAATGCTCGATGGCCTGATGCAGGGCGCCGACCGTGACCTGGTCAAGGTCTGGGAGAAGATGAATGCGGGCCGTTTCGACAAGGTCATGTTGAAGACCAAGACGGTTGGCGCGAAAGCGACTGAAGCCGGGATCGAGGTGAGCTTCGAGGGCGAACAGGCACCCGCCGGACCGCAGGTCTATGATCTCGTTCTGGTGTCGGTCGGCCGCAGCCCGAATGGCAAGAAGATCAGCGCTGAGAAGGCCGGAGTCGCCGTGACCGAGCGGGGTTTCATCGACGTCGACAAGCAGATGCGTACCAACGTGGCGCACATTTTTGCGATCGGCGACATCGTTGGCCAGCCGATGCTGGCGCACAAGGCCGTGCATGAAGCTCATGTCGCTGCCGAAGTCGCGCACGGCGAGAAGTCGTATTTCGATGCCCGGCAGATCCCTTCCGTCGCCTACACCGATCCCGAGGTTGCCTGGGCCGGCAAGACCGAGGACCAGTGCAAGGCCGAGGGGATCAAGTTCGGCAAAGCGGTCTTCCCTTGGGCGGCTTCCGGCCGCGCCATCGCCAACGGTCGCGACGAGGGCTTCACAAAACTGCTGTTCGACACGGAGACGCACCGCGTCATCGGTGGCGGTATCGTCGGCACTCATGCGGGCGATCTGATCAGCGAGATCTGCCTTGCGGTCGAGATGGGGTGCGTGCCGGCGGATATCGGCAAGACCATTCATCCGCACCCGACGCTGGGAGAGTCCATCGGCATGGCAGCTGAGGTGTTCGAGGGGCATTGCACTGACCTTCCGCCGCAGAAGAAGAAGTGACGGCGAAGAGCGAAGGAGACAGTCATGGTTTCAGGAGCATGGCGAATTCTGATCCTTCTCGCATTTGTTCTGCTGCCGGCCAGGATGGCGTCGGCGGGGGAGCCGCATTGGCCCCAGGCTCTCACTCTCGGCACCGCATCGGAAGGCGGCACCTATTATGCCTATGGCGAAGGGCTGGCTCGATTGCTCACGCGAGAACTCGGCATCCCGGTGGTGGCGCGACCGACCGGCGGCCCGATCGACAACATCAAGCTGCTCGAGAGCGGTGAAATTCAGCTGGCCTTTGTCACTCAAGGCGTGGCGTTGCAAGCGTGGAACGCCAGCGCTGCCTGGACCGATGGGCGGCAATACCGAAGCATGCGCGCCATGTTCGCGATGTATGATACGCCGTTTCAGTTTCAGGTGCTCAGTGACTCGCCGATTCAATCGTTTGCCGATTTCGCCGGCAAACGTATCGGTGTCGGGCCCGAGGGCGGCACCACCGCCACCTACTTTCCCGAGTTCCTCAAGGCGCTGAAGATTGAGGCCACCCTGGTTCAAGGCGATTGGGCGGTGCTCGAGGAGAAGTCGTTGGCACGAAGCATCGATGCGCTCGCGGTCGGCGCCGGCGTGCCGGTTCCGTTCCTCATCGACATCGAGCGAAAGGCGAAGGTGCGCTACCTTCCTCTCACGCGGCAGGAGATCGCAACGGTGCGCCTGGCGATGCCGGAACTCTCCGCATCTGTTGTCGCGGCTGGTACGTATCCTACCTTGCGGCGCCGCTACGACACGGTCGGCCTGTTCAATTTTGCCGTTGCGCACAAAAACCTGCCGGACGATCTGGTCACGGCCATCGTCGACACGGTGTTCGCGAACAACGAGCGAATGGTCGAATTTCATCCGGCGGCCGCGGAAACAATCCCCTCGAACTTCACGCGCAACAATTTCATTCCGTTTCATGGCGGAGCGGTCAGTTGGTATCGCAGCAGGGTCACGCCTGGAGTCGTGCAATCGGACTGAGAAACAGCTTCCAGCGAAGGATTAGGATATGGCAACAGCAGTGGCAACGACAGGCGGTCACCATTCCGGAAAATGGTATCAGCACCTCTATGTGCAGGTCCTGGCTGCGATCACAGCCGGCATATTACTGGGGCATTTTTATCCTCAGGTCGGCGAGCAAATGAAGCCGCTCGGCGATGCGTTTATCAAATGCATCAAGATGATTATCGCGCCGATCATCTTCTTCACGGTCGTGCATGGCATTGCGAGCATGCGCGACATGAAGAAGGTCGGACGTGTTGGTCTGAAGGCATTGATCTATTTTGAAGTGCTGACGACGGCTGCACTGATCATCGGACTTATCGTCATCAACTTGTGGGATCCCGGCTCCCACATGCGCGTCGATCTGTCGACGGTTGACACAAAGTCGATCGCGGTCTTCACCGCAAAAGCGAAGGAGCAGGGCACGGTCCAGTTTCTGATGGACATCATCCCCTCGACAGTCGTCGGCGCTTTTGCCAATGGCGAAATCCTGCAGGTGCTGTTCTTCGCGATCCTGTTTGCATTCGGGTTGCAGGCTCTCGGTCAGCACGGTGAGGGCGTGCTGCGGCTGATCGACGTCGTGAGCCACGTGTTCTTCAAGATCGTTGGCTACATCATGAAAGTTGCGCCCATCGGAGCGTTCGGCGCAATGGCGTTCACGATCGGCAAGTACGGTGTTGCGACCCTGATTTCCCTGGGGAGCTTCATGTTGGCGTTTTACACAACATGCTTGTTGTTCATCTTCCTCGTGCTCGGCGGCGTTGCTGCGCTTTGCGGCTTTTCGATCTTCAAGTTCATCCGTTATATCAAGGAAGAACTCCTGATCGTGCTTGGCACTTCGTCGTCGGAATCAGTGCTGCCGCGCATGATCGCCAAGATGGAAAATCTTGGCTGCGAAAAGTCGGTCGTCGGTCTGGTCATTCCGACCGGCTATTCGTTCAACCTCGATGGCACCTGTATTTACCTGACAATGGCCGCGATCTTCCTGGCGCAGGCGACCGGTACGGAACTGACGATCTGGCAGGAGCTCGGCATCATTGGCGTTCTGCTCCTGACATCCAAGGGCGCCGCTGGTGTCACGGGATCCGGCTTCATCGTTCTGGCCGCCACGCTTGCATCCGTCGGGACGATTCCAGTCGCGAGCATCGCCTTGATCCTTGGCATCGACCGCTTCATGTCGGAGGCGCGCGCGCTCACCAACCTCATCGGAAATGGCGTTGCGACAGTCGTCGTCGCCAAATGGGAAGGGGCGCTCGATGAAAAAGTGCTCCATCAACGTCTAAACCAGGAGCGCGATGTCGAAGCTGATGATCCGGAGTCCGTAAAGATTGCGGATGACGAGAGCGAGGCAGGCGCGCCCCGGCCAGTCGTCGCTTGAGCTTTAAAACGGAAGCGCAGGGAACGCTAAACGAGGAGTTGATCATGACTGAAGTAGTAATTGTGTCTGCTGCCCGGACGCCGGTTGGCTCCTTCAATGGGGCGTTCGGAGCGCTGGCTGCCCACGAGCTTGGGGCGGCGGCGATCAGGGGCGCGCTCGAACGCGCCAAGGTCTCGCCCGCTGACGTCGATGAAGTTATCCTGGGACAGGTCTTGGCCGGCGGCGAGGGACAGAATCCCGCGCGGCAGGCCGCCATGGCAGCGGGTATTCCGCAAGAAAAGACGGCGTGGGGCATGAACCAGCTTTGCGGTTCGGGCCTGCGCTCGGTCGCTCTCGGCCTGCAGCAGATCGCCAATGGCGATGCCAAGGTCATCGTCGCCGGCGGCATGGAGTCCATGTCGATGGCGCCGCATCTGTCGCACATGCGCAACGGCACCAAGATGGGCGACACCAAGTTCATCGACTCCATGCTGAAGGATGGCCTGCTCGATGCGTTCCACGGCTATCACATGGGCGTCACGGCCGAGAACATCGCTGCCAAATGGCAGATCACCCGTGAGGAGCAGGATGCGTTCGCTACCAGCTCGCAGAACAAGGCCGAGGACGCGCAAAAGGCCGGCAGGTTCAAGGACGAGATCGTTCCCGTCACCGTCAAGACCCGAAAGGGCGACGTCATCGTCGAACAGGATGAATACATCCGGGCCGGCACGACGCTGGACGCGCTCGCGAAGCTGAAGCCCGCCTTCAACAAGGAAGGCTCGGTGACCGCCGGCAATGCCTCGGGTCTCAATGACGGCGCGGCTGCGCTGGTACTGATGAGCGCTGAAGAAGCCAAAAAGCGTGGGCTCACGCCGCTTGCGAAGATCGTCTCCTGGGCGACCGCGGGCGTGGATCCGGCGGTGATGGGGTCGGGGCCGATCCCAGCCTCCCGCAAGGCGCTCGAGAAGGCCGGATGGAAGGTTGGGGATCTCGACCTTGTCGAGGCCAACGAGGCCTTCGCGGCGCAGGCGATCGCCGTCAACAAGGACATGGGTTGGGATCCGTCGATCGTGAACGTGAATGGCGGCGCCATCGCCATAGGCCATCCGATCGGAGCCTCCGGCGCGCGCGTGCTGACGACGCTGCTGTTCGAGATGCAGAAGCGCGGCGCAAAGAAGGGTCTCGCCACATTGTGCATTGGCGGCGGCATGGGTGTCGCCCTGACGGTCGAGCGCTAACCGAACAGCGAGGACAATCCTTTCGGTCGAAATCAGACGCGGACGGCGACAGGCCGTCCGCGAAGGACAGCGGCTCCCCGGGGCCGGCGAATGCAACACGAACCAAACAAGATCAGGAGGGGATGATGTCCAGAGTTGCGGTGGTGACCGGCGGAACGCGCGGCATAGGCGAGGCGATCTCGGTTGCACTCAAGGCGGCCGGCTACAAGGTAGCGGCGAGCTACGCGGGCAATGACGAGGCGGCCGCTAAGTTCAAGGGTGAGACCGGCATCAACGTCTACAAATGGGACGTGTCGAGTTACGACGCCTGCGTCGCGGGCCTGAAGCAGGTCGAAGCCGATCTCGGTCCGGTGGACGTGCTGGTCAACAACGCCGGTATCACCAAGGACGGCATGTTCCACAAGATGACGCCGGAGCAGTGGTACGGCGTCATCAACACCAACCTGAATTCGCTGTTCAACATGACGCGGCCGGTGTGGGAAGGCATGCGCGAGCGCAAGTTCGGCCGGGTAATCTGCATCTCCTCGATCAACGGCCAAAAAGGCCAGATGGGCCAGGTCAATTATTCCGCCGCCAAGGCGGGAGACATCGGCTTCGTGAAGGCGCTGGCCCAGGAGGGCGCGCGCGCCGGCATCACCGTCAACACGATCTGTCCCGGCTATATCGCCACCGAGATGGTCAAGGCGATCAACCCGGAAGTCGTCGCAAAGAGCATCCTGCCGCTGATCCCGGTCGGCCGTCTCGGTGAGCCGCACGAGATCGCGCGAGCTGTGGTGTTCCTGGCGTCCGACGATGCCGGTTTTATCACCGGCTCCACGATCTCGGCGAATGGCGGCCAGCACATGATCTGAGGCCTGCAAATGTCGATCCAGCCACGAGGGGACCTCACGACACGGACGCTCGCCATGCCCGCGGATGCGAATCCGAGCGGCGATATCTTCGGCGGCTGGGTGCTTTCGCAGATGGATATCGTCGGCGGTATCCATGCCGGTCAACGCGCGCAGCGGCGTGTTGCGACGGTGGCGATCGAGGCGATGCACTTCATCAAGCCGGCGCATGTCGGGATGTCCTGTGCGTTTACGCCGCGGCCGAGCGTGTCGGGCGCACGTCGGTGGCGATCCGCCTGGAGGCCTGGGCCCTGCGCAGCCGGCTGGGGGATCGCGTCAAGGTGACGGAAGGCATCCTCACATTCGTCGCACTGGATAGCGAGGGCCGGCCTGCGCCGCTTCAAACCTGAGACTCAACAACGACCGATACAGGAGAGAGAAATGTCCGACGACAGATCGAAATCAAGCGCAGCTGACTGGGGTTTTTCCGGGTTCGACTTCGCCAAACTCATCGAAGCCTGCCAGATCAGCGGCGTCGATAGGACGTCATTGATCGATATGGAGAAGAAGAACATCGATGCGCTGATCGAGGTAAACCGTTCGGCGTATGAAAGCTGGCAAAGCCTGATGACGCGACAGGCCGAGGTCTTCCAGGAAACCATGAAGGCGATCGCCGCCGAGGCGCGCATCGAAACGGCCGCGGGACGGCGAGCTGAAATCGCCAGGCAGGGGTTCGAAAAGGCAATCGCCAACATGCGCGAGCTCGTCGAGGCGTCGACCGAGTCGCAGAAGCAAACGATCGAAATATTGCGCCGGCGTTTCGAGGACGGAATGGCGAGCATGCGGACGCGCAAAGGAAGTGCCTGAGGCCGGCCGACCGCATAAAGCAGGAGAGGGGCGATTGCATACGCCTCCCGAACAAAGAAGCAAAATCGGGGAATACGATGGACCAGGATCTGAGGGAAGCCGCACTTGAATATCACCGCCTGCCGAGGCCGGGAAAGATTTCCGTGGTGCCGACCACGGCCATGGCAACCCAGCGCGATTTGTCGCTGGCGTATTCGCCGGGCGTGGCGGAGCCCTGCCTGGTCATCGCCAAGGACCCGTTGCAGGCCGATGAGCTGACCGCACGCAGCAATCTCGTGGCTGTCGTCACCAACGGCACCGCCGTGCTTGGCCTTGGCAATATCGGCGCGCTGGCCGGCAAGCCGGTGATGGAGGGCAAGGCGTGCCTGTTCAAGAAGTTCGCCGGCATCGACGTGTTCGACATCGAGCTCGCCGAGGAAGACCCTGATGCCTTGATCGAAACCATCGCTAGGATGGAACCGACCTTCGGCGGCATCAACCTGGAGGACATCAAGGCGCCGGAATGCTTCTACATCGAACAGAAGCTTCGCGCCCGAATGAAGATTCCGGTGTTTCACGATGACCAACATGGCACCGCGATCATCGCCGCGGCGGCAATCCTGAACGGCCTGAAGCTGGTCAAGAAGGACATTGCCGACGTCAAGCTGGTCTGCTCCGGCGCCGGCGCGGCTGCTTTGGCCTGTCTTGATCTCATCGTCAGTCTTGGGCTGCGGCACGATCGCATCATCGTGACCGACGCAAAAGGCGTCGTCTATGCGGGCCGCACCGAGGGCATGGATGACAACAAGGCGCGCTATGCGGTGAGAACGGATGCGCGAAAGCTGGACGACATCATCCAGGACGCGGATATCTTTCTCGGCTTGTCGGCCGGCAATGTGCTGACACAAGACATGGTCAAGAAGATGGCGCGAGATCCCCTGATCTTCGCCATGGCCAACCCGATCCCGGAAATCATGCCGGAAGACGCGCTGGCGGTTCGCCCCGACGCGATCATCGGCACGGGACGGTCGGACTACCCCAACCAGATCAACAACGTCCTGTGCTTTCCGTTCATCTTCAGGGGCGCGCTCGACTGCGGCGCGACGACGATCAACGAGGAAATGAAGCTTGCGACAGTGCGTGCGCTGGCGGATCTGGCGATGACGGAAGTGCCCGAGGTGGTGGCTGCGGCGTACAAAGGAGAGAAGCTTCGCTTCGGCCGCGAATATCTCATTCCGAAGCCGCTCGACCCGCGTCTCATCGAGGTCGTCGCGCCGGCGGTCGCCAAGGCCGCGGCCGACAGCGGTGTTGCGAAGCGTCCGATCGCCGATATGGAAGCTTATCGCCAGCAGCTGAGCCGGTTCGTCTACCATTCCGGCAACGCGATGCAGCCGGTGTTCTCTGTGGCGAAGGGCAGCGGCAAATCTCTCCTTCTGGCGGAGGGCGAGGACGAGCGCGTGCTGCGCGCAGCACAGGTGGTCGTCGACGAGAAGATTGCGAGACCCCTGCTTGTCGGCCGGCCGTCGACGATCGAGGATCGAATCAAGTCCTTCGATCTCAGGCTGAGACCAGGCGAGGACTGCGAGATCATCGATCCGCATGATACGGATATCTATGCCAAATGCGCGGAAGTGTACCACTCGCGAAGAAAGCGTGACGGCGTGTCAGCCGCGCTGGCCCTGTCGGAGACGCGTAGCAACGCGACGGTGCTCGCCTCGCTTCTTCTCGAGAGGGGAATCGGCGACGCGATGCTGTGCGGGGTGATCGGAAGGACAGCCGACCATCTGAGTGCCGTCCGCAACGTGATCGGAAACCGGGCCGGCGTGCGGACGCTGGCGGTGATGCAGATGCTCATTCTCCAGCAGCATCAGCTGTTCATCTGCGACACCCATTGCAACCTTAATCCGACGGCCGAGCAGGTCGCCGACATCGCCTTGCTGGCGGCGGCGGAGGTCAGGCGGTTCGGCATCACGCCGCGGGTGGCGTTGTTGTCGCATTCGAGCTTCGGCAGCTCCGCGGCTCCGGAAGCCAACAAGATGCGGGAGGCGCGGGCGATCATTCGCGAGCGATCCCCTGGTCTGGCGGTCGAAGGCGAGATGCGCGGTGACGCCGCACTGTCGCGGTCCGTGCTTGCCCATGAGCTTCCGGATTCCGATTTCGAGGGGCCGGCGAATGTGCTGGTGATGCCGAATCTCGACGCCGCCAACATCTCCTACAACCTGCTGCGGATGGCGGCGGGCCAGGGGCTGACGGTTGGCGGCATCCTGCTCGGAGCGGCAAAGCCGGCCCACATTCTCACGCCATCGTCCACTGTGCGGCGGATCGTGAACATGGCGGCCGTCGCGGTCGCAGACGCCGTCTCCGATCGAGCCTGATCGGGAGGCGCGTTCGGGCGGGTAGTGAATTCGATCGGTCGAGGCCATCATGGGTAAGCCGCAGTTGGGAAAGTCCCGGATTGTAATCGTCGGAGGCGGAGCCGGCGGACTGGAGCTTGCGACGCGCCTCGGCGACAAATATGGGCGCAAGGGCAAGCTCGACGTCACGTTGATCGAGCGCAACCGAACGCATGTGTGGAAGCCGAAGCTGCACGAAATTGCCGCCGGCAGCATGGATATCTCGGCTCACGAGGTCGATTATCTCGCCCAGTCATACTGGCACGGCTTTCGCTACCGGGTCGGGGACATGATCGGCATCGATCGGGATCGCCGCCAGGTGCACGTGGCGCCGTATTTCGATACGGAAGGTCGCGAGGTCACGCCGAAGCGGAGCTTCGACTATGACGTCCTCGTCATCGCCATCGGAAGCCAGAACAACGACTTTGGCACGCCTGGCGTGGTGGACCATGCGATCAAGCTTGAATCGCAGGCGGATGCGCGGCGGTTCCACGAACGAATGGTCAATGCCTGCATCCGCGCGCATGCCCAATGGTTGCCTCTGGGAGAGCACCAGTTGAAGGTCGCAATCATCGGCGCCGGCGCCACCGGCGTCGAGCTGGCGGCCGAACTCCACAGGACGACACGTGAAGTGGTGGCATATGGCCTCGATCAGGTCGATCCCCAGAAGGACATCAGGATTACGCTGATCGAAGCCGCCGACCGGGTGCTTCCCGCACTGCCCGAACGCGTGTCGAAGGAGACGGAGAAGCTGCTCGCAAGGTTGGGGGTCAATGTGCTTGTCGGCGCCAAGGTCTCGGAGATCGGCTCCGACCATGTGAGCCTGACGGACGGCCGCGCGATTCCCGCCGAATTGATCGTATGGGCAGCCGGCATCAAGGCGCCCGATTTCCTGAAGGATATCGCCGGTCTCGAAACCAACCGGATCAATCAGCTCGTCGTCCGGCCGACGCTGCAGACAACGCGCGACGACGGCATCTTTGCCATCGGCGACTGCTCGGCCTGCTCATGGGGCGAGCGCGGCAACATACCGCCACGCGCCCAGGCGGCTCACCAGCAGGCCTCGCACCTCTATTCCCAGATTCCGCGCTATCTGCGGGGCGAGCCGATCAAGGACTACAAGTACAGGGACTTCGGATCTCTGGTGTCGCTCGGCGAATTCAGCACGGTCGGCTCGATGATGGGTGCCCTGGTGGGCGGCAACCTGGTGTTCGCAGGTATCTTCGCAAGGATGATGTACCTGTCGCTCTACAAGATGCACGAGCACGCGCTGCATGGTTCGGTGAAGGTTGCGCTCGACACGCTGGCCCGCCTGATCACCCGGCGCACCGAACCGCATGTGAAGCTGCATTGACGTGCATTTGATTCACGCCGGAGGTGTCGCGTGAGGCCTGGAGGAAGGTTGATGGACGCCGTGTTCCTTGCGCGCATGCAGTTCGCCGCCAACATCACGTTCCACATCCTGTTTCCGTCGATCTCGATCGCGCTCGGCTGGGTGCTGCTGTTCTTCAGGCTGAAACATCTGCGGGCAACCGACCCGCAGCAGAAGCTCGATTGGCTGCGCGCCTATCGCCTGTGGACCAAGGTGTTTGCCCTGACATTCGCGCTTGGGGTCGTCAGCGGGGTCACCATGAGCTTCCAGTTCGGTACCAACTGGCCGGGCTACATGGAGCGCGTCGGGAATATCGCCGGCCCGTTGCTCAGTTACGAGGTGCTGACCGCATTCTTCCTGGAAGCTGGCTTTCTCGGCGTGATGCTGTTCGGCCATCGCCGGGTTGGCGAGATGGTTCACCTGGGCGCGACCTTCCTCGTCGCGTTCGGTACGCTGATGAGCGCATTCTGGATCCTGGCCCTGAATTCATGGATGCAGACGCCGGCGGGATACGAAATCGTCAACGGCCAGTTTCATGCGCGGAGCTGGCTCGAGATCATCTTCAATCCATCCTTCCCGTATCGTCTGCTTCACATGGTGCTCGCATCCGCGCTCACCTGTGCGTTCCTGCTGATCGGGATCAGCGCCTGGCAACTTCTGAAGGGCGTCGCGACGGACAGCGCGTCGCGCGTGCTGCGCACGGGGTTGGTTTTCGCCGCGCTGGCCGCGCCGGCGCAGATGATGGCGGGTGATCTTCACGGGCTCAACACGCTGCAGTATCAGCCGCAGAAGATCGCGGCGATGGAAGGTATTTGGGAAACGACGCGCGGTGCGTCGCTGTTGCTGTTCGCGATCCCGGACGATGCGGCGAGAACGAACCATTTCGAGGTGGCGGTGCCGAAGCTCGCCAGCCTGATCCTTCGGCATGACGCTGACGGCGAGCTCAAGGGGCTGAACGAGTTTCCATCGGCTCATCCGCCGGTCTTTGCGGTGTTCTGGTGTTTCCGGATCATGGTGGGAATGGGCATCCTGATGCTGCTGGTCAGCTGGGTTGGCCTGTGGAGGCATTGGCGCGATGGCCGGGAATTTGCCCGGATGCCGCGGCCAATGCTCTGGCTGTTTGCCGGGATGACCTTTGCCGGCTGGGTTGCGACCATTGCCGGATGGTACGTCACGGAGATCGGACGTCAGCCCTTCATCGTTGCCGGCCTCATTCGAACCAGCGACGTCGCTTCGCGTGTCCCGTCGTCGAGCATCGCTGTGACGTTCGCCATCTATGTCGCGGTCTATCTGGCCCTGCTCGTGGCCTACGTCGGCGTGCTCAAATACATGGCTGAGACAGCCGACAAGAAGTCGTACGCGAACGTGTCGGTGAGCCCGGCAGGAGAGCCGCAGCAATATCAGCGCCGGGGGGAATTCGCATGACTTCAATGTCGTTCGACGAACTGCTCCCGCTGATCTTCATCGGGTTGATGGGGGTGTCGCTGCTCGTCTACGTCGTGAGCGACGGATATGATCTCGGCGTCGGCATGCTGATGCATCGGGCGACGCCGGAAGAGCGGGATACCATGGTCGCGTCCATCGGTCCGTTCTGGGATGCCAATGAAACGTGGCTGGTCCTCGGCGTCGGCCTTCTGCTGGTGGCGTTCCCCAAGGCGCACGGACTGGTGCTGTCTGAACTGTACCTGCCGACCGCGCTCATGCTGGTCGGCCTGATCCTGCGCGGCGCGGCCTTTGATTTCAGGGTCAAGGCAAAGGCCGACCGCAAGGCGATGTGGGATCGTCTGTTCATTGCAGGCTCAATGCTTGCGTCAGTGTGTCAGGGGTGGATGCTCGGCCGGTACATCAGCGGCTTCGGCGAGGGCTGGAATTATCCGATCTTCGCCGGCGCCATCGCGGTGGCGCTGCCGATGGCCTATGCGCTGCTTGGCGCCACATGGCTGGTGATGAAAACGGATGGCGCGCTCCAGCACAAGGCAGTCGAATGGAGCAAGATTGCCTGGCCGCCCATGGTCCTCGGTCTGATCCTGATTTCGATGGCGACACCGTGGATCAGCGAGACGGTTCGCGAGAGGTGGTTTACCCTGCCGGCGATGATTGCGGTGGCGTCGATCCCGGTTACAGCCGGGATCGCGCTCGTGACGGTGCGCGTCCTGCTCGGTTCGCCCACCGTGCGGGGCGGCCTGTGCTGGCTGCCATTCGCGCTGCTTGTGCTGGTATTCTTCCTGAGCTTCCTCGGCCTCAGCTACAGCATCTACCCCTTCGTGGTGATCGACAGGCTGACGGTATGGGAAGCCGCCAGCAGCCCAGATTCGCTCAAGGTCATCCTGATCGGAGTTTGCGTCACGCTGCCCGTCATTGTCGCCTATACCGCATTTTCCTATCGCGTATTCCGGGGCAAAACCATAGAGTTAGACTATGCGTGAGTTGTCGTCTGTCATGGCCGACGCTCCGCGGTTTGTCCTGGTCCCTGGGATGGCGGAGCTTCCATTCCTGGTGAACATAAAGCGGAGGCCCGAAGTCAGTTCGATGGCGTCCAACTCCCTGCGTTGGCTTGTTCGCGGAACAGCCGCTCTTGCCCTGGTCGCTGCCGCTTCGTGGATCGGATATGCCGTGGCTTTCCACCGCGGACTGGACCATTTGCACGTTGCAGCTCAGCAGCGGCTTGCGGTGGAAGCAGCCAGGCTCGACGGCCATCTCTCCCGATTTGAATATTTGCCGTCGTTGCTCGAGACGTCTCCGAGCGTTTTCCGGCTGCTCGGTGATCCCAGCGATGGCGCGCTGCAGCAATCGGTCAGCCTGTATCTGAAGTCGATCAATCTGCTTGCCGGTGCCGATAACCTCTATGTCCTCAGCGTCTCCGGCGAAGCGTTGGCCGCTGCCGATTTCGAGGACCCGGGCACACCGGTCGGTCGAAATCTGTCGTATCGCCCCTATGTGAGCAAGGCGCTCGCGAGCGGTCGAGGCGCGTTCTTCGGTGTCGGCATCACCAGTGCGCGCGCCGGCTATTATCTGTCCTACGCCCTGAAGGACGGTGGAGTGACAAAAGGTATCGCTGTCGTCAAGGTCAATCTGGATTCGTTCGAGCGCGCCTGGCGTGATACCGAAGGTGACGTTGTTCTCGTCGACGAGCGTCAGGTCGCGATCCTCGCCTCCCGCGACGAGTGGCGCTATCGCCCGATGGCACCGCTGTCGCGTGAAATGCGCGATGACATTGCGCGCTTCAAGCCTTACGGAAACCACGAGCTGAGGCCGCTCGGATGGACCGTCGTCGCTCAGTCCAGCGGCGGCGCTGCACGTGTCAGCACCGAAAGCGGAACTGCCTACCGGATCAGCGAGCTTCCGATCAACCGGGGCCTCTGGAAGCTTGTCCTTCTCGACGACGAGGCGCCGGTGCGACAAACCGCGCTCATCATTGGCGCGATGTCGGGTCTCGCATCCCTTGCTGCCTTGCTCGCGCTTGGTCTCGTGCTGCAGCGTCGCAGAGCGATCAAGCAACGGCTGGCCAACCAGGCCGCGTTGCAGGCGGCGAACGACATGCTCGAGACCAGGGTGCAGGAACGAACCGCCGAGCTGCGGGCGACCCAGGATGAACTGGTCCATGCCGGCAAGCTGGCCGCGCTCGGTCAGATGTCGGCCGGCATCGTCCACGAACTGAACCAGCCGCTGGCGGCCCTGCAGACCGCATCCGACAATGCGATCCTGTTGGTCGATCGCGGCTCGATTGGCGATGCGCGCGGAAATCTCATCCGAATTGGCGAACTGGTGCGCCGGCTGGGGCGGTTGACCAGCCAGTTGCGGGTCTTTGCCTACAAGTCGAACAGCCCGCTGGATGCGGTTTCCGTCGAACAGGCCGTCGCCGAATCACTCAAGATACTCGCCGCGCGCGTCAAGGATGGTGCCGTCGACGTCTCGACCGAGATTGACGCGAACCTTTGCGTGGTGGCCGACCAGACGCGGCTGGAACAGCTGTTAGGTAACATTGTGGGGAATGCTCTGGACGCCGTAGAGGGCGCCGGGAAGAAGTCGATCTTGATCCGGGCTGCCAGGGATGAAGGACATGGCGGTCGCTGTCTCATCACCATCAGCAACAGCGGCCCACCGATTGCGCCCGATGTCCTGCAGCGCATCTTCGAGCCGTTTGTGACGACCAAACCCGCAGGCAAGGGGCTAGGCCTTGGTCTCATGCTCTCCAATCACATCGCGCGCTCCTTCGGCGGCGAATTGCGCGCGCGAAACCTTGCGCCGGTCGGCGCCGAGTTCGTTGTGGTCCTTCCGTTGGCTGACATAGCAGAGGCGGCTTCGCATGGGCGATGACCAATCAATTGGCGTGATCTACGTCGAGGACGACGAGGATGTCCGGATCGGTGGCGTCCAGGCGCTCGAACTTGCCGGCTTTTCGGTCTCGGGATTTGCGTCGGTCGAAGCCGCCAACGTATCCGTGCGCCCCGACATGCCCTTTGTCGTTGTGTGCGACGTACGTCTGCGCGGCAAGAGCGGCCTTGAGTGGCAAGCCGATCTGCGTGGGCTAGATCAGGATCTGCCGGTGATCCTGATCACCGGGCATGGCGATATTTCGATGGCGGTGCACGCGATGCGCGGCGGCGCCTACGATTTCATCGAGAAGCCGTGTTCCTCGGAACAGCTGATCTCGGTGGTGCGCAGGGCGGTAGAGAAGAGGCGGCTGACCCTAGAGGTGCGTTCGCTGCGATCTGCGCTGGCGGACCGGCAGGGGATCGAAGCGAGCCTGCTCGGCCGATCGCCGCAGATCCAGGAAGTGCGCCGGCTCGTATCCACATTGGCCGCGACCAATGTCGACGTCACCATCTATGGCGAAACCGGAACCGGCAAGGATGTTGTCGCGCGTTGTCTCCACAATCACAGCGGCCGACGCGCCGGCAATTATGTCGCAGTGAACTGCGGCGGCCTGCCTGAGTCGCTGGTCGAGAGCGAACTGTTCGGCCACGAAGTTGGGGCATTCACCGGCGCCACCCGTCAGCGTGTCGGCAAGATCGAATATGCGAATGGCGGAACGCTGTTCCTCGACGAAATCGAGAGCATGCCGCTGAGCGTGCAGGTGAAGTTGCTGCGGTCGCTGCAGGATCGGTCGATTGAGCGGGTCGGAACCAACAAGCCGATCTCGGTGGATTGCCGGGTCGTCGCGGCGAGCAAAACGAATTTGTTGGAGCTGAGCGAAAAGAAGCTGTTTCGCGCCGATCTCTATTATCGCCTCGGCGTAGCATTCATTGAGCTGCCGCCGCTTCGCGAACGCCGCGAGGACATTCCGCTGCTGTTCGAGCACTTCACGCTGGATGCCGCGAGACGCTTCGAGCGTGATGCGCCGATATTGGACGAGCAGACGACGTCCCACCTGCTGGCCTATTCGTGGCCGGGAAACGTACGCGAGCTTCGCAACGTCGCCGACCGCTTCGTGCTTGGCGTTCTCGATGGCAAGGCGATCAACAAGTCCGGCCTTGGCGCGTCGGATCCGTCGTTGCCTCGACAACTCGAAAACATCGAGCGGTCGATCATCGAGGACGCGCTTCGGCGCAAGCAGGGCGACGTCCAGGCAACCGCTGCGCTGTTGGGTATCCCGAAGCAAACTTTGTACGACAAGATCAAACGTCTTGCTGTGAACGTCGATGGAATACGCGAAGGCTCAGCCGTCCGCTCCGGAGCCTGAAGGGAGCCAAATAGAAGCTGCCCGGAACAAGGAAACGCAACACATCATCTTATTTTGCTGAGTGAGGGATATCGGATGAATCGGCCATTCAACATGCCGGACGAGTTTGTCGATGGATTCATGAAGGCGGGCGCGAGCCTGTGGCGATCGCTGGGTGGCACAGCGAATGGCGAGCGTGACGACGCCGCGGTCAGCTCGCCTCTGGGGGCGTCGGGACGCATCGCCGAATTGCAGGCCGACTATCTGAAGGGTTTGTATCAGCTTTCAGAACACATCATCAAATCGGCGGCAGGCGGGCAGAGCGAAGGGGGCATCGAAACCCCGCGCGGCGATCGCCGGTTCAATGGCGCTGATTGGCGGGAAAATTCGCTCTACAGCATATTGAAGCAGTACTACCTGCTGAACTCGCGCTACTGTGTCGACTTTGTCGAAGCCCTCGATCTGGACGAGAAGGAAAAGCACCGCCTGCGTTTCTTCACGCGCCAGCTGGTCGAGGCGATGAGCCCGACCAATTTTGTCGCTACCAATCCCGATGCGATCAAGATGGCAACCGACAGCGAAGGTCAAAGTCTCAAGGCTGGCCTGGACAACCTGATGGCAGACCTGGGCAGAGGCAGCCTGACGATCACGGACGAGGGCGCATTCGAGGTCGGAAAGGACGTCGCTGCATCGAAGGGCGCGGTCGTGTTCGAAAACGATCTGTTTCAGCTTATTCAATATGAACCGGCGACGGAGCAGGTGGCCGTTCGGCCTCTGCTGATCGTGCCGCCCTGCATCAACAAGTTCTACATTCTCGATCTCCAGCCTGCCAATTCCTTTGTCCGGTTTGCGGTTGAGCACGGCATGACGGTCTTCGTGGTGTCCTGGCGCAATCCGGAAGAGTCTTGCGGTCACTTCGGATGGGATGACTATGTCGAGCATGGTGCGATGCGCGCCATTGAAATCACCCGATCGATTTCAGGCGCCGACAAGGTCAACGCCGTCGGCTGGTGCGTCGGGGGGACCATCCTGTCGTCCGCGCTCGCGATCTTGCGGACGCGCGGCGACGAGTCGGTCGCAAGCGTGACGCTGTTGACGACCATGCTCGATTTTCGGGAGCCGGGTGATCTCGGCGTGTTCGTGGACGAAGAGAGCGTGCTCCAACGCGAGCTGACGATCGGGAAGGGGGGCATCTATCGCGGTGCCGAACTCGGCTTCGTGTTCCAGACCCTGCGTTCGAAGGAACTGATATGGCCGAACGTGGTCGATCATTATTTGAAAGGAAAGCCGCCCGAACGTTTCGATCTTCTGTTCTGGAATGCTGACGTGACCAATCTGCCGGGGCCGATGTACTGCTGGTATATCAGGAACATGTACCTGGAGAACAATCTCCGCGAGCCGAACAGATTGACGATGTGCGGTACGTCAGTCGATCTGGGGCGGGTCGATCTGCCCGCCTACGTTCTCGCGACGGTCGAGGACCACATCGTGCCATGGCGGTCCGCCTATCGCACGACGGGCCTGTTCGGCGGCGACACTCGTTTTGTTCTTGGCGCGAGTGGGCATATTGCCGGCGTCATCAACCCCGCGTCGAAGAACAAGCGCAGCTATTGGGTATCCGACGAGCGATGCGAAGAGCCGGCCGCCTGGCTGGCCGGCGCGGATGAAAAGCCGGGCAGCTGGTGGAACGATTGGATCGGCTGGCTCAAGCCGCAGGCGGAAGAGCAACTGCCGGCGCGCACGCAGCTCGGTAGCAACCTCTATCCTCCGGGCGAATCCGCCCCAGGTCGATACGTGAAGGCGAAGGCGGGCTGAAGATCGAGCCGGCAAGCTGGGATGCTGTCGGGCCGGCGCGGACAAATCCCGTCCTGCTGCTTCTGACGACGATCGGCTCTCAACCAGTAGCGCGGTTCACTGCCATCTATCCGCGCTCGGCCACAATGTTCAGTTAACCTGCTTGCTCCCGTGAGTGACACAGGAGCAGCGGTAATCTTCCGCCAAGCGGCGAGCACCTTCGGCAGGCTGTCGTCGGGCACGCTCTTCCGTCGGGGTTGGCTTGCGATCTGCACATTCACCGGCAAACCAGTACAGGCGTTTTCGCGTAGGCCAGCACTTTGTTTGTCACACTACCGATTAGAAGCGTGGAAAGTCCGCTGCGCCCGTGCCATGACATGACGATGAGATTGCAGCCTCTGTCCTCGGCCGCTGCAATGATGGCTTGATAGGGTTGCACATTCTCCACTTGAATTGTCTCGCAGGAAACACCGGCCTCCTTGGCCGCATTTGCCGCGTGATCCAACACGCTCGCAAAGTCGCCTGTCACTGCAAGAAGTGGTTCCACGACGTAGATTACAGATACCTTGGCTCCAACGGATTTCGCCAGCGCCAACCCGTGCGTCACCCCGCGCTCTGCCAGCTCCGACCCATCTGTCGGAATGAGAATATGCCGGTACATGCTCCACCTCTCGATCGTCTGGACGTATCGCTGCCTTCCGAATGCAAGGTGGGCCCGCGTTTCGGATACAGTCTTGAGACAAATCAATCTATAGGCCAATCGTGCCACAACTCCGGTGTCCGCAATTACCCAAAGCGGGCGCGCCATGGCGAGATAACCGGTTGAACTGACCGGCAGGGCTGCGCAGTCCCCGAAAGGAATGTGCCGGTGAAAAGAGGTCTTTCTCGGGTTGGGTTAGATCGGACAGTGGTTCAGCGCTTCCACCATCGCCAGAAGTAGAAAGACAGCATCACGCCGGCAATCACGGCGCCGCCAGGCCTGATCGCGAGCCCGAGGATCACCGCCAGCAGGATCACCAGCGCCGTGACGTACCACGGCTGTGTCGTTTGGGGTGCCGTCGCCGGTCCCGCCGGGGGAGCCGCCTGCGGGCCGGCTGCGCGCGGCGTGCCCCACGGTGACGGGGGTACGTTGGGCGGACGTGACATGCCGGGCGTTGCGGTGCGTGCCTGTGCGGCCCGTTTCTTTTCCTCCTGTCGCGCCAGCGCAACCAACACTGGGTCCGGCGGTGGCGGTGGCCGCTCCGCGGGATTCCACTGCCGACCGGGCGGCGCCTGGCCGGCGCTCGCGGCCTTGCGGAATGCGGCGCGAGTCGGAAGCCGTTCGGAGCGGGTGGGCGCGTACTGCGCGGCGAGGCGCTGCGCTCGCTGCAGCAATGGCGTGCCACTCTCCGGATCGACCATCATGGCGAAATGGCCGAAGCCGAGCAGCGACCGGATCACGTCCTTGCCGGGACCGAAATGCTTACCCGCCGGCCCGTGGCGCTCGACCTGCTGCAGCACGGCGCGGTAACGGCGCAGCAGGTCGCGCGGCACGGCCACGGCCTCGTTGACGGTGAGGCCGGTGACCTCCTGGCGCGTCGACCTGCGCATGATGCGCGTCTTGTCCGGATGGATCGTGAACCCTTCGGCCTCGACGATGCCGTGCACGGCCTTGAGCAAGGTGCCGATCTTTTTTATCGCCTCGCCCGAGCCGGAGAAGGTCAGATCGTCGGCATAGCGGCTGTAGACAAAGCCGAGCGTGCGGGCGAGCCCCATGAGGCGCCGGTCGAGCCTGCGGCAGATCAGGTTGGTGATCGCCGGGCTCGTCGGCGCGCCCTGCGGCAGCAGCCGCGGGCCGTCGGCGATGAAGTGGCGCTCGCCGTCGAGCGTCACTTCATCGACCATTGGCTCGGTGCACAACAGCGCGAGCGGGATTGCGACCGCTTCCGCATAGCCCAGCGCCTCGAACAGACCCTT
Organism: Bradyrhizobium lablabi; assembly: GCF_001440475.1. Classification (GTDB taxonomy): domain Bacteria; phylum Pseudomonadota; class Alphaproteobacteria; order Rhizobiales; family Xanthobacteraceae; genus Bradyrhizobium; species Bradyrhizobium lablabi. The sequence goes on along the minus strand of NZ_LLYB01000080.1, from coordinate 3,804 downwards.
GACGCGGGCGTAGGTCAGGGTCGGGAAGAAATCCTTGAGGTCGAGATTGATCACCACGTCGCGGCCGACATGGTTGCGCGCATTGGTCAGGATCGAGCGCTCAGGCGCAAAGCCGTGCGCGGCATCATGCAGCGGCGCGCGTGCGAGGATGTTGTCCAGAACCCAATACTGCGCGCGCTTGAGGCGCGGCATCGGCGCCGAGATCAACCGCTCGCCACCGCTCTTCTTGGGGATCGTGAAGCGCTGATAGTGATTGACCGACGCGACCTTCCTGTTGAATGCGAGGAAGCGCAGCTCGCCCAGCGGTATGCCCATCGCGTCGGCCAGCGCCTTGGCATCGGCGAGCGGCGGAAAGCCGTCGTGCAACGGAATGGTGGTCGTGCGGCTGTGAAGGCCAGGCGAGACGTCTTCGCCGAGGTAGAGCACATCGCGCTTGCGGCGTTCAAACCATGCAAACGCCCGCGTCTGTCGCGCCTCGGCGTTGCGGCGCTTGGTCTCCTGCCGCCGCGCCATCGCTTCGGCCTTGCGGCGCTTGTGCATTTCCTTCAGCGCGCGCACGGGATCGCCGAGGGCGGCGTGCTGGCGCTGCAATTCGCTGAGCTCGCGCATCGCTTCTCCGCGCGCGCGGATCGTGTCCGCGGCCGGCGCCGGCTCGTCTTCGCCGTCGGGCCAAAAGCCGAGGCGGATCATCTCCTCGAGGATGACCTCGTCCTTCGACGACTGGCGGATACGATCGTAGAGTTCCTGGCGCGTCAGCGTGCCGGGCGAAACGGTCTCGGTCACGCGGCCAGCCCTCCGGTCAGGAACGTGACGGAGGTTATGCTGAGGGAGATCGGAAAGGGCGCGGGCCGGATAGCCTTCGTCTCATCCAAGAACTGGATCGATCCACTCGACGCCGGGGCGTCCACCCATACGCAATTGGGTTCAAAGAACCCATTCTGCGATTGCGTATGGGTGGACTGCCCCGGCCCAGTGAAGATCGGGCCAGTGACGCATGCATGGTCATGGTGCAAGGACGGCGATACGCCGCCCGGGTTGCAAGGTCCTGACCGGCCCGCGCCCTTCCGATTACTGTGATACGCGAATTGTCGTCTCCGGTGCAAGCCGGGTCTGATGGCGGCCTTCATGTCACTCATGTGGCGTGTCCATCCTGGGCGACGCCCTCGACTTGCGCATGGAAGATCCGGCGCAGCGCCAGCATGTGCTCGCACGGGCCGCGCGCCATCTTGTTATGGCCGTAGAAATGACAGCTGCAGCGCGCCTCGACGAGGCGGTCGTCGTCGTCGATGACGAGGTTCACTTGCTCGGTGCGGGCATTGTCGAGCACCCGGCCGTTGATGGCGCGAACGCCCTGGTTGCGATCGATGTTACCGATCGTCACGAGGTTGGCGTTGATCAGGCGGTCGGCCTTCTCCTCCTGCGGGCTCGCGAAGCGCAATTGAGCCGGCGACAACGGCTCGCGCGTCAGTTCGCGCAGGCGGTAGAGCGACTTGTCGAGGTCGAACATGACCCGTCCGGCCTGGGTGTAGGCGGTGAGCGCCGCATGCACCAGCGCCTGGTCGACGCCGGTCCACTGTGCCAGTTCGGCGGCGGTCGCCGCGTGCGATTTGCCGAGCGCCGCGAAAACGCGCTGGGCGGTGTCGGTGTCGACCTTGTGGCGTGGCGCGAGCAGGTCGAATTGCCCGGCGGACGACCAGTCGTTCGCGGTCCAGCCGGACAGGCCGAGCGTAAATCGAAGGCCGCCGAAATCGACGACGAAGAACGAGGGCAGGCCGCTCTGGGTCAGATGCACCCGCACCGACCGCGCCAGCGGCAGCGCCCGCCCGAGGATCGCAAGCCTTCGCCGGCCCCAAATGCGGATCTCTGCGGGGTCCTTGCCGCGATAGATCGAGCGGCGGAAAGTGAGCCTGTCGTGCCACGGCTCGATGACCACCTCCACGGGCGCGTCCGGCTTCAGCACAAAGCGCAGCGAACGCGGACCGGCTTTTTCCTTCTTCTGCGCAAGGCGGGTGAGAATGTTGGCCATGTCCAGTGGATGCAGGTCGAACACATGTGCCGGCAGGGTCATGGCGCTCGACACCTGCAGGAAGCCGCGCACCCAGCTGTCCGGCAGGTCGATCTTCTCCTCGCGGAAGTCGAGGTCGTCGCCGGTCTGCACCTCGAACCCGGAGGGATCGATGGTGAGCGTGGTGTCGCGATAGGAGCGGATCTTCTGGAATTCGTCGTAGAGGGCGTGGCTGTAGTCGATATTGGTGGTGCCGAATGCCATCTCGCCGAGGCCCTCGAACACGTCGTGGTCGCATGACAGCCGCCCGTAGCTCGATTCGTCGAGGCTGAAGCACTCGAAGAAGATCTCGTCCGGATGCACGGTGATGACAGGATCGAGCACGATCCATGCGTCGCGGTTCTGTTTGTACAGGTAGTTGAAATAGGCCTGCCGCGCCGCCCAGAACGGCTTCATCAGCCGATCGCGCTCGCGGTCGAGGCCGCGGATGCGGTCCTGCAACTCCGCGATGCGCGGCTTGAGCGCCGCGGACTGCTTCGTCGCTTCGGCGAGGAAGCTGGCCTCGTTCTGCTTCAGCCACTCGAAGTAGGCGGTACGGTCGCGCGGCTTGAAGCGCAGGTCCGAGACGACGACATGATGCAGCGCCGAGATCGCCTCGCGGAACGCGATATGGCGGGCGACCTTGCCGGTGAAGAAAGTCGGCTGGCGCAGCGTGTCCGGCGCGAAGGCGAACGACGATGAGGCGGCGTCCGACGAGGCGCTGGTGCTGCCGAGAAATCGATAGGCGAAATTCATGCGGCGTTTCCGCTGGCTTGCGAGTCACCGCCCGACGGCGTGCGGCCGGCGCGAGCCACGGTGACAGGCAGAGTGAGGTCCGGCCAGGCACGGGCGATGTCGCGCAGGATCATCAGCGCCGGCGCCTTGTCGCGAAGGGTCACGCTGAGTGTGAAGTCGTACAGCAGCTGCGCGATATCAGCAGCGCGGTCCCTGTGCGCCAGCGCTTCGTGGCGCAGTGCCATGAAGATCCGGTCCTTGGCGATGCGGCCGCGGTTGATCTGCATCAGGATGATGCGGGCCTGGGTCAGGAATTTGGCGAAGATCGCCGCATCCGCCAGCGAGTCGCCTGATATCAACTCGGTGACGAAGAGGTGAAAGCTGCCGGAAGGGTGCTCCAGCACGCGCCCCAGCACCTCGGCGACATCGCCGTCGGCGAGGCTGCGCCGAAGCAGCAGGCGGGCGCCGTCCTGCACCGCCGGCACGGTCGAGTCCGCCATGACCGCCAGCGCCGCCGCCGGCAGCGCGTCGCTGGGCCATGCGGTGAGGCGGTTCACCGCGGTCGCTCGTACATCGTCCCACTCGCTCTCGACCAGCAGTACGGCATTCTG
>NZ_LLYB01000080.1:0-216 GCF_001440475.1 Bradyrhizobium lablabi | reverse complement strand
GCGGCCGCCGCCTGCGGCAAGGCTTCGGCGAAAAGCGTGACCATGTCGGCGGCATGACCTTCGACCGGTTCGGCGCGGAAGAAGCCGGCCATCAGCATGTCGCGCAACCGGATGGCAAAAGTCTCGTCGGTCGCCGCAAGGCGCGCAACTAGCGGCCGCGCCGCCGCGCGCAGCCCGGCATGGGCGCCGGTGGCCGCCAGCGTGATGCCGTCGCGA
>NZ_LLYB01000079.1:21918-22247 GCF_001440475.1 Bradyrhizobium lablabi | reverse complement strand
CTGGCCGCGCCGCGCGTGGCGACGAAGAACACCCACGGCACCGGCTGCTCACTGTCCTCGGCGATTGCGGCAGGGCTCGCGAGGGGTGAGGGCATGGAGGCCGCCGTGCGCAACGCCAAGGCGTGGGTGACCGCGGCGATTGCAGCAGCAGACCGGTTCAGCGTCGGGCATGGCCACGGTCCGGTGCACCACTTTCACCGGTACTACTGAAAGCAAGCCTCGAACGAGCAGATACGCTGCGGACTGGCTCCGATGTCCCGGTTGAAATGACGCCAAACTTCGAGCGTGCGTATCGCGCCGTTCTTGCCGCATTGACAAGCCAAGTTGCT
>NZ_LLYB01000079.1:21723-21874 GCF_001440475.1 Bradyrhizobium lablabi | reverse complement strand
TGACAACGCCGATCGCCTTGACCATTGCCGGATCGGATTCCTCAGGGGGAGTCGGCATCCAGGCCGACCTGAAGACGTTCGCCGCGCTCGGCGTCTACGGCGCTTCCGTGATCACCGCGCTGACGGCGCAGAACACCCAGGGCGTCAGCGG
>NZ_LLYB01000079.1:19431-21717 GCF_001440475.1 Bradyrhizobium lablabi | reverse complement strand
GGCGGAATTCGTCACCGCGCAGATCGACGCGGTGTTCTCCGATCTTGCGGTGGGGGCGGTCAAGATCGGCATGGTGGCGCGTCCGCCGGTGATCGATGCCATCGTCGCCGGCCTCACACGCTGGTCGCCGAAGCACGTCGTACTCGATCCCGTGATGGTCGCAACCTCGGGCGACCGGTTGCTGGCTGTGGAAGCGGTCGAGGCATTGCGAACCAAACTCATTCCGTTGGTGTCGGTGATCACGCCCAACCTGCCGGAGGCTGCGGTGCTGCTCGATGAAGCCGTGGCGACGGACGAAGCCATGGTCGAGCAACAGGGCAAGCGTCTGCTCGGGCTGGGGTGCAAGGCCGTGCTGATCAAGGGCGGCCACCGGGAGGGTNGCCGAGAGCATCGACTATCTGATCGGCGCGAATGGTGCGATCGCGNCTGGCCGCGCCGCGCGTGGCGACGAAGAACACCCACGGCACCGGCTGCTCATTGTCGTCGGCGATTGCGGCAGGGCTCGCGAGGGGTGAGGGCATGGGGGCCGCCGTGCGCAACGCCAAGGCGTGGGTGACCGCCGCGATTGCAGCGGCAGACCGGTTCAGCGTTGGACATGGCCACGGTCCGGTGCACCACTTTCACCGGTATTACTGAAAGCGATCCGGAGCATGATGCGACCGAGGGGCGCCCGGTTACGTCCCGGCTTTCGCGCTGATGACGATGGCCTGATTCATCCGCCGCGGGCCTAGCGGCCCTTAAGCGTTCGTTAACCATACTTGTTCAGCATTGCCTGGCAGTTCGGTGGAACCGGACGGCAGCCGAAACCGGCAGTCTTATTAACCTCAGCATATGCAACCTTTGGAGGAAGAGCATGATCAAGATCAAGTTGCCTACTTCTAGGACGGCTGACGCGGGCAAGGTGAAGATCGGGGAAGGTGGCGGCATTGATTGCCTAAAGCCGCGCAAGAGCAAGTTACAGGCTTCCGAGGACGCAGAAGTCGCACAGGCGAAAATCAAGCCGTTGGAATGACGCGAAGCTAATCGGCCCAAAGCCACAGCCTTTGTGCGAAAAATCGATGCAACACGCTGAACCGATCGTCAGTTTTTTTCGGCTCATCCCGGAAGCACCCGATCCGTGTCGCGCGGATCGGGCCGCCGGTGGTTTGTTGCCAATGCGAGGGGCCAGATATTGCGATCCCTTGACCTCAGCGACCGCCAACGGTTGGTGGGTGTTTCCCCCAATAGGGTTCGCTCTAATGTGGGATGGAGGAACAGGTGTCGTCTGGACTTATGAAGAGGATGACACATGGTATCCGCTAAAGGTCGCTCAGTTTCCTGACTTCGCGGCGTATTTTGCCAAAACTGCGCCCGGCGACTGTGGGGTATATGCACCACCGTTTCTGACGGCTTCTATCGAGCCCGGCATAGTCCAAGTCTGGAGCGGGTGGATAGTGCATACGCGACCCGGTTGGAGTGCGCTTGTCAGGCCGCCCGCTAATCTTGCTCGGCAGCAAGGATTTGAGTGTTACGAGGGTATAATCGAAACGGATTCGTGGTTTGGCCCATTGTTCATCAATCTTCGTCTGAACAAGACCGACACACCGATCTTTATCAGGCCGGAGATTCCGCTACTTCAAGTCACGCCAGTTCTGCGAGAGCATTATAGCAATCGGGTACTTGATGATGTTCGACTGGTAAGAGAATTTGATGCTTGGACGGACCAGGAATGGGGTGCTTACCGGCGGACGGTTGTTGAACCAAATCTCTTGGACAATCGCCCACTTGGGCTCCATGCGGCGAGCGTGCGACGGCGGCGAAAACGCAGCGATTCTCTCGTGAAATAAGGTGTTGCGGCACTGCGCCAGCGCGGCGGAAACGGATCCAATTGCTGCATGAGGTTGAATGCCCAAGGCAGTGGCCGCTACATTCCCGGTCTGCTTCGCTTCCATCGCTCCGCGCTAAGTATCGCCGACCACACTGAGGGGGTAGTCACGGCCATCATGCAACTCGCGAGGATGATGGCCGCGCCGAGGACACTCAAGAAATCCGGTATCTCGTGGAAAACGACAACGCCTCCGGCGACCCCAATTACAAGGCGGAGGAGAGTGTACGGGCCAAGCGTCGAGGCATTGGCATATCTTACCGCGACTATCCCGAGATATACGCCGATCGGGCCAAACAACGATACGCCGGAGAGCCAAGGCCAGACCTCAGGGCTAGGTAAGCTTGTGATTGCCAGAACGGGCAGATTGCATGCGACCGGCACGACGTTGGAGTACAGCATGGTGGTCAATTCGGAATCGC
>NZ_LLYB01000079.1:0-19425 GCF_001440475.1 Bradyrhizobium lablabi | reverse complement strand
CTCGCCGCTGCGAATATTTGTTGAGGACGAACGATAGGCCGTTCAGGCTGGTNGCCAAACAAGGCGACCAGATAGACGAGATTCCAACTGAGGAACGCGGGTTTGACGAGTAGGGCGGCGCCGATGATGCCAAGGGCGACCGCACTCCAGTTCAGCCAGGTTACCTTCTCATGCAGGATGAGTACGGAGAAAACCGTAATATAAGCCGTCTGAGTGTAGGAGATCGCGGTAGCGTCGGCAAATGGCAATCTGCTGTAAGAATACATCATGACCCACGCGTAGGTAACTGACAGGAATCCACGCAGGATCTGTAAGGGTAGCTGTTCTGTCCTGAATATCGACCACCCGATATTCCGTGCCAGGACCGCAACAACAGCTAGGCAAGCGGTACTGCGCAGCAACGAGAGCTGCATCACGTTAGCAAGCTGCCCAATGTGATGGATCATGGCGGTCTCGATCGCGAACAAAACTCCCTGCAGGGCCATTAGGGTGACCGCGAAGCGGTGGTTCTCCATGGCCCTTCCCGCGCTTTGTCGGCGTGTCGAGTTGACCTCGTGATTTGAGGGTACCACGAATGCCGTCCGTCGCCGAGGCCATGTCCGTCGCCGATGCCTAGGGGAGCGACCACACGCCCCCGGCTGCCGTCCCTTGTCCGGATCGCACACTTTGCTGGACCATTCGCAAGAAAATGCACGACCAACGCGCCGAGGCTGTCTTGCAATATTCGGGAGAGAACGCCGTGAAACAGAAAAGCCTGCGCTACGCCATGCAGACGGCTCTGGCGGGCATGTCCATCGCCGCGAATTCGGCCTAGTCATGGCCGGACAAGCGGTGGTGCCGTTTGCGGCTGGCGGATGCATTTGCCCACCCGCTCGCAGCCCAGCTCGAAGCGCGTGCTGATCGAAAACCGCGCGCGGGCCGGCGGTACGGTCGGCACGTTGGCGGCGTCCAAGGCCGCTCTGATGACTACAGCTTCTTCACGCAGGCGGGTTACGACAGCCTTGTATGGGTCGCACCGTCCACGTCGCAATGTGGGTTTCCGTGAATCTAACGATACGTCGCTTGCCTGTCGCATCGCGCTGCTATCCGCGAGGGGCGGGGCGCGACATTGATTCTCGTGGGGCTATGGGTCGCGTGAACTAGTCATCGCCCTGTCACAGAAATCTGTCAGGGGACAGGCATGGGTAGTGACGCCTTGAGTGAAGAGAGCCCGGAACGGCGCTTTCGTACCTTGTTCATCTCCGATGTCCATCTCGGAGCCCGCGGTTCGCAAGCCGATCGATTGCTGGATTTTCTTAAGACACACGACGCCGACACCATCTATCTGGTCGGCGATATCGTCGATGGCTGGGCGCTTAAGTCGAGCTGGTACTGGCCGCAATCGCACAACGACTTCGTGCAGAAGATGCTGCGCAAGGCGCGTAAGGGCGCCAAGGTCATTTACGTGCCGGGCAATCACGACGAGTTCCTGCGCAACTATTACGGCACGCATTTCGGCGGCATCGATGTGGTGGAAAACACCATTCACGAGGGCGCCGACGGCAAGCGCTACCTCGTCATCCACGGCGACATCTTCGATCTCGTGGTGCAGAACGCGCGCTGGCTCGCCCATCTCGGCGACAAGGCCTACGACTTCGCCATCCAGATGAACCGCCTCGTCAACTTCTTCCGGCGGATGTTCGGCGTGCCCTACTGGTCGCTGTCGCAATGGGCGAAGCTGAAGGTCAAGAACGCCGTCAATTACATTGGTGCATTCGAAAAGACGCTGGCCGGCGAAGCGCGGCGGCACGGCGCCGACGGCGTGATCTGCGGCCATATCCACTACGCCACCATCCGCGACGAGCACGGCATCCGCTACATGAATTGCGGCGACTGGGTCGAGAGCTGCACCGCGCTCGCCGAGCACGAGGACGGAAGCTTCGAGATCATCACCTGGACCGATCCGGTGCGAAGGGCGGCGCCGGTTCCCCGCGTCGCGGCGCGCGCCGCATGACGCATATCCTGGTCGCAACCGATGCGTGGCATCCCCAGGTCAACGGGGTGGTGCGGACGCTGACTGCAATGGCGGATGCGGCCAAGGGGCTTGGCGTCGAGGTGAGCTTTCTGACGCCGCAATCGTTTCGCACCTTTGCGATGCCGAGCTATCCCGACTTGCGGCTGGCCCTGCCGCATCCGGCAAAAATCGCGCGACTGATCAAAGCGGCACAGCCCGACAGCATTCATATCGCGACCGAGGGCCCGATCGGCCTTCTGGTGCGGCGCTATTGCCGCAAGCATGGCTTGCCGTTCACCACGAGCTTTCACACCCGGTTTCCCGAATATGTCTCGGCGCGCTCGCCGATCCCCGAATCATGGGTGTGGAAGGCGCTGCGGTGGTTTCATCGGCCGAGCCGGGCGGTGATGGCGGCAACGCCCGCGCTGGCGGCCGAACTGCGGATGCGCGGCTTTCGCAACGTGGTGCTGTGGTCGCGCGGCGTCGACACCTCGCTGTTCCATCCGCGCAGCACCGATCTCTGCCTGCCGATGCCGATCTATCTCTGCGTCGGCCGGATCGCGGTGGAGAAGAATCTTGAGGCCTTCCTCGACCTCGATCTGCCCGGCACCAAGCTCATCGTCGGCGATGGACCGGCCCGGATGGCGCTGGAGCGGAAATATCCTGATGCCGTGTTCCTCGGCGCAAGGCACGGCGAGGAACTGGCCGAAATCTATGCGGCCTCCGACATTTTCGTCTTTCCCAGCAGGACCGACACGTTCGGCCTGGTGCTGCTGGAGGCGCTGGCCAGCGGCCTGCCGGTCGCTGCCTTTCCCGTCACCGGTCCGCGCGACGTGATCGGCTCGGCGCCGGTTGGCGTGCTGAGCGAGGATTTGCGGGCCGCGTGCCTGGAGGCCCTGCAGATCTCGCGGGAAGATTGCGTCGAATTCGCCGCCGCCCATACCTGGCAGGCCTCCACGCGGGTTTTCATCGAGCATGCCATGAATTCTCGCCCCGTCGAATCGGAGGGGGAGGCGGCCGAATTTGTGGCGGAAGACCCGCATTTCGCGGCCTGAGATCACCTGAATCTGTATTGCCCGTCGGCCTGCTTGCACGATACAAAGTGTGCATGACGGAAAAAGCCTCAACGGCACCGGTCGGTGCCGCAGATATCGACGCGGCGGCGCGGGTAGTTGCCCCGTTCGCGGTGCGGACACCGCTCCTGTCGTTCCCCGTTCTCAATGAGCGTGTCGGGACCAAGGTCTTTCTCAAGCCCGAAATGCTGCAGCGGACCGGATCGTTCAAGTTCCGCGGCGCCTTCAACAAATTGGCCTCGATCCCGCAGGACAAGCGCGGCGGCGGGGTCGTCGCGTTTTCTTCCGGAAATCACGCCCAGGGCGTGGCGGCGGCGGCGCAGATCCTCAACATGCAGGCCACTATCGTGATGCCTGCGGATTCGCCGGTCACCAAGCGCGAGCGTACCAAGGGCTACGGCGCCGAGGTGGTACTCTACGACCGCGACAAGGAAGACCGCGAAGCCATCGCCAATGATATTGCCAGCAAGCGCGGTGCGACGCTGGTCCGCCCCTATGACGATCCCTTCGTGATCGCGGGGCAGGGCACCGCGGGCCGCGAGATCGCCGAGGACATGGCGGCGCTCGGGCTCAGCCCTGATATCGTAGTGGCCCCGGCGTCGGGCGGCGGGCTGATCGCCGGCGTAGCGACCGCGGTGAAGTCGAAATTTCCGCAAGCTCAGGTGATCGTCGCCGAGCCCAAGGACTATGACGATCACGGCTTGTCGCTGCGCGCCGGCCATCGCGAGGCCCACCATGCCGCCGGCCGAACCATCTGCGATGCGCTGATGGCGGCGATGCCGGGCGAACTCACCTTCTCGATCAACAGCAAGCTGCTGGCGAACGGCGTGACGGCGTCCGACGAGGAAGTCGGCGCGGCGGTTGCCTACGCCTATCGCGAATTGAAGCTGGTGGTCGAGCCCGGCGGCGCCGTCGGCCTCGCCGCGCTACTGGCCGGACGCATCGACGCCAAAGGCAAGAACGTCGTCATCGTGCTGTCTGGCGGCAATGTCGATGCGGATCTGTTCGCCAAGCTCGTCGCCTGACCGGGACGCAGGCATCCACAATTTCAGCATCGTCGCGCGCGGACACCCGCGCGCTTCCGCCGTTCAATAACGATTGAACGCGCCTGCCTTGACGGATGCGTCAGCCGCGGCGAGGCTGCGCGCAACGAAGTTTCTTGAGAGGCCTGGATCGAACCGGGCTCCGGGGAGAATCGCATGCGGGCCGCGCTGACTGTCTTGTCTCTGACGATCGTGTTCGGCGCCCCCGCCGCTCACGCCCAGTACACCGCAAAGGAATGGCCGGAAGGCCCGAGCAAGGCAAGGTTCGCTGCGACCTGCGATGGCTGCCACGACATCAACCGCATCCGTGTCGGCTATACGGCGGAGGGCTGGCTCTCGGTCGTGCGCATGATGCAGAACGTGAATGCGCCCGTCCCCGCGGAAGAGTGGGGCGCCATGACCGATTATCTCATCAAGAACTTTCCCGAACGATCGCGGCCGCCGGCTTCCATCATCGATGGCCCGGTCAAGGCCGAGATCAGGATGTGGGACGTTCCAACGCTTGGTTCGCGTCCGCACGATCCGCTTGCCGCGCGCGACGGTTCGATCTGGTGGACCGGACAGCTCGCCAACAAGCTCGGCCGGCTCGACCCGAAGACCGGCGCGATCCGGGAATACACGCTCAAGTCGGCGTTGACAGGGCCGCACGGGCTGGCCGAGGACAAGACCGGCAATATCTGGTTCACCGGCAACAGCGCCGCACTGATCGGCAAGCTCGATCCGTCCACCGGCCTCGTCACCGAATACCCGCTGCCGGATGCCAGCGCAAAGGATCCCCACACGCTCAATTTCGACCAGAGCGGAATGCTTTGGTTCACCGTCCAGCAGGCGAACATGATCGGGCGGCTCGATCCCGCCACCGGCGCGATCAAGCTCGTGACCTCGCCGACGCCGAAGTCGCGGCCCTATGGCCTCAAGATCAATGCCCAGGGCGTGCCCGTCGTGGTCGAGTTCGGTACCAACAAGATCGCGACCATCGATCCGCAGACGATGGCGATCAAGGAATATGCGCTGCCGAATTCGGCCACCCGGCCGCGGCGGCTTGCGATCGATCCCGACGGCATGGTCTGGTATGCCGATTTTTCGCGCGGCTATCTCGGGCGGCTTGATCTGGCGACGGGCGATGTGAAGGAGTGGCCTTCGCCGAGCGGCGCGAAGTCGGAGCCCTACGGCATCGTCTTCACCAACAAGGCGGTGTGGTACAGCGAATCCGCCGCCAAGCCGAACACGATCGTGCGGTTCGACCCGGTGACGGAGAAATTCCAGAGCTGGGCGATCCCCGGCGGCGGCGATATCGTGCGCAACATGGACGTTGCGCCGGACGGCAATCCGGTTATCGCTGACAGCCTGACGAACCAGGTCGGGCTGGTCGATATCAAGTAGGGTACTCAAGCGGAACCGGGCAGAGCCTGCGCTCTGCCCGGATTTTTCATGGCACGCGGTTGTTTGCGTTAGCGCCTGAAGCCGCCGCCCATTCTGCCGAACGAGCCACCCCCAAACGAGCCGCCACCGAACGACCTGCGGGACGGACCTGCGGCGAAGCGGTTGAAATTTCCGCCGCCCATGCCGCCGCTGAAATGGCGCGGCGCGGTTTTCATCATGGGCCGGGAGGTCATCATGGGCCTGTTGGCGAACCGCGCCTGGCGGTTGAACCTGCCGGGCGAGGTAGCGATCTTGCCGGCATTGCCGCCGTTGTTGATAGAGCCCGGCTTGATCTTGCCAGGCAGGGTGGGGGCCTTGCCCATGTTGCCGCCATTGATAGGGTTGATGCCCTTGGCGGGAAGCGTGACGATCTTCGAGTGACCGTGGCCGCCGAAATTGCCGCCAAGATTGCCCTTGGAGATGCCGAGGTTAGACACATTGCCGATGTGGCCCGGCTTGAACGCCGGCGACTGCTTCGCCAGATGCGTGAAGTGCATCAGCGGCACCGCCTTCGGCGCTGTCTGCAGCTTCAGCGCGGACTTGGCGTAGGGACTGCTCGAATAATTGTCATAGAATGTCTTGTAGGCGAACGGCGAGTTGGCGATGACAGCCTTGTGCCACGCCGTCGCCACCCGCAGGTTGCCGAGCAGCAGGCGGATGTGGTCGCACAGCGGATCGTGCGGGTAGAGGCGGATGAACTCTTCATAATATTCGGGCGAGCCTTCCGATAGCACGTAATCGTAAGCCTGGCGCGCCGAACGCGACGGCAGGTTCGACGCGACCTGCATGATCGGGCGACGATCCGGCGCGCGGCCTGCGGCGACCGCGGTATCGCCGAAGAAATAGAAGTCGGAGGTCAGCGAGGAGCTTTCCCACGGCGTTTGCTTGCCGGAGGTGGTGTTGTTCACCTCGAGCCGGACGCGCTTGAACAATTGCTCGATCGGCAGATTGGGCTCACGTGCGATATTGAGGAAGGCCCTCGTATAGGGGCTGTGGTTGCCATCGCCATCCTGCGCCTCCATTCCCGGCGCGGTGGAGTAACCGACGATCGAGCCTCGCGGCGCATCGACGATGGCGAGGCCACGCCCGGCGTCGTTGACCTCCGGGAAGGGATTGTTGCGGCAGGCGTCGAGCACGACGATGCGCATCCGGCTCTGGATCGATTCCAGCGTGCCCATCACGTCGACCAGCCGAAGCGAGTTGCCATCGAGATCGGACGGCGCCGAGATTCTGGCGTCGACCGGCAGCAAATAGTTCTCGCCAGCCACCTGCACGCCATGGCCGGCATAGTAGATCATGGCGACTGCGCCCGGGCCGCGCTCGGCGACCTTGTTGGAGAAGTCCTGCACCACGCGGACCATGTCGCTGCGCGTCAGGTCGGTCGCCTGGGTGACTTCGAAGCCCGCCGAGTTCAGAAGCTGCGCGATCGACTGCGCATCGTTGCCGGGATTGGCGAGTTTTGGCGCCGCCTGGTAATTCGAATTGCCGATCACCAGCGCGACCCGCTGGTCGGTCAGCGGCCCTTGCATGCCGTTGCGGATGTCGACGTTCGGCGCTTCAGCGAAAGCCGCACCGGCGAAGCTCAGCAGGCCTGCCAGCAGGCCGGCACCCAGTAGCAATGGCTTAAAACGGGACATGGCTGCCTCCTCAGGCGGACTTCATTGCGAGATTGGCTGCCGGAACGCTAAGTCAGGTCCGGGGTGTCGTACGTGATCGCGATCACGGTTGCATGCGGGGGCGTCGTCGCTCTTGCCGCGGTTCAGCGCGGCTGACAATCTCGGGTTGGCTAGAGGTCGAAGGAACCCAACATGGGCTTCGGGCTAAAGACCACCACGGGACTCATCGCGGCGGTGCTGGTCACGGCGGCGCTGGCTCAGTTGAGCAAGGTGTTCGCGCCGCTTGCGGCGGCGCTGTTCATCATCGCGATCGTGTGGCCGGTCCAGAAACGGTTGCAGTCCTTCATGCCGAAGCTTGTCGCGCTGGCGATCACGGTCGTTGCGACGGTTGCGGTCTGTCTCGGCTTTGCTTCGCTCGCGGCCTGGGGATTTGGCCGTGTTGGCCGGTCGCTGGTCAACGATTTGCCGCGGTACCAGGCGTTTTATTCGGCGACGGTGGAGTGGCTGGACGGCCATGGCATCTCGGTCGCCGGGCTCTGGGCCGAACACTTCAACGTCGGCTGGCTGCTGCGCGCGACGCAGCAGGTCACGACCCGCGTCAATACCACGCTCACCTTCTGGGTGATCGTGCTGGTTTACGTCATGCTCGGGCTTCTCGAGGTCGAGAATATCAGGCGAAATGTGGAACGGTTGGATAACAAGACCGCAACGCGCGTGTTGCTGGATGGCAGCGCAGCGACGGCGGCGAAATTCCGAAAGTACCTGCTGGTGCGGACCCAAATGAGCGCGGTGACCGGCTTGTTGGTCGGGGCATTTGCGTGGGTGGCAGGATTGCCGTTCGCATTGGAGTGGGGCGTGATTGCCTTCGTGCTCAACTATATTCCGTTCATCGGCCCGTTCGTCGCAACGCTGTTTCCGACCCTGCTGGCGATGACGCAGTTCGAGACCTGGCCGGCGGTGCTCGGCGTGTTCGTCTGCCTGAACATCATTCAGTTTGCCGTCGGCAGCTACATCGAGCCGCGGGTGGCCGGCAGCACGTTGTCGATCTCGCCTGTGGTGGTGCTGTTCGCGATCTTCCTCTGGACATTCCTGTGGGGCCTGTTCGGCACCTTCATCGGCGTGCCGATCACGCTCGCAATCCTGACCTTCTGCGCCGCGCATCCGTCAAGCCGCTGGGTCGCCGATCTGTTCGGCGGACCCGATCAGATGAAACCGGGCAAGCTCTAGGGAGCGTTACTTATAGGAGCCGACTGAAGGATAGCTCAGGGGCGGCGTGGCTATTAATCCGCCGTCGGAGTAAAGCGCCCCGCGGGGCGGGGGACTGAGCATGCGCGTAGCCGATGCGAGGTCTAGGACTCTACAAGCTTGATGGTTGAGACCGGCCATCTTCCATCATGACCTTTGATGGAAATCCGAAGCCCGTGCATTTCGTCGAGCCAAACGTTTTCGACCGTGCCGGCCTTTCCGTCGGTAAGCACGACGGCTTTGCCAATCAATTCGGATTGCGCCGCACCGTACTCATTCAAAATTTTTGACGCACGGCCCTTCACCGATGGCATTGCTCGTCCATGTTCGGCCGAGCCGTCTGCGTCTCAACGGCGACGCTTGTCCCAGTGCTCAGCCGCTGGAATGATCGATGGTGACTGCTCCTCAAATTCGCGGAGCCGGTCGAGTTGCGTTCGAAGGCTCCCCGGGAGTTCCGGCTCTTCTTTCAGGAGCGCGCGTAATCTTTCCCCAATCTCTTGAACGATTGCTCGGCTGTGTTTGGGGTCTATGTCAAGTCGGTCGCGCATAACGAAGCCTCATTCGGGTAAGAAAGCACCAGCATCGGCGCCTACCCCGATCTCCCGCTTGCGCGCACTGCTGCAATTCTGAACGGAACCGGAGACCGCCGCTTTTGGCTATCTGCGCGAGCGCTTGTTTTTGAGAACAGCGGGCCCTGCAATAGAACCTTTGGCTATCCGCGACATGCGCCGTGAAGTTAACGGCGAGCGACGGTCTCAAGTCTCTAAAGTCTTTACCAGAGCTTTCGTTCCCTGACTTCTGATCGTGACGCCGTTCGGACGGAATGCCGCGCTCGGCCGGATTGACGAGGGGGCCATCCGGGCGACGCGCAAGCAGGTGTTCCAGGGCCAGGGTCAGACCAGCGCTCTGGAACCAATGCAGAGGGTGTCCAGTTATTCTGTGGAAGCCCATGGAGGAACCATCGCCATGAGGATCAACTATCTTGCTGCAATTGCGATAGTTGCCATTGCCGCTGGTACTGGACTGGTGGTCCAGTCTGTCGGCTCGCTGCCGCCCGAAAAGCAGTCCACGCCTGCCACCGCCCAATTGGCGACCCTGTTAGCTGAGTCCGTGGATCCGTTTTTGCCTCGGTCCGGTGGCTAACGGCCGGCGCAACTCAAGACGCATTGGCGGCACTGCCTAAGTCAATTCGGCTGGCGGTGGTGATCAATTTGAAGGTCACCGTTGCGGCGTGACCGGACGCCGATCAAGCTTTCTTCCCACAGCCTTCACGCACGGCCTGCGCAATGAGCCGGCCTGAGGGGTGACGCTTCACCGAGTTCAGCCAAATCGATCCTCTTATCGTGCGACGATCTCACAATCGCCCCAGGACTGCTGCGCTCCTGCCTCGCTTCTGTCAAACCAGGTTGGCCTCTTCCCTCAACAAGAAGAACCGCTGGGTGGAGTTACCAGATGTTATACTCGCAGAGCCCACCACTTGCGGAGCAGCAGTGGCCGAGCGCCGAAGAAGGTTCGTCGGGCGGGTTTGCGCGCGATCTGGACGTCCGATCTGATCAGCGTGGTAAACGGCGCATGAAGTCGTCGATCGATTCTTCTCATTCCTACCGCTTCGGGGAGGGGCCCGTGACGAGCGGCCGTCCGTCGATTGGCAGGCGAATAGTCCGCAGCCTTGTCCGGTTCTCCATTACGGTTCTCGTCGGTGTTGGCGCCACGCTTGGCTGGCAGTCCTACGGTGACGTAGCAAGGGAGATGGCGGTAGCCCGGGCTCCAGCGCTGGCCTGGTTGTTACCCACTCCGACGACGAAGTCCCCGGCCGTGGCAGTAACTTCCTCTGGCCCGGTGCAGCTTGAGCCCCTGGCGTCCAATCTCGATGCCGTGCGGCGCAGCGTAGAACAACTCGCTAGCAAGCAAGAACAGATCGCCCAGAACGTTGCGGCACTGCGTGCTGCTCAGGAGGACATCAGACAGAAGATGTCGTTGCCTCCGGCGCCGGCCCAGCAGGCGGCGTCCACCCCGCAGCCCAGCACGCCGCAACCCAGGGCGCAGTCATCGGCTGCGCAACCATCATCGGTGCCTCGCCCTTCGTCTTCTACGGGAACACTCACGGATCGCGATCGGCGAAATTGACGATCGCCTTTCCAGTTGGGCCGGTCGACTTGTGGTGACCGAAACCTCCTGCCTCAGTCGACTTCGAGTTGAGGCTGATTTATTTTGTTGGATTATCGCAGCGCTCGCACAACATTATCGACGCTTCCCTCCGCGACCGTCGCTTCATGCGTGCCACGACTGGATCTGGTCAGCATTCCAGCCATTCCACCTGTGATCGGGTTCACAGCGTCCGTACGCGCCGACGTAGTAAGGAAGTGAAGGTGCACAAGAGGTAAGTCGTGATCGCGATTTACTTGCTGGTGCGCAAGACCGAGCTCTTCCCGGCATCCACGTGACACATTCGTGCCGGGAGACTTCAGGGTCCAGTATTTAGCAAAAGTGATAACGCGAGGAGCGAAAGCCAAGCGTGCATTTTCGGTAGCGATATTTTTGCTGATTGGATTGACCGATGTTGTGTTCGCGCAGAACTGCAGGGATTTGCAGCGCGCTTGCGAAATGAAGGACGCACTCGGCGAGCGCGGCCAAGGCAATTGCCGCAGATTCCGCGAAGCGTGCCAGCGGCCGTCATTCGACCGTCCGTCATTCGAGCGTGTATCAACCGGCCAGGTGTGTGCGCAGTTGCGCGCGCACTGCCTCTACAAGGATGAGCTCGGCGAACGGGGCCAGGGAAACTGCCGACGGTATCGGGAAATGTGCCGCGGCGGAATCTAGTCTTTTCCGGATGCGTTCGAGTCAAACTCACCGCTTGTCGAACGTCCAGCGGAGTAGTGAACACGTCGTAGCGCGTGCCTAGGCGTTCTTCGCGCCGGCAATCTCCACGCGCTGCGGCGGCAGCAGATCAAGCCGTCCATCCGGGCCAGCCGCCAGCGTGTGAATATAGAAATGCGTGGCGGCATCATCGGCCGCATTCATTACCGGCGAGGGTGCGGAGATGATCTTCAGCGAACCACAGGCGCCGATCCAGTCGATGTGACGGTGGCCGTGCATCACGACAGCGCGACCGGCCAGTGCTTCCAGCCTGCGCACGAACCAGCTGCCGTTGATCAGGGCGGTTCCGATGCGCTCGGAGAATGCTTTCACCGGCATGGGATACTCTACGACATGGTGGTGCAGCGCGACGATCCAGCGTGCAGCCGGATAATGCCGGATCGCCGCCTCGAGGCGATGCGTCTGTTCGACCGATACCAGCCCGAGCGCATTGGTGAAGGAAAAATGAGTCTCTGCGTTGGAGTTCAGGATCGCAATTCCGAGGCCGTCTTCCGCGTCGGGCGGCAGGATCATCGGAAACTGGTCGTCGAACAGGCTGCGCAGCGCCGCGGCACGGCGCAGGCCGCCGTGGCCCGCAAGCGCCACGATCGAATCGCGCTTCGGCGCCAGCGCCTCGCTCAGCGTTACGGTCGGTTTTCCATTGCCGTCGACTACGCGCACGCGATCGCCTTGAACGGCCGCCATCGCCGAGAGGGTGCGGATCTGCCGCAACCGCTTGTTCGGGCTGAACGGCAGATCCAGCCGGGCGGGATTGGCGCGGTCGACGATATTGACGTCGTGATTGCCCGGCAGCATGACCGTGCGCGCGGCAAGTTCCGGATGACGCGCGATGGCGTCGAAGAATGTGGCCCATTCGCTGGCGCGACCGGCATCGGTCATATCGCCGCTGATGAGAATGTGGTCAACCGGATCGATCGCATGAATGGCGGCGAGACGCGCCAGGACGCGTTCCAGCCGGTCGTTTCCGCGTGGGCCGGCCCGTCCGCTTTCGATGCGGAAGCCGTATCGGTCGCCAATCACGTGAAGGTCCGATAGATGCACAACGCGCCAGCGTCTCACGGCGGAGGAGGCGCTATCGAGCGTGGCGAGGTCGACGGGCTGGGGCATGCTGGCATCGGCAAATCCCCACGTCAGCGAAGCGACCGCCAGATATCCCGACACCAGCAGAACCGCATTCGCCAGCGTCGGAACGACGAGGCGGTGCAGCAGGACCAGGTCGTTCCAGCCGCCTGCCCAGCGCGAGGCGGGCCAGGCCAGCATCGCAATCAGCGCCGCGCAGGCGGACAGCAGGACGGCGGCCCCAACCGAATTGGCGCTGCGCAACCTCGCCCGGCCGGCGGCAGTTAGATTCCTGCCCCACATTCGTTCGGTCAGGTGGCGCAGCGCTTCGCGGGTGAAGGCGTAGCCGGGCTGCACGGCGAGCGCGTTGAGCGACCAGAAATTGTTTTCGGCGATCCGGAACAGCGGCCGCCATCCGATCCATCCCACCGCGACAATCGCGAGCAACGCGAGGGTCGTGCCGATCCCGGTCAGCGTGGCAAGCTTTTCCGTCAGGGTTGAAAGCCAGGCGGAGACCAGCAACGGCGCCAGACCCAGCAGCACCGCCGGCAACAGCAGCAGTACTGTCCAGGCAAACAGCAGCTTAGGCAAACTGATTTCGACCAGCAGGCTGCCGGCGATGGCGAGCAGGGACCGCTGCCCGGGACTGGCGGCATCGTCCTCGATATCGCCGTGGCGCGGATCGATCAGCATGCCTGTCCCGGGGCTGACGGGCTTCGGTTTCTCCGCTTAGGCGGCGGATGTCTTGGGCGCGGCCTGATCGGTGCTCGTCTTCGCCAGGGCGTCGCGAAGTTGCTGTTCCTTGCTGTCGTCGAGGGATGTCTTGAGCACGGTCCCTCCTGCGTCCTGGATCTCGCGGAGCACCTTGTCCGGCGTCATGTTCTTGATCAGCACGAACAGTGCGGCATTGCCGGGCTGCATGCTCTTGGAGAGATCCTTCATGAACGCGTCATCGATGCCGTAATCCGACAGCGCGCCGCCGAGCGCTCCCGAAGCCGCGCCGAGCGCAACACCAAGTAGGGGATTGAGGAAGATCAACCCGATCAACAGCCCCCAGAAGCTGCCCGATGCGGCGCCGATTGCTGTCGTATTGACAAGCTGGTTCAGCTTGATGGGGCCGGCTTCGGTCTTCACCGCGATCACGGCATCGCTGATCGTGATTAGATATTCCTTCTGCAGCTTGAACAGACGCTGCCGTACCTCTTCAGCTTTTGCTTCGGATGGATAGACGATCGCGACTAGATCTGACATCTTCGTATCCTCCCACTCGATGTGAACAAGATGTAGGCGGCCGCACAGGGCGCATTGACGAGCCGATACTCCTCAAAACCATTACCTTCGCAGCGGAGAGCTTCCGTTGCGTCAACTGCCGATGGCAAATGTCCGGCGGCGGCGAGATCATCCCGGAGAGCCGCGGAATGAACAGCGCCGTGCGGCACAGGCTTTACCGTATCACAGCTTGGGAGCGAACGGATCACGGTTCGCTGATCGCACTCTGGTGATGTCTGTAGTCAAATTCGCTGCTAATTCGCCGAACGGTTCCCGCGCCTAGGGAGCGTCGACGCATCGTCATAGTCACGGGATTTGTCACAAAGTGTTGTAGCAAAACGCACGCGTCGCAAAGCCTCTCTTAGGTTGTATCGTTGACTCAACTTATATTTGGGCGGTACCGTGCATCCAATCAGCAAGAAAGCTGAAGCGATTGAACATGATCGCTTATCAGCGCGTAATTTTTGTTGCCGAACGGCCCGACAATCCGCGAGCAGGATCGTTCGAGCCGGGTGGAGGAGTCCGATGGACATGCCTTCGATCTCGGAACCAACAGACCAGCCATACATTTCGACAGGGCATCTGCCTGAGCCAGAGAAGGTGCAGCGGCTGGTGTCGGACGCCCATCGGCGGTTCAAGTCGAATGAAGAGGGCCACAACTCCCAAGTCTATCCGGCGCTGGCGCGGGTTCCGCGAGAGCTGTTTGGCGTCTGCGTGGTCGGGACCAGCGGGCGGGTCTACGAGGCCGGCGAGACCGAATATAAGTTCTCGATCATGAGCGTGTCGAAGCCGTTCGTGTTCGCGCTGGTGTGCGAGACGATCGGCCCGGAGGAGGCGCGCGCAAGACTTGGCGCGAACGCCACCGGACTGCCGTTCAACTCGCTGGCCGCCATCGAGCAGGGCGGCGGCCGCACCAACCCGATGGTGAATGCGGGCGCGATTGCCACGACGAGCCTGGTGCCGGGCCTGACGGCGGAAGGCCAATGGCAATTCATTCATGACGGGCTGTCGCGGTTTGCCGGGCGCAAGCTCACGCTCAATGAAGAGGTGTACGCCTCGGCCTCGCAAACCAACTATCGCAACCGCAGTATCGCCAGGCTGCTGCAGAGCTACGACCGCATCTATTGCGACGCCAAGCAGGCGACCGATCTCTATACCAGGCAGTGCTCGCTGAATGTGAGCGCGCGGGATCTGGCCGTGATGGGCGCGACGCTGGCGGACGGCGGCGTCAATCCGGTTACCCGGCAGCGGGTGGTGGATGCCTCGGTCTGCCACTATGCGCTGACCGTGATGATCACGGCCGGATTGTACGAGACCTCGGGCGACTGGCTTTACGATATCGGCCTGCCCGGCAAGAGCGGGATCGGCGGCGGCATCGTCGCGGTCTCTCCCGGCAAGGGCGGCTTCGGCACCTTCGCGCCGCCGCTCGATGCGGCCGGCAACAGCGTGAAGGGACAGCTTGTGGCGAAATTCCTGTCGCAACGGCTGGGAATGGATCTGTTCGTATCGCAACCGGAAAACTGAAGCCAATGCAAAGAATGGCTTGATCGAGCCGACGGCCAATCAATCCGACAGCCGAGCAACTCGGGAGGACACCATGGCGACGCACTCGATGTCTATCGGAGCAATCCGGGAGGGAGCGCGGGAGTCATGGGTGCCGATGATCGCAATCGCGCTCGGCCAGATGATCATGTCCTTCAACGTCGCCTCGCTCCCGGTCGCGCTCGGCGGGATGGTCAATAGCTTTGGCGTGCCGCCGACCACCGTCGCCACCGGTATCGTGGCCTATTCGATGCTGGTCGCCGGCTTCGTCATGCTCGGCGCCAAGCTCGCGCAGCGGTTCGGCGCGTTGCAGGTGTTTCGTTTCGCTGTCGTCCTGTTCTGCGCGTCGCAGATCTTGATGACGTTCAGTCCGACGGCAACGCTGATGATCACGGCGCAGGCGCTGTGCGGCGCGGCGGGCGCGGTGATCGTACCGTCGCTGGTTGCGCTGATCGCCGAGAATTACACGGGGCGGCAGCAGGCGACGGCGGTCGGCGCGCTCGGCTCGGCGCGGGCGGCCGCCGGCGTGCTGGCGTTCATCATCGGCGGCGTGCTCGGCACCTATATCGGCTGGCGGCCGGCGTTCGGAATCCTGATTGCCGTTTCCGCGATTGTTTTCCTGCTGAGCTTCCGTCTCAAGCGCGACTATGGCCGCCCCGAGGTGCAGATCGATATGGTCGGTGTCGTGCTGGCCGCGGCGGCGATCGTCTTCATCAGTTTCGGCTTCAACAATCTCAATAGGTGGGGCCTCGCGCTGGCGACCCCAAATGCGCCGTTCAATCTGCTCGGCCTTTCGCCGGCACCTGTTCTCATCGTTCTCGGCGTTGTGCTCGGGCAAGCCTTTTTGATGTGGACGCACCGGCGCCAGGCGGCGGGAAAGACGCCGCTATTGGCGCTCGAAGTGATCGACTCGGCAGAGGAACGCTCGGCGGTCTACGCGCTGTTTGCCGTGGTCGCGCTGGAAGCCGCGCTGAATTTCTCGGTGCCGCTCTATATCCAGATCGTCCAGGGCCGCACGCCGCTGGCGACCGCGATTGCGATGATGCCGTTCAACCTGACGGTATTTTTCACCGCCATGCTGGTCGTCAATCTCTATGACCGGCTGACGCCGCGGCAGATCGGCCGCTACGGCTTCGTGGCCTGCACCGTCGGTCTGGTGTGGCTCGCCTTCGTCGTGCGCAACGATTGGAGCGAGGTTCCGGTGCTGTTTGGCCTCATTCTGTTCGGCATCGGTCAGGGCGCGCTGGTGACGTTGCTGTTCAACGTGCTGGTCACGGCTTCGCCCAAGGAACTGGCGGGTGACGTCGGGTCGCTGCGGGGTACCACGCAAAATCTGGCCAGCGCGGTCGGAACGGCGCTGTCTGGTGCGCTTCTCGTCGGCCTGTTGAGCACGATCGTGCTGGGCCAGATCGCTGCAAACCCCGTGCTGCCGAAGGAGATCCAGAGTCAGGTCGATCTCGACAACGTCAATTTCGTCAGCAACGACCGGCTGCGCAGCGTGATGGAAGGCACGACCGCTACACCGCAGCAGGTCGAGGAAGCCGTACGCGTGAATACCGAGGCGCGGCTGCGCGCGCTGAAGATCGGACTGTTGATCATGGCCGGTCTTGCGCTACTTGCGATTATCCCGGCGGGCCGGCTGCCGAACTATTTGCCCGGCGAGATCCCGAGTGATGCGCCCGGCAGTCGGTTGAGGTCCGGCTGATCGGCACGAGCATACGAGGAAAGGGGCGTCCGAAAAGGAGAACAACAATGGATGCAGTCGACCGTCGCACCGCGCTCTGGACCCTGATGGGTGGTGTCGTTGCCGCCGGCATTGGTGCAAGCCTGCTGCCTGATGTAGCCGAGGCGATGCCGCTCGCGATACAGAAAGATCCTGGAAAGGACGCCGGAGATTTCAAGCTGGAGGCTCAGCGCCCCGGCGGTGGTCCGCCTGGATCGCCGGATGGCCCGCCGTCTGGACGACCGCCGGGACGGCCGTCGCGTCCTCCTCCCCGTCGCCGTCATCGGCGTCGCCGCCGCTGGGTCTGCTGGTGGCATCGCGGCCGTCGTCGGTGCGGCTGGCGATGGGTATAGCGAAACTCAAGGTCGGTAAGACCTGAAGCGAGGAAAGTGACATGACGACATATGACAGCAGTTCGCGAACGGGCGTCGGCAGTCTGCCGGCGCCGCCGTTCTGGATCTGTGTGCTGCTCGGGCTCGCGTTGATCGTGGCAGGCTTCCTGGTTCTCGGCGATGTCATGCTCGTTACCGTCATCAGCACGATCTTCATCGGCTGGGTCGCCATCATCGCGGGCGCGTTCGAGATCGTCCATGCGTTCTGGACCAAGGGGTGGGGAGGGTTCGTGTGGCAGGTGCTGCTCGGCATCCTCTACATCGCCTTCGGCGTCGTGCTGATCGGCCAGCCGGTCGCCGGCGCCATGATCCTCACCTACGTTCTCGGCCTGGTGTTGGCGGTTTCCGGTTTCGTCCGCATCCTGATCGGCGTCAGCCGCTGGCGAGATCCGGGCTGGATCATGCTGCTGTCCGGTGTGTTCGGCATCGTGGCCGGTTTCATCATTCTGACCGGATTTCCAACGACCGGGCTGTGGGTGCTCGGATTCCTGCTCGGCGTCGACTTGATATCGCATGGGATCGGATGGCTGGCTTACGCATGGCAGCCTACCGTTCGCAGCGCATAGTTCCTCCCTGCCACTCGAGCGAGATGGCCTTTCTTCGAATCGTCATCTCGCTCGTTCTTTCTGTTTGAAGTATAACCTCCAGGCAAACACCAATCGCTCTTCGCTGTGGATGTTTTAGCGTTTGCTGAACCGTGCGTTACTCAGACGGAGGTCTCACGTGCCCGCAAGAGAATGCCGCCGAGTCGCTAAAATCCTGGGAGTCGTGGCGTCGATGGCATTGAGCCTCGCGGCGCCGTTGCGGTCCGCGCAAGCCCAGCAGGGCGGGGCGGTGCTGTTTCAGAACGTCCGTATCTTCGACGGGAAGAGCGACAAGCTCTCGGCGTCGTCGAACGTCCTGGTCAGAGGCAACAAGATCGAAAAGATCCTGCCGGCTGCGGTCGCAACGGACGCGCAGACCGTCGTCGTTGACGGCGGCGGACGGGTGCTGATGCCCGGCCTGATCGACGTGCATTGGCATGCGATGTTGATCCGCCCGACGGCGGCAGCCGCCATAGCTGGCGACGTCGGCTACAACAATCTTCTTGCGGCTGCGGAAGCGACGGACACGCTGATGCGGGGCTTCACCACTGTTCGCGACGTGGGCGGGCCGGCCTTTGGGCTCAAGCAAGCCATTGATGAGGGCGTCGTCACCGGCCCTCGCATCTACCCGTCCGGCGCCATGATCACGGTCACCAGCGGCCATGGCGACTTCCGGCAGTTTTCCGACCTGCCACGAACGATCGGCGGTATGCTCACCCGCATGGAGCAGATCGGCGGCAGTATGGTTGCGGATAGTCCCGACGAGGTGCGGGTGCGCGTACGCGAGCAGCTCATGCAGGGCGCGTCCCAGATCAAGTTGACGGCGGGCGGCGGTGTGTCATCGCCCTTCAGCCCGATCGACGCCGTCACCTTCACCGAGCCCGAATTGCGCGCCGCGGTCGAGGCGGCCGAGAATTGGGGCACATATGTCGTCGCGCATGCCTTTACGTCGGCCGCGATCCAACGGGCTATTGCCGCTGGCGTGAAGTGTATCGAGCACGGCTTCCTGATGGACGATGCAACCGCCAGGCTGATCGCCGAGAAGGACGTTTGGCTGAGCTTGCAGCCGCTCCCCGAGGAGATGAGGCTAGGCCTTCCCGAGGGTTCAGTTCAGCGAGCCAAGGCGGATGAGGTCTGGCCGGGCATTGGCAGGGCATACGAGTTTGCGAAGAAGTACAAGCTGAAGACGGCGTGGGGCACCGATGTCCTGTTCTCCCGCGCGCTGGCTCAGCGCCAGGGGGCAATTCTGGCCTCGCTGGTCCGCTGGTATACCNCGAAGCGCTCGCCATGGCGACCGGGACGAACGGCGAATTGCTGGCGCTATCCGGCAAGCGCAATCCCTATCCGGGAAAGCTTGGCGTGATCGAGGAGGGCGCGCTGGCCGACTTGCTGCTGGTGGACGGCAATCCGATCGAGAACATCAAGCTGATCGAGGATCCCGCCAGGAATTTCCTCGTCATCATGAAGGACGGGAAGATTCACAAGAACCTGGTTGCCGGCGGCAAGCTGAACTAGATGCCGTAATGGGCCCTGCTTCGAGCAAGGGGTCATGATGGTGGCTGTCCCCCGATAGATGATGAAACGGGG
>NZ_LLYB01000078.1:25790-26075 GCF_001440475.1 Bradyrhizobium lablabi | reverse complement strand
CTCCTGCGCCGCAACAGCCGCCTTTTTCAACGGAATCGACCCAAAGCAGACCTCGCTGACGAGTTTGGAATAGTGGCCCGATACAGCCATTTGTTCTCCATCTCCTTAAGGTTGAGGCAATCAATCCACGCTATTGTCTTGCCTGTCTGCTTCAAGTCTGCACCGGTTGGCACCAACGGAAATGTCCGGCTTCTTCCTCCTCATTGCCTGTCTGATCGTGATAGCCTTGAGTTACGAGGTATCGTTTCGCCGATCTTGGACTCTATCACGGAACTCTGAGCTGCT
>NZ_LLYB01000078.1:0-25727 GCF_001440475.1 Bradyrhizobium lablabi | reverse complement strand
GCATCGTACTTCATTTTACTCGAGAAGAGCCTGTCGTCTCCGTAATGATGAATCTAATGATGCTTATTCTCTGTTTCTCCACCGGATGGTTTTTTGGCGCTTTGGCCGGGACAGTGAAACGGGCTTGAAGCGCCGCAGTCAACGCAAAGCGAAACAGTGCATCAGGCTGTGGCCGCCGACAAGCTGCCATGACCTTGGCATCGTCCTGTTGATTTCCGGTTTTGGCCGATTTTGTTGCAAAAGTCAGTTGAGACAGGCCGTGAAGCGTGATTCCGTTGTGTTGACGCGATTCTCGGTGGNCCATGATGGGCCGTCTGAAGAGTGACCAAGGTCAACTGTTCTACGAGTTTCATCTTGGCGACGCGGTTCCCGAAGATCACCTAGTGCGCGAGATCGATGTTGCTCTCGATCTATCCTGGCTTCGCAGCGAACTTGCACCTCACTATTCGNCCCGTCGATCGATCCGGAACTGATGATCCGGATGCTGGTCGTGGGGTATGTGTTTGCGATCCGCTCGGAGCGACTGATCTGCCGTGAAGTGCAGGTGAACTTGGCTTATCGCTGGTTCTGCAGGCTCGGTATCGAGGACGCTATCCCGGATCATTCGGCATTTTCGCGTGCCCGCAACGAGCGCTTCCGCGAGGGAGATGTTTTCCGCCGTGTGTTCGAGCGGGTCGTCGAGGCGTGCATCGCAGCCGGCCTGGTTGGCGGCGAAGGCTTTGCCGTCGATGCAAGCCTGATTGCGGCCGACGCTAACAAGCAACGCTCGATCGCAGGTCTGGATTGGCGCAAGGATTGCGATCCGGCGAGGTCCAGCCGTGCGGTGAAGGAGTATCTGGCGACCCTCGACGATACGGCGTGGGGCGCCGCCAGCGACGTTGTGCCAAAGTTCGTCTCGCCATCTGATCCTGCGGCGCAGTGGACCGGCGCTCACAAGGGACCGGCATTCTTCGCTTATTCCGACAACTATCTTATCGACGTGAAGTTCGGCGTCATCGTTGACGTTGAGGCCTCCCGCTCCATTCGGCAGGCCGAGGTCGGCGCCGCAAAGACCATGATCGAGCGAACAGAGGAGCGCTTCGGCCTCAAGCCTGAACGGCTTGTCGGAGATACCGCTTACGGGGCAGCTCCCATGCTGAACTGGCTGGTCGAGGAGAAAGGCATCGCGCCTCATATTCCCGTGTTCGACAAATCGAAGCGGGACGACGGCACCTTCTCGCGTGGCGACTTTCGATATGACCCGACGAGCGACGTCTACCACTGTCCTGGCGGGAAGCGACTTGGCACGAGTGGTACCGTGCATGAGGGCAAGACGCTTCTGTATCGCGCCAGCAAGCTCGACTGCGATGTATGCCCGCTCAAACCGCAGTGCTGTCCGAAAGACCCAGCGCGCAAAATCCCGCGCGACATCCATGAACAGGCCCGAGACGTTGCCCGTTCGCTTGTGGACACTGAAGCCTTCGAACAGTCACGCCGTGAGCGTAAGAAGATCGAGATGCGGTTCGCACACCTGAAGCGTATCCTGAAGCTCGGTCGGCTTCGATTGCGCGGTCCACGAGGTGCTCAGGACGAGTTTGTTCTGGCCGCCATCGCCCAGAACCTGCGGCGGCTCGCGTCGCTGGTCGCTCGTCCACCACCCGCTCAGGCTCTGTGCATCGCGTAGCGTTAGAGTTGCGTAGAGAGTGTCAGGATCGGCGGAGCAAAGCCGGTCGTCCTTAGCGAAATGGCCGAACGATCCATCGGTAGCAGCTGACTTTTGCAACAAAATCGGCCAGATTCGGTCCTCATAATGCGCCGGCGCAGACGGCCGGTCTTCCTCCGGGATCGGAAAGACACGGCGTGCGGAGCAGTTGCCCAGCCCATGCGTTATTTCGACCTGGCGGCTAAGGTAGTGGGCCCACCGGGGCGAGGCCGCTAGGCGCGCTTGCTACGCTTCGCCATCTGGCACTGTTTGTTGCAGCCGGCATCGAGCCGCTTGCAGCGATTTCTTTATGCGGCTCGCCATGGCGTCAACCGCGGAATCCAGCGCGGCACATTGGTCCGAAAGCTCTCGTACTCCGTGCCGAATGTTTGCTTGAGCGTCGGTTCTTCGTACATCACCACAAAGACATGAAAAAAAAGCCAGAGTAGCGCGCCGTACCAGAGGAGACGCCAGTCACCAAACAAAAGGGCCTGACCAAAAATGACTGCGACGACCGCGATGTAGATCGGATTTCGCACGTAGCGATAAAGGCCAGTCACTACGAGCTTTTGTGTCGGCGCGATCGGGGCGGGCGTCCCCAGTCCCTCCAGCGCAAAACGGGCAAATGAATCCACAAGTCCGGGCACTCCGACGAGGATCAATATACCGCCGAGGATGCGGGTTAGACCGACGCCGAAAAGAGCTGGCCGAAATTCCCACTGCGTGACCCACCAGGGGACGAAGCCTGCCAGCACCAACGGCGCAATGACGAAGAACAGAGCGGAGCCCAAGACGGCAATTGCTTTCGACATTGCGTGCTCCCACGACCTGACAAGAATAGCTTAGCAAATCCCTTTCTGCTACGAGCATTGAACGCGGCAACCAGTTGTCCCGGCCGTCGAGTTCTCTCCACCTCGCTTCTGATCTTCAGGCTGAGTTCCGGTATGGGTCACGAGCCGTAATACTCACGACGAGCAAATAAAGTCGGCTCTGCCCTCGAAAGGAGATCCTAGCGAGGGGGCTGCTAATTTCGTCGCGTCGGGCCAGACGGCTTCGCTGACGCGGTCAGGTCAATTTTCAACGCAAACGGCTTGGCAGCCAACGACCAGAATTCGCAGAGTTTCTCTTCTCGTTGGAACCGCGCCCAAATAGGCCTCGCTACACCCGTCCATGTTAGATCAGTGTTTTGAGGTCAGGCGCTGTGCCGCCCCGCTGAAACACCAGCAAGTCGAGTGAAGGTGGTTCGCCACCCGTCAGGATCGATAAGCACGCATGTGCTTGTCCGCGATGATGAGTCTGGTGATTGAAGAGGTGCAACAGAATATCCGCGAGGACCTGAGACTGCGGCATCCCGGAGGTTGTCTTGTAGCCATGGAGACTGGCAAGCGTCGCTTCGTCGTACTGATCGACAACCGCCATCAACCGATTGTCTTCATCGATACGAGCCTGGGTTAATTCGGCACGGTCTTCATACAAAATAGCGTCGAGACGATCCGGATGGTCGCCTTCGCCGGTCAGCCGTTTCAGCCAGAGGCGGTCGGTCAGCAGCAAGTAGTTTAATGTGCCGTGCAGACTGCCGAAGGAGACGCCGATGTGAAGACGATATGCCAGATCCGACAGGTCAAGTGCAGCGGCATACAGGCGCGCATTGGCCCAGCGATTATAGGCGGCGAGTTGCCGAAACTGGGAGATGGTCATGATTTTGTCTCATAGCCGTACACGAGGCATTCTCGCCGTTGAAACGCAGGACACCAGGTTGGCATGACGAGACGATCAACAGTCACGCACCGATGGCCGCTGGTATCAGCGACAAATTGTCGAGCATGGAAGACATTGTGGCCCTGATCGATGCCCGCGATGGGCCACTTCCGGACTCATGCATCGCAGCAAATTGCGCTTCATTCGATCACCCCGTCGGCGCAGCCGAGCAGCGGGCGCGGCACGATGCAGCCAAGCATGTTGCGGGCTTTGAAATTGATGATCATCTCAGCGTTCGTAGCTCACTGCCATGTGGTGATGGGGCACCTGAGGCTTGCCGTTCCTTCGCTTCGTAGTATTCGGCTGAGAACTTGATGGACCATCGCGTGAAAAACGAGCGCAATTGCCTAGTGGACTTTTCGACGCCGAAACGTTCGGCGACATGCGCCTCGCGCAGCCATCTCACCGCCGTTGCGAGGCCAGTGGTGCGCTCGAGCCTCTCAACCGCCGCGATGCCGACGATCTCGGCCTGCCTGTAGCGAAAACCGACCTTCTTGATGACATACACGCGCTTGAAGGTTTCAAAGCCCTTGGCTACGAGCTGAACGAATGGATGTTTTTTCGCCTGCGGCCAGGCCGCCGGATACACAGGGAGCACCAAAAGCTTGCTCTTGGCGATGACCGTTGCTAGCGGATGCAAGAGTTGCGTCCAAGCTGGCCAGGACGTGACCTTGGCAAGCAATACTGCGTGCATAGCCGTTGCAGCCCCGAAAGAGATCGGGAGCCAAAGTACCGCGCCCAGGATCACGACCAACGCGGTGCTCGGCGTGAGATGCCGGCATTTTCGGAACACCCATGCCATACCACCTTCAAAGGCATTATGTACAGTTTGTTCGAACGCCCGATAGCTAATCTTCCGCCGGAGCCACGACCAGTTCCGGCGGATCGACATACTCCACTGTCGACGTTTCGTTTCGGAAAGGGGAAGGAAGCGCAACGCGCCGTTTATGACAGTAACGGTGACATTGCCAAGAACCTTGGCGGCGAAGAGCGGAAGCCAGACAATCTGCATTACTAGAGGGAAGGCGTAGTCGAGCAGCCGCATCAAGATCGAAAGAATGAAACGAAGGATTTTATTGGCGGCGAGCGTGATGAAAACAAGTGGGATGATTATCACATCGTCGAGGGCACCGCGGAAGCGGCTTTCCTCCATCCATATCGGGTGATGATAATCGGCCACGGTGCATGTTTCCGCGCGGAAGACAAGGATCGTTCCGTTTCAAATTAACACACTGGAGGGGTCTGGGGTGACCTCATTTACTAGTCGTCGAGCGGCAGCCGCAAGGGGACAAACTCGGAGGCGCCAGACGGCAAATGCCCTAGTCCGCCGCTCTAGCACATGGGCAATTGCCGAAACCGCCGCTCGGGATAAATTAATCGATTGCATTGAGACGGCTAGCAATCTTACTCAAACGGTGTCCGGCTTCGATTGTCAGTATCCGAGATGTCCGACGAATACCGACGGCTTTGCGCGGGGGATGATCCGATGAAGTCCAGCAGTGCAGATTTTTCGACGATACTAGACCGCATTCTCGATACGGCGGCGGACAATCTCAGGATCGCAAAGATCCTGGTTCAAATGGGTCTCGATCCCAACAACATCACCTACGACGCACTGTTCAGCCGGCTGCTGGAAATCGTGCTGGCCAACATCACGTTCGCCAACATGTTCGCCCTGGTTGGCGCCATCTTCTTCGTGGCTACTTTGCTTATGCAGACGATGGTGCCGCTGCGCGTCGCGAATATGACCGGCTGTACATTCTTCGTCGCCTTTGGCGCGCTCTCCGGAAACGTGGCGACTTTTCTCCTGTACCTGCTGTTGCTGCCGATCAATGCCGTTCGCCTCCGTCAAATGCTCAATTTGATCAAGAAGGCACGTATCGCGACGGAGGGCGATACCTCGATGGAGTGGCTCAAACCGTTCATGACCGAGCGCAGATACCGCCGGGGTGACCAATTGTTCAAGAAGGATGATGCAGCTACCGAGATGTTTCTGACGATTACGGGAAAGTTTTTGGTCACGGAAATCAGCGTCGAAATTCCGCCGGGACGTCTCATGGGCGAACTTGGCTTCCTTACCCCTAATAAACGGAGAACCGCGACGGTCGAATGCATTGAGGACGGGCAAGTGCTGACCATAACTTATGACAAGCTGCTCGAGATCTACTTTCAGAATCCGCAATTCGGCTACTACTTCCTCGTTCTGACCAGCCAGCGTCTGCTCGAGAACATCTCACGGCTGGAAGGAATTATCGCAGAGGCGAAAGTCGCGCGGCAGACTGCAGCCACGGATGACATAGCCTAACCCTCTCCGCAGGAAGCAGATCACCTCTTCCGCAAAACAGGACATCGCCTGGTGTGCTTCAAGGCAATCAGAATTCGGGCTGGCAATCATGATTACCCTGACTCGACTTCCATGCGCTTAGTTCGTCAAGTAGGGCCGCCGCTTTCTTCAAGTCGGGTGTGTCGAAGCCCTCGGTGAACCAACCGTAGACCTGCGCCAGGAGACTGCGTGCTTCATCGCGCTTGTCCTGGTCGCGCCAGAGCCGGGCGAGGCTGATGGCGGAGCGAAGTTCCCAGAGCTTTGCCTCCTGCTGGCGCGCGATCGCGATGGCGTGGCGAAAGTCGGCCTCCACGTCGGCCTCAACGCCTTGCCGGGTGGTCCGCAACAGCTGGCCTCGGCGACATCGCAATTCGGCCTCGAACCACCGCACGCCCGATTTCTCGGTTAGAGACAAAGCCTCACATAGTCGGCCGAGCCCGTCTTCGGGCGCCCCGGTCTTCACGTGCGCCGTGGCAAGCTGCGCGAGGTAGAACGGAAGCGTCCACGCCGCGCCGGACGCCTGGAATCTCTCGATCCCGAGCCGCAGCAGATCCATCCCGGCGTCTGTTTCGCCGGCCTCGACCATGGTCCAGCCGCGATACGCCGTTCCCATCGCGAGAAAGAAGGCAAAGCCCTGCTCGGTAGTAAGCGCAATGAGCTCATCCGCGAGCCGGCGCACGGTCCTGGGATCGTCGAGTACGAAATACAGCCGGCAGGCGACGCTTAATGCGAATGCGAGGCTGATCGGGTGCGACAGCTCGCGCGCCTCTGCCAGGGCTTGCCTGCTCCGCGTCCGGGCCTGATCGACGAAACCCAGAAGCCCGAGCGTCAGCGACAGGAAGGAGAGCATCGCCACGCTGGCGTTCTCGGCGAACAGAACCGTCAGAGACCGATGCCGCGTGGGATCGTAAAGTGCGAGCCCCTGCTCGAGATGCGCGCGCGCCAAGCGCAGCTCTCCGCGATGCAGCCAGCTATCGCCGACCGCCCGATGCCCGGCCACCAGGGCGGCCCTGTCGTTTTGTCGTCCGGCCAACTCGAGCAGTTCTTCGGCGGCACGATGCGATAATTGCGTCTCGGCGCGCACATGGTGATGGACGAACTCACCCCACAATGCCTTGAGCAGATTCGGCGTGTCGTTCAGCAGCTCGCAGAGATGACGCGCCCGCGCGTAGGCCTTTCCGGTCTCTTCGGCCGCATGGCCCTTCGCGGCGATCAGCGCGCCGCCGATTGCGAGTTGAAGCTGGAGTTCGGTGCGTTGGCTCTCGGCGGCGTCCGGTAAATGGGACAACAGATCGAGCGCCTTCTGCATCTGTCTGATCGCTTCTGCCGTGGCTGAGCGCGCTTTGGAGCGTTCGCCGGCCTCCTGCCAATAGGAAACTGCCTTCGCGATCAGGCCGGCATTTCCAAAATGGTGCGCGAGGATCTCGGGTTGCGCTTCGGCGCTCGTCGCGAACTTCTCCTCCAGTGCGCCAGCGATACGGGCATGCAACTCACGACGCTGGCTGCGTAGTAGCGTGCCGTACGCCGCATCCTGCACCAATGCGTGTTTGAAGAGGAAACTGGCCTCGGATGGTTCGCCGCGCCGGAACACCAACCCGGCCCCTATCAGCCGGTCTAGCGCCAATCGCAGCTGGCTCTCACTCCGGCGCGCGGCGGCGGCGAGCAGATCATAGCAGAACTCCCGGCCGATAGCCGCGCCGAGCTGCGCGACCTCCTTCGCGACCGGGCCAAGCCGGTCGAGCCTCGCCATCAGCGAGGCGTGCAAGGTGGGCGGCACCGCGAGGCCCGGGAGTGGCGCAGTGGTGACGGCGCGCTCGACCCCCGCGGCACCCGCTTCGAGCACAGCCTTGGTCATTTCCTCGACGAACAGCGGCACA
Source organism: Bradyrhizobium lablabi (assembly GCF_001440475.1). Classification (GTDB taxonomy): domain Bacteria; phylum Pseudomonadota; class Alphaproteobacteria; order Rhizobiales; family Xanthobacteraceae; genus Bradyrhizobium; species Bradyrhizobium lablabi. The sequence continues at coordinate 18,088 of NZ_LLYB01000078.1, read as the reverse complement.
CCATCCGTTCGCTCGGCGATCTCAGCGACGAGCTCGGGCGGAAGTCCCCGGTCGCCAGTCATGCTCCGGATCAAGGCGGCGCCCGCTTTCTGATCAAGGCGGTTCAGAACCATCGTGCTGACGTGTGACCTCCCGGTCCATACAGACTGAAACTCGGGGCGGAAGGTGATCAGCGCCAGCACCGGCAGCGTGGCCACCCGATCGATGGTCCGGTCCAGCAACTCGCGCGAGCTCGGATCGATCCATTGCGCGTCCTCGAAGACCATCAAGACCGGCTGCCGCCGGGCAAGACCTTCAAGCTGCCGAAACAAGGCATCGAAAGTCTTTTCTTTCTTTCGCTGTGGCGTGAGGGCAATCGGCGGATATCGTTCGCCCGTCGGGATAGATAGCAGCTCGGCTATAATTGCTATGTCTTCGTCGGGCGGCAATGCCGGGGACAGCAACGCCTGCAGCTTGTTGAGCCTGTGCTCCGGCGTGTCCTCGCGCTCGAAATCGACGGTTCGCTGGAGCTGAGCGATGAAGGGATATAGCGCGCTGTCCTGATGATGCGGAGAGCAGAAATATCGCAAGCCGGTGTGCGGCTCGCCCCCGATGCGCTCCTGGAGAGCCGCGACAAGGCGCGATTTGCCAATTCCCGGTTCGCCCGCCAGCAACACGACCTGGCCACTGCACGCCTTGGCCCGTTGCCAATGCTGCATCAGCAGCTCGAGCTCCTCCTCGCGCCCAACCAACGGCGTGAGCGCTGCCGCATGGAACGCCTCAAAGCGGCTTTCCGCTTTTCCCTCACGCAGCACCCGCCAGGCGCGCACCGGCGCGGCAAAGCCCTTCAGCGTCACCGCGCCGAGATCCTCGTAATCAAAGAGCCCGCCGATGAGCCGCCGCGTATCCTCAGCGATTACCACCCCGTCGGGCTCGGCGAGCTCTTGCAGTCGGGCGGCCAGGTTCGGCGTTTCGCCGAGCACCGCCTGCGACTCGGCGGCCTCGCTGCCGATGAGGTCCCCCACGATAACGAGACCAGTCGCGAGCCCGAGGCGAACCCGCAGCTCGAGATCCGGTGGGGCGCTCGGCGCGTGCCGGGCCGCGGCAATTTCAAGCGCAGCGCGCACCGCACTCTCGGGATCGTCCTCGTGCGCTGAAGGATAACCGAACAGGATCAGCATGCCATCGCCGATGTAGCGGCTAACGGTGCCACCGTACTTGCGGACGATCACCGCCGCGCCATCGCGGTACTCGGCGATGACCTCCCGTAGATCTTCCGGGTCGAGCTTTGTCGCAAGCGCCGTCGAGCCGACGAGGTCGCAGAACATCACCGTGAGTTGGCGGCGCTCGGCGGAAGAACTTGGCGTGGATGAAAACGCAGAGGGCTCCGTGACCAGCATCGCGGCGGATGTCGACGCTCGAGCCCCTGCCGATAGTAGCGCGGCTGCCGTCAAGGTGAGTGCTGCGCCGCAGTCACCACAGAACCTTTTACCCGACGGGTTGTCTGCTCCGCACGCGGGACAGCGCAAGATTAGCGGCGCGCCGCAGTGGCCGCAGATCTTGTTACCTTCCGGGTTGACTCTGCCGCAGCTCGGGCAATCCATTTCGCACCCGATCAAATTGCTGATCTACACGAGCTCTCATCGGTTTCCCTCTAAGAGCGAACCTTCAGAGCGTGACATTGCTCTTTGAGTTCCGGCAATTCCGGGCGAAAGCAAGTGGCAAGCTTCTTGGCTGTTGCTTTGCCATTTCGAAAGCAAATGCCAGTCGTGCGATCAGGACCAGTTTGTGCACGGCAAGCTCCCTACGAGAAAGGGATATTCGCACCACGACTTTCAGCGAAATTTTAGTCTAACCCGCCCGCATCAAATGTGCGCCGTTTCACATCTTGCGGCCGTTGTCCCCTCCTAACCGCCTCAGGCTTCAACTTGCACGAGATCCGAGCCCAGCAGGCACATCGAGAACGTGCACGGCGCGCCAGAATCTTCAAAACCTGCGGCCGATCCTACTTTCCCTCGTTCCATATGTCGGTGGTGAGCTTCCAGTCATTTCCGACCTTTTCCCAAACCACGACGTACTTTCCCGTCACGTCCTGCGGGGTCGCTCCCTTGGTCTTCAGGGCGAATGTGCCGATCTCGCGTGCCGCCGAAGGGCCAAGCGGCTTGACGTCGACGGTTGTGAGCTTCGGATCGCCAACCTGCTCCGCCATGCCTTTCCACATGACCTCGATGGCCGGCCGGCCCTGCACCATCGCAGACCCGGGCGGCAATGCCGTCGCATCAGTGGTGTAGAGCGACGCAATCCCGGAGAAGTCGCCCTTGTTGAAGTACTCGATGAATTTCGCGTTGATCGCTTCAATCTCGGCTTTCTGGGCCGAAGCCGCCGCGGTCAACGAGATCATGAATGCAATCACCAGTGCTATGCTGCGCATGATCATCTCCACTCATTGGACGGTGCGAATGCAGACGCGGATGTCGTCTGGTCTCGAAGTGGATGCGTTGAATGCCAGCATCCCAGACCGGGTTTGGCGGAACAGCAATTCCGGGGAATTACCGTCAGCAGCATTGACGAACCGGAGCGGCGCGACGCCTTGGAACGAATTTCCCGGAAGATCTGCGGCTGTTGTTCTTCCATGCGAGGCTGCTGACATCTGATGATGCTGCCGGTACCGGCATTACCAGCAATCGCTCTACAGGTACGGCAACCACTCTGGCGCAGCCGCAACTCCGATCCGCTAGATCATCACGGTGCCCACATCCAACCGGACGGAGAAAAAGATGATCTGGAAAAGCATCGTCAGCCCCCGTGCGACCGCACCTGTTTCCGCGCGCTGGACCGCCATATCAGGCTTTGCTCGCAAGACGGCTGAGACAGTCTCCGACTTCGCCGGTATCGCTCGCAACCTGGTTCTGGACATACGCGATAGCTACCGGCCCGAGCTGCACTACATGCGCGGCCCCGGCCCGAAATGGCGCGCAAAGCATCAGCCTTAACCAAGGTAGCCTTGGCCAAGATCCTGGTGAAGCAGGCCGCAACGCGCGCCAAACCTGTTGGCGGCTTTCGGAATGACCAGCGTTGTGATAGCTACGCCGCGCGGCAATGGGCCGCGTTTCAACCAACGGCGGTGTGCCATGTGCAAGCATCGCGATCTCGAAAACCTCCCCAGCTTTCAGCATCACGCGTAAGCGGCGGAAGTCCTTCCCTTCGGAAACCCATGTCAAGCGCGGGCGGCGTATCGTCCATGGCGATGTCGAGCTGATCGAAAAGCTCGGCCGCAACGACCTGTGCCCGTGCGGCTCCGGACGCAGGTTTCAAGGCCTGCTGCATGCAGTCCGGAGCGTATGACGGATCGAACCGGGATTATTACTTTCAGGGAGTAGCCGCCGACAGGCGGCGATCTTACCACGCGTCATTCCGGGCGCCGCGAAAGCGGCCAGCCCGGAATGGCTTACCCCTCAAAACAGGAGCCGTACGGTTTGTTTTCGTTCGGCAATGACAGAACGCAATCTTCCGCAAGGAAATTCACGATCCGATCGAGATTGATTGAGAAGCGAACTTTAACCGTTCAGCTTACGACGCGCGTTAGCAGCGGTATTTCCAACCAAACGTTTGACGCCGAGCTGTTGCGCTTTTGTCACCTCATTTCAAGCGCGCAGTGCCTATAACGAACCTGAGGGCAATCGGCATGTTCGACATATACGTTCGTGGAAAAGGCGAGCTTCTGGTGATCCGACGAGGAGCGCCACTGCCTGCGGGATTAGCAGGCGGCTGGAGGAAGAAGCGGGCGGCGCGCGCTGTCAGCGCCGAGATAAGCGGTGTGGTTATGCGGGAGGGCTTCTACACACGCTCACGGATGCCGCTGATCGATGCGTCCATGGACGTACGAGCCAGTTAGAGACGGAACGCCTCGGGTTGGGAAAACCGATAAACTGGATCGCGCTTATCGCTCGGCGAATTTGGGGCGGGTCACCAGCAGCATCTCCCAACGCCAGTCCGGCTTAACATTTGTTAGTTCAGCTCCCTGTTCTCCGTGCCACCGTCACGGAAAATTAAGACAGGCAGGGGACGATGAAGGATTATCAAACCCATCTGGAGAAGCTGCGTAAAGACGCGGCCGAATGCGCGCTTGTCAGGGACCTGGCTACCGACAAAGCGAAGCGTGAAATGTTCGACCGGCTTGCGCGGCATCTGGAGCAACTAGCCGACGAGGTTGAGCGTGTGATGAATGCTCGAAAGACCGGCTCAAGGTAGCGGATGCGAGTATGCGGGCAAAAGCGCTACTCACTCTGCTGGGTGCCACTGCACTCGCGGCTTACACGGTAGGCCGCCACAGCAGTCCCGTTGATACGCCAGTCGCGGCGGCCGCGCAGCCGCGGCCCCCGGTCGCCAAGCCCGTTGCCTTCACGGCGTCTGTATCGCCACCTGTTGCAGCGGCCGCGACCTCAAGCGCTGTGCACGCCATCAAGGCGCCACTCGAGAAGGCTACGGCCACCCACGCCCCGGAGAAGGCCGCACCGTCTGAGATCAAGCGCAAGCCGAGGTCGCACTGACTGCCGCGGCTATCGATCCTCATCAGGGCGAGCCGCAGGCCGGGCGCTTGTCCTGACGACGACATCCGTAACGGAAGAGCGTGCGGCTCGCGGAGTGCCTGTTCCCCTGCGGAGTGATCGGAACCACAATTGGATTGCGAGAAGCAATCTCCGCCTTTGGTTCCACCTGCGACTCAGTCTTACGAGTTCCAGTCGAGGAACCGAAGTTACCGAACTTTGCGCCCAGACAATGCCACGAACCTGAACAAGCCTGTTGCAGCTTCGCGCATCACGCAAAGCGATCCAAATCGATTTGCTCGAACCCAGGGGTGGACATGAAGTATGTGACCGGATTCTTCGTGGCAATGCTGCTGATCCTGAATGTGTCAGAGGCAAGTTCTGCAGTACGTATCACCAATGATCGAGGCGGTCAGATCGGGACCTACATCGTCAAATATCAGCGCCTGGCCTCATCGGGCGAATCCGTGATCATCGATGGTCTCTGTGCCTCGGCATGCACCATGGTTCTCAGCGCGCTCCCTCACGATAGAATCTGCGTAACGTCGCGCGCGACGCTCGGCTTCCATGCAGCCTGGAATTTCGGCGCCAATGGTCGCACCTTCACTGATCCCGAAGCAACCTTGATGCTGTACTCGACCTATCCGAGGCCGGTGCGTCGCTGGATCGCTCGCAGGGGCGGTCTCACTCCTCACACGATCTTTCTGAGCGGAAGGCCGCTGCAGGAGATGTATCGATCGTGCTGATCAGGCACGCGGCACGAACGAGCTTCAATGCAATGCCGTAACGGCTGTGGAAGCAGCTACCGCTTCTTCCACCCACCCCTATGCCCCGGCGCTCCGCCGCTCGACCGCGGCGCGGGTCCGAACTCCTGGCCTGACTGACGCGAGTCCGTTGGCTGGAAGATCTTGCTGCCGGGGGCCATGTCCGGCTTGCGCGGTTTGGCGCCGCCGGGGCGGTAGGGCAGGGATTCCGGGCCGTGCATTTCGTCGAGGTGGGGCTTGTGGACCTTTGAGCTGGTCGGACTCGTGGAGGGAGCGCTGCTGCGGCTGGACTTGAGGGCGGTCTGCACGCCTTTCTTTTTCATGGCGCTGACGGGGAGGTTGGCGGCGTCGCCGTATTTTTTGGTGCCGGCGTAGGCGCCGGCCTGCTTCTGCACATTCCGCTGCTTCGCCGTGGGATCGTCGACGACGGCCATTTCCGTCGCGCGCAGGCGTTTGACTTCGTCGCGCAGCCTGGCGGCTTCCTCGAAATTCAGGTCGGCGGCGGCTTCTCGCATGCGGGTTTCGAGGTCGGAGAGAACCGCTTCGAAGTTGTGGCCGATGCTGATGACGTCATCCGCCATGCCGCCGTCGCCGATTTCGACCAGCACGTGGTCGCGCTCGTAGACGGAGTTGAGGATGTCGCCGATCGACTTCTTCACGCTCTCCGGCGTGATGCCGTTGGCCTGGTTATATTCGACCTGCTTCTCGCGGCGGCGGTTGGTCTCCGCAATGGCGCGCTCCATCGAGCCGGTCATCTGGTCGGCGTAGAGGATCACCTTGCCGTCGACGTTGCGCGCGGCGCGGCCGATGGTCTGGATCAGCGAGGTCTCGCTGCGCAAAAAGCCTTCCTTGTCGGCGTCGAGGATCGCGACCAGTGCGCATTCGGGAATGTCGAGGCCTTCGCGGAGCAGGTTGATGCCGACCAGCGCGTCGAAGGCGCCGAGGCGGAGGTCTCTGATAATCTCGATGCGCTCAATCGTGTCGATATCGCTGTGCATGTAGCGGACGCGAATGCCCTGCTCGTGCAGGTACTCGGTGAGGTCCTCCGCCATGCGCTTGGTCAGCACCGTGATCAGCGAGCGATAGCCGGCCGCTGCCGTGGCGCGGACTTCGCCGACGAGGTCGTCGACCTGGGTGCGGGCGGGGCGGATATCTACAGGAGGATCAATGAGTCCGGTGGGGCGGATCACCTGCTCGACGAACACGCCGCCGCTTTCGTTCAGCTCCCAGCCGCTCGGCGTCGCCGACACCGCGACCGATTGCGGGCGCATCATGTCCCATTCCTCGAACCGCAGCGGACGGTTGTCCATGCAGGAGGGCAGGCGGAAGCCGTATTCGGCGAGCGTCGCCTTGCGGCGGAAGTCGCCGCGGAACATGCCGCCGATCTGCGGCACGGTGACGTGACTCTCGTCGGCAAACACTAGCGCGTTATCGGGTACGTATTCGAACAGCGTCGGCGGCGGCTCGCCGGGGCGGCGTCCGGTGAGATAGCGCGAATAGTTCTCGATGCCGGCGCAGCTTCCGGTCGCCTCCATCATTTCGAGGTCGAAGGTGGTGCGCTGCTCCAGCCGCTGCGCTTCCAGCAGGCGGCCCTGGTTGTTGAGCTCGTCGAGCCGCTGCTTCAATTCTGACTTGATGGACTTAATGGCCTGCACCAGCGTCGGCCGCGGCGTCACATAGTGCGAGTTGGCGTAGATCTTGATGAATTCGAGATCGTCCTGCTTGTGGCCGGTGAGCGGATCGAATTCCTCAATATTTTCCACAGTGTCGCCGAACAAATTCACGCGCCAGGCGCGGTCCTCATAGTGCGCCGGGAAGATGTCGATGACGTCGCCGCGCACGCGAAAGGTGCCGCGGGTAAAGTCGGCTTGGGTGCGCTTGTATTGCAGCGCGACAAGGTCGGCGATCAATTGCCGCTGGTCGATGCGCTCGCCCTTCTTCAGCGCGAACGTCATCGCGGTGTAGGTCTCGACCGAGCCGATACCGTAGATGCAGGAGACCGAGGCCACGATGATGACGTCGTCGCGCTCGAGCAGCGCACGCGTCGCCGAGTGGCGCATGCGGTCGATCTGCTCGTTGATCGAGGAGTCCTTTTCGATGTAGGTGTCCGTACGCGGCACGTAAGCTTCGGGCTGGTAGTAGTCGTAATAGCTGACGAAATACTCGACGGCGTTGTCGGGAAAGAAGTTCTTGAACTCGCCATAGAGCTGGGCGGCCAGCGTCTTGTTCGGCGCCAGGATGATGGCGGGGCGCTGCGTCGCCTCGATCACCTTGGCCATGGTGTAGGTTTTGCCCGAACCGGTGACGCCGAGCAGCACCTGGGTGCGGTCGTTGCGCTCGATGCCCTCGACCAGTTCGGCGATCGCGGTCGGCTGGTCGCCCTTCGGCTGGTATTCGGACTTGATCTCGAAGCGCACGCCGCCTTCGGATTTCTCCGGGCGCGGCGGACGGTGCGGTGTCCACACCTTCATCGAGCCGTCGTCCTTGCGGAATTCCGGACGGCCGTCGCGGATCAGGTTTTCCAGCGCATCGGCGGTGGCCTTGACGCCGAGCGCTTCCATCTTGTTGCGCGGCGGGCGGGCGAGGGCTTCGTCGTCGTCTTCCGCCGTGGGCAGGCCGAGCTGACGCGCGATTTCAGGGTCGAGCGTCGGGATGGTGGCCGAGGTGCCGTAGTTGGCCTGCGGGGCTTCTTCGAGGCCCTGCGCGGCATCGCGTTTCGCGACGTCATCGCTCGTTCCCTTGGTCGAGGCCCGCGCGCGATGCGCCGCCGCTTCGCCGCCGGCGCGGCGGTCCCAGGAATTGTCGGGCGGCGGCTGCAGGCCGGTGCCCGAGCCCATGCCGGCGTCGCCGCGGTTGAGCGCGGGATTGAGCAATTCCGCCAGCGCCGGCCCGATCGGCTGAACGTCCGGCCGGTGCGCCTTGGATTTGGGGGATTTGCCTGATTTTTTGGGAGTGTCGGGTTTCTTCGCCATGCGGCGAATATGGGACGAGTCAGCCAGCGAGAAAAGGGCAAACGGCTGCGCAAAACCGTGCGCTTCCGCCTGTCAGCAGATGTCAGCAAGAGCAGGAACCGCGCAATCTCAGACCAGCAGGTCCCCGGTATCTTTTCTGGCCGACGCCGCCTTGACGATGTTCAGATGAATCCCGCCGCAGCGTGTGCAACGCATGGTCCAGTATTCGGCGCCGGCGCGGCCGAGGATGATGCGCAGCACGGAGAGCGGGGCGCTGCAGTCCGGACAGTTGGAGAGCACCGGCGTCGCCTGCAGGGTCTGCTCGGCGGCGGGGATGGGTAGTTTGCCGACCAGGGCTAGGTCGGGCTTTCCGCGGGCCTTGCCGGGCTCGCGGTGAACCGCGGGCCGAAGCGATCGATGTGAGCTTTCGCGTCCGCGATCGCCGCTTCCGGATCCGACCACGCGAAACCGACTTCGAGGGTCGGAAAGGCCATGCCATCGATCACCACCGGTTCCTGATCGGCCCGTTGAATCCTGGCGTGCCATAACCCTCTCCCTGCTTCGAACGACTGTATTTCAAAGCCGCCATAGATCATGGCGCGACCCCCGGAATTGCCCATGTGGCGAGGAGAGCACGGCGCGGGGAAGGGAGGTGTGAAACAGTTCACATGCAGGGGAGTTTTTCGGTGAGTTCCGGAGCGGTGGCTCACTCCCTCGGAACAGATACTTCACCGGTGTCCCAGAATGTGATCCGCCAGCACCACGGCATCGTCGCCGACGCCCGACAGGAACGAGGAGTTCATCTTCGACAGCCATTGCAGCCCGAGGAAATACAGGCCGGGCACCGCAGAGATGCCGTTGCGGTGAACAGCGTCGCCGCGTGCGTCCGTTACCTGGATATCGATCCAGCTGAAATCGACGCCGTAGCCGGTGGCCCAGATCACCGATGCGATGCCTTCGGCGGCGAGGTCGAGACGCGTCAGCGGCGCGGTGACGCTGGGCGGGTCGGGAAGCGTGGTGCGGGCGCCGGTCTCTTCCGGCAAGTCGAGGTGGCGGCGTTTGACATATTCATCGACGGTGTCGAGGAAGGTGGTGTAGGCGATGTCACCGTCGTGCAGCGACTTCTCGAGGCCCGGCGCAATCTCGATCACGCCACCATTCGCGGTGTCGAGATGGCCAACGAGGATCATGCCACGGGCAGCGTAGTCGCGGAAATCGATGCTGCGGCCGCCATAGGCGCCGGAGATGACAGGGCCGAGGCGCGCAGGCCCGCGCTCCTCCGGCGTGATCTGGTCGAACTGCATTTCGGCGAGCCACCAGATCAGGTCGCGGCCGCGGTAACGGCGCGGCAGGCGGCGGTGCCGTCCGACCGAGAGATAGACGCGGCGGCCGGCCTCAAGCAGCTCTTCGGCGATCTGCGCGCCGGATGCGCCGGCGCCGGCCACCAGCACCGCGCCCGGCGGAAGCTGCCCGGGATTCTTGTAAGCGGAGGCATGAACCTGAAACACCGGCAGGTCGGCCAGCAGGTCCGGGATGACGTTGCGCTGATAGGGACCGGTGGCGACGACGACATTGCGCGCCTCGATCGTGCCGTCCGTGGTCTCGGCGAGAAAGCGTCCGTCCTCGCGCTGTGACAGCCGCGTCACCTCGACGCCGCAGCGGATCGGCGGCGCGACGAACGCGGCATAGGCCTCGATGAACCGGATGATGTCGGCGGTGTCGGAAAACCCGTCGGGATCGCTGTGCGGAAACGGAAACTCCGGCAGCCGCACCGACCAGTTGGGAAACTGGAATTTCAAGCCGTCCCAGCGTTCGCTGCGCCAGCGTTCGGCGATGCGGTGGCGCTCGACCACCAGATGCGCCAACCCGCGCTGCTTGAGGCGGTGACTCATCGTGAGCCCGGCCTGGCCGCCGCCGATGACGAGCGTCTTTACTGTTTCAACCGGCATGTCTCTGGCCCCTGCGGCGGGTGGCGGGTTCTGCCGCCGCGCGGACAATCCAGCGCCGGAACGCGGCGAAATCGCGCTGCCCTGTGCTGAACCCCCGATAGACCAGATACCAGCGCATGCCTTTCGGCACACTTAACGCAAAGGGGGCGACCAGCCGGCCGGCGGCGAGGTCGTCGTCGATATAGGGCCGGATGCCCATGGCGACGCCGAGGCCGTCGACCGCGGCCTGCAGCGCCTGGCCGTAAAACTCGAATTCCGGCCCCCGGGCGGCGATGCGGGCCGTGCCGGCGGCCTCCAGCCATGCCGGCCAGTCGTCGGGGGAATGGGCCACCCGCAGCAGGGTCGGCCCCTTCAGGTCGGAAGGCCGTTTCAGCGTGTTGGCCAGCCGCGGCGCGCAGACCGGCAGCAGGTCGGCGGCGAACAGGGGCTCGGCAATCAGGCCCGGCCATTCGCCGCCCCCGAGCTTGATGCCGCAGCTCCAGTCCTCGCCAAACGGCACCGCGGCGCCGCCGGTGGTGATGCGGACGTCGATATCGGGCTCCTGTTTGCGGAAATCGGCCAGCCGCGGGATCAGCCATTTCATCGCAAAAGTCGGCCCGACGCCGATGGTCAGCACGCGCACGCTTGAGGGCGCCGTCACCTGCGCGGTCAGGCTCGCCAGCGCGTCGAAGATCGGGGTCAGCCCGCTCTGATAGGCGCGCCCCGCCGCGGTGGTGACGAGGCGGTTGGCCTTGCGCTCGAACAGCGCCACCCCGAGCCGCTTCTCCAGGAGGTGCACCATCCGGCTGACCGCGGCGGCGGATACGTTGAGCTCGGCGCCGGCGGCGGCGAAGCTGCCGCTGCGCGCCGCCGCTTCGAACGCCTTGATGCCGTTGAGAAAGAGCAGCCGCCGCACGTAACCCTCAGGAAAACTGATGCCAGAGCAAGATAACTCAGTTTGCGTGAGCGCGACAAGCGAGGCACAAGAATGGGTAAGAGCCTGGGTTGAATCGGTGCGGCAGGTTTCAACCTCGCCCCGCGCTTCGCGGGGAGAGGGAGCAGGGGCAGCGCCTGTGCCTCAACCTGAATGGCCTGCGCAGGAGATTTCGCGTGACGCCGCTGATGATTGCAGCCCTTGGTGCCCTGATGGTCGCGACAGCGTTTCTGTCGGGGCTGTTCGGCATGGCCGGCGGGATGATCCTGATCGGCGTGCTGCTGTTCCTGATGCCGCTGCCGACCGCGATGGTGCTGCATGCGATCACGCAGATGGCGTCGAACGGCTGGCGCGCGTTCCTGTGGCGGGCGCATATCCGCTGGCGGCCGGTGTTCGTTTATCTGATCGGCTGCGCGCTCGCGCTCGGCCTCTGGTCGCTCACCCGCTATGTGCCGGACAAGCCCATTGCATTGTTGCTGCTCGGGGTGACGCCGTTCATGGCGCGGCTGATGCCGAAGAACCTCAAGCCCAACCCTGACAGCATTGCACAGGGATCGTTCTATGGCTTCATCTGCATGGGGCTGATGCTGATGACCGGCGTCTCCGGTCCCTTGATGGATACGTTCTTTCTCGGCGGCAATTTCGGCCGTCGCGAGGTGGTCGCGACCAAAGCGACCTGCCAGGTCGTGAGCCATTTCACCAAGCTGATCTATTTCGGCGGCATCATCGATCAGGCCGCCACCCTCGATCCGGTGCTCGCCGGCGTCGCGATCGTCGCCTCGATGCTCGGCACCACGCTGGCGCGGCGCATCCTGGAAGCGATGAGCGATGCGCAGTTTCGCACCTGGGCGAACCGGCTGATCACGACGGTGGCCGGCTATTACATCCTCTACGGCGGCTGGCTGCTGTTCACGCGCAACAGTGCGCTGGCGTTCTGAATTGCGCCGCTACTGACGCGGAGGCGTTGATGAGCGAAACGACGGATCCCCTGGTGCTCGATCTCGTCGAATGGATCGCGCGCGAGCCGAGGCCTTATTCCGAGGTGATCGAAACCTGGCGCACCTCGTGCCCGCGTCTGACGATCTGGGAGGACGCGGTTGATCGCGGCTATGTCGCGCGCCAGCCGGTGGCGGGCGAGGGCGTGCGGATTGCGGTCACCGCGCGCGGCAAGCAGTTCCTGCACGACAACCGGCGCAGCCGCTGATCCGAGAGAACCTCCGATCACACAAGTTTTCGTGAATGTGGCGGCGGCAACACTCGGCCGCCCTCCGATCGCCTATTCAGTTTGACATCGTAAGGTTGCGGGACCCAATGCGATCTTTGCGATCAGTAATTGTGCTTGACCAAATATTGCGCCGGCGCGAGGCAAAGGAGTTTTGTCATGCCGAACATTGCGGATATGAAATGGTTCAAGGAGAATTTTCACGCTGAAGTCGAACGCGCGATTGCGGGGACGCCGTTCACACTCGATCTGTTGGTCGCGCTGGCCTGTCAGGAGACCGGCGACGTCTGGCCGATCCTGCGCAAGAAGCCGCAACTGACGCTGGACCGTATCCTCGCGCTCTGTGTCGGCGACACCATCGATTTCAAGCCACCCAACAAGGGGCGCAAGGCATTCCCGAGGAACAAGGCCCACCTGCTGTCGGTCCCGAGGGGCGACAAGATGTTCGCCATCGCCCGTCAGGCGTTGGTGGAGATGGGACAGCTCATTCCGGGATTCCCGGTGTCGAACCAGAGCAAGTTCTGCCGTGGCTTCGGCATGTTTCAGCTCGATCTGCAATTCTTCAAGGAAGATCCGGACTACTTTCTCGAGAAGCGCTACGAGAAGTTCAGCGAAACGCTCGGCAAGTGCCTCGGCGAACTGACCGCCAAAGCGAAGAAGATCGGCCTGCTCAACAAGCCGTCACTGACCGACATGCAACTGACGGCGGTCGCGATCGCCTACAACACCGGTAACTTCATCCCGAGCAAGGGTCTGAAGCAGGGACATTTCGACGGCCATAAATTCTACGGCGAGCAGATTTTCGACTTCATCCGCATGGCGCACACCGTGCCGGTGCCGGGCGGCACGTCGGTGTTGCCGCCCCCGCCGCCCAACGGCGCCATCGTGCCGCCGCCGACGCCGGTCGAGGCCACCGGGCCACTTCTCACGGTCAAGACAGAGCTTACTCCGTTACGCGTGCGCAGCGAGCCAAAGATCAGTTCGCCGGCGACCAGGAACGTGATCGCGCAACTGCCGGACGGTCATCCGGTGCGCGCCGTTACGGGCACCCCGGTGAAGAAGTTCATGGAAATCGAAACCAGCCTGGTCGGCGCACATATCCGCGGCTTCGCCTCCGCAGATTTCCTTGTTCCGGCGCCGGCCGACGTGACCGAAATCCCGGCGGTGGCGTTGATGATGGACGCGCCGACGAGCGGCATCGTCGAAGTCATCATGCCGCGCCGGCGCGGCCTGATCACCAGGCGGACGGAGATTGCGGGCGCCCATTCGCTCAACGAGCCCGACATGCCGACCCGCAAGGGCCAGACTCCCGAAGAGCTGCGGAGCAGCCTCAACGCGATCATCGACTATCTCGCTTCCGACAAGGCGGCACACAAGCGCTACAAGCCGCGCAACGGCCTGACCTTCTGCAACATCTACGCGCACGACTACTGTATCCTGGCCGGCGTGTACCTGCCGCGGGTGTGGTGGACGCCCGGCGCCATCGAGCGCCTGGCCCGGGGCGAAAAGGTCGAGCCGCTGATCGACAACACCATCATGGAGATGCGCGCCAATGCGCTGTTCCGCTGGCTGCGCGACTTCGGGCCGCGTTTCGGCTGGCGTCAGACCAGCACGCTGACCAAGCTGCAGCAGGAGGCGAACATCGGCGCGGTCGGCCTGATCGTGGCGCGCCGGAAGCAGGACGGCAAGTCGGGCCATATCGTCGCCGTGGTGCCGGAAACCAATGACCACCGTGCGACGCGCAACGCCGCGGGCGAAGTCACCAGGCCGCTGCAAAGCCAGGCCGGCGCCCGGAATTTCCGCCGCGGCACCGGTACCCTCAACTGGTGGAAAGGCGATCAGTTCGCCGAAAGCGCATTCTGGCTGCACGCTTGAGCCGGACGGATCACGCCTCGCCCGCGATCGAACGCGCGGGCGAGGCGCAGTTCCTCTCCTGCATATGCTTCCATCGCAGATCAACTCGCCTTGAGGCGCAGCCGCCGGCCATTGACTCGATGGCCGTTCTGCGATGAATTTCATGCAATCGCATGTTTTTTTGCGACAAGCGTGAAACGCAGCAAGCAGGATGGGATCGCCGCATGATCGACCTTCATTACTGGACCACGCCGAACGGCCACAAGATCACGATGTTCCTCGAAGAGACCGGGCTTCCGTACAAGATCTTTCCGGTCAACATCGGCAAGGGCGAGCAGTTCAAGCCGGAGTTTCTGGCGATCGCGCCGAACAACCGCATTCCGGCGATGGTCGATCACGCGCCGAAGGGCGGCGGCTGGCCGATCTCGATCTTCGAATCGGGGGCGATGCTTTTGTATCTCGCCGAGAAGACCGGAAAGTTCCTGCCCGCCGATCTCTACGGCCGCTATGACGCGATCCAGTGGACGTTCTGGCAGATGGGTGGGCTCGGGCCGATGGCCGGGCAGAACCATCACTTCAGGAACTATGCGGTCGAAAAAATCAAATACGCCATCGACCGCTATGTGAACGAGACCAACCGGCTCTACGGCGTGTTGAACAAGCGGCTATCGGATCGCGAGTTCATCGCCGGCGATTATTCGATCGCTGACATGGCGAGCTATCCCTGGGTCGTGCCGTACAAGAACCAGGACCAGAACATCGACGATTTTCCGCATCTGAAGCGCTGGCTGGAAACCATCCGCGCGCGGCCCGCGACCGAGCGCGCCTACGCCAAGGCGAAAGAGGTCAACCCGAATTTCGGGCAGCCGGTGAACCGCACCGAGGAGGAGCGCAGGATCCTGTTCGGCCAGACCGCGGCGGTGGTGCGGTAGGACGCGGGCGGCCCCTCACGGTCATTGCGAGGAGCGAAGCGACGAAGCAATCCATTTTTTTCCATATGGAGACATGGATTGCTTCGCTTCGCTCGCAATGACGGTTCTTGTTTTGGGCACGCGCTTCGCACAGAATGTCGACATGACTCTCAAACTCTTCGAACTCGTCGGCATTGATCCATCCCGCCCGTTCAGCCCGTACTGCTGGCGCACGCGCATGGCGCTTGCGCATAAGGGACTGTCGGCGGAGACTATTCCGTGGTGCTTCACCGAGAGAAGCGCGATCACAGCGCACGGTTCGGAAAAAGTACCGGTGCTGCTCGACGGAGACACCGCGATCGTCGATTCCTGGGCCATCGCCAACTATCTTGAAGACACCTATCCGGGCCGTCCTTCACTGTTCGGCGGCGAGGGCGGCCGCGCGATGGCGCGGATGCTGAACTGGTGGGGTGACGGCGTGATCGGCGCCATGTTTCCGCTGATCATTGCCGACATCCCGCGCAACCTGAAGCCGGAGGACGCGGCCTATTTCCGCCGGACGCGTGAGGCGCGGTTCGGCAGGAAGCTGGAAGAGATCATGGCCGGCCGCGACCAGGCGGTTGACGGCTTTCGCAAATCACTCGACCCGCTGCGGCTGACGCTGAGGACGCAAACCTATGTCGGCGGCGACGCACCGAACTATGCGGACTATATCGTGTTCGGCGCATTCCAGTGGGCGCGGGTCGTCAGCCCGTTCAAGCTGCTGATGGAAGACGATCCGGTTCATGCCTGGCGCGAGCGGCTGTTCGACGGCTTCGACGGGCTGGCGCGCAAGTCGCCGGGATATCACGGGTAGGGCTCGCTCAGCCTTGGCAGCCTTTTCCCGTGATGCGCTCGTTCTTGACCACTGTTGCCACCAACTTTTCCGCCCCACCCCTGAAATCCGACGGCTTCAGGTAACCCCTGGCGTAAGCGTCCTGCGTCAACCTATCAATGCGCCGGTCGTCGGCCGTCGACCATTGTGCGGTGATGTAGTCAGCGCCGGCTTTGCCGAAGTTTTCGGGATAGGCCTTCGTCTGGTTGTTGCGATGGTAGTAATACTCGTTGAGGCCGCTGATGAATTGCTTGCGATCGTCGCCGCTGCAACGGCTGCCCCACGGCATGTCGAGCGCGTTGATGGCGGATTGTCGCTGCTTGTCTCGGCCTTCCACCAGATATTTCTCGTTGGGGCCGTACGCCCGGCCGTCGCCTTGCGGCGCTTTCGGCGCTTCCGGCTGTCTTGCCGGGGCGAGCACCCATACACCGATCTGCCAGACCACAATCGCACACAATATCAACGCCAGTTTGTTCATCGGAGGTCCCTCGCGCTGGCCCCCGTTTGCGACCCACAAACAGAAGGGCCTGCGCCGGCCATGGGGACGGGATCGCCCCACAGGCCGGGACCCGCAAACTGAAGCATGTCGAATTGAACCGAGGCTGGAAAATCCGTTTTGACGATTCCGGGCTGCAGGAACGCCCGCAAGAGGGCGTCTTTGACACGCAGATCGAGTGGGGTCGAAAAGGCTGCGGCCGCGGCGTTCAGCTTCTCGTCGGTGCAAAACATCTTCACCGGGCAATTCAGCTTGGCTTGCCAGGCGCGGGTATAGGCTGTCAGCGCCTCGATGAGATTCTTCTTCATGGCGCTGTTGCACGGTGACATCTCGAAGCCGGTGGCGGCCTGCAGGACTTCCTGCCGTATCCTGTCGAGCGACGGATTCGTGTCCTTCTGCGCGGCGCTCTCCCGCCGCTTGCGCTCGTCATCCATGGCGCTCGTGTCTGCGAATGTCGAGGTGATCGCTGGCTGCAATGAGCTGACGCTTACCGGCCCGGACCATTGCATGGGAAACCCGCGCGCGGCCCACGATACGGCGGCAAAGGAGGTGGCGAAGGCCATGGCGACATAGAAAAACAGGCGGGTCATCAGCTCGCTCGCGCAAAAGTGCGCTAGCAAGCTATGTGCAACCCCTTAATGAATCGATTTTTGCGGGCTTTCGGCAGGTCGAAAGGTAATGCGACGGTAAACGCATTGCGGGGTTTTCTCGGAGAATTGGAGCCTTGCAATGCGAGGCGGCGCAGCCGGCGCTGGCCGCCGATTGACAGCGGCGCGGCGGACCGTCATCCTGCTGGCGCTGCATGTAGGGCGCATCGGCGTCAAGCTGAAGGGGCAATGCCCACCTACGCGACATCTTCAGTAGCTGCGCCCATGCCCAATCTCGAAAATCTTCGCAAACAGGCCAAGCTCATCCTGCGCTGGCATCGCGACCGCTACTATCCGGTCGCCGCCCAGATCAGGTCGGGCTTGCCCCGCTTCGGCCAGATGACCGATCCTGAAATCCTGTCGCACAGCTTCAAGCTGAGCGATGCGCAGGAACTGGTCGCGCGGCAGCACGGGTTTGCGAGCTGGCAGGCGCTCAAAACAGGATTGCCCACCATGCCTGACCATGCAGACACAACTTCGACCGCGACCTACATCACCGCCGCCGAGCCGCAACTCTTCGTCGCCGATATCAAGACGTCCTGCGATTTCTTCACGGGCAAGCTCGGCTTTTCCGTGGACTTCATTTATGGCGAGCCGCCGTTTTATGCGCAGGTCGTCCGCGACGCGGCGCGGATCAACCTGCGCTGCGTCGCCGCACCATTGATCGATCCCGAACTGCGCGACCGCGAAGAATTGCTAGCCGCTTCGCTCACGGTCGCGAGTGCGGAGGAGATCAAAAACCTCTTCCTCGCGTTTCAGTCGGCAGGCGTGACGTTCTTCCAGACGCTGATGCGCCAGCCCTGGGGCGCGCGCAATTTCATTGTGAAGGATCCGGACGGCAATCTGCTGCTATTTGCAGGGCCTGCGGAGTAAGTTTCGTAGGGTGGGCAAAGCGAAGCGTGCCCACCCTCACGAGCGCGGCGATAGATGGTGGGCACGGCGCAAGAGCGCCTTTGCCCACCCTTGTAATAGCGCAATCGG
>NZ_LLYB01000077.1:233-23588 GCF_001440475.1 Bradyrhizobium lablabi | reverse complement strand
GCCGCCGCCGAGCAGGGCCGCGCACAGCGTTGCCGCCGTTGTCGTGTTGGCGATGCCCATTTCGCCGACCGCAAGCAGGTCGCAATCCGCAGGCACAGCGCGATAGCCGGTATCGACCGCGCCGAGAAATTCGTCCGCATCCATCGCGGCGGCCTCGGTGAAATCGCGCGTTGGACGTTCGAGTTCGATCGGCACCACGCAAAGCTCGGCGGAAGCGGCCTTTGCGATCTGGTTGATCGCCGCGCCACCGGCCGAGAAATTCGCCACCATCTGCGCAGTGACGGCCGGCGGGTAGGCCGAGACGCCGCGCGCGGCGACGCCGTGATTTCCGGCGAAGACGGCAATCGTCACCCGATCCAGCCGCGGCATCTCGCGGCCCTGCCATAGCGCCAGCCAGATCGCGAGTTCTTCGAGGCGGCCGAGGCTTTCAGGCGGTTTGGTCAAATTCTGCTGCCGCCGCGCGGCGCTGTCAGCCCGCCGCTGGTCACCGCGCGGCAAGTCGCGACAGAAGGTGCGGATGTCGTCTAGACTGTCGAACTGCATGCGATTCTCACCTCGGATGGGGGCCGCACGCTAGAACGATTCTCCGGACATCTCCATGAATGAATGGTTCGACGACTTCAAAACCGCCGTCGCGTTCCTGACGCGATTGCCGATGCCGCATCCGGATGGCGCCATGCCGCCGAATTTCGTGCGCGCGCACCGGATGTTTCCTGTCGTTGGCGCGCTGATCGGCGCCGCGGTGGGCTTATTGTGCCTCGGCTTGCGCGCCGTCGGCGTGCCCGATCTGGCGGCGGCGGCGCTGGCGCTCGGCGGCAGCGCGATCCTGACCGGCGCGCTGCACGAGGATGGCCTTGCCGATATCGCCGACGGTTTCGGCGGCGGCCGCGACCGCGAATCGAAACTGGAAATCATGCGCGACAGCCGGCTCGGCACCTATGGCGCCATGATTCTGCTGGTAAGCTTTGCCGCAAAACTGTCCGCGCTGGCGGCAATTCCGGACGGCCATGTCGTGCCGGGTTTGATTGCCGCGCACGCGTTGGGGCGCGGCATATTGCCCGCGATGTCCCTGCAACTGCCCTATGCGCGCAAGGATGGGCTGGCCCGCAATGCCGGCCAGCCCGATGCGGCAACGGCCGTCATGGCCGCCGGCCTTGCGCTGGTGATCGCGCTATTGTCGCTGTCGTGGAGCAACGCGCTGCTTGCCGCGATTGCGGCCGGCATCACCGCGTTTGCGGTGGCGTGGCTGGCGCTGCGGCAAATCGGCGGCCAGACCGGTGACGTATTGGGCGGCGCCGAGCAGGTCGCGGAGACCGCGATCCTGGTGCTGCTTGCAGCGAGATTGACGTCTTGAGCACGGAAACAAAACTCTGGCTGATCCGGCACGCGCCGGTCGACGGACCGCGCGGCGTGATCCACGGCCCCGACGCGCCGGCCGATCTCGGCGATGCCGCAGCCTTTGCCGCGCTGAAGGCGAGATTACCGGCGAGCGCTTGTGCGGTGTGCAGCCCCGCGCGCCGCACGCGCGAGACCGCCGAAAAGCTCGGTCTCGACCCGGTCGATCAGCCAGCCTTTCGCGAACAGGATTTTGGCGCGTGGACCGGACGGCGTCACAACGAACTCGAACGCGAACTCGGCGCGGCCTATCCTGCGTTCTGGAATTCGCCGGCCAGCAACCGGCCGCCCGGCGGCGAAAGTTTCGTCGACCAGATCGATCGCGCGCGGGCAGGGCTTGCGCTGCTGCCCGCAGGCGAGGTGATCCTCGTCGTGCATTCCGGCACCATCCGCGCCGTGCTCGCCATCGCGCTCGATCTCGCGCCCGAGCAGGCGCTGCGCTTCGTCATTGATCCGCTGTCGCTGACCCGGATCGACCGGCTCGAGAACGGCTGGCGCGTGGTTGCGGTGAACAGGTAACGCAGGAGCAAAGAAGTGCGGTCCCCCGGAACGAACGGCAAGACTATTCGTTGATGCCCGATGATGGATCACATTTTCCTCAGCACGATCTGCGCGGGCGTCTTGCTGCTCGTGACGGCGTTTGCCTTGGGAACGCCCGGCTTGAAGCCGGATGTTCCCGCGGAAAAGACCGTGCTGCTGCGCACGGTCTCGCGCTAACAAAATCCCCCACCATCTGACAACGATACCGCGGAACTAACTGTTCCGCCGCTGGCCGCGCAGCGTCGGCAGGCCGATGCCGGCGGCATCAAAACCGCCATCGACGGCGAGGACCTGTCCGGTGATGTAGCTCGATCGCTCGCTGCACAGGAAGAAGATCGCTTCCGCCAGTTCCTCCTCGAGGCCGTAGCGGTTGAGCGGAATGGCGTCGTGGTAATCGGCGCGGATTTCCGGCGTATGCACCTGCTTCGCCATCGCGGTTTCGACCGGGCCGGGCGCCACGGCGTTGACGCGAATGCCGAGCGAAGCCAGTTCCACCGCGAGCTGCTTGGTGAGATGCGCGAGCCCGGCTTTGCTGGTGCCGTAGGCCGAGCGCAGCGTGGAGGCGCGCACCGCCGAAATGGACGTGATGTTGACGATTGCGCCGCCGCCATGCTCGCGCATCAAGGGTGCCGCCGCCTTGGTGCATAGGAACGGCCCGGTGAGGTTGACCGAAAGAATCCGGCTCCAGTCATCGTCCGAAGTTTCGAGCAGCGGCGCGAACACCGCGATGCCGGCATTGTTGATCAGCGCATCCAGCCGGCCGAAGCGGCCGCTCACCGCCGCCATGGCGTTCGTCACTGCGCCTGCATCGGAGACGTCGCAATGCAGCGCCAGCGTATTGTCGGGATCAGCAAGGCTGGTGACCGCCGCGCGCAACAATTCGCCCTCGATATCGAGCAGCGCCACCTGCCAGCCCTCGGCCAGAAAGCGCTTCGCCGTCGCAAGCCCGATGCCGCGCGCGGCGCCGGTGACGAGGGCAACTTTTGAAGGAGAGGGCATGGGCAGGGTCCGTTGGCGAGAGCGAAGAGTTCCCGCTCCTATAGCGCAAGCCCTGAGGCATGTCGCGGCGCCAGCGATGCAGAATCCGGCGTTACGGGGTGGGGATATGCAAAATCCGATACGGGCGGTCATCCCGTATCGGATCAAGCCGATGGCGGTATCCTAAAGCGCTAGCGCTGCGCGATCGCCTTTGCTTCCGCGGCGGCGCGCTGCATGCTGGAGGACATCTCGCCGGTCACCGTGCTCTGTTCCTCGACCGCGGCGGCGGTGGCGGTGACATATTCGCTGACGCCCTGGATCGCCTGCTTGATGCTGTCGAGCGCGCCGACGACGTCGCCGGAGATGCCGTTGAGGTTGCCGATCTCGTGCCCGATCTTGTCGGTCGCCTGCTTGGCCTGGGTGGCGAGGTTCTTGACCTCGGAAGCCACCACGGCAAAGCCGCGTCCGGCCTCGCCGGCGCGTGCCGATTCGATCGTCGCGTTCAGCGCCAGCAGGTTGATCTGGCCGGTGATGTTGCCGATCAGTTCCACGATGCCGCTCATCGCCTGCGCCGCTTCGTTCAGCCGCTGCGCCTGCGCGTCCGCCGCCTCGACCCGCTCGACCGCGGTGGTCGCGGTCTCGCGCGACTTGGTCATGGCCTCGGAGATTTCCCGCACCGAGGTGTTCAATTCCTCGGCGCCCGCGGCGACCGATTCCATCATGCTGCGCACGCGCTCATTGCCCATCCGAACCAGCACCTGCGCGGTGGTGTCGGTGGCGTATTTCACCACCTTGAACGGCTTGCCGTTGAGATCGATGATCGGATTGTAGGACGCCTGGATCCAGACTTCCCTGTTATTCTTGCCGATCCGCTTGTATTCGGCGGCCTGGTATTCGCCGCGATTGAGCGCGGCCCAGAACTCGCGGTAGGCGGCGCCGTCGCGCTCGGCCTGTTCGACGAACATGCTGTGATGCCGGCCGCGGATCTCGTCCAGCGAATAGCCGACGGTCTTGAGGAAGTTCTGGTTGGCGCCGATGATGCTGCCGTCCATGTTGAATTCGATCACCGCCTGCGACTTGCCGATGGCGGCGATCTGGCCGGCGAGATCGGCGGTCGAGAGCTTCTGGCTGGTGACGTCGGTGGCGAACTTCACCACCCGGAACGGCTTGCCCTTCTCGTCGAGCACCGGATTGTAGGAGGCGAGGATCCAGACTTCGCGGCCGCCCTTGCCGATCCGCTTGTACTCGGCCGACTGGTTTTCGCCGCGGTTGAGACTCGCCCAGAACTGCCGGTAGGCCGCGCTGTCGCGCNCGGCCTGTGCGACGAACATGCTGTGGTGCTTGCCCTGGATTTCGGCGAGCGCGTAACCCATCGCCTTCAGGAAGTTGTCATTGGCGGTGAGGATGGTGCCGTCCATCTCGAAGGCGATGACCGCCTGCGCACGGCTGATCGCGGCGATCTGGCCGGCGTCTTCCATGCTCTTGATCTTGCGCGCGGTGATGTCGGTCGCGAACTTCACGACCTTGCAGGGCTTGCCGCCGCCGTCGAGGACCGGGTTGTAAGACGCCTGAATCCAGACTTCCTTGCCGCCCTTGCCGATCCGCTTGTATTCGGCCGACTGGAATTCGCCGCGGTTGAGCTTCGCCCAGAAATCGCGGTAGCCGGCGCTGTCGCGCTCGGCCTGTTCGACGAACATGCTGTGANTGCTTGCCCTGGATTTCGGCGAGCANTGTAACCCATCGCCTTCAGGAAGTTTTCATTGGCGGTGACGATGGTGCCGTCCATGCCGAACTCGATGACGGCCTGTGACTTGCCGATTGCGTCGGCGAGCGCCTTGTCGGTCGCGGAATTCCAGCGTGATTTAAACATGACACAACCTCATCGAAGAATTTCAGTGAAATGATGAGGCGATTAATCAAATGGTTGTTCGGAGCCTGATCGCCCTGGGTATCAGGTTTGATCGAAACCAGAAAGAAACCGTTAACGCTGTTCTCCGTAGGATGACGGACAACATCGCAATGGCGCGACCCCTGATGGACATTGCGCGCGCAGTGCAAGTTAAGCGGGTACTACTTTCGCTTCACGACGCTCTCATACGCTGCCTGCAATCGTTCGCCGACTGACGGTCCCGCCCGCTTACGCCGCTTCGTGCCGAGATGACTCTCGCGCAACTCGTCCATGAACTCCGCCCATAGTTTCGGTCCGCCCTCGCTGAGCAGCCGCGCGCGGATGCCGAGTTCTTGGCTGACTGGCAGATATTTGTAACCCCACGCCGCCATCTGCGCGAGGACGGGGAGCAGTTCGATGCCCTGTTCGGTGAGCGAATAGATTCCCTTCTGCTTGTGCGTCGGATCTTCCTCGCGGGTGATGATGCCCTCGTCGAGCAGGGTTTTCAGCCGGTCGGCGAGGATGTTGGAGGAGATGCCTTCCTCCGATTTGGTCAGCAGCTCGCGAAAATGCCGCCGGTTGCCGAACATCATGTCGCGGATGATCAACAAGCTCCATTTGTCGCCGAGCACTTCCAGCGAGAGATTGATCGGGCAGCCGGAGCGGCTGATGTCGGTCATGTTCGGTTCCAGACGGGCGGGTCGGGCGCGCTCAAAAAAACTGCTTGCAATATTGCACCGGTTGCTTCAGGCTGCAACCAGTTGCAAAATGCAATCGGTTTTTGAAAGGAAGGCGCGCGATGGCGAAATTGATCATGTGGAACCTGATGACGCTGGATGGCCTCGTCGAAGGCCCGAACCGCGACATTTCCTGGCATTCCGACGTCTGGGGCGAGGAACTGGAGCAATTGTCGATCGAGCAGTTGAAGGCCGCCGGCGGATTGCTGTTCGGCCGCGTCACCTACGAATTGATGGCGAACCACTGGCCGAGCGCGACCGGCGAGGTCGCCGATTTCATGAACGCCGCGCCGAAATACGTTTTCTCGCGCTCGGTGAAAAAGTCCGATTGGAACAACACGCGGATGTTCGAAGCCGACGTATCAGGCGCCGTCGCCGGGCTGAAGCGCGACAGCGCCAGGGATCTTTTTCTGTTCGGCAGCGCCGATCTCGCCAGCAGCCTGATTCCGCACGGCCTGATCGACGAGTTCCGTATCGCCGTGAACCCGGTCATTCTCGGCGGCGGCACGCCGTTGTTCAAACAGGGCGCGAAGGTCAAGCTGAAGCTGATCGACAGCCGGCCGTTGTCGACCGGCATCGTGATCCTTCGCTACGTACCGGCCGCCGCAAGATAATCCTTTGGGTCAAATGTCGGCGCGCAGGCGCGGGTCGTCTTGTTACATCGGGAGTTTTCCATGTCGCTCACGCTGCATTTCCATCCGCTCGCCTCGTTCTGCTGGAAGGCGCTGATCGCGCTCTATGAGAACGAGATCCCGTTCACGCCGAACCTGGTCGATCTCGGCAATCCGTCCGAGCGCGCCGCGCTGGTGAAGCTGTGGGGGATCGGCAAGTTTCCGGTGCTGCAGGACGACGCGAGGAGCGAGATCGTTCCGGAGTCCAGCATCATCGTCGAATATCTCGATCGCCATCATGGCGGCCGCACGCCGCTGATCCCGACCGATCCGGGCCGCGCGTTGCAGACGCGGCTGCGCGACCGCTTCTACGATCTCTATGTGCATCTGCCGATGCAGAAGATCATGGTCGACCGCTTGCGCCCGGACGGAAAGCGCGATCCGCACGGCGTCGCGGAGGCGAGGGCGCAGTTGCGGACCTCCTACGCCATGATCGAGCAGCAGATGGCCGGCGGCGGCTGGGCGATGGGCGAGCATTTCACCCTGGCCGATTGCGCCGCCGCGCCGCCATTGTTCTACGGCAACATGGCCGAGCCGTTCGGTGACGGCCACAAGAACGTCGCGGCCTATCTGGAGCGGTTGAAGGCGCGGCCTTCCGTCGCGCGCGTGCTGAAGGAGGCGGAGCCGTATTTCCAGATGGTGCCCAAAGAAAACCAATAAGGAAAAATGAGAAGGAGCGTTCTATGGCCGGAGCAAACAGGGCGGACATGATCCGCGCCATCTTCAGAGCCTATCTGTCCAACGATCGCAAGTTCGTCGAGGATGCCTTCAGCGATGAGTTCCGCTTCACCAGCCCGTTCGATGACAACATCGACAAGGCGACCTATTTCGCGCGCTGCTGGCAGAACAGCGACTGGATCGAACGGCACGAGCTGGAGCGGATTTTCGTCGACGGCGATGCCGCCTTTGTGACCTATCGCTGCGTGGCCAAGGACAGCAAAAGCTTTCGCAATACCGAGTTCTTCGTCTTCGATGGCGACAAGGTGAGGCGCATCGACGTCTATTTCGGCGCGACCTACCGGGACGGCAAGTTCGTCAGGCAGCAATCGTAAAGGCAGGCCCCAACCCGGCACGAGCCAGGGTGGATCGGCGTGTTCGAGAAGCTGCGGATGATGCAATCGTCAGCAACCGCCGCGTGTGATGCCGAATTCTGGACCCCGGCCTATCAGGCGATCGACGATTGATGGGCCGGCTGGTCAAATTAGACCCAAAATAATTTTCACCGACATGTCGGTGGCGTAAAAGCCCGTTCGTCTTGTTGAGGAAGGCAGGCGCGACAGCCCGCCCAAAAGACGAAACGGAGCACGACGATGCGTTTCATGGTGATTGTGAAGGCGAGCAGGGATACGGAAGCCGGTGTCATGCCGAGCACGGAACTGCTGGCCGCGATGGGCAAGTTCAACGAGGAACTGGTCAAGGCCGGCGTGATGGAAGCGGGCGAGGGCCTGCATCCGACCTCGAAGGGCGCGCGGATCAAATATGCGGGCGGAGAGGGTAGTGCCAGCCGCGGTCCGTTTGCTCTCTCGGGCGATCTCGTTTGCGGCTTTTGGCTGATCAACACCAAATCGCTGGATGACGCGATCGCGTGGATGAAGCGCGCGCCGTTCGGCGACGGCGACGAGATCGAAATCCGCCAGGTGTTCGCGGCGGAAGATTTTGGCGAAGCGCTGACCCCCGAACTGCGCGAGCAGGAAGAGCGGCTACGGGCGCAGGCTGGGAAGAAGTAGCGGCCCCCGTCATTCCGGGGCGCGCGTCAGCGCGAACTACGGTGCGCAATTGCGCACCTGAGAACTCCGATTTTGTTGCGCGAGATTCCGGGGTCATCGCTGCGCGATGCCCCGGAATGACGGCAAGGAAACAAAAGGACTCCCCACCATGCGATTCATGATGCTGATGATCCCCCTGGGCTACGAGACCGCGCCGCCGGACGTCCAGCTCGATCCCGAGCGCGTCAAGGCGATGATGAAATACAACGAAGCGCTCAAGGAGGCCGGCGTGCTGATCGCGCTCGATGGGCTGCATCCGCCGTCGATGGGCGCGCGGGTTTCCTTCGCCACCGGCAAGCCTGTTGTCACCGACGGCCCGTTCACGGAAGCCAAGGAAGTGCTCGGCGGCTACTGGATGATCAATGTGAAGTCGCGCGAGGAGGCAATCGCCTGGGCGAAGAAATGCCCGGCCAGCGAGAACGAGATCATCGAAATCCGTCAGGTGCAGGAGATCGGCGATTTCTCCGAGGAAGTGCGGCAGGCGGCCAGAGGTTTCGAGGAACTGCAGAGGGGAAATGCGCATAGGGCGCCGTGAGCCTGGATCTGCTTCGAAGCGCTGCAGCAGGGTTGCGCACGCTGTTAAGTCGAGAGTCTATGGCCGATCCGTCAACCGCAAAGGAGAGGAGAAACCTCATGAGCACCAACGATACGTTCCTCGCTGTCTTCCTCGGCAGCAAGACCGGTGCGAAAATGGCGGCCTGGAATGCGCTGCCCGAGGCTGAGCGGCGCGCCAGGGAACAGCAGGGAATGGCGGCGTGGAAGGCCTGGGTCGAAAAGCACCAGGCGGCGATCGTTGCCATGGGTGGCCCGCTCGGCAAGACCAAGAAGGTCGATTCAAACGGTATTGCCGACATCGGCAACGAGATGGGCGCCTTCACGGTGGTGCGGGCAGGCTCACATGAGGCCGCTGCGAAACTGTTCGAGAACCACCCGCATTTTGCGATCTTTCCCGGCGAGCGCGTGGAAATCATGCCGGTCCTCCCGATCCCAGGCGGCTAAGAAACCGGAACTTTGCGGCGCCCGCGCACGCCGTTAACCTTCATGAACGCGCAAAAAAAGTGACCTTTGCCGTCTGCTCATGTTAAAGCCATTTACATGAGTTGGCGCAAGGACCAGGGCCGCAGCGAGCGCGGCTACCACCACGGCAATCTGAAGGAAGCGTTGCTGCAGGCGGCGCTCGATCTGATCTCGCAGAAGGGGCCGGCCGGCTTCACCTTCGCCGATGCCGCGCGCATGGCCGGCGTCAGCCCCGCCGCGCCGTATCGGCACTTTCGCGACCGTGATGAATTGCTGTCATCGATCGCTCAGCGCGGTTTTGAGCAGTTCGAGTCCGTGCTCACGCAAGCCTGGGACGATGGCCGCCCGGATACCGTCACGGCATTCGAGCGGGTCGGCAAGGCCTATCTGGCGTTTGCCCGCAACGAGCCCGCGTTCTATTCGGCGATGTTCGAATCGGGCATTCCCGTCGAGTCCAACCCGGCCCTGATGGCCGCAAGCGAGCGCGCCTTTGCCCTCATCCGTGCGGCTGCCGAGCGGCTGGCGGCGATGGCGCCGCCCGGTGTGCCGCGGCCGCCGGCGATGATGATGGCGCTGCACATCTGGTCGATGGCGCACGGCGTGGCCTCGCTGTTCGGCCGCGGCGATGGCGCCCGGCGCAAATTGCCGATGTCGCCGGACGATCTATTGGAAGCGCAGGTGCTGATTTATCTGCGCGGCCTCGGGTTCCCGACCGACCGCCGACCGTCCGACCAGAAGCCGTCCGGCCCGCCGCCGGTGCCCCCGGCCGGTGGCTCTTCGGGCCCTTGGGGAACCCCCAAATAAAAATTCTGCAAGGTGCGGCCAGCCGCGCGCTTGACAAAAACGCGGGATGGTTTAGGTATGTAAATGTTATTTACATTCACAACGGCGTGATCGCCGTCATGGAGAGGGAAATGGCCTACACCGCAGATGTCAATCGATGGCGCGGCCCCACGGAAGAGACCTATCGCCATCGCCCGCACATGCTTGAGAGCCCCTGGCACCCCGGCTGGATCGTGGTGACCATCCTTGGCTTCATCATCTGGTGGCCGATCGGCCTTGCCCTTCTCTTTTTCACACTAGGGAGCAGAAAAATGGGTTGCTGGAGTCACGACGATCGCGGTCGCTGGGCGAACAAGATGGAGCGGATGCAGTACAAGATGGACCGGATGCGCGACCGCATGGAGCGCCGCGGCTTTGGCGGCTTCGGCTTCGGCCCGCCCTCGAGCGGCAACCGCGCCTTCGACGAGTACCGCATGGAAACCCTGCGCCGGCTCGAGGAAGAGCAGGTCGAGTTCAGGAATTTCCTCGATCGCCTGCGCCACGCCAAGGACAAGGAAGAGTTCGACCAGTTCATGGCGCAGCACAAGCAGCGTCCGACCCCGCCGAACGACCAGCCGCAGCAGGGCTGATTGAACAGCGAGAAGCGAATTCAGCCGCGGGTGTGATGCCCCCATGACGCCCGACGGCGGATACAGCCGCCCATCTGCGAAATCAGGTGGGCGGTTTGTTTTTGGACCATGCCTGACGTCGGCGGCAGCGCTGCCTCATCGAAAAGATGTTTCCGCCGCCTCCTTTGCAAATCCACGCGACGAACGCGGCAAAGTCGTCGCTTCGCGGCCGCGTCTGCGACGCTCGGCAATCCAAACACGCCAAAAACTCGTTTTATGCGGTAGCAGCTACCTTGGCTTGACCCGACGCATCAACACGTTGCTCGGAAGTCACTTGGACTATTGCTTCCAACGTGGCGCCGAATGACCCGCCCGTTACCAGCGCATTGGAAGCGTTTTCCTCCGACTTTGCGGCCTCCGTTCCCAGCAAAGCGAGCAGGATATGGGTTCCGTCAATCCTTCTACTGAGCCCTCGAACGGCGTGCTGAATCCTGGCGGCGGACGGCTCACTCAGGTAGCAGACGCATACAAGCGCAGTGTCCGCCAATTCGAGCGAGAGCAATTTCGACATTGATAAAGCGTCAGCCTGTTCTGCGATTGCCTTGATCCCGCGGTGCCGCAGCAGATGCGCCAATGCGAGCGCCGTCGCCTCGTCCAGTCGTCCAGCTCCAGGAATGCAAACGACCGAAAGCGGCGAGGTCGGCTGCTCCGGAATCAAGGCGTGTCGCGAGCTTGCGTGCTCGATCGCGATGGCAGCTCCCGGGGTTGAGCTTAGATCTGGGGTCCTGGCTTCTGTTGCTACCGCGTTATGATGCGCCTCCAGCTCAGCGACCAATTCTTCGACGGTTGAGACTACCCGATTTAGTCGCTCTTCATCGAGGTGACCCAATTGACGGTCGGCCTCCGCGAGTCTTAGGCCTTTCAGGAGAATGTCGTCATAATAATTCTCAAGCGACGACTCATTCAGATATTCATGCGCCTGTTCCACCGCTTCAATGGGGTCTCCCGCCAGCATTCGTTGGTAAGCCAGTTGCGGCGGCGTCAGCGGAGGTCGGTCGCCAAGCATGACGTCAAGGAATTTAAGGCGATCGACATGCCGCCCAAGGACGACGAGACAAACCGTCAGGGGCGTGGCCAACACCAATCCGACCGGTCCCCAAAGCCAGGTCCAGAATGACGCGGACAGGATGATTGCAACCGGGGAAAGACCCGAGCTATGCCCAAAAATCAAGGGTTCGAGGACTTGTCCTGCGAGCAGCTCCAGGACGACGAACAATGCCGCCGTAAGTATCAACATCTGCCAGCCAGAGCCCACCGCCGCCGCGAGAATGAGAGGGAATACCGCAGATATCAGTGCACCGATGTACGGTACAAATCGCATAATCATCGCGACCAGACCCCATAGCGGAGCCGAGGGGACGCCGATGAATTCAAGACCTATGCCGATAGCAAGACCGAACACGGCATTGAACGCGATCTGGGTAAGAAAGAGCTTGCTCAGACGCTTGCCGGCGTCGTCCAGGGCCGCCGTTGTCCGTTGAATATCCCTTGATCCGGCTAGTCGGACAAGCCGATTTCTCAGGTCTTCCCGTTGCAGCAGGACAAAGACAACAAAGATCACGACGATCCCTGTCGTCGTCAAAGGTGAAATCAGCGGCTGGATGATTGCGCCAAACGTCGACAAGGCACCGGGATCAGGTTGCCTTATCTCAACGGGTATGGGTGTGGGCTTATCTGACGGCTGTATGGGGTCGCCGTCAGCAGGTCGTCCGGCCGCATCTCGATGTTGCAGCTCTGTCTTCAATTCCTTGAGAACTGTGGACGCCTGCTCCAATGTTCGAGAGCCGCCCATTAAGCCGCGCAGGCTTTCGACCTTGTCGCTCAATGTTTGTTGATAGCCAGGCAGCTTGGCGGCCAGGCGGGTCGCCTGCGAAACCATAAGACCGCCCAGGCTAAATATGATCGAGAATCCGATGAAGACGACCACCAGCACGGAAATCGTGCGCGGAATTCGCCAGGCGCGCAAGCGCATCACGAAGGGCGCCAAAACGAAACTCAAGAGAACTGCCAGCGCGAAGGGAACAAAAATCTCGCGGCCGAAATAGAGCGCAGCAATTATCAACGCTGCGGCGGCCATATTCGTCAGCACGGTGCCCCGCGGCTGTGCCAATTTTATTTGAGGAGACTTCTCTTCCATGGGCGCGGCTCATTCATCCCATACGTGGGTGAATTCCCCTTCGCGACAGAAACAATCGTACACCGAATTAGCTGCTTCCGACAGCGGCACCTTGTCGGCCGGGTTGGCAAAACGAGACCTGGGTTCCACATTCTGCGGTCCCGTTCGAGACGCGAATTGGTAAGGGGCCTGCAGCTGGAGGGCTCAACCTGCCGCCGATGTCGGCTACGGCCCCGGAAATAGACGTCTGGCGTTGTTCGACAGCCGGAATATATTATGAGCCAGCGCTAATTCGGGGCGGCTGTCATGATTCAAAGCGAAATTCCTGTCGATCGGCTTTGGCGGTCGATCAGGCGTGAAGCTGAAACGGCTGCGACGCGCGATCCGGTATTTGGCGCCGCGCTATCATCAGCCATTCTTGATCACCCTGATTTCGCCCACGCGCTGGCTTGCCAGATCGGCGCGCGGCTTGGCAAGACTCCGACAGATCGCGCGCGCTTTGCGCAACTTGCCCGTGACGCATTTGCGGCTTCGCCCGATCTGCTCGACGCGGCGAGCCGCGATCTGCAAATCATCGCCGTTCACGATCCCGCGAAGACGACGCTGCTGCCGCCGCTGCTGAACTTCAAGGGTTATGTCGCGCTGCAGGCCTTTCGCGTCTCCAACTGGCTCTGGCGCCAAGGCCGCAACGATCTAGCGCTGCTCATGCAAAGCCTGTCGTCCGATCAGCTTCAGGTCAGCATTCATCCCTCGGCCTCGATCGGCAGTTCGGTGTTTTTCGACCACGCCACCGGCATCATCGTCTGCGCCTTTGCCGTGATCGGCGACGAGGTGACGATCCTGCAGAACGTCACCATCGGCCGAAAAACGTCGGAGCCGGACCGCGCGCCGAAGATCGGCAGGGGCGTTTATCTCGGCGGCGGCTCGACCATTATCGGCAATGTCAGTATCGGCGATTTCGCCAAGATCGGCGCCGGCGCGGTCGTCGAGCACGACGTGCCGCCCGGCTGCACCGCTATCGGTGTGCCGGCGCGGCTGACGAATTGCCCGGAGCAGGTTTCGGCCTGAGTGCGGTAACAAGCGCAGAGCAAGGGTGGGCAAAGGAGCGATAGCGACGTGCCCACCATCTATCGCGAGTCGTGCTGTTTGATGGTGGGCACGCTGTCGCTTTGCCCACCCGATGCACCTGTGCGCCGCGGTGCTGGCGTTAAGTTACGTGGAGTTTCCGCGTGGCGGAGGCAAAAGAGCCTCGGCCAAAACATGCGCGAGATCGCGAATCTATTTCCGCGTCATTGCGAGCGCAGTGAAGCAATCGATCTATCTTGCTTCGCTGCGCTCGCAATGACGCAATCGATCTATCTTGCTTCGCTGCGCTCGCAATGACGCGGTAAAAACTAGCGACTTTCCATCCTGAGGAGGCTGCCGTTCAGGCCGCCCGAAGGCGGCCACCGGCCCGGCCACAACCACGTCAGGCGGGCCTCATGGAACCCGGTTCCCGACCCGCAACCGCCCGGCTGGGCTGGATTTCCCGCTGTCGGATTTCCCTTTGGTAACCTAAAGTTAACCAAGCTTAGCGTCTGGTTAGGGACGGAATGACGCGCTGACAGCCCTCGTTTTGACATGTTGGCAGGGGAAGCAGGGCCCGGCTTTCGGCGGGCCCCCCATGCGACACAAGAGAGGCTTCTCGCGCTGGCGCAAATCGCCGCGCCCGACGCGCGGCTGTGGATCCGGCAGCCATTTGCTCCCGGAGGAAATAGGGACACTTGCGTTGAGAGGATACCGCTTATGAATCCCGCCGACGTGGCGCCGTCAGCTTTGCCGATGATCGCGGCCGATGTGTCGCTGATCTCGCTGTTCATGCAGGCTCACTGGGTCGTGAAGTCGGTCATGCTGGGCCTGCTCGCGTGCTCGGTCTGGGTCTGGGCGATCGCGATCGACAAGATTTTTCTCTATTCGCGCACCAAGCGCGCGATGGACCGCTTCGAACAGGCGTTCTGGTCGGGGCAGTCGATCGAGGAGCTTTACCGTGCGCTGTCGGCGAAACCGACACAATCGATGGCGGCGTGCTTCGTCGCGGCCATGCGCGAGTGGAAGCGCTCGTTCGAGAGCCAGTCGCGCTCCTTCGCCGGATTGCAAATGCGGATCGAGAAGGTGATGAACGTCTCCATCGCCCGCGAGGTCGAGCGGCTGGAGAGGCGGCTGCTGGTGCTGGCGACCGTCGGCTCTGCAGGTCCGTTCGTCGGCCTGTTCGGAACCGTCTGGGGCATCATGTCGAGCTTCCAGTCGATCGCGGCTTCGAAAAACACTTCATTGGCCGTGGTCGCGCCCGGCATCGCGGAAGCGCTGTTTGCGACCGCTATCGGTCTTATCGCCGCCATCCCCGCGACCATTTTCTACAATAAGTTCACGTCTGAAGTGAATCGGCAGGCGCAGCGGCTGGAAGGTTTTGCCGACGAGTTTTCCGCCATCCTGTCCCGCCAGATCGACGAGCGGGTGTGAGAACGGCACATGACGAGCGCAGCGTGAGATCACGATCATGGCGATGAACATGGCAGGTTCGGCAGGTGGTGGCGGTGGACGCCGCGGCCGGCGTCGTGCCGCCGTGATGGCGGAGATCAACGTCACGCCGATGGTCGACGTGATGCTGGTGCTGCTCATCATCTTCATGGTGGCGGCGCCGTTGATGACCTCGGCCATCGATATCGACCTGCCGGTCGCCGGCGGCGGCAGGCAGATCCAGGCCAACGCGCCGCCGCTGACGCTGTCGGTCAAGCGCACCGGCGGTGCGTGCAATTCCAACGTCGAGCTCTATCTCGGGGATACGCTGATTCCGGCCAATGAGCTTCTGTCCAAGATAACGGCGATCAAGGAGACCCGATCGGAAGCCGAGCGCGTGGTATACCTGCGCGGCGACAAGGACATCTGTTACACGGATATGATGAAATTATTGGGGTATATTAAGACGGCGGGGTTCAAGGCGAATATCGTTATCGTGCCGGAGCAGGGCTCCTGAGCATACAATGGCGTATGATGGCTGACGGGGGAGCGGGAAAACTCGCGTGAAGATCAAGGTCGACAAGACGGTGATGGCTTCCGTTGCCCTGCACGTTCTCGTGCTGGGATGGGTGATGCTGTCGTTCTCGACCAAGGCGCTCGAAATGCAGCCGGAAGAGTCGGTTGCAGTCGATGTTGTTGACTCCAACCAGTTGGCCAAGGTGATGGCCGGCATGAAGACCGGCAAGAAGGAAAACCCGAAGCCGCTGGTCGAGAAGGTCGCCGAAGCGAAGCCCGTCGATGACACCGTCGGCAAGATCAGCGAGAAGGCGCCTGTGGTGACCGAGACCGCGCCGCCGCCGCAGCCGAAGGTCGAGGAGAAGCCGGTCGAGAAGAAGCCCGATCCGCCAAAGGTCGTCGAGAAGCCGAAGGAAGAGCCGAAGCCGGTCGAGAAAAAGCCCGATCCGCCGAAGGTCGATCAAATCGGCGACACCATCAAGAAGGAAGAGAAGAAGCCGCCGCCGAAGCCGCCGGTGCAGGCCGCCAAGCCGCCGGAGCCGCAGAAGCAGAAGATCGTGGAACGGCACTTCGATCAGAACCAGATCGCGGCGCTGCTCGACAAGCGCGATCCGACGCGCCAGGCCACGACCGGCGATACGCTGAATTCCAATGCCGCGCTGGGCCTTGCCAAGGGCACGGCCGCGGACAATTCCGCGACCTGGGGTTCGATGTTCCAGCGCCAGGTCGAGCGATGCTGGAAGAAGCCCTATGGCGGGATCGAATCGCAAAGGCCTGAAGTCGCGTTTGCCATTCGTCTGAAGCGCGACGGCACGCTTGAAGGCTCACCGGTTCCCGAGGCAACGCCGGCGACGCCCTTCCTTCGCGTCTATCAGGAAAGCGCATTGCGCGCGATCATCGAATGCCAGCCATATAAGCTGCCGGCGGCCTTCTACGACGAGTGGAAATACTTCTCGCCGGTGTTCAAGGAAAGAGCCTAACGGTTTTGTCACGTGGCGGACATCCGTTGGCAATGACAGATATGAGCAAAGTTTGAAGCGATGACTGATAAAGATGGATTGCCGAACATGCTGTATCGCCCGAGCCGCCGTCAGATCATTGCCGGAATGGCGGCGCTGGGCGCGGTCGCCGGCGGTCGAAATGCTTTTGCGCAAGCGCCGAAGCGTGTCGTCATTCCCGAGGGCGAGTTCACGCCGCAGCCGATCGCGATCCCGAATTTTGTCGCGGGCACGCCTGGCGATGCCGAGGTCGGCGTCGGCGTGGCTCAGGTCATCACCAACAACCTCAAGCGCAGCGGGCTATTCGCGCCGATCGATCCGGCCGCCTTCATCGAGCGCATCAGCAATCCCGACAACCCGCCGACCTTTCAGAGCTGGAAGCAGATCAACGCAACGTATCTGGTGACCGGCCGTATGACCCGGCAGGGCGACGGCCGCCTCAAGGCCGAATTCCGTCTCTGGGACGTCAACACCAACCAGCAACTCGCGGGCCAGCAATATTTCACCTCGCCGGAATATTGGCGGCGGATCGCGCATATCATCTCGGACCAGATCTACGAGCGCGCGACCGGCGAAAAGGGCTATTTCGACAGCCGCGTCGTGTTCGTAGACGAGACCGGCTCGAAGGAGCGCCGCGTCAAGCGGCTGGCGCTGATGGATCAGGACGGCGCCAATGTCCGCTATCTCACCAAGGGCTCCGATCTGGTGCTGACGCCGCGGTTCTCGCCGTCGACGCAGGAGATCACCTACATGGAGTTCGGCCAGGGCGATCCGCGCGTCTATCTGTTCAATGTCGAGACCGGGCAGCGCGAGATCGTCGGCAATTTCCCCGGCATGTCGTTCTCGCCGCGGTTCTCGCCGGACGGCCAGCGCATCATCATGAGCCTGCAGCAGGGCGGCAATTCCAACCTGTTCGTGATGGATCTGCGCTCGAAATCGACGACGCGGCTGACCGATACGCCGGCGATCGATACCTCGCCGTCCTATTCGCCCGATGGCAGCCGGATCTGTTTCGAATCCGATCGCGGCGGCAAGCCGCAGATCTATGTGATGCCGGCCAATGGCGGCGGCGCGCAGCGCATCTCGTTCGGCGAGGGCAGCTATTCGACGCCGGTCTGGTCGCCGCGCGGCGACTACATCGCCTTCACCAAGCAGGGTGGCGGGGCGTTCGCGATCGGCATCATGAAGACCGACGGTTCGGGCGAGCGCATCCTCACCTCCGGCTTCCACAATGAGGGCCCGACGTTCGCGCCGAACGGGCGGGTCGTGATGTTCTTCCGCGACCCCGGCGGCAGCGGCGGCCCGTCGCTGTACACGGTAGATATCTCAGGTCGCAACGAATTGCGGGTACCAACGCCCGGTTTCGCCTCCGACCCGGCATGGTCGCCGCTTCTGTCTTGATGGAACCCGCGCGCGCGGGAGCACACTCGTTAATCGGCAAACATTGCCTAGCCCGCTGATTTTGCGGGCAAATTTTTTCGTTTACCAATCGATAGCAAGATCTCGGTAACGATGTTCCCTCAGAAAGACTTCACCTGCGATAGGTACAACGTCTAATCCCAAAGGACGTGCGCCCGAAATGCAGCTTGCCGATCAGCGAGAAATACCCGAGCAGGAGACACCGCCGTCCATTCGCGCGGCGTTGATCGATTCGCTTTTCGAAACTCCCGGCACGGTGCACGTGGGCATCGTCTTCGCGACGATCACCGCGGCCATGACCGCGCTGAAGACCGGAAGCGATCTCATCTGGGCCTGCGTCGCGCTCCTCGCGCTTGCCGGCGTTGTGCGGGCGATCGATCTGCAGCTCTACCAGGCGCGCAAATCGACCCTCACCGCCGATGGTGCTGCGTTGTGGGCGACGCGCTACCAGGTCGGGGCCATGATCCAGGCCGTTGCGATCGGCATATGGTGCAGCACCACGCTGTTGAGCACTGACGATGCCGTGGCCCACATGATCGCTCTGTCCGTGACGATCGGACTCCTCGCCGGTGGCGCGGGCAGGGCCTACGGGCGGCAGTGGATATTCAGGCTGCAGCTTCTCCTTGCCCTGGGCACGACGGTGATCGCGCTGGCCGTGCGTGGCACGCCCTATTACGTGGCGATGTCGGTCGTCACCGCCGTGTTCCTCGTGACGCTCATCAAGCTCTCGGCCAACCTGCACAGAATTTTCATGCAGGCGCTTGTCGCGCGCGAGCGCGAAGCGGCGCTGGCCGGCCAGTTCGATACCGCGCTGAACAACATGCCGCACGGACTGTGCATGTTTCGCGCCGACGGCCGGCTTGCGGTGATGAATCACCGCTTCAGCAAGATGATGAATTTGTCAGATGACTTCGTGCAGCGTGACGCCAACGTATCCGAGATCTGCCTGGCCTGCGTCGCCGCCGGCACGATTTCGGCGGCGAGCGCCGACCTCATTCTGCAGCAAGTCGAGTACTCCCGCGCCAGCGACATCATCACGACCGATCCGGATTACAACAAGAACCGGTCGCTGTCCTGGACCTTCCAGCCGATGGCCGATGGCGGCACCGTCATGCTGGTGGAGGACATCACCGAGCGCAAGGATGCGGAAGCCAGGATCAGCCATCTGGCGCGCTATGACGAGCTCACCGAACTGCCGAACCGGGTCAATTTCCGCGACGAGATCGGACATCTACTGGCGGTTCAGCAGGGCGCCGAACAATTGTCGGCGCTCTTGTTCGTCGACCTCGACCAGTTCAAGCAGGTCAACGACACGCTCGGCCATCCCTGCGGCGATCAGCTATTGTGCGCGGTGGCCAATCGGCTGCGCGAGATGCTGCGGCCCGAGGATTTCGTGGCGCGCTTCGGCGGCGACGAGTTCGTGGTGTTCCAGCAGAACATCCATTCGCCCGAGGATGCTGCCGGCCTTGCCCGGCGCATCGTCGATCGCCTGAGCGAGCGC
Organism: Bradyrhizobium lablabi; assembly: GCF_001440475.1. Lineage (GTDB taxonomy): Bacteria > Pseudomonadota > Alphaproteobacteria > Rhizobiales > Xanthobacteraceae > Bradyrhizobium > Bradyrhizobium lablabi. The sequence goes on along the minus strand of NZ_LLYB01000077.1, from coordinate 4,099 downwards.
TACAAGATCGACAATCATCTGGTCGAGATCGGCGCCAGCGTCGGCATCGCGATGACCTCGCGTGGCGTCAGCGCCGACACGCTGCTCAAGAATGCCGACATGGCGCTGTACCGCGCCAAGGCCGACGGCCGCGGCACCTTCTGCTTCTTCCGGGAGGAGATGGCGCAGGTCGTCGAATCCCGCCGCATCCTCGAACTGGACCTGCGCAAGGCGCTGGCCAACGAGGAGTTCGAACTGTTCTTCCAGCCGCTGGTCAATCTCAAATCAGGCCGGATCTCCACCTGCGAGGCGCTGCTGCGCTGGAATCATCCGGTGCGGGGCACGGTGTCGCCGACCGACATCATTCCGATCGCCGAGGACATGGGCCTGATCGTCGATCTCGGCCGCTGGATCCTGCGCAAGGCCTGCATGGAATGCATGAAGTGGCCCGAAGGCGTCAGCGTCGCCGTGAACTTCTCGCCGCAGCAATTCCACCAGCGCGACGTGCTCAGCGAAGTTCGCTACGCGCTCGAGGTCTCCGGCCTGCCGGCGAACCGGCTCGAAATCGAGATCACCGAATCCTCGCTGCTGCGTAACACGCAGGTAACGCATGACGTGCTGTCGCAACTGCATTCGCTCGGCGTGCGGATCTCGCTCGACGATTTCGGCACCGGCTATTCGAGTCTGAGTTATCTTCACAACTTCCCGTTGCAGAAAGTGAAGATCGACCGCTCCTTCCTGGAAGGGATCGACACCGACCGTCCGCTGACGCTGCTGCGCGGCGTGGCGCGGCTGTCGGCCGATCTTGGCATGTCTGTCGTGGTCGAGGGCATCGAGACCAACGAGCAGCTCGAACTGATCAGCGCGGATGGTGCGGTAACCGAGGCCCAGGGCTATCTGTTCAGCCCGCCGGTGCCCGCGGTCCGGGTTCGCCAGTTGCTGAATGCCTCGCACGGCCGCCGCTCGCCGGACGACCAGCTTCGCGCGGTCGCGTCGCGATCGATCGCCTGATATCCCCGCAAAAATACGGATAAATCGCCCCAGATTGGGTAAGCCGGCAGGCTTAACCCTAACGGGGTGATTCGTTTGCAAAGCGTTAAGAAGCTGTTAAGCTTTTTCGCGCCCGTAGAGGTTGTTTGAGTGTTTTCAAGGAGTTTTGGATGAAGTCCGGAGTCGAAACGCGCGCTTCGCACTCTGTTTGGGGATCAAGGCTTCTAGACCGCGTCGACTACCGACTTGTCGAAACTCCCGAGGAAAGAGATATCATCAATTCGTTGCGCTACAGAGCCTATCTGAATGGCGGATTGATCCCGCCTTCAGAGTCCGAGCGCGTCCACGATCCCTATGACGATGCTCCCAACGCCCGGACGTTTGGAATTTATATTGACGGAGAACTCTGCAGCTCCGTCCGCCTCCATGTCCTAACGTCGGAATGGCGGATGTCCCACACGACCGACTTGTTCGGCGATGTACTTCATCCTCGCCTCGATAAAGGGGAAGTCTTCGTCGATCCGTCGCGCCTGGCTGCAGACCCGGAAAAAGCCGGCCGGTTTCCGGAACTTCCCTACCTGACCGTGCGGCTGGGCTACATGGCCTGCGATTATTTCAACGCCGACACCGGGCTGGCGCTCGTTCGTGCCGAGCATCAGGCGTTTTACCGCCGGGTCTTCCTGCAAGAGGCCATCGCCGAACCGCGTCCGATTCCGATCATATCCCACAAGGTGGCCTTGATGGCCTGCGATTTCGGGACGGTGCGGGACAAGGTGTTGGCGCGTTTTCCCATCATGCGTTCGACCTCGGCCGAGCGGCGGAAGCTCTTCGAGCGCGATGGCGAGCGACATTTGTCGCCACGCGGCCTTGTTAACTCCTTCGAGCGGCCCTCGATCGTTCTGACTTCCTGAATCTGATTCTGAACCTGGGTCGACGGCGAACCCAGAACCGGCTGCGCGATCCCGCTGATTCTCTGACGCAGCGTTCATATCCCTGAATGCCGGTCCCGTCCTAGCGATGCCGAACACCCAAATCCCGGTGATTTCGGCCTGTGCGCCCTTGCTTTCACCGTCGCGCCACATTTACAAACCATTAACTATCGCGGTCGCTTTTCACGGTTTGTCGGCATTTGATCTAGCCTGGCAAGGTTCCATCAAGGTTGACGGAACGTTCGCTTAACCATCGAGCTGTAGACCGGATAACAGTCGAAAAACGTGAGCGTGGAGGCTCCGGAATGAAATATCAGATGCGTATCCTCCAGGGATGGAAGCTGGCGGCTGTGGTCGCTGTGGCGCTGTCGATGGGCGCCTGCGCCAAGAACAACGTCGGCGCCGACGGCGCGATGGCCAGCGCGGCCACCCCGGGCAGCCAGCAGGACTTCGTGGTCAATGTCGGCGACCGCGTCTTCTTCGAGAGCGATCAGACCGATCTGAGCCCGCAGGCGATCGCCACGCTGGAGAAGCAGGCGCAGTGGTTGCAGACCTACAACCGTTATTCCTTCACGATCGAAGGCCATGCCGACGAGCGCGGCACCCGCGAATACAACATCGCACTCGGCGCCCGCCGCGCCCAGTCGGTGCGCAGCTATCTCGCCTCGCGCGGCATCGATCCGAACCGCATGCGCACGATCTCCTACGGCAAGGAGCGTCCGGTCGCGGTCTGTAACGACATCTCCTGCTGGTCGCAGAACCGCCGCGCCGTCACGGTGCTGAACGCTGGCGCCTGACGAATTCGTCCTCGCAGAGTTTCAAGCCGGCGCCTTCGGGCGCCGGTTTCATTTTGGGCGCAGGATGAAGTTGCGAATTGCGGCCAGCGTGCGTTCGGGCGCGTCTTGTATGCAGGCGTGCCGGCAGTCAGCGAACCGTTCGAACCGCACCAGGTGCGGCGGCAGCGCGGCTGCGATGTCGGCCTGGCTCTCGATCGGGTGCATCGGATCGTCCTCACCGCCGAGCACCAGGGTCGGACACTGGATGCGATCCAGGTCGGGGAAGAAATTGTAGTTGTGGCTCTCGCCGTCGGGCCGTGTGAACCATTGCAGCACCGGCGGCCGGTTGATGGCGCGGCGTCCCATGTCGGGATTGCGCGGGACGCGCGTGTAATGCGGCATCGCCAGCCGCGCCCAGGCCTCCACGGAAGCCTGGTCTGGATGGCCCCGTTGTTCCAGCAGCCGCCGCCGCGCCAGCGCGCCGACCTCCGGTCCGCCGAAGCGTTCGAACAGCTCGACCCGTCGCTCCAGATATTCGTCGCCGGCGGCCGCGGTGCTGACCAGGACCAGTTTCGAAGCATGGCCTGGATGGCGCGTCGCATAGGCCAACGCGACCATGCCGCCAAACGATGCGCCAAGGACGATCGGATCGATGATGCCGAGCGCGTCACAGAACGCGCGCACGTCGTCGCCCCATTGCGCCAGGGTCCAGCCCTCTCGCGGGCCGTCCTCGCTGCGGCCGTTGCCGCGATGGTCGAGGTAGACGATCTGGGCAATGTCCGACAGGGCGGAGTAGGCGGGCCGGTAGATCGAGTGGTCGGCGCCGGGGCCGCCATGCAGCATCAGCAGCACCGGCTTTTCGCGCATCGACGGCCCGTCCGGGACCAGCTTCGCGCCCTCGACATCGAAGAACAGCCGAACCCCGTTCACGGATACGTGCATGCGTGGGTCTCCCTCGATTTGTGAACGGTCCGCTGGGCCGGGCGGCTTGTCTTGAACGAGATACTAAACCATACCGGAACCCGGCGTCCGGATTCGGAAATGCCAGTCACAATTCCGGCGCACTCCCTCTCTCAATGTGTTCTGCTTTCGTTTGACACGCGGCTTCGTCATCAGGGCAAAATGTCATCCAAATTCCTCAACGTTACCGGCGCTGCGGCGATGGCCGCGATGCTGGCTTTGTCCGTGCAAC
>NZ_LLYB01000077.1:0-188 GCF_001440475.1 Bradyrhizobium lablabi | reverse complement strand
CCCGCCGCCCCAGCCACAGTCTGATGACGCCGACGCGGAAATGCGGATCCAGCGGCTGGAACAGCAGCTCCGCCAACTGACCGGCCAGAACGAGGAACTGCAATACCGCAACCGGCAGCTCGAAGAGCGGCTGCGCCAGCTCGGCGCCGCCCCGCCAGCGCCGGGTGGCCAGCCTCCACAGGCGCAGC
>NZ_LLYB01000076.1:31341-37040 GCF_001440475.1 Bradyrhizobium lablabi | reverse complement strand
GCCACTGCCGCCGCCGATCGACGTCAAGCCCGCGCCGGGGGCCGCCAAGGCGAGGCCGCCGCGTCCGCCACTGGCGCTGACCCCGCAGGTCGCCAACCCGCCGCCGCGGTCCAATTAGGGCCGCGGGCCCATTTGCGCGCAGCCACAAGCGGGCGATCGAGGCTGACAAGCATCACCGCGGCCGATAAGCTCTCCACGGGTATTAGCGCCCCAGAGTTTGAGGGACGGCGACATGGATATCCGTGCTCCCGACCAGAGGTACAACCCTTACCGCATCTTTTCGCGAGAGCAGTGGGCGGCGCTGCGCAACGACACGCCGATGACGCTGGAGCCCGGCGAGTTCTCGCAGGTGCGCTCGCTGCACGACCGCCTGGACATCAAGGAGGTCGAGGAGATCTACCTGCCGCTGTCGCGTTTGCTGTCGATCTATGTCGATGCGGCGCAGCGGCTCTATTATTCGCAGCGTCAGTTTCTCGGAATCCGCGACCGCAAGGTCCCCTACATCATCGGTATCGCCGGCTCGGCTGCGGTGGGCAAGTCGACCAGCGCACGCGTCCTGCAGGCGCTGCTCGCACGATGGTCGCCGCGGCCCAAAGTCGATCTGGTGACAACCGATGGCTTTCTCTATCCCAAAGCGGTGCTGGAGCGCGATGGGCTGATGCAGAAGAAGGGATTTCCGGAGAGCTACGATCGGGCGCGGTTATTGTCGTTCCTGAGCGACATCAAAGCCGGACGAAGCCTGGTGCGGGCGCCGGTCTATTCGCATTTGACCTACGACATCGTTCCGAACCAGTGGCAGGAGGTTGACCGGCCCGACATCCTCATTGTCGAGGGCGTGAATGTCCTGCAGACCGCGCCGTTGCCGCGCCACGGCAAGGCGGTGCCCGTCGTCTCCGACTTTTTCGACTTCTCCATCTATATCGATGCGGACGTGTCGGTGCTGCGCGATTGGTATGTGCAGCGCTTTCTGACCTTCCGCGACACCGCGTTCCACGATCCAAGGTCCCACTTCCATCGTTATTCGCTGCTGTCGGACGATGAAGCGATCGCCACCGCAACGGCGATCTGGGAGCGCACCAATCTCGCCAATCTCGAGGAAAACATCCTGCCGACGCGGCCGCGCGCGACGCTGATCCTCACCAAGGGGGCCGATCACGTCATCGAGACGGTGGCGCTGCGACGGCTTTAGCGTCAAGCGGCCGAGTTGCTCATCGAACAATGGCTTCGAGCGGCTGGCGCTTGCACCCTGCGTTGACGGCGCGATCAGGTCAGTTTCCGGCGCAGCTCGGACCTCTGAGTGTCAATACAGGTGCACCGGGAGCGGGATGCCGGCCGGACCGACCAGCAGGCCCCAGGTCTCATCGGCGGCGACCTCGAACTCCCGGTTCTGCGCCGCGTCGCTCGCGACCTTGAGAGCGACCTTGTACTTGCCCGGCGGCAGGTCGATCTCCGGGCTATCAGGCGATCGGCGTCCGGTTTCAGGATCGTCCGTCAAATCGCGTCCGGCGCGCGTCGCCAACTTGATGGTCCGCTCGTTGATGGTGATGACGGTCTCTTCATCGGTGGCGTTGCCGAGCCTCAGCCGCACCTGCCCTGGCTGCGGCAGGATGCCAGCATTCGCGGCGGCGGATTTATGTCGCGACAGGTCCGCGATCGTCCTGTGGTCCTGATAGATGAGGCGGAGCAGCGCCGGTCCATCTGATGTCGTGAACGCGATCACGGCCCGGTCGGGCTCGACGAGCGCGCCGTCATTCTCCTTCCAGCCGCGCTTGCTCAGCGCGCCGCGATAGAAGCCGAGCGCAGCCGCGAGATCGAGCGGCGTCTCGACGTGAACCGACTCAATGAACCGTGAATTCTTCGCCGTCCTGAGGACCCAGGGCTTGGGCACCGGCAGACCGGTGTCGGGATCGTCGCTCGCGGCCTCCACGGGTGCCGTGACCGAGGCGGCGCAGAGCAGGCGCCTGGCGATGTAATTCTGCGGACAATGGGCGACGGCCCATGATGTGACGTCGACGTAGCTTGGCTGGAACGTCGGAGGCGTGCTCGACGGGGTGGTGAATATCGGGGTTCCTTGGCCGATGCTTTTCGATGACCGTTGGTAGGTGCAGCTGATCAGCCTTGAAAAACCGCTGTCACAATGATGATGGAGATCCAGGCGCTGATTGAGCATCGTGGCCGCGACGATTGTCGCGACGGCCAGGCCGCCGCCGATGTGCAAAATGCCTTTCGTTACACGATTCATCGCCGGATTCCCGTCTCCGAGAGCCTCTCTGAGTGCCTCTATGAAAGCGTTGGGCTCAGGTGCTCATCATGAGCTTAGTGGCATCGGTCGCGTAAAGCGTTCATCGCGCGCTTATCGTTTGATTCCTCTATCGATTTCTCGGTGCGGGTGCGCAGGTGTCATGATTGCGCGGCCTAGCCGAGCACGATCTCCCTTTCGATCCCGATTCTCCGCAAAAACGCTTCGTCGTGGCTGACGGCGANTCAGCGCACCGTCGAATCCTTTCAGCGCATCTTCCAGTTCCTCGATCGAGGCGAGATCGAGATGGTTGGTCGGCTCGTCCAGCAGCAGCAGGAACGGCGGCTGCGGGCGCGCGAAGACGCAGGCGAGCCCCGCGCGCAGCCGCTCGCCGCCGCTCAGCGTTGCCGCGATCTGCAGCGCCGCGTTGTTGCGGAATGCGAACCGCGCCAGCGCCGCGTGCGCTGCGTTGGGCGTGAGCTCCGGATTGAGGCGGCGCAGATTGTCGAGGATGCTCGATGCGGGATCGAGCAGGCCGATATGCTGGTCGAGCACGGCAATACGGTCGGTGCGGCGGCCGATATCGCCGCTCGCAGGTCTCAGCTCGCCGGTCAGCAGGCGGAACAGGGTTGTCTTGCCGGAGCCGTTGGCGCCGCGGATGGCGATCCGCTCGGGTCCGCGAACCTCGAACGACAGCGGTCCGAACAGACGGCGCTCACCGAAGGCCATCACGACGTCGCTGAAGTTAATGAGCTCGCGGCCGCCGGGCAGATCGGTGCGCGGCAGATCGATCGACAGCGGCGTCAGGATCTCGACCTGCGCTTTCGCCATTTCCAGCGCCTCGGTGCGTTCGCCGAGCAGGCGGCCGGCGAGGTGGCTTTCGCGCGCGGCGCTGTTCTCGGCGCGCTCCTGCTCGCGATCCATGAACATCTTGTCCTCGATGCCCTTGGCGCGCCAGGCGCGGCCGGCCTTGTCGCGGCGCGCTTTCTTCTCGCGCGCCTTCTGCACCGCGCGCTCGGTATTGCGCAGCGCATCCGAGGCGCGCTCGAGATCGTCGGCGGCGCGCGCGCGGGCGGCGTCACGCGCTTCGGTAAAGGCCGGCCACGCGCCGCCGAATATCGTGATGCCGACCGGCGTCAGCTCTACGATGCGGTCGACGCGTTCGAGCAGCGCGCGGTCGTGGCTGGCGACGAGGACGCCGCCCTGCCAGCGCTCGAGCAATTGCGCCACGGCCTGCCTGCCATCGGCATCGAGATTGTTGGTGGGCTCGTCCAGCAGCAACAGATCCGGTGCCTCGATCAAGAGGCGCGCCAGCGCGACCCGCGTCCGCTCGCCGCCGCTCAAGGAGACGATCGGGCGATCCATGGGCAGTGACGGCAGTCCGGCCTCAGTCAGCGCCGCCCGTATCCTCGTTTCCAACGTCCAGTCCGCCTGCGCGGCGTCATCAAGCGATCCTTCGCCGCGTTCGAGCCGATGCAACCGGGCAAGGCTGTCGGCGACGCCGAGTGCCTCGTCGACCGTCAGCCGTTCGTCGGTCAGTTGCGCCAGCATGCCGATCGAGCCGATGCGCTGCAGCGATCCACCGGCGGGTTCGATCTCGCCCGCGAGCAGGCGCAGCAAGGTGGATTTGCCGCTGCCGTTGCGGCCGACAAGGCCGGTGCGCTCGCCGCCAATCGCGAGCGTCAGTCCATCGAACAGCGGGCGTCCGTCAGGCGTGGCGAGAGAGATGGAATCCAGAATGAGAAAGGCAGGCATGGAGAGATTTCCGAAATTGGACTGAAGTCGCAAGGCGCGTGGTCAGCTTTGCGATGTCCATTTCTCTCTCCAGGGCTCTCGATGGCGTTCTTCAGACGACGTTCGTCGGTTCCGCCCACGCTTTGCAGCGGAACTGTGACGCCCATCAATTAGATACGCATTGTGTCATCATTCGTCCAGCCTGCCGCAAGGCGCAACGCTTTCCAGGCGAACCGGCGGGAATACTTCGCTTGCGGCGGGGTCTGTACCTGCGGCTGGACCATGGATTCACTAACGCAGGAAAACCGGAGGTTCGCATGATGAAGTCGGCCATCAAGCTTGCAACGCTGGCCATGTTTTCAATGGTGCTGATCGCTGCGCCGCCATCCGTCCCCGCCTTTGCCGCGGGCGGCGGCGGTGACCCGCCCTCGGCCACCCCGCCGCCGCCGAACACCGGGGCCGGTGCGAAGTCGAGCTCGAAGGCCAAGAAGAAGGCCAACAAGCAGTCGAGCGCCGACGATGCCGCCTTCCGGCAGGGATATCGCGCCGCGCATGCAACGATCTACGAACGACAAGACTACGCTGACGCCATCGCGCAGCTGAAGGCGCTCGGCCGCGACGACAATGCTGATGTTGCCAACCTGATCGGCTATTCCTATCGCAAGCTCGGCGACTACAGACTGTCGCAGACCTGGTACGAGCGCGCGTTGAAGGCGGACCCGAAGCACGTGCTGACCTGGCAGTATTATGGCCTGTGGCAGATCGAGCAGGGCAATCGCGAGCAGGCGTCGTATCATCTGACCCGGATCGCGGCGATCTGCGGCACCGGCTGCGAGGAGTATCGGTCGTTGGCCGCGGCGCTCGAAAAGCCGCCCGGCACCGGACTCGTCTATTGAGCCCTGCGACGGAGAGGGGGCGGGCGCCGTGCAACGCGTCCGCCTGATCGGAGCCATGGCGCGTTCAAGCGAAATGGATACCCGTTCGCGTGAAGAAAACGCGTCAAACAAAGAATCCAGAGCATCGGTTCTGAATCAATCAGAACCGATGATGCTCTAAGCCTGCGGCCGCGGCGCGTCCGGCGCGGCGGTCGGCATGGCACGGGTGCGGAAGTAGTCGAGCACGAACAGGCGGATCGCCGAGGACAGATTGCCCTGCTGGCGGTTGCCGTCGATCTCGCCGACCAGTTCGGACAGCGTCATGTTCCGCAGGCCCGAGATTTCCTTCATGCCGTTCCAGAAAGCCTCTTCGAGGCTGACGCTGGTCTTGTGGCCGGCGACGACGATCGAGCGTTTGACGACGGGTGACTTCATGACGCCTCTCCGTCATCGAGCTTGTGCTGGTCCAGAAGATTTGCGGCGCGATCCTTGCGACGTTCATCGAGCGTGCGCTCGGCTTTGGTCCGGCCAAACCGCGCGCGGTTGGCGTCGGCCTGTTTTGCCGATTGTTCCCGTTCGTTACGCTTCTTGAATCGCTTCAGGTTGATCACGTCTCCCATGTTCGTCTCCATCATCCGGCGACTCGAAGGCATGATGATTCATGGGGCAGAAAAAAGTCACGCAGCACGCAAGCAAATTGAATGGTCATCCGGAATTCCCCGTCCAGCGCTCATTGATAGCATCAAAAAATAAATTTCGCTCTGCGAAAAACCGAATAATCCTTGCTCCTACCATGCGTCAACGCAATCGCGATAGATGATCAACCTCATTCTTCAGGTATCATCCATAAT
>NZ_LLYB01000076.1:224-31291 GCF_001440475.1 Bradyrhizobium lablabi | reverse complement strand
CCAGGCGCTCGAATTCGGCGGCGTCCACAAAGCCGAGGCGTACGGCCTCTTTCTTCAATGTCGTTCCATTTGCGTGCGCTGATTTGGCGACCTTCGCCGCGTTGTCGTATCCGATCTTCGGAGCCAGTGCGGTGACCAGCATCAGCGATCGCTCCATCAACTCGCGGATTCGCTTTTCGTCGGCGCGGATGCCGGAAACGCAATGCTCAGTGAATGAGCGTGCCGCGTCCGACAGCAATTGAATGGAATGTATCATACAATATGCCAACACCGGCTTGTAAACGTTCAGTTCGAAATGTCCCTGGCTGCCGGCGACCGTGATGGCTGTCTGGTTGCCGAACACCTGGCAGCACACCATGGTCATCGCCTCGCACTGCGTGGGGTTGACCTTGCCGGGCATGATCGATGAGCCCGGTTCGTTTTCCGGCAAGATCAACTCGCCGAGTCCGGAACGCGGGCCCGATCCCAGCAGGCGAATGTCATTGGCGATCTTGAACAGGCCGGTCGCCACCGAATTGATCGCGCCGTGCACGCTGACATACGCATCGTTGGAAGCCAGCGCCTCGAACTTGTTGGGCGCGCTGGTGAAGGGCAGTTTGGTGATTTTCGCGACGTGGCCTGCGAACAGCTTGGCAAATTTCGGCTTCGAATTGAGGCCGGTTCCAACCGCGGTGCCGCCTTGCGCCAGCGGGAACAGTTCCTTCACCGCCGTCCGCAGCCGCGCGATCCCGCTCTCGACCTGCGCGGCGTAGCCCGAGAATTCCTGCCCCAGCGTCAGCGGCGTTGCGTCCTGGGTATGGGTCCGCCCGATCTTGACGATCTTGGCGAACGCCTTTTCCTTTTTTCGCAATTCGCGATGCAGTTCGTCGAGCGCCGGGATCAGGTCGGCGATGATGCGTTCGGCGGCAGCGATGTGCATCGCCGTCGGAAATGAATCGTTCGACGATTGGCTCATATTGACGTGGTCGTTGGGATGAACCGGCTCCTTGGCGCCGAGCTTGCCGCCCAGTATCTCGTTGGCGCGGTTGGCGATCACCTCGTTGAGGTTCATGTTGGTCTGGGTGCCGGAGCCGGTCTGCCAGACGACCAGAGGGAAGTGATCGTCGAGCTTGCCGTCGATCACCTCCCGTGCGGCGCGGATGATCGCTTTGGCTTTGCGCTCATCGATCAGTCCGAGTTCCAGGTTGGTCTGGGCGGCGGCGAGTTTGACGAGGCCGAGCGCATGGACGACCGCGATCGGCATGCGATCCTGGCCGATCTTGAAATTCTGCCGCGAGCGCTCCGTCTGCGCGCCCCAATAGCGATCGGCGGCCACATCGATCGGACCGAAGCTGTCGGTCTCGCTGCGGGTGGATTTGTTTCCGGATGTTTCTGATCGAGCCATGCGTAATGTCCGTTGCGCCTTGAAATGGCGGAACGCGTACACTACAGCGTGGCGGAGTTTCCCGCGCTTAGATTATTTCTTGCGGAAACGATCCAGCCGAACCACTTCCGCGCCTTCGCTCGTCTTGACCGGCTCGTCCTTGCTTTCCGCGGCGGGCTCGGGCTCCGGTGCGGCGACGGGCAGGGCGGACGCTGCCGGAACCGTCGGTAGCTTCGCCGCCGGCGCCTCGGCCATGGTTTCTGACGGCTCGAATTGCAGGCCGAACTGTACCGACGGGTCGAGGAAGCTCTTGATCGCCGCGAACGGCACCACCAGCCGCTCGGGAATGCCGCCGAACGACAGTCCGACCTCGAAACGATCTTCCGTCACCACCAGATCCCAGAACTGGTGCTGCAGGATGATCGTCATCTCTTCCGGATATTGCGCCAAAAGCCGCGGCGAAAGCTTCACGCCGTCGGCGGTGGACAGGAAGGTGATGAAGAAATGATGCTCGCCGGGCAGGCCGTGCTCGGCTGCGTCCGACAGCACGCGGCGCAGCACTCCGCGCAGCGCGTCGCGCGCCAGCACGTCATAACGGATATGATCGGTTGCCATGGTCGTCCTGTTACGTCTGTGGCCGCCGGTCCCCCGACTCGCCCCTTTGCCCCCATGCTACCCCGGCGGCAGCCGCAGGTCAGCAGGCGCGACGGATCGAATTTGCAGCAACGGCTCCGTCGGCCGGAAATGAAAGAATTAAGTGGAGGCTTCTGTTGCCAGGTGCCTCCGGACCCCGCCTAGCGGAGCTTAACCCGCTAGGACTTTAGATTGGTCTTTCAAACTGCGTTACGCAGCCTGAGCAACCGGAGCATAGTTGTCGTTTGCAACTATTGCATGGCCCGATATCGGCGGAACCATACCGAGAAAAAACGCGCCCTTTACGCCCTCGTCGATCCTGTTTCGCCCCCGCCGAAACCCGCCTCAGGAAGGGTGGGCTTGGGTGGAGGCGCCGGGTACTGCCCCCGGGTCCGAATGGTTTATTGCGACGGTCATTTATTTCCATAGCCGGCGAACCGGCACCCCCAATATAGGGTGCAAGTCTGCAGAAAAATAGGGCCGAAGACACCGAACGGGAGGGGAACGCGGCTTGAACTTTCGGTTTGATGTCGCCGAGTTGCGGTTTCGCCACGGATTCGAGCATTCTCGAAACGCAGCAGAGGCCGTGGCCTCTGGAGCGCCATCTGTGTTAACCCGGCAAGCCGCGCGGGTCGTGGATGCTGGCGGCACCGTCGCCCGGGGGTGTTACGGCGATGCAATCGCAATGGTTGCGATCGACGGCCCGCGGGCGGGCTTGATTATGGTCTTAAGGCGTCATTTGCCGTTCGACCCAAAAGCGTTTTTGGTTTTGCTGGCGTTGTCCGACGAAAGTCGCTAGCAAGTTTCCGGGACAAGCTTTCAAGTTATCCAAACAAGCGGGCGTATCCGCCTTTGGGGGAGGAGCATCGATGAACGCTACGCCGGGCCAAGCGCCGGTTAAATCTATCATGCCGAAATGGGTTCGGAATCCGCAGGACTTCGTCGGCGGAATTGCCATGATGGCTATCGCCGTGTTCGCCCTCTGGGCGTCGAGCGACCTGCAAGGCATGCGCGGGTTTTCGTTTGGTGCCGGCACGGCGCCGCGGATGTTCGCAACCCTGTTGCTCGGTCTAGGCGCGGCCATCACCGTCGTCGGCGTTTTGACCGAAGGCCAGCACCTTGCCAAATATCACTGGCGGGGTCCGCTGTTCGTGACGCTCTCGATCGTGTCGTTTGCCCTTACGATCCGCTCGATGGGCATGATCTTCTCGGCCTTGACGAGCTTCCTGATCGCGGCATGCGGATCGCCGGAGACGCGGTGGGTGGAAACCTTCATCGTCGGCGTCTGCCTGACGGCGTTTTGCGCCCTGCTGTTTCCCTATGCGCTCGGCCTGCCTCTGCAGCTTCTGCCGACTTTCATGATCCGGTGAGGGTGCGATGGGCGATATTTTTTCAAACCTTGGACTTGGCTTCGGCGTCGTCTTCCAGTTCGTGCAATGGACCCCCGCATTCCTCGGCGGGACTTCCATTCCGATTCCGGTCAACATTCTGCTCTGCCTGATCGGCGCGCTGGTCGGCACCCTCGTTGGCGTGCTGCCGGGTATCGGCACCATCGCTACCGTGGCGATGCTGCTGCCGATCACCTTTGGTCTGCCGCCGGTGGGCGCGCTGATCATGCTGGCCGGCATTTATTACGGCGCGCAGTATGGCGGCTCGACCACGTCGATCCTCGTCAACATTCCCGGTGAGGCCGGGTCGGTCGTTACCGCGCTCGACGGCTTCCAGATGGCCAAGCAGGGCCGCGCCGGTCCGGCGCTGGCGATCGCTGCGATCGGATCGTTCTTCGCCGGCTGCGTCGCGACCGTTCTCATTGCCATCCTGGGCGCGCCGCTCACCAAGCTCGCGCTGGCATTCGGGCCTGCCGAGTATTTCTCGCTGATGGTGCTCGGCCTGATCTTCGCGGTCGTGCTCGCAAAGGGCTCGGTGCTGAAGGCGATCGCGATGATCGTTCTGGGGCTGCTGCTGTCCATGGTCGGGTCCGACATTGAAACCGGCGCATCGCGCATGGCTTTCAACATTCCCGAACTGGCCGACGGTCTGGGCTTCGCCACGCTGGCGATGGGGTTGTTCGGTTTTGCGGAGATCATCCGCAATCTCGATGCCGGCGGCGAAAGCGATCGCGAACTGGTTCAGCAAAAGGTCACGGGCCTGATGCCGACCAGGAAGGACATGATCGATTCCACGCCGCCGATCCTGCGCGGCACCGTGCTTGGATCGATCCTCGGCATTCTGCCGGGCGGCGGCGCCGTCATCGCATCGTTCGCGGCCTATACGCTCGAGAAGAAGGTCTCGAGGACGCCCGAGAAGTTCGGCCGCGGTGCGATCCAGGGCGTTGCGGCGCCCGAAAGCGCCAACAATGCCGCTGCGCAGACCTCGTTCATCCCGCTGCTCACGCTCGGCATTCCGCCGAACGCGGTGATGGCGCTGATGGTCGGTGCGATGACCATTCACGGTATCGTGCCCGGCCCGCAGGTGATGCAGAAGCAGCCGGAACTGGTCTGGGGCATGATCGCCTCGATGTGGGTCGGCAACCTGATGCTGCTCATCATCAACTTGCCGCTCGTCGGAATCTGGGTGCGGCTCTTGCGCGTGCCGTATCGCCTGATGTTCCCGTCGATCGTGATCTTCTGCTCGATCGGCATCTATTCGGTGAACAACGCGCCGACAGATGTCATCCTTGCAGGCGTGTTCGGGCTGGTCGGCTACTGGCTGATCAAGCACGATTTCGAGCCGGCGCCGCTGCTGCTCGGCATGGTGCTCGGACCGCTGATGGAAGAAAATCTGCGCCGGGCGCTGTTGATCTCGCGCGGCGACTGGTCAGTCTTCCTGACGCGTCCGCTATCTGCCGTGCTGATGGCGATTGCGGCTGGATTGCTGGTTCTGACGGTGCTGCCGACGCTGCGCAAGAAACGCGACGAGGTGTTCGTCGAATCCGAGAATTAACCTGCGGCGGTGCGCCGCAGGTTGAAGTCTGGTCGACTTCGCGTGAACTGATATGAGATGCAGATGCCGGCTTGGGAGAGCCGGCATTTGTTTAAGGGCTGAAGGAACTTAACATGAATTGGTATGGACGCTCGCTCGCGAGTGGCTGTCTGGCTGCGCTCGCCGGACTGGCATTGCTTTCTGCGCAGGCGCAGGCTCAGACCTATCCGTCGCGCAACATCACCATGATCGTGCCGTTTGCGGCGGGTGGACCGACTGACGTCATCGCGCGCATCGTTACCGGTCACATGGCTCAGACGCTCGGCCAGGCCATCATCATCGAAAACGTGGTCGGCGCCGGCGGTACCACCGCCACCACCCGTGCCGCGCGCGCCGCCAATGACGGCTATACGCTGATCACCGGGCACATGGGCACGCATGCGGCTTCCGTGCCGCTTTATCCGAAGCTCGCCTATCATCCGGAAAAGGATTTCGAGCCGGTCGGACTGCTGGCCGGCACGCCGATCCTGATCCTGGCGCGCAAGGATTTCCCGCCGAAGGACCTCAAGGAATTCATCGCCTACGTCAAGGCGAACGAAAGCAAGGTCAACGCCGCGCATGCCGGCATCGGCTCGGTCTCTCACGTGTCGTGCGAACTGCTGAACTCGGTCCTTGGGGTGAAGCCGATCGGCGTTCCCTTCAACGGCACCGGTCCGGCGATGAACGCGCTGGTGGCCGGTCAGGTCGATTACATGTGCGACCAGATCGTCAATGCTGTGCCGCAGATCAATGGCGGCACCATCAAGGCCTATGCCGTAGCGACGCCCGAGCGCAACCCGTCGCTCCCCGACGTCCCCACCACCACCGAGGCCGGCCTGCCGGCCTTCCAGGCCCAGGCCTGGAACGCGATCTTTGCGCCGAAGGGAACGCCGCCGGATGTCGTCGCCAAGTTGAACGCCGCCGTGGTCAAGGCACTGGAAGACGACGCCGTGCGCAAGCGCCTGCTCGAGCTCGGCAGCGTCATCCCGGCGCCCGCCGATCGTACGCCGGCTGCATTGGGAACCCTGGTGAAGAATGAAGTCGCGAAGTGGACGCCAGTGCTCAAGCCGGTGAATTGATCCACATAATCAGGTCGATAGGCGAGGGGCGGGACGCAGGTTCCGCCCCTTGTCGTTTGTCCGGGAGATGATCATTTTTCGGGTATAATCAGTGCCTGACGCCGAATCGGCGTGTCGATCCGATGTCCCGGCCGCTACATTCGCCGCCCTGATGAAGGCCTGAAGCACCAGCCATGAACCAGTATCACGACCTGCTCGAACGCATCCTCTCTGACGGCGCGGAGAAGCACGACCGCACCGGTACCGGCACGCTGTCGATCTTCGGTCACCAGATGCGGTTCAACCTTTCGGCCGGGTTTCCGATGCTGACCACCAAGCGCCTGCCGCTGAAGGCGATCGTGCACGAACTGCTCTGGTTCCTGGCCGGCGACACCAACATCAAATACCTAAAAGACAACGGCGTTTCGATCTGGGACGAGTGGGCCGACGCCAATGGCGATCTCGGCCCGGTCTATGGATCGCAATGGCGCTCATGGCCGGCGCCGGACGGGCGCAGCATCGACCAGATTTCCAACGTCATCGACATGATCAGGCGAAACCCGGATTCGCGGCGGCTGATCGTGAGCGCGTGGAATCCGGCCGACGTCGACAAGATGGCGCTGCCGCCCTGTCATTGCCTGTTCCAGTTCTACGTCGCCAACGGCAAGCTCTCCTGCCAGCTCTACCAGCGCTCGGCCGACGTGTTCCTCGGCGTGCCCTTCAACATCGCGTCCTATTCGTTGCTGACCATGATGGTCGCGCAGGTGACGGGACTGAAGCCCGGCGATTTCGTGCATTCACTCGGCGATGCGCATCTCTACTCCAACCACCTCGAACAGGCGCGGCTGCAACTGACACGGCCGACACGGCCGTTGCCAGTGATGAAGATCAATCCGGACGTGAAGGACATCTTCGGCTTCCGTTACGAGGATTTCGCGCTCGAAGGCTACGACCCGCATCCGCACATCAAGGCCGAAGTCGCGGTGTGAGCGATTGATGTCCCTCACGATCCGCCGCGCACGACCGGGCGAAGCGGGACTTGTCCTGTCCTTCGTTCGCGAACTCGCCGAATACGAAAAGCTGCTGCACGAAGTGGAGGCGACCGAAGCCGGCATTGACGTTGCGCTGTTCGGCGCGAATCCGCGCCTGTTCTGCGATATCGCCGAGTGGGACGGGATGCCTGCCGGCTTTGCGGTCTGGTTCGTCAATTTCTCGACCTTCAGCGGCCGCTCCGGAATCTATCTGGAAGATCTGTTTGTTCGTCCTGCGCTGCGCGGCAAGGGAATTGGCAAGGCACTGCTGGTGCATCTCGCGAGGGAATGCGTGGCGAGTGGCTGGTCGCGATTGCAGTGGGCGGTGCTCGACTGGAACACGCCGTCGATTGAATTCTACAAGTCGCTCGGCGCGGAGCTGATGGACGAGTGGACGATTTGCCGGGTCGGCGGTCCGGCGCTTGCGGCGCTGGCGCAGGGGACGCGATAATGGAAATCGTTTTCGTCGTAGCGGTTGCGGAGAACGGCGTGATCGGCGCCGGCGGCGCCATTCCGTGGCGGCTCAAATCCGACATGGCGCACTTCAAGGCGCTGACGATGGGCAAGCCCGTGGTGATGGGCCGCAAGACGTTCGTCTCGATCGGGCGGCCGCTGCCCGGGCGGACCAACATCGTCGTCACCCGTGACAGCGGATTCCGTGCCGAGGGCGTCGTGGTTACCCATTCCTTCGCCGACGCGAAGGCGATCGCCACCGGCGATGCGCTGCGACGTTTCGCCACTGAGATCGCCGTGATCGGCGGCGCGGAAATCTATGCGCAATGGATGGACAGCGCCGATCGCCTGGAGATTACCGAGGTGCATGCCCGGCCCGAGGGCGACACGCGCTTCCCGGCGCTCGATCCAGCCGCATGGGAAGAGGTGGCGCGCGCGCGAAATCCGGCCGGTCCGGACGACAGTGCCGATTTCTCCTATGTGACATTTCGCCGGCGCCATCAACGTTAACCTCGCTAACCAATGTTTGCATTGACAAAAATGGCGTCAGGCATAGCTCCTTCGAGCAGGAAGCTTGCGTTGTAAGGGCCCGGGCGGTCCCCTATAAAGCCGGGCGGATATGCGAGGCTGAGGCATCCCCAACAGGCGGACCCGGGTCCCCCGCAGAGGAGAGTTTATATGCCGTGGAAGAATCAAGGCGGGGGCCCCTGGGGTCAGGGTCCCAAGGGACCGTGGGGCGGTGGACCGCAGTCGGTCGGGCCGAGGCCGCCTGATCTGGAGGACCTTCTGCGGCGCGGCCAGGACAGGCTGCAGCAGCTGCTGCCGGGCGGACATTTCAGCGGCATGGGCATCGCGCTGGTGCTGGCCGGTGCGCTGGTGATCTGGGGGCTGTCGGGCTTCTTCCGCGTGCAGTCGGAAGAGCTCGGCGTGGTGCTGCGCTTCGGCAAGCATGTGCGCACCGTCGACCCCGGACTGAACTATCATCTGCCCTATCCGATCGAAACCGTGCTGCTGCCGAAGGCGCTGCGCGTCTCCACCATCTCGATCGGCATGACGCTGATCGACGATCCGGCGCGGCGCGGCCGCACCATGCGGGACGTGCCGGAAGAAAGCCTGATGCTGACCGGCGACGAAAACATCGTCGACGTCGATTTCACGGTGTTGTGGCGGATCAAGCCGAACGGTGTCGGCAATTTCCTCTTCAACATCCAGAATCCCGAGGGCACCGTGAAGGCGGTGGCCGAGAGCGCGATGCGCGAGGTGATCGGCCGTTCGCAGATCCAGCCGATCCTCACCGGCGCTCGCAACACCACCGAGCAGGCCGTTCACGAGCTGATGCAGAAGACGCTCGATAATTACGGCTCGGGCGTTCAGATCACGCAGGTGCAGATGCAGAAGGTCGACCCGCCTGCGCAGGTCATCGACGCGTTCCGCGACGTCCAGGCGGCGCGCGCCGACTTCGAGCGCTTGCAGAACGAGGCGCAATCCTATGCCAACCGCGTCGTTCCCGACGCCCGCGGTCGCGCCGCGCAGATCCTGCAGGTCGCCGAGGGCTACAAGGAACAGGCGGTCGCCGAGGCCAAGGGCCAGAGCGCGCGCTTTACGAAGGTCTATGATGAATACAAGAAGGCGCCCGACGTGACGCGGCAGCGAATTTACCTGGAGACGATGGAGCGGATTCTCGGCGGTTCCGAGAAGCTGGTCTATGACGGCGGCAACAACGGGCAAGGTCAGGGCCTCGTGCCATATCTGCCGCTCAGCGAATTGACGCCGCGCCGTCCGGCGCCGACCGCCGGTCAGCCGCAGAGCGGAGGCGCACGATGAGGTCCCCGGTTGCAGGTATTGTCAGCCTGATCCTGCTGTTCGCCCTCGTGATCGTGGGCTACAGCTCGATCTTCACGGTGTCGCAGACCGAGCAGGCGCTCGTGGTGCGGCTCGGCCGGCCGGTCGACGTCGTGTCCGAACCGGGCCTGAACTTCAAGGCGCCGTTCATCGACACCGTCATCAGCATCGACAAGCGCATTCTCGATCTGGAAAACCCGTCGCAGGAAGTCATCGCGTCCGACCAGAAACGGCTCGTGGTCGACGCCTTCGCCCGCTACCGGATCAAGAACCCGCTGCGCTTCTATCAGAGCATCGGCTCGATCCAGGCCGCCAACATCCAACTCACCACGCTGTTGAACGCGGCACTGCGCCGCGTGCTGGGCGAGGTCACCTTTATCAATGTGGTGCGCGACGAACGCGAGGGCCTGATGACGCGCATCCGCGACCAGCTCGACCGGGAGGCCGACCAGTACGGCATTCAGGTGGTCGACGTGCGTATCCGCCGCGCCGACCTGCCGGAGCAGAACAGCCAGGCGGTCTACAAGCGCATGCAGACCGAACGTGAGCGCGAAGCCCAGGAGTTCCGCGCCCAGGGCGGCCAGAAGGCGCAGGAGATCCGCTCGAAGGCCGACCGCGAGGCGACCGTCATTGTCGCGGAGGCCAATTCGACCGCCGAGCAGACGCGCGGCGCGGGCGACGCCGAGCGCAACCGGCTGTTCGCCGAGGCCTATGGCCGAGATCCGGATTTCTTCGCCTTCTATCGTTCGATGTCGGCTTACGAGACCGGGCTCCGCTCCAACGACACCCGCTTCCTGCTGCGGCCTGATTCCGAATTCTTCCGCTTCTTCGCCAATCCGTCCGGTCACGCGCCGGCGGCCGCAGCACCGAAGCAGTAGATCTCGGGCCGGAGATAAAGGCGGTTAACGGCGAAGCGGGGGGCCGCTTCGCCGGCTTAAAATCAAAAGGCGCTTTGAATAGCGGGGGGATGCCATCCGATGAGGTCCATAGCGTTCGCCGACTTCCTCATCGGTGTGGGCATCCTCTTTGTGCTCGAAGGTCTGATGTTCGCCGCCAGCCCGGCCTGGATGCGCCGGGCGATGAAAAGCGCGATGGCGACGCCGGACAATATCCTGCGCACCGTCGGCATCGTCTCGGCGGTCGTGGGTCTGCTGCTGATCTGGTTCGTGCGGCGGTAGCGCATTTTACCGTCGTTTGCGGCAAGATTCGACGGACAGCCCTGGAACTTTCTGGCGCCTGCTGCGTGTAATGGCCCGCCGTGGTTTGTTTCGCGCCTTGGTTTTGCTTCGTGCCTTTGGAATGCTGGTGTCGCAGCGGAAAATAGCTGTGGCGCCAACGCAATCGTGAGCCGCCTGGCGCCGGTTTTTCGCCGGAATATCAGGTGCAGATGCTTGCGCCTCGGACCCGTTCGGGCGCAGTGTGGACCTAAATTCGACCCCTTTTGGAGACAAGCCGATATGACCGGTGTCAGACCCGCTTTGACAAGCCGCCTGCGCCTGCTGGGGATTGCGATCTCGTTCAGCGCCGCCAGCATGCTGGCGGCGGCGCCGGCCAGCGCGCGCGGGCCTGACGGCATCGCCGACATCGCCGAGAAGGTGATCGACTCCGTCGTCAATATCTCGACTTCGCAAAGCGTCGAGGCCAAGGGCGGCGGTCGGGAAGCGATGCCGCAATTGCCGCCGGGGTCGCCGTTCGAGGAATTCTTCGACGATTTCTTCAAGAACCGGCGTGGCGGATCGTCCAAGGGCGGCGAGCGAAGCGAAATGCAGCCGCCGCGCAAGACCAATTCGCTCGGCTCCGGTTTCATCATCGATGCCTCCGGCGTCGTCGTCACCAATAATCACGTCATCGCGGATGCCGACGAGATCAACGTGATCATGAACGACGGCACCAAGATCAAGGCGGAACTGGTCGGTGTCGACAAGAAGACCGACATCGCCGTCCTGAAGTTCAAGCCGGTGAAGCCGATCGTTGCGGTGAAGTTCGGCGATTCCGACAAGCTGCGGCTTGGCGAATGGGTGATCGCGATCGGTAACCCCTTCAGCCTCGGCGGCTCGGTGACGGCCGGCATCGTGTCGGCGCGCAACCGCGACATCAGCCAGGGGCCGTACGACAATTACATCCAGACCGATGCCTCGATCAATCGCGGCAATTCCGGCGGACCGCTGTTCAACCTCGAAGGTGAAGTGGTCGGCGTCAACACGCTGATCATCTCGCCGACCGGCGGTTCGATCGGTCTCGGTTTTGCGGTGCCGTCGAAGACGGTAGCCGGCGTGGTCGACCAGCTGCGCCAGTTCGGCGAGCTGCGCCGCGGCTGGCTCGGCGTGCGGATCCAGCAGGTCACCGACGAGATCGCCGAAAGCCTCAATATCAAGCCCGCCCGCGGCGCGCTGGTGGCTGGCGTCGACGACAAGGGGCCGGCGAAGCCCGCCGGCATCGAGCCCGGCGACGTCGTCGTCAAGTTCGACGGCAGGGACGTCAAGGATCCGAAGGATCTCTCCCGCGTCGTCGCCGACACCGCGGTCGGCAAGGAAGTCGACGTGGTCATCATCCGTAAAGGCGCAGAGGAGACCCGCAAGGTCACGCTCGGCCGCCTCGAGGATACTGAAAAGGTGCAGCAGGCCGCTGCCAAGACCAAGGAAGACCCGGTCGAGAAGCCGGTGACGCAGAAGGCGCTCGGCCTCGATCTTGCCGCGCTGAGCAAGGACCTGCGCACGAAGTACAAGATCAAGGACAGCGTGAAGGGCGTGATCGTCACCGGTGTCGATGGCAACTCCGACGCCGCTGAAAAGCGCCTCTCCGCCGGCGACGTTATCGTCGAGGTGGCGCAGGAAGCGGTCGGCAGCGCCGCCGACATCAAGAAGCGCGTCGATCAGCTCAAGAAGGACGGCAAGAAGTCGGTGCTGCTGCTGGTCTCGAACGGCGAGGGTGAATTGCGCTTCGTGGCGCTCAGCGTGCAGTAGGTCTATCTCGTCATGGCCGGGCTTGACCCGGCCATCCATCTTCTTCGCAAGACTCTCTCAAGATTGATGGATGCCCGGATCAAGTCCGGGCATGACAAGTTTTAGCTCGTCGGAGAGCCAAACGACCTCACGTAAGCGAAACCACGGCCAGAAAGTGGATCGGCTCGAGGCGCAGCTTCGATCGCTTCACTTCGGGTATCTTGCTGTAGTGCTGCAGCCAGAGTTCGAGAAAGCGGTCGAGGTCGACCAGCTCGATATGGACGGTGCCGTTGCCGGCCTCGCGGCGCGCCTCCCGTGAGAAGCCGCCGGAAGAAACGAACAGGCCGATTTCCCTGTCGCCCCGGATGATGCCGCGAAGTGCCGCGACGTCCTCGCGCGACGCGGTCTGGTCGCGGTGTTTCACCTGAACCCGGATATGCGGCGTCTGCGCGCCCAGCGGATCGGTATAGGCCAAAATATCCGTCCCGCCATCCGAGCCTGGTTTTGAAACCGTGCTGGTGGCGTATCCCATCCCTTCGAGCAGCGCCGCCACCAGGTTCTGGAATTCGTAGCCCGAGAGGGTATCGAGATAGGTGTCGATTTCGTCGCGCGCCTTTTCCTTGGCGTCCTCGAACAGGACCGAGGTGTCGGGTGGCGGCGTTTCGTCGACGGCGTTGGCGATGCCGGCGTCTATCTTGCTCTTCTGATGGCTCCAGCGCCATTCCCGGTAGCGCGATCGCATCAGCCGCTTGAGTTCGTAGTCCGGCAGGCTCACGAACTTCTGGCCTTCGTCGGTCACCCGCCATCGTCCGTCCGACTTCACGAGCAATCCCGCCTTCGTCGCCGCGACGGAAAGGAAGTGCAGGGCGGCGCGCCATCGCGGCAGCCCCGATCCCTTCATCGTCTCCTTGTCGAAATCATCCAGCGGGAGCTTTGATTCGATCTCCGCGTAGATATCGCGCGGACGCATGCCGTCCGGGTGAGCCCTTAAGAGTCCTAGTACGAATTTGATAAGTGAAACGCCACGATCAACCGTCTTAGGTTGGCTCATTGCGACCTCTTAAGATGCTCTTTTGGGCAAGCTACTTAAGGTTGCTCATCGTCGCAATAGGTTCACGTTGCCGGCGTGAGCCGCGAACCGTTTTCAATTAGTCCGCGAACTCCTCGCGCCGATATCCCGCGCACAGCAGTGAGGTGCGTAATCGATCCGTGCGGCGTTGCCGGCGATCACTTCGCCGGCTTGATAAGCGTCTCGCCGCCGTCTTCGTCCTTCAGCCTCAGCGAACTCGCGGTCCGCTTCGCCTGCAGGATCGTGTAGGTGTTTGTCGTGTCCGTAGGGCCGGCGAAGGTCGCGCCCGCGGTCTCTTCCGACGCGCTGATTTTGACCGACGGACGCCCGCGCTCGGTGATCAGCCGCAACAGCACCGTCTCGGGATAGGTCTCGCCGTTCGGCTGGGCCTGTGCCGGCATCACGCTGATGGAAGCGCGCACGTGTCCCTGTTCGTCGACGATCTGCAGCGCGCGGCCCCGCAACACCGGCGCCACCTCGTCGATCTCAGGCAGTACGCGCACGGCCGCAAACAGCAGGATCGCCAGGTTGACGGCGGTGAGGACGACCAGCAATCGCGAAACCTTCATTGTTCATCTCCCGAGCTGCCAATTCGCCCCAGCTTAAGCAGGGTTGAGCCGCCGGGGGATGACAAAATGCGGGGGTACGCCGCCCCGAGGGGCCGCGCAGCGTCCCGGCAATGCCGAGGTCTTCGAATACGACCGCGCAAGGCGTCGACTAGTCCGCGAACTCCTCGCGCCGATAGCCTTGCGCATAGAGCAGCGCGGTGAGATCGCCGTAGTCGATCCGCGCGGCGGCAGCAGCGGCAACCGCGGGCTTGGCGTGATAGGCTACGCCGAGGCCCGCCGCCTGGATCATGCCGAGGTCGTTGGCGCCGTCGCCGGTCACCAGCGTGTCGATCTCGTCGAGGTCGAAGGATTCGCGCAGCTCGATCAGCGTCGCAAGCTTGGTTGCGCGGCCGAGAATCGGCTCGGCGACCTCACCGGTGAATTTGCCGTCGCGCACTTTCAACTCGTTGGCGCGGTTCTCCTGGAAGCCGATCCTGGCGGCTACCGCATTGGTGAAGAGCGTGAAGCCGCCCGAAATCAGGCAGGTGTAGGCGCCATTGGCGCGCATGGTCATGACCAACTCGCGGCCTCCCGGCGTCGCCGTGATGCGTTTTGCGAGTACCTCGTCGACCACGCTGACGGGCATGTCCTTCAGCAGCGCGACGCGCTCGCGCAGCGCCGGCTCGAACTCGATCTCGCCGCGCATGGCGCGTTCGGTGATGGCGGCGACGTGGGCTTTCAGCCCGGCGAAGTCGGCCAGCTCGTCGATGCATTCCTGTCCGATCATGGTGGAATCCATGTCCGCCAGAAAAAGCTTCTTGCGCCTTGCCGCGGCAGGCTGCACGACAATGTCGATCGGCAGATCGCCGCGCGCCCGTTGCAGGCGGGTTTCGATCGCCTTGATCTCGTCCGGGCTATTGACCTGGCTGTCGAAGGGAATGTCGACGGCCACTTCGTTGAACAGCCATTGCGCCGTTCCCGGCGAGGGGAGAACGGCCAGCGCGCCGTCGACAATGGTACTGTCGAGCGCCGGATTGGCCGGGTTGCAGATGAGGGTGGCGACGAGGGACATGCAGGCGCATCAGCTTAGTTTGAGCAAGGCCGTGCTTATCGCAGGGCCGACCGCCAGCGGCAAGTCGGCCCTGGCGCTCGAATTGGCGCAAAAGACCGGCGGCGTCGTCATCAACACCGATTCCATGCAGGTCTATCGCGATCTCCGCATCATCACGGCCCGGCCGACGGTGGAGGAGGAGGCGCGCGTCCCCCACCGGCTCTATGGCCATGTCGATGCCGCGGTCAATTTCTCGGCGGGCGCCTGGGTGGCGGATGCCGAAAAGGTACTGGCGGAAGCGCGCGTGGAAAAGCGTCTGCCGATCTTCATCGGCGGTTCCGGCCTCTACTTCAAGGCGCTGACGCGCGGCCTGTCCGCGGTGCCGCCGATTCCGGCCGAAGTGCGCGACGCCGTGCGTGCCCGGCTGGAGCGCGATGGCGTCGAGGCGTTGCACGAGGAACTGGCGCGGCGCGATCCCATCTCCGCCGAGCGGCTGAAGCCGCGCGACCGCACCCGGATTGCCCGCGCGCTGGAGGTGGTCGAGGCGACGGGCCGCGCGCTGCCGGACTGGCATCGCGAAGGCCTCCCGCCGCTGCTCCCGCCCGGCGAATTCACCGCACTTTTCCTCGCGCCCGAACGCGACCAGCTTTATGCGCGGATCGATACGCGGTTCGGCGCGATGCTGGACACTGGTGCGCTG
Organism: Bradyrhizobium lablabi; assembly: GCF_001440475.1. GTDB lineage: Bacteria > Pseudomonadota > Alphaproteobacteria > Rhizobiales > Xanthobacteraceae > Bradyrhizobium > Bradyrhizobium lablabi. Next base: position 15,640 of record NZ_LLYB01000076.1, on the reverse strand, counting down.
GAGGAAGTCGCCGTGCTTGCTGCGCGAAAGCTCGATTCCTTGCTGCCGGCTATGAAGGCCCATGGCGTGCCGGCCTTGATCCGCTACCTCGGCGGCGAGATCACGCGTGAAGAGGCCGCCGAAATCGGGCGTGCCGACACCCGCCATTATGCGAAGCGGCAATTCACCTGGTTCCGGCATCAACTGCCGGAGTTCGAATGGATCGCGCCGGAAGCGGCGAAAGGGTGGGTGGAGGCCCGTCTCCCGTAGCCCCGGATGAGTCAGCTTTTTCTGGCCTGCAGCCGACCTCACCTCGTGGGATTTAAAGTTGTTGATTTATAATGAATTCACTTCTCGGTTGTAGCTTTCGGCCAGCGCGATCAGCTTGAGGGGGCGCTATCAATGCATACGGCAAGAATTCTTGGACTTGTCGCGGTTCTTGCGTCGAGTACCAGCGCTTTGGCGGAAGGCCAAGACGCACTTGGCACCGTCGATAAGCTCCGTGAGAAAGGGTATTCGGTCACGTCGGTGACTCTGATTTTCGGCCAACTGCTGAAGATGAGTTATCCGCGGGGCTTTGTACCGGTATTCATCACGACAAAAGCTGATTACTACATTCAAGAATCGGTGCCGACAGGCGAGTCCATCAACGGTTGGACTCAGATGATTACCGTCACCGGCCGAAAGGATCTTGCCACCAAGCCGGACGCGACTGCGAAGGCTTTTCTCAATGCCCTGGCAGGAGGGTTCAAGGTCGCGTGTCCAGGTTCGTATTCTGTAACGCTCCTGAGCGAAAACAAGCTGGGCGGCTACGACGCTGCTGTTGCAGTGGTGTCGTGCGGTGTTTCGCCCACGACAGCAGGTAAGACGAGCGAGACCGCGTTGATCGCGGTCATCAAAGGGCAGACCGATGTCTACACCGTTCAGTGGGCCGAACGTGCTGCACCGTCGAACACACCTATGCAGATCGATGTTGGGAAATGGCAGGATCGGTTCAAGACTCTGAATCCGATCAAGCTGTGCCCGATCGTTCCAGGAGAGAAGGCCCCATATCCGAGCTGTATCGGTGGTGAGAAGTCGGCCACTTGATCGCTTCAGAGCATCTGTAATTGCGCATTTGTGGTCTGGCCCTTCGGACCCCGGAATGACAGCGAAGTGACTGGGCGGGCCGGTCCGCATGCCTGCAAGCACAAAATTCCCCCTCGCCGAACGCCCGGAACACAGTTACACTGCCTAAATCGGGCCGAAAGCGTCCTTCCCTTGACTTCCGGGGGCCGGGCGGTATAACCCGCGCAACCTTTGGGAAGTCCGAGCCGCGAAATGCGTAATATTATTGCCAAACTCCTTATCGTCGTCGTACCCAGGCGCACCGCCGGGGATGGCTAGCGGCCATCCAAATACAGGCGGTGTGCATGGGGCCTCTCGGGCCCCTTTTTATTTCCCAGAACAGACAACCGAAAGAAGCCGCGCCAACAGCGCATCCGGAGCAGACCATGACCGACCAGAGCAACGACCCCAATCAGATGACCGGCGCCGCGATGATCGTGCGCGCGCTCATCGATCATGGTGTCCAGCACATCTTCGGCTATCCCGGCGGCGCGGTGCTTCCGATCTATGACGAGATTTTCCAGCAGAGCGAGGTCGAGCACATTCTGGTGCGGCACGAGCAGGGCGCCGGGCACGCCGCTGAAGGTTACGCGCGCTCGACCGGCAAGCCGGGCGTCGTGCTGGTGACCTCGGGCCCCGGCGCCACCAACATGGTGACGCCACTGACCGACGCGCTGATGGATTCGATCCCGCTGGTCTGCATCACCGGGCAAGTTCCTACTCATTTGATCGGCAACGATGCGTTCCAGGAATGCGACACCGTCGGCATCACCCGTCCCTGCACCAAGCACAACTGGCTGGTGCGCGACGTCAATGATCTCGCAAAAGTGCTGCACGAGGCGTTCTATGTGGCGAGTTCAGGCCGTCCCGGCCCGGTCGTGGTCGATGTCCCCAAGGACGTGCAGTTCGCGGTCGGCACCTATCATCCGCCGCGCAAGGACGATGTGCACGTTTCCTATACGCCGCGCGTGAAGGGCGACGCGACGCAGATTCGCAAGGCCGTGGCGCTCCTGGCTTCCGCCAAGCGGCCGGTGATCTATTCCGGCGGCGGCGTCATCAATTCCGGACCCGAGGCGTCGAAGCTTCTGCGCGAGCTGGTCGAAGTCACCGGATTCCCGATCACCTCGACGCTGATGGGGCTGGGCGCCTATCCGGCGTCGGGCAAGAACTGGCTCGGCATGCTCGGCATGCACGGCACCTACGAGGCCAACATGACGATGCATGGTTGCGACGTCATGCTGTGCGTCGGCGCGCGCTTCGACGACCGCATCACCGGCCGCACCGACGCGTTCTCGCCGGGCTCGAAGAAGATCCACATCGACATCGATCCATCCTCGATCAACAAGAACATCCGTGTCGACGTGCCGATCATCGGCGATGTCGGCAACGTGCTGGGTGACCTGTTGCAGGTGTTCAAGGCCGAAGCAAAGAAGCCCGACATCAAGACATGGTGGCAGGAGATTGCCACCTGGCGGGCGCGCAATTCGCTCGCCTACAAGAAGAGCAACGACGTCATCCTGCCGCAATACGCCATCCAGAAGCTGTTCGAGGCGACGCGCGGCCACGACACCTACATCACGACCGAGGTCGGCCAGCATCAGATGTGGGCGGCGCAGTTCTTCGGCTTTGAGGAGCCGCACCGCTGGATGACGTCGGGTGGCCTCGGCACCATGGGCTACGGCCTGCCGGCCGCGCTCGGCGTGCAGGTCGCGCACCCCGACAGCCTCGTGATCGACATCGCGGGCGACGCCTCGGTGCAGATGACGATGCAGGAAATGTCGACGGCGGTTCAGTTCGAACTGCCGATCAAGATCTTCATCCTGAACAACCAGTATATGGGCATGGTGCGGCAGTGGCAGCAGCTGCTGCACGGCAACCGCCTGTCGCACTCCTATTCGGAAGCGCTGCCGGATTTCGTCAAGCTCGCGGACGCGTTCGGCTGTGTCGGCATCCAGGCGATCAAGCCCTCTGACCTCGACGGCGCGCTGAAGGAGATGATCAAGGTCAAGCGCCCGGTGCTGTTCGATTGCCGCGTCGCTGCGCTGGAAAACTGCTTCCCGATGATTCCGTCCGGCAAGGCGCACAACGAAATGCTGCTGCCGGTGGAAGCCACCGACGAGGCGACGGCGGCAGCGTTCGCCGGCGGTAAGGCGCTGGTGTGAGTTGAGAGGGGCAGATGTTTGACCTCGCAGAGCTCGAACGCGCGCATGGGATTGTGGGGCAGGCGGTGCCGCCGACGCCGGCGCATGCCTGGCCGCTGCTTAGCCAGCGGCTGGGGACGCGCGTCGTGGTCAAGCACGAGAACCACACGCCGATCGGCGCCTTCAAGGTGCGGGGCGGGCTGGTCTATCTCGACCGGCTGAAGCGCGAAAGCCCGAACACAGCAGGGATCATTTCGGCAACGCGCGGCAATCACGGCCAGAGTCTTGCGTTCGCGGCTTCCCGTCACGGCGTTCCGGCGGTGATCTACGTGCCGAAAGGCAATTCGGTGGAGAAGAACCGCGCCATGCGCGCGTTCGGCGCCGAGCTGGTCGAGCACGGCGAGGATTTTCAGGCGGCGGCCGAAGAAGCCCAGCGCCGCGCCCAGTTCGCCGGCCTGCACATGGTGCCGTCGTTCCACAGGGATCTCGTGCTCGGCGTCGCCACCTACGCGCTCGAACTGTTCCGCACCGCGCCCGACCTCGACATTCTCTACGTGCCGATCGGGCAGGGCTCCGGCATCTCCGGCTGCATCATGGCGCGCGACCTGCTCGGGCTGAAGACCGAAATCGTCGGTGTGCAATCGACCGAAGCGCCGTCCTACGCGCTGTCCTTTGCTGCGGGAAAGATTGTGACCACCGAAACCAGCAATACGCTGTCCGACGGCATGGCGACGCGCATTCCCGATCCGGATGCCTTCGCCATCATTCGCAAGGGCGCCTCGCGCATCGTGCAGGTGAGCGACGATGAGGTGGGCGCTGCGATCCGCGCCTACTGGACCGACACGCACAATCTGGCCGAAGGCGCCGGCGCCGCCGCGCTCGCGGCGGCGCTGCAGGAAAAGCAAAAACTCGCCGGCAAGCGCGTCGGCTTGATCCTGTCAGGCGGCAATATCGATTTTGACCTGTTCCGAAAATGGATCGGGACGGATGTCACGCCAACCGCCGAACCGGCGATGGCATGACGAGAGGACATCCAAGGGGACGACCATGAACCAGCCCGCGAACCAGCCCGCATCCGCCTACTTCCTGGAGGAGCGCCACGATCCCAACGAGACGCACACGCTCTCGGTCCTGGTGCAGAACGAGCCCGGCGTGCTCGCGCGCGTGATCGGCCTGTTCTCCGGCCGCGGCTACAACATCGACAGTCTCACCGTCTCCGAGACCGAGAACCAGAAGCATCTCTCGCGCATCACCATCGTCACCACGGGCACGCCGATGGTGATCGAGCAGATCAAGCACCAGCTCGACCGCATGATCCCGGTCTATCGCGTCGTCGACATGACGATCACCGGCCGCTCGATCGAGCGGGAACTCGCCATGGTGAAGGTAAGCGGCCGCGGCGACAGCCGGGTCGAAGCGCTGCGGCTGGCGGATGCGTTCCGCGCCCGGGTGATCGACGCCACCACCGAAAGTTTTGTGTTCGAGATCACAGGCAATTCATCGAAGATCAGTCAATTTATCGACCTGATGCGCCCGCTCGGCCTTGTCGAGGTGTCGCGCACCGGCGTTGCCGCAATCGGGCGTGGGCCTGAGGGGATGTGAACATGCTGGCGCGTGACTGGTATTACACTCAACGAAGGCGGCTCGGGCTCGATCGCGCGGTTGCCTCGATCTACGACCGGCATGACGACAGCGACGAGCGCGCCCGCGCCGCGCTCACCATGCTCGGCGTGCAGCCGGGCTGGCGGGTGGCCGATATCGGTTGCGGCAACGGCGTACTGGCCTGCGAAGCGGCGCTGATGGGGGCCGAGGTCGACGCAATAGATATTTCTCCGGCGATGCTGGCGCTCGCCAATATCCAGGCCCGCGACCGCAAGATCGCGATCCGCACCCAGCCGGCCGGCATGCTGAGCTTTGCCTACCAGCCCAATTCCTACGATCTGATCGTCAGCGAATTCACACTGCACCATCTGCCGGACTTCTGGAAAGCGGTGGCGCTGGCGCGGATCTTTGCTGCGCTCAAGCCCGGCGCGAATTTCTACCTGCGCGACATCGTCTTCGTCAGCATGCCCGACGGCGTCGAGCGCGATGTCGACCAATGGGCCGAATTCACCATCAAGAACCACGATTTCCAGCGCGAGGGCGTGGTCACCCATATGCGCGACGAATACTCGACCTTCGGTTGGGTGATCGAGCGCATGCTGACCGATATCGGCTTCACGCTGGAATCGGTCGACTATCACGCGCCGCTCCACGGCACCTATCTCCTGCGCAAGCCAAAGCCGGACCAACAGAGCTAGAAAAAAAATGAAACCGGCGGATGTCTGCATCGCCGTGCTGGTAGCGGTGATCTGGGGCCTTGCTTTCGTGGCCAGCCGGATCGCGCTCAACGAGTTTTCGCCGGAACTGATGACGACGCTGCGCTTTTCCATCGCCGCCTTGCCGTGCCTGTTCGTGGCGCGGCCGAAGGTTTCGTGGACCGTGCTGGTCTCGATCAGCTTCACGCTGTTCCTCGGCCAGTTTCTGGCGCAAGCCTTCGCCATCGCGCATGGCGTTCCCGTCGGCCTTTCCAGCGTGATCGTGCAGAGCCAGGCGCTGTTCACCATCGGCTTTGCCGCGCTGTTGTTCCGCGAGTGGCCGGGCGCGTGGCAAACGGTCGGCATCGGCATCGCCACGGTTGGCCTGCTGATGATCTGCGGCACCGTCGGTTACGATTTCAGCATCAGCGCCTTCGCGATCTTGATGATCTCGCCGCTCAGCTTCGCGGCCGGCAATCTTCTGCTGCGGCGCGCGCAGGGCGTGCCGATGTTCGACCTGTTCGCATGGCTGTGCCTGGTCGCGGCGGTTCCGCTGCTGGCGCTGACGCTCATCACCAACGGCCCGCAGCCGACCTGGCATGCGCTGACCCACATGTCGCTGACCGGCCTGATATGCATGATCGGCCTCGGCGGCGTCTCCACCAGCATCGCCTACTGGCTGTGGGGCCGGCTGCTGCGTGATTATCCGGCGGCGCAGGTGGTGCCGTTCGCGCTCTTGGTGCCGTTCGTCGGTTCCGCGGCATCGAGCGTGGTGTTCGGCGAAACCTTCGGGCCGCTGCGGCTCGCCGGCATGATCACCGTGGTCGGCGGCATCGCCGTCATGCTGCTGTCCAAGCCTGCCCAGGCTTCAGAAAAACAAGTTCTGCCAAAGATCGCGTGAGGCCCCCCGATGTCACACTCGCTTTTGATCGCCTTCGTCATGTTCGCCACCGTGATGTTCTTCACGCCGGGGCCGAACAACATCATGCTGCTGTCGTCGGGGCTCACTTACGGCTTTCGCCCGACGATCCCGCACATTCTCGGCATCACGGTCGGCTTCGCCTTCATGGTCGGCGCGGTGGGGCTTGGGCTCGGCACCATCTTCATCGCCTATCCGGTGCTGCAGACCATCCTGAAATATGCTGGCGCGGCCTACCTGATCTATCTGGCCTGGGCCATCGCGATGTCCGAGCCGCCTTCCGCCGAGCAGGACAAGAGCCGCGGCCACCCGATGACGTTCTGGGGCGCGGCCATGTTCCAGTGGGTCAACGCCAAGGGCTGGGTCATGGTGATCGGCACCATCACTGCCTATGCGGCGATCGCGGCCTATCCCTGGAACATCGCGATCCAGGTCGGCCTCAGCCTGCTGTTGGGGATCCTGTCCTGCACCGCCTGGGCTCTGTTCGGCACCGCCCTGCGGCCGGTCCTGACCTCCCCCCGGGCAGTACGCGCCTTCAACATCGTCATGGCGGTGCTGCTCCTGGCCTCGCTCTATCCGGTCTTCATGGACGCATGATGCCGCACCGGGCCATGCATAAACGGATTTCCCATGGGCAGGAAAATGCTCTAGACAACGCCGGAAATTCGCGGGCGACCGGCGGTCACCACCCACCCAAATGCCTGATTAACCGGCCCTTTTTGGCCATCGCTTGAGGAAACGACCATGCGTGTTTATTACGATCGCGACGCCGACCTGAACCTGATCAAGGGCAAGAAGGTCGTCATCGTCGGCTACGGCAGCCAGGGCCACGCCCATGCGCTGAACCTGAAGGACTCCGGCGTCAAGGAAGTGGCCATTGCGCTCCGCAAGGGTTCGGCCTCGGCCAAGAAGGCGGAAGCCGCCGGCTTCAAGGTGATGGAAGTCGCCGAGGCCGCCAAATGGGCCGACCTCGTCATGATGCTGACCCCCGACGAGCTGCAGGGTGACATCTATCGCGACCACCTGCACGACAACATGAAGAAGGGCGCCGCGCTCGTCTTCGCCCACGGCCTCAACGTGCATTTCAACCTGCTCGATCCGCGCGCCGATCTCGACGTGCTGATGATCGCGCCGAAGGGCCCCGGCCACACCGTTCGCTCCGAATATCAGCGCGGCGGCGGCGTGCCCTGCCTGATCGCGATCGCCAAGGACGTCTCCGGCAACGCCCATGACCTCGGCCTCTCCTACGCCTCGGCCATCGGCGGTGGCCGCGCCGGCATCATCGAAACCACCTTCAAGGAAGAGTGCGAGACCGACCTGTTCGGCGAGCAGGTGGTGCTGTGCGGTGGCCTGGTCGAGCTGATCAAGGGCGGCTACGAGACGCTGGTCGAAGCCGGCTACGCCCCCGAGATGGCCTATTTCGAGTGCCTGCACGAGGTGAAGCTGATCGTCGACCTGATCTATGAAGGCGGCATCGCCAACATGAACTACTCGATCTCCAACACCGCCGAGTACGGCGAATACGTCACCGGCCCGCGCATCGTCACCGCCGAGACCAAGGCCGAGATGAAGCGCGTCCTCGCCGACATCCAGGGCGGCAAGTTCGCCCGCGACTGGATGCTGGAGAACAAGGTCAACCAGACCTCGTTCAAGGCGACCCGCGCCAAGCTCGCCGCCCATCCGATCGAGGAAGTCGGCGCCAAGCTCCGCGACATGATGCCGTGGATCAAGAAGGGCGCGCTGGTCGACAAGACCAAGAACTAAGGTCCGAGCCGTAGGGTGGGCAAAGCGCAGCGTGCCCACCACTAACGGTGACCGCCTGATGGAGACATGGTGGGCACGGCGCGAAGAGCGCGCCATTGCCCACCCTACGCTCCGGGGCGGCCTGGTATTGAAACATCAAATCTTAAACCTTGCTCGACAATATCCGGCGAGATCGCACAAGCGGTCTCGCCGTTTTCTTGAAGGATTGATGCTTCAAGCACATTCTTCAACGCGTCGCTCGAAGCGCGGCAGCCGCGTGGAAACGAAGAACTGGCGCCGCACGCACATTCTTGGTGCGAGCAATCTCACCAGTTACATTAGCGACGGAAAAGCCAGCGTTTGCAGGTTCAAAGCGCGGGTTCTTAATCTGCATTCGATATGCGTGCCACTCGCGGATCCGGCCGGTCGTCAGGCGAGCCGGGCGCCGGAGCGCTATGTCCTGCGCCGCTCACCTGTTGGATCAGCAGAGCGAAACGGCACCTTGATAGATGCCGCTTGCAGTCCGGCCGGACTCAATGCGTCCGGATGATCGGTTCTTTCTCGATCTTGTTGTGCAGCTGCCAGAAGCGGACGGTGCGCTGGGCCGTCTCCATCGACAGCTTACGGAAATCACGTTGCGCGATCTCCAGCGTCTGTTCGCTGATCGCCGGCTTTATCGGCCGATTGCGCAGGATCGACTCGACCGTCGGCCAGTTCAGCTTCGCCGAACGGCAGGGAATCAGGATCAGGTCGGCGCGGGGACCTTCCATCAGCCTGGCCGTCATTTCGACGGGCATATCGTTGAGAACCGCCAGCGCGACGGTCACCTCGTCGAACTTCTTCTGTTCGGCGAACTTGTACACCGCTGCGTCGTCGAGCTCGTTCAGCCCCTTCATGAGCTTCACCAGCTCCTCGGCAACGCCGAAACTGCGGCTTGGCGGCGGCGCCTCGCGGGCGATTTCGTTCAGGACCCGCTTGATCTCTTCCTGGACCGTGGGCGGCGCGATGGCGAGCAGTCGGGCGCGGACCGCATCCTTGGCGCGGCGGAGCAGGTCGCCCATGAACTTTTGCGGGAAATCGGCGCGCAGGCCGAGGGCCTCGACCAGCTCGTCGTCTGCGCCGGCGCGCGCGACGATGCTGGAAAAGCCCTGGTCGGAAAACCTGGCGCCGGCATTATTGGCGAGTTTGCGGATCACCTGGCCTTCGCCGCGGTCGACGATGACGTCGGTCACCGCCGCGGGCAGTTCGGCGCGGCCGGAAATCGCGAGCAGGTGGTCCTGTCCCTTGCTGCTGGCGATCTCGACCAGCACGTCGGTGCCGAGCCGGCTGGAATGGGTCAGCACATTGCCGGCGACCTCGATCTCGTCGTCCCAGGCGAGATGCTGGATCACCTCGAACGGGGCGTAGTCGAGCGGCGCCAGCCGCTTGGAAAGTTCGGCCTTGGCCCGCGTTTCGACGCGCGCGATCAGGAGGCAGAGCACGTCGTCGAAGACCTTGACCTGGTCGTCGCTGAGGCGTTCGCCGTCGTTGAGGAAGAGATCGGTGACTTGTCGCAGGGTTTCCACCCGCTTGGCGGATGAACCGCCCCTGACGGCGTCTTCGAGTTCGGCAATAATCGAGTGTGCTGGCTGTTGAACCATTCTGGGCAGCCTGTCGGTTGTTGATGGGTTGGCGCACAGCATGGCGAGCCGAGCCTTACACCCGCGTTAAAGGCACGACCGGGCAGGACTGCGCGTGGCTGCATCCGAAACGGGCAATACATGGATTGCGGTCGCCGCCGGCCACGCCGACGTCGAAGCATGCCGCGCATTGCAAATGCCGCGTTGCGAATTGCTTTACCAATGCGATCGGGGCGTAGGCCGCGATTTCACGCGATAAATCGCGCATGTTGCACCGGATCAGGCCTGCGTCGCCGCTTCCGGTATCCCGGTCCGGCTGCTATCCTCACCAAACCGTTCCCGGGAAAAATCGAATAGCAACTTGCCGAACAAGACGCCGTCAAGGCTGGACGCCCCCCGCGAAGGAAGCACGCCAACCGGGGCTTAAGCTTTCCTTCACGACGAACTTCATTAAACCTCCGATCAAGGGCTTGGACCATGAGATCTGTCGTCATCACCGGCGCTTCCACCGGTATCGGCTGGGCCAGTGCAAAACTGCTGCTCGACCGCGGCTTCCGCGTATTCGGCAGCGTCCGCAAGCAGGCCGACGCCGACCGCCTCAAAGGGGAGTTTGGGACGAACTTCACGCCGCTGATCTTCGACGTCACCGATGAGGCCGCGGTGCTGGCCTCGGCGCGCGAGGTCCGCGCCGCCCTCAACGGCGAAACGCTCGCCGGCCTCGTCAACAATGCCGGCATCGCGGTGTCAGGGCCGGTGCTGGAACTCGCCGCCGACGAATTCCGCCGCCAGATGGAGGTCAATTTCATCGGCCCCATCATTGCGACCCAGGCGTTCGGGCCGCTGCTCGGCTCCGATATGAGCTTGAGGGGGCCGAAGGGGCGGATCGTGATGATCTCCTCGGTCGCCGGCAAGAACGGCAATCCGATGACCTCGGCCTATTCCGCCTCCAAGCACGCCATCGAGGGACTGTCGGAGAGCCTGCGCCGCGAGCTGATGCTGTTCGGGATCGACGTCATCGTCATCGCGCCGGGTGCGGTCAAGACGCCGATCTGGAGCAAGGCCGAGGAGGTCGATATCTCGCCGTACAAGAACTCGCCATATCTTCCGGCGCTGGAGAAGATCCGCGCTTTCATGCTGAACCTCGGCGCGAAGGGATTGCCGCCCGAGATGATCGCCGAGAAGGTGTTCGAGGCTTTGACGTTGCCGAAGCCCAAGGTCCGCTACACGATCACGCCTGATCCGGTGCAGCTGTTCATGGCTGCCGTGTTGCCCAAGCGAACAATCGACAAGATCGTCGCCAAGCGCCTCGGGCTGACGCCGCAGCGATGAGCATGACGCTCCGAATGGTACTCGGCGCTACGGCGCTGCTGGGGCTGGTTTCGATCGCCCATGCCGGTGATCAGGACGAGCCGGAACAATCCTGCGACGGCAACACTTACCAGATGGTCGAATGCCTCAAGGCCAAGACCGCGCAATGGGACAAGCGCTTGAACGCGGCTTATCAGAAGGCGTTGGGCACCGCGGGTGACAAGCAGCGCGATCAGTTGCGCGCCGTGCAGCGGCTGTGGGTCCAGTATCGCGACGCCAACTGCCTGTATTACGGTCTGGGTGAGGGTACGATCGCCCGGCTCGATGCAGGCGAGTGCATGCGTAGCATGACGGAGGCGCGCGCCAAGGAACTTGAGGGCATCGGCCAGCAGTGACGACAGGGAAGACCAGCACGGAATTGACTGAGATCGCCGACCAGGCGCTTCGCGGCCAGCCGGGATGCGAAACCGCGTCTGTTCCCGCCGTGCGCGGGCTTCCCAATATCCGCGAGGGCCGCAACTGGGAAATTCCCAACGTGCTTCTCGGTGACAGCCTGATCAGCGACGTCGACCGCGCCGTCATGTCTGTGCATCGAAGGCTTGGGCGCAAATACCATCTGCTGGCGGGCGATTAGGGCGGGACTGGCGCGCGCGCGCCGGCTGCATGCCTCCGGAACCCGCATGGTGATCGTTATCAGATCATGATGGGCAGCAGCATATAGAGCTGCCACGCGCCGCTGCCCTCATGAAGTTCGACGTCAATGGTGACGTCCATTTACGGTCTCAGAACGATGGCGCCGGCCGATCTTCCGCGTTCGAGCGCTTCGTGTGCGCCCGCAGCATCGGACAATGCGTAGGTCTTCCAGACCGACGGCTTGATGATGCCGCGTTCCACGGCGTCGAACACGTCGAGGACGCGCTCACGATATTCGTGGATGTCAGTTGCATGCGCAGCCAGTCCGGGACGCGTCAGAAAGAGCGAGCCCTTGGCGTTGAGCGTTCCAACTTCCACCGGCGGAGGCGCGCCCGTCGAGGCGCCGAACGACACCATCGTGCCGCGCGGCCGCAGACTGTCCAATGAGGCGGCAAACGTCGTCCGTCCGACACCGTCATAGACGACGTCGGCCTTACGACCACCCGTCAGCCGCCTGATCTCAGCCGGAAGGTCTTCGCTCCAGATCACGACGGCATCACATCCCGCCGCCTTCGCGCGCGGGGCGCTCGATTCCTTCGATACGACACCGATCACGAAGGCTCCCAGGTGCTTCGCCCAGGGCGCGAGGATCTGGCCGAGCGCTCCAGCGGCGCCATAGAGCAGAACCGTCGTCCCGGATTTGACTTGAAACGTGCTCTTGATGAGGTACTGCGCCGTGATGCCCTTGAAGATCACCGCTGCGGCATCCTCGGACGTGATTGCGTCCGGAAGCTTGACCAGACGATTGGCGGGATAGAGGCGGCCGATCGCATAGCTGCCAAGGGGACCGAGCGCGTAGCCGACGCGGTCGCCGACTGCGACGTTCTCGACATCAGGACCAATCGCGGTGACGCGTCCCGCGCCCTCCAGTCCGAGACCGCTCGGCAGTGGTATCGGCACCGCGCCATTGCGTTGCGTGACGTCGAGGTAATTCACGCCGATGGCGTCATGCTCGATCCAGGCTTGACCGGACTTGGGAGCTTCTTGTTCGACCTGCTCAAGCCTGAGGACGTCTGGTCCTCCTGTGCTTTCGATTCGAATTGCCGATGTCATCTCGTTCTCCAAAATTGTTCCCTCGCCGCAGGCCGGCAGCCGGCCTGCGGCGGTCGGTGTTGGCGACCCCTGGCCTGGGCTCGTTGCTCAAACGTTGGCCGGACTGTAGGTCGCTTCGGCGGTCCAGGCGTCCCGCGGCTGGCTGTAGAGGCGCCAGAAGTACTCGGCGGCCGATGCGGCTTCCTTCGAATCCGGGGACACGAACGCAGCGACCGTCACCGTCGCGACGTGGATGCCCTTTTCCCGGAAGGGCTCGAAGAGCCCAAGCGCCAGCGCACGGATGCCGGCCTTGCCGATGCTGAGCGACAGATAGTCCGGGCTGGGAGCAAGCGCGAAGCCGCCTCCCGTCAACAGGATCGCACCGGACTTGCGCTCTTCCATCTTCGGAGCGACGGCCTGAGCAGCAACGAGGGCACCGCCGATGTTCGCGGCCAGATCGCCATTGAAGGTCTCGCGCGGCTGTTCCGCCAGCGTCGCCTTGCGCATGGCGGCAGCGTTATAATGCAAGACGTCGATGGAGCCGTGCTGCTTTTCGACTTCGGCGACCAGTTTGGCGACGCTCTCCGGATTGCTCGAATCCACCGTTCGAACTTCGGCCCTGTACCCTTTCGACTTGAGCTTCTCGGCTAACTGCTCGGTTTTGGCGGCGTTCCGGGCGGCCAAAATCAATTGGAATCCTTCCCTGGCGAACCGTTCGGCGGTCGCGAAGCCCATGCCTGGACCGGCTCCGATGCTGAGAAATGTCTTCATGGTGTGTTTCCTTTCGACGTTTCGGTCCGCCCGATGTAGAACGTGCAGGCCGTGCCGATAATCGGGTGCGGCGGCATTAAACTCGTGCAAATGATGCAGGAATTGTCGGAGCGCGGATCACTGGAGGAACTGACGGCCTTCGTTGCCGTCGGCGAGGCTGGCAGCTTCGCCGGCGCTGCGACGCAGATCGGACGCGACGCATCGGTCATCTCCCGGCGCGTCAGCCAGCTTGAGCAGCGGCTCGGCGTCCGGCTGCTCTCGCGCACGACGCGACGCGTGTCGCTCACCGAAGTCGGCGCTCTCTATTTCAGGCGCGTTCAGGCCCTTCTGGGTGAGCTTGTGAGTGCCACCACCGAGGCAAGCGATTTCGCGGCGAGTCCTCAAGGTGTTCTGAAGATATCGCTGCCGGTTACGTTTGGCCGGCATTGGATCGCCCCGTCCTTCGCGTCGTTCCTGGCGCAACATCCGCTCATCCGGATCGACGCTCACTTCACCGATCAGATCGTGGATGTCATCGCGGACGGGTTTGACGTGGCAATCCGCGTCGGCGTGCTAAGCGACAGTTCATTGACCGCAAAGCGCATGGCTTCCTACAGGAACATCTTGATAGCCGCGCCGAGCTATCTCGAGGCCCATGGTCGGCCGCGCACGCCCGCCGATCTGAAGGATCATGCGTGTCTGGGATTTCCGAGCCATCCCTATTGGCCGGACTGGATGCTGACCAGAGAGGGACAGCGCAAGACCGTACGTCCGAACTGCAACCTCGTTGCCGACAATTCTGAGGTTATCTTCATGGCCGCCCTTGAAGGCGCAGGTATTGCCTTGTTGCCGGATTGGCTGATTGGTCCATCGGTGAAGGCGCGCAAACTTGTTCAAGTGCTTCCCGGATGGACCGGAAAAGGCGAAGGCGGGGTCTACGCAGTCTTGCCGCCGGGCCGTCTTGTGCCGACGAAGACCCGCTTATTCGTCGATGCCGTTTCGGCATCCATCAAAGCAGGATGGCAGCGGCATTAGGGTTGCTCCGATCATCTCGCCCGCGCCGGGGCCTGGGCACGCGGCGCCATCGCGATCATCCGCAGCGCGAACACGGCGATGAGCGGGATCAGGAACAGCGCGTAAAGCGGCATGTCCGGGATCCTCTTGCCGAACGAGACCATGAACTGGAACAGCAGATAATAGCCGCCGGTGAGATGCAGCCGGCGCCAGGCGCGTGCGCCGATCGCCGCCGCGGTGCGGTCGAATGAGGTTGCGGTCATGGCGATGATGAAGGCGTAGCCGATGCCGCCGAAGATGTAGGAGGCGATCGAGGTCGCGGCCGCGTAACCGATCGGGTCCATGATGGCGAAGGCCAGGATGGCGACCGCGTGGATGGCATGCGAGGCGGCAAAGCTGACGCCGAGATAGCGGCGGTTGCGGCGCAGCCACCGCGTCCATGCGTTGGGCCATAGCCGTGCCAAAGCAGCACCTGCGAAGGCGAGGCAGAACAGCAGCAGCGAGGTCCGCGCGGTGAATCGGATCACCATGCGCACGCCCTCGACCTCGAATGCGCGCATGCCGGCGATCCAGATGCTCAGGGCGAGCAGGGTCAGCGAGAGCAGGGCGAACAGCCGCCAGCCTTCGAACCAGTTTTGACGCGTCGGCATGTTCGTCCCCCTTTGGTTATGCCGTCATTGCGAGCGCAGCGAAGCAATCCATCTCACCACGTCACGAAAGAATGGATTGCTTCGCTGCGCTCGCAATGACGCGGATGGAAATGTAATCACCAGTTACATATGGCCTGCGGATCCGGTCAATCCGTGTAATCAGT
>NZ_LLYB01000076.1:0-185 GCF_001440475.1 Bradyrhizobium lablabi | reverse complement strand
CAAAACCCCCCGCCATAAAACCATCCACGGCCAAACCCCGCCGCCGCGCCGCCCGGGCGGCTGCGCCGAAGCCCTATCACCACGGCGACCTCCGGCGGGTCCTGATCGACGCGGCGCTGCAATTGGTCGGCGAGGGCGGGGCGGAGGCGGTCAGCGTCCGGGAGGCCGCCCGCCGGGCCGGCGTC
>NZ_LLYB01000075.1:923-29421 GCF_001440475.1 Bradyrhizobium lablabi | reverse complement strand
AACGCGCAGCCGCGCCGCCGCCACCGCCTGCTCCGCCGCCCCCCGCGCCTTCCAGTGCCGACCAGAATCTCGCCGAGATGGCGCAGCGGCTGGAAGCCGCCCTGCGCCGGCCGGCCGAACCTGTGGCGCCACCGGTTGCACCGGAAACGCCGCCGGCCCGTACCGCCCGCAGCGAGCCTCCTGCTCCCGCTCCGGCTCCGACCCCTGCTCCGCAGAAGAGCGGCTTCGAAAATCTCGAAGACGAGATGGCGTCCCTGCTAGGCCGGCCGAAGAATCCTTCGTGAGGCCGGCGACTTCTCCGCGTAGAGTTTTATTTTTCTTAATCCTGACCGCCGCCGGATCGCTCGCCGATCCGGCGCTCGCGCAGGATATCAGCATCAATCTCGGCCAGGGCGGCGGCGGTGTCACCGAGCGCGCGATCCAGTTGATCGCGTTGTTGACGGTGCTGTCGATCGCGCCGTCGATCCTGATCATGATGACGTCGTTCACGCGGATCGTCGTCGTGCTGTCGCTGCTGCGCACGGCGCTCGGCACCGCGACCGCCCCACCCAACTCCGTGATCATTGCGCTCGCGATGTTCCTCACCGCGTTCGTGATGGGCCCCGTCCTGCAGCGGTCCTATGACGACGGCATCAAGCCGCTGGTCGCCAACCAGATCGGCGTAGAGGAAGCGCTGCAAAAGGCCTCGGTGCCGCTGCGCGGCTTCATGCAGAAGAACGTTCGCGAAAAGGATCTGAAGCTGTTCGTGGACCTCTCCGGTGAGCCGCCGCCGGCAACGCCGGAAGACCTGTCGCTGCGGATTCTGGTCCCGGCCTTCATGATCTCCGAGCTCAAGCGCGCCTTCGAAATCGGTTTCCTGCTGTTCCTGCCCTTCCTGATCATCGATCTCGTGGTTGCATCCGTCCTGATGTCGATGGGTATGATGATGCTGCCGCCGGTCGTGGTGTCTTTGCCGTTTAAGTTAATCTTTTTCGTGCTGGTGGACGGCTGGACACTGGTCGCAGGCAGCCTTGTACAGAGCTACGGCGCTGGTTGACGGGTGAAATCCGCCGATTCCACAACCGAATAGGTCAACATTCATTACGTATTTGCAGCGGAGTTTCCCAGCGAATTTAAGCTGAGATTAGTTCCTTCGTGCACAATGGATGCCAGGGAACAGACATATCTAGACATACAAGCATCACCGGGTCAGACGATGGCAGGCCAGCCGATCGGCGAGATGGACGTCGAATACGCCACGACGATTGCGGACCGCGCTATTCGGTTGATGTCGCAGCAGTCCGTCCCTGCCACGCCGTCCAATTTCGCCGTCTGGTTCGAATATTCGCTCGGCAGCTCGCTGGCGCTGCGAAAGACCATCGACATCCTGATCGCGGGCAAGCGCAAGTTCGACGCCGCGACCAACCACGAGCTGTATATTACCTATGTCGCGCCGCAGTCCGCAGCCGACCCGCTGGGTGACCTGCCCGAGCAGTTGAGCGGCCTGATCGCCACCGCCCAGCAATTCCTCAACACCGCCGTCTCCGACAACCAGACCCACATCAAGGCGCTCGGCGAAGTGTCTTCCGAAGCCGCCACCAGCGATCCCCGAACGATCATTTCGAAGCTGGTTGACGAATTGTCAAAGGCGACGGCGCGGGCCGCGACGCTGGAGGCGAACTTCGCCGCCACCTCCGAGGAGCTCGACAGCATCCGCGATTCCCTGAAGGCGGCCGAGCAGCGCTCCAACACCGATGCGTTGACCGGGCTGGCCAATCGGCACTCGATGGATGAATTCCTCCGCCTCGCCCAGATCGCGGCGATGGAAAAGGACGAGGCGCTCAGCGTCTTCCTGATCGACATCGATCACTTCAAGAAATTCAACGACGATTACGGCCATCAGGTCGGCGACCAGGTGCTTCGGCTGGTGGCCAAGGTGCTGCAGGAAGGTGTTCGTGAAGTCGATCTGGCGGCCCGCTATGGCGGCGAGGAATTGATCGCAGTGCTGCCGGGCGCCGATCTCGAGGCTTGTACGTCAGTCGCCGAGCGCATTCGCCGCCGCATTGCCGAAGCGAAGCTGACCCGCCGCGCAACCGGCAAGGAAATCGGCAGCATCACGGTTTCGATCGGGGTGTCGCAATTCCGTCTCGCTGAATCGGCGGAAGCCATGATCGAGCGCTGCGATCGCGGGCTGTATCAAGCCAAGCGGCTAGGACGTAACCGCACGGTGACGGAAACCGAGCTCGAGCCCGAGGCCGGCGCGGCCTAGCGTTTCAATCGCCTGCGAAGAAAAGCCGCAATGCCTTCCGGTTGCGGAACTAATGCCGCAATCCCGGCTTATCGTGGACACCCTACAGCCGGGAGTGTTTTCATGAAAATCGCAGGGATGATTATGGCTGCCACCGCGGCCCTCAGCATCGCCGGAACATCGGCTCTTGCCCAGCAGCAGCGGACCGGAATGGTGACGAGAATAGACCGGATCAGCGGTACCATCACGATCAAGGATATGCCTGATGGCACCACCGGCGCGAATGCCGGCGCTGCGAGCGAAGAATTCAAGATCCAGGATGGCGCGCGGCTGAATGTGCTGCACGCCGGCGACAGGGTCACCTTCGCCGTGAGCGACTCGGCGGGCACCAAGACCATCACCAAGATCGACAAGGCGGACGCCGTCACAAAGATCGACAAGAAGTGAGGCGATCCCGAAGCGGCATCCCGCTTCGTGATGTGTCGCTTCGCACAGAGAACAGCGAGGCCCGGAGCGCCCTGAGCAAAGCTGACGTTCCTGAAGAAGCGTCGGTTTTGCTTTCGGAGTCCGGGCCTCGTCACCGGAGCTGTCCCATCCGGAACGAGAAGCCGCTCGTCATGAAACACGTAAGACAATCCGGCCAACTTGCCCGATCTGCAGCAAACCGCACGCTAGCGGGATGACCGCTCGAGTGAAGCGCGAATTTCAGCGGCCGCCTCGTCGCAATACTCGTTCAATTTCTGGAACCGTTGCTGCAGCGCCCTGAGTTTCACCGCGCGTTTGGCCGGCCCTTCCCGATCAATATTGAATCTGTCGGCAGGTGACGGACGAGACGCCGCAGCGTCTACGGCGGCAAGCGCCGATCGCATCGATGTGTCGTGACCGTTGCTGGAAGACATTGCACGCCTCACAAATTGAAGTCCGGCCGGATCGGGTCCGGCAGATTCTTCCGTGTGGTCGCGCGCTGGTGTTCCGAGTTTGCACCCTGCAGTGTGTTGTTTGGATGCCCGGTCGGGGTCGATTTGGTGGCAAAAGCTGGACGCTCCGCCGCGAACGTGCCGCCATCCTCGTATTCTTACGGACTCCGATTTCCACGATTAAGATGCAATCAGAAGCCAGATTCATCGAAGCGTTTATTTGTTGCTCAGCGATTCGTTCATATGTCCGTACCGCATTCAGAAACCTGTGTGCCGCCGCGCTGCGAAGCGTGCGGGATAGGTACGGTTCGGATCGGAAAGCTGCCCCGGATCGGACTCCGCCCGCTCGTGTACGTATACAAGTGCGATGCCTGCAACCAGATCACATCGGTCGAGCCGGAGCGGAAGGAAGATGCGCTTCGTCGCCGCTCGGGCTCGATGCGGCGGCCGCGGCGCTAGGGCGTTTTCCAGCGAAGTGGAAACCGGTTCGCGTCAAGAAAACGCGTCAACTCAAGAATCTAGAGCCCCGTTCCGATTCAATCGAAACGGAAGAGGCTCCAGTCAAGATAGATAGCCCGCAAAAACGCGGCCTCCCCACCCGCCGGACCGGGTTTCTTCCCGGCTATGCCGCATGTAAAGCTTCGGCCAAACTTCGCGTAAAGAAGAGGCAGGGGCATGTCCGAGGGTTTCATTGACGAACTGCACAACGCTCTCGGCAAGAGCGCGGTGCTGTCAGGCCGCGACATCGACGCGCGCTATCATCACGACATCGGCGGCAATCCGGCGCCGAAGCCGCGCGCGGTCGTGCGCCCTAAAACGACAGAAGATGTTTCCGCATTGCTGCGGCTCTGTCATCGCGAGGGCGTTCCCGTCACGACGCAGGGCGGCATGACCGGGCTGGTGCGCGCCACGCTGCCAAACGCCGACGAGATCGTGCTGTCGATGGAGCGCATGAACAACGTGGAAGAAGTCGATGTCTCCGCCGGCGTCGCCATCGCGCAGGCCGGCACGCCGCTGCAGAAGCTGCAGGAGCGGGTCGAGCAGGACGGCCTGATGTTTCCGCTCGATCTCGGCGCGCGCGGCAGTTGCACCATCGGCGGCAACATTTCGACCAATGCCGGCGGCAACCGCGTCATCCGCTACGGCATGACGCGTGATCTGGTCCTCGGCCTCGAAGTCGTCACCGCCGACGGCACCGTGCTCAAGGGCCTGCGCAAATACATCAAGAACAACACCGGCATCGACCTGAAGCAGCTTTTCATCGGCAGCGAAGGCATCCTCGGCGTCGTGACGCGCGCCGCGCTGCGCGTCTTTCCGGCTCCGGCGGAGCGGCAGGTGGCGCTGTGCGCCCTGCCCTCGTTCGGACAGGTGATGGCGTTTCTGCGGATGGCGCGGCAAAGCCTCGGCGGCGAATTGACCGCCTTCGAGGTGATGTGGAATGCCTACTACCGCCACACGGTCGAACGCGTGAAGGGCGTGACCGGACCGCTGCCGACTGACCATCCGTTCTACGTTCTGCTGGAGGCTTCGGGCAGCAACCCCGAGCGCATCCATTCCGACCTCGAGAACCTGCTCGAGACCGCGATGGGCGACAATCTGATCCTCGACGCCACGCTCTCGACCTCGCATGCTTCCGCCGCCGCCATCTGGCGGATTCGCGATTCCAGCGTCGAACTGGGCCGCAGCTTTCCCTTCACCGCGCGGATGGGCTTCGATGTCAGCATCGCCATCGACCGGATGGAAGACTATGCCGATACGCTCGACGCACGGGTCAAGGCGATCGATCCGCAAGCCTTCACCATCGTGATGGGGCACGTCGGCGACGGCAATCTGCATCCGAGCGTCTATCACGAACACACGCCCGACAAGCACGACGAGTTCGAGAAGCTGGTCTACGACCTCACCGGCGAATTCGGCGGCTCGATCTCGGCCGAACACGGCATCGGCATTCTGAAGCGGCCCTACCTGAAAATGAGCCGCACCGAAGAGGAAATCGAAACCATGCGTGCGCTGAAGCGCGCGCTCGACCCGAAGAACATTCTCAACCCGGGACGAATTTTTACGGTGTGAAGTTATCGCGCGTCGTTGCGGTTAGCAAAGCGTTAACGGCGGCTGGATTGATTTGAAAGGTCGGATTTTACACGTTCCTTGAATTTGCAATCATAGATTTTGATTACACTGCGACGCAGGTCGGGCGGGCGGGCTTGGACTCAGAAAAGAACTCATATGCGATGGATGCTGCTCATACTCGGATTTACCATGGGCATGATCGGCGGTGCAGGAAGCGCACTCTATGCCGTCGAGAAATACAGGGGCGCTGAATCAAGCGATATCATGCTGTCGCCGAAAACCGTTTTCGATAAGGATGACTATGTGATCGTGTATGGCAGCCTGACGGGGCCAAGTGGACCGCCGAACAACAGCGTTACGATCGTCTGTTACAAGGAACGCATGGTGTGCTCGACCGCCTCGATCACACAGAGCGAGCGCAACACCCTCGGCCCTGTCACGCCTCCCGTTGAATATGCCGTCAGGGAATGGACATCGTCCGAGATCATTGCAGGCGACGGCTATGTCGGTTGCATCCGAACCACGATTACGATCAACCGGGTGACGAAGGATGTCGGCTGGGTCCACGAGCCGGTAAACAGGACGGGACACCTGCCGTGCGGGGACGCCGACAAGGAAGTCCGAAAATATTCAATCGAGCATTCACCGGCATGGAAAAAGGCGCTTGGCAAACCGGCCTCTTAACAATGGCCCGGCTTGCGCGGCCCGGGGCCTCAGCGGCCCTCACTCCCTAAAATCATACTGCTTGCAGAGGTGGTCGCCGATCTGAACCAGCATGGCGACGCATTCGGGATAGCCGGGCTTGGCGATCGTGGCGTCGTCGGCCTTGGCGCGGAATTCCCAGCTATCGCCGTCGCGGATCACAGAGATCTCAATACCGTCGGGACAATCGGCGTGGACCTTCAGCTCGGCTCGCGCCATCGCAATGAGTTCGGCTTCGGTTTTGGCGGGTTTGCTCATCGTGAAGACGTCCTCCGGCGGATTGTTTACCCGCAGGGTGCCGCTTTGACACGCATCTGTCGAGGGGTGACGCCAGGAGGCGATAGGACACACGGACGCAGTTGCCGCTTGCGGCCGTTGTCGCGTCCAACAAAACCCGGCGCGCTATTGCGCCGCGCTCGCCGGCCGCGCTTCCGCAATCACGCGCAGCGAAGCGGCCTGGTCCGCGCCCAGCTCCGGGCCGGTTGCAACCGCGTCCGTGGGCGGTGGCGGCAATTTCTGAATATGCTTGGTGAAGATCCTGACGACCTGTCCCTTCACACAGGGACCTTTGTCGAAAAGGTCGGATGCGAGCCCCTCAACGGCGTCCCGCAGCGACAGGAACTGCGCCTGCCGTGCCATGCTCTCGGTCCCCTTGACGCCACCGAGGATGTCCATCGCGGCGTCGCTGATCTGGCACTCGACCGTATCCGCGTCGTGCAACATGGTGAACCTGAACGCCAGGCGTTCGTTGTCGTGCCCTATAATTCGGTCCCGGGTCAGTGGCATCCGACGGCCAGTTCTGGACGGCTAGCTGGAGACGATTGCAGAAAGCGCCGGAGCGGCGCTGACGTCTTCCCTAATGCGTCAACTGGTCAAAAATTGGCCGAACCTGCGGCCAAATCTGCTACTTCGACTGCTTCGTCAGATCGATCCGCCTCACCCCGGCGATCGCCGGCAAGGCGCCGGTATGGACCGGGTCGTTTCTGGACATATCCGGCGACAGCGGCGCGCGGGCGGTGGCGTCCGGGAAGCGATTCTTCATCTCGCGGATGAAGCCGTCGAGCGTATCGACGCTGGCGGCCATCTTGGCGATCAGCGAGAATTCGGCGCTGTTGGATCCAGCCGGCTTGCTCGCGGTATCGAACGCGGATTTGTCGGCCTCGCCGGTCATCAGCGGCGCGTATTTCTCGCGGAAACGGGCCAGGCCGATCGCATCCTCGGCCAGCGCATAGCCGACCACGGCGCGGAGGACGTCGCTCTTCTCGGCGGCGTTCAGCGGCCTGAAATCGCGCCAGCGGTCGGCGTAATACAGTTCGATCTGTTCGGACGCTTCCCGCCACTGCCGCGACGCCCAATAGATGTCCGAGCGCAGACGGATCGCTTCGCGGCCGGTGATGTTGGAGATGATGTCGAGCGCGAGGTCGTGGCGGCCGACGTCGCTCTGGGCACGGGCCTCCAGGAGCAGGCGCTGCTGCCGCAATTCGCCCGAGAGATCGGAGATCCGCGTCAGACGCAGCGCCGTGATCGCCCGGTCCGGCTTGCGGTTCATCAGGTAGACCATGGCAAGGCGTGCCGCCACCTGCGCACGCGCGGCGCCCTCCAGGCGCTTGTCGACCTGGTACTGCAGCAGTTCCGCGGCCTGATCGAGCAGATCGATGGAGGCGAGCCGGTCGGCGAGCCGCCGGATCATTTCGTCACCGCGCCGGCCGATTGGCGTCAATTCGCGATACTCATAGAACATCGCGAGCGCATCGACCGGCTTCATGTCGTCGCCCTTCTGGGCGAGATAGATTTCGGTGAACAGCGCCTGCGCAACATCCTGGCTTTGCCGCGACAGTTCGGAGTTGGGCTGCAGCTTGGTCGCGGTCTTGGCGGCGGCGAGCGCCTCGGCATAACGTCCGTTTTCCGAGTAGAGCTGGGTCAGCTTGTTCAACGCCTTCAGCTCGATCGCGTCGCCGCGCCAGACGACCGACAATATCTCCAGCTCGCGCGTCAGCTCGGCCTGGCCGAGTTCGCCGCGCCGGTGCCGCAGCAGGGCCTGCAGCAGCCTCGCTTCCGCCGACGCCTGCCGGTCACTGGACTGCGCCGCAAACCTGTAGGCGTCGAGCGCGTCCTTGTCGTGCCCCAGCGCCTCCGCCAGACGCCCGCGCAGCACCGCGATCTCGGGCTTCATCTCGGTGGGAATACCGATCACCTCGAGCTCGCTGCGCCGCCGCGAGGCCCCGCCATAATCCTTCACCTCGAGGGAAGCTCGCATCGCGTCCGCGGTGACGATGCGCTGCAGCTCCAGCGGCAGCGCGGCAATCGAGAATTCGGCGTTCTTGAATTTTTCGCGCGCGTCGGCCCATTTTTCCTGGCGGGCGAACGCGAAGCCTTTCCACAATTGGGAATCGTAGCCGTTGCCAATCGCGGGACTGGCAAGATCCTTGAGCGCGCGCTCGGGATGGCCGATCAGGATGCTGGCAACCGCATGCACCATCATCACGGCGGCATCTTCATTGCCCTGATTGGTGTCGGAGAGGATGAGGTTGGTCACCCCTCTCGCCTCCTGATACATGCCGCGCGACATGTAGAAATTGGCAAGCTCGAGGCGGGCTTGCGCCTTTTGCTCGGGCGCCGCGGCGCCCGCGGCCTTGATCAGCGCATCCAGCCGCGGCAGAAATTTTTCTTCCCGGTTCGTGCGCCATTCCGCGGCATCAAAAAGCGGCCGCACCGCTGCGGTGGCGCGTTCGGCCGCGACGTCGGCGGACGACAGCGTCAATCCGCCGGGTCGTCCGAGCATCACCTTGTCGGCGCCAACCTCGGCGCTGATATCATCGGAGTTCGGATGCACCACCACGCCATGCACGGATTCCAGCAGCGACAGTTCGACGAAATCCTGTCGCTTGATCAGGCCACGGGTCGGCGGCGGCGCGGTCACGACCAGCAGCGTATCGCCGGCGTCGGGATCGACCAGCCGATGCATCACGCCGGGATTGGCCAGCGGCACGGTGACACTGGCGAGCGCCGGATCGGTAATGTTGCGCAGCACCGTCAGCGGCAGCGGCGGCGTCTGGCCGCGGTCGGCGAAGATCAGCGTCCACTCGGCGCCGTTGGCGCGGCCTTCGCCTTCGAGCGAAGGAATCTGCGGCCGGTTGAGCCGGATGCGGATCGCCTGCCCCTTGTCCAACGGCAGCCGAACCACGTCGCCGATGATGGCGCCGCCCTTGGCGCGGATCGGTTCGATATCGACCGGCTTGGTCTGGTCGAACACCAGCCACACCGTATCGGCACGGCGAAACAGCGCCGCCGGAGTCGGCGCGGCAAAGGAGAACGTCACGCGCAGGCCGTCGCTGTCACGCCTCGCCTCGACGGTGGGAGTCTTGTCCTTGGCGCCGCTTTCCGGCGGTGGACCGGACGCCACCGCTGCTGCCTTGACCGGCGGCTCAGCAACAGGTGGCGCCTGCCTGGGAGCGACTGGCTTCGGCGCTTCCGTAGCGGCCTGGACCTGCTCGGGCTGCGCTATTTTCGCAGCTTCCACCGCAGGCAACGGCTTTTCCGGCGCGGCCGCCATTTTCTCGGGCGCGGGAATAGCGTTGCCATTGGCCGGCGGCACCTTGTCGACGGCAGGCATTGCCGCCTCCGCCGGGGACGGCGCGTCGCTCGCCTGCGCGGGCTTGATCTCGATCTTGGCCTGTTCGGCAATCATCTCCGACGTGGCCGGTGGAATCTCCGCCGGCTGCTGCGGCGGCGCTTCCCTCAGAGCCTTGTCGCGTGACATCCGCGCGGCAGGCGCGGGCTTGGCCGGCGGCGCGACCGGTTTCGCCGCAGCCTGCGGCTCCGCCGAGGCGGCCTTTTCCGGCTGCTGGAAGCCGACATCGATCACATAGTTCTTTTCCTCTCGGAAGGAGTGCACGTCGACCTCGCCGATCAGCACGATGTCGACTGCGGAAGAGTCGACGTCGGCCCGCTGATTGATCGAGGCGACGTTCGGCGGCGCCGCCACCTTCGCATCCGCCAGGTCGAAATTGAGCACGCTGTTGAACTGCAGCGTCAGCTTCTGCTCGTTCAGCACCGACGAGACGTTGACGCCATCCGGCATCTCGAACACGAAACGGACGAAGGTCGGCTGCACCGAGGCGCGGACGCGCACCGGCGGCCTCTTCTTCGCGGCTGCCACCGCCATCTGCGCGCGCAGCGCCCGCTCGGCAGCGCGCGCCCGCTCCGCCAGTTCGCGCACGACTGCGGCAGGAAGCGCCGGCGGCGGACCGGTCCAGCTATCGGGCAGGAAGTCGACGAAAATCCGCTCCCCCGCCGTCATCGTATTGACGGTCGCCCGCCGCGCCAGTGACAGCCGGATCGCCGTACCGTCGGGATCGCGCCGCGCCGAACCGACATAATCGGGCACGGCGTCCGACAATTTGTCGACGGGAATGTCCACCGGGCGCTTGAAGCGGATGATGATGATCGAACCGGCGGTCGAAACGTCGGATTCGACGTCTTCCGCCAGCCTCAGCACCAGCCGCGCAAAGCCGCCTGCGGAGGTGAACGTCGCCTCCCCCCGGACAGGATCGTCGGCCCGGCACGCTTGCGGGAACGTCAAACCGGCAAATAACAAAGCAACAGCAAGGGGCTGGCCGAGATAATTAAGGCAACGCTGCGCCGCCCGCGCCAATGCGCGGCCCAGCGATCCAGTTTCAGCGGCAGCCCTTCGCCCCATCCAGAAGAATCTCGTGCCTCAATGAATTCAACGGGCGAAGCGCCCTCGCCCGCACGTTTGAATCTTGGATTGGGCGGCTTAAGGCTTTGTTAACGTCAACTTATTGATTTCGTTGAAGGGGCGGTCGAACGCCGGGTTGAGCCCTGCTCGGGTCCCCAGCAAGGCCATACGCCTCGGGGCTGCGGCTATCGCCATGGCGCCGTCCCGCGCCTTGATCTGGATCATTAATCTCACGACGGATGGAACTAACATCAGCCATCCCGTCTTAGGGAAACAATGGACCCGGGATGCGGGGCCGGCAAAGTCAACCAACGCTTCCCGAGTCGCCAAACCTGCCTCAGGCAGTCAATTCGGAGTGCGTGAAATGGCAACCCAGATCGTAATGGATCGTACTGGCGACACCCGGCATACATTCGACATCCATGATCGCGCGGAAGTCGAAAAGGCCGAGCGGCGGTTCAGGGATTTGACCGGCGCAGGCTTTACGGCAGCAGTCCGATCGGGGCCGGGCGAGCAACGGGTGATCCGCTCCTTCGATCCGACGGCGGAGGAAACGCTGTTTTATCCGCGTCTCGTTGGCGGCTGACGGCTGTGACCCAGCAGATCGCGCTTGCGATATGCTCGTTCGTCCTCGCTTTGCTCGGCACGGCGCTGCTTTCGGCGCTTTCGCTGGTGGTGGCGCGATCCGGTTCCGGCAGCAAGACGTTCCGCTTCGAAACCGAGGCGAGAGCCCTCACGCTTCTCAAGGAGTGGCTCTCGCCGAAGCAGCGCGCCTCCTACGAGCGATTCCGATATTTCGACGTCATCGGTAGCCAAACCGGGACGCGCTATCGGATTCATCATGGCACGCAGACGAACATCGAGGAACTGAGCGAGACCGGTCACCACGTCTGCAAATGGTGCTTTGTTCCGGATGGCGATCTCGTCGCGGGCGATGTCATGCTGGCGCAGAAGATCGCCCTTGAAACCAACGAGCGTGGCGCGCTCTCGGTCGCGCACCGCTCGTTCGTCTCTTCGGGGCCGCGCAGATTCTGACCGGGTAGCGCCGATGCGCTTTGCCGGGCCGCCGGCAGCGCATCAATTGGATCGTTGCGGCAGGATCTTGCCTTCGATTTTCGGCAGCTCGGCCGTGGAGGAGGCTTTATCGGTGCCGGCGCGGCGGGCCAGTTCGACCGTCAGCCGCTCGGCCGCTTCCGGCTGCATCAAGCCCAGAATGTCCGACATCTTCCGCGGCGCGATCTGCGAAGCGATTTCGTAGAGCACCGACATCTCCAGCCGGTCGAACACCTTGGCGGCGTCCTTTGGCTTCATGCCCTCATACATGGTGATGATGCCCTTGAAGCGGGCGGCGTCCTGTTCGGACTTTTGCCCGCTCGCGGTCGAGATCCGCGCCTCGGTAGCCTTCGCCTCCTCGACGCGACCCTCGATGCGCTTCTCGGCGGATTTCAACAGGCTCTCGCGAATTTCGATTTCACGTGCGCGCTGCTCCAGTTCCTGACGCCGCGCCTGCAGCCGTTCCAGGATGGCGCGCTCCGACGCCGACACCGCTTGCGGGTTCTGATCGGGAAACACCACGACGCCGTCGTGCTTGGGTGCCTCGGTAGCCGGCGCGGCCGGCTTCGGCGCCTCTTCCTTCTTCTCTTCCTTCTTGACCGAACCGGTGATGTCGGCGGTGTCTGATCTGGAGCCGCCAGGATAGCCCAGATTGTCCTGTGCCCAGGAGCGCTTGGCAGGCTGGCTGACCTGATAATCGAACACGTATCCGCCATCGATCACGAGGCCGGCGACCTTCAGCACTGCAAGGCCGAAGATCGCGACCAGCACGACCGGAATGACACGGATATCGCGAAACGATTTCATGCAGCGAGGCCACTCGCCCTTCGGCGCTCGGAGAATGCTTCAGCAGCCGCGGCGACCGCCTTGGCGCTGGAGACCTTGGGCGGCGCTGCGGGTTCGGCCTCTTGCGAGGGCCGCGCCGCGATCGCGATCTTGGACAGCCGGCGAATGACGCCGTCGCCTTCGGCGAGCATGTTCTTCAGATGCCCTGCCATCTGCGTCGCCGCGGTGAGCTGGCTGCCGAGATTCTCGTTGACGTCGCGCACGGTGTGCTTGAGTCCGCCGATCGCCCGCTCGGCGATTTCGGTCGCGGTGATCAGTTCGGCGATCGTGGCCTTCAGCGAATGCTCGTCCGCCTTCAGCCGCTTCAGCCGCTTGTTGAGCAACATGCAGTAGGCAATCGTGAGCACCAGCAGCACCGCTACCAGACTCTCGATTACAATGCCAAGGGAATGACTCATTGTGCCTCCATCAACTTGGTTTGTTCGTCGGCCTTCTCGAACATCGCGAAGGTGGTATTGGGTTTGCGCAACTGCTTGGTGACGCGAATGGCGACGCGGTCGCCGACCCGGCCCATCCGCCCTTCGGTCAGCGTGACGTTGCCGCAGCGGACCGACACCAGCGCGTCGGGGCGCATCTCCAGCGGCAAGGTATCGCCGACTTTCAGTTTCATCAGATGCTTGAGCGGAATGTCGGCTTCATAGAGCACG
The DNA here is from genome assembly GCF_001440475.1 of Bradyrhizobium lablabi. Lineage (GTDB taxonomy): Bacteria > Pseudomonadota > Alphaproteobacteria > Rhizobiales > Xanthobacteraceae > Bradyrhizobium > Bradyrhizobium lablabi. The sequence continues at coordinate 16,260 of NZ_LLYB01000075.1, read as the reverse complement.
GCATCGACCGATATCTCGGCCTGCGCCACCTCGGTCGCGAAATGTCCTTCCCAGATCGGGTCGCGGCCGAACTTTTCGCCCATGAACATCTGCAGCAGAACCGGGCGGATCGGCTCGATGGTCGCATAGGGCAGCAGCAGTTCGATATTGCCGCCGCGGTCTTCCATGTCGATGCGCAGCCGCACCAGGATCGCGGCATTCGCGGGCCTCGAAATCGCGGCGAAGCGCGGATTGGTTTCCAGCCGGTCGATCGAGAACGTCACCGGCGACAGCGGCCGGAACGCCTGTTCGGCATCGGCCAGCACCACCTCGACCAGCCGCTTGACCAGGTTGGTTTCGATCGTGGTGTAGGGCCGGCCCTCGATGCGCAGCGAGGTCTGGCCGCGACGACCGCCGAGCAGCACGTCGATGATCGAATAGATCAGGCTGGAATCGACCGTCGCCAGGCCGAAATTTTCCCACTCCTCGGCCTTGAACACGCTGAGCACGGCCGGCAGCGGAATTGAATTCATGTAGTCGCCGAACCGGACCGAGGTGATGCGGTCGAGCGAGACTTCGACGTTGTCGGAGGTGAAGTTGCGCAGGCTCGTGGTCATCAGCCGCACCAGGCGGTCGAACACGATTTCGAGCATCGGCAGACGCTCGTAGGACACCATCGCGGAATCGATGATGGCGCGAATGCCGGAATGATCGTCGAGATTGACGTCGCCGACAGTGAAACCGAGCAGATTGTCGATTTCCTCCTGCGACAGAACCCGCTCGCCGGAGTTCTTGTTGCCGAACTCGCGGCCGCCATCCTCGACCATGGCTGCCCATTGCAGCGCCATGCTCTCGGAGAGTTCGTTGGCGGCAGCTTCTTCGGCAGCCGCCGCGGGGTCCTCGGAATCCAGCGACGCTTCCCATTGCGCGGCAATGGCGTCCTGGTCCATCTGGTCTTGATTGCCGGCCATGATGCTAGATCCGTCCCATCATCACTGCACGACGATTTCCTTGAACAGCACGGCGCTCACCTGCTGCGGCGCCACCGCGCTGTTGACCCGCTTGGTCAGTTCTTCCTTGAGACGGAACAGCCCGGCCGAACCGTTGATGTCGGAGGGACGCAATTCGCGCAGATAGGTCTGGAACAGGTCGGTGACACGCGGCAGGTTCGGCTTGATGGCCTCGACCTCCTTGGCTTCCTTGATCTCGAGCACGACCTTGACGCGGAGATATTGCACCCGCTCGCCGGGGGCGCCGACCAGGTTGACCATCATGTCGGGCACTTCGACGAAGGACGGCGGCTTCGGCGGCGGTGCTTCGGCGTGCTTCTCCTCGCCATGGCCGCGCATCAGGAAGAACCAGCCCGCGCCGACGCCGAGGATGGCGACGAATCCGGCAACCGCAATGATCAGCTTGAGCTTGCCCTTTTTCGCCGATGCGGCTTCTGCGCCGTCTGCGCCTTCCGCCTGCTCGTTATCAGCCATTGCCCCGCCCGCTTCGATTCCGAAAACGAACGCGGTTGCCACCAGCCTGGGTAACGATGCCCCCACAACGCGAAACAAAAGCCGCCAGCGCACACGCGCTCTCTACAGGTGCAACGCTAGGGTAATAATGGTTAACGGAACCTTTCCATTCGCGCCCAAGTAGGAAAAATCTGCCGGGCAAACATGGTCAACAAGACCTTTCTGCCGCCCTCGCCGCCCCCAGAAAAAAGCCTAACCCATTAGAAAATCAGCGCTTCCGAACTTGGCACGGCTTTCGCTGAGTAGTCGGCGTGACCTGCCGGCTTGGGAGAGCCCAAAGGTTTACGACGGATCCGGACCACCGGCTTGGGAGAGCCAGTTTTCGGATCGATCAAGGGGAGAACCACCGATGGAGAATATGCTTCTCGTCGGACTATCGCGGCAGGTGACGCTGGAGCGGCAATTGGATGTCGTTGCCAACAATGTCGCCAATATCAACACGACCGGCTTCAAGGCCGACCGGTCGCTGTTCGAGGAATATCTGCGCTCGCCGGCGCATGAAGACAATTTTATGCGCGCCGACCGCCGCGTCTCCTTCGTGCAGGACCGCGCCACGTTCCACGATTTTGCCGCCGGCCCCTCCGAGCACACCAAGAACCCGCTCGACATCGCGATCGACGGCAAGGCCTTCCTGGTGGTGCAGACCGCTGCCGGCGAGCGCTACACCCGCGACGGCGGCTTGCAGATCAACAACCAGGGCCAGCTCGTGACCGCGAGCGGCGATCTGGTGCAGGGTACATCCGGCCCGATCGTGTTCCAGCCGACCGACAAGGCGATCAACATCGCTGCCGACGGCAACATCACCGTCGTCGAAGGCACCGGCCGCACCGACGCGGTCCGCGGCAAGCTCCGGCTGGTCTCCTTTGCCGATCCGCAGAAGCTCGTGAAGGAAGGCGGCAACCTCTACTCCGCGGGCCAGGGCGTCGCCGCCCAGCCCGACACCACCTCGCGGGTAAACCAGGGCTACATCGAGAAGTCGAACGTCAATTCGGTCCACGAGATGAGCCGCATGATCGAGATCACGCGCGCCTACACGCAGATCTCGGCGATGCTGCAACAGCAGCACGATTTGCACCGAACCGCAGTCGAGAAACTCGCCGACGTTCCGGCATAACGCTCAAGGAATAGATCGATGCGCGCACTCTACACAGCAGCGACCGGCATGGCGGCACAGGAACTCAACGTTCAGGTGATCTCCAACAACATCGCCAATATGCGCACCACCGGCTACAAGAAGCAGCGGGCTGCGTTTCAGGATCTGATCTACGACCATGTGCGCCGCGTCGGCGCGCAGGCCTCCGATCAGGGCACCATCCTGCCGGTCGGCGTCGATATCGGCGGCGGCGTCAAGACCGTCGGCACGCCGCGCCTGATGGGCCAGGGCACGCTGTCGCCGACCGGCAACGATCTCGACATTGCGATCCGCGGCGAAGGTTTCTTCAAGATCCAGGTGCCCGACGGCACCTATGCCTACACCCGCGACGGCTCGTTCATGATGGACGCGCAGGGCCGCGTCGTCACCGCCCAGGGCAACCCGGTGCAGCCGACGATCACGATCCCGCAGAATTCGTCGGCGATCACCATCAACGCGCAGGGTCAGGTCACCGTGATGCTGCCGGGCTCGACCACGCCGACGCTGGTCGGCCAGATCGGCCTGACGCGCTTCATCAACAAGGCCGGCCTCAACCCGATCGGCGACAATCTGTTCACGGACACCCCGGCCTCCGGCACGCCGCAGGACGGCGTCGCCAACACCGACGGCTTCGGCGACATGCAGCAGGGCAACCTCGAACAGGCCAACGTCGAGGTGGTGACTGAAATCTCCGACCTGATCGCCGCCCAGCGTGCCTATGAGATGAACGCGAAGGTCGTCAGCGCAGCCGACCAGATGCTGCAATCCACCTCCAACATGTTCCGCTAAAGGACTGGTCATGATCGCCCGCGCCCTCCTCCTGGCCACAGCGCTGATCGCCACATCGAGCGCAGCCGCGGTCGCGCAGACCCAGGACGCTCTTGCGAACCGCAACGTGATCGCCGTGCCCGTGCTGCGCGCCAACGTGCAGGTGTCGGGAGACCTCGTGCGGATCGGCGACGTCATCGACAATGCCGGCAGCGCAGGGCTGATTGCGATCTACCGCGCGCCGGACCTCGGCACCACCGGCTCGCTGCCGGTCGCGCAGGTGCTCAACACGCTGCGCGCCCATCATGTGATCGGCGTCGACACCCGGGACCTGAAGGAAATCTCGGTGACGCGGCTGGCCCGCACGCTCGAAGGCAAGGACATCGAGCTGCAGGTCGCGCGCGCGCTGGAGCGCCGCAACGGTCTCGGCGACGCCGCCAACCTGGCGCTGACCTTCGACCGCGATCCCGGCGACGTCAGGCTGGATTCCGGCTTCAGCGGCAGCCCGCAGGCGACGGTCGTGCGTTACGACCACCGCAACGGCCGCTTCGACGTCACGTTTGAAATCGCCAATGATAACGGCGCAGCGCCGGTCAAGCTGCGTTTCACCGGCACGGCGATCGAGACGGTCGAAGCCGCGGTGCTGACGCGCAATGTCGAGCGCAATGAAATCCTGAAATCATCCGACGTGGTGGTCGAGCGCCGCCCGAAGGCGGAAGTCGGCACCGATGCCGCCATACGTGATCGCTCGGTGGGAATGCAGGCTCGCCGCCAGCTCCGCGCCGGCCAGCCAATCAAGACCGCCGATCTCGCCAAGCCCGATCTGGTGCAGCGCGACCAGAACGTCACGCTGATCTACGAGACGACCGGAATCTATCTCACCATGCGCGGCAAGGCGCTGGACAACGGCACCGAGGGCGACGTCGTCAGCGTCATGAACCTGCAGTCGAAGCGCACGGTGTCCGGCACCGTGATCGGCCGCGGCCAAGTCTCCATTACCCCCGTTTCGACTACGCCGGTGGCGTCGCGCCCGGCGCAAACCAGCGACGTCACCTCCTCGCTCAGCCCTGCCGCTCCCGTCGCCGTCGCCACCGTCAATTCGTCAGTCGCTTCAAAAGCCGAGTAATGTAAATGTCAGTCCCCCGCCTCAACCGCATCATCCTTACCGGCGCCATGCTGTCGCTGGCCGCCGCCGCGAGCGGTTGTTCCTCAATCGACCGTCTCTCCCAGATCGGCGAGAAGCCGAGACTGACGGAGATCGAAAACCCGACCACGCAGCCCGGCTACAAGCCGGTGCAGATGCCAATGCCGAAGCCCGAGCAGGCTTCCTACAATGCCAACTCGCTGTGGCGGAACGGCAGCCGCGCGTTCTTCAAGGATCAGCGCGCCGCCCGCATCGGCGATCTGCTGACGGTGACCGTCAACATCACCGACAAGGCCAACCTGTCCAACGAGACCCAGCGCAGCCGCACCGCCAAGGAAGACTCCGGGATCACCGATTTCATCGGCTCCCAGACGATCACGCAGGCAAACAAGATCCTGCCCGGCAAGATCCTGACCACGGACTCGACGTCATCGAGCGACGGCAAGGGATCGGTCAATCGCCAGGAGTCGCTGACCACCAACGTCGCCGCCGTGGTCACGCAGGTGCTGCCGAACGGCAATCTCGTGGTCGAAGGCAAGCAGGAAATCCGCGTCAACTTCGAAATTCGCGAACTGATCGTCGCCGGCATCGTCCGCCCCGAAGACATCCAGAGCGACAACACCATCGATTCCACCAAGATCGCGCAGGCCCGCATCGCCTATGGCGGCCGCGGCCAGATCACCGACGTACAACAACCCCGCTACGGCCAGCAGGTGATGGACGTGCTGCTGCCGTTCTAACGGGCATGATCCCAAAAAGTGGACACCGGCTTTTGGAAAGATCATGCCCGAATAGAAGAATAATTCCGAGCTCCCACATCTCGCTGCGAACCTAGGCGCGGCGGAGATGTTCAACGCGGCCCTCGCTAGCTCCCCTGGCGAGGGCCGCGGTCGTTTTTGACCGATGCATCGCGAAATGCAACGAGTGCCTGTCGCGCCGCCCGACTTCAGTGGTGCGGACGACGCCGCGAGCGGCTCTTGTCGATGAACTCGGCGTTGGTGCCGAAACTGCGGTTTTCTGTACACGAAGCCGTCCTGCCCGAAGCCGCGGCCTGGCACTGCGCCATGGTCCAGTAGCTGCACTCGCCCGCCCCGCCGGCGAATTCGTCACCTTGAATGCAATAAGGATAGTCCTTGGCCGAAGCCGCGCTTATGCCGGCCAGGCAGACAACTGCCGATGTCACGAAGGCAACAAATACGATACGCATGTTTCCCTCCTACGCTAACGCGGCATTCGTTGCGCCGATCTCGGAAACGCCGCGTGAGCTATTTCACACTGCGCGTGTCACTGTTAGGTGATGGCGCGATGTGGCTGCGCCCAGATCGCGTCGCTCCGCTAGCAATTGCCGGGATTACTCGGCTGGCAGATGCGACTGTTCAAAACGTAACGCAGGAACTCCGCGGCTCGCGAGGCTCGCATCGCTCGTGCGACGATGCGTAGCCTTCCGGTCAGGAACGTTTGCTCACGCCCTTCGTTTGCCGTCCATCAATCACGGGAGAAAAATTCATGGCTTTGGAAGCAAACGAAACCGGCAACCTGATCGGCAGCGACAAGGTCGAGGGAACTGCGGTCTATGGCGCCGATCGCAACAAGATCGGCTCGATCGAGCGCGTCATGATCGACAAGAAGAGCGGCAGGGTGTCCTACGCCGTGCTCTCCTTCGGCGGCTTTCTCGGCATTGGCGATGACCACTATCCGTTGCCCTGGCAGTCGCTGAAATACGATACCTCGCTCGGCGGCTACGTCACCGGCGTGACGGAAGCGCAACTCAAGGGCGCGCCGCACTACGGCAACGACAACGCGTGGAACTGGAGCGATCCGGTCAGAACACGTGCCGTCAACGACTATTACGGTGTCGCGATCTGATCGCGATCACGCTTGCTGCATACAAGGCCCGCCTCGATGGCGGGCCTTTTTGCTGGCAGGCGTGAAACGAACGCCGGCTCGCATCTGTCTGTGGGCAGAGAACTATTCCTGCTGCTTCGCGTTGGGGTCTTTCGAAAGGGCAGAATGATGGGAAAATTCTTCTTGATCATTATCGCAGTAAGCGTCGCTATTTTGCTGGCAATGAGCGCCTATGTCATCAGCCTGTAGCGGCGATCCCGTCTGCCGGCAGTCGATCGGAAAGCGACGACGCGTTTTTCCCACCATCGCTCGCGCGCCTCGAAGTGGCTTCACCGCCTCGTGGCTGGAGATGGCGCTTTCGCGCCTCCTGACCATGGGAGTTGAGGTCGCCAAAAAAAGCAGGCGCCGGCGCCTCTCGGGAGAAAGATTTCGCCGGGCCTGACGATTGGTTAACGACGCTGCCGGCGGCGAGACCGCGTGGTCTGCTGCATGCCACGGCATCAAGCCCGATCAGGTTTTCGATTAACCATTAGTTCGCCTTGGCGCGCCACGCGAAGCACGACATGAACGCAGATCATTGCGTGGAAAGCACCGACAGATCCCGGCCGCGCCCATCATGATTAACCGTGTGCTTGCCGCCGTTACACACGGGCTGCGGGTGCTCGGGCGCCGTGCGCTCCTGTGCCCTCTTTCTTTTTTGAGGGAACCAGTTAGCATGCCCCTCGGGAAAAGTGAGCGAACACACACCCAAGTTGTTATTCGCTCGCGAAGGCAGGGCGCTATTCCAGTGACAGCAGTGATGGAAACGACAGGTCGCGGCGTGCTGGACGCACCGCAGGCGGCGATACTGCTTCTCCTCCTGGCGATCCATATTTGCGCCTCGCCTGCGTTCGCCGAGCCGTGCAGCAGGCCGACAGCGCGCTCCAGGATCGCCGAGACGCTCAAGCTCGCCTCGGACAAGCGGCCGGTCAATCTCACGTTCCGCACCCATGCCGATGGTGTGAGACTGTCGCCCAGCCTCAAGTCGAAATATCCCGACGACATGACCATCATCCTGCAGAATGAATTCGACCAGTTGAGCGTCAAGGACGACCGCTTCGAAGTCTTGATGCGGTTCAGCGGAAATCCGGAACGGCTCACGGTCCCCTTCAGCGCGATCAAGGCGTTCTGGGACAAGTCCGAGCTGAAGTGTTCCGACGGCTGACGCCTCACTTCGGTGTCGCGCGCCGAATCAGGGCACAAAGCCCGGTCATCCGCGCGATCGGATGCTCAACAAACAGGCGGCAGGATGCGAGCGCGCCCCTCAGCGTAGCAGGCGGCGCGGCAGGTTTCAGTTGCGACGCGAGCGCAGTACCATGCGCATGCCCAAGCGCGCGAGTCGAAAGCGTCAGCGCGTTCAGCCGCCCATCCTGCTGCAGCGGCGCCAGCATGGTTCGCACCAGCGCCAGATACGCCGGCCAGTAAGCGAGATGCCGGTACATGCTCGCAATCAATTGCGGCTTGGTGTCTTCGCCGAATGCATTTAGCTCCTCGACCAGCGCCGCCACTTCCGGATCGAGCGCATCCATCGGCGGCAGTTCCGGGATCTTGGTGCCGGATGGTTTTGGCGCGGTTTCAGCGGCCCTCGCCGTATCGGCCGGGCGCGGCTCGTAATGCGCCAGCAGCGCCGAGAGCACGACGAGCGCGAGCGCGTTGGTATGTTGATAGCTATCGAGCACATCACGAATCAACGCGCGTTCGGTCTCGTCGACGCCGGCGGCGAGCAAGGTGTCGGTGGAAAAGCCGGGCCAATCCGGCAGCGCGATTGTTCGCCTGACGGCTTCGGCATGTAACGGCGCATCGCCGAGATAGAGCGGCCGCACCGTAGACCACGTCCATTCCAGCGCGCCCGGCATGGTCGCGAGGTTGCGCCAGATCAGATTGACCACGCTGGTGCCGAGCACTTTTCGGATGTCGGCATAGATTTCGGTGATCTCGCCTCTGGCATCTGATTCGAGAACCGACGGAACGCTTTCAGCCATTACGGAATCTACTTGAACGACGCTTCCACCGTGCCCAACCCGTCGAGCTCCATCTTCACGGCATCACCCGCATCGAGCCACACGGTTTTCAACAGGCTCCCGGTCAGCACGATCTGCCCGGCGTGCAATCCCTTGCCCCCCTCGGCGAGATGATTGGCGAGCCATGCCAGCGCATTGTGGGGATGGCCGAGTACGTCGGCGCCGGTCCCGTGGCCGGCTTCCTTGCCGTTGACGATGGCGCGGCCTTTGACCTTGAGCAGGTCGGGCGCCTTGATACGCGCCACCGCCTTGCCAAGCACGCAGCCGGCGGCGAAGAAATCATCGGCAACAAGCGTCGGCGCGCCCATCGTCTCCCATTTGACGTAGCGGTCGTCGACGATCTCGATCGCGGGAAAATAGGCCTCGATCGCCTCCATCACCCACTCCGCGGTGAACGGGGCTTCAGATGGCGCAAGATTGCGCGCGAGCCGCACCGCGATCTCGCATTCGACACCGACACGGACGTAGTCGCCGTAGCGCAGCTTGGCGCCGCTGTCGTGGACGCCCTTGGCAAACACGCCACCGGCGCAGGGATGAGGGATATCGAGATATTGCTGCATCACCGCGCTGGTGCAGCCGATCTTGTAACCGACCAGGTCGCCTGTCTTCGCCAGCAGCAGGTCGTGGACCGCGCGCTGGATGAGATAGCCTTCCGCCTCATCGGCCGGCGCGAGCTCAGCGGAAAGCGTGGCCAGCGGCGCGCGGTTGCGGCGGGCAGTAGCGATGGTCTGTGCGGCCGCAAGAATGTTGTCCATCAGCGGCGGCTTTCTCTTTTGCAACCTGCAGCGCCGACCGCACGGTCAGACGCCAGGTTCCCTACTCGTCGCGATAAACCTTCTCGCGCTTCTCGTGACGTTCCTGCGCTTCCACCGACAGCGTTGCAATGGGGCGAGCCTCCAGCCGCTTGAGCGAGATCGGCTCGCCGGTCTCCTCGCAATAGCCGTAGGTGTTGTCCTCGATGCGTTGCAGCGCGGCGTCGATCTTGGAGATCAATTTGCGCTGGCGGTCGCGGGCGCGCAGTTCGATGGCGCGATCGGTTTCGGAAGAGGCGCGATCAGCGAGATCGGGATGATTGACGTTCTCTTCCTGAAGGGTCTGCAGGGTGATTTTCGATTCCCTCAGGATCTCATCCTTCCACGCCAGCAGCTTCGCGCGAAAATAATCGCGCTGGCGGTCGTTCATGAAAGGCTCTTTTTCGGAGGGTCGATAATTCTTCAACTTTTCCAAGGCCAGCCCATCTTCACGTGCAAGGCGGGGCGGAAAATTGTCCGTCCGCGCGGGCCTTATATAGCGGCGGGTTGTGACAGACAATATCGTACGTCCCCGTGGGAGTACCGCCCCCAAGGCCTTGCACAGGCAAAGCTATCGGGGGCGGCCTACCCCTTTAGTAGCCGACCGTGAAACGCTGGCGGATATGGGCCGGGCGCTCGATTTCGTCGGCGAGTGCAACTGCGAAGTCCTCAAAGGAAATCGAGCTTTTGCCGTCGGCGGCGGTCAAAAGCTGGTCGGTCCCGAGGCGGAACTTGCCGGTTCGCTCGCCGGCCACAAACAGGGCCGACGGTGACAGGAAGGTCCAGTTGAGTTCCCTCTCGGCCCGGAGCAGGTCGAGGAAGGCGGCCCCCTTCTCGGCTTCCGCCTTGTATGCCACGGGGAACCCGGGGGTGGTGACCAGCCGGACGCCCGGGGCCACCTCGAGGCTGCCGGCGCCGCCCACGACGAGGTAGCGACCGACCTTCGATTCCTTGGCGGCGGCGATCAGCTTGGCCGGGTCGCTGGCCAGAAAGTGGACCGAGCTGATAGCCGCGTCGTGGCCGGTGACCAGCCGGGCAAGGCCGGCCTGATCCATCACGTCGCCCTTGACCGGGGTGACGCCCGCCTGGGCGGCGATCTTTTCGGGATTGCGAGCGATGGCGGTCACGCTGTGGCCGCGGCGGGCGAGTTCGGCGGTGATGCGCGAACCGGCGTTGCCGGACGCGCCGATGACGGCGATTTTCATGGAGGTCTCCCTTGCGATACGCGAATGTGGTATCCAATGGTGACTAGATAGCGAAAAGGATGTAGGTGTTAAGAGAGCACTTTTGGGTCACCTGATTACGCCGGAGTAACCGCCGTGAAAGCCGCCAATTCGAAAATCCCGAACGCCTATTCGGCCGAATGCCCGACGCGCCAGATCCTCGATCGAGTCGGCGACAAATGGGCGGTGCTAATCCTGCTTCTCGTCCGCGACGAGCCGATGCGTTTCAATGCGTTACGCCGTGCCATTGAAGGCATCTCGCAGAAGATGCTGAGCCAGGTTCTCAAATCGCTTGAACGCGACGGATTGATGAGACGCCGCGCGATCGCAACCGTGCCGGTGACGGTCGAATACTCGATCACGCCGCTCGGGGCGACGCTGGCCGACGCGGTCGATCCACTGCGCGAATGGGCGGAGAACAATCTGAAGGAGGTATTGAACGCGCAGCGCCGCTACGACGCGGCGCGCAAGGATATCGCGGCGTAAATCACACCGCGCCTCATCGGACGACATCCACCGGACTAAAACCGTTGTCCGGCTTTCGCCAGTTCGACTTCGACGCGAAGCTCGATCTCGGAGAGCACGGCATCGAGGCCGGGATCGCCGGAGGAAGATTTCAGATTGGCCGCGGCATCGCGCAGCCGGTTCACCGTGGAAGCGTCGAGGTTGCCGGAGAGCAATCCGAGCTTGAGTTCGTCGAGCACGTCGAGCGCGCCCCTGCCCCGCGCCACCGAACGCTTGCGGCGCTCGGTCGGATCTTCGACGCCCTGCAGCGCGAGCAGCGCATCGATGTTGCCGGCGGCCTTGGGCGCTGCGGCCGAGCGCGGCTCTTCGGGCGTAGCCGGCGTTTCCGGCAGCGAGAAGCCGGTCGAACTGGTTCGCCGCGTGTGGCTCGCGGGCGATCCAAGCGTGGTGCCGTTCGGTCCGTAGATGCGCATCGTGGTGATCTCGTCGTGAGAGTCGACGAACCTTCGCCTCCCTATGGTTAACGACGCGTAAACGGCTCGGCAAAATCTGCCGACGGGCGGCAGTTTCGCCCATCGTGGTGAAGCCGCCGTGGCCTCGCGCCTCAGCAAACATTCAGCGATATCAATGCATTGCTTCGAAAACGCGACATGGCACGGCGCTCGCATAGTTAATGGCGGACCGCCGTCATGGGAGTGGCGCCTGCGGTCCGGTGGAAGTTCTCGAGGGGAGCACAGGATGCCCGGCATCCGTTCGGCAAGACTGATTTGGGTGGTTTGCGCCGCGCTGCTGGCGCTGGCGCCCTCGTCCGCGGGCGCGACGTCGCGGATCAAGGACCTCGCCAATATCGAAGGCGTGCGGCAGAACCAGTTGATCGGCTACGGCCTCGTCGTCGGCCTCAACGGCACCGGCGACACGCTGAACAACATTCCCTTCACCAAGCAGTCGCTGCAGGCGATGCTGGAGCGCATGGGCGTCAACATCCGCGGCGCCACCATCCGCACCGGCAACGTCGCCGCCGTCATGGTCACCGGCAATTTGCCGGCCTTCGGCACCCAGGGCACGCGGATGGACGTCACGGTATCCGCGCTCGGCGACGCCAAGAACCTGCAGGGCGGCACCCTGCTCGTCACCCCCCTGCTCGGCGCCGACGGCAACGTCTATGCGGTCGCCCAGGGCTCGCTGGCGATCTCCGGCTTCCAGGCCGAGGGCGAAGCCGCCAAGATCGTCCGCGGCGTTCCGACGGTGGGCCGCATCGCCAACGGCGCCATCATCGAGCGCGAGATCGAATTCGCGCTCAACCGCCTGCCCAATGTCCGGCTGGCGCTGCGCAACGCCGACTTCACCACCGCCAAGCGCATCGCAGCGGCGGTCAACGACTTCCTCGGCGTCAAGACGGCCGAGCCGATCGACCCCTCCACCGTGCAGCTCGCGATCCCCGCCGAATTCAAGGGCAACGTCGTCGCCTTCCTGACCGAGATCGAGCAATTGCAGGTCGATCCTGACCTCGCCGCCAAGATCGTCATCGACGAGCGCTCCGGCATCATCGTGATGGGCCGCGATGTTCGCGTCGCGACCGTAGCGGTGGCGCAAGGCAATCTCACCGTAACGATCACCGAAAGCCCGCAGGTCAGCCAGCCCAATCCGCTGTCGCGCGGCCGGACCGTGGTGACGCCGCGCACCGGCGTCAGCGTCAGCGAAGACGGCAAGAAGTTCGCCGTCGTCAAGGACGGCGTCTCGCTGCAGCAGCTCGTCGACGGCCTCAACGGGCTTGGCATCGGCCCGCGCGACCTGATCGGCATCTTGCAGGCGATCAAGGCTGCCGGCGCGATCCAGGCCGACATCGAGGTAATGTGATGGACGCGAGCCTTATCAATGGCATCGGCGCATATTCGAAGAAAAAGACTTCGCTCATCAACGGCCGCAACGACCCGCAGCTCGCCGACGCACTCAAGAAGATTTCGCCCGAAGCGCAGAAAAAGACGCGCGCCAAGGCCGAAGAGTTCGAGTCGATGTTCCTCAACTCGATGTTCTCCCAGATGACCACCGGCGTCAAAGGCGAAGGGCCGTTCGGCGACACGCCCGGCACCGGCGTCTGGCGCTCGATGCTGACGGACGAATACTCGAAGTCCTTCGCCAAGTCCGGCGGCATCGGCATTTCCAACGACGTCTTCCGCACCTTGATCCTGCAGCAAGCCAATCGCGCCGGCTGATCCAAAGGGAAAACTCGACAATGAACCAGCGTCCTCAGGCCAGGCCCGCACAGGCACCAGCACCAGCACCAGCAAGATCGATCTCGACACCGGCCGAGGCGCGCAAGCTCGCGGAAGAACTGATGGAGGTGATGAGCGCATTGCTCGGCATCATCGAGCGTGAAACCGAACTGGTTCGCGCCGGCAACGTGCGCGAGGCGATGCGGCTGGAAGAGCAGAAGGGCGAGCTGTCGCGCCGCTACATGGTCGCGGTCGAAAATCTGAAGAACGCTCAAAAATATCTGGCGCAGGTGTCGCCGGAATTGCTGACCACCCTGCGCCGCCATCACGACACTTTCCGCGCAATGCTGCAGATCAATCTCACCGTGCTTGCGACCGCGCACGCGGTGTCCGAGGGTATCGTGCGCGGCGTCAACACCGAGATCCAGCGCAAGAACATTCCGAGCACCTATACGGCTTCGGGACAACGCGCAGCTCCAGGCCCGCGCAACATCACCCCGCTCTCGGTCAGTCGTTCGCTGTAAGAGAATCGCGTTTTCGGTTCTCTACAATTTTCATTAAATTTGCGCAGCCGCGTCAGAGCGGGATTCAGCGTGTTCCCTAACGCCGTGTTGAGGGGTACCCAGCTATATTGCAACCGATGAGGGGTTGGATTTGACTCGCAGCAAGCCCGGAGGCTGCCATGAGTACAGATTTCAACATCAAACCGGTGGGGGCACCGGTTTCCGCGCCGATCGTTCAGCACGTGAGCGAGGCGGCACAACATGCGGTCGCGACCGAATTGCCGGCGAGCCAGAGCGTCTCGGCAGTCGATTCAAGCGCGCGCGCGAGCACCGATTCCGCCGCGGTCCGCATTTCCATTTCGAATCCCGCGGTATCGAACCAGGTCGTGATCGACCGCGATGCACGCGCCGTCGTCTATCAGGTCGTCGACGTCAAGACGAGCCAGGTCGTGAAGCAGTTTCCCGAGGAAGCCGTGCTGCGCCGCCGCGCCTATTTCCACACCCTCGACCTGACCAAGGACGCGCCGCAGCGCCTTCGCGCGACCGACCGCAAGGCTTGATTAGCTTCGGCTCCGATTTGGCATGAGAACCGGCATATGCAGTCGGTGATCGCTGGCTTTGCTGCGCCGGCGGCTTATGAACGCTTCGCGTAGGCCTGATCGAGATAAGTCTGTCCGCTGGCGGCATCAGTTACGACGTTCTTGATTAGCGCCGTATTGTTGGCCGTGAGCGTGAACTTGGCGTCGCCGATCCGAAACGCATTGTCCTTGATCAGCACTTCCTGGAATTTGTTGGTGCTGCCGCTCTGGTACTGCACCTTGGCGCGGAATCCCGTGACATTCGAGACCGTGATCTTGAACGTCTTCTGGTCGGGATATTTTCCGGTCCAGCTGCCTTCATAGAGATCGGGATCGACCGCCACGTACGGAGTCTTGGACGGGACGGCCAATCCCACCGTCTTGTAGTTGGCTGAGATGATGTTCCAGAGGTCAGCCATCGCGGCACGCTCGCTCTAACCGATCAGCCGCGCCCAGAAAGGCCGGCAGCGATATTGCAATTGATGTCGATCAGTGACTTCAGCTTGGCCGGATCCGGGTTCATTTGCATGTCGATTGTCTGCTTCATCACGAAGACGCCGATGTTCGCAATGTTCTGTCGTACTTCGATCGGCTGAGGATTCTCGCTTGCCTCGGCAGCGCTCATGAAGATCGACCAGAGCCGACGGTTGAAGAGCAACGCGTTATGCATGGCCGAGTCGGGACCGTTCCAGTTGGACTGGACTTCCTGAAGCTGCCGTGCGGCCTTCAGCAGTGCCTGCGCTTCGATCTCACGGGGGGACGTCGTCGTTTGCGATGTACGCGCGTAGGCATGGGCTGCATTAGACATTCACGAACCTCGATGGGAGCGGTTTGCAGAACCGCGGGGACTTCGAAAAAACTGCCCAACTTTCATACAGGTAGTGCCTTTAAATATGGTTAGCAGGCGTTACCGATTGTGTCGTTTAGCCGGCAAAATCCACATTTTCGTCAGCATGCCGGCCATCAGGTTCTGATGGAATTAAGATCGAAGCCCAAATTCTCCGCTTCGTTGTTTTTCTTTACGCCGACGTTTTTTCGTTCGCGAGTCCCGAAGAAGCCCTCGCTCGAAAAGAAAACGGCGGGGTTTCCCCCGCCGCCTTGATCGTTGACGTT
>NZ_LLYB01000075.1:605-819 GCF_001440475.1 Bradyrhizobium lablabi | reverse complement strand
GGCCAGCGTCAGGTTCGACGAACCGGTCTGCAGCACGTTGATCACGTTCTTGGAGAAGTCCTGACGGATCTGCACGATAGACAGGTTCGAACCCAGGGCCGAAGCCTGGGAACGCAGCAGGCTCGAAGCCGAACTCAGGCTGGCGACGACCTTGTTGGTCGCGGCGTTGTCGATGAAGTCGACGCCGCTGGTCAGGGCTGCCAGGCCGAGGCCG
>NZ_LLYB01000075.1:229-576 GCF_001440475.1 Bradyrhizobium lablabi | reverse complement strand
GCCGGTAATGCTCAGCGTCGACTTGCCGGTCTCGTTGAACGTCAGCTTCAGTGTATCGCCACCGAGCAGGTTGACACCGTTGAAGGAGGCATCGGCCGCGGTGCTGGTGATGTTCTGCATGGTGATGTTGTATTGGTNGGACGCTCTGCGCCTGAGCATCGACCACCGGAGCCGACGCGGTCGAGAACGCAATCGTCGTGGTCAGCGTGCCGCCGATCGTGCCGCCCGCCGTCGGTGAGCCGAGCGTCGAGGAGGCGTAATCGTTGGAGGCGGCGATCGTCAGCTTCCCGGTGGAGTCGATCGTGGCGCTCATGTTGTTGGCAAGCAGCGCCGCGTTGAGCTGGTCG
>NZ_LLYB01000075.1:0-185 GCF_001440475.1 Bradyrhizobium lablabi | reverse complement strand
CCGTCGCCGAAGGTGACGTTGACCGCCGCGCCGCCGTTGAAGGAGGTGAAGCTCAAGGTCTTGCCGGAGATGCTGCCGGAAGCTGCCGCGCGGCTGGCGGTGAAGTTGGTCGCCGTACCGGTGTTGCCGGTCAAGCCGAGCGCCGACATCGCGTTGCCGGTGCCGATGATCGACAGATCGGCGTT
>NZ_LLYB01000074.1:196-47456 GCF_001440475.1 Bradyrhizobium lablabi | reverse complement strand
GTGCCGCTGGAGGCGCTGGGGCGTCCGTCGGAGCAACAGCCGCGGTATTGGTCGACGGCGCTGGCGGTGCAGCGGTCGGAGCAGGGGCGGCCGGCGCGGGTGCTGCCGGGACTGCCGCTTGCTCTGCCGGCGCGGGTGCAGCGGGCGCTGGTGCCGTTTCAGGTGCGGCCTGCGGGGCGGTCTTCGCCTGCTGCGGGACCTTCCTGGTCGGACGATCGAGATCGCCTTCCTCGCCTCGCGGGCGCTTGGCTTTCTTGCCGGTATTATCGTAGACGCCGGGAATCGAAACGGTGCCGCGATCGGGATCGATCGTGATGGTGCGGCCGTTATACTCAAACGAGACCTGCGCCTGCGCGGCGGTGACGGTGCTCGCCAGCAAGAGCACGGCGATAGCGAGGCACTTTTTCATTATGACGACCTCCTGAGGGGAATCCCACTGACGGTATTACGCAGCGGCAGCTTCACCCAGCGTGATCCAGATCACTTTCAAACTATAAGTCGTGTACTAGCGGCTTCGGTTCAAATTCGACCCGAGCAGATTAGATAGCGCGCAATAGACGGTCAATTTTCCTGCGAAAACAGGCGTATCTTGGGTCATCAATCGAACCAGACGGCGTAGATTTTCCTGTAGCTGCCGTCCTGGATCGCGATATGCAGCCACTGATCGACAAAGGCCTTCAGCGGCATGTCGCGCTGCAGCCAATAGGCCTTCTCGGAAAAGTCGAATGGCTTGTCAGGATGCACCGCGCAGAGCACGCCGGGATGCTGCTTCTGCTGGTAACGGGTTTCGGAAGCGTCCGTCATCATCAGGTCGGCATTGCCCTTGGCGATCTCGTCGAAGATCGTGACATTGTCATTCAACACCTTGATCTCGGCGTTCTTGATGTTCGCCTTGGCGAAGCGCTCATTGGTGCCGCCGGGATTGACGATGACACGCGTGCCTGATTTGTCGATATCGGCAATGGTTTCATACTTGCCCTGGTCGGCGCAGCGCGCGATCGGCGTCTTGCCCTCGCGCATGATCGGCGTCGAGAACATTCCCTTTTTCTGCCGGTCCAGCGTGATCGAGACGCCGCCCATCGCGATGTCGAAATTGTCGGCTTCGAAATCCTTCATCAGCTGCGGCCACGCCGTCTGAACGAACTCGACCTTGACGCCGAGCGCCTTGCCCAGCGCTTCCGCCATGTCGACGTCGAAGCCGCGGAATTTCGACGTGGCCTTGTCGAAATAGGTGAACGGCTGATAGTCGCCCGTCATGCCGACCCGCAGCGTGCCGCGCTTGATGATGTCGTCGAGGCGGGAATTCGCCGGCTGAGCGTGGGCGACGACGCTCCACAGGGCAGCGATTGCAAGAGTAACGAACACGCGAAACATCAGGTCTTCTCCGCCGACAAATTAGATGACACTCTGAAGCGATGGCGCCGATTTAGACCAGATATGCCCGCGGTGCCACCCGGAGAAATTGAAATCGTGACCATCTCGCTTCACGAGGCTTCCGTCGGCGTTTTCGTGCCGTATCTCGGAAATCTGTCCAGTCTTCTCGACAAGGCCTCGGCCCATGCCGAAGCCCGGAACATCGATTCCGCCGTCGTGCTGAACATGCGGCTCTCGCCCACGATGTACAATTTGAAACAGCAGGTCGGAGAGGCCAAACGGCATGCGATCGTCGCCTGCGCGCTGCTGGCGGGCCGCGCCCCGCACACGTTTGCAGATACCGAGCCCGATATCCCTGAGCTTCAGTCGCGGATATCGGCAACGATCGATTTCGTGCAGGGCTTGCCGCGAGAGGAAATCGAAAACGCTGCCGACAAGGAAGTCGCGTTCACATTCAAGAACGGGACCCAGCGAAACTTCACCGGCAAATCGCTGCTACTGACGTTCAGCGCTCCGCAGTTCTTCTTTCATGTCACGACCGCCTACGACATCCTGCGCCATGCCGGCGTCGATCTGGTCAAGAAGGACTTCCTGGGGCAGCCGAGATAACCGTCAACGGAGAGCGGAACGCTACGCGTCGCTGCTCTCCCTGTTGGCGGTAGCGCGTTCGGTCATCTCGCTCTTGAACAGCTCGAAGCGGCGGCGTGCGTCGCTTTCGCGATCATCGACCATCCGGATCGCAGCTTCCCGCGACATCGGGCCGGTCACGATCGGCGTCGAGTTCTCGCCGATGGTCTCGTCGACATAGTAGTCGCCATTCTCGAGGCGGACCGTCCATTTGAAACGTATCGCCGCCATCGGCCCCGGACCGAACTTGGTGTAGCCATGGGCCTCGATCGGCCGAGAGACGGGGATGGGCGGCGGCGTCGCGGGCTTTTGCTCGGCCGCCGCGGCCTTGTCGGGTTCGCGGCGCGCTTCCGGCGCGTCGAGAATGCTCGCGATGGTCGCCAGGGCATTGTCGGTTGGGTCGCCTTGAGTCACGATTCAGCCTCCGGATCGCGCCCGTTTGGCAGAATCGGTGCCCCGATGCCGCCCGGTGCCCTTCCTCGCTAGCGATAAGGCCGAGTTTTGTCCATCCGTGGCGTTTTGGAGGCGACGCTTAGGCGCAAACCGGCGGTAACCGGTTCCTCCAGGGCCGCTCCTGTTCGAGCTGGCCGGCGAGCCGGAACAGGGTCGCCTCGTCGCCGAATCGGGCGGAGAACATCATGCCGAGCGGCAATCCGGCCTTGTTCCATGCAAGCGGCACCGACATCGCCGGCTGTCCCGACATGTTGAACATCGAGGTCCCCGGCATATAACGGCGCAGGATCGGGGCGATGTGCGACAGATCGTTCGACATGGTGTTGAGCTCGCCGATGCGCAGCGGCGGCGCGCACAACGTCGGAGACAGGAAGACGTCGCAGCCCTCGAAGAAGGCCGCCAGCGCGCGGGATATCTGGAACGCGGCGAGCTGGGCGGCCACGTAATCGGTCGCCGTGGCCTTCTTCGCGTTGTTGGAATGCGCCAGCGTCAAGATCTCGAGATCCTTGTCCGTCATCTCTCGGCCGAACCTCTGCTCGAGCAGCCGCACCGTCAGCGCGGTGTTGGCGCCGACGATCGAGGTTATGGTCGCGGCCGGATCGGCGGGAAGTTTCGGCGCACGTTCCTCAACGTGGTGGCCAAGCCCCGCCAGCAGGCTTGCGGTCTCACGCACCGCTGCCGCAATTTCAGGATCGATGGCGTCGCCATAAGGCGACTTGTCGGTGAAAGAGATACGGAGCTTGCCGGGGTCGCGGCCGACCTCCTGCGAAAAGGGCCGCTCCGGCGGTGGCGCGACGTAGGGGCTCGACGGCTCCGGGCCGTGGATCGCGTCCATCATCACCGCGCTGTCGCGCACGCTGATGCTCACCACATGGCCGCAGGCGAAGCCGCCCCAGCCTTCGCCACGATCGGGGCCGAGCGGATTGCGCGCACGGCTCGGCTTCAGGCCGAACACGCCGGACGCGGAGGCGGGGATCCGGATCGAGCCGCCACCGTCGCTGGCATGCGCGAAGGGGAGGATGCGGGCGGCAACCGCCGCGGCTGCGCCGCCCGATGACCCGCCGGAAGAATGTTCGAGATTCCAGGGATTGCGCGTCGGCCCGAACAGGCGCGACTCCGTCGTCGGCATCAGGCCGAATTCGGGGCTCGAGCTTTTGCCGAAGATCGACACGCCGGCGTTGACGAAGCGCTGCGCCAGCGTGCCGCTATGGTCGGCCACAAACTCCTTCAGGACAGAGGCGCCCGAGGTCGTACGCGTGCCCTCCAGCAGGTCGAGGTCTTTCAGCAGGAACGGTACGCCCGTAAAAGGGCCATCGGGCAGGCCGCGCGCGATCTGACGCTCGGCATGGTCGTAATGCTGGACGACGACAGCGTTGATCTGCGGATCGACCTTCGCGGTACGGGCGATGGCCTCGTCGAGCAATTCCTTGGGCGTGACTTCCTTCTTCCGAACCAGATCCGCAAGGCCGACCGCGTCGTGTTCGCCGTATTCTTTGAAGGCCATGCGGATACCTCATTTGCTGGCCGGTCGATGATGGACCGGGCGGGGCCTTTGCTTTTATGAGTGAGGTCCTTGACCCGGGTCAATAAAGGACATGATTTTCTAGAATCCCATAGAAGGTGGAGTTGGCGGACAATGACCACAGAACAAACAACCGTGAAGGCCGATCAAACATACCGCTCTTCAAACAGTCCGCCGCGGGTAATTCTCGCAGGCGCGGTATCCGCGGTGATTTCAACGGTGCTTATGGGACTTCTCTGGAAGGAGAAACCGTTCTTCGCTGGTGCCGCGATAGCGCTTTACCTCATGGGTGGCATGAGAGGCTTTCCATGGAAAACGCCGATTCGAAAAGCGATCTCCATTGGCATATTTGTTGGTATTGTTGCCTCCAGCGCAATATTCTATTGGGAGATCTGATCCGACGTGGGCTTCCATCTGGGATAGAGGCTTGCCGCTGCAGCCTTCTTTCTTGCGTAGACCTGCTAGCTAGTCCGTCTCGGGACTAGCCTGACAAGGTATGAAGTATTTCGCATACCTCGCAGGTTTTTATTTTACGGCTAGTACTATGCGAAATTACTCATTCAGATCAATCTCTTACGAAATTATAACACGTCCTGGTTGATCACGTTCTGGCGTACGGGATCGCCGTCCAGGACGCTGAGAATATTGCGGGCGGTCTGTTCGCTCATGCGGTCGACGGCTTCCACCGTGACGCCCGCAACATGCGGGGCCATGATGACGTTCGGCAAGGCGAGCAGCGCCTGACCGGCCGGCGGGGGCTCCTGCTCGAAAACGTCGAGGCCCGCGCCGGCAAGCTTGCCGGATACCAGGGCCGTGTGCAGGGCGGCCTCGTCGACGATTCCGCCGCGCGCCGTGTTGATCAGGTAGGCGGTCGGCTTCAGCCGCTTCAGCCGGTCGGCATTGAACATGCCGACCGTCTCCGGGTTCTTCGGACAGTGGATGGTGAGGAAGTCCGCCCGCGGCAGCGCGGCGTCGAGATCGGCGACCGGCTCGCAGCCGGCGGCCTTGATGTCAGCCGCAGGCTTGTAGGGATCGAAAACCAGGACGTTCATTTCCATCGCGAGGCAGCGCTTGGCGGTGCGAGTGCCGATGCGCCCGAAGCCGACGATCAGGACCGTTTTGCCGAACAAATCAAAGGGCAGCATGCCGAGCCTGTCAGCCCATTTGTCATCCCTGACGAGCGAATGCATTTCCGTCGCGCGCTTGGCGAGCGTCAGCATCATGAAAACCGCATGCTCGGCGACGGAGGGCGAATTGGCGGTACCGGCCACCATCAGCGGGACCTTGCGGCGGCTGAGCGCGGGGACATCGACGGCGTCGAAGCCGACGCCGATCCGGGTCACCACCAGCATGTCCTTCGAGGCTTCGAGCTCGGGCTCACCGAAACGGGTGCCGCCGAGGGCGACGCCGTGCACCGGCGCATGCTCCTTCAGCTTGGCCTCGAAATCCTTCTGCGCAATCATGTTG
This sequence comes from Bradyrhizobium lablabi, assembly GCF_001440475.1. Classification (GTDB taxonomy): domain Bacteria; phylum Pseudomonadota; class Alphaproteobacteria; order Rhizobiales; family Xanthobacteraceae; genus Bradyrhizobium; species Bradyrhizobium lablabi. The sequence goes on along the minus strand of NZ_LLYB01000074.1, from coordinate 42,013 downwards.
GGAAATTCGACGACCTCGATGTCGTCGCGCGCGTGAAGCAACGCTCTTCCCTGCTGCGACATCGATTCCGTGATGAAGATTTTCTTCTTGTTGGTCGCCATTTCCTGCCCTTGGGTGTCGCTGATGCGCCGTCAAAGGACGACGCCGGTCACCTCGTTTAGCAGGTGCATATTGTTGAGGTCCACAGCCAATCGGAGCGGGGCGCCATCCTGCGCACCGGCATTGGGATTGACCCGGCCGCAGACCTGCGCGCCTTCCAGGGTAAAGTAGATCAGCGTCTCCATTCCCATCGGCTCGGTGACGTCGAGCACCGTTTCGAAGGCCTCCACGCCGGGCTCGGGATGCGGCTTCGCCTCGGTGATGTGCTCGGGCCGCAGCCCCAGCAGCAATTTGTCGGCACGCGGAATGCCCTGATAACGGGCAGCGCGGGCCGGCGGCAGCGGGAAGGCGATGCGGTCGGTCAACCGAACGTGCAACTTGCCGGCGAGATCCTCCAGCCGGCACGGGATGAAGTTCATCGCCGGCGAGCCGATGAAGCTGGCGACGAATTTCGTCGCCGGCTTGTGATAGAGCTCGTTGGGCGTGCCGATCTGCTCGATCCGGCCATGGTTCATCACCACCACGCGATCGGCCAGCGTCATCGCTTCGACCTGGTCGTGAGTCACATAGACCGTCGTGGTGCGGACCTTCTGGTGCACCTTCTTGATCTCGATCCGCATCTGCACGCGCAGCTTGGCGTCGAGGTTGGACAGCGGCTCGTCGAACAGGAACACCTTCGGGTTGCGCACGATGGCGCGGCCCATGGCGACGCGCTGGCGCTGGCCGCCGGACAATTGCTTCGGCTTGCGGTCGACGAGTTCGACGATGTCGAGCATGCGCGCGGCCTCGTCGACGCGGCTCTTGATCTCGGCCTTCGGATAGCGCTTCAGCCGCAGGCCGAACGACATGTTCTCCGCGACCGTCATGTGCGGGTAGAGCGCGTAGTTCTGAAACACCATCGCGATGTCGCGATCCTTCGGCGGCACGTCGTTGACGACGTCGCCGCCGATCATGATGTCGCCGTCGGAGATATCTTCCAGGCCGGCGATCATCCGCAGCGTCGTCGACTTGCCGCAACCCGATGGTCCCACCAGTACGACAAACTCATGGTCGGCGATATCGAGATCGATGCCGCGCACCGCCTCGACTTCGTCATAACGCTTCACAACCTTACGCAACGTCACGTCAGCCATGAGATCAGCCCTTTGTCGCACCGGCGGTCAGGCCGGCAATGTAATAGTCCATCAGGAACGCGTAGATGATGAGCGGAGGAGCTGCGCCGAGCAGGGCGCCGGTCATGATCTGTCCCCAGTTGAACACATCGCCCTTGATGAGCGAGGTGATGATCCCGACCGGCATGACGAGCTGATCGGTCGAGGTCGTGAACACCAGCGGATAGAGGAATTGCGCCCACGACACCGTGAAAGCGAAGATGGTCGCCGCAATGATGCCGGGGAAGGCGACCGGGATGAATATCCGCGTCAGCGTCTGGATCCAGGACGCGCCGTCGATCACGGCGGCTTCATCGAGCTCCTTCGGGATCGAGGCGAAATAGCCGATCATGATCCAGGTGCAGAACGGCACCGTCAGCGTCGGATAGAGAATAAGCAGCACGTACCATTTGTTGATGAGCTGAATGCCGGTCCAGTCGCCGATCACGGCAAACATCTTGAAGAGCGGAATGAACAGCAGCGTCTCGGGAATGAGATAGGTCAGGAACACGCCGGTCGCGAGCGTCGCCGAACCCCAGAACCGCATCCTCGACAGTGCAAAGGCGGCGGGTACTGATATCAGCATGGTGATGGTGACGACGAAGATCGAGACGATCGCCGAATTCCAGAAGAAGCGCAGGAACTGGTTCGACGTCAGCAACCCGGCGTAGTTCTCCAGCGTCGGATGGAATACCCACCACGGATTGGTCGCCGCCGAAATCTCCGCGCTGCTCTTCAGCGAGGTGATGAACATGTAGATCGGCGGCGTCAGGAAGAAGATCGCGAAGATCACCAGGAAGAAATAGGACCAGCGCAGCGCCCAGGCGCGATCGCGGCTCATGCTGCCGTACTTGACCTTGCGGGTCGGTGCGGCCTTGTCGATTGTCGCCGTGGTCATCAGGCTTCATTCCCGCGTTTGGAGATGTCGCGCAGGATGAAGATCGCTGCGACCGCCAGAATCGGCACCATGAATAGAGACACACTGGCGCCCAACGGAATATCGCTACCCTCGATACCGATCCGGAATGCCCATGTCGCGAAGATATGAGTCTGGTCGAGCGGACCGCCCGCGGTCAGGATGCGCACGATGTCAAAGTTGGCAAAGGTCACGATCAGCGAGAACAGCGTCGTGATCGCGATGATGTTGCGCATCATCGGCAGCGTCACGTACCAGATGCGCTGCCACCAGTTGGCGCCGTCGATGGCGGCTGCCTCGTAGAGCTGCTCGGGCACGGATTTCAGCGCCGCCAGGTACATGATCATGAAGAACGGTGCGCCTACCCAGATGTTGACGAGGATGACCGAGAAGCGTGCCCACATGGCATCGCCGGTCCATGGGATCGGCCCGATGCCGAAGAAGGAAAGGGTATAATTGAACGCGCTGTAGGAGGGATCGAACAGCCACAGCCAGGCCAACGTGCTCATCGCCGGCGGGATCACCCATGGCACCAGCAGCATGCCGCGCCACTTGCGTTGGCCCTTGGCCGGGATGTTGTGGACGAAATGCGCAATGATGAAGCCGAGCACCGCCTTGAAGATGACGGCCGTAATCGCGAAGATGCAGGACTGCTTGACGACGAGCCAAAACGTCTCGCGCTTGAACAGGAACTCGAAATTGTTGAACCCGATGAAGCGCTGCATCGACTTGTTCAACGTCGCCAGGTGCACCGCATAGAAAGCCGGATAGATGACGAGGGCCGCGATCAGGAGCAGCAGCGGCAGCGTCATCAAGAATGCTACCGTCGACTTGCGTTTGAGCGCGTTGTGCAGGCTGGAGCGTTTGCGTCCCGTTTGTGCCGCGGACCGGTTCGGCTGCAATGCGACGTCAGCCATGATGTGTTTTTATCCCCGTAAGGTTTCGCCGCGCCCGTGATTGAAGGCGGATAGGGAATGGCGGCCTGCGATCGGGCGGGCCGCCATGATGTCCCAGCCGTCAGCTCCGCATGAAGCCTTCGCACTCGCCTTCGGCCCAGGCGAGCACCTTCTCCATCGGCTCGCCCTTGTGATAGCGCAGGCACATCTTGGTCAGGGTCGCCTGCACATAGATCTGCTGCGCGATCTTCGGCGGGGCGGGTGCCGCGGCGATCGAAAGCGTCTGGTGGTTGTGCGGGTTCGGGTAGTGGTAGAGCGTGCCCTTCGGCGGGCCTTCTTCCTGCCAGACCTTCAGCGTGGTGAGTTTTTCGTAGCAGGGCAGGTCATAGCCGCCGCTCGCCACCACCATCTTCTCGATCGCGTCGGGTTGCGAAAGGGCCCTGAGCACGCTCTTGGCCGCTTCCTTGTTCTTGGAGAACGACCAGGTGCCCCAGAAGTAGGCGAGGTAGGGCGCGTAGCGGCCCTTCGGCCCGGACGGGAAGCCGTGGGTCCAGCACTGCTCGGCAACCTGCGGCGCGTCGCGCTTGGCGACCGCCCAGGCGCTCGGCGGGTTCATGATCATGGCGCCCTTGCCAGACACCAGCCACTTGTTGTTGGAGGCGTCGTCCCAGGCGCCAACGTCAGGCGGCAGGAAGGAGATCAGCTTCTTGTAGTATTCGAGTGCCTGGCGCACCGCGTCGGTTTTGACAGTGAGGTTGCCCTTCTCGTCGACAAGGGCTGCGCCGAACGACTGGAAGATCGCGCCCGCCGTATCGACGTTGTCGCTGGTCTCGCCAAGCCCGATGCCGAAGGGGACGCCGGCCTTGTGACAGGCCTCCGCGGCCTTGAGGAAGGTCTCCAGAGTCCAGCTATCGGCCTTCGGCGGGGCGCCGGCGGGATACAGTGCCTGCACGTCGATACCGGCATGCTGCTTCATCAGGTCGATGCGCGAGCAGGGGCCTTTGATCTGGCTGCCGACGCTTGCAGGTACCGCAAGCCACTTTCCCTTGGACTGGCCGAGATATTTCACAGTGCCGTTGGGTTCGCCGTTCCGCTTGATCAGGTCCTCCATGACGTCATTCATGGGTTCCAGCAGTTCGGATTGCGCATGCGGCCACCAGGTCGGCATGGCGAGAATGTCATGCCCGGATTTCGCCTGTGCTTCGGCGGCGATGGTCAGCAGGTTCTTGTTGCCCTGGCTCGGGATGTAGTCGATCGTTACCTCGACCTTCTCCTTTTCCTTCCAGGCGTTGACGATATCCGTCGAGGCCTTGTTGGCGCCGGGAACCCAGTGATCCCAGAAACCGATCGAGAGCTTGCCGGCGGCGTGGGCGCCGCGCACATATGGCGCGGTAACGAGGGCTGCGGATGTTAGCGCTGTCGCAGCAACGAATTGTCGGCGAGAAAGCTTCCTGCGAGACATGGCGTTTCCTCTTTGCTGAGCCAGATTTTGCTTTTTATTTTTTGTTCTCCGTCTGGAGGAGAGCCGCGTCGAGGCGGTGGCCAGCGGAGATTTCGCAATCGGATCAGAACAGAATTGTTTGCATCTGTCGAGAAAACACAGCAGCAGTCGTCATTGAACTAACGTTGCGTGGTAATTCCGGGCAGCGGGAGCGACGATGCCATGTCGTTGGGATCGTCAATAATTGACGCGGCAATATTGCGTTGCACACGTCTGTTCTTTTCAATCCCGACGCTGGGTGTGCGCTTGCGCCGCAGTCAACCGATGGCGCGTGTAACGCCTACACCCGAAGATGTTTCCATCCGTGGAACCTCCCCGGCGCTACGGTGGACGAGTTCAGGGCGGAAACGATAGCTTAAGCGGAGAAAGATTCCCGGTGCGCCGTTGAAACTACGCCTGCCGAATTTCTCGATCGACGATGGAGACCAGATGATGACCCGTCCTTTGCACATTGCGCCGATGCCGTCGCGATTGCGTTTTGCGCTTGGCGCCATCGCCATGCTGGCTCTTGGCGTGCCCGCAACAGCGAACGCGCAAGGGCTGGTGCAGGGCGTGCAGCAGGGGGCGCGGGAAGGTAACAAGGCTGCCGGCCCGGTCGGCGGCGTCCTGGGCGGCGCGATCGGCGGCGTCGTCGGGGTCGTCACGGGCGTCACCGGCGTTCTGACCGGAGGCAATAACAATCCCAACACTAAGGGCGGACAGGCACCTCCGACAAAGGATGCCAAACAGGGCGAGACATCCAAGCAGGGTGAGGCTTCCAAGCAAAGCGAAACATCGAAGCCGTCCAAGGGGACCAAGGCGACAAAGACCGCGAAGCAGCAACCGCAGCAGCAGCCGGCTGTCCTCACCCAGGCCGGCGCGCCGCAACTGACGGCCGAACAGATCGTCGCCAGCAGCGACGCCAATATCGAACGGATCAAGAAGGAATTAAATCTCACGCCCGAGCAGGAAAAGCATTGGGCCGGCTTCAACAGTGCGATGCACTATCTCGGTCATAACGGCGCCGACCGGCTCAACCTGCGCGTTGCGCGCGCCAAGCGCGATCCGCCTGACGACATCATCGAGCAGATGCGCAACGAGGCCCAGTTTCTCAACGACCGCGCTGTCGACCAGCGCAACGTGGCGGATGCGGCCGAGCCGCTATTCGCCAGCCTGGACGACAAGCAAAAGGCGGTCTTCATTCAGGAAATGGTCAATCTGAGCCACGAACGCGGGCTCGATTAGATTCTCGTTCTGACGTGTTTTCTTAACGCGAACCGGTGTCCACTTCGCTCGAAAGCGCTATCGCCGGCTCGCGGAGCGAATAGCCGGGTACGCAGGCCCTGGGGTAGGTTGAAAGGCACGGCACCCGGCTATTCTGCCGCAGCGGCGCGGCTCCCCCAATCTCATTGCAATGATGAAGAAACCCTGACGGACTGACGCCATAGTCGTGGCTGACTTGCGGCGTTGTCGGGAACTTCATTGTTTGGTTGCAAGTGTTGCGCCTCCACATCACATGCGGCGCCGGCGGCCATGCGGGTGCCGTCGATTTGGGGCCGAGAGAGCCTCAGGTCTTCGGAAAGTTCAGCTCGACGCCGACGCCGTCGGGGTCGTAGAGGAAGAACTGGGTATCGCCGGTCCGTGGCACGATGCTCTCACGGAATTTGACGCCCTTGGACTGCAGGCGCTTGCGCATGCCCTCGACGTCGGTCGCCGCAAAGGCGATGTGGTCGAGCCTTCCGGTATCTTCATACTTCTTCTCGGTGCCGCGCACCACGATACCATCGCGCGGCTTGCGCGTGCCCATCAGATGGACCGTGGCGGTGCCACCCGAGTACAGCCAGTAGCCGGGGAAATCGAGCGGAGGACGATTGCCGTTCTCCAGCCCAAGCACGTCGCAATAGAAATCCTTGGTGCGCTCGAGATCGGAGGGTTCGATGGTGTAATGCTGCAGGACGCCAAGTCCCATGGTCGTTCTCTCCTAAACAAAGCTGAGGTCGGTTTCGACGCCCATCATCCAGGCGCCGACGGTTTCGAAATGGCGGAGCTGGCCCTGCAACTGCTGGGTCACGGTATGGATATCGCGAAACCGCCGCTCCAGCGGATGGTTCTCGAAAATCGCGGTGGCGCCTGCGGCGTTGTAGGCAAAGTCGACAGCTTCGCGCGCCTTGTGAATGGCGTTGGTGGAGGCCATGCGGATGTTCATGCGCTGCGCCACTGTAATCGTCGCGCCGGCGCTAAGATCCTTCCAGGTGTCGGCCATCGACTGCAACACGTAGCCGCGCGCGGCGCGGAGATTGACTTCCGCCTGGGCGAGGTTGCTCTGAACCACCGCATTGTCGCGCAGCGACATCCTCGCGCCACGCGGCACCTTGTTGCGCATCGTCTCCACGAAATTGTCGAGTGCAGTGCGGGCGATGCCGCAGGCAACGCCGGCAAAGCCCACCTGGTAGCAGGTGTGGTTGCTCATACGGTAGAGCGGGCCGCGCTCGCGGCATTCGCGCTCGAACTCGCGGGTGATCGAATGGTCCGCGCTCACGAAGAAGTCGTCGAGCGCGAACTGGTCGCTGGCCGTGCCGCGCAGGCCAACCGTGTTCCAGATGTCGGTCCACTCGACGTCTTCGGCACGTACCAGCATGGTGCGCTCGAGTTGGGCTCCATTGGCGTCGCATTTGGGCGAACCGTCGGCAGCGTAGATCGGGCAGTGCGCCCCGAGCCAGGTCGCATGCCGGCCGCCGGAGGCGAAGGACCACACCCCGGTCACCCTGTAGCCGCCCTCGCATTCGACGGCGCGGACCTTGGGGCCCGGACCCCATGCCAGCACCGCGCGAGGATCACTGAAGATTGCCTGCGCCACCGGCAGGTCCAGATACGCCGCAGACATTGCGCAGCCACCGGCCTGGCTGAGGCACCAGGCGGTGGAAGCGTCGGCTTTCGCAATGGTTTCGATGACGTGGAAGAAGGTGACGGGATCGGTTTCGATTCCGTCGGTCGAACGGGGCAGCAACAGCCGGAACAATTGCGCGTCGTGCAGCTTGTCGAGCAGAGCCGGCGGCAGCCGCCGCGAGGTTTCGATATCGTCGGATGCTTTCGCGACATCCTCACATATGGCTTCGGCCCGGGCGATCACCGCCTGGTCGCCCGCGAGATCGGCAGAGCTTGCGATCGCTGTATTCAAGATCATGTGTGGGCCCGTCGCGTCCGCGTACCAAGTCGTTGGTGAAAAGCTAGCGTGCCGTCGCCGCAATCGGCAAGCCCATGGCGACGCGGAGCACATGTGCAGAAAGCCGATCGGAATTTCGTGCCGCTCTGCACAATGGCGCCGCGGACTATTGCGTGGGATCGAGGCTTCGGCAGGTCGGGTCTATTCGCTGCGGCGCACACGCCGACTTGTTTAAGCTTTTGCGCTAGCCTTGCGGTTGAGCCGGATCGATCCGGAACGGGACGAACAGGATGGAAGAGAAGCGAAAGTATCCGCGAACGGAGATCAACGAGCCTGCCTATGTTTCGTCGGGCGGTTCCGTCATGTCCTGCGTGGTGCGGAATATCTCGCCCGCAGGAGCGGCGATCGACGTCGACAACCCGGCCTTTGTCCCGAAGCACTTTCGGCTGGTGATGGCAAAGGATCCGTCGATCGTGCATGAGTGCCGGGTTGCCTGGATTCAGAAGAACCGTATCGGCCTGACGTTCGTCAGGATCGTGAATGCTGCGGTGGAACAGCCGTCATCGAACCAGGGGTGCTGAGCCCACTATTCGATCCGCAACTTTGCATCGCGCACGACCTTGCCCCACTTGTCCATCTCCAGCCTGATGCGAGCGCCGAACTGATCCGGCGTATTGGCAACCGCCTTGAAGCCGAGCGTCGTGAGGCGTTCCTTGACATCGGGGTGCGCGACGATCCCGGCGATCTCGCGATGGAGCAGATCGATGATCGCCTTCGGCGTTCCGGCCGGCGCGACAATGCCGGTCAGCGTGTCGGCCTCCTGGTCGCTGATACCCTGTTCGGCGAAGGTCGGCACGTCAGGCAGGCCTGCGGCACGTTCGGTGGACGCAACGCCGAGCGCGCGCAGCTGTCCGCTTTGCACCGCAGAGAGAGCAGGCGGCAGCGCCGTGAAGGCGATCGGCGTGTGTCCCCCGACCGTCGCCTGAATGGCAGGGGCGGCGCCCGTGAAGGGGACGTGGACCAGATCGAGCTTGAAGGCGAGGCGGAACAACTCGCCGCCCAAATGGGGCGTCGATCCGACCCCGGGCCCGGCAAAGCTGTATTTTCCGGGATTGTCCCTGATCAGCTGCACCAGTTCCGGCAGCGTCTTGGCAGCGACCTGCGGGTTGACCACTACGACATTCGGAGAAACCGCAACCAGCGTCACCGGCGCGAAATCCCTGACCGGATCATACGGCACCTTGGCGTAGAGGCTGGGGTTCACAACAAAGCCGGTGCTGACCACCATGATGGTGTAGCCGTCCGGCGTCATGCGGGCGACCTGGCCGGCCGCGGTGTTGCCGCCGGCGCCGCCGATGTTCTCGACGAAGAACTGCTGACCGAGATTGTCGCTAAGCTTCTGCGCGACGACGCGGGCAATGACGTCGGTCGGTCCGCCTGCGGGAAAGCCGACCACGACGCGTACCGGCCTGCTCGGATAGTTTTGCGCCGACGACGCCACGACGCCCGACAGCAGCCACACGGCTGCCAACAATACCCGTACAGCCGCGGTCATGGCGTTCTCCCCCATATGTTTGTTGGGGGCATCATCGGCGAGGCGGCGGCGCCGGACAAGGGGCTTCCGGGAGGTTCGCCGTGCTATTTCTTGAGCAACGGCGTGATCCGCTCTTCCAGCTCTTCGAACGACATCGAACCCTGCAGCTTTGCACCGTTGAGGAAGAACGTCGGCGTCGAGGTAACCTTCAATTCCCGATGGGCGTATTGCTGATCGTTGCTCAGCTTGTCGAACTGCGCCTGGTCTTCCTCGCAGGTCTTGACCTCCTGCTCGTTCATGCCGTGCTGCTTGCCGACATAGATCAGCGTGTCCTTGGTCTGCGTCATCAAGCGGTCCTGCAGCTTGAACAACATCTCGACGGCCGCGAGGTACTTTTCGGAATCACCCTTGCCGATGCAGCGCGCCAGTATCGAGGCTGCGGCCGCCTTGATGTCGAGCGGAAACTCGCGGAACACGAAACGCACCTTGCCGGTGTCGATATATTTCGAACGCAGCATCGGAAACACATTCTGGCCGAAGGCCGCGCAATGCGGACAGCTCATCGAAGAATATTCGGTGATGGTGATTGGCGCTTTGTCAGACCCGATGGCGATATCCGGCAGCGACACCGGTTTAGCGACGTTAGCCGCAATCGTGCTTTGCGCCATCGCGGAGCCCGCGAGCGTGAGTGATGCGAATGCAACAAGTGCGACGAAGACAATGGGACGATGGAGGTTCAACGTTGCTCCGAAACGAATGTGGTAAGGGATGATAGAACCGAGCTCGTCTTTTATTGCTTTCGCGAGCCAAAAGCCACCCGATCGGATTGGTCGCATTGGGAACCGCGCATTTGTGACCACGCCGGACGTGGGACCTTGTCGCCTGTCATGCGCGATGGTTTGATGGTTGTGTGAGCCCGCGCCGCTCATCCACGCGGTCAAGGCTTGATTCCTCCTGGCGAAATGCATCACGAGAACGTCATGACCCAGCACATAGCGCGGTTGAGCGAGACGCAGACAGCGGATGCCGCGTTGCGAGCGAGGGCCAAACTGGTCGTGCCGGGCGGCATGTGGGGCCATCTGAATGCCGCGCGGCTCCCGGAAGGCTACCCGCAATTCTTCGCCTCCGCAGAGGGGTGCCGCGTGCGCGACGTCGATGGCCGCGAATACATCGACTTCATGTGTAGCTGGGGGCCGATCCTGCTCGGCCATCGCCACCCCGAAGTTCAGGCGGCGGCCGAGGTGCAAGCCGCCAAAGGGGACTGCCTGAACGGGCCGGGCGAGGTCATGGTCGAGCTTGCCGAGGATCTTGTGGCCATGCTGCCCCATGCCGACTGGGCGATGTTTCAGAAGAACGGCGGCGATGCGACGACAAGCTGCGTCACGATTGCCCGTGCGGGCACCGGGCGCCGCAAGGTGCTGGTCGCGCGGGGCAGCTACCACGGCGCGTTGCCATGGTGCTCGCCGAGCGTTGCCGGCGTGACGGCCGAGGATCGCGCGCATCTTGTGCATTTCGAGTACAACGACGTGCAGAGCCTGCGAGCGGCGATCGAGGAAGCGGGCAAGGATCTCGCCGCGATCCTGGTGACGGCTTTCCGCCATGACATGGGACGCGATCTCGAATTGCCGACGAAAGAATTTGCCGAAGCTGTGCGCGCGGCATGCGACGCGGCCGACGCCGCTCTGATCGTCGATGAAGTGCGGGCCGCACTGCGGCTTGATATCAGAGGGAGCTGGGAAGCACTCGGCGTGCGTCCAGACCTGTGCGCCTGGAGCAAGGCGATCGCCAACGGCTACGCGCTGGCCGCCGTTACCGGCAACGATCGCTTCCGCGAGGCGGCCACCAGGATATTCGTCACCGGCTCGTTCTGGTGCGGCACGGTAGCCATGGCGGCGGCGCGGGCCACGTTGCGGATCGCGCGCGAGACCGATGTACCCGGACATATCCTCGCGATGGGCCTTAGGCTGCGCGAGGGACTGGCAACGCTGGCGAACGAACATGGCATCGCGATCCGCCAAAGCGGTCCGCCGCAAATGCCGTTGATGCTGTTCGAGGCTGATACGGAGGTGCGCAAGGGCAGGGCGTTCTGTTCGGCCGCGCTACGCCACGGCGCATTCTTTCATCCCCAGCACAACATGTTCCTGTCTTCGGCGCATCGTGGAGCCGATATCGACGAGGCGCTGCAGGCGGCCTCGCAAGGCTTCAAGGCCGTCCGCGAGCTCGATGCGGGACTCAATCGGTAAGCCGATTTGCGGACATCCATAAAAATGCCCCGCAACGCGGTCGCGATGACCGACGATGGCGGGGCAGTCTTAGGAGAAAACGGCGAGATCGCCGAATGATGCGGGACATCCTTGTCCGGCATGTAGATCGACTATCTCCGCATTTCGCCGGTTTCGCATTGACGTGGATCAAATAGCCGCCGGCACGAGATCACATAGCGCAGCCGGGCAGCCGACTGCGCAGGCTCGCAAGTGCTCGAGCTTCAATCAACGCCGCGATCAATTCGTCACGCGACGCGGTTCCATGCGTGTTTGCTGCGCACGGGCGAATAGACCGCCGGATGTTCGAGCTCGGGATGACCGCTCAGGAGGATGACCTCGACGCAATCGGCGTTGAGGCGTTCGTTGTCGACCAGCCGCTCTGCCAGCATCAGCGCCTGGGATGGTTCGTCCGATTGGACGTCGATCTGGCGCTGCAGGCATTTGAAGCTGTGGCCGTCGGAATTACAGAGATCCTTGTAGAAGGAGACGCGATAATTGTTCATCTTGCACTCCCGCCCTTCGGGTGCCCTTTCGTCCAGCTTACTCTCAGGCGTCCAGGTCCGCCAGTCGCTGGCGATTGCGCAGCACGATTTGACGCGCGCTGGAAAACACCAGAATGCCCTGGTCGCTGAGCTGTGAAAGCGCTCGCGAAACGGTTTCCAGCGTCAGGCCGAGATAGTCGCCGATGTCGCGGCGGCACATCGGCAGTGCCATCATGCCGGCCTTGGCGAGCCGGCGGTCCATCTCCAGCAGGAAGGTGGCAACTTTTTCCATCGCAGTCTTCCGACCCAGCAGCAGCATATGGTCTTCGGCATGCCGGAGGTCGCTCGCGGTCATCATCCAGAGGTTATGGGCTACCTGAACATTCGACCCGGCGACAGCTTCCAGGCTGCGCCGCTTCACCAGGCGGACCGTGGTTTCGCCAATCGCTTCAGCCGTCAGGCGATGGGTCGAACCGGCATCGAGGCCGAACACGTCGCCGGGCAGATGGAACGCGCCGATCTGCCGCCGTCCGTCGTTGAGGAGCTTATAGGTGCGCACCGCGCCGCGGATCACCTGATAGACATATTCGCAAAGCTCGCCCTCGCCGTAGATTTCCTCGTCCTTGCGGTAGGAGAACTCGCTGGCGATCACACCCGCGCAGCTCGCGATCACGCTGAAGGGATCGATGGCCGGAACATTCTGGGCGCGCGGGGCGGGGAAAACCTTGGCTGCCGGGGCGGTGATCGTCTGGGTGAGCATTTTGCCATCTCCTCGATGCGGGATGGCTTTGGTGTAATTGGGATTTTGGCTGTCCGATATTTGGGGCGATATCCTAAGGGAGATCCCCTACGGGGTTTTACGGAGGAGAGCCGACGGGCTTCAGGACTGGTCCGCCGCATTCGGCGCATTGATGGCGTTTCGAACGCAATCGACGAGATTGCCGTCCAAATTGGGCTTCAAGAGCACTTGGCGCACGCCGACCAAACTGGCTTTGGCCGAGATGCCCTGGTCGGGATAGCCCGTGATCAGAATGATCGGGGTGGATATGTCGAGCCTTCGCAGCCGATAGGCCAGTTCCAGACCGTCGAGTTCTGCCATCTTGTAATCAATCACGAGACAATCCGCCCGGTTGCGGGTGGAGGATCCAAGCAGCGCGGTTCCGCTGCGGAACGTGCGGACGTCGAACCCCTCGGTCTCCAGCAGAAATCGCAGCGATGTCCGGACGTCGTAATCGTCATCGACGACGTAAATCATCGCCTTCCTGGGCGGAAGGCTAACTCTGGCTTCACCAGTCGTGCCGTGGCGGGTGTCGATCATGCCGACAAAAATAGACACTTTTCCAGCGTCCGAATTGACCTGCCTCAATCTTCGACGAAGCCGGCCCGGATCGCAAACCGCACCAGTTCGGAAAGGTTACCGGCCTGCATCTTGGTCATCACGTTGGCCCGATAGACTTCCACCGTGCGCGGGCTGATGTCGTATTCCCGGGCGATGGCCTTGTTCGATTGCCCCGTCACCAGCCCCTGCATCACCTGGCGTTCGCGCTGGGTGAGGCTGGCGACGCGTGCTGCCATGTCGGCCGACAGCGCATCACTCTTCGAGCCGCTCTCACGTTCCGCAAGGGCGGTCTCGACCATGCCAATCAGCCGGTCGTCATCGAACGGCTTTTCCAGAAAATCGAGCGCCCCAAGCTTCATCGCTTCGACGGCCAGCGGCACGTCGCCATGGCCGGTCATGACGATCACCGGGAGTTTTCGCGGGCGGGAGTTCAGCTGACGCAGCAGTTCCATGCCATCGATACCGGGCATGCGCACGTCGGTGACCACACAGCCGGGCTCAAGGTTCGCAACCTCGTTCAGGAAAGCCTGCGCGGAATCGAAGAGACGCACGCTGAAACCGGCCGAGCCCAGCAGGAAATCCAGCGAGTCCCGCATCGCCGGGTCGTCGTCGATGACATAAACCTTAGCGTTCGCCGACATCGGTCATATCCTTGGCATGCGCAGCGGGTAGCGTGAAGCGGAAGGTCGCGCCACCGGACTGGTTGGTTTCGGCCCACATCCGCCCGCCATGGGTTTCGATGATGGTGCGGCTGATGGAAAGGCCGACACCCATGCCGGTCTCCTTCGTCGTGAAAAATGGCTGGAACAGGTTTGCAAGCGCGTCGCCTGCGAAGCCGGACCCGCTGTCGGAAACGGCGATTTCGATCATGTCATCTGCGGCCCTGGTATTTGAGGCAATCAGTTCACGGTGCGTCGAGGCCGCCATCGCTTCCAGCGCATTGCGGAACAGGTTGACCAGCACCTGCTGGATCTGGACCCTGTCGGCAAGCACGAGGTCGCAGGTCGGATCGAGGTTGAAGCGCAGGAACACGCCCTGTTCGCGGGCGCCGGTAAGCCCGAGCGCGCCGGCCTCTTCGATCATTTTTGAAAGGCTTTCAACGCGCTTCTCGGACGCTTCGCGGGCGACGAAGTTGCGCAACCGCCTGATGATGTCGCCGGCGCGGATCGCCTGTTCCGCGGCGCGGTCGAGCGCTACTTCGATCTTCGGCGCGTTGGCGTCGCTGCTGCCGGCCAGCAGGCGTCGCGATCCCTTCATGTAATTGCTGATTGCAGACAGCGGCTGATTGAGTTCGTGGGCGAGGGCGGAAGCCATCTCGCCCATCGCGCTCAGGCGGGAGACGTGAACCAGTTCGGATTGCAGTTCCTGCAGCCGCGCCTGGGTCTGTTGCTGCTCGGTGAGATCGCGGACGAATCCGGTAAAGAAGGGCCTTCCCGCGGAATGCATCTCGCCGATGGTGAGATGCATCGGGAACGTCGTGCCGTCCTTGCGCATGCCGGTGACGATACGCCCGATGCCAATGATGCGCCGCTCGCCCGTCTTCAGGTAACGCGCGATATAGCCGTCGTGACGGCTGCGGTCCGGCTCGGGCATCAGCCCGCTGATGTTTTTTCCGATCGCCTCGGGTTCGCTGTAGCCGAACTGACGCTCGGCGGCGCTGGAGAAAAATTGCATGATGCCATTCTGGTCGATGACGATCATCGCATCCGGAATCGTGTCCAGAATCGAGCGAAAGTGCCGCTCGCGCGTCCTGACCGAATCCTCAAGCCGCTTCTCGCGGTTGATGTCGATCATCACGCCGCTGAGCCGGGCGGGAGTGCCGTCGGGACCATTGATGGTCGTGCCGAGCGCACGCACCCAGTGCCCTTCCTCCGAATGCCGGCGCACTCGGTACTGAACGTCGAAACTGCATCCGGTAGCGATCGACTGTTGCACGGCCTCTGCCGTTCGGTCGCGGTCTTGCGCATCGAGCAGGGATAGGAAGAGATCGTAGTCGACAGGCGCATCCGGCTCGATGCCGAAGAGCTTCCGTGCGGCGCTGGACCAGCTCAGCCTGCGGGTCGACAGCTCGAGATCCCACGCGCCGACGCCCGATCCCTCGGCACCGCTGCGGGTGTTGGCGTCGAGCGGGTCTTGATCTCGAAAGGGTCGGTCGGCGCTGAACATGCTTCGCCTTCTGGGCTGCTCCGACTCATCAGATACCGCATTAGATCGGGCGTTGGAAACCGCGGCGAAGCGACATCATAAAGGTTCAATATCCATTTGATAATATGCGCAAATTTTCGAATTCCTGCCGGCGGCATACGGCGATGGCGGGCACCTCGAAGAGCCGAACGGGATTCTTGATCTAGGTCAGGTTGAAAACGGCGCGAGCCCCTAGGATGCCGCTGTGCGGGCAGGGCCCGTACGGCATTTCGTCCCAAGGCGTGGAGCAGGTAATGGACTACAAAACCGTCATGGTCGGTCTGGCGCTGGATCGGCCCAACGATGCCTGCCTCAGGGTGGCCGGAGATATCGCCGAACGATTCGGCGCGCGGGTTATCGGCGTTGCCGCCTCGGATCTCAGGCCGCCGATGTACTTCGCGAGTGGCGCCTTTGCGCAAAAGCTGCTGGAAGAGGAGACCGTCGCTATCGAGCGACAGTTGTCGGAACTCGAATCGGAGTTTCGTGCTTCGGTCGAAAAGCGTGCAACGGCCGTGGAGTGGCGCGCCAGCCGCACGTTACCGGTCCCCTACGTGCTGCAGCAGGCAAGAGCCGCCGATATCCTCGTGGTCGGCGCCCGTTCTGAGACCCTGGTGGACCCCAATGTGGCTCCCGATCCGAGCGATCTGGTGATGCAAGCGGGCCGGCCGCTCATTGTGGTGCCACCCAGAGCCGAATGGCTCGATCTGAGAAGCGTTCTGATCGCCTGGAAGGACGTGCGGGAAGCACGCCGGGCCGTGTTCGATGCTCTGCCGATTCTGGCTGCTGCAACGGAAGTCACCGTTGCGGAGGTTCCGGAGCAGGATGACCGTCGCGCGGATGCGCTCTCGCATGTTGCCGACGTGGCCGGATGGCTGCGCGGCCACGGCATCGAGGCGAACACCCTCGTTCCCGAGAAGGCCGGCGGCGTGACCGAACAGCTCGAGAAGATTGCCGCCGATGTCGGAGCGGGCGCCGTGATCGCCGGCGCCTACGGTCACTCGCGATTGCGCGAATGGGTGCTGAGCGGCGTGACACGCCACCTTGCAACTGAATCGCGCCGCTGCGCGTTCCTGTCCCGTTGAGAATTTGCAATGGCGAGGACCCACCATGCATAAATTTCTCGAAGCAACCGTCGGACAATACATGACGCGCGAAGTGAAGACAGTTTCGCGCGACAACAGCATGCGCGAATTGCATGGGATGTTCGAGGCCGATGATTTCAACTGCTATCCGGTACGCGAGGGCGACGACATAGTCGGCATCGTGAGCAATTTCGATTTCCTGAAATGTTTCGCCTTCAACCCCGGCCGCATGGTGCCGGCCTATGACGACCTGCTGTCGCGGATGGTGGTGGATGTGATGACGCCGGAATTCATCTATGTCGATCCGGCAACGAAACTGACCCGCGTCCTGCAACTGATGGTGGACCACCGGATGAAGAGCCTGCCGGTGCTGGATGCCGAGCAGCGGCTGGTCGGGATCATCTCGCGCGGAGACATCATGCGCGCGCTGACCGAGAGCGCGCGCAGATAGGTCGTCCGCCCCGCGGGATGTGCCGGCGGGCCTAGCCCGCCTTTGCCATCTCGATGTCCTCGGGCGATTTCAGGAACATCCCGGACATGGTATCGACCCAGCACAGGTGGTCGTGAACCTTGTTCACGCCGGCGACGTTCTGCGCGGCCACGATGGCCGCTTGCCGCGAGCGTTCGTCGGTGATCACGCCACTCAGGTGTACGATACCGTCGCGCACGATAATGTTGAGCCCGAACGGGCTCCAATCGTTCTTGTCGATCGCGGCGAACACGCGGCTGCGAATGTGGTCGTCGTCGGCGGTCGGATCGGGGATTTCATCAGCAAGACTTGCGACCGCCTGCATTAGATTGGTGCGCGACACGATGCCGACGAGCCTGGCGCCGTCCATCACCGGCAGACGCTTGACGCCGTTGGTCTCCATCGCATTGACGATCTCTTCCAGCGTCGCGTCCTGGGTAACGGTGACCGGGTCATTGGTCATGACGTCCGAGACCCTGCGGCCGTGCTCTTGAACGTAATCGACGGCGGAGTCGCCCAACAGGACTCTAAGCCAGCGGCCGCGCTTGCGCTGCGTGCCGATCTCGCTGCGGCGAATGAAATCGCCTTGGGAAACGATGCCGACGAGGGCTCCGGCGGCATCGACTACGGGGAGGCCGCTGACGTGATGCCGCAGCATGGTGTTGGCAGCCTCAGTGATAGTGGCATCAGGCGCGATCGTGACAACGGAGCGGGTCATGATCTGGTGGGCACGCATGTGACGATCTCCTGTTCCATGCCGTCCGGAAATGGCAGAGCGCCACGGCTGGCGCAGCGCTGCTTACCTAGCCATGTTAGAGAATGTGCCCTCGGGCTCGATTGACAAGGATCAAACGTGCTCCTGTTCGCGGCGGTTAGGCTGCACACGCTTGCGTGAGGATAAGGGATAACATGCACGCCATGGTCCTGAATGCGCCCGGCGCGCCGCTGCAATTCGAACTGCGAAAGGAACCGATGCCTGGGCCCGGCGAAGTGCGCATCAAGGTCGGCGCCTGCGGCGTGTGCCGGACCGATCTGCACGTCGTCGATGGAGAATTGCCTGACATCGCCTATCCGATCGTTCCCGGCCATGAGGTGGTTGGCCGCGTGGAGGCCCTTGGTCCCGGTGCAACTTCTCGCATGATCGGCGAGAGGGTGGGCGTCCCCTGGCTCGGGCATACCTGCGGCGAATGTTCCTATTGCCGAAGCGGCCGCGAAAATCTGTGCGACCGGCCGCGCTTCACCGGTTACACGCGCGACGGCGGCTTTGCCACGCATCTCGTCACGGATAGCAGCTATTGCTTTCCGCTCGGCGAGGCCGGCGATGATGTCGCCATCGCGCCGCTGCTTTGCGCAGGCCTGATCGGTTGGCGCTCGCTGGTGATGGCGGGTGAGGGGATGCATCTCGGCATTTTCGGTTTCGGCGCGGCCGGGCATATCGTTGCGCAGGTGGCGCGGTGGCAGGGCCGGTCGGTCTATGCGTTCACCCGCGCGGGCGACACGGATGCGCAGGCGCTTGCAAGATCGCTCGGCGCAGAATGGGCCGGCGGATCGGAGGACCTGCCTCCGGTGCCGCTCGACGCCGCCATCATCTACGCACCGGTCGGCGCTCTCGTGCCATTGGCTCTGCGCGCCGTCCGCAAGGGCGGGCGCGTGGTCTGCGCCGGCATTCACATGTCGGACATCCCCGAATTTCCATACCGCCTGCTCTGGGAGGAACGGCAGCTGCTTTCGGTCGCCAACCTGACGCGCAATGACGGTATCGAATTCTTCAGGACCGCCGCGCAAGCGGGCATCAGGACGCACACCAGCGTGTTTCCGTTGCGACAAGCAAACGAAGTTCTCTCGAAGCTGCGGGCCGGGCAGATCACCGGCGCCGCCGTGCTGCAGCCATGACCGCACAGCCGTCCGCCGATGCAGCCGTCACCGAGGCCGACCCGCAACGGGAGGTGCTGAAGTTCCTCGACGGCTCCAGCTTCGGTCCGGCCAAGGGCGGCAGGCGGATCGACACGCACGCCTCCATGGTCTTTCTCGGCGCGGATCGGGCTTTGAAGATCAAACGCGCCGTGCGCTTGCCATTCCTCGATTACTCGTCGTTGGAAAAGCGCAAGCGCGCCTGCGAGGAAGAACTGAAAGTCAACGCCGGCAATGCTCCCGAGCTCTACCGGCGGGTTGTCGCCATCACGCGCAATTCCGACGGCACCTTTGAAATCGGCGGCACGGGCACTCCGGTCGAATGGGCGGTCGAAATGACGCGGTTCGACGAGACGCAGTCGCTCGATTGTGTCGCGAAATCGAAGACGATCGATGCATCGCTTGCGACCGCCACGGCCGACGCCATTTTGCGATCCCACGGCAAGGCGCCGCATGCGGGCGGGGAAAGCTGGCTGGCCTCCATTCGACCGATCATCGACCGCAATACCGCAAAGTTTCGCACCGTGCGCGGGCTTGATGCCGTTGCCGTCGACCGGCTCGATGCCGCGAGCCGCGATTTTGCAACGACATTGCAGCCGTTGCTCAGGCAGCGTGCCGAGCGAGGGTTCGTACGCCGTTGCCATGGCGATCTGCATCTTGCCAATATTGCCCTGGTGGACGGCCGGCCGCTGTTGTTCGATGCCATCGAATTCGATCCGGTCATCGCCACAACGGATGTGCTTTACGATCTCGCCTTCACGCTGATGGATCTGATCCATTTCGACCAGCGTGCGGCGGCAAACGCGGTGTTCAATCGTTACCTTGCGGAGGCGGCGGATGAACAGATCGACGGCCTCCGCCTGCTGCCGCTGTTCCTGTCGGTGCGGGCGGCGATCCGGGCGCATGTGCTGTTCGTGAAGAGCGAACAGGCCGGAGAGAGCGACGCGGTGTGGCAGGAGGCCAAGCGGTATTTCGACCTGGCGGGACGTCTCATCATGCCCAAGCCGCCACTGCTGGTGACAATCGGCGGGCTGTCGGGGACAGGCAAGTCGGTGCTTGCTCGCGGGCTCGCGGGCCTGATCGATCCTCCGCCCGGTGCGGTCATCATCCGCTCAGATGTCGTGCGCAAGCGCCTGTTCGGCATCAGCGAAACCACCGCTTTGCCGGAAACCGCCTATCGGCCAGATACTACGAAACGTGTATACGACGCGCTGGTGGGCACCGCCCAGCGTGTCCTCGCCCAGGGCTGCTCGGTCATACTCGATGCCATGTATTTGCAAGAAGAAGAACGCACCGAAATCGCCGACCTCGCGGCCAGGTGGGGCGCATGCTTTGTTGGCCTGTTTCTGACCGCAGATCTGGCGACCAGGTTGGCGCGGATCGAGCAGCGCAGGGATGATGCATCCGATGCAACGCGGCATATCGCCCTGAAACAGGATACGACCGGCGCGGTAAACTGGCATATCATCGATGCTTCAGGAACACCGGATCAGTCATTACGCAACGCTTGTGCTGCGCTCGTCGCGCGGGGGGTGAGTTGACGATGGCGGCGCCGACCAGGAAGTCCAGCCGGCGCAAGGTGCCCGCGGCGGCAAGCCTCGATTGTGCAACGGCATTCCAGGCGATGGCACGCGACTGCGTCGCGGCCATCGAGGCCCATCACAGCAGCGCATGCGCCGGCGACGCCGAGGCCGTGCATCAGATCCGCATCGCCATCACGCGGTTGCGCGCCGCCGTGGCGTTCTTCGCGCCGATCGTGGTCGATGCGGAATGGCTGCGTCTGAAGAAGGAGATCGCGTGGCTGAATGGCGCGCTCGGCGCCGCGCGCGACAGTGATGTCCTGGTGGAATATGCGCGCCACAAGCGATACCGCGCATGGGCGCAGCGCATGATCGGGGAGCAGCTTGATCAACGCCAGATGCGGGACCACCGCCAACTGGTTCGCTGCCTGCGCTCGGTTCGGACGCAACATCTGATCTTGGCAATGGCGGACTGGATCAGACAGGGGCCATGGCTGGCGCGCTGGCAGCGGTGCAAGGACGCGGAGGCTCTGCAAATCTATTGCGTCCGTGAACTCAACCGCTGGCACGGGCGATTGGTCCGCAGGGGGCGGCGCCTGAAGGCCCTGGATGCGTCGCGCCGTCACCGATTACGGATCAAGTTCAAACGTTTCCGCTACATGCTTGAAGCACTGACGGAAACCGTCAGCCTGTGGGGTCGCAATGAATTGCATCATCTGCACCGGCCGGCAAAACGGCTGCAGCGCGCATTGGGCGATCTCCGCGATCTCCAGCGCTTTGCCAGTCTTGCCGACGATGGGCCGCAAGCAAAAAAGGACAAAGCAAAGAAGCCGCCGGGTTATCGCCGTCGCAAGGAAAAGCTGCTCGGCGCCGCCCTCGCGTCTCATCGCGACATAACCAAGCCTTTGCTCGGTTCCGTTCTCCAGATTTCAGCCTAAGTTGCTGTGAAAACGACACTTCCTTCGGGTTGGCGAGAAATTCGCGGCAAGCCTCATTCGCGACTTGCGGCCGGCCCGGGCGCTGCACTCTGCAGGTAACAGGAACCTTTGGCGGGGTTGACGCCTATTCCTCCCTAGGAGGTAGCGGCATGAGCAAGGAAACTTCCAAGGACGACCCGCGTCAGCAGAGCGATTGGGGAACGCACAGGCAAACCGACAAGCCGTGGAAGGGCAACCCCGAAAAGGAACAGAGGTCCGGCACGACCAAATCCGACCCAGACAAATGGCAGGAATCGAACACGCATTGAGGGAACTGACGATGGTGATGAAGAGGCCGGGCGAAAAGTAGCCGTCAGCCAAGGAGTTTTAGTTGCGTATGGGTCGAAATTCATGCGCCGTAAGGGAATGCCCTCATGCCACGTTACTTTTTCAACGTGTATTACGACAGGATCGAACTTGACGAGGAAGGTGAAGAATTACCCGACGTGCGAGCGGCATGGCGGGAAGCAACGGTAACCGCGGGACAGATCATCCAGGATCTCGACGGAAAGTTGCGCCCGGGTATGGACTGGCGGATGGAGGTAACCGACGAGTTCTCCAATCCGCTCTACGTGATTCACGTCTGCGCCGAAAAGCCCAAGTAAAAGTCCAAGTAAACATCCAGGCAAGAACCCAAGTCACGTTCCGCATGAACGCAAGCGTGAGTTCATTCTCCTGGCCGCGCCGCAAACGAGGAGCAGCCAGCCAGGCACGTTCCAAAGCTGGACTATTTGGGGCCCTGCAAGCCGGGGGACGAAAGCCAGCGATCGATGGTGGCCGCAGCCTCGTTTGCCATCGCTGTTTCGATCAGACGGTCGCGTTCCGGGCCCGGCGGCAGGCCGGCGGCCTCTTCCCGCGCGCGAAGGGCAATTTGGCCCAGCCGCTCCTGAAGCGTGAGGACCGGGCGGCTGCGATTGCGCTTTTTCTTCATGACGAACCTCCGTGCGGCCCCAAATCCCTTTCACGTCACGGTGGTCGCGTCCTTAACGTTTGTTGGGAACCCTGCACCGGGCGGTCCGTTTCGTTCACTGGAGTCCAAGCGGAGGAGACACGGGTTTTGGATCGTGAGTTGGTCTTTGCGGCGTTGCTACGGCGGCTCAATACCGTCTCAGGATTGGAGGACGCGGATATTGCCGCATTACACGAGCTACCGATTGCCATCCGCCACTGGGAAGCGGGTAGAGCGATCGTATCGGACGGTGAGCGCCCGACGGATAGTTGCCTGGTTATCGAAGGCTTCTGCATTCGATCGAAAGTCATTGCCAGCGGCCAGCGGCAAATTCTCTCCATCCATATCCCCGGGGAGATTCCCGACCTGCAGAGCCTGCATTTGCACCGTATGGACCACGATCTTATCACCTTGACCGCGTCCACGCTCGGCTTCATCAGCCACGCATCGCTGCGGGCGCTGACACGAGCGAAGCCGAACATCACGGAAGTGCTCTGGCGCGATACGCTGATCGATTCGGCGATGTTCCGGGAATGGATCGTCAATGTCGGACAGCGGCCGGCGACGGGGCGGCTCGCCCACATAGTTCTCGAACTTCGCAGGCGGCTTGAAGTTACCGGCCGGCCAGCCGGCGACAATTTCGAAATGCCCCTGACGCAGGAACAAATCGGCGAGGCGCTGGGCATCACGCCCGTGCATGCCAACCGCGTGATCAAGCAACTGCGCGAGGAGCGGATCGTCGACATCAGCCGGGGCCGGGTGACGGTACTCGACGAAGCAAAGCTCGGGGAATTGGCGCAGTTCGACGACCGTTATCTCCACCAGAATCCGTCGCTTTGAAATTAATATACAAGACTGCGGATGACGAAGCTGTCCGGCGACGCCGTGTCCATCTGATTTCCCTGAATTGTGGAACGATTCTCTCTCGGGAAAATTAAGCAATATGTGTCCAAGGGATGACACAGCAAACTCAAGCGGCTGCCGATGGCAGTCCCGCCCCCCGAAGACGCATTGGCAGCCGCTTCCTTTTGTAACCCCCGCCATGAAGGATTTTGCAAATGCGTCCTTCCCGCCTGAGATCATCTCGGTGATGGAAGCGGCGTTTGATGCCGCGGTGGCTTCGCTTCCCGAGCCCGTCAGCTCCAGTCACGTTCAGACTATTGCCGAGGCGATTCTGCGCGCCGCGCGCGACGGAGAGTGCGATCCGGTGACCTTGCAACGCTTGGCGCTGCTGGAGCTGCAGATCATTCCGCGATAGCACGGAGTGATACATTACCGCTGCGCGCAGCCCTCGCATTCGCTTTCCAGCGTACAAGGATGCCATCGAATTCGAGCTTGATGTGGGTCAACCTCGGTCGTCCGTCCATCGTCTATCTTTACTGGCATAATCGGGACGGGGGCCGTCAGCGCCCCCGCGAATGTGTGGGAGAATGGCGATGTTCAGGAACATTCTGGTTCATATTCCCTCCGAGCGTCAGGTGAGGCCAGTCATCGACGTCGCAGTTGCCCTGACCATTGCGCGCCGGTCGCATCTCGATGCCGTGGCCATCGGCTATGAAACGATGGGCAACGCCGGATTGATGGTGGAGGGCGGCGGTGCCGCCGTCGCCGCCGTCATGGGGGCCGAATTGGAGCGCGCCCAGGAAAGGGCGAACGCGGCGATCGCCGTGTTCGAGATCGAGGCCAAGCTCGCCAAGATCGCCTACGGCGTCAGGACCCTTGCGGCAATTCCCGCCGAGGCCGGGCAGACCATCAGCGCGCTTGCCCGCCTTTACGACATGACGATCGTGCTGCAGCCCGATCCCTCGGTAGCCAGCTACGACAATGAGATTCCGCAGCAAATTCTGTTCAATTCCGGCGGACCGATGCTGATGGTTCCCTATATCCACAAGGGACCACTCGACGCCCATCACGTCGGGATCGCCTGGGACGGCAGCCGCCTTGCGGCCCGCGCATTGCGCGATGCCATGCCGTTTTTGATGGGCGCGAACGCCGTGACCGTGATTGCGGTCAATGAGGAAGCGGGCGAAGCCGTATCGGACCAACTCGCCGCGCATTTGGGGCGGCGCGGCATCGCGGCCCGGGTGCAACGGCTGACGGCGGACCGCGGCAATGTCCAGGGCGCCATTCTGTCGATCGCGGCCGAAAGCAATATGGGTCTCCTGGTAATGGGTGGGTATGGCCATTCGCGATTGCAGGAGCGAATTCTGGGTGGCGTCACGCGCAGCATGTTCGACAGCATGACCGTGCCGGTGTTGATGTCGCACTGATATCGGACGGGAACAGGCTGTGACCTTTTGTCCGCGTGAGTTCCCTGGCGCATGTCATCCGGCTGCGGCTGGCGTCGCAATGACGCCAGTTTGATGCACCTCAATGATCGGCCCGAAGCCGGTCAATATCGTTTCGGCGGAAATTCAGAGATCGGAGATTGTCATGGCAGAGCTGTCTGAGCGGGCCGCTTCCGGTTCCTTCCCGGCAGTTACAAATGCGGAAGCGGAAGCCACCAAGCTGAACCAGGGCGCGTTGGAGTTCATGCTCGGTGCGCAGAAGATGATGTTCGAGGAATGGGTGTTTCTCGGCGATGAGATGCTGGAGCGAACGCGAACCGAGATGCATCTGTGCACGGAGTTTGTCGCGAAAATGGCCGCCGCGCATTCCGTAAAGGACATCCAGACGATGTGCCAGGAATGCGGCCAGCATCAGCTCGACTTCTTCCGCCGCGACTCCGCCCGGCTGTTCAAACATGGCGAGCGGATGATCGCGGCCACGTCGAACTTGATCAATGGCCGCTCTCTGAACTGATCGGTCAGGCAGCATGGACCGGAAATCGACCCTGCCGACGGCGGAAGTCGCCGTCTTGCCGCTTCATCCCCGTTCAGCGGAGCAGAGCGATGGCCGGCGGGCGGCTGCAGCGGTCGAACCGCAGCTTTCAGAGCTGATGGCAGGTGCCGACAGCACAGAGACATATCAAGCCGACCGTGCCTTGCATGCCATGCTGGCACGCCTCAGCGGCGGCATTTCACCAGCTGCACTGTCGCTGGCCTATATGGACTGGCTATTGCACCTGGCCGCAGCGCCGCAGCGGCAGATCGAGATCGCGCAGGAAGCCTTGCTCGACACCAGGCGCTTGTTCGACGCGTCGCAGCGTTTCTTCTCGCCTGGGCAGGGGCCGTGGTCGCTGATCAAGCCCCAGCCGCAGGACAAGCGCTTCGGCCGGCCAGAGTGGGAACTGGCACCGTTCAATCTGATGGCCCAGGCCTTTCTGCTCGGCGAACAATGGTGGCACAACGCAACCACGGGCATGCGCGGCGTCTCGAAGCAGAACGAGGCAATCGTCGAGTTCTCGGTTCGTCAAATGCTGGACGTGATGTCACCCTCCAATTTCGCCGCGACCAATCCGGAAGTGCTGCGGCGAATGCTGGAGAGCGGCGGTGGCAATTTCCTGCGCGGCTGGCAGAATTTCTGGAGCGACTGGACACGCCTGGTGTCGGCGGGCCTCGGCCCGGTCACAACAGGGGAGTTTGTCGTCGGCGAAACCGTCGCCACGTCGCGCGGCAAAGTCGTTTTCCGCAACGAGCTGATCGAGTTGATCCAGTATTATCCGACCACCGACAAGGTGCACCCGGAACCGGTTCTGATCGTGCCGGCCTGGATCATGAAATACTACATTCTCGATCTGTCGCCGCAGAACTCGCTGGTCAAATATCTCACCGGCGAAGGCTTCACGGTCTTCATGATCTCGTGGCGCAATCCGGAGGCCGGTGATCGCGACATCGCTTTTGACGACTATAGAAGGCTGGGTGTTGAGGCGGCGCTCGATGCGATCGCCGGTATTGTGCCGGGTCGGCAAGTGCAAGCGTTGGGTTATTGCCTCGGCGGGACGCTGCTGGCGATCGCTGCCGCCACCATGGCGCGCGCCGGCGACGAGCGGCTGAAGTCGATCAGCCTGCTGGCTGCGCAAACCGACTTCACTGAGGCCGGTGAACTGACATTGTTCATCAACGAGAGCCAGGTCGCGTTCCTCGAAGACATGATGTGGGAGCGCGGCGTGCTCGATACCACGCAGATGGCCGGCGCATTCCAGTTGCTTCGCTCCAACGATCTGATCTGGTCGCGGCTGACGCGGGACTATTTGATGGGGGAGCGGGCCGCGCCAAGCGACCTGATGGCCTGGAATGCCGATGCCACCCGCCTGCCATATCGGATGCATTCGGAATATCTGCGCAAACTGTTTCTCAACAATGACCTTGCGGGCGGACGATACCTCGTCGAAGGCAAACCGATCTCGCTGTCGGACATACACACGCCGATGTTCGTGGTGGGCACCGTTCGCGATCACGTTGCGCCGTGGAGGTCCGTCTACAAGATCCACTATCAGGTCGATGCCGATGTGACTTTTGTTCTCGCAAGCGGCGGCCATAATGCAGGAATCGTGGCTCCTCCTGGCGAAGAGGGGCATACGTACCGCATCAAGACCAAGCCAGCGGATGCCAGATATGTCGGTCCCGATGAATGGCGGACCATGGTGCCGGCGGTCGAAGGATCGTGGTGGCCCGAATGGACCAGGTGGCTCGCCGGACGATCCGGCGAGCCATCCGAGCCGCCGCGCATGGGCACCGACGCCGCGCAGGCAGCGCACTTGCCCGAGGCGCCCGGTGACTACGTTCGCCATTGATGCGGGTGCAGTCGCCAGGCCGAATGCGATTTGTCATCACGCTGCGACCGTTCCGGGTTAACCTGCCGCGCGAAGGGCAGCGACCTACCGACACTGGAGCACGATGTCCACCTATCGTCTGAGCAATCTGCTTTCGCCGCATTCCGTCGCGCTGGTCGGGGCCAGTCCGCGCCAGGGTTCGGTCGGCCGCGCCATTCTCAACAATATTCGTAAAGCTCAATTCAAAGGCGAATTCGGCCTCGTCAATCCGCGCTATCACGAGATCGATGGTGTCGCGACCGTCGACAGCATTGCAAAACTGTCGTTTGCACCGGAACTCGTTGTCCTCACTTCGCCGGCCCGCACCATCGCGGGCCTGATCGATGAAGCGGGCCGCCGTGGCGCAGCAGGCGCGGTCATTGTCAGTGCCGGGCTCGGCCATGGTCCGGGTTCGCTGGCGGAGGCCGCGGAACGGGCAGCGCAAAAATACGGGATGCGGCTGATCGGCCCGAATTGCCTGGGCATCATGATGCCGGGCGTCAGTCTCAATGCCAGCTTTTCGGCGCATATGCCGGTGGCGGGACATCTGGCGCTGATCTCGCAATCCGGGGCCATCGCCACGGGCATGGTGGACTGGGCGGCGCAGCGGTCCGTCGGCTTTTCCGGCATCGTTTCGATTGGCGACCAGCTCGATGTCGACATCGCCGATCTGCTCGATTACTTCGCGCTGGATGAGAAAACCCACGCCATCCTGCTTTACATCGAGGCGATCAAGGATGCCCGCAAGTTCATGTCCGCGGCACGCGCCGCGGCGCGGGTCAAACCCGTCGTCGTTGTCAAATCGGGGCGGATGGCGCAAGGCGCGCGGGCGGCGGCAACCCATACCGGCGCATTGGCCGGGGCGGACGCCGTCTACGATGCCGCATTTCAGCGCGCCGGCGTGCTGCGCGTCTCCGACCTTCGCGAGTTGTTCGATTGCGCGGAAACGCTCGGGCGACTCAAATCGCCGCCCGGCAAGCGGCTGGCAATCCTGACCAATGGCGGCGGCATCGGTGTGCTCGCCATCGACCGGCTGGCCGAACTCGGCGGCATCTCCGCCCAGCTCTCGCCGGAGACGCGCGGGCGGCTTGACGCGGTATTGCCTCCGACCTGGTCGAAGTCCAATCCGGTCGATGTCGTCGGCGACGCCGATGCCGAGCGTTACGCCGTCGCATTGGAGGCGTTGCTGGCCGATACGAGCAATGACGCCGTGCTGGTGATGAATGTGCAGACGGCAATTGCGCGCGCCGATGAGATCGCCGCGACCGTGACCGGCGTTGTCCAAAAATACCGCGCCGAACGCCGTATGCGGCCCAAACCGGTGCTTGCGGTCTGGGTCGGTGCGGAACCGTCGATCGGCAACTTGCTCAGCGATGCCGGTATTCCGAACTATCCGACCGAGGACGACGCGGTGCGCGGCTTCATGCACCTGGTCCGGCATCGCGAGCTCGTGGAGACGCTGACGCAGGTTCCGCCGGCGATGCCGAGCGACTTTGCGCCGGACGTGGATGCGGCACGAAAGATCGTGACCGCGGCATTGGCCGATGACCGCTCCTGGCTCGATCCGATCGAGGTCAAGCAGCTCCTTGACGCCTACGATATTGCGTCCGTGCCGACCTTCGCCGCCGTTGATGCCGAGGAGGCGGTCGCGCATGCGAATGTAATCTTCGCGCAGGGCTCGACGGTCGTGCTCAAGATCATGTCGCGCGACATCGTCCATAAATCCGACGTCGGCGGCGTCGTGCTCAACCTCACCAGCGCCGATGCCGTGCGCAAGGCAACCAGCGAGATTCTGGCGCGAGCACGGGCGCTGCGACCAGAGGCACGGATTTCGGGCGTGATGGTACAGGCGATGGTGGTGCGGGCGAAGGCGCGCGAACTCATTCTCGGCCTTGCCGACGATCCGACCTTCGGTACCGTCGTCGTGTTCGGCCGCGGCGGCACGGCGGTCGAGATCATCAACGACAAGGCGCTGGCGCTGCCGCCGCTCGACCTGCAACTGGCGCGCAGCCTGATCGAGCGCACCCGCGTCTCCCGGCTGCTCCGCGCCTATCGCGACGTGCCGGCGGTGAAGCAGGACGCGGTCGCGATGGTCCTGGTCAAGCTCGCGCAGATGGCCGCCGACATTCCCGAAATCCGCGGGCTCGATATCAACCCGCTGCTGGCCGATGAAGCCGGCGTGCTCGCCGTCGACGCACGCGTCGCGATCGGACGGGTCGGGCGCAAGTTCCGCGGTTCCGGCCCTGCGAATTTCGCCGTGCGGCCGTACCCGTCGCAATGGCAGCGCCACATCGAGGTCAAGGACGGCTGGCGCGTCTTCGTTCGTCCGATCCGGCCCGAGGACGAACCGCTGATCCACGAGATGTTGAAGCATGTCACTATGCACGATCTGCGGCTGCGATTTTTCGCGCCGATGAAGGAATTTTCCCATGAGTTCATTGCCCGACTGACCCAGCTCGACTACGCCCGGGCGATGGCCTTTGTCGCCTTCGACGAGGCGACGAATGAACTCGTCGGCGTCGTCAGGATCCATTCCGACTCGATTTACGAGAGCGGCGAATACGCAATCCTGTTGCGCTCGGACCTCAAGGGCAGGGGCCTCGGCTGGGTATTGATGCAGCTGATCATCGAATACGCGAAGTCGGAAGGCCTGAAAGCCATCTCCGGCGACGTGCTCGCCGAGAATACGGTCATGCTGGCGATGTGCCGCAGCCTCGGCTTCGAGGTGAAGACGGACCCGGTCGAGCACGACATCTGCAATGTCAGGCTGGCGCTCCAGGCCGGAAACTCATAACCCGTGACAAAACCGCAAGATCGGTCGAGCGCGCGATGCCTGCGTGCGCTTAGCTGGTGCCGCCACGGAGGACAGAACGATGAAGGCGGCGCTTCAAGACTACCATGCCCGGATGCAGCGGGTGCTGGATCACATAGACCGGCATCTGGATGACGATCTGGACCTGGACGCGCTGAGCAGCGTCGCAGCCTACTCGAAATATCATTTCCACCGGCAATTCACGGCGACCTTCGGGCTGTCCGTGCATCGTTATATCCAGCTCGCCCGCATGAAGCGCGCTTCATACCGGCTGGCCTACGGGGATGCCCAAAGCGTCACGGACATAGCGATGGATGCCGGCTACGATGCACCCGATGCCTTCGCCCGCGCCTTTCGGCAACGGTTCGGGCAATCGCCTTCGTCGTTCCGGAATTCTCCCGACTGGGAGCCGTGGCTTGCGGCCTTCGGGCCTTTCGACAACGCGAGGAGCAAGCTCATGCAGAAGACTTTTACGACTGACGACGTGACGATCCGCGATGTGCCCCCCACACTGGTGGCGATCATGGAGCATCGGGGCGACCCGGCGACGCTCGGCGCCTCCATCCAGCGGTTCATCGCGTGGCGCAAGGCCGCTGGCCTGCACCCCAAGACAAGTCCGACCTTCAATGTCTGGCGTTCCGAGCGGCGTCCCGCGTCGCCTGCCGATTACAGCGTGGACCTTTGTGTCGGGACCGACCAACCGATCGAGGCGAACGGCGAGCAGATCAAAGCCGGCGAGATCCCTGGCGGACGCTGCGCGGTGCTGCGTGTCGTTGGCAACACCGACAATCTGGAGCCCGCCGCGCTCTACCTTTATCGCGAGTGGCTTCCGGCAAGCGGCGAGGAAGCACGCGACTTTCCGATCTATTGCCAGCGGCTGAGCTTCTTCCCGGAGGTGCCGGAGCATGAGGCGGTCGCGGAACTGTTTTTACCGCTGAAATAGCGCCTTCTCTGACGGCGGCCTGTCCCTTCCGATCGCAAGAAACGGACAGGCCGCTATCCACCCAATCTCGGTCTTTACGAGTTCACGGCCTAATCGTTGCTTGAGCTCCCCACGGCGGCGCGATGACGCCGCACACGTGCGACGATTGAGCGTCAATGCGAGAACATGATCGGAAGGGGCGGCTTTGACAGCAGGCTCTGGGTGGCGCCACCCAGGAGAAACTCGCGCCAACGCGGGGTCCCGTAGGCCCCCATCACGAGGACGTCGATCTTCTGCGAAACCGTGTAGGCTTCCAAAACCTCGCCGATCTCCCGCCCCGCGGCGTCGACTTTGTCCAGCACCACATCGATGCCGTGGCGGGCCAGGTTCTTTGCCAGCTCTTCGGCCGAATGCTTGTTGTCGAGCTTCTTCTCGTTGGTGACGGTTACGACGCGCACCTTCTTCGCCTTTTCCAGCAGCGGCAGCGCATCCGAAACCGCGCGGGCGGCAGCGCGGCTGAAATCCCAGGCAACCGCAACCGTTCCGAGCTGGAAGGGACGGGGGTGAGGGGCCTCGGGCAGAACAAGAGTCGGCCGACCGGATCCGAATATCACCTGCTCGGCATACCACTGGTCGCTATTTTCCGGCACGGGGACAATGGTGAGATCGCGCAGCCTTGCGTAGTCGACCAGCATGTCCGGTACAGCGTAGGTCGGGCATCGCTCGAGATAGGTCTCGTGAAGAATGCCGGCCTTGTTCGCAGCGGCGTCGAAAGCAGCCAGTATGTCCTTGGCATTCTTGCGGCTCTTTTCGGCTTCGCCGGCAATAAGCCCGGGAACATTCGCAATCGAGCCGGAAAGAAAATGTCCGGGTATTTCGACATGCACCTCGCATGCGACGGCGGCCAGATGAGCGCCGAGGCTTGCGGCAATGGAGACTGCCTCCTCCATGACTGCGACGGGGGTCGGCTCGGGATAACTCGTCAGTGTCAGCAATATGTCCTTGAACGCCATGGGATTCTCCTCTTACGGAAGACAACCTATCGTCCCGCGGATTTACCCGTTTGATCCAGCGCAAGGGGCTGGGTTTTCCGGTTCTGGGATTGCAGCCGTGGGCGCAGCACCGGTTTGAGCATCTCCAGGATGATCAGCGCCATCAATCCGGCGCCGAGCGTCACGGCGATGTCATCGGCGTGCAGCGGGCCGAACGTAAATAGCTTGCTTGCTGCGGGCCAAAGCAGCGTGAGAGCCGAAATGGCGGCAACCGCGGCCAGCACCGCGGCCAAGGTCCGGTTTTGCCGGCGAAACGCCGTCAGCAGCGAGGGACTGAAGGAGCGGTTGACCAGGATCAGGCTGACGATCACCACGACGAGCGAGAAGAACGTCAGCGCGCGCACTTCCGGCACCGGCATGCCCGAGCGTAGGGCCATGACGTAGATGGCGGCCACGAGCACGAACGCAACCGTGCCCTGCAACATGCTCCAGCCGATCAGCGCCCACGAGAACAGCGATTCATCGGGCGCGCGCGGGGGCCGCTGCATGACATCTTCTTCCTCGGTCTCGGCCTCGAACACCAGCGAGCAGACGGGATCGATGACCATTTCGAGGAAGGCAATATGAATGGGCCCGAGCAGGAGCGGGGTGCCGAACAGCAATGGCAGCAGCGCCAGACCTGCGATGGGTACATGAACCGCCAGAATGAAGCTCATGGCCTTGCGCAAATTGTCGTAGATGCGCCGGCCGAGGCGGATCGCCTTGACGATCGAACCGAAATCGTCGTCGAGAAGCACGATGGCTGAGGCTTCGCGCGCCACGTCGGTTCCGCGGCCGCCCATGGCGATGCCGATATGGGCCGCCTTCAGGGAAGGTGCATCGTTGACGCCATCGCCGGTCATCGCGACGACCTCGCCATTGCCCTTGTAGGCATTGACAATACGCAACTTCTGCTCCGGCATGATCCGGGCGAAAACGCTAGCCGTCTCCACCTGCGTTGCCAACTCCGCCTCGCTCAGTTTCCCGAGCTGGGCGCCGGTGATGAGTTCACCGCGTGCAAGCCCGGCCTGATGGGCGATCGCCTTTGCGGTTGCGGGGTAATCGCCGGTGATCATCACGGCCTTGATACCAGCCGACTGGCATTCACGAACGGCCTCGATCACGCTGGGCCGCAGTGGATCGGCGAGGCCGACCAGCCCCAGGAACTCAAACGCCAGTTCACGCGGTGAAATCGGCCAGGCCGAGCCAATATGCGTGGCGCGCGCGACGCCCAACACGCGCAGACCGCTGGCAGCCATCGCATCGATAGATTGCGTCAGCGCAGTGCGATCCATGGCGTTCAGCTTGCAAAGAGCGGCGATTGCTTCCGGTGCGCCCTTGGCGGCGACGACGTACTCCTGCCGAGAGCTATCAGCCTGCCAGATATGCGTCACGGCGAGCAGGTCGGGGCGAAGACCATAGGCGTGAACGAGCTTCCAGTTCGGGTGCTGATACGAAGCCTCCGTCAACCGCTCGCGCGCGAGCGCGTGGAATGCCCGCTCCATCGGATCGTACGGCTCCGGAGCGCTCGCGAGCAGGCCGAACTTGCACAATGTCCGGAATGCTGCCGGCATTTCCCGATCGTCAGCGGGACGAAGAATGGTCTCGTCCTTCAGCCTCAGTTCGACGATCGTCATCCGGTTCTCGGTCAGGGTGCCCGTCTTGTCGGTACACAGCACGGTGGCCGAGCCCAGCGTCTCGATCGCCGCTGCGCGCCGCGTCAGCACGCGCGCCAGTGAAATTCGCCAGGCGCCCATGGCCATGAAGACGGTCAGGACGACAGGAAATTCCTCCGGGAGCATCGACATTCCGAGCGCAATGCCAGCTAGCACCGCATCCAGCCACCCGCCTCGCATCAGTCCGTAGAGCAGAACCGCAAGCAGGCTCACGCCGCCGCCGAGCACGGCGAACAGTGTGACGGCGCGCCGGGTTTGCGCCTGCAGGCGGGGCGGCTCGGTCTCGAGCTTGACCAGTGACAGACCGATCTTGCCGATCTCGCTTTGCGTACCGACAGCCGTTACTTCCGCCAGCCCGGAGCCCCGCACCACCAGCGAGCCGGAGAAGATCTGCGGCAGGTCGTCGCCGCCCGGACGGTGTGGTCCAGACCCGGTGCGGTCGTCCCATGCGACCTTGCGAACCGGCACGGATTCGCCTGTCAGGGTCGACTCGTCGGCCTGCAGATCGTTGCATTGCAGGAGAACGGCGTCGGCAGGCACCCGATCGCCCTCGGAAAGAACGATGAGGTCGCCCCGCACAACGTCGCGGCCGGCAATCCGCTTGCGTTCTCCGTCGCGGATGACGAGCGCGCGGGGGCTCGTCAGGTCCCGCAGCGCTTCCAGCACGCGCTCGGTTCGCGTTTCCTGCACCACGGTGATCGCGATCGACATCGTCGCGAAGGCGGCCAGGATGATCGCCTCTTTCAGGTCGCCCAGTGCGAGATAGACCAGGCCGCCGATCAGCAGCAACGCGAGCATCGGCTCGCGCAGCACCTCGACCACTATTCGAAACGGCGTGCGTCGGTCGGGTTGGGGAAGTTCGTTGTGCCCCTCGGCCTGCAGTCGCGCCGCCGCCTCGGCTTCACGAAGGCCGGAAAGCGGTTTCATCGTCAGAGATACGATATCGTTGTCACCCGATAGGTGTGCATCTTGCCACCTTCGTTGAGCGAGACATACTCGCCCACGACGAAGCGCTCGTCCGCGAAGTGATAGCCGACTTCGTCAGGCAGACTGGTCTCGTCATCGTCATAGTGGAAGGCCCAGCCGCCGCCGGGGCGGTGAACCAGGTGGCCATGCTTGTCCCGCTGGTCCGGGCGCTGGCGCACGACCCGGCAGGCATCCCGATGCTCGCGCCACAGTCCCGCATCGATACGGTCCGCCGAATCCAGCGGTGCCACGATGATATAAGCCACATCTGCGTCGCCTTCGGGGTGTCCGGGCTCGCGGGCCAGCGCCAGACGGAATTGCCGGAACTGCGGTGGCAAGGAAGCGTTCAGGATCGGCTTTGGCTGGGACTTGGATCTCGTCTTGGACATCTCGGATGGCTCCTTGGTTCTCTGGCATGAGGCGGTGAACACCGCCGCGGTCAGCTCGACTCTGCCGTGGCTTTCGCAGCAGGGGCGGTCGCTCTGGATTTCTTCAGGCTCCTGGCGATGATCGCCATCAGCGGCACCAGCACCGTCGGCAGCACGCTGTTCAGGGGATGGTGCATCATGCCGGTGAATTGCGATTGCACTGCGCGGGCCTCGTTCTGCAACGCCTCGATTGCCGAGCCGTGAATTTCGGTAGCCAGTTCGAGCTCGCGGCCGGCCGGCGGCCTTCCGCCAACCACGAACAAGACGGCCGCGATCAGGAAATTGATGAGACCGAGAATCGCGGCTGCGGAAATCGCGCTCCAGATCTGCACCAGCGCGAAGTAAGCCGACAACTCCAGCATCAGCAGGCCGAAGGCCGCGATCAGCGCCGCGAACGCCCGCAGGCCGAGCCCGACCAGCATGTGCCGCATCCGGATTTCCGCAATGATACGATCGGTACGCCAGAGCGCACGCAACTGCTTGACGACGTTCTCGCTGTTCACGTCAATGTCTCCTCAGCATGAAGCCGATCGCGACGCCGAGCGCGAAGGCGGATGCCAGCGCCGCAATCGGTCGTTCCGCGATCAGCGTCTCGATGTGCTCTTCTTCCTCACTCAGGGTCTCGGCGAATTCGCTCAGCACGTCCTTGACCTGTTCGCCCAGCGCTTCGGCGTGGCCTTTCGCGGCACCGAACATGTCGTCGGCAGGCATATTCAGGAAGCGCGACATCTCGTCCTTGAGCGTCAATAGCTCGTCACCCAAACTGCCTGATCTGAACATCGCGCTTGCTCGTTATCTTTGATTGTCAAATCCTAGATGAGACGGCGATAGCGGCATTTGATTTGGGTCAACCACGATCCTCATGTCGCATCCGGTGCCTTGAGGCAGGTCAATATGGCTGCGCGCTCGCGACCTACAAAAAGGAAGCAAACAGCTTAAGGAACATCATTGGTGGTCGCACCTGTGCTCACAGCCACGTCATCGGGCGATGCGCTCGAACTGCATCCGGCCGGCTCGTGGACGGCTGCAAATGCGGCGACACTCGAACGACTGTCCAGTGACGTCGTGCCGCAACTCGACCGGGCTGCTGCGCTCAAGGTTGATATGGCCGGCATGCGCGAACTCGATACGCTCGGCGCCTGGTTGCTGGAAAAGATGTCGCGGCGGGTCACGTCTGCCGGTCATCGCGCCGACGTCATCGGCATGGACGATAGATACAGCGGCTTGATCGACGAGGTTCGCCAGGTCAATCGTCGAACGCCGCGCCCGATCCCGGCACGCAATCCGGTCGTGGCGAAACTTGACGGCATCGGCCGCGCCACCATTGGCGCGAGCGAAGACATCGCGGCATTCCTGCAGATGCTGGGCTCGCTATGCATGGCTCTTGTGGGCATCCTGCGCCGGCCACGGTCGTTGCGGCTGACATCCCTGACCTACCAGCTCTATCGCGTCGGCTGGCAGGCGATTCCTATCGTCGTCCTGATCACCTTTTTGATCGGCGCCATCATCGCCCAGCAGGGCATCTTTCATTTTCGCAAGTTCGGAGCGGATTCCTACGTCGTCGACATGGTCGGAATTCTCGTGCTGCGAGAGCTCGGCGTGCTTATCGTGGCCATCATGGTCGCCGGGCGCTCCGGCAGCGCCTACACCGCCGAACTCGGTTCGATGAAGATGCGCGAGGAGATCGACGCGCTTTCGACCATGGGCCTGGACCCGATCGAGGTCCTGATGCTGCCGCGGATTCTGGCGCTGGTTTTCGCCTTGCCAATCCTGAGTTTCATCGGTGCGATTGCGGCACTTTACGGGGGCGGGCTCGTGGCCTGGTTCTACGGCGGCATGGGGCCGTCGATCTTCCTCGCGCGATTGCATGACGCCGTCTCCGTTACCCATTTCGAGGTCGGCATCATCAAGGCGCCGTTCATGGCGCTGGTGATCGGCATCGTCGCCTGCAGCGAGGGCCTGCGGGTGAAGGGCAGTGCAGAGTCGCTCGGCAAACAGACCACCACCTCGGTCGTCAAATCGATCTTCCTGGTGATCGTGCTCGACGGGCTGTTCGCGGTGTTCTTTGCCTCGATTGGAATGTAGATGCAGGGCACGTCAGGTCAGTTTGCCATTCGTGTGCGCGATCTCGTGGTCGGCTTCCGCCGCCATGTCGTCATCGATCACCTTGCGCTGGATGTACGCCGGGGCGAAATCCTCGGTCTGGTCGGCGCGTCCGGCGGCGGCAAGTCGGTGCTGATGCGGACCATCATCGGGCTGATCCCTAGACAGGGCGGTGAGATCGAGGTGATGGGGTCGCCGATCAATCATGATCGCGCCACGCGGAGCGCGGCCGGGCGTTGGGGCATCCTGTTCCAGCAGGGCGCGCTGTTCTCATCGCTCACGGTACGGCAGAACATCCAGTTTCCGTTGCGGGAAAACCTTGTGCTCTCTGAAGGCCTGATGGACGAGATCGCCACCGCCAAACTCGAAATGGTCGGGCTAAAGCCGGAGGACGGCGACAAGTTTCCATCTGAGCTGTCCGGTGGCATGACCAAGCGCGTGGCGTTGGCGCGCGCGCTCGCGCTCGATCCGGCGATCGTGTTCCTCGACGAGCCGACTTCGGGGCTCGATCCGATCGCCGCCGGCGATTTCGACGCGCTGATCAAGACATTGCAGAAAACGCTGGGACTGACGGTGTTCATGGTCACCCATGATCTCGCCAGTCTCAACACCGTCTGCGACCGCGTCGCGGCGCTGGCTGACGGCAAGATCGTCGCCATCGGACCGATGCACGAACTCCTTCAATCCGAGCATCCCTGGGTGCGGGCCTATTTCCATGGCAAGCGCTCGCAGATGCTGCAGCCAAGAGCGAGCTAATCAGATGGAAACCCGCGCTCCTTTCGTCATTGTCGGTGCCTTCGTGATGGCGGCTATCATAGCCGTCTTCGGCTTCGTCTATTGGCTGCAGAATACGGGCGGGCTTGGCCCACGTTCCAGCTATCGCGTGCAGTTCGAGGGCTCAGTGCCGGGACTGCTCGTTGGTGCGGCAGTGCTGTTCAATGGCATCCGGGTCGGCGAGGTGACGGAACTCGGGCTCGCCCCCGGCAACCCGCGCGGCGTCAATGCCGCCATCTCGGTCGTTTCATCGACGCCGGTCCGCGCCGACACCAAGGTCGGCCTGGAATTTCAGGGCCTGACTGGCGTCCCCGTGATCGCACTCGAAGGCGGCGCGCAGGTCGCGCAAAGCGGCCCGGTGCCGACATTGGTCGCCGAGCCGGGCGCGGGGCAGGGCATGACGCAGGCGGCGCGGGATGCGTTGCGCAAGGTGGATACGGTACTGTCGGAGAATTCGGAGGCGTTGAAGGACACGATCTCGAACTTCAAGGTGTTTTCCGAAGGGCTGGCGCGCAATACCGGCAAGCTCGATGGCATTGTCGCCGGCCTCGAACGGATGACCGGCGTCACCAGTCCGCCCCCAAAGATCACCTATGACCTCGCCGCGCTGCAGAATACGGGACCGGCGAGTAAGGTCATCAATGTGCAATGGGCGATTCCGGAGCCGACGGCAGTTGCGATGCTGGAGACGCAACGCTTCCTGTTCTCACCGGCGCAGGAGTATCCGGGATTTGCGGAAGCGATGTGGGCCGATGCGCTGCCGAAACTGATTCAGGCGCGGCTGATCGAAAGCTTTGAGAACTACGACATCGCCCATGCGCCGCTGCGGATGGCCGACGTCGCGCAGACCGAATTCCAGTTACTGATCGACGTCAGGCGGTTCCGTATCGCTGTCGAACAGGGACCGGCCGCCGAGATCGGATTGTCGGCGAGGATCGTCGACAAGAATGGCAAGGTCGTCGCCTCGCGGCTGTTCGAGCAAAGCGAGACGTTTGCTTCCGTCACCCCACCCGAAGCCGTTGCTGCGTTCAGCGCAGCGTTCGGCCGGATCGCGAAGGACATGATCGCGTGGACGGTGCAGGTGAACTAGGCGAGCGAGGCGTTGCTAGCTCACCTGAGGGCGAGGCCCGTCTATTCGAGCGTCTTCAGATACGCCAGCAGGTCGCCAATCTGGTCCGGGTCGAGCTGAAACTCCGGCATGGTTGGGTGGCCCGTCTGAATACCTTCAGCCAGCGCTTCGCCGAGAGATTCGACGGGATAGCGCTTGTGCAGTGTCCGGAAGGGCGGCGCGATCTTGAGCGGGCTCGGCGAGACCTTGTCGATCGAATGGCAGCGCGCGCAATTGTTCAACGCGAAGGTCTTGCCACGCTGCTCCTGAGGTGAAGCAGCCGCTGCCGGCACCAACGAGATCAACGTGAACGCCAGTGGCATCAGGATTCGTCCGATCATCGTAGTTCCAACTCCGTAGCGAATGGATTCTCCAGCTAGCTCCCATTGTGAAGGGTTAATCGTCGGCGAATTTGACCTGGATCAACCAGCCCACGCTGTATCAGCTACAATGAACTATATCTCCGAGGTCCTGAGCGTCGGCCATGATCGGGGGGTGGGCGTCAATCCAGCGCTTGAACGGACAGCGGCAAATGATACGAACCATTTCTCCCAACCGGGCAAGTTTCGGCCGCTGTTCGGCCTGCACCGTTCGCTCGCTCAGCATCTGCGGCGCGCTTGATCAGACCGACCTTGCCGAGTTCGAGCGGATCGCCCGCCACGTTCATCTCGCTCCCAACGAGGCGCTGTTCACGGCAGGCCAGCTCGCGCATTCGGTCCACAACGTGACGGCGGGTGTCGCGCGTCTGTACAAGCTGTTGCCGGATGGACGGCGTCAGGTCGTCGGCTTTGCGCTGCCGGGNCGCCCCCCGCCGATCGCTACAGCTTCTCGGCGGATGCAGTCGACTCCCTCACCGTATGCCGCTTCTCCAGGGAAGTGTTCGCGCATTTCATCGAGCAGAGGCCGCACTTCCTGATTCGGATCAACGAGTTCGCGGCGCGGGAACTGATGCTGGCACAGGAGCAGATGCTGCTCCTGGGCCGTCGCACCGCGGAGGAGAAGGTTGCATCCTTCCTTCTCGGCTGGCGAAAGCGCCTGGTCCACATCGGCGACGAGCGCCAGACCATTGCGCTGCCGATGAGTCGGCAGGATATTGCGGATTATCTGGGGCTGACGATCGAAACCGTGAGCCGGACGCTCACCCGGTTCGAGCGCGAGAAGATGCTCATCATCGTCGCGGGTGGCGTCCGCTTATTGGACGCGAGCCGGGCTGCGGCCATGGCAGCGGCATGAGAAATCCTGCGTAAATCGCGGTGGATTTGATCCTGGTCAAAGCCGGGATTGAGGCCCGCGTGCATGCTGCCTCCATCACGTGGAGATCGACCGCATGCCAACCGATTCAGTGCTCGTTACCGTCTTCGTCGTCACGATGTTCGTGCTGTTTGCCGGGGTGCTGTTCTGGGGTGATCTGCAAACCCGCACGAAACGATTGGCCGACCCCTCTGCCGCCAAGCGCCGCGCGTTCTGATAACGACGATTCCATCGCCGGCGCCGACAGGGCGCGATCCAGCAAGGCTGCCGATCCCGCTTGATGGACGTCAAGGGTAGGGCGCGGCCTTGCTTCTTGTCGCGCGTGATTATCGAGGTCGTTGTGACAATCATGAACGCCCATACGAGAGGATTGACCGCCGCGATTGGTCGCCAATGGCGGTCAATGGCCGCCAGGTTCGCATATCCGTCGGGACGGAAAGGCATTGCGCGCGCGGAGCTTTGCGGGGTTTCGCCCGAACGGGTTGCTTCTGCCGCGAAGCGACGCCCGAGCAAGGCCGATGTATCTCCGGAACGCGCGAACGCAACGCAGGCTTATCTGCCGATTGGTCCGTCCTGTTGCTGAATTCACTCTCAGCCCAACCAGCATCTCCTCGAACTGCGCAAAACCGCGAGAAAATTGACTTCGATCAATTTGCCAATCGCGATCGTGTGATCAGTGAGACCTGGCATCCGCAGAAGAGAAGCTAGCTCATGACCCAATCTTCAACCGCAAAATCGATGACGCACGGCGAGGCCGGTCTGGTGATGGTCTTTTCGCTAACCGCGTTTTTGTGCCTGTTGGCCGTTGCCAAGGCGCAGGATACGGCGTTTGCATTCCATGCCGCGCTGTCGTCCGCCGCCAGCCTTTGGGCGGTCGTTGCTATCGGCAACCGCTACTTTGCCCGCCCGTCGCTGCTGCCGCAGGAAATCAACGGCCGGCCCAACTACAACATGGGCCCGATCAAGTTCTCGGCCGTGATGTCGGTGATCTGGGGCATCGCGGGATTTGCGGTCGGACTATTGATCGCATCCCAGCTCGCATGGCCCTCCCTTAATTTCGATCTGCCATGGACCAGCTTCGGCCGCTTGCGGCCGCTGCATACGTCGGCTGTCATCTTCGCCTTCGGCGGCAACGTGCTGATCGCATCCTCGCTCTATGTCGTGCAGAAGACCTGCCGCGTGCGCCTGGCGGGCGATCTGGCCCCCTGGTTCGTCGTCATCGGCTACAACTATTTCATTCTCGTCGCCGGCACCGGCTATCTGCTCGGCGTCACCCAATCCAAGGAATATGCCGAGCCGGAATGGTACGCGGACCTGTGGCTGACGATCGTCTGGGTGGTCTACCTGCTGGTCTTCCTGNGACCATCATCAAGCGAAAAGAACCGCATATCTTCGTCGCCAACTGGTTCTATCTGGCTTTCATCGTCACGATCGCCGTGCTGCATCTCGGCAACAATCCTGCCGTTCCGGTCTCGATATTCGGCTCGAAGTCCTACGTGGCCTGGGCTGGTGTCCAGGACGCTATGTTCCAGTGGTGGTACGGGCATAACGCCGTCGGCTTCTTCCTGACCGCCGGCTTCCTCGCCATCATGTACTACTTCATTCCGAAGCGCGCGGATCGGCCGATCTATTCCTAT
>NZ_LLYB01000074.1:0-184 GCF_001440475.1 Bradyrhizobium lablabi | reverse complement strand
CATCCATTTCTGGTCGCTGATCTTCCTCTACATCTGGGCCGGTCCGCACCATCTGCACTACACGGCTTTGCCGGACTGGGCGCAGACGCTCGGCATGACGTTCTCGATCATGCTGTGGATGCCGTCATGGGGCGGCATGATCAA
This sequence comes from Bradyrhizobium lablabi, assembly GCF_001440475.1. Lineage (GTDB taxonomy): Bacteria > Pseudomonadota > Alphaproteobacteria > Rhizobiales > Xanthobacteraceae > Bradyrhizobium > Bradyrhizobium lablabi. Next base: position 40 of record NZ_LLYB01000074.1, on the reverse strand, counting down.
CGGCCTGATGACGCTTTCGGGCGCCTGGGACAAGCTGCGC
>NZ_LLYB01000073.1:424-46000 GCF_001440475.1 Bradyrhizobium lablabi | reverse complement strand
ACGATGGCGCCGATCGCGGCCCCGCGGCTGCCACCCAGCGCGCCGCCAACGATCGCGCCCGCAGCGCCGCCGAACAGCGCGCCACCGAGCGTGCTTTCCTGCGCCGCAGCCTCCTGGAGCGGCGCGCAAACCGCAAGGGCGACCACGATCGAGAGCGCGAATTTCGGCATCATGTCAGTTCTCCGGCCATTGGACGATTCGCTTGCGTATTCCGCGTCCAGCTTTGACATAATTTGGCCTCACGACGCAACGGTGAAGCGGGAACAATTGGCCCTGCAACTTGTTGTAAGCCCGGAAGAAATCAGAGGCTGGGTCATGTCGGACACTTACATTATCGAAGTCGGCTCACAGCCGGCGGGGATTGTCGTGCGCACGCCTGGCGGCTTTTGCTTCTTCGCCGCCTCGCACCGTTTCAACCAGCTGGAAGGGCGGATATTTCGCAACGCGCGAGAGGCTGAGCGTGCCGCACGGGAGCTCGTCAGCGGGGTGACGCTGGCGGCCTAACCGCCAGCGCCGGTCGTGTGCAGCGGTCAGAGCTTGGTGGCTGCCCGCGACAGCAGTTTCCAGTCGTTGCCCTGCTTCTGCCAGTTCATCAGGATGTGCAGGTTCTGCGGCGTCTTCTTGCCGTCGGTGAACTCCTGCTCGCCGACGAAGTTGAAGCGCACGATGGCGGTCGGGCCGACGACGCGGATCGTGGGATCCTTGTATTCGAGCGACGTCCATTTGTAGTTGGCCTTGGCGATGCCATCGAGAAGCGACGCCTTGGTGTCGACCTTGGCGTTCGAGTGGCTGTAACTAAGGTCGTCGGCGCAGAGCGAGGCGATTGCCTCGGCATTGCCGGCAGCCTGTCCCGCGCGGAAGGTTTCGACATTCTTCGCGACGGCATCCTCGTCCGCACCGGCAAAGGCGGGGACGACGCTCAGGAGCCCAAGCGCGAGTGCGGGCAGGGCGAGCTGACGTCGATCGATGTTCATGGTTTCCTCCATTTTTTGAGTTGTGCGGCACTCTTTCAGCCATCTGTCGTTTTGTCGAGCGCCGCGTACCACTTCGCTTGCCTTAACCAGTTTCCCTGTTTCGGCCCGCCGGCTCCCCGTGCGGCCGATCTCCCTCGTTGACCGCGGCGCCAATCAGCCGCACCATGACGGCAACTTTGTGCCTCAAACTGTCGTTGTGCCCCAAAGTATCCAAGGGTGCCGCCATGGCCGGACTGTCCCACCGCCAGACTGAAATCCTCAACATCGCCCGCGCCTTTGGCCGGGTGATGGTGGAAGACCTCGCCAAACGCTTCGAGGTCTCGGCGCAGACCATCCGCAAGGACCTCAACGACCTCTGCGACCAGCGCTCGCTGACCCGTATCCATGGCGGCGCGATCATCGCCTCCGGCGTCGAAAACCTCGCCTACGAGGCGCGGCGCTTCGTGGCGGCGGAGGAGAAGCGGGCGATCGGCATTGCCGCGGCGTCGCGGATTCCGAACGGCTGCTCGCTGTTCATCAACATCGGAACCACGACCGAAGAAGTCGCCAGCGCGCTGACCTCGCACGAAGATCTGCTCGTCATCACCAACAACCTCAACGTCGCGATGCTGCTCTATCGGCATCCGCGCATCGAGGTGATCGTGGCGGGTGGCGCGGTGCGCCGCGCCGATGGCGCGGTGATCGGCTCGACCGCGATCAGCCTGATCGGCCAGTTCAAGGTCGATTACGCCATCATCGGCGCATCCGCGATCGACGAGGAGGGCGCGCTGCTCGACTTCGACTATCGCGAAGTGCAGGCGGCCCAAGCCATCATCGCCAATGCGCGCAGCGTCATGCTGGTCGCGGACTCGACCAAGCTTCGCCGCAGCGCGCCGGTGCGCATCGCCCATCTCAGCCAGATTCAGACTTTTGTCACCGACGCGCCGCTGCCGGCAAGTCTTGCCAACATCTGCCACCACCGCGGCATCGAGGTGGTCGAGGCGATGGACAAGCCGGCGGCGGATATCGACGAGCCGAGTGACACGGGTGAGACCGCTTCACTGGTGCGGTTGAAGTAGCAGCGTCGCGTACTGTCAGCTCGGCCACATGGTTCGAGACGCCGCTACGCGGCTCCTCACCATGAGGGTCTGAGATTCTCAACGGTGCACATGTCAGACCTCATCCTGAGGAGGCGCCAAGCGCCGTCTCGAAGGATGAAAGCCCGGCTGCCAGCCCCGCTCCAAATCAGCAGCGAGAATTCTCCACGCCCGGTTCCACTTTCACTTCGCTTTCGTCTTGCTTTCGTTTTTGTTTGTGATTAACTCCCATCCGAAAGTAAAATCGCCGAAGTGAAGAGGCGATCGCCGGGGAAGCGTCTGTTGGATCGGATATTCGACCTCGCCATTATCGGAGGCGGTATTAATGGCTGCGGCATCGCGCGCGACGCGGTGGGCCGGGGCAATTCCGTTTTCCTTTGTGAAATGAATGACTTGGCGAGCGGGACGTCATCCTGGTCGACCAAGCTCGTGCATGGCGGCTTGCGCTATCTTGAATATTACGAGTTTCGTCTGGTCCGCGAGGCGCTCATCGAGCGGGAAATTCTCTGGCAGATCGCGCCCCACATTATCAGGCCCCTTCGTTTCGTTTTGCCGCACCATTCAGGCCTGCGCCCAGCCTGGCTGCTCAGGCTAGGGTTATTCCTGTACGACCATATTGGCGGCCGCCACCTGCTGCCGCCCACCCGTTCGGTCGATCTCGTCCATGACGAAGTGGGCAAACCCTTGATCGCCAACCGCTACAAGCGCGGTTTCGAATATTCCGACTGCTTCGTCGATGACGCGCGTCTCGTCGTGCTGACTGCGCGCGATGCGGCGGACCGTGGCGCGGAAATCCAGACCCGCTCGCGCGCGGTCGAGATCAGGCAGGTTGAGGGCATCTGGCACCTCACCGTCGAGAACATGATCAGCGGCGTGCGCACCACCATCCAGGCGCGCGCGCTGGTCAATGCCGGCGGCCCGTGGGTCGAGCAGGTGCTCTCGTCGGGCTCGGGCGTCAACGCGCGCGCAAAAGTGCGGCTGGTGCAGGGCTCCCACATCGTCGTGCGCAAGCTCTACGATCACGACCGCGCCTACATGTTCCAGAATGCGGATGGCCGCATCATCTTCGTCATTCCCTATCAGGACGACTTCACGCTGATCGGCACCACCGATCGCGACTATGACGGCGATCCGGCCAAGGTAAAGGCTAGCCCCGAGGAGATTCAATATCTCTGTGCGTCGGCCAGCGAGTACCTGAAAAAGCCGGTGCTGCCCGCGGATGTCGTGTGGACTTATTCCGGCGTCCGCCCGCTCTATGACGATGGCGCCAGCGAAGCGAAAGCGGCGACCCGCGACTACGTGTTCGAACTCGATACGCCCGGCGGCGCGCCGCTGCTGTCGATCTATGGCGGCAAGATCACGACCTATCGTCGTCTGGCGGAAGAGGCGCTGGAGCGGCTCGCGCCCTACCTGCGCAGTGCGAAAGAGAAAGATGGGTGGACCGGTAAGGCGCCGCTGCCCGGCGGCGACATGGACGTTTCCGCGGTCGCTGCGCTGACGGCGGAACTGACGCGGAAATATCCGTTCCTCGAGCCCGCCCACGCCAACCGGCTCGCGCATGCCTATGGCACGCGTGCGACAAAATTGCTCGGCAATGCGAAGTCATTCGCCGACCTCGGCCAGTCGTTTGGCGCTACGCTGACCGAAAGCGAGGTTCGTTATCTGATTTCGAACGAATGGGCCTGCAGCGCCGAAGACGTGGTGTGGCGGAGGTCCAAGCTCGGCCTACGGCTGTCATCAGACGAAATCGCCGTGCTCGACGAATGGATCAAGGCCAACAGCGGCTCCGGCGAACGTCCCTTGCGTGAAGCGGGAGGGCGGCCATGAGCGTCACGCTCGAACATGTCACGCGAACCGTGGATGGCATGGCGACCATTCGCGACGTCTCGCTGACGCTGGAACGCGGCACGCTGAGTGTGCTGCTTGGACCGACGCTGTCGGGCAAGACGTCGATCATGCGGCTGCTCGCCGGTCTGGATAAGCCTGCGACTGGCCGCGTGCTGGTCGACGGCAATGACGTCACCGGCGCCGATGTGCGGCGGCGCTCGGTCGCGATGGTCTATCAGCAGTTCATCAACTATCCCTCGTTGACGGTTTACGAGAACATCGCTTCGCCCCTGCGGGTGCAGGGCAGGCCGCGTGAGGAAATCGACCGGCGGGTCCAGGAAGCCGCGAAGCTGCTGCGGCTCGAGCCTTATCTGAAGCGCACGCCATTGCAGCTTTCCGGCGGCCAGCAGCAGCGCACGGCGATCGCGCGCGCACTCGTCAAGGGCGCCGACCTCGTTCTGCTCGACGAGCCGCTTGCCAACCTCGATTACAAGCTGCGCGAGGAGCTGCGCGCCGAATTGCCGCGCATCTTCGAGGCGTCGGGCTCGATCTTCGTCTATGCGACGACCGAACCCTCGGAAGCTCTGCTGCTCGGCGGCAATACCGTCTGCATGTGGGAAGGTCAGGTTCTGCAGGCCGGCGACACCTCAAGAGTCTATCGCCAGCCCGACACGCTGCGGGTGGCGCAGGTGTTCTCCGATCCGCCGCTCAACATCGTCGGTATCGAAAAGAAGAATGGTTCCGTGCAGTATGCCGGCGGCATCCAGGCGCCGGCCACTGGGCTCTACGCGCAGCTTGCCGACGGCCCGTATCGCGTCGGCTTCCGCGCCCATCAGCTCGAAGTGGCCAACGGCGTCGCCGGCCGCCACGCCTTTCACGCCACCGTCACCGTGACCGAGATCACCGGTTCGGAAAGTTTTGTGCATCTCAATCGCGATGCGTCGAACTGGGTTGCGGTGCTGCCGGGCGTGCATGAATACGAGCCCGGCCATGTGCTCGATGCCGTGCTCGATCCCGACAATGTCTTCGTGTTCGACGCCGCCGACCGTCTGGTCGCCGCGCCGGGCAAAGCGTTTTCAAGCGAAGGGCATCGCGCTTCGCGTGAAGAAAACGCAGCAAAAAGGTCGAGCGCTTGAGGAAGATGCGACATGGCCCGCATTGATCTCGTCGATCTAGCGCACTCCTACAGCGGCAATGATGCGCCGCCGGAATCATTCGCGCTGAAGCCTGTCACCATGACCTGGCGGCAGGGTGGCGCCTATGCGCTGCTCGGCCCCTCCGGCTGCGGCAAGACCACCCTGCTGAATCTGATTTCCGGCATCGTCACGCCGTCGCGCGGAAAGATCCTGTTCGACGGCGCCGATATCACACCGCTGTCAACCCAGAAGCGCAATATCGCGCAGGTGTTCCAGTTTCCGGTGATCTACGACACCATGACGGTCGGGCAGAACCTCGCATTCCCGCTGCAGAATCGCGGCGTGCCGAAGGCCGAGGTCGAGGCGCGGGTGAGGCAGATCGCCGATCTCCTGGACCTCACGTTTTATCTCGACCGCAAGGCGACGCGCCTGACCGCCGACGCCAAGCAGAAGATTTCGCTCGGCCGCGGCCTCGTCCGCTCCGACGTCGCCGCCGTGCTGTTCGACGAGCCGTTGACGGTGATCGATCCCGAGCTGAAATGGCAGTTGCGCTCGAAGCTCAAGGCGCTGCATCGCGAGCTCGACCTCACGATGATCTATGTCACCCATGACCAGACCGAGGCGCTGACCTTTGCCGACACCGTCGTCGTCATGCATGACGGCCGCGTGGTGCAGAGCGGTACGCCGGCCGAACTGTTCGACAAGCCCGCGCATACCTTCGTCGGCTATTTCATCGGCTCGCCCGGCATGAACATCGTGCCGGCTGTCGTGAGCGGGCACGAGGCGCGGATCGATGGCCACGTCATCGGCCTGCACCGCAATTACGGCGTGCTGCCGGCGGGCGCGAAGATCGAGATCGGCGTGCGGCCGGAATTCGTCAATATCGCCGCTCCCGCGTCGGGCCTGCTGGCGGCCAATATCGAGCGCATCGATGACCTCGGCCGGGCGCGTTTTGCCCGCGTGCGGATCGGCGATGCCAAATTCGCCGCGCGCGTGCCGCCGGGATTCTCCGCGTCCGACAACTCGGTCGGGCTCGTGTTCGATCCCGCCCATGTTCATGTGTATGCCGACAGCCGTCTGGTCGAGGGGGTTGCCTGATGGACAAGACCATCAACCAGAAAGCCTGGTTCCTGGTGCTGCCGGTATTCGCGGTGGTCGCGTTCTCCGCGATCCTGCCGCTGATGACGGTCGTGAACTATTCGATGCAGGACACGTTCGGCAACAATCAGTTCTTCTGGAACGGCGTCGGCTGGTTCAAGGAGCTGCTCGATCCCTCGACCGATCTCGGTGGCCGCTTCCTGGCTTCGCTCGGCCGCAACCTGCTGTTCTCCGCCATCATCCTGGCGATCGAGGTGCCGCTCGGCATCGTCGTGGCGCTGTCGATGCCGCGCGAGGGCTGGACCGTCGCCGTCTGCCTCGTCATCCTGGCGCTGCCGTTGCTGATTCCGTGGAACGTGGTCGGAACGATCTGGCAGATTTTCGGCCGGCCCGACATCGGTCTGCTCGGCTATACGCTGAACAGTCTCGGCATCGACTATAATTACGTCTCCAACGAGTTCGATGCCTGGGCCACCGTCATCGTGATGGACGTCTGGCACTGGACCAGCCTCGTCGCGCTGTTGTGCTATGCCGGCTTGAAGTCGATCCCCGACGCCTATTACCAGGCGGCGCAGATCGACGGCGCCTCGCGCTGGGCGGTGTTCAAGGCGATCCAGCTGCCCAAGATGAACCGCGTGCTGCTGATCGCGGTGCTGCTGCGCTTCATGGACAGCTTTATGATCTACACCGAGCCGTTCGTCGTCACCGGCGGCGGTCCCGGCAATTCCACCACCTTTGTCTCGATCGAGCTGGTCAAGATCGCGCTCGGGCAGTTCGACCTCGGAAAGGCGGCAGCACTTTCGCTGGTCTATAACCTGATCATCCTGATCGTGTGCTGGGTGTTCTACACTGTTATGACCAACGCCGGGGCCGAGCGCCCCGAGAAAAAGGGAGCCGCGTGATGAACACGATTCCCGGCCGTCGCATCATCATGGTGGTGTTCCTGATCTTCCTGCTGCTGCCGATCTACTGGCTCGTCAACATGAGCTTCAAGACCAATACCGAGATCGTCACCACCATGACGCTGTGGCCGCACCAGCCCACGCTGGAGAACTACAAGCGCATCTTCACCGACGAGAGCTGGTACTCCGGCTATATCAACTCGCTGACTTACGTCCTGATCAACACCGTGATCTCGATCGCGGTGGCGCTGCCGGCGGCCTATGCCTTCTCGCGCTACCGCTTCCTCGGCGACAAGCATCTGTTCTTCTGGCTGCTGTCGAACCGCATGGCGCCGGCGGCGGTGTTCGCGCTGCCGTTCTTCAACCTCTATTCGGCGATCAACCTGTTCGATACGCCCTGGGCGGTCGCGCTGGCGCACTGCATCTTCAATGTGCCGCTTGCAGTGTGGATCCTCGAAGGCTTCGTCTCGGGCGTGCCGCGCGAGATCGACGAAACCGCATTCCTCGACGGCTATTCGTTCCCGCGCTTCTTCGCCAAGATCCTGGTGCCGCTGATTGCCAGCGGCATCGGCGTCGCGGCGTTCTTCTGCTTCATGTTCTCCTGGGTCGAATTGCTGCTGGCGCGAACGCTGACGTCGGTCAACGCCAAGCCGATCTCGGCGATCATGACGCGCACGGTCTCCGCCGCCGGCATGGACTGGGGGCTTTTGGCCGCCGCCGGCGTACTCACCATCATCCCCGGCGCGCTGGTGATCTGGTTCGTCCGCAACTACATCGCGCGCGGTTTCGCGCTGGGACGGGTGTAGCCATGGAACACATCGCATGGATGGCATGGACGCTGCCGACCGCGATCTTCTTCGTGATGCTGGCGCTGACGCTCGGCGTCATGACCTGGCTCGCCGTCGCCTATCCCGAAGCCGAGCGCGTCGGTGTCTTGCGCATTCCGACCACGCGTGGTGACCGGCTTTTCATTTCGCTGGTGCTGGCTGCCGTCATCCATTTGCTGTGGATCGCCTTTGTCGGCACCGATCCGATCGCCACGTTGCCGATCGGGGAGGGCGTTGAGATTTCGAGCCTGTGGCTCGCAACCCTGATTTCGCTTGTCTCGGCCGTTGCGATTTTCCGCACCGTCTAGGAAGCGAAAAAGAGCAGATCCGGGATCAACCCGGGCCTGAATTTGTGTTTGTCGCTGCAACCGGAGGATCCAACATGCGACGCTTGAGAGGAAGGAATGGTCCGTTGACCAAGGAGAGCTTTCTGACGATGACCAGCGCGGCTGCGCTGATCGCGGCTTCCGTGACCATTGCGGCACCCGCGCATGCGGACGACGCCACCAATCAGAGGTGGATCGACAGCGAATTCCAGCCCTCGACGCTGTCGAAGGCGGACCAGCTGAAGGAGCTGCAGTGGTTTGAAAAGGCCGCCGCACCCTTCAAGGGAATGGAAATCAACGTCGTCTCGGAAACAATCACGACGCATGAATATGAATCGCGCACCCTGGCGAAAGCCTTCACCGAAATCACCGGCATCAAGGTCAAGCATGACCTGATCCAGGAAGGTGACGTCGTCGAAAAGCTGCAGACCCAGATGCAGTCCGGCAAGAACGTCTATGATGGCTGGATCAATGACTCCGACCTGATCGGCACCCACTTCCGCTACGGCCAGACCGTGATCCTGTCGGACTACATGACCGGCGAGGGCAAGGACGTCACCAATCCGCAGCTCGACGTCAACGACTTCATCGGCAAATCCTTCACCACGGGTCCGGACGGCAAGCTCTATCAGCTTCCTGACCAGCAGTTCGCGAACCTCTATTGGTTCCGCTACGACTGGTTCTCCAATCCGGAATACAAGGCCAAGTTCAAGGCCAAGTATGGCTACGATCTCGGCGTTCCCGTGAATTGGTCGGCCTATGAAGACATCGCCGAGTTCTTCACCAACGACATCAAGGAGATCAACGGCGTCAAGGTCTATGGCCACATGGACTATGGCAAGAAGGATCCCTCGCTTGGCTGGCGTTTCACCGACGCGTGGCTGTCGATGGCCGGCAACGGCGACAAGGGCATCCCGAACGGCAAGCCGGTCGATGAATGGGGTATCCGCATGGAAGGCTGCCGTCCCGTCGGCTCGTCCGTCGAGCGTGGCGGTGACACCAACGGCCCGGCGGCGGTCTATTCGATCGTCAAGTATCTCGAGTGGATGAAGAAGTATGCCCCGCCGCAGGCGCAAGGCATGACCTTCTCCGAAGCAGGTCCGGTGCCGGCGCAGGGCAACATCGCCCAGCAGATCTTCTGGTACACCGCTTTCACCGCCGACATGGTGAAGCCGGGTATTGCAGTCGTGAACGCGGACGGCACGCCGAAATGGCGCATGGCGCCGTCGCCGCACGGCTCGTACTGGAAAGAGGGCATGAAGCTCGGCTACCAGGACGCCGGCTCCGCCACGCTGTTGAAGTCGACCCCGCCCGATCGCCGCAAGGCAGCCTGGCTCTATCTGCAGTTCATCAACTCCAAGACGGTCAGCTTGAAGAAGAGCCATGTCGGTCTCACCTTCGTGCGTGAATCCGACATCTGGGATAAGTCCTTTACTGAGCGCGCGCCGAAGCTCGGCGGCCTGATCGAGTTCTACCGTTCGCCCGCGCGCGTGCAGTGGACCCCGACCGGCAACAACGTACCTGACTATCCGAAGCTCGCGCAATTGTGGTGGCAGAACATCGGCGATGCGTCGTCCGGTGCGAAGACCCCGCAGGCGGCGATGGATGCGCTGGCCGCAGCGCAGGACTCGGTGCTCGAACGTCTTGAGAAGTCCGGCGTGCAGGGCGCCTGCGGGCCGAAGCTGAACAAGAAGGAGACGGCCGAGTTCTGGTTCAAGAAGTCCGAAAAGGACGGCAACGTCGCTCCCCAGCGCAAGCTGGCGAACGAAAAGCCGAAGGGCGAAACCGTCGACTACGACACGCTGGTGAAGTCGTGGCCGGCCACCCCGCCCAAGCGCGCCGAGGCGAAGTGATCCCCCGGCGTCATCGTCCTCGGACGGTCCGGTACGCCGCGGCCTTTCGCTTCTGACGGCCGCGGTTATCGGATGCCCCGCATTCGCGGGGCGTGACGAGCGGAGATAAACGAAAGGCCGGGAGCGATCCCGGCCTTTTTCGTGCCTGCCGTCATTGCGAGCGGAGCGACTTGTCCGCCGTAGCTCTAGCGAAGGCGGAAGCAATCCATCTCGCCGCTTGCTGAAGNTCGCTTCGCTCCCTTGCACAAACGCTTCGCGTTTGTCGCAGGCAATGACGGACGAGGGAGCGCCTCTGCTTACGCCCCTCAATCCCTCCGCCGCACCAGATCGTCGATCATCGCCTGCACATGTGCGAGCCAGGCTTTCCGCCGGCCATCCTCGGCAAGGTCGATCTGCATGTAGCTCGACAGCGTGTAGAGATTGGCGCGGTAGAAATAGGTCAGCGACAGGATCGAGAGGTAGATATGGAAGCTGTCGCAATCCGGTTTGAAAATGCCGAGCTTGATCCCGCCTTCGATCACCCGGTTGAGCATGCCGAGTTGTGTGTTGGCGAAGCTGCGGCGGATGTTGTTTTTGACGTGGCGTCCCTTGAACAGGTTTTCGGAAGCGAGGATGCTTAGCAGCTCCGGATGCTCCCAATAGTAGTTCCAGTTGAACGCGACGAGGGCGGCGAGCGCCTCGCGCGGCCGGGCGAAGTCGAGGTCAAGCGCCTCCTCGCGCGAGACGAGATCGGCATAGCAATGCTCGATCACATGGTGGAACAGCTTCTCCTTGCTCTTGAAATAGTAATAGAGCATGCGGTCGTTGCTCCTGGCCGCCTTGCTGATGCGATCGACACGGGCGCCGCCATAGCCTTCGCGGGCGAATTCGGCGACCGCCGCGCGCAATAGTGCCTCGCGCGTCTGGTCCGGCGCTCGCGTCCGCCGGCGGGGTTTTGCCGTCTTCTTGCGCGGGGCTGCCGTTCGCGCGCGAGCACTGGGCTCGCGTCCGGAAGCTTCTGTCTCGTTCGCCATGGCGCACCTTCGCAAATCACATTCGGCAGGATGGGCCCTGCCTGCTTTTTGGCAAGCCCTGCCGTTTTTTGGCCGTTGACAATCCCTCTAAGCGGGTATTCGATATGTAGTAAGTACTACATACATAAGCTGATCCCCAATGGCGGAGGGTGGCATGCGGTTGTCAGGTGCCTTGCAACTGGTCGTACTTGCTTGGGTCGCAGCCGGCGGCACAGCCCTCGCGGCCGACCCGCCGCCGATCAAGATCGGGGAGATTTCCAGTTATTCGGCGCTTCCGATCGGCACCCGCGGCTATCGCCAGGGCTGGGAACTCGCCCGCGACGAGATCAACGGCAAGGGCGGCGTGCTCGGCCGCAAGCTCGAGATCATTTCCCGGGACGACGCCGGCAAGCCCGATGTCGCGATCACCGCGGCGGCGCAACTCGTCGAGGCGGAACAGGTCGATCTCCTGACCGGTACCATCCTCTCTCATGTCGGGCTTGCGGTCGCCGACTTCGCCAGGCAGAAGCAGATCTACTTTCTGGCGTCGCAGCCGCTGACGGATGCGCTGATCTGGGAGAAGGGGAACCGCTATACCTTCCGGCTGCGGCCGAGCACTTACACCCAGGCTTCCATCCTGGCGAAGGAGGCTGCCAAATATCCGGCGCGGCGCTGGGCGACGATCGCGCCGAACTACGAGTTCGGCCAGGCGGCCGTGGCAGGCTTCAAGCGCGAATTGACGCGGCTGCGCCCGGATGTCGAGTTCGTCTCCGAGCAATGGCCGCCGCTCGGCAAGGTCGATGCCGGGGCGATCGTGCAGGCGATGTCGGCGGCCAATCCCGAAGCGGTGTTCAACGCGACCTTCGGCTCCGATCTCGCCAAGCTCGTGCGCGAGGGCACGACCCGCAACGCCTTTGCGAACCGCGCCGTCGTCAGCATTCTTGCCGGCGAGCCCGAATATCTGGCGCCGCTCAAGGACGAGGCGCCGGCCGGATGGCTGGTCACCGGCTATCCCCCAGGCGAGATCAAGACGCCGGCGCATGACGCGTTCCTCAAGGCCTATGTCGGCCGCTTCAAGGAGACGCCGAACATCGGCGCGCTGATCGGCTACATCAACACGATCATGCTGGCGAAGGCGATCGAGAGCGCCGGCTCGACCAAGGCCGACGATTTGATCAAGGCCACCGAGCAACTGAAGGCGGACACACCCGTCGGCAACATCGCCTTCCGTGCCATCGACCACCAGTCGACCATGGGCGTCTATATCGGCAAGCTCGCGGTGCGGGACGGGCAGGGGGTGATGACCGACTGGCGCTATGTCGACGGCGCCGACTTCCAGCCCGCCGACGCCGAAGTGCTGGCCAAACTGAAGAACTGACAATTCGGATTTCATGCCATGAATCTGCTCGCTCCCCGCAATACCTGGTACCCGCTCACCTGGTCGCGCAACGTGACGCGCGCCTTGTCGCGCCATCGTATTCTCGGCGCGGATCTCGTCGTCTATCGCAGCGAGGCCGGCGAGCCGGTCGCGCTGGACGACATGTGTCCGCATCGGTTCGCGCCGCTCTCGATGGGCAAGCTCAAGGGCGACGCCATCGAATGCGGCTATCACGGCATGACCTTCGGCCGTGACGGACGCTGCGTCCGCATTCCCGGGCAGCCGACCATTCCGCCGAATGCGCGGGTGCCGTCCTATCCGCTGCAGGAGAGGATGGGACTGGTATGGATCTGGCCCGGCGATCCCGCGCTGGCCGATCCGTCGCTGATCTACGATCTTCCGCAGTTCGGCCAGGCCGGCTGGCACGCGGCCGAGGGCGACGCGCTGTGGATTGACACCAACTACCTCAACCTCGCCGACAATCTCTGCGATCCCGCGCATGTCAGCTTCGTGCACCTGTCGACGCTGGGCAATGCGGCGAGTGAGGAGATTCCGGTCGAGCATACGTTTGGCGAGCGCGGCGTGCTGGTGTGGCGCTGGATCAGGGACGCGCCGGCGATTCCGCTGTTTGCCAAATACGGCAATTTCAGCGGCAATGTGGACCGCTGGCACTATTACGACTATGTCGCGCCCTGCATCGCGGTGATCGATTTCGGCAGCGCGGACGCCGGTGCGATTGCAAGACCAGAGGACCGCGGCGCGGGATTGCGGATCTTTGCCTGCCACTTCATTACACCGGTGGACGAGCATGTCTGCATCGACCACTGGCTCCATGTCCGCAATTTCGCGCTCGACGATTCCGAGACCGATCAGCGCCTGCATGCCGATTTCCGGATCGCCTTCAACGAGGACAAGGAGATTCTGGAGCGTATCGAAGAGGTCGCGCAGGCGCGGCCCAACGCTAAATCGATCCGGCTTGCGATCGATGCGGCGCCCCAGCGAATGCGGCGCATCGTCGAGCGGATGGTGGCGAGCGAGGGAGGCAAGCGGGCGTCGGCGTGAGGTTGGTGCCGGGGAGGGGCCGGGAGCGATCTAACCACCGTCATTGCGAGGAGCGAAGCGACGAAGCAATCCATGCCTCGGCAAGCAGNNGATTGCTTCGCNNNNGTCATCGGGCGCGCATTCGCGCGACCCGTTGGCTCGCAATGACGGGGAGAGGGCGTCGTGCTTTTACTCCGCCGCTTGCGCTGCTCCTAGCGTCGGATAATCCGTGTAGCCCTTGGCGCCGCCGCCGTAGAACGTATTCTTGTCCCACTCGTTCAGCGGCGCGCCCTTCTTCAGACGCTCGACCAGATCCGGGTTCGAGATGAACGGTTTTCCGAACGCGATCAGATCGGCGGCGCCGGCTTCGAGCACCTTTGTCGCGAGATCGAAGTCGTAGCCGTTATTGGCGACATAGGCGCCGCTGAATCGCTTGCGCAGGGATGCGTAGTCAAACGGCGCGTTGTCGCGCGGGCCGCCGGTGGCGCCTTCGATGACGTGAATATAGGTGAGCTTCAGCGCGTTGAGCCCATCGACGATGTGATCGAACAGCGGCTGCGGATTTGAGTCGGAAACATCGTTGGCCGGCGTCACCGGCGAGATGCGGATGCCGGTGCGCTCGGGGCCGGCGACCGCGGCGACCGCCTTCGAGACTTCCAGCATCAGTTTGGCGCGGTTCTCGATTCCGCCACCGTAAGCGTCGGCGCGTTTGTTGGCGCCGTCTTTCGCGAACTGGTCGAGCAGATAGCCGTTGGCGCCGTGGATCTCGACGCCGTCGAAACCGGCCGCCAGCGCATTCTCGGTGCCGCGCTTGAAGTCGTCGATGATCCCTGGAATTTCCGACAGCTCCAGTGCACGCGGCTCGGAGATTTCGGTGAAGGTGCCGTTGACGAAGGTCTTGCCCTTAGCGCGGATCGCTGACGGCCCCACCGGCTTGCCGCCGCCGGGCTGCAGCGTGGTGTGCGAGATGCGGCCGACATGCCAGATCTGGATGAAGATGCGGCCGCCTTTTTCATGCACGCGGTCGGTGATCTTGCGCCAGCCTTCGACCTGCTCCTTGGAATAGATGCCGGGCGTATCCTGATAACCCTGGCCCTGCTGCGAGACCTGGCTGGCCTCGGTGATGAGCAATCCGGCCGAGGCGCGCTGGCCGTAATAGTCGACCGCGAGCGGGCTCGGCACCATGCCGGGAGGCACCGCGCGGTTGCGGGTCAGCGGCGCCATCGCGAGGCGGTTCGGCAGCGTAATCGGGCCAAGCTTGAGGGGCTCGAACAGTTTGGTCTGGCTCATGTCAGGGATGTCCGGATGAATGACGATACGGGAAAATTGGGCATTGCGGCCATTTGTGCAATCCCGAAAGCCATTCGGCTTGCGCAGATGAGCTGCGCAGGCCCTCAAGTCTGTACCGGCATCGCGATACGGCCCGGCGCGCCGGTGTAGAATTATCCAATCGAAATCGGGAGCGGCGCAGCATGGGCCGCCTCCTGTCCGGTGCCGTAACGGCCCAACGGTACTCCGGGCACCCGACCGGCTGCAGCGCGCACGATCGATCGGCCGTCGGACCCGGCGCGATCACTCACATTGCAGCGAACGCGCTTTTCTCACCCACGGCCACGGGCGCATGCACCGCTACGCCGGCTCGCCTGTTGTCCAGCTCGACGGCGAGGCCGGTGATATCGACCTGCATCAGCTCGAAGGTCAGGCATTCGCAACCGATCGAGCGAAACACCTGGCTGGCCGCCTTCTGGACGCTGTTGCTGAAGGTCTGGTGGTCCATCTGGATTTCGAGGCGGGTTTTGCGGCTGCACACCGCCTTCACCACCGATTGCAGGCGCATGCAGACCTCGTCCCGGTAGCTCTGCGTGCTTTCGAACGAGGCTTGGGGGGCGATGATCTGGGTCCGCACGACGTAGATGAGGTTGAGGGCAAAGCGGTCGGCGGAGACGGCGCCTTGCTTGAACCGGAACACCTCCGGGCGCAGATCGATCCGCACGAGTTGACGGCTGCCGGTGCGGATGCGGTGCGGGCCGGGGTTGAGGGCTCTTTCAAAACGCCCGTTCCGGTAGAGCAACACGGTCTCGAACTGCTGGACGCAGATCCGGTCGAAACCGAGCAGCGCCATCATCCCTTTCCTGAACAGCGTCGTAATCCAGGCCCAGGCGCCGGCGATCAGCGCGATGATGATCAGAGAAAATGCTAACGAGCCCAGGAGTTCACCCACGTTTTCCCTTTCCCCGCCACGGACTTTATCTTTATTGCGACTCCGCGATCTCAATTCATCTCTTGGCGTTCCGTGCGTCGAAAATAAGTCATCGTCATTTCAATCTCGACGGGTAAACAAAAAAATAATTGAAGTGTGACTTCGCAATTTGATTTTCAAATAGGCGCATCGTGCCGCCCGATTGTGCGACGAGGTATAGTCGTTGCCTATGAGGTAGCGCCGCAACGAACCACCGTCATCCCCGCGCATGCGGGGATCCAATACGCCGCGGTTCCTCGATTCAATCACCGGCGTCTCTGGAATACTGGGGTTCCCCGCCTTCGCGGGGGATGACAGCGGAGTATGACTTCGCGATCTCGCGACATGTTCTGCCCGAGGTTGCATCTTCGTTTGCCCTCCGAGAACAGAGGGCGCAGGGAAGACCGGGTGCTTGCCGCACCCGCGGTCTCGCGTGCAGGGTGCACACGAAGAGCNAGGTACAGCGGGAGCATCCCGGCCTTCCCTGCGCAATGGCTTTACGGCTTATAACGAGCTCTCCCCGGAGAACGGCTTTCTTGCCTCCGTCATCGGCGGGACACCGCGCTCGATCCATTTGGATCGATGCGCAACCGCCAACTTAACGCCAGCACCGCGACGCCAGGACCACACGACTTCGCCGTACGCTGCCTTGCGCGTACGTCTAGCGCGCATTCAGCGTCCATCGCATCTCACCGCACGTTCGTGACGATCGCGAAGCGCCCCTCATCTGCCGTGAGATGGGCGGAGTTATGCGGNACGAAAGCGGAATATTTTTGATTCCCGGGCTTGACACGATTTCTGAAAATCCGAAGTGATTTGCCCCTCGTGCCAAGCTTGTCGCACGCGCGGGCGTAAATGCGCTCGCGCGAAGGGCAATCAGTACGCACTCCGTAGCCGTAGGGTGGGCAAAGGCGCTGGAAGCGCCGTGCCCACCAGTTCACGCCGCGCTCGTGATGGTGGGCACGCTTCCGCCTTCGCTCCCCAAGCCGCGGCGGGACAAGGTCGCTTTGCTCAGCCTACGCCCTAATTGTGCGCGGGTATTTCGGCGCCATCGGTCGCATACTGCTTGATCTTGTTGCGCATCGTGCGCACCGAAAGCCCGAGCAGGCGCGCGGCGTGGGTGCGATTGCCGTGGCAGCGCGCCAGCGTCTGCAGCACGAGCTCGCGTTCGATCGCCTCGACCGTCGAGCCGATCAGCATCGGCACGATCTCGTGGGGTGGGCGGATTTGCGAATCCGAAAGCGGAATTTCGGTTACCGGAACACAGTCCGTGCCAAGATATACGTCAAAATATTCCCAGGGCATCAACACCTCCCGATCGACGCTTGCTCCGAAACGCGGAGCAGAAACATCAGGAATCACAAGCCCTCCAGCCGCAGGGAAGCGTGGGCGCGAATGGTTAACGAAAGATTAATAAGCACGGGAAAGTTTTGTAGATTAATCAATACACCCTGAAGTATATGCTCGGTAGCAGGCAGATAATCGCGTGCGCAGGGGCCTCGTAATTTTCAAGTTGAGCCTGCGAACATAGGGATACATAGCCACCGCTCGTGGTTGTTGATGCGATCGCTGCTCCAGTTCCATATCACGATCAGCGCGTAGACAGCATGAGCCAACGGATCGCTCATCCGGATTACGCTTGCTGTGAGCTATGGCACGACCCACGAATCCACGAGTGATTTCAGCTTGCGATCCATCTCTTCCCACTGGGGCAGGGCAGTTCGTGGGGCGGTGTAATAGAGTATGTAGCGTTCCAGCCTTGTATGGTGATTGCAGCCACCGGACTCGAAGCACTCGACGGTACGAAGTGTCTTCCCTTCGGGATCGCTCCGCAGAAAGTAATAGAGCGTCAGCCCCGGTCGACGCCCTTCCGCAGGGATGGACTGGACATAGGCTTGATGCCCGCTCTGAACGCCGGCCGCGGCGAATTTTTCCGGATGGCGTTGCCAGGGCGTTTCCGCAACGAAGCCCATGAAGCGATCCATCGCGGGATAGATCGAGAGCTGGCTTTGTCTTCCATGCCTGCACGCCTCATCGTACCGACCCGACAGGGTGTCCAGGCACAAAAACATGTCGACGCCGTTGGAGTACCCCTCTGGACCGAATTGCCAAGGGATTCGGAAGTGCATTTCTCCGGCGTATCTGTCGAAATGTTGAGGACCTCTGGGCACAGAATTCAGATACACCGTGCCGCCGATAACGAGCCCGACCCAGCACGCGACGACAAACGCCGACGTTGCAACGCGCCTGCGCAGGACCAGCGCGAGCGACGAGCCTACGGCAGCCGCCGCGGCAATCCAGAAAACCCATTGAAGCAAATGAACGAGCGCGCGATCGTAGCTTACCCACTCATGCTGCGGGTGATAGCGAGCATTGATCGCCGAGCCGATGCCTACAATGAAGTAGGCAAGAACGGACAGCACCAGCAGCAGCCATGCCAGAGCTACAAACCATCGGGCGCGTTTATGCAGCAGGCTGGGTATCGACAAGGTGGCTTGTTATCATTTCGGGAAATTCGTTCTGCGTAACGTGGCGATCTGCACAGCGAACACAACCCCCGGATGTTGCCGCGTCCACCCGGACTACGCTCCGCTATTGAGCCTTGGCGAAGTTGAGTTGCCTGAATTCGGGTGGCGGCGCGTCGTTCGCTGCAGCGGCCTGTACTGAAAACGTACTGTGAGCGACCGCGGTCTTCTGCGGGACGACGACCGATCCGACCATCGTGTAGCTATAACCGGAATCTTCGCCCCAGCGCTTGGGCAGCAGGTAGTAGGACTTTCCTGCCTCCACCACGAATTCGGCGGGATGCGGTACTCCCGAGATGACGCGTGTCCAATACTCGTTTGGCGAACCAACGCTGTGCCGGCCGGGTGGCAGCTCGACAGTCGCATACTGCCCGGGAGGAAGCGACGTCAGCCGCTTGCCATCGACCTCGATAGGAAGCGCAAATACGCTGGTGTGAAAGGTAAAGGGGCGTCCAATGTACACAGTTGCGTAGCCGGCCCTGGGCGGGGCGGGGACAAAAGTTGCGGCAGCCCCAACGGTTTGATTGTGGACTGCCGAGCAGGCGGTGAGCAGATTGAGTGCCAGCCCAGCAGCAAGCACACGCGCGGATCGAGCCGACGCGACATTCAGAAATTTCACAACGCCCCTCGTCCCCAGAGCTGAGCGGAAATGCAGCTCTACGAACATTTTTGGTCGGGCCAACGTACAAGTCAAGGTAATCTAATCGGCTCGAGTACACGCGTTGGCGAAACTATCAGGCATAGGCCTCCGCGATCGCGGCCGTATCCGTATATTCGCGAAACCGGACGATCCGCCCGTCCCGCACCTCGTGCACCTGCATCCAATCGACCGCCCATTCCTTGCCGGTCGCCTTCACCAGAAAACGCTCGCTGCCGAACACCACAACCGTATTGCGCAGCATGGCCGGCACGGTCGTAGTCCGCATGAGCGCAGTATTGGACCCGGATTTCGCTTCGCTCATCCGGGCTATGCATGCTCAGCAAGACTTGTGAGGATCATAGTCACTTTTTGACTGCGACTACGTAGCAGGCCCTATCGCCAGTGTCGCATCGCTTCCATCTGTAAGAATTGTCGTCCCAATAAGCATTGACGACCATACACGGCGTGGTCGTTCCACACGCTGCGCCGTCCTGCGCAACTGCTGTCTGGAAGAGCTGTTGGCCCGCAATTACGGACAGTGCAGCAGCAATAACTGTCAGGGTCAGTTTCGAATATCGATCAATCATCTTCAATTCTCCAAGAGCTACAAGTAAGAGCAATAATCAATAATACTACTATAGGTAGTATAAAAGTAAATGCGAGATGTGTGAAAGAAAGCCAGGCTTGCGCGAGACCTCCCGGTCAGGTCCGGTCATGATTTAGAGAGGGCGGAAGGGAACTTTCTACCGTACCGGTTCCTTCGCCCGTTCTTCGGCCGCAACCGCCTCCGCAGGCTTGCTCGACCTCACCATCAAAAACGTCCCCGAAACCGCGGTGCCCGGCAGCTTCCAGCGCCCATCGATTTCCGTGGCCTCGGCATTGACCGTGCCCTCATAGGAGACGGTGGTGTAGCCGTGGCCGGGCGGCTCGTAGCGTTTGACGAAGGACACGGTGCTGCCGGATCGATGGCCCGCAATCGATGCGTTGTGGGTGCTGATCGGGCAGCCGGGCACGGTGCAGGGTTCGGTCACGTTTCCCGTGAGCGCGCCACCGGTTTCGATGAGCGTCGCCAGAAACGTGACCATTCCTACCTGCTGCTGAACAAAGGTGCCGTCCCAGACACCGGTCAGGCTGTCGGTCATTGCTTTCTGGATGCGTGCGCCGTCCTCATAGCACCCGGTTGCTCTCCTTCACCTTATCCGCATCCAGATACACGCTCGATCCCATCTCCTTGAACTTCTGGCTCATCGCCGCCATTCCATCCTCGATGGTGCCGCTTATGGACATCCCGACACTCGCCGGGTCGTTCAGCGTCGCCGCATAGTCCCGCACGTCCTGCGTGATCTTCATCGAGCAGAACTTTGGGCCGCACATCGAACAGAAATGCGCGACCTTGTGGGCTTCCTTCGGCAACGTCTCGTCGTGGAAGTTCTTGGCCGTATCCGGATCGAGGCCGAGGTTGAACTGGTCGGTCCAGCGGAAGTCGAAGCGGGCGCGGGAGAGGGCGTCGTCGCGCAGTTGCGCGGCGGGGTGGCCCTTGGCGAGATCGGAGGCATGGGCGGCGATCTTGTAGGTGATGACGCCGACCTTGACGTCGTTGCGATCGGGCAGGCCCAGATGCTCCTTCGGCGTGACGTAGCAGAGCATGGCGCAGCCGAACCAGCCGATCATGGCCGCACCAATCCCCGACGTGATGTGGTCGTAGCCCGGCGCGATGTCGGTCGTCAGCGGCCCAAGCGTGTAGAACGGGGCTTCGCCGCACTCCTTGAGCTGCTTGTCCATGTTGATCTTGATCTTGTGCATCGGCACGTGGCCGGGGCCTTCGATCATCACCTGGCAACCCTTGTCCCATGCGATCTTGGTCAGCTCGCCGAGCGTCTCCAGTTCGGCGAACTGCGCGCGGTCGTTGGCGTCCGCGATCGAGCCGGGGCGCAGGCCGTCGCCGAGCGAGAACGAGACGTCATACTTGCGCATGAGGTCGCAGATCTCGTCGAAATGCGTATAGAGGAAGCTCTCCTTGTGATGCGCCAGGCACCACTTCGCCATGATCGAGCCGCCGCGCGAGACGATGCCGGTGACGCGGTTGGCGGTGAGGTGGATGTAGGGCAGGCGCACACCGGCGTGGATGGTAAAATAGTCGACGCCCTGTTCGCACTGCTCGATCAACGTGTCCTTGTAGAGCTCCCAGGTCAGTTTCACCGGATCGCCTTCGCACTTCTCCAGCGCCTGGTAGATCGGCACGGTGCCGATCGGAACCGGCGAGTTACGCAAGATCCATTCCCGCGTCGTGTGGATGTTGCGGCCGGTCGAGAGGTCCATCACGGTGTCGGCGCCCCAGCGGATCGCCCACACCATCTTGTCGACTTCCTCCTCCACCGACGAGGTGACGGCGGAGTTGCCGATATTGGCGTTGATCTTGGTCAGGAAGTTGCGGCCGATGATCATCGGCTCGAGTTCGGCGTGGTTGATGTTGGACGGAATGATAGCGCGGCCGCGCGCGATCTCGGAGCGGACGAACTCCGGGGTGATGAAGGCGGGCACCGAGGCGCCGAAGCTTTCGCCATCAGCCAATGCGGCCTCTGCGCGCTCGAGCTGCTGCTTGCGGCCGAGGTTTTCGCGCTCGGCGACGTAGATCATCTCCTTGGTGATGATGCCGGCGCGGGCGAATTCGAGCTGGGTGATCTTGTGGCCGTCAAGGCCGCGGATCGGCTTGTGATGCGCGGTGAAGGCCTTTGCGGCGTGCGAGGCGCCGACATTGCCGTTGTCTTCCGGCTTGATGGCGCGGCCCTCATACTCCTCGATACCGCCGCGTTCCTTGACCCAAGCGAGACGGTTGCGGGAGAGGCCGGCGTTGACGTCGATGGTGACGGAGGGATCGGTGTAGGGGCCCGAGGTGTCGTAGACCGGCAGGTTCGGCTCGCCCGCGGCTTCCGAGAGGATGATCTCACGCAAGGGCACGCGCAGGTCAGGCGCGGCATCGGGGGTCGCGAAGATTTTTCGCGACGAGGCGAGCGGGCCGGTGGTGACGGCGGGGAGCGTGGTGTCGGGGTTGGAGCGAATGTTCATTACGTATCCTCCGTTAAATTCTGTCTGTTGTTTTNAGGAGCCAACGGGTCGGCGCGAAGCGCCGCCCGATGACAGGCTCCGCGACGAAGCAATCCACTGTCACCGAGTGCGCGGTGCCAATGGATTGCTTCGCTGCGCTCGCAATGACGGCTGATGGGTTCGTAATCATCTCACGCGACCTCCGCGCTTTGGCCCAGCCACTGCCGCACCCGTGCGTCGGGATCGGCGTTCTGGGTGACGTCGCTGACGACGGCGATGGAGTCGGCGCCGGCGGCGTAGATTTCGGCCGCCTGTTCGAACTTGATGCCGCCGATCGCAACCAGCGGGATGTCGCCGATGCGCTTCTTCCATTCGGTGATCTTTGGAATACCCTGCGGCGCGAAGCGCATCGATTTCAGCGTGGTCGGGAAGATCGGGCCGAGCGCGATGTAATCGGGCTTGGCGGCGAGCGCGGTCGCCAGCTCCTCGTCGTCATGGGTGGAGATGCCGAGCGTCAGGCCCGCTTTTCGGATTTCGTCAAGGTCCGCGTCGACCAGATCTTCCTGGCCGAGATGCAGATGCTGGGCGCCGGCGACGATCGCCGCGCGCCAGTAATCGTTGACGACCAGCTTGGCGTCGGTGCCCTTGATGACCTCGAGCGCGTCGGTGACGATCTGCAGCGCCTCCGATTCATTGAGGTCCTTGGCGCGCAGTTGAATGGTGCCGACGCCGAGCAGCGCCAGCCGGCCTACCCAGGCGACGCTGTCGACCACGGGATAGAATCTATCAGGATACGGCATGCCAGAACGGGGTCCCGATCACAGGGGTTGAGGGGGAGGCGAAATCGCGGGCTTCCATCAGGCCGGCTTCGTAAGCGGTGCGGCCGGCGTCGACGCCGAGGCGGAACGCTTTCGCCATCGCGACCGGATCGGCGGCTTTCGCCACCGCGGTGTTGAGCAGCACGGCGTCGTAGCCGAGTTCGAGCGCGTGGGCGGCATGCGAGGGCGCGCCGAGACCTGCGTCGACCACCAGCGTGATGTCGGGCAGGCGCTCGCGCATCAACCTCAAGGCGTCGCGGTTGGTGATGCCTTTGGCACTTCCGATCGGCGCGGCCCAGGGCATCACCACCTTGCAGCCGGCGTCGACCAGCCGCATCGCAACCGAAAGGTCTTCGGTGCAGTAGGGGAACACTTCAAAGCCGTCCTTGATGAGAATGCCGGCGGCTTCGACGAGACCGACCACGTCGGGCTGCAGCGTGTCGTTGTCGGCGATCACTTCCAGCTTGATCCAGGGCGTTCCGAACAATTCGCGCGCGAGCTTGGCGGTGGTCACCGCCTCGCGCACGCTGCGGCAGCCGGCGGTGTTCGGCAGCACCGTGACATCGAGCTCGCGGATCAGCGACCAGAACGCGTCCCCGCTCTTGCCGCCGGCAGCCTCGCGCCGCAGCGACACCGTGACGATGTTGGCGCCCGACGCGCGGATCGCGTCCTGCATGATCGCGGGCGAGGGGTAGAGCGCCGTGCCGATCAGGAGGCGGGAGGAAAAGGTCTTGCCGTAGAAGTTCAGCATTGCGTTTGTGTCCCGTTCTCGTCACCCCACGCACACCTCGTCATCCCCGCGAAAGCGGGGATCCAGTACGCCGGGAAGCCTGCGCTGGAATCGAGAAGACGCGGCGTACTGGGTCGCCCGGTCAAGCCGGGCGATGACAGCGGAGTGTGGAAGATGCGTGCACACATCATCCTCACCCTCCCTGCCGCGGCGTGATGATCTCGATCTCGTCGCCGGCCTTCAGCGCAGTCTCGGCCCAGCGGCTTTTCGGCAGCACGTCGTAATTCAGCGCGATCGCGAAATGCGTGCCTTCGTATTCGAGTTCGCTGAGCAGCGCATCGACGCGCGTCGAGGCGATCTCGCGCGCTTCGCCATTGACGGTCACACGCATCGCATCACCTCATTGTCGATGGCGCCGCGCTGCACATAGGCGAGCGTCGCTTCCGCGAGCGCGGGCGCCAGCAGGAAACCGTGGCGGTAGAGCCCGTTCACGGCGATCTTGTCGTTGCGAACCGTGATCCGCGGCAAATTGTCGGGATAGGCGGGACGAAGGCCGGAGCCGAACTCGACGATGCGCGCTTCGGCAAAGGCTGGATGCACGGCGTAGGCGGCCCCTAACAGTTCCAGCGCCGAGCGGACGCTGACGCCGGTGTCCTCGGCCTCGATCGAAGTCGCGCCCAGCATGAACTTGCCGTCGCCGCGCGGGATTACATAGAGCGGCCAGCGCGGATGGATCAGCCGCACCGGGCGGGAGAGCTCGACCTCGCTGGTTTCGACGATGATCATCTCGCCCTTGACGCCGCGCAGCTCGGGCTGCTCGTCGCGCGCAGAGAGGCCGCGGCAATCGATGACGATGCCGTCGAGGTCTTCTGCGCTCGCATCGCAGTCGAATTTGATGGTGCCGCCGGCAGCTTTGATGCGGGCGTGCAACTCGGGGAGCACCTTTCGCGGCTCGACATGACCCTCGTCGGCGTAGAACAGGCCGTTACGAAAGCGGCCATCCAGCGACGGTTCGAGCTCGCTCAACGCCTGCGCGTCGAGCCTGATATGGCCGGTGGTGAGTTTGGCAAAGCGCTCGAAATCGGCGCGGTCGCGCGCATGCGCCACGACCAGCGAGCCGTTGAACGGGGTTTTGGGAAAATGCTCGCGCCACAGGTCGAGCGAGCGGATGCCGAGCCGGCCGATCACGGGCTCGGAGGTCTCGGCCTCGCACCAGGGCGCCAGCATGCCGCCGGCCCAGTGGCTGGTGGAAAGCGTCATATCGGCGTCACTGCGCTCGTACAGGGTGACGGCATGGCCGGCCTGGGCGAACAGCAACGCCTGCCATGCTCCGGCAATGCCCGCGCCGATGATGGATACGGGGGAATCCCCCCTCGAATCTGACTTCTGGTACATCCCTGTCCCTTCGCCGGCATGACCCGGATCAGGTTCAAAGGGTCACCGCGGTCCCAGGACTTCACCTCTGTGAGGTAACGGCCCAAGCTTGCGGTATCTCAGCTCCTCGTCGGAGCACCCCTCGGAACAGGTCTAATGTAGGCGGTTGGGCCTGCGTGTCAACAACGCGCACCCTCGTCGTGCGGGGCATCCACGTCTTTGGCGCTGGCCGGGACAACGCCCGGCCATGACCGTCATTGCTTGGGAACCTGCAGTGCGTTGGCGTCGGCGGGCGTTCTGGCCGCCCGGACCGGCGCGGCGACGATTTTCGGCGGTGCATCACTCGCCAGCATCGGTGCGATCTGCAGTGGCTTTTCCTGCCGCTGGCGCTTTGCAGCATAGTAATAGCCGCTCGCATAATAACGCACGGCTCGGTTGTGATCCCCGCCCGCGGCGCGGTAGGCGCCGGCGAGATATTTGATGCCCCAGGCGAGGTTGGTAGAGGGATCGCGCAGGCCGGCGGCATCGCCGGTGTAGCCGAGGCCGCGCGCGGTCGGCAGTTTGATCTGCATCAACCCGATAGTGCCGCCGCGCCCGACCAGGTTCGGGTGATATTTGCTCTCGCGCACGATCACGCGGTGCACCAGCGCTTCCGGCACGTTGTTGGCGGCCGCGTGGGTTGCGACCATGCTTTCATATTGCGCGCGGCTCTGCGCGTTTGCACCTGATGAAACGAACAGCGCGGCGGTGGCGGCGAGCCAGACGAATTTCGGAAAACTTTTCATAAAAACGATCTCGACGGATGGAACGATGGCTTGCCTCGGGTTAGTTCCATCTGCGGGCCAAGATGTGGCGAAAAGCGGACGACATCGCGGCGAGATTTCTGCGCTGCGCCGGGGCGCGTGTTAACGAACGCGGCGCACGTGACGCTGACGTTGTGCGTGCAATGCATCGCGTCGAGCGACGCGAATCTGAATCTGCGTCATGCGGACGCGCAAGAATGTCGTGCAAAAGTCGCAGTCAAGGTGTAAAGAAGACGCCGCGGCAAAATTCACATCCAATTCATTCCGACAGCAAACCTGTCCCATTCAACGACATTCAAAAAAGCGAGACGTCATTACGACGTCCGAAGTCTAGGGAGATGCGCCATGGCTCGACTTGACACCAGCTATTTGCCTCGCGGAAATCCCTGCGCCCAGTGCGGCAAGCCGATCCCGAGACCCGACTGGGTCGAGAGCAGCCAGGGCCGCACCTCCTTCCTCTGGTTCTGCCGCGCCTGCGACTATCGCTTCGAGGCGATCGCCATCTACGAAGAAGCCGATCCCGACGCGCTCGCAGCCTGACGCGATGATCTAGCCGCGGAGCTGCCGCCGTCCTGGTGCGTCGGCAATTGCATGCGCACCACCAGCCCATGCGGCTGCCGGTCGTGCAGCGACAGCGTCCCGCCATGCGCCGTTGCGATCGCGTTCGTAATCGAAAGCCCGAGGCCGAAGCCCGCCGCCTCGTCCATGTTGCGGGCGTCATCGCCGCGCACGAACGGTTCCAGCATGGTTTGCTTTTGCGCATCCGAAATGCCGGGACCATCGTCCTCGACATCGATGGTGAATTCATTCGGTGAGATGCGAAGCCGGATCACCGCCTCGGCGCCGAACCGCACCGCATTCTCCACCAGGTTGGTGACGGCGCGGTGCAGGTCGTCCGGCCGCACGGTCGCCATCGCATGCGCGGGACCGTCATAGGCGACCCTGCGCCCGAGATCGCTGAACTGGTCGGTGACGAGCTGCAGCGAGCTTGCGATGTCGACCAGCGTCATTGCCTCGAGCCTGCGGTCGTTGCGCAGGAATGACAGCACCGATTCCAGCATCGCACGCATCTGGTCGAGATCGGCGAGCATGCGGCTGCGATGGGTCTCGTCCTCGATGAATTCCGAGCGCAGCCGCATCCGCGTGATCGGCGTGCGCAGATCGTGGCTGATGGCGGCGAGCATCCTGGTGCGGTCGTCGATCAGGCCGGTGATGCGCTCGCGCATCCGGTTGAGCGCTTTGGCTACGGAACGGATTTCTTCCGGCCCGCGCTCGGGCAGCGGCGCCGTCGTCCCGTCGAGGCTGAAACTTTCCGCAGCCTTTGCAAATGACGACAGCGGCGCGGTCAAGGCGCGCGCCGCCCACAGGCCGAGCAGGGTGACGCTGATGACGGCGAACAACAGCGTCATCATCGTGGGGCCGCCCATGAAGGGCGGCCGGCGGTCGGCCGGCATGTTGGCGGCGATCGTCGCGCCATCCGGCAGCACGATGCCGAGCCGTTGCGTTTCGCTGCCGGGCGGCCACGTGAACAGGCGATAGCTGTGGCCGAGGCGGCGATGCAGCCCGTGCAGGTTGGCCTCCGGCTCGCGCGCCGCCGGCGGCGTGTCCGCGGCCAGCAATTCGATGCCGAGCTGCGGAAAGGTCCGCGCGATGTCGGCCGACAGCCGCGGCCGTTCGGAGGCTGGCGCCGCGCCGAGCAACTGCACGGCGGTCGCGAGCTGGGCGTGCCCGCGATCGTGCGCGGGATCCGGCAGCTCCGGCCGGTTGATCAGAAAGCCTGCGGTGATGATCGCATGCAGGGCGACGATCGAGGCGATCACGAGTGCTGCGATCTGCCCGCTGATGCGTCGAAGGCTCAGGAAGCCGAGCAGCTTCATGATCAGGTGCCGGCGGCGGATGCGATTTCCACCTTTGGGGTGAACATGTAGCCGCCGGAGCGCACCGTCTTGATCACGGTGGCTTCCTGCGGATCAGGCTCGATCTTGCGGCGGATGCGGCTGACCAGCACGTCGATCGAGCGCTCGAACGAGCCGGCGTTGCGCCCCTGCGTGAGGTCGAGCAGGCTGTCGCGCGACAGCACGCGGCCGGGCCGCTCGCAGAAGGTGCGCAACAGGTCGAATTCGGCGCTGGTCATGGCGACGCGCGCGCCTTCGGGATTGCGCAACTCCCGCATCCGGAAATCGATCCGCCAGCCGGCAAAGGACAGCGCGGTGGCGCCTTCGGTGGCGCTGGCGGTGCGCCCCGCCGCCTGCCGGCGCAGCACCGCGTTGATGCGCGCCAGCAATTCGCGCGGGTTGAACGGTTTGGCGAGATAGTCGTCGGCGCCCATCTCCAGCCCGAGGATGCGATCGACGTCCTCGCCACGCGCGGTCAGCATGATGATCGGCGTCTGCGACTCCGCGCGCACCTTTCGGCAAAGGGTGAGGCCGTCCTCGCCGGGCAGCATGACGTCGAGGATCAACAGATCGACCCGGCGGTCGGTCATGGCGCGAACCATCTCGCGGCCGTCGCCGGCCGTCGTGACGTTGCAGGCGTTGTTGCGCAGGTATTTTGCGATCAGCGTCCGCGTCTCGCGGTCGTCCTCGACGACGAGGATGTTGGGGATTGCCTGGGCCATGTCGACCTTTTGTCGATGATTCGGGCCTGTGGGCGAAGGATTTTTGTTTCCGGATGTTTCTGGATGGCCCCGGGCAATACCGGGCAACAGGCGAGGGGCGCGCTGAAAAGACCTCGTTAAGACCGCCAATCCTACGTTCGCGGCGTCCGATGCGTTCCCGCGAGTAACCGAATCACTGAACAATTCACCGGAGCTATCATGACCTCGATCTCGGCGGCCTCCATCAATACCCGTCAGTCGCCCCTGCAGATGCTGCAGAACGAGTTATTGTCCGAAGTCAAATCCGGCGCCATCAGTTCGTCCGATCAGGACGCGTTGTCGACGGCGCTGAATGATATCGATTCCGCCATGCAGGCGAGCCGCGCCAGCGACCAGGCCAGCGGCACGCGGCCCTCGCCCGACGAGCTCAAGTCCAAGATCGACGATTTGATCGCGGGCCAGGTTTCCTCGGGCAAGCTGACCAGCGACCAGGCCACCGAGCTGCAGGGCATCTTCAAGGCCGCCTTCGCCAACGGTCCCGGCGGCGCGGGCGGTCCCGGTGGAGCAGGCGGCCCGCCTCCGGGAGGTGGTCCCGGCGGTCCGCCGCCGTCGGACGGCGCCTCGTCGAGCGACGATACATCGTCATCATCATCATCATCGACGTCGGTGGACGACATCCTCAAGCAGTTCCTGGAATTGCTGAAGGAGTCGCAGTCGTCATCGACGTCCTACGCCTCGACCGGCACGACATCGACCGGCACCTCCTTCTCGGCGCTGTTGATCGACTTCCAGAGCTGACGTTCTTCCCGCGTCGGCATGTCGCAACCATCTTTCCCGAAAGGGAAGGATGGTTGCCTCATTTCAGCGGCGGAACCGCTCACGCGGTGCAACGTTGGTTCCCGCACAGATGTGTGGAGGGTGCAATGGCAGATGACGTCATGACCAAGCCGCATCCGTTGATCGCGAGCGACCGTGTTGAGGGGACCGCGGTGCGACGGCCGAACGGGGATACGATTGGCCACATCGAACGGCTGATGATCGACAAGGTCACCGGCAAAGTATCCTATGCCATCCTGAGTTTTGGCGGCTTTCTCGGCATCGGAGCCAATCTGATTCCGTTGCCGTGGGGACGGCTGCGCTACAGCACCAGGTTCGAAGCCTACGAACTCGATATCGACGATGAGGAGCTGAAGCGCGCGCCGTCATTCCGTGCCGATAAGGATTTCGACTGGGGCGATCGTGCCAAGGAAGCAGAGCTGCATCGCTATTACGGCATGCCGCCTTATTGGGGCGGCTTCTGACCGCACGCAAAGCGAGTGTTCCAGCCGAATATGTATGGAACACTTGCTAATGAGCCGGGTTTTCCTCGAAGCGTTTCTGAAATGAGGAGAACCGATATGTTGACCAAATATGCCGTTGCCGGCATCGCGGCCTCCGCGCTGCTGGCGAGTGTCGCGTTTGCGCAAAGTCCGTCGGCAACGACCGACAAGGCCACCACCGCCGCACCCGCGGCTGCGTCCGATACCTCGTCGTTCAAGGGCAACTGGCGGACCTCGAAGCTGGTTGGCCTGAACGTGTACAACGACAGCAACGAAAGCCTCGGATCGATCAACGATCTCCTGACCGACAAGAACGGCGATATCAAAGCCGTGGTGATCGGCGTCGGCGGCTTCCTCGGCGTCGGTGAGCATCTCGTCGCGGTGCCGATGGACAAGGTGAAGTTCGTCGAGGAGCCGATCGCCTATACCGGCGCCTCCACCCAGCCTGCGACCGGCGGCGCACGTCCTGCGACCGGCACGGGCACGACGACGGGTGCTGCGACCGCGCCCGCTGCGCCGGCCGTCAAGAAGAATCCGTGGTATCCGGATCACGCCGTGTTCAGCGCGACCAAGGATCAGCTGAAGGCGATGCCGGAGTTCAAGTATTCGACCGAGTAATGCCGCGGCCTTGAAACCGCAGGCTTCCTCAAAATGGCCGGACGGCGTGATGCCGCCCGGCCATTTGATTTTGGCAATCCCGTTTCGTGCATGGTGCGGCGCATCCTATCGGCGCCCGCCTCCCGATGTTAGGTTGCAAGCGGCAGGAGCACCTGCCTCCTGCCTTGCATTGACCCTTGCATCAACGGGAGGACGACATGCCTGAGAGCGTCTACAAGGTCATCGAGCTGATCGGCACCAGCAAGGAATCCTGGGAGAAGGCCGCCGCCGCGGCGGTCGGACGCGCGGGAAAATCGCTACGCGATCTCAGGGTCGCCGAGATCGTGAAGCTCGACTTGCAACTGGACGCCAAAGGCGAGATCGAGGCCTATCGCGCCAAGGTGAACGTCTCGTTCAAGTTCGAGGATTGACTTCAATCTCCTGAGCCGTCATTGCGAGCGAAGCGAAGCAATCCATACTTTTTTCGCAGCGCCATGGATTGCTTCGCTTGCGCTCGCAATGACGGTGTGAGAGGCGCGCTGCACGGCCTCACAGCGCCGGCAGCGCATGTCACGCAGACGCTGATCGCGCCTTCGGCTTCCGCGATTATGCGGAGCGTCCTTGAATCGAAAGGCGATGGCGGCGAGTCGCTATTGCCGATTTCTGCCGAGACCCTCCGCGTGTTGGCGGTCAAGCGTCAGGGCCAGAACACGCGCAATGACGTCGACGAGGGCGTCCGGTTTCGAAGGAGGCTCGTCCGGATCGAATGCCAGGCCAATGACGGCATTTTGAGCTTCTGCCGTCTTCACCGGCCAGAAGTCAAAGCGCGAAGCGAGATTCGGGTAGACGCCACTGTGCATCACCGTTCCGGTCGCAAGCGCAGATCGCGCCACTTCCAGGTCGGCTTCTTGCGGCTCAATGTCACCGACCTGCTCGAGCAGAGCCACCCTGCCTTCGCTAACGAGCATCACGGCGACAGGAACATGGAAGAGCGCGGCAAGTGCCTGGGAAGTGATCGAGACGACCGCCTTCGTGCTGCCGGCCGCGGCGATGTCGCGGCAGTAGCCTTGCAGCACACTCACCTGCCTTTTCAACCGTTCAGCCTCGGCCGCCCTCTGGTGGGAAGTGAAGGCAACGCCGCTGACGATGAGTCCGACCACAAACAGCAGTCCAATCGCCCAGATATTTGCCGCATCATCGACGGCGAGTGAATAGCGAGGCTCGGTAAGGAAGAAATTGAAGGCCAGCGCGCCAAGCACCGCGGAACAGAGTGACGGACCCAAGCCGAGGCCAACGCCGGCGATAATGACTGGCACGACAAATACGAGGGACAGGTTGGGAATCGTCAGATGGCTGTCGACACCGACAGCCACGACGGTTGCAAAGGCGGTCATTGCGATTGAAGCAAGGTAGCGCGCCACTTCCGACGCTGCCGGGCCTAAAAGGGGACCGGCATCGGGCCCCTGGGTGACGTCCTGCTGCAGTTTCGATTCAATGCTGGTCACCGGTTCAACTCCCGCTTGGAGATGGCGCAGCCGGGACATATCCTGTCACGATTATGGCCTGCTGCCATCGGCGATGATTATCAGTGCGTTGACCGCAATGCTGATGGTCAAGAGGACGCCGAGCAGTGCGGCCACGCGCATGGACTTTCTCGACATCCATTCCGCAAAAAGAGCGCGGCGTTCCTGAACAACAACCTGCGCACGCACGACTCGTTCTCCATTCCGTCAGTCGCGGTTCCAGACCGCATGGGAGAGATCGGCCTTCCGGCATATAAAATCGAGAGCATAGTTTGGCCGGCGTTATAGGAACGGCATAAAGGTCCAGCGCCGTGGCCCGCTGATTGCGGGCGGAACCCGTCTAGCACCTCCTTACACGAAGGCGTGATGGTCGCTGTCCCGCCGCCCTACAGCGCCGGCAGGGCGCTCACATAGACATTAATCGCGCCTTCGGCTTCCGCGATCACGCGCAGCGTCTTGGAATCGAAGGCGATGTCGGCAAGCCGCAGCTTGCTGATGTCGGCCGACACGCGCAGGCCGTCCTCGTTCTTCTGGAAGTCGGCGATGACGGCGGCAATCTTCTTTTGCGCATTGCTCGCGAAAGGCTTGAGGTCGACGACGGCCTTTTCCGCCAGCGTCTTCTGCAGATGCGGGATCGCCGCGCGCGCCGCGGCGCCGAGCAGCCCGAAGGCGGCTTCGGATTCGACGGCGAGTTCGATATCGGCGAGCCGCAGCGTCTGCTCGGCCTGATCGAGCACCGGTTTTCCCCAGATGTGCACGTTGGCTTCGCCGGCGAGGCCAAGGAAGCTCTTTTTCTCCCTGGCGTTCACCAATAGCGAAATCAGCAGGCGGTTGCCGGATGCGGCCACGCTGGCGCGCTTGACGGTGACGTCGACCGCGCCCGAACCATCTTCCGGAAAGGTCTTTCCGGCAAACTGCGCCTCCACGATCTTGCTGATATCGGTAAACGGCATGTCCATGGGCACGCCGATTGCGACCCGTCCCGGCGACGGCGGCACGATGTCGATGGTGGCGGGGAACGGGCAGGACGGCTTGGTCTCGGCAGGCGTGATGCGGGTCTCCGCCTCGATGCCGAGCGTCAGCGTCAGGTTCGCCGCATCGATGCGCGGCTGCGCGGCGATTGCCCGTGTGGGGCGCAATTCCAGCCACAGCGTCGGCAGGGTCGATCCGGCGGTCGTGTCTTGCAACGGGATCGAGCGGCAGGCCTTGGCCCATTGCGCCCGCGCGTTCCGTTCGAAGGTCGGATCGTTGCGCATGCGCGCCTGCACCAGCGCGATCTGTTCGGCGACGTTCTGATCGATCAACGGCTTCACCTGCGCCGGCACGTTGACCCGAGCGCCCGCCACCGTGAGGCTGGTGTCGCCGAGATTGACCTGCGCCGCCAAATTCGGCTCGATGCGCCAGTTCGCGGCGATCTTCGGCCGCGAGGTGATGACGACGTTGCCCTTGATCTCGGCGCTGGCGTTGAGGTTCTTGATGTTCACGCTGCCGATCTGCTTGGCGACGTTGCCGCCGAGCAGGCTGCCGAGCGCTTCGCCGACGGCTCCGGTTGCCTTTGCCGACAGCGAGCCGGTGACGTTCAGTGTACCCGTCAGCGGCGTTGCCAGCGACAGCACCTCCGGCGCCCCGGTCGCGCTGATCGGCCCGCGCGATGCGGTCCAGCCGATATCGGCGTTCTGCAGGATCTGCGAGATCGGGTTGTCGGCCTTGCCGGCAAAGGAGCGCGGCGCGCCGCGATCGGCGGCGTCGCGGATTGCCGCCAGCGTCACCGCAATCGGTGCCATCACGGTGGACGCACGCGAAGCCGGCGGCAGCGGCGGCAGTTGGGCAAGCGGCGGCGGACGGTTCGTGGCGCGCGGCGCGATGACGTCCATGAGCTTCAGGCTGGCGGTAAACGAGACGACCATGACCGCAAGCGCGATCGCAATCGTCTTCAGACGCATCGGCAGACGCATCGTCCCCCCGGACCCCGTTGAATCGCCCCGCAATGTTTTACAGGGAAGGGGAGAGTCACGCTAGTGCGGCAGTCTCCAGTTCTCGGCCCGGGACAGGGAACCTCCTCGGCCAAGCTGAGGAGCACTTTCGGTCCTGCACGGAGGATGGATGATAGTTGACTCCATATTTTATACTGATTACTATAAAAAATGTAGTAAAATCGGAGTTGCCGATGTCCGCAGTATCGTACGTTGCCCGCCCGGCCGGCGCCCGCAGCTTTTGGCTCGGCTTTGCCGCCTACATTCTTCCGTCCTTTCCGATCGCCTTCGTCTGGCATCTCGTCCTTTTCGAGCAGAAGTATCATGCGCTCCAGATCTATCGCGACGAGCCGGTGATCGCCTTTGGATTGGGTTCAATGATCATCCAGGGCGCGATCTTCTCGTGGTTGTTCCCGCGCGTATTCACGCGGGGCAACGAGTCTATTTTGAAGGACGGGCTCTTGTATGGTCTTGGCGCAGGCCTGTTGTCGTGGTCGTTCACCACGCTCGCCGTTGCAGCCAAAAATGTGATGGTTTCCGTGCCGGACTATCTGTTGCTCGAAACCGCGTTCACGATTCTACAGTTCGCCATCGTGGGCCCGCTGATCGCCCTCGCCTATAGAAGATGATGCGGAGGAACTAATCTCGAAGGTATGAGCAATCTTCACTATCCGCAATTCTGCGCGCTTGCCCGCGCGGCGGAAATCATCGGTGAGCGTTGGACTCTCCTGATTGTCAGGGAGCTCCTTCTTGGGCCGAAGCGATTTGGCGATCTCCTGGATCATCTCGACGGTATGAGTCCCACCTTGCTGACAGCGCGCCTTGCCAACTTGATCGAGTGTAACGTCGTGCGGCGAACTGTCTTGCCGCGGCCGGTCAATGCGCAGGTGTACGAGCTGACGGAGATCGGTCGGGAAGTTCAGCCCGCGATCCGCGAGTTGATCCGTTGGGGCGGTCGCTTCCTGTTTCCGCCCGTACCGGGCGACACTTTCGAGCCGGACTGGGTGATGCTCGGCCTTGATGCCATTGCGAAGCGTTCGCCCGTGCCGGAAATCAACGTCGGTCTCGTGGTTACCCACGGCAAGAAATCGGCAGGCTTTACTGTCGCGGGCAGCGGCTCAGGTACGTCAATTCAGAGAGGAATTACGGATTGCAAGGGGACATTGGAAGCCCCGTTTGACGCGGTGTTGCAGATTGTTGGAACGAGCGTATCCCTTCAAAACGCAATCGCAGCGAAGCGCGCCAAGGTCGTCGGCTCCATGGCGCTGGTTCGCAAGCTTCCACTTTTGTTCGACTTGGCCGAACGTCGGCGCATCGCGCCCGCTGCGAACTGATAGGCGTAATCGGAAAGCGGAGTTCGGAGGAGAAAGCACACTAGCCTTAACCGGTGAACAGGAGACGAACATGAAGAAGTTTGTGCTGCTGCATTACGGATTTGAAAAACCCACTCCGGAAATCATGTCCGCCTGGGGCAAATGGTTTGAGGCAACCAAGCCGCATACCGTAGACATCTGCGGCTTCGGGAATGGTCGAGAAGTATCGAAGGGTGGAACCAAGGACCTTCCGCTCGGCCCCGACTCCATTACCGGATTCACGATCGTCAACGCGGCAAATCTCGACGACGCGGAGAAAATGGCGCAAGGCAACCCTTTCATTTCGAGTATTCGGATCTACGAAGTGAGGTCGGGTTGACGCGGCGCTGAAACCAAAAACGGCCTCGGCAATGCCGGGGCCGTTCGCAGCGTGGGAATTGTTTGGCGCTTAGCGGATGGTGCGGCCGAGATCGGCGCGACGATCCGTCATCGGCAGCACGATCACCTTGGTTCCGACGTTGACCCGCGAATAGAGGTCAGTGACGTCTGCATTGGTGAGGCGGAGGCAGCCGGAGGAAACGCGGGTTCCGATCGTCTCCGGCGCGTTGGTGCCGTGGATGCGATAGATGGTGCCGCCGAGATACATCGCGCGGGCGCCGAGCGGGTTGCCGGGGCCGCCGGCCATGTGGCGCGGCAGATAGGGCTGGCGGGCGATCATTTCCGGGGGCGGGGTCCAGGCCGGCCACTCGGCCTTGCGGGTGATCGTCTGGGTGCCCGACCAGGTGAAGCCATCGCGGCCGATGCCGATGCCGTAACGCATCGCCTGGCCGTTGCCGAGCACGAGATAGAGATAGGTGTTGGGAGTATCGATGATGATCGTGCCCGGTGCCTCGCGGGTATAGTAGTTCACGACCTGGCGGCGCAGACGGGCCGGCAACTCGACCGAACGGTCTTCCTCTTCCCGGGGCGCAGCCGCAACCGGCGGCGGGGCCGCTTCGATCTGCGGCAGGAAAAACGGAAACAGCGGCAGCGGGGCAGCAGTAGCGGGTGCGGAAAACGCGGTCGCGCCGATCACGAGTGCGCCCAGAGTGGCGGCAGCAAAGCGGGTGTTCAGCCTGAATGGATTAAACATTGGTCGCCCCTGTTTTAAAATATGTCGCGCCGTTCTCGGCGCGTCGTTGGGGAAACCTCTACCGATGAACCGTTTCAGGACATTTGCACGAAATCGCCAAAATGGTTTCGTCGCGTTAGGGAATTGTTTCGTTAAGGTTTCGTTGCTGTCTCATCCAAGAACTGGGGCTACCCGGCACGCGCCCGGTCCGAGTTTCGATGGCTTCAAAAGGAATCCCAAAAAGAACCCTAAAGGAACTCTCGGGGTCCGGCGCCGTTGGAGTGACAGTCCAGAAATAGGCGAGATCGCCATGACGAGACCAACGATTTTGTTTGGTGCCGTTGCCTTGCTACTCCTGTTCGCTCCTGCCAATCCGGCATCGGCGCAACACGTCATTACCAATCCAGGCAAGTGTGCCCAGTTCTATCCGAACGCAAATTGCCAGAACTATGGGCGAGGTAATCCCTACACGAGCTATGGCTGGCATCGGTCGGGATATCGTCACTCCTGGGGCCATCGTCACCACCGCCACTATTGGCGCTGACGTTCAACCAGGGTGAAGGGGTGGCGTCTCAAGGCCGGACGTATCCTGCCAGCCCGTCCCACAGCAGCTTGGCCGCGGTGACGACCAGAATGGCGTAGCAGGTGCGGTAAAGCGTGCGCTGGTCGAGGCGCTCGTGCAGCCGCCATCCGGCCCAGACGCCGGCGGGCACCGCCGGCGCGCAGAGTGCCATCAGCATCCACAGGCTCTTCGAGGGCGTGGCGAGCACGAGCCACGGGCCGGCCTTCAGCAGATTGCCGACCGTGAAGAACAGGCTTGTGGTGCCGGCATAGAGCGCCTTCGACATGCCGAGCGGCAGCAGGTACATCGCCAGCGGCGGTCCGCCCGAATGCGCGACCATCGTGGTCACGCCGGAGGAGAGGCCGGCGAGCACGGCCTTCGGCGTTGAACGCGGGCGCGGCCTGACTTCGCCGCCGCCGAGAAACCAGATCGCGGCGAACACCAGCGTCACGAGGCCCATGACGACCTCGATGGCGTGGCGGTCGAGATCGCGCAGCGCGAAGTAACCGAGCCCGATGCCTGCGACCAGCGCCGGCAGCAGCATAGCGAGGTCGACGCGCGACCAGGTGTTCGGCCGCCAATAGCGCAGCGCCGTGATATCCATCACCACGAACAGCGGCGCCAGCAGAGCGCCGGCCGCGATCGGATCCATCGCCAGCGAAAGCAAGGGGATACCGACGATGGCGAAGCCGCCGCCGAATGCGCCCTTCATGAAGGCGATCAGGAAGACGCCGGAAAGCGCAATCGCGAGCGTGAGAGGCGCGGGCATGTCTGATACGGCTGATACGATCACGGGCGTACCCGCGTTGATATGATTACAGCCGATCGTGGCCGCCACGGCACGCGCGGTCTCTCACTCTCTCCTGTGAAGTGGAAAGGCATCAAGGTCCGATGGGAATGTTGTGCGAAGTGTCGCGATCGCGCGCAACATGGCATCGCGCCAGTGCAAGGCGCAACATGAACATTGCTCTCGGTGCATATTGCTCTCGGTGCAATGCGCGTGAGCGCAACGCTTGCGGTCTAGCCGGCGCTTATTCGTGGTACGTCGGCGGCCCCGGTGGCAAGCATCGCATCGGCCGCCACCGTCGCTCGCACGCGTGACGAATAGATAAGCCGGTAGCTGAACGGCCGTGGGACGATTGATTTAGATCAAGGGTTGATTCAGTCGACGCGCAACCCTAACCGCACTGATTCGATCCGAGACCTGATCAATGTGGAAAATGCCGATCAATTGGGAAATGGTGTTTTGGCTTCTATGCGGAGCGGGCATCGTGCTGGCTTTTTGGCACTACGGCACCATGATCAGCGACTACACGGATTGATGCGTGCCAGACGTAAAATCTGGTCGGGCGGGTCGAGCTTGAACAGGGGCGTTTTCGGTCCGGCTCCGTTGGAGTCGCCGTGGACGCCTACGATCAAATGCGGTAACGGCGAATCGTAAAGGATGCGGTTCTAGCTCGCGCGCATGCGCGGCATGTCGGCCGCGCCCGCGCCGAGCACCACGCGGCGGTCGGTGACGGCATGATGGAATTGTTCGAGCGCAAGAGCGATCACCGACAGATCGCTTTCCTCGACGGTGCCGTCGTCATAGCAATCGAGGGTTTCGCGCAACATGCCGTCGGCCGCGTTCTGCATGTCCGCCAGCTCTTCCGGCGTCTGGGCCTTTCTCACCTTGGCAATCAGCTCCAGCAGATGATCGCGATGGGCGATGTACTGCTCACGCTCGTCCTTGTTCCAGTAATGCTTGAACCATGCGCCCGCCGAGCCCAGGCCCGAGAGGATCAGGACTGCGAACCAGATGTAGTCCGTGTATTTTTCGAGGAACGTTCGTTCGTTGCCGTCGATATAGGCGGCGGCGCCCGCATGGGCCGGCAGTGCGGCGTCCTTGTCGGTATCCGGCTTTTCGATCTGCGAGGCGGTTGGCAGTTCGCGCGCTAGCTGCTGGCGGTTGGTGAAAAGCTGGCGGGCGAGGGCGGCAACCGCCGTGTCCGACAGCGATTTCGGCGCGATGATCAGATGGTTGATGGCAACGGTGTCGACCTTGTCTTCCGGCCGTTGCGGCGAAGAGCCGAAGATGCTCGCTGGAATTTCCTCGGATTCGTAGACCGGGTTTTTCTTGGCGATGGCGTCGGCAACGTCGATCGGCAGGAATTTCGGTTCGCCGCGTGCCGTAGCCGTCGCCGCGATCGCGTCGACCGTGATCTTGCTCTTGAGCGGGCCGACGGCCATGAAGGCGTCGACCGACTGATCTTTCGCCATCTCACTGATCTGGTTGGTGGCGAACTGGCTGATCGTGACCTTGTCCGGATTGATGCCGGACTCTTTCAGGATCACGCGCAGCAGCGTGACATTGGCCTGCGTGCGTCCGATCACGCCGACGCGGTGACCGGCGAGGTCCTCGAGGCTCTTGATCTTCGGCGTCGGCTGCTTCTTGGACCCCTTGGCGGGGAGGCCCGAAGGCGCCCACAGCACGACGACATTCTTGCGCAGGATGGCGACCGACTCGGCATTCTCCGGCAGGTTCAGGTCGCCGCGGGCGACCGCGAGATCGGCCTTGCCGGCGGCGAACAGGGCGATGCTCTCCTGTGTTCCTTCCGTCGTGACCAGCGACAGCCGCACCGGGCTGCCTTCGCGCGCAAAGGTCTGCGCCATGAGCTGGATCAGCTTCTGGTCCTCGCTGCCGGCGGGGCCCACCGCAATCCGCAGCGTGGTCGGCCGCAGCACGTAATACAGCGTACTCGCGGCGAGGCCGAACGCGAGCAGGCCCGCGGCGAGGATCAGAAGCGCGTAGCTCTTCTGCTTTCGCCGGCGGCGGGATCGTGCGGAATTGTCGTTCGGGTCTGACATCATTCTGTCACGTTACCTGAAAACCGTGGAGATGGGTTTAAAAAACAACCTTACAGAACGATGACGTCATACGCCTGAAATATCCATGTCCCAACGTCGAATTTGAGAATCGTTAATCTCGGATTCGGGCCATGAAGATCTTGATTGCGACGGATGCGTGGCATCCACAGGTGAACGGCGTCGTGCGCACGCTGACGTCGCTGGCGCGCAGCGCCGCAGCGCTCGATGCAGATATCAGCTTCCTGACCCCGGACGGATTTCCCTCGATGGCGCTGCCGACCTATCCGGGGTTGCGCATCGCGCTGCCGAACCGGCGCGAGATCGGGCGGCGGATCGAGGAGGCGGCGCCGGACGCCATCCATATCGCGACCGAGGGGCCAATCGGCTGGATGGTGCGCGCCTATTGCCGCCGCCGCAAGCTTGCGTTTACCACGTCCTACACGACACGCTTTCCCGAATATATCGCCGTCCGCATCGGGCTCCCGGTCGCCGTCGGCTATGCGGTGTTGCAGCGGTTTCATGCTGCCGCCTCCACGACCATGGTCGCAACCGACTCGCTGCGGCAGGAGCTTGCCGCGCGGGGGTTCCGCAAGCTCGGCTTCTGGACACGCGGCGTCGACACCGAACTGTTCAATCCGCACAGCCCGGCTGTGCTCGACCTGCCGCGGCCGATCTTCATGACCATGGGCCGCGTTGCGGTGGAAAAGAATCTCGAAGCGTTTCTGTCGCTCGACCTGCCGGGATCGA
Organism: Bradyrhizobium lablabi; assembly: GCF_001440475.1. Classification (GTDB taxonomy): domain Bacteria; phylum Pseudomonadota; class Alphaproteobacteria; order Rhizobiales; family Xanthobacteraceae; genus Bradyrhizobium; species Bradyrhizobium lablabi. The sequence goes on along the minus strand of NZ_LLYB01000073.1, from coordinate 5,808 downwards.
AGGTGGTCGTCGGCGACGGGCCGCAGAGGGCGCAGCTCGCAAAGCAATTCCCCGACGCGATCTTCCTCGGCGAGAAGAAGGGCGCGGACCTGACCGCGCATCTCGCCGCCGCGGACGTCTTCGTGTTTCCGAGCCTCACCGATACCTTTGGCGTCGTGCAGCTCGAAGCGCTGGCGTGCGGAACGCCGGTTGCTGCATTCCCCGTTACCGGCCCCAAGGATGTCATTGCCGATCATCCGATCGGCGCAATCGACGCGGACCTGCGCAGCGCCTGCTTGCGGGCGCTGACAATGTCGCGCGAGGCTTGCCGGAATTTTGCGCTGGCGCGTTCCTGGGAAAACAGCGCGCGGCAGTTTCTCGGCAATCTGACCGCGCTGCAGCCGAGCCGCGCGCTGCGGCCGGTGCGCCGGGCGCCCACGACCAGCGCCGTGCAGGGGTAGGGCTTGCGAAGGTTCGACCATCAAACCAGTCACATGCGTAAGACGAGAAGGCAGGACAATCATGGCAGACATCATCAAGCTTGACGGCACGAGGCCGCTCGATTTCGACCGCGAAACGGTCGAGCAGGCCTATGACCGCTGGGCGCCGGTTTACGACCTCGTGTTCGGCGGCGTGTTCTCAAAGGGCCGCAAGGCGGCGATTGCGGCGACCAACAAGATCGGCGGCCGCGTACTCGAGGTCGGCGTCGGCACCGGCATTTCGCTGCCGCTATACGCGCCGCATCTGCGCATCTTCGGCACCGACATTTCCGAGTTGATGCTGGAGAAGGCGAAGAAGCGCGTCGATGAGCTCGGCCTGAAGAACGTCGAGGGTCTCGCGGTGATGGACGCCGAGAACCTCGAATTCCCTGATGATTCCTTCGACGTGGTGATGGCGCAATATGTCGTCACGGCGGTGCCCAATCCCGAAAAGGCGCTCGACGAATTCGCCCGCGTGCTGCGGCCGGGCGGCGAGCTCATCATCCTCACCCGCGTCAGCGCCGATGCCGGCATGCGCCGCTTCATCGAGCAGCGGCTGCAGCCGGTGGTGCGTCCGCTCGGCTTCCGCACCGCCGAGTTCGCCTGGTCGCGCTATGCGCAATGGCTGGCCGGTGCGCGCGGCATGGAACTGGCGGAACGCCGTTTGGTGCCGCCGCTCGGGCATTTCTCGCTGGTGCGTTTCCGCAAAATCGACGTCGCCGCGGCGGCCTGACGCGAGCATTGCTTGCGTCATTGCACAGCTAGCGCCCTGTCACATGTCAACTTCATGATGTCACATACTGGACATCGAATCCCGATAAACGTCACCCACGAAAGAATGAGGGGGTAGAGAATGATCAAGAACTTCCTGCAGGAACTGCGAACCCAGCGCTGGGACGACCATCGCTACTATCACCACAGCCGCATCAACCAGTCGCTGCACTTCGTCAGCGCCGCGAGCTTCCTGTTCGCCTATGTCATGCTGTTCTTCGATCCCGTGGTGTCGGCGCTGGTCGGCTGGCTGGTGTCGATGACGACGCGCCAGGCCGGTCACTTCTTCTTCGAGCCCAGGGGCTATGACCACGTCAACCAGGCGACCCATGAGCACAAGGAAGAGATCAAGGTCGGCTACAATCTGCAGCGCAAGGTCGTGCTGATGACAATTTGGGCGCTGTCGCCGCTGGTGCTGTATTTCAGCCCGACGCTGTTCGGCCTGGTCGAGCCATGGACCTCGAACGCCGACTTCATGCGGCAGGTGGCCAAGGTGTGGCTGGCGGTCGGCATCGGCGGGCTGTTGTTCCGCACCGTGCACCTGTTCTTCATCCGCGACGTCGAGACCGGCCTGGTCTGGATGACGAAGATCCTCACCGACCCCTTCAGCGATCTCAAGCTGTACTACAAGGCACCGCTGGCTCTGATGAAGGGCGAGCTGATCGATCCGGGCCTGGAGAAACACGTCAAGCACGCATGAGCGTTGGCTCTGATGTCTGTAACGAACGTGATGCCCGGGCTTGTCCCGGGCATTCACGTCTTGAGGGTGTCCGCTGTGACGTGGATGGCCGGGACGTCTAGCGCGAAGACGCGCTTCGCGCTTTTGCCGGCCATGACGGAAGATGAAGAACTCTCAGCCCGTCATTGCGAGCGAAGCGAAGCAATCCATCTCTCCGGACGGAGATAGATGGATTGCCGCGTCGCTTCCGCCTTCGCTCTTCGAGCTACGGCGGACAAGTCGCTCCTCGCAATGACGAAGGCGCCAGCCGGGCTATGACGATAAGTAGAAGAACGTCCCTAGCGGCCAAATCTCTTGGCAAGCATCTCTTTCAAAATCTGTCGCTTGATATCCTTGTTGGTCAGCGAAACCTCATGCCACCACCAGCCATCGCGCTTCATCTTGTCGGCCGCCGCGACAAAGCGGTCGGCGACCTCGGTGAAATCCGCATCGGTGTAGTTGAGGCTGAATATCAGCCGGCCGGTGCCGACCCAGCTCAAGGCCAGCCCCTCGGCGCGCAGGTAATATTGAAGCATCCAGTTGTAGCGGGACGGCTCGGGGTATTGCACCGTCCAGATCGAGGAGAGATTGCTGACGCGGACCGGCAGGTCCAGGGCGGCCAGCCGCTCGTTCAAGGCTTTCGCGCGGCCGTTCCAGGTCTCGTCGAGCCCATGGTAGACCGCGTTGAAGTTCGGGCTGGCGAGGCGGCTCAAGAATTCGTCCATCGCCGTCATCACGTAGGGGTGCGAATTGAAGGTGCCGCGGGCGAAGCAGACGTCGGCGGGGCGATCGTCGCGGAAGCGGCGCATCAGATCCTTGCGGCCGCAGACGACGCCGACGGGCAGGCCGCCGGCAAGGCTCTTGCCGTAGGTCACCATGTCGGCGCGGACGCCGAAATATTCCTGGGCGCCGCCCGCGGCGAGGCGGAAGCCGACGAAGACTTCGTCGAAGATCAGGACGATGCCGCGCTCGGTGCAGACCTCGCGGAGTTTCTTCAGCCACTCCGTGTAAGCCGCGCGATCGAACGCGCCCTTGCGCGAGGAGTCGACCAGGGCGGAATCGCCGGGCGCGTTGGCGTTCGGGTGGAGTGCCTGCAGCGGATTGACCAGCACGCAGGCGATGTCGCGGCGCGTCCGCAGCACATGCAGCGTCCGCTCCGACACCTCGGCCAGCGTGTAGGTCTCGTGCGGCGATACCGGATTGCCGACGCCGGGCTGCACGTCGCCCCACCAGCCGTGATAGGCGCCGGCGAAACGAACCAGATGCGAGCGCCTGGTGTGGTAGCGCGCCAGCCGCACTGCCTGCATGACGGCTTCGGTGCCGGACATGTGGAACGAGACTTCGTCGAGGCCCGAAATCTCGCAGAGACGGCGGACGTTGTCGGTGATGACGGGATGATAGGGGCCGAGCACGGGGCCGAGCGCGTGGGCGCGCTTTTCGGCTTCCGTGATGCACTCCTTGTAGAAGTCGTTGCCAAAAATATTGACGCCGTAGGAGCCGGTCAGGTCGTAGAAGGTGTTGCCGTCGACATCGGTGACGGTGACCCCGGCGGAAGACTCCATGAACGCGCCGGTGCCGAGATTTTCCCGCACCAGCCGGCTGTACTGGAACGGCACGCGGTAGGCTTCGGTGAACTGGAGGTCGGAGATGTGTTCGGCCGCCTCGGCCGTCATCTTCCGGCCCTTGGCGTAGCGCTCCTCATAGAGGCAGGCGAGCCGGAAGAAGGCGTCCTGGCGCTGCATCGCGACGTCGGCGGGCGCGCCGTCGGAGGCGAAGAAATCGTCGATCTCGAACTCGTAATGCGGCACCAGCCGCGCGACCATCTTGGACATTTTCGAATGTCCTGATAGCGAACGGTGCTTGGCGCGCGACAGCGCCAGTCGCGCCTTCAATTTGGGGAATACTGCCGCGGCGCTTACGGCCGCAGCGGCGGACAGGGAAAGAATCGGAAGGGATGTGTCCATGCCTGAAGCGCTAGCCAATCCACCTGACAGATTGATGACAATCCGGGGCCTGATCGCCCGCTTCACCCAGCAGGAGAATCTCAATTTCCTGTTGACCAACCGCGTGCCGCGGGCGGCGCTGACCCGCTTCATGGGCTGGTTCAGCAAGATCGAGAACCCCCTGGTGCGCGATTTCTCGATCGGGTGCTGGCGGCTGTTTTCCGATCTCGATCTGTCGGAAGCCAAGAAGACCGAATTCAAGAGCCTGCACGATTGCTTTACCCGCGAGCTTCGTCCCGGGCTGCGGCCGGCCGATCCGGACCCCAGCGTGGTGGCCAGTCCTTCCGACGGCATCATCGGCGCGCACGGAAAAATCGCCGACACCGAACTGTTCCAGATCAAGGGCGCGCCTTACTCGCTGCTAGACCTGCTCGGCGATCCCGCGCTGGTCGACCAGCACCGCAACGGCCGTTTCCTCACGCTGCGGCTGACGTCGAGCATGTATCATCGCTTCCACGCGCCTTATGACGCCACGATCAAGAGGGTGACGTTCATCCACGGCGATGTCTGGAACGTCAATCCGATTGCGCTGAAGCGCGTGGAGCGCCTGTTCTGCAAGAACGAGCGCGCGGTGCTGCGCACGCGGCTGTCGACCGGCGAGGCGCTGACGCTGGTGCCGGTCGCCGCCATTCTTGTCGCCAGCATCCGCCTGCATTTCCTCGATGTCACGCTCAACGCGCAGAGCAGGGGACCGGTGGACTTCACCTGCCTTGCGCGGGTCAAGAAGGGCGACGAACTCGGCTGGTTCGAGCACGGCTCGACCATCATCGTGCTGGCGCCGGAGAGATTCGAATTCGCCGATGGCGTCGCGGAGGGAGCGCGCATCCGTGCCGGCGAGCCGCTGTTGCGCAAACCGCAGGTTTAGTCTCGATTCTCCCGGCCTTTGCCTCTATATGCTCGCGTTCGCACTGGATTCGCAGTGGCGAAAATGCGGGAAGCGAGAGATGGCGCGGACGCCGGTGCTGGCGGCGGGAGGCATTGTGTTGCGGCAGGCAAGGACGCCGCTGGTCGCGGTGGTGCGCCTGCGCAAGCGCAATGAATGGGTCCTGCCCAAAGGCAAGCTCGACGACGGCGAGACGCCGCGCGCCGCCGCTGAACGCGAAGTGATGGAGGAAACCGGCCACGATGTTTCCGTGCATGAGTTTCTGGGAACGCTGGTCTATGAGTCTCGCGGTGGCTCCAAGGTCGTGCACTACTGGCGCATGCAGGCGGACGACGCGCCGGCTCACGAACTGATGCGTGACGTGAAGGCGGTGGATTGGCTGCCGCTTGCCGACGCCGTCGACCGGCTCTCTCGCGGTTACGAGCGCGCCTTTCTGGAAAATGTCGGCCCGATTGCGCTGGCCGCGGCCGCGCATGCCCGCAAGGCGCGGGCCAAGCAACCGGCGCCGGACAAGCGCCGGACGAGGCGGACCGGCGAGACGGCACCTCCCG
>NZ_LLYB01000073.1:0-181 GCF_001440475.1 Bradyrhizobium lablabi | reverse complement strand
ACCCAATCCTTCCACTAACGCAGCTCCTTCGGCGGCGGCTTGCCGCGTTGCGGCGCGGGCGCAGCGCGTCGCGGCGCCGCGGGCAATCCCGGCCGCTGCAATGCTGGCGCACCTTGAACACCGGGCGGACGCTGCAATCCGGGAGCACCGAACCGGTTCGGCAGCGGCCGTCCCTGCGGCG
>NZ_LLYB01000072.1:6967-60629 GCF_001440475.1 Bradyrhizobium lablabi | reverse complement strand
CAGGCGGCCGGTGGCGGCGGGCGGCGTGCGGCTGCTGGGCGATGACGTGGTGGGGCTACCGGCCGGCTTTCTCGAAGCGGGGGCGGCCGCAGCGCTGGTCAGCGTGACGGAGGCGGGCGACCGCGAGACGGCAACCTTCTTCAACGCCTACCATGCGGCACGCCTCGATGGCTGCACGCCGCTGAAGGCCTTCGCAGCGACGCAGCGGAGAATGCTTGCGGACGAGCGCTGGCCAATCCGGCGCTGGGCGGGCTTCACCCTCTACGGATGCACCTGAAGAAGCGATCGGGCCTGAGCACAGGCGGGGGTGTGCTGCGATGCCGCCTCGCCAAGCTGTGCGGGCATCCGCGGCGCGTTGCGGGAATCGCCCGAACCGAATGCAGACCCCACGACCAAATACCCATAATTCGCATAAGGTATATTATGGAATATTTATATCTACAATTAGATCAGATATTTAGCCGGATATGCTGGCAAACCAAGCCAGCCTGACGGCCATACGAGCTTTCGTTTGGCGCAAGCAATCCTGCTCCGCCAAAGCCTGTGTTGCCGTGGCTTGCGGACGCTGCAATAAGCGCCTCGAGCGCGAGATCGCCGATGACTTCCGAGCATTTGGTCGTCTCAAGAACAACAATCCCAAGGGAGAAACTAGGATGAGTTTTTCACGACGCACGCTTCTCAAGGCATCCGCTGCGTCAGCGGTTTTGGGTGGCATTGGCGCGCCGCTGGTGGCGCGGGCCCAGACTGCCGAATTTACCTACAAGTACGCCAATAATCTTCCTGACGGCCATCCCATGAACGCCCGGGCCAAGGAAATGGCGGCCGCGATCAAGGCTGAGACCAATGGGCGGTTCGACCTGCAGATCTTCCCGAACAACCAGCTCGGTTCCGATACCGATATGCTGAGCCAGATCCGCTCGGGCGGCGTCGAGTTTTTCACGCTGTCTGGCCTGATTCTGGCGACGCTGGTGCCGGCGGCGTCCATCAGCGGCATCGGCTTTGCGTTTCCGGACTACGACACGGTCTGGAAGGCCATGGACGGGGGCCTGGGCGCCCATATCCGCGGCGAGATCGCCAAGGCGAACCTCGTGGTGATGGAGAAGATCTGGGATAACGGCTTCCGCCAGACCACGTCGTCGACCAAGCCGATCAACGGTCCGGAAGACTTCAAGGGCTTCAAGATCCGCGTGCCGGTGTCGCCGCTCTGGACCTCGATGTTCAAGGCGTTCGATGCGGCGCCCGCTTCGATCAATTTTAGTGAAGTTTACTCTGCATTGCAGACCAAGATCGTCGAGGGTCAGGAAAACCCGTTGGCGATCATCTCGACCGCAAAACTGTACGAAGTGCAGAAGTTCTGCTCGCTGACGAACCATATGTGGGACGGCTTCTGGTTCTTGGCGAACCGCCGCGCCTGGGAAAAGTTGCCCGAGGATGTCAGGACGATCGTTGCCAAGAACATCAATGCGGCGGCCGTCAAGGAGCGCGAGGACGTTGCCAAGCTGAATGCCGGGCTGCAGCAGGAACTGGCCGGCAAGGGCCTGACCTTCAACCAGCCCAACGTCGCGCCGTTCCGCGACAAGCTGCGCTCCGCCGGCTTCTACGCGGAATGGAAAGGTAAATATGGCGACCAGGCCTGGGAGCTGCTCGAAAAGTCCGTCGGCAAGCTCTCGTAGCGCCTGAGAGGCCGTCATGGCTCATGCCGGAATGAGCGAAGCCGTTGGCGGCGAGGCGGGGCAGTCCCCTCCTCGCCGCCATGTGCTGGCGTCGATCGAACATGCCCTGGGAATGCTGGTCGAGCTTCCGGCCGCGCTTCTGGTCATCGCCGAGATCGTGATCCTGTTTGCGGGGGTGGTGGCGCGCTATGCGTTGCACCAGCCGTTGATCTGGTCGGACGAACTGGCCTCGATCCTGTTCCTGTGGCTCGCCATGCTCGGCGCCGCGGTCGCATTCCGCCGTGCCGAGCACATGCGAATGACGGCCATTGTCGCCAATGCGAAGCCTGCGATGCGGGCTTATCTCGATCTGGTGGCGACGTCGGCGGCGCTGGCGTTCCTGATCCTGATCGCCTGGCCGGCCTACGAATACGCCTACGAGGAAAGCTACATCACCACGCCGGCGCTGCAGATCAGCAATATCTGGCGCGCCGCGGCGCTGCCGGTCGGCATCGCGCTGATGGCGATGTTTGCGCTGCTGCGGCTGGCCCGCGCCAGCAACGTTCGCACGGTGCTGGGCGCGATCCTGTCGGTCGCGCTGGTCATCGGGGTCTTCTGGCTGCTCAGGGGCTCGCTCAAGCCGCTCGGCAACCTCAATCTGATCATTTTCTTCGTCGGCGTGGCCGGCTTCTGCGTGTTCGCCGGGGTGCCGATTGCATTCGGTTTTGGCCTGGCGACCTATGGCTATCTGGCGCTGACCACCGGCACGCCGCTGATGGTGCTGGTAGGCCGCATGGACGAGGGCATGAGCCACCTCATCCTGTTGTCGGTGCCCCTCTTTGTCTTCCTCGGCCTCCTGATCGAGATGACCGGCATGGCGCGCGCCATGGTGGCGTTCCTGGCAAGTCTCTTGGGCCATGTCCGCGGCGGCCTGCATTACGTGCTGGTCGGCGCGATGTATCTGGTGTCCGGCATCTCAGGCGCGAAGGCCGCCGATATGGCAGCCGTGGCGCCGGTGCTGTTTCCGGAGATGAAGGCGCGGGGCGCCAAGCCGGGCGATCTGGTCGCCCTGCTCTCCGCCACTGGCGCGCAGACAGAGACCATTCCGCCGAGCCTCGTGTTGATCACGATCGGCTCAGTGACCGGCGTGTCGATCGCGGCGCTGTTCACCGGTGGCCTGCTGCCGAGCCTGGTGCTGGCGATCACGCTGTCGGCGCTGGTGTGGTGGCGCTATCGGAACGAGGACCTGCGGCACGTCACGCGGGCGAACGCTACCGAGATCGCCCGGGCCTTCGCCATCGCCCTGCCCGCCATCGCCCTGCCATTCGTGATCCGCTATGCCGTGGTCGAGGGCATCGCAACCGCGACCGAGGTTTCCACTATCGGCATCGTATATGCCTTCATCGTCGGCTTCTTTGTCTACGGCCTTCTGATCTACCGCAATTTCGACTGGCGGCGGATCGTGCCGATGCTGGTCGAGACCGCGTCGCTGTCGGGTGCGATCCTGCTGATCATCGGCTGTGCCACCGGCATGGCCTGGGGCCTCACGCAATCCGGCTTCTCGCGGACGCTGGCGGCTGCCATGACCGGCCTGCCCGGCGGCTCGGCGACGTTCATCGCAGTCTCGATCGTGGCCTTCGTGATCCTGGGCAGCGTGCTGGAGGGCATTCCGGCGATCGTGCTGTTCGGGCCGTTGCTGTTTCCGATCGCCCGCACGGTCGGCGTGCACGAGGTGCACTATGCGATGATCGTGATCCTCGCGATGGGTATCGGGCTATTCGCGCCGCCCTTCGGAGTAGGCTATTATGCGGCCTGCGCCATCGGACGCGTCGATCCGGCCGAGGGTATCCGGCCGATCTGGGGTTACCTGTTGGCGCTGATGGTCGGCCTGATTATCGTGGCCATCTTCCCGTGGATTTCCATCGGGTTCTTGTAAGGTCTAATTTTGTAAATGGGACAAAGCCGATGAGCGCAGCCCAGAACCAGTATTCCACCGGATTGGACAAGACACCGGCGAATTATGTGCCGCTGACGCCGTTGAGTTTCCTGGCTCGCAGCGCCGCCGTTTTTCCCGATCACGTCAGCACGGTCTATGAGGGCCGCAGCTTCACGTGGGCCGAGACCTACGCGCGCTGCCGGCGCTTTGCGTCCTGGCTCGCCGGCCGCGGCATCGGCAATGGCGATACGGTCGCGGCGATGCTGCCGAACGTCCCGGCCATGAACGAGGTGCATTTCGCGGTCCCGATGGCAGGTGCGGTGCTGAACGCGCTGAACATCCGGCTCGACGCGCCGTCGATCGCCTTCCAGCTCGATCATGGCGGCGCGAAAATCATTCTGGTCGATCCGGAATTCTCCGACGTGATCGCGGAAGCGCTGACGCTGATGAAGGGGCAGAAGCCTTTCGTGGTCGATGTCGACGACGCGGCGTTTGCAGGCGGCAAGCGGATCGGTGAGATCGAGTACGAGGCGGCGGTTGCGGCGGGCGATCCCGGCTTCGTCGCGCGGCTGCCCGCCGATGAATGGGATGCGATTGCGCTGAGCTACACCTCGGGCACCACGGGCAATCCGAAGGGCGTCGTCACCCATCACCGCGGCGCCTATCTCAATGCCGTCAGCAATATCCTGGCCGGCAATCTCGGCCAGCATCCGGTCTATCTCTGGACGCTGCCGATGTTCCACTGCAACGGTTGGTGCTTCCCGTGGACGGTCGCGGCCTCGGCCGGCATCAATGTCTGCCTGCGCAAGGTCGATCCGGCAAAAATCTTCGAGTTGATTCCCAAACACGGCGTCACCCACATGTGCGGTGCGCCGATCGTCTACAACACGCTGATCAACACGCCCGGCGCGCCCAAGGGCGACAAGGCGCGCCGCGTCGTCGGATTGATCGCGGGCGCAGCACCGCCGGTCGCCGTGCTCGAAGGCGCCGAAAGCATCGGCATCAAGCTGACCCACGTCTACGGCCTGACCGAGGTCTATGGCCCGGCCTCCGTCTGCGCCGAGCAGCCGGGCTGGGATGAACTCCCTGCCGACCAGCGCGCCCAGATGAAGCGCCGGCAGGGCGTGCCCTACCCGCTGGAAGAAGCCGTCACCGTGCTCGACCCCGAGACCATGCAGGAGGTGCCGCGCGACGGCGAAACCATCGGCGAGGTGATGTTCCGCGGCAATATCGTGATGAAGGGCTATCTGAAGAACGAGAAGGCGACGCAAGAGGCCTTCGCCGGTGGCTGGTTCCACACCGGCGATCTCGGCGTGCTCGACGAGCACGGCTACGTCATCATCAAGGACCGCTCCAAGGACATCATCATATCAGGCGGCGAGAACATCTCCTCCGTCGAGGTCGAGGACATCCTCTACAAGCACCCGGCCGTGCTGTTCGCGGCCGTGGTCGCAAAACCCGACTCCAAATGGGGCGAGGTGCCTTGCGCCTTCGTCGAGTTGAAGGACGGCGCCAAGGCGACGGAAGCCGAGATCATCGCCTTCTGCCGCAGCCACATGTCCGGCTTCAAGACGCCGAAGGCCGTCGTGTTCGGCGTCATCCCGAAGACGTCAACCGGCAAGATCCAAAAATTTATGCTGCGCAACCAGGTGGACTCGGCGAAAGCGATATCGGCTTAGATTCGTAGGGTGGGCAAAGCGTGGCGTGCCCACCATCTTGGGCGCGTAGACAATGGTGGGCACGGCGCTTGCGCGCCTTTGCGCCCACCCTACGGTCTAGGCCCGCTCTCGCTTGACCGGCGGATAGTATTGCGGCGCCTCTGTCCGTTCGAACATGCCGTAGTCGCGCATGACTTCGAACACGCGAAAATACTGGATTGCCGGATCGGCAAATAGCCGTGAGCCGAATTCGACGCCAGCTTGTTCATCCGGCAGATCGATCAGGTGCGCGAAGTGTCCGTCACGGTAGACGCTCGCGAAAGCGTCACGGCGCCAGTCGGTTGCGACCGGCAGCCTGCCGCTCGTCGATTCCGCCGCCAGCACATATGTCGGTTTGCGCCTCGCAGGATCGTTGTAGGGCGTGCGACGCGCGGGCTGCCAGACCGGCTGTCCCGGCCTCGCCTCGTGAGTGACCTGGGCGACGCGGATGCGATAGTCCGAGAAGACTTTGGCGCGGCCGATGGTCTGGACATCGTGATGGTGCGCATGGGCGCGCCATGCTGTCAGGGCTCCCTCGTCCTGCCATATCTGATAGGACAGCAGCAGGTCTTCCCGCGTCAGGCTCCTGAACCGATCGATGAAGAGGCAGCCACCCATCGCCTCAAGTTCGGGCTTCAGCGAAGCAGCGAGATCGAGATATTGATCCCGGTGTCCAGGCTTCGTCTGGACTTCAAAGAACAGACCAATCATCGACATTCCTCCGCGTCCGGCGGCCGGAGTTGCGACGGCTCAGCCTTTGCCGTCGAGCGTCAGCCGCATCCCATCATAGGCCGGAATGACGCCATCCGGCAGGCTCTGGCGCAGCACCTCATAATCGAGGTCCGAATGCATATTCGTAATCACAGCCTGCTTCGGTTTGAAGCGCTCGATCCAAGAAAGTGCGTCGTTGACGCTGAAATGACTGGAATGACCGGCATAGCGCAACCCATCGACGATCCAGAGATCGAGGTTTTGCAGCGCCGGCCAGCTCTCTTCGGGAATGTCGTGGAGATCGGGCGTGTAGGCGGCGGCGCCGACGCGGAATCCCAGCGCGGGAATCCTGCCGTGATGAACCAGGAAGGCCGACAGTTTGACCGGGCCGCCCTTCCCTTCGGTCAAGTGGCTCTCGCCGGCTTCGATCGAGTGGCGCGTCAGGATCGGCGGATAATCGCTGCCCTCGGGCGAGATGAAGCAATAGGAGAACCGCGCCATGATGTCTTTGGCGGTCGATTGGTTGAAATAGACCGGAATACGCCGGCGCTGGTGCAGCACGACCGAACGCAGATCGTCGATGCCGTGGGTCTGGTCGGCATGTTCATGCGTCAGGTACACAGCGTCGATGTGATCGACATTGGCGTCGATCAATTGCTCGCGGAGGTCGGGCGAGGTGTCGATCACGATCCGCGTGGTGCCGTGCGCGCCGGTACGCTCGACCAGCAGCGAGCAGCGGCGGCGGCGGTTTTTCGGATTGTTGGGATCGCAGGCGCCCCAACCGAGCGCCGGGCGCGGCACGCCGGCGGAGGATCCGCAGCCAAGAATCGTCAGCGTCACCGTCATGCAGTCGCCTTTGGCGCTGGCACCTTGGAAAACAGACGGAAGAAGTTTTCGGTCGTTTGCCGCGAGATTTCCTCCAGCGAGACGCCGCGTGTCTCCGCCAGCACCTTTGCGACCTCAACCACGTAAGACGGCTCGTTGCGTTTGCCGCGAAACTTGCCGGGCGCCAGATACGGCGCGTCGGTTTCGACCATGATGCGGTCAGCCGGCAGTTCGGCCGCGAGCTCGCGCAACGCTTCGGACTTCTTAAAGGTCAGGATGCCCGTGAAAGAGATCGAAAGGCCCAGACCAATCGCCTTCATCGCCAACTCGCGCCCGCCGGTGTAGCAATGCAGCACCGCGCGGAACGGTCCCTTGGCAATCTCGTCTTCGAGAATGCGGCCGCAATCCTCGTCGGCTTCGCGGGTATGGATCACCAGCGGCAATCCCGTCGCCCGTGCCGCCGCGATATGGGCGCGAAAGCCACGCTCCTGTGCTTCGCGGGAGCCGTGCTCATAGAAGTAGTCGAGCCCCGCCTCCCCCAGCGCCACGACCTTCGGATGCTTCGTCAGTTCAATCAGCTCGCTCGCAGGGATGCCGTCTTCCTCATCGGCATTGTGCGGATGGGTGCCGACCGAGCAATAGACGCTCGGAAACCGCTCGGCGATGGCAAGCAGCCCGCCGAGCCGCTTCACCCGCGTCGAGATGGTGACCATGCGGCCGATCCCCGCCGTCTCGGCACGCGCGACGATGCCGTCGAGATCTTCGGCAAAATCCGGGAAGTCGAGATGGCAATGGCTATCGACGAGCATGGCTTGCAAACGGCTCAATCCGCCTTTGGTTCGACATAGCGCGGAAACACGCCGACCGGCGGCGGCAAATTCGTGCCGGCCGCGATCCGCGTCCCGATCGCCGCAAAGTCCCGCGCGTCGTGTTGAATGCCAAGGCTGTCGAGCAGCTTGCCCGAGGCCTCCGGCATCACCGGCTGCGTCAGGATCGCGATCTGCCGCACCACTTCCGTGGTCACATAGAGCACGGTTTTCTGCCGCGCCGGATCGGTCTTGGCCAGCGCCCATGGCGCCTCGCCCGCGAAATAGCGGTCGGCCTCCGCGACCACGGACCACACCACGTTCAGCCATTGATGGATCTGCTGGCTCGCCATCGCCGTCCGCGACGCCTCCAGCATGGCGTCCGCTTCCGCCAGCATCTCCTTGTCGTTGTCGGTGAACTCACCCGGCTCCGGCAGCACGCCGCCCAGTTGCTTGGCGATCATCGACAGCGAGCGCTGCGCCAGATTGCCGAGACCGTTGGCAAGATCTGCGTTGATGCGCGCGACAATGGCTTCATGGTTGTAGTTGCCGTCCTGTCCGAACGGCACCTCGCGCAGGAAGAAATAGCGCATCTGATCGACGCCGTACTGGTCGGCCAGGTTGAAGGGGTCGACGACGTTGCCGACCGACTTCGACATCTTCTCACCCCTGTTGAACAGGAAGCCGTGCGCATAGACCCGCTTCTGCACGGGGATGCCGGCCGACATCAGGAACGCCGGCCAGTACACCGCATGGAAGCGGATGATGTCCTTGCCGATGATGTGCACGTCCGCCGGCCAGTAGCGCCAGTTCGCATCGCTTTCATCGGGGAAACCGACGCCGGTGATGTAGTTGGTGAGCGCATCGACCCAGACATACATCACGTGCTCGGGATCATCAGGCACCTTGACGCCCCAGTCGAACGTCGTGCGCGAAATCGACAGATCTTTCAGGCCGCCCTTCACGAAGCTGACGACCTCGTTACGGCGCGAATCCGGGCCGATGAAATCCGGCTGACTCTCGTAGAGCTGCAGCAGGCGGTCCTGATAGGCGGACAATTTGAAGAAGTAGCTCTTCTCCTCGACCCATTCGACCGGCGAGCCCTGGGGGCCACGGCGCACATTGTCCTCGCCGAGGACGGTTTCCTCTTCGGCGTAATAGGCTTCGTCGCGCACCGAGTACCAGCCGGCATAGGTGTCGAGATAGATGTCGCCGTTCTGCTGCATCCGGTTCCAGACCACCTGGACCGAACGATGATGGTCAGGCTCCGTGGTGCGGATGAAGCGATCGAACGACACGTTCAGGCGTTCGTCCATCTCCTTGAACCGGCCGGCATTGCGCGCGGCGAGATCGGCGACGCTCATGCCCTCGCTCTCGGCGGTCTGCACCATCTTCAGGCCGTGCTCGTCGGTGCCGGTGAGGAAAAATACATCCTTGCCGTTGAGCCGCTGAAAGCGCGCCAGCGCGTCGGTCGCGATCGCCTCGTAGGCGTGGCCGATATGGGGAATGCCGTTCGGATAGGCGATCGCGGTCGTGATGAAGTACGTGTCGCGTTCGGCAGCCGCAGCCGGCTTGGCAGCGGGCGCCGGCTTCGCGCGTGGCGCAACGGGCTTCGGCTTCTCTGCCGCGGGCGCCGCCTGAATGGCAGGGCCTGCTTCTTGCGGCGTTACCGCGCGCTTCTTCGGCGAGGTTTTCGCTGCGGACTTCCTGGGTGATTTGTTGACGGCTCTCTTCGCGATCTTCTTGGCCGACTTCTTCGCGGCCTTCGGAGCCTTCTTTGCAGCCTTCTTCGAAGCCTTGCCGACCTTCTTCACGCCGCGCGTGCTCTTGGCCGTCTTCTTGGCTGCAGTTTTCTTGGCCGCACGCTTTTTCGCCGCTGCCTTCTTGCTGGCGTTGGCGGACGGCGATTTGCGAGCCTTCTTCGCCTTCTTTTTCGAAGCTTTCTTTCCAGCCGTCGCCACTACGAATTCCTTTATGACTCAAAGATTGTCTTGGATTGAGATCAGGCGGAGCGTTACCGCGTCGCGTCCGCGAGCATCCCGAACACCGAGAAAACCAGCGGTTTTCGCTCCAAATTATAGGATTCGGTGTCGCGCGCGGCGCGGACGATCTTTTCCCATACCTCCGCCAGCCGTGCAAGGCGGGGCAGATTGGCATTGGCGTCGCCAACGCGCAGCTTTTCGCCGATCCAGCGATCGATGCCGTCGATGAAGGCTGCCAGCGCCACCCGGTCGCTGGTGCCGAGCGCCTCGCCAAGGGCGTGCAATTCGCGCGGATCGACCTGCGGCAGCGTCGCCAGCAGCGCCGCGGTCCGCTGCTGCAGCTTCAGCGCGTCGCCGCCGAGCAGCGTCAGCGCGCGGGACACGCTCCCCTCCGCGGCATCGGCAGCCTCGAAAAGCGCCGGATCATCGGGCGCGATGTCGGCGGCCCGCGACGCTGCGCGCACGACGTCGTCAGCCGTAAGCGGCCGCAGCGGCAGCTTGCGGCAGCGGGACAGAATTGTCGGCAAGGCCCGTGCCGGCGAATGGCTGACGAGCAGAAACAGCGATCGGTGCGGCGGCTCCTCAAGAATCTTGAGCAGCGCATTGGCGGCGTTCGGATTGAGTTCGTCTACGGTGTCGACGATGCAGACGCGCCAGCCGTCGACGGCGGCGGTCGAGCCGAAGAACGAAATCGTTTCCCGCGTCTCGTCGACGGTGATCACCGTCCTCATCACGCCGCGATCGTTGAGGCCGCGCTCCAGCACCAATAGCCCGCCATGGGCGCCTGCCGTGACCTGACGCGCGACGGGATCGTCCGGGTCGAGCGCCAGCGTCTCGGCTCGCTGCACCGAAGGCAGGGCCGGGTTTGGATTGGCCAGCACGAAGCGCGCCATGCGATAGGCCAGTGTCGCCTTGCCGATGCCTTGCGGTCCACCGATCAGCCATGCATGGGGAATGCGCCCGCTGCGGTAGGCCGTCAGCAAGGCCGTCTCCGCCTCGCGGTGGCCGAACAGATCGGCCATTTCGCGGGGATGCCTGACCGCCGTCTCCTGCTCGGCCTTGCGCGCGCTCATGGCGTGTCCGCCGGGCTCGGGACCGCGAACAGGTGGTCGCGCAGCGCAGACCAGACGCGGCCGGCAACCGTGTCGGCGTCGGCATTCGCATCGATCAGCACGCAGCGCTGCGGCTCTTCCGCAGCGATCTGCTTGTAGGCATCGCGCAGCCCCTGATGGAATTGCAGATCTTCCGCCTCGAACCGATCGGGCACGCCGCTGCCGCGGCGAGCCGCGGCGCGCTGGTGGCCGACTTCCACGGGAATATCCAGAATGATGGTCAGGTCCGGCTTGAGATCGCCTATCGTGACCCGCTGCATGGCGTTGAGAACGCCGGGCGAGACCTGCCCCAGTCGGCCCTGATAGGCTCGGGTCGAGTCCGAGAAGCGGTCGCACAGCACCCACGTTCCCTGGCTGAGCGCGGGCTGGATCACGGTACGGACATGGTCGTCGCGCGCGGCCGCGAACAGCAACGTCTCCGCTTCCGGTCCCAGCAGCTTGCCCATTCCCGACAGCACGAGATGCCGCATGATTTCGGCGCCTGGCGATCCCCCGGGCTCGCGGGTGACGATCGCGCGCAGCTTGGCTGCCGTCAGACGCTCGGCGAGCTTCTTGATCTGCGTGGACTTGCCGGAGCCCTCGCCGCCTTCAAAGGTGATGAACTTCCCGCGTCCGGATGGCCGCTGCAGCGTTGCCTGGTTCATGCTCAGAGCTTCTCTGCACTCGCGCGGAACATACCAATGACGAGCTCGCTGGCCCCGTCGAGCGCGCGGCGCATGGTCGAGCCGGTGCCGACCGCTTCCGCGGCATAGACCGGCGCCTCCACGGCGATATTGGGGCCGCGCCACACCTTGACGACGCCGACCGGTTGGCCGGCCTCCACCGGAGCCCGCACCGGACCATTGTAGACGATGCGCGCGATCAGTTTCTCGCTCCCGTTCTTCGGCACCATCACCTTGATCGGCTGGGGGCTGGCAAGCTTCACCGAACGGCTTGCGCCGCCGAATACCTTGGCGTAGCCGACCTGCTGGTTGGCCGCGAACAGCGTGCGGGTCTCGAAGTTGCGAAAGCCCCATTCCAGCATCTTCTTGGCCTCGGAGGCGCGATCATCGGGATCCTCAAGCCCGTTGATGACGACGATCAGCCGCGTGTCGTTCTGCACCGCGGAACCGACCATGCCATAGCCGCCCTCCTTGGTGTAACCGGTCTTCAGACCGTCGGCGCCATTGAGCGTGTTCAGAAGCGGATTGCGGTTCTGCTGGCGGATCTTGTTCCAGGTGAATTCCCGCTCGCCGAACAATTTGTACATGTCGGGATAGGTCAGGATCAGGTGGCGGGCGAGCTTTGCCAGTTCCCGCACCGTCATCTTGTTGGCAGGATCCGGCAGCCCATTGGAATTGCCGAAGGTCGACTTCGTCAGGCCGAGTTCGCGGGCCCGCTTGGTCAGGAAGTCGGCGGCGAAGATCCGCTCGTTGCCGGCCATGCCTTCGGCCAGCGCAATGCAGGAATCATTGCCGCTCTGGATGATCGCGCCCTTCAACAGGTCGTCTACCGAGACCTTGCTGTTGAGAATGGCGAACATGGTCGAGCCGCCGGCCGGTGCACCGCCCTTGCGCCAGGCGTTCTCGCTGATCCGGTATTCGTCCGTCAGCTTGACCTTGCCTTCCTTGATGGCGTTGAACACCACCTCGACCGTCATCAGCTTCATCATGCTGGATGGCGCCCGCAATTCATCGGCGTTCTTCTCGAACAACACGCTGCCGCTGGAGGCCTCGACCAGGATCGCGGTCGGCGCGTCGCCATCAAAGCCGCCGTCTTCCTTCTTCGGCGCGCCCTGCACGCTGTTGTTGGCGGCGTAGACCATCCCGCCCCAGACGACCGAAAGCGCGACGGCAACCGCCATCAGGCTCCGCCACGGGAGCCCGGCCGCGGCGTCGGATTTGCGGGGAACGGAAGTCTCTGCTGCCATCGGCGATGTCCTGAATCCGCGCGTTCTAACAGTTGGAAGTATCGCAAACAACACAGGTTTTGGACGTGCAGCCGTGTCGATCCGATTGCGGCAGCGGACGAAGGAACATATCGTGGCGAAGCTGCAATCTCCCGACAGAATACGAAAAACGGGGCGGAAACGCGATGCCATCTTCACGCACTATTTCCGCCAACGGGCTGGATTTCTTTGTCGTCGAGGAGGGACAGGGTCCGCTGGTGCTGCTCTGCCATGGCTGGCCCGAATTGTCCTACTCCTGGCGGCACCAGGTCCCCGCTATCGCGGAAGCCGGTTTCCACGTCGTCGCCCCCGACATGCGCGGCTTCGGCCGGACCAGCGCGCCGGCCGATGTCGGCGCCTACACCATCTTCCACAATGTCGGCGACATGGTCGCGCTGGTGGCGGCGCTCGGCGAAAAGCAGGCGGTCATTGTCGGCCATGACTGGGGCGCGCCGGTCGCCTGGCACGCGGCGATGTTCCGGCCCGATATTTTCACCGGGGTCGCTGGCTTAAGCGTTCCGCCGCCCTCCCGCGGCCGCGGCCTGCCGCTCGAGACGCTCAAGCAGAACGGCATCACCAATTTCTACTGGCAGTATTTTCAGCCTCCCGGCGTGGCCGAAGCCGAGTTCGAACGTGACGTCGCGGCGACCATGCGAATCGTGCTCGCCGGGCGCGGGCTCTCCGACCCGGCGGCCCATCAGTTCGTTCAGGAGGGCAAGGGCTTCCTCGGCGATACCGATCCGAATCGGCCGTTGCCGAATTGGCTGACCGAGGCCGACCTCGCCTATTTCGCGGCCGTTTATCAGGCCTCCGGCTTTCGTGGCGGGCTCAACTGGTATCGCAACATCGACCGCAACTGGGAACTGACGGCCCCCTGGCAGGGCGCACAAATCCGCCAGCCCTCGCTGTTCATCGCGGGATCGAAGGACGGCGTCATCACCGGGCTGATCGGCGCCAAGCAGGTCAAGGAGATGGAGCGTGTGCTGCCGAATTTGCGGCAGAAGCTCATTCTCGATGGGGCCGGCCACTGGATCCAGCAGGAGCGGCCTGACGAGGTCAACGCCGCCCTGATCGCCTTCCTGAAGGGGTAAAGTTTTTTGTTTGACGCGTTTTCTTGACGCGAACCGGGGCCACCCCGGATCAAGTCCGGGGCAGGCTTTCGCTTGAAAACGCTCTAGTAAAGTCCGCGGCCGCTGAGGACTTCGCTCGGCCCCCGCGAATCGACCGGCAGGTAGGCCTGGCTCGGGGCCGCATAGTTGGCCTCGTTCTCGTAGGACACGGCACGCGGATTTTCCGCGGCACGGCCACGCGACCGGCTGGAGGCCGACATTTCCGAGGTCGCATTGACTGAGGCGTAATCGGCCGAGGTGTTGCCGAGGTTGTAGGGCCTCCCCTCCGGCATCGGCACCTCGCCCCGGATCCGGCCCGCGGTGGACGACAGAATCTCGGGAACAAACGGACGGGCCGAAGCAA
The DNA here is from genome assembly GCF_001440475.1 of Bradyrhizobium lablabi. Lineage (GTDB taxonomy): Bacteria > Pseudomonadota > Alphaproteobacteria > Rhizobiales > Xanthobacteraceae > Bradyrhizobium > Bradyrhizobium lablabi. Next base: position 46,508 of record NZ_LLYB01000072.1, on the reverse strand, counting down.
CCCGGACCGTCGACGGAGACGGCGCGGGCTCACCAGTCCGCAGCGTCGCCAGCAGCTGGCGGTCGTCGGAACCCTCGAGCGGGGCCCGGCCGACATATTCAACGCGGACCCTGGCGACACCATTGGCTTTGAATTCAAGCAGTTCCGCGGCCTTGTTCGAGACGTCGATGAGCCGGTTGCCGTGATAGGGGCCGCGGTCATTGACGCGGACGATCAGCGACTTGCCGTTCCGGACATTGGTGACGCGGGCGTAGCTCGGGATCGGGAGCGTCGGGTGGGCCGCCGTCAGCGAGGTCATATCGAAGACCTCGCCATTGGCGGTCAGCCGGCCGTGGAAGTCGTCGCCATACCAGGACGCCATTCCCTCGGCGCGATAGTTCGGATCCTCCTCCGGCACGTAGACGCGGCCCGCGACCGTATAGGGCTTGCCGACGCGGTAGGTTCCCCCGCCCTTCGGCACGGGGTCGCCGAACGCCACGACGCGGGGGCTCGAGGAGACGCCGTATTTGGGATCGATGCGGCTGGCGAATTTGTCCGACGAGGCGCAATTGGCGAGGACAAGGCATGTTGCCACGGCAACAGTAGCGCGAACCACCCGAACGATCGTTGTTGGCCGTCGAATCCCCATCACCCCAATTACCATTTTCAGCGGCCGGCTGCCTACGTTGAAGCGCTACGGCCTGATCCCCACGATGCGGCCCACCTCCGCATCACGTGGTGAAGATATCGCAACCCGAACACGGCGGAAATGGGGTGCGGTCGCGCGTGATGAATGATCTGGTCGCGCGTGGTGAATGAATGGTTGCCTGCTTTATCCGTTGATTTACGGGCACAGCGCCACGATTCACGGTGTATGCATCCTTCGTTGTAGCCCTTCCTGTACCGCTTTCAGACAATCTGTTGCAGCAAATCATCACTCACGACCGATCTACGATTCCGCCCAGTGAATCTTTTTGACTGTGCAACGGTGGAGTCGTTCTGTGGATCTCAGGGGCGCAAAGGATTTGTGCGATGATCGAGACGGTTACAGCGGTGATGGGCCTGGTGAGCGCAGGCATTTTTCTAGCCCATGCATTTGAAGGCTATCGTTACAGAGCTTGAGTTTTGACGGCCGGGGTTCGGGTATTCCGCCCGGACTTCAGACAGAGAAATGGCGATAGGCTCCGGTTAGGAATTCGGAAAGTTTTAATAGATTCGGACGAGAATCTGGTGTGGTAGGTGTCTCATGCGCAACCACGACATTGTCTCCAACGGATTCCTTGCTCTGACGACGGCCAGCCTCGTGCTCCTCTGCTCGAGCCTGCTGGCAGCAGCGTTCGGCTAGCGACGGCCGAACCAATCGGGGCAGCAATGCCGGGAACGATCCGACCCCGGCGAGAACTGGCAAGTGCCGCCAGGCGTCAGCGAGGCGACCAATGGTCGATAGCCATCGCTCCCCCTTCCCGGTGCGTGCAAAGCGGCTTCTCCAGCCCAACCTGCGAAACTGATTCTTGGTGCCCTCGTCGTCGCCGCGCTGGCGCGGCTGGCTGAAGCCGGAGAGCCGACGTCTGGTGCCGTTAACAGCTTCGCCGAGTACGCACTAGAGCCCAACCCGGGGGATCCGCAATTTGAGGACTTGCCTCTAATGTCGGAACGCTTCGGCCGGTTCGAGCGCGGCAGCACGCGAGGCAGGATAAACCCCCGACAGCAGACCGATCACCCCGCCGACGGCCGGCGCGAGCAAGGGAGCGAGCGGGTCGAGCACCGGGGTCCAGACCTGATACGCCGAAACGCCAACCACGATCAGGACGCCGACGCTGGATCCGAGCAGTCCCCCCACGACGCCCATGGACGCACTCTCAATAAGAAATTGTGTTGCGATGTGGCGGCGAGTGGCGCCGATGGCACGGCGCAGTCCGATCTCCGCCGTACGCTCCATCACGCCCACCAGGGTGATATTTGCGATCCCGAGCGCGCCGACAACGAGCGACAGGCCACCCAGCAGCAGGAACATCATATTGAGATCGGTTTGCACGTCGTCGCGCACGCGCCGCGGCTCCTGCGGCAGTTGCACGCGCAGGGTGCGCGGGTCGTCCGGCCGCAGCGCCGCCCGCGCCTGCAGCGCGATCAGGGAAGCGGCGCCGATCTTCGTCTCCACGACCACCATGCCAGGCCCGAACAGGCTGAAATGCCGTCGCGCCGTGCCCTCGGGAATGATAACCGAGCCAAGCAGTTCAGGCTTTCGCACCACATCGCGAAGGATACCGATCACGAGGTAGAGGTGATCGCCGACATAGATCGCGGGTAGCCGCTCGACTCCCGCGATGCCCAGGCGGCGCGCCGCATCGGGGCCGAGGACGGCGACGCGCTCGGCGCGCGCAGAATGCCCGCCGTCGATAAATCGTCCTGAGGCAAGGTCGGCGCGCACCGCGCGGAACAAATCCGGCGAGGCGGCGCGCACCGCCAGTTTGAATGCGGTCTGATTGGACGGATCCACCACCGGCGAGGCGCTGACGAGCATATCGTGGACATTGACGTCGCTTAGCAGGCCCGCGGCCACGACACCGTTCAGCCGCGTGAGCCGTTCCGTCGCGTCCCATGGAATGGCACGCGGATCAATCGTGCCAGTCGCCATCCCCGGCCGCGCCGTGATGAACAGCTCCGTGGCCGCGAGTTGATCGAACTGACTGATGATGCGGTTACCAGCGGTTCGGGTGAGACCGATGGTGGCTACCAGCGCCGACATGCCGATCACGATGCCGAGCACCGTTAGCGCCATACGGGCCGGCCGCGCGATCACCCCGGCGATTGCCTCGGCGAAAAGGTCGCGCGCTGTAATCCCTGAAGCTGCAATGCGGGCTTTGGAAGCAGCTGGCAATGCGGCCTCGCTTCCACCAAACAGCCGGCCATCCTTCATGTTGACCCGGCGCGAGCCCCGGCGCGCCACGTTTTCGTCGTGCGTAACGACGGCAAGCGTCATGCCCTCCTTGTTGAGTTCGGTGAAGAAATCCAGGATCGACTCGGTGTTTTTGGAATCGAGATTGCCGGTCGGTTCGTCGCACAAGAGCAGGCTCGGTGAACCCATCAGGGCGCGGGCAATCGCCACCCGCTGACATTCGCCACCGGACAATTTGGAAGGCAAAAAATTCGCGCGATGCGCTAGACCGACGCGGCGAATTTCCTCCATCGCCCGTTCGCGCCGTCCGCGGCCGGTTTGCCGACGATATACTTCCGCCAGCATGACGTTCTCGAGGACAGTACGATACGGTAGCAGGTGGAATGACTGAAAGATGAATCCAACACGGCGGCTGCGCAACCCGGCCCGCTCATTCTCGCTCAGCTTTGTCGTTTCGATACCATCAAAAACGTACTGTCCGCCGGTCGGCCGGTCGAGGCAACCGAGGATATTCAACAGCGTGGATTTCCCCGAGCCGGACGGACCGGTTATCGACAGCCATTCGCCGCGTCGCAACACGAGGTCGACATCGATCAATGCGTCGACAGCGGGATCGGTCCCGAATTGCTTGCACACTTTACGCAGGTCGAGGACATGGTCGGCATCGACAGAGGCCGTCTTGATCGGCACCTCTGACCGCATGTCCTCCATGAGCTTCATTTGATCGCCGCTGGCTCGGCTGTTTTATAGCCCACTACCACGAGCTGACCGGGTGCCAGCCGCCCATCGGAAGTGCCGACCTCGACATAGCCGCCCGTCGAAAGCCCAGGCTGCACGGTGACGTACTCCTGCTTGCCGCCGCGTTCGACCAGCACACGCGATGTTCCGTCGGCGGCAAGCGACACCGCACTGGTCGGGACCGCAGTGACTGCGCCCTTCGACGTTTCGATCGGGATTGTCAGTCGGACGGAAAACCCCGCCAGGAGCACCGGCGTGGTCTCCACCTTGACCTCGAGATAGAAGTGGTAGCCGTCCACGCCGCGCGTGCCAGGTGTGGTCGCCACCGTCTCAACGACGCCGGTCGCCTTGATCCCAAGCGCCTGCTCGTCGATCGCAACTTTCATCCCGGACTTCACCAACGGCGCGGCTTCAAGTGGCAGTTGCGAGTCGATACTGAGCTGGTTGTCCGTTACACTCATCACCGGCCCGGAAGCATTGGCGGCGACCGAGGCGGTCACCTCGTGGACGCGGATTGGGAGCGACGGGATGAACACAACTTCGTCCGCCGGAACCTGCACGCCAAGCTTGGCGCGCGCGGCCGTGAGTTCGGCGTTCAGCCGCTGTGCTCGTTCGCTTGCGACCTTGACGTCAAATTCAGCGAGCTCTTGCTGTTCCAGCGCCGCACGAACGCTGCGCTCCCCCTCCAGGCGGGCCGCCTTCACGGCTCCCTCGGCGACGCGGATCCGTTCCTCGGCCAGCGCGGCTTCGCGCGCCGCGGTCTGAATCGCCAGATCGGCTTCCATCTTCGCCTTGCGCTGCGCGGCCCGCGCCACTTTGAGCTTGGCCTCGGCTGCAGCACGCGCCGTTTCGGTCTGGCGCGGATCAAGAACGATCAGGGCACGATCGGCGACTTGCGTAGCGACATCGGCACTGGCCGCGGTCGCGGAATGTGCGGCCCGCGCACGTTCGGTTTCAAGCGCCAGCGACTTGCCGGATCTCGCGTCCGCCAGCTGGCGGCTGTTGCCAACGCGTGCCGCGCTGTCGAGGGCAGCCTGGCGCGTGTTCTGCTCCGCGATGGCCCGGGCTGCGGCGACCGCTTTCACCGCTGTTTCGCGCGTGGCCTCGGCCGCAAGCTGGGCGCGCGCGGCATCTGACCACTCCCGCTCGAGAGCGGCGACGGCTGCGCGCTGTTCGCGCGTCGGCGCGTAGGGATCCCATCCGGCCTTCTTATACATGCGCTCGACCGCGGCGGATGTCTTCTGATCGTAATTGCCATCGACGGTGCCCGGATCGAAGCCAAGACGAGCGAGGGCTTCTTCGAGCTGGCGGACGTCGCCGCCGCTGGTCCCGGGCGCCATGTCGCGAAAAGCCGGCGCGGCGCCGCTGAGAACAAATACCGGACGGCCGGATGCGGATAGAATCACCTCGCCTTCCCCAAAGTTCGTATTGGGTCGGGGCAGCGACGAGATCAGCCCGGGGCCGCCCTTGACAGTCGAAGGCGCGATCGAAACCGGCTGCGGCAGTCCGAAGCGGACCGTGCCGCGGGTGACCACATCGGAACTCAGTACACGCGACTCCACAGGCACAAGGATCGCGGATGGCTCGGGCGCTGCGGTGCGGGCCGCCATTTCCGCCGGCGACTGGATCCTGGAGCCCATGTACCAGGCGCCAAGCGCCATCCCCCCAACCGCGCCCAAGATAGCCCAGAGAACGTTTACGCGCTTTGCGGCCATGCGGTAGTCCCTCCCGCCATCGACAGCGTGCGGGCCATCTTCACAGGAAGCGTAGCGTCCGCCTTCGTCATGCGACGCGCTGCCAGGGAAGGAGATTACTCATAGCCGCCGATCCGGGGAAGTATGGGGGTGTACATCCTAATTGGTCTATTGCACTTTCCGGGAGAACAGCTCCTCCTGGATCTTTTCCTCGACTGGCGTCAGCACCTCCTCCTGCATTTTGTGGCTCTTGGCCGCAACCAGACGCTCATAATCCTGCAGTTTCCGCAGAGCGGCTTTCTGGTCCTGCGACATCTTGGAAACGAATAGCTTGCCGCCCTCGGTCAGCGTGCTGAGCCGGTTTCGCAAATCGGGTTCGATTTCGTCCGGGTGGCCGTATTCGAAGCCGGCCTTCTTCATTTCCCGCTGCCAATACCCAAGCGCGGCCTTCATGCGAGGGTCTTTGTTGATCAGCGCATCCTGGGGATTGTAGTGGCTGGCCTTGAGCTGATCCGGTTTGAATGTTTCAGTGAGGGCCTTGCGCGTGCAACCGCCGGTCCGCGACAAATCCTCGATCTCCAAGGCGACCGCGAAGGTGCTACTCAGGTCGTCCCCCAGCAACGCGCGATTGTAAGCGACCTGGTCCGCGGGGGAAAGCTTGCGGAAAATTTGTACGTTGCGTTCGCCGAGACCGACACGGGCGGGACTGTAGCCGGTCGATAGCTGAGGCGGCAGACCCGTGTAGAAGGTAGATACGCCAAAGCCATAACGGCTGACGAACTCCTCCTCACTGAGGCCTGGAAGGTGCTTGTCCGCCGACATGCCCGCCCGCACCGTATTGTGGTCGGCCGCGATGTACTGGAAGCCTTGTTCGCGCATGCATTGCGCGATCAACCCCTCGGTCTTCTCGATCGCCTGAACCAGCTCGCGTGGCGACATGCCGAATTCCTCGGTGCCAAGGCCCTTCGGTGCCTGTGCTTGCGCCACGGCTGTCGCCGGCGCGAGCAGGACGGCGAACAGGCCCATGTAAATTGCCCTCTTCATGGCGCGATCCTTTCCAATCACGAACCTCGTATGCAGCCGGCACATGTCAATCCGTCCCGATAATCTTTCCGGTCTCGATGTCGACGAAGACGTCCTTCTCTCCCTGTTCCGGTGATTGGATCTCGATCACGTAGACATTCTTGCCGCCCTTTTTCTCGATCGCCACGTCGGTGACTTTGCCGGGGATGCGCTCAAGCGCAATCTTCTTCGCCTGTTCTTCCGTGATCTTTGCCGCAGGCGGCGCTCGCTCTTTCGAAGGGCCCGGCTGCTGCGCCTGCACGACGACCACGGCTGGCGCAACAAGAAGAAGACTGGCGAGCAGGCCCCAGTGGATCATCCTCTTCATGGCGGTATCCTTCCCGTTCAATCGTCACGCCGGAACGGAGTGCGGAGGGATCCGCCCGTGATCCACGATTTCGCCACCCGTGGGAGGAGAAACCCGTGCGATGAAAATCGTGGATCAGGGCGCTCGCACCGTTCGACATCAGTCCGTTCCGACGATCTTTCCGGACTCGATGTCGACAAAGACGTCTTTCTCGCCATCCTTCGGCGTCTGGATCTCGACCACATAGACATTCTTGCCTTTCTTCCGCTCGATCTTCACGGACGTGACTTTGCCCGGAATCTCCGCGAGCGCGATCTTCGTCGCCTGGTCTCCCGAGACCTTCGCCACGGGCGGGGTATACTTCAGCGGTTTGTCGCGCAGCTTCCCGACGCTTGAGACGTCCGCGGCCGGGTTATCCTTCGGCAGTGCATTGGAAACGATGAGCTTGCCGTCCGAGGTGTCGGCCACGACGCCAACCACCGGACACCAGATCTTGTCGGTGATGTCGTGCAGTTCGCGCAGACCCTGCTCGCGAACTCGGACGCAGTTCTTGAAGGTCCCGGCTGGAACCGTCATTTCGATGCCTGTCTCCATGTTTTCGGAGCCGCCTAAATTCACGGAACCGCCGTCGAATAGATAACGGCCGCCGACCGTGAAAGTACCGGGCATCAACAGGCCCGGTTCGGCGACGACGTCGCCATCGAGTTCACCCGCTCGCCAGGTACCAGCGAAAACCGGCTTGCCTTCGTCGATCTCCCAACTCACTTCGCCGAAGGCATAGACGCTGTTGGTCGTCTTATCGAGGGCGAACCAGTTGAGCGCGCGCTGTGTCAGGACGCCGTCAATATATTCTTCTTCCTGCACAACTGCGGTCTTAAATTTGCCAATGCCAGCAATATCGAAATCTTCCGTGCTATCCAGGACCACGGTCTCCTTGCGATATTTGCCGTCCGGGTGATCGGGCCGCTCATGCACGTGCTTGTGGCCTGGCACGATCGGGTAATAAAGCGGGTTAGCCCCGTGTGGGATGATATTCTCGGCTTTCAGATTCCAATCCCTCAACGATGAAAAATCTTGACGATGCTTAAAGCGCGGTTCGTCTTTGATCTCGCCTGCCACCGCGCCCCCAGCCAGCGTAAAGCCAACAGCGGTCAGAACACCGCCCGCCATGAGCGCGGCACGCCACCTGGCCAGCCGGCCAGATGGCCCGCTCGCCGTCTTCACCTGTCGCTCCAAACCCTGCTTGTCGAACATCTCAATGCCCTCCAGTTGCGGACGGCGATCCGGCCAACCGTCGCCCAAGGTTGCGGAATTTTTGGCCCGATATGGCCGTTGGGCCGATCTGATATTTCGCGCGGGCTGGTTCATCGCGCCCTCGCCGTGGTGAAGCCGGCTTCGATGAAGGACCGGTTGCCATCCTTTGCGACGGTCCCGATCGCGAATTTGTAGGCCTTGCCGGCGCGCAGGAACCCTTCAGGTACCGTGAAGGATCTTGCTGAGCCCGGCAGAAGCGCCCGGATTTCGTAGGCCGAGCCGGTTTGCTCGATCACGACGGCGCAGCCCTCGATTCCCTCCGGCACAGACCAGCGCAGGGTCAGCGTGGTGGCGGGTACGTCTTTCTGATCAGGCCGCGGATATTCGAACGCGGCGGGTTTCGGGAACACGTGACTCAACCGCGCCTCACCGCGCAGGCTCGCCCCCTTGGTCGTCGTTCCCTCAAAACGATAAGCGCCCGCCGGGAAATCTGCCCGCACGATCTTGTCATCATCGGGCTCGGGCGATTCGAGAGTGAGACTGCGAATTCCCAACTTCGAGTCTGGCGATCTGAGGTCGATCACCGTGCGCTCGCCCGGCGCCATCACCTTCAGCGCGGCCAGCCCATCCTCCGCCCCAGTGGCCTCGAACCGGATCTCGGCATCATGATCCTGTACATTGCGTTCGAGATAAACGAGGAGCTTCTGAAAGCGGCCGTCCTCGGCCGTGGCTTCCGCGTACGCAAGAGCGGACAGAGCCGCAGCGGCGGCGACAATCCAACTGTTGTGGCGCCACATGGTTTTCATGTCATGCGCTCCCAGATATTTGTGCCGCTGCCGGCGCGGCCGGTCGATCCGTCGACAGGCTCATGCCGCGGCCGAAACGCAGATAAAATGCAGGCAAGATAAACAGGTTGAGCAGCGTCGACGTCACGAGGCCGCCCAGAATGACGACCGCCATCGGATATTCGATCTCGTGCCCCGGCAGGTCGCCGAAAATGATCAGTGGCAGGATCGCGAGCCCGGCGGCGCCGGTCGTCATAAGGATCGGCCGTAACCGCTCGCTCGCGCCGCGAAGCACGAGCTTCATGCCGAATATCTCTCCCTCATGGCGTTCCAGATGCTGGAAGTGGTTGATCATGATGATCCCGTTGCGGGCGGCGATGCCAAGCACCGTCAGGAAACCGACGAGTGAGCCAAGGGAAATCACCCCTCCTGCCAGCCACGCCGCCAGCACGCCGCCGACCAGCGCTGAAGGAAGGGTCACAAAACTGAGCGTTGCCAGCCGCCAGCTTTCAAACGACTGTTGCAGAAGGACGAAGATGACGGCGAGCGCCAGCACGGAGAGCAGTTCGAGTCGCCTCCGCGCGGTGCTTAGTTCCTGATACTCGCCTTGCAGCACGGCGTAGTAGCCGAGCGGAAACTCAAGCTTGTCCAAACGCGACTGCACGTCCTTGGCGACCGCGCCGAGATCGCGTCCTTTGACATTTGCCTGCACGTCGATCCGACGGGAGCTCGCCTCACGCTTGATAACATTCGGCGTCGGACGAATGCCGACGTCCGCTACTTCCGCCAGTTGCACGCGCTGACCGGTCGGCGTGTTGATCAACATCTGCCGCACCGAGTCGACGCTTCGGCGGAATTCCGGAGGGGTCCACACCTGCACATCGTAGGTACGTCCGCCGATGAAGATGTCGCCGACTTCCTCTCCGGCCATGAGGGTCGCAGAGGCACGCCGGACATCACCCGGCTTCAGACCGTAACCTAGCGCCTCGTCCAACTTCACCGTCACCTGAATGTGCGGTATTTCGACCATCAACTCCTTGTGCAGGTTGACTAGGTCAGGAACGTCCGCGAGTGCTGCGCGGACCTCGTCCGCCTTGTCCCTGAGAACGTCGAGATCCGGGCCGAAGATGCGCACGACGATCGCCTCACCTGCGCCGGTCAGGACTTCGCGAATGCGTTCCTTCAGGTAGGTCTGCACATCGCGGTAGAGCCCGGGATAGCCTTCCACCATTTCCTCGATCTTGGCATGCGTCTTGTCGTAGTCGGCCTCCTTGCTGATGCTGATCCAGTTCTCCCCGAAATTAACGCCGACGACCTCGTCGGCAGCAAAGGCCTGACCGATATGGGCGCCGAAATTTCGTACGCCCGGAATGGCTCGCAGCTCCTTGCTCGCACGGGTCGTGATGCGCAGCATCTCGGGAAGCGACGCGTCGGGGGTAGTAACCCAGTGCATCAGGAAGTCGCGCTCCTTGAACGAGGGCAGCAGCGAGTGGCCGAGCAGTGGCCAAACACCGATCCCCGAGAGCGTCACGACTGCGATAGCGATATAGGCCATGCCTGGTGTCCGGGTGACACGTTCCAGCAAGGGCGCGTATTGGCGCAGCAGCCAGACGATGACCGGTGATTCACGCCCTTCGAGTTGTGCGTTACGCAGCAGCAACAGGCAGAGCGCCGGCGTCACCGTCATCGCCAAGACGAGCGAGGCCGCAATCGCGAGTACATAGGCGGCAATCAGCGGCTTGAAGAAGGATCCGGTCAAGCCCTGCATGAACAGGACGGGCACAACTGCGGTGACCACGATAAGGGTCGCGTAGACGATCGGCGCCCGCATCTCGAGCGAAGCGTCCAGGATGATGCGCGCTGTGCTACGTGTATCGCCCCCTCGCCGCGCCAGACGCAGGCGCCGCATGATGTTCTCGACGTCGAGGATCGCGTCGTCGACGACGATCCCCAGCGCGATCACGAAACCCGCCAAGGTCATCGTGTTGACCGAGGCACCGGACATGAACAAAACCAGTCCAGCTGCAAGCAGCGACAGTGGAATGGCGACTATACAGACGATCGCGGTACGCCATTCGTAGAGGAAGATGAGTATGATTCCCGCGACAAGCAGGCAACTCAATAACAGTGCCCAGGATAGATTGCTGATCGAGTCCTCGACGAAAGTCGCCGGCCGGAAGATGGTCGTATCGATCTCGACCCCCGGAAGGCCTGGCTTCATCTTCTCCAGCGCCTCCTCCACCCCGCGGGTGACGGCCAGCGTGTTGCCCCAGGGAAACTTTTCGACGATAAGCATGAGGCCTGGACCGTCATTGATGACGGCATCGCCAATCATTCCCTGCGGCGCATAGACAAGATCGGCCACATCGCTGAGCAGCAGCGGCGGCTTCCCGGCAACGTGCGTTACCGGTACCTTGGCCAGCGTCTCCGGCGTAACGCCGGAGCCGACGAAACGAAGCTGGAAGCGTTGATTGGGTGTTTCGACGAAGCCACCGGTGCCGATATGCGCGCCACGAGCATAGCGCAACAGGCCAACGTCGAGGGCATCGGAAACCGCCTCCTGTACCTGGTCGAGCGTGACATCCGCAGCGGCCATCCGCTTCGGATCAACCATGACCTGAAGCATCTTGAGCTGCTCTCCCCAGATCGCGATGTTCGCAACGCCGGGAACTCCGAGCAGCCGCTGGCGGATAGTCCAATAGGCAAGCATCGACAGGTCCATCACGGACTTGTCCTGCGAGGTAATGCCGATCTTCATGATCCGGCTGGTCGAGGACAACGGCGGCATCATGAACGGCGGTGCGGCCCATGTCGGCAAGCTCTTGGTCGCGAGCGCCATCCGCTCGCTGACCAGTTGCCGCGCGCGGATCTCGTCGACGCCGGATTTGAAGATCAACACGATTGAGGACAATTGGCCTACCGACTTCGAACGCATCACCTCGATGTCCGGGACGCCGTTCAGCGCGTTTTCCAGCGGCACCGTGACAAGTTGCTCGACTTCGGCAGATGAAAGCCCAAGACAGATGGTCTGGATCTCGACCCGCGGTGGCGCGAATTCCGGGAAGACGTCCACGGGCACATCCCGCAGGCGTGCGACGCCAAACCAGGTCAGCACCACGCCAAGGGCAAGCACGAGGTAACGAAAGCGCAGACTCGAACCAATAATTAGCCTCATCATCGGAAAAATCCCTCCACTCAGGCCGAAGCCGCTGTGGAAAAACAATTTCGACGTGCAGCTAGTGACCTACCTTCACCTCGGTACCGAAGACCTGCGGCACTCCCGCCGCAAGCACCTTCGTGCCGGCAGGTGGGCCGTCACTCAGGTACACGTTGTCACCCTTGATAGTGTCGATCTCCACGGCGCCGCGAACGAAAGTCAGTGGATCGGCGCTGATATAGACCCACGTCTTTCCAGTCAGGTCGTACAGAACAGATGCGTATGGCACGATCCGGCGGCCCGACGGATCGGTGCGCACCTCGTCAATGAGGATGCCGAGCCGTTCCGCCGCTTTTGGCGTGAGCGTAATCTTCTTGATCTTTGCGTCGGTCGTGGCCTCGACCCGCGCGGGCGCGCTCTTTTTGACGGTCGACTCCGCGGCCAGTGCTGAGAGACAGGACGCTGCGAGGCACGCGGCCGATGCCGCGACCATCAACGCGTTGAAGCGGGCCATGCGACGTTCCCCCTTTTGATAGCCTTTGAAAGCGGCACAAGCGGCGGTCATGACGCGGTCTCCATTTCAAGATCGAGCCGGTCGGCGGTCCAGCCGGCGCCGAACCGCAGGTAAAGCGCCGGCAGCACGAACAACGTTCCGAGCGTCATGGTAACGACGCCGCCCAAGACCGAGAGCGCGAGCGGGTGCGCGATTTCAAGTCCGGCGACATCGCCCATGATCGCGAACGGAAGCACCAGAGCGAGCGTCGTTACCGATGATGCGATGATGCTCGGGAACCGTTCCGCCACGCCACGCCGCACCAGCTTTTCGCCGAACGGCTCACCCTCATTCAATTGCAGATGCTGGAAACGGGCGACCAGATCTATACCCTGCCGCACCATCAGTGCGAGCACCGCTGCCAGACCCAGCAAAGAACCAAGCGAGAAGTGACCGTCATTGATTGCAGCCGCGGCGAGGCTGCCGAGTGCAGCGACCGGTACACCGAGCAGCGACAGGGCGCTGAGTGTCCAGCTGCGGAGCACCGCCTGCGTCAGCAGGAACATCAACACCGCCGCCGCTGCCATGTAGCTGTATATCGATCGCAGAGAAGCTCGCTGCTCCTTGTATTCGCCGAGTACCTCGGCACGGTGCTCGAACGGGAATGCGATCTGTCTGACATTCCTGGCGACATCATCCGCCACATCACCGAGTGCCCGCTCGTCCACTTTCGCGGAAACATCGATACGACGCGACGACCCCTGTCGCTGGATGATGCTGTAGGCCGGCGCGATGCGGACATCCGCAACCTGAGCCAGGCGAACCTGGGACCCGCTCTCGCTGTTGATCATCAGATTCCGCACGTCATCGATGTTGTCGCGCAACTCCGGGCGCCCCCAGACGACTACATCGAAAACCTTCTGGTCCTCGAACAGCGCACCGACGGTGATGCCGCCGACCATCGCGGAGGTCGCCCTGCGGATGTCGCCCGGCTTCAGGCCGTAACTGGCCGCGCGATCGACGTCCACCTTGACTTCGATCGAGGGTTCTTCGACCTGTAATTCGACCCGAGGATCCTCAATGCCGGGGATCTTCGCCATCGATGCGCGGATCTCCTCTGCCTTGGCGCGAATGACATCGAGGCTGTTGCCATAGACACGCACGGTAATGGAATCCGGGTCACCGGTGAGCGCCTCGCGCAGCTTCGTGGACAGGTATGTCCCAAGCTTGCCGCGCATCCCCGGATAGGCGGTGATGGCAGCTTCGACGGCATCGACCGTTGTTTCGCGATCGGCCTTCGGATCGATGTTGACCCACACCTGCCCCGCATTCACGTCCGTCGCGCGTTCGCAGTTGCAAAGAACGGCCCGTCCGAGATTGGCAAAGGCGTTCTGCACTCCCGGGATCTGCCGCAGATCGCGGATCAGGTTCTCGGTCGATCGGGTCATTGCCTGCAAAGAGGTGCCGGGCGGCCCCTGCCATTCGATCACCAGATCCGTCTCTCTGAAGCTGGGCACCATATTGCGTTCGAGCGGGCTCCAGAGCGCGAAGCACGCGATCGCCGCCGCAACGCAGGCGCCGATGCAGGCGAGCGGCGCGTGGACGACGCGGCCGAGGACCCGATCGAAAGGTCCGGCCAGCCTATCGCTGATCGGACCGCCCGTCGGCGTCAGTGGCGCATTGGCGAGCAGCACTGCGGCCAGCGCGGGGGTCACGGTCAACGCCACCAGCATCGAGATGGACACGGCGGCGATATAGGCCCAGGCCATCGGCGCGAAGAACGCGGCGGACCGGCTGTACATGAACAAAACGGGCAGAACTGCGAGTATGACGATCAGCGACGCGTACAGCATCGGCCGACGCGTTTCCAGCATTGCACGGACGACGACCATGAAGCCGGGCCGACCGTCGCGTTGCGGCGCGCGCAAGCGGTGCAGCACATTTTCGACGTCGATAATTCCGTCATGCACGATCACGCCGGACGCCATCAGCAGGCCACCGACGACTATCATGCTAAGCGGGATTCCGGCTGCCTTTAACAGCAGTTCAGCGCAGACGAACGATAGAGAGATCGCGGCCAGGGCGATAACCGCGGTCCTCCAGCTGCCCATCAGAAGACCGAGCATAACGGCGGCCAGGATGATCGAAATGAGCACGGCCTTGCCCAGATTGCTGGTCGCACGCTCGATGAAGCTCGCGGGATAATAGATGGTCGTATTGATCTCGATACCGGGCAGCCCGGGTTTCAGTTCGTTGAGCGCGCGCTCAACGCCGCGCGTTACGTCCAATGTGTTGAAGCCGGGGAATTTCTCGATCGCCACCATCAGGCCGGGGTTTTCGCCGACGATGGCGTCTCCGATCAGCGCCTGATGCCCCTCGACGAGATAGGCGACGTCGCCGACGCTCGTGGTCGTGCCGCTGAGCGGGACCTTGGCGAAGGTCCCCACGGTGGAGATCGGCAGCTGGTGACGGATGCTGAGCCGCTGGTTCGGCGTTTCGATGAAGCCGCCGGTACCGGGCGTGGATGAGTTCAGGTAGGTAAGCGGCGAGGACCATACCGCCTCACCTGTCGTCTTGATCACCTGATCGAGCTTGACGCCTTTCTTGTTCAGGTTCCGGCCATCGACAAGCACCTGCACCTGCCGCTCCCGCTGACCCCATATCGAGACATTCGCCACACCCGGAACTCCGGCAAGGCGCGGCGCGATGTTCCAGCGCGCCTGAACAGACATGTCGATCAATGAGACCGATTTCGAACTCAGGCCGATGTTCATCACTCGGCTGGCCGAGGAAACCGGCTGAAGCATGGTCGGCGGGCTGGAGACGTTCGGCAGCGCACGTGCCTGCGTCAGCCGTTCCTGCACCATCTGGCGCGCCTTCATCAGATCGGTGCCGGGTGCAAAGATCATCTCGATCGTCGAAAGTCCCGCCATCGATTCCGACTGGATGGCTTGAAGCCACGGCACGCCGTTCAGCAGGTCTGCCTCCAGCGGCACGGTAATCAACGATTCGACCTCGGCGCTGGAGAGGCCAAGCGATTCCGTCTTCACGGTGAGCGAGGGAAGCGCCAATTCGGGGATGACGTCGAGCGGTTTATTCCTGACGTCAACGGCACCGAGGATAAGCAGGCCCGCGGCGACAACTACAATGAGGGTGCGCAAACGCACGCTAGAGGATATGAGCCACGCCAACATTTTGACGCCCCCCTCTTTCGTCCTCTGGTTGTCTTCGATCTGTGTCTGTAATCGAACTCCGCTTGCTAGGGCCCGTTGAATGCGGGATTTTCTGACCGCTGTGTCGCTCATGGTGGCAACACAATCGTTCCTCAACTATTCCCCACGAGTCCGAAATTTTTTGTCGGCCTTGCGCCGGCTCTGTTTCGGTCGTGCTAACGCCTAGTGAGGTAACGTTGCCTTTCCTGGACCAGGCTGAGGACCAGAGGCGATGGTAAATGTTAAGTTGATGTTCTTTTCGGCACAATCCACCAATTTGGATTACATGCTGGGTCCAATTGGGTCACGTGTGTTTACGCACTTTGAAGGCTTAGGTGGCAAAAACCCTGCAGCCACTTGAGGTTGCCGGACAGAGGATGAGGCTGTTCGCGGCTCCTCCTGTACTCTGGCTACATCACTTTGGATATATAACTTCGTGGCGCTTGCGTAATTCGCCATCCGCGTCACTCTTATCCCAACATTGCTGGGGGGCTCCGGCAATTATTTGCTCCGCGTTGTTGAGCGGGCTCTTGTCTGTAATCGGCCTGACGGATGAAACGCTGGCTGAGACAGTCTGATTACCAGAGCGGAATTGTTGTGAACGAGTTCGTTCGACCATGTGGCGTCGAACTGCGGTGGTGATGGGGCCGCGCATGATCTGGGGAAATCGGGACGAGCGCGTCGCCGAATCTGGGCGACGTCGGCATGCTGCAGAAGCTGGCACATTGAAGACAACTCCGCACGGTTGGCACCGCGACTACTCCCGGTGCCCGCTGATCTTTGGCGCTGTACCGGCA
This sequence comes from Bradyrhizobium lablabi, assembly GCF_001440475.1. GTDB lineage: Bacteria > Pseudomonadota > Alphaproteobacteria > Rhizobiales > Xanthobacteraceae > Bradyrhizobium > Bradyrhizobium lablabi. The sequence goes on along the minus strand of NZ_LLYB01000072.1, from coordinate 30,134 downwards.
TTGTTCAGCCTCATCCTGCTCGTCCCTTCTCATGCTGCTGCCGGGGAGAACGAGGACATCGCAGATCTCAAGCGCATGCTCCAGGAGTTGAAGGCAGAGAACCGCAAACTTTCCCAGCGCCTCAGTACTCTGGAGCGCGCGCCGGCGGCACGACGGATCAACCCTGCAACGACGCATGAGCGTGCGACAGCCGTCGCCACTGCGGCGGCACCCGCACCGGCGGTTGCGGCGCCGCCCGCCGCGCCGCCCACTCTGCCCGCCCCGGATTTGTCCGAAGCCGCAGCGAAGAGGCCGCTCGGCGTTCGCGTAAAAGACCTGGAGGTCATCTGGGCTGCGCAAGAGAACGCGACGCGCCAGATCATCCGCGACTCGCTTTCAAAGACGGGGCCGAAGATCAATAGCTTCCTCTCTCTGAGCGGCGTGGTTGAAGGCGTGGCCTCGCGGACCGGCTCATTCACCGGCCCAACCCAGGAAAACCTCGCGCTGGGTACAGCGGAGCTCGACTTCGATATCAAGCTGAGCGACTGGTTGACCGGCGCCCTGGTGCTGCACTTCGACAACGGCACTGGCGCGATATTCCCGACCGGGAATCAACCTGTGGTGCCGACCAACATCCCCGGCGTAGGCGTGGATCGCTTCACGCTTGATCGGACTCACATTTCAGTCGGCGATCTGATGCAATTCCCGATCGCGGCCCGCTTCGGCGTGGAGGTCTTGCATTTCGGCACCTCCACGGGTGTGGCACGCCTGGATACGCTATCAATCGGCACTCCGCTCACGACCGAAGTATTTGAAAACCGTCAGACGGCGGGAGGTCTGGAATTCGCCTGGCCAACCCCACCACGGCAGCCGCCGCCGGCGCCTGTCGTTGTTCCACGCGTTAGTCCGTTGGTCGTCGCACCGGCCGTAAGCCAGTTGATGCGTTGGCTCGGCTACACCCCGCTGCCTGAGCGACCGTTCCGGCCTACGCCAGTCACGTTCCCCTTCGACCCGGCGCCCTTCTACGGCTCGGTCATGGCCTACAGAGGCAGCGACAGCATCATCCCCGGCCGGACGAAAATCGACGATTACAATGCCAGTCTCGGTTTCCGGACGAGGGGCCATTGCGGCGTGCCCTATGACCAGTTGAAGGACTCGCTGATTTGCCCATGGACCCTTGACTTCCATGTCGACTACGACACCTCCGTTTTCGAAAGCCGATTTTTGCGTACGTCCTACCTGCCGTTCCTAAGTCAGATCGGCCGGATTCCTGGAGTGGCCGCGAGCCTCAAAACCAGTTTCGGCCCGTTCGCGTTCGTGGGTGAGGTAAATGCCGCAATTCAGGACGCCAGGTTTATCGATGGACTCGGCATTACGCGGAACATGATGCCGATGACCTGGCAGGCCTCGATTGCCTACCAGTTCGACTGGAATCCGTGGATACAGGAGATCGGCGCGCAGGGCGATTACATCTCGGTGGGATATTCCGGCAGCAAAGACATGTCCGGCGTATCGATCCTGCAGAACGGGATACCAACCCGGATCGGATTCGTCCCGCAACACCGGCTTTTCCTCACCGGAGGCGAGTGGGTGATGGACGGGCTGAAGGTGGCCGTGGAATATTCAGCCAACTGGGACTATCCGGTGAGCGCCGGCGGCACGGGTAGAGTCGCGCATGGTTGGTTCGGATTGATCCAGCTCAATTTTTAAGGACGTAGCCACCCGCGGCCGGTCGCGGTTGGCGGGCCTGCGCGCCGGCGACACCGATCTCATCGCCCGGATATGAGACTGAGAGCGTTTCGGTACACCAGAACCCGGTCGTGAGCGATGGCGTTCCAACGCCAATTGATGCTTTCCCCCGGACGCACGCTGCTGCAAGGCCAACCGAAGGGAGAACTCCATGAAGGCCATCGCACTGGGCGTATTCGGTGCCGCGCTGCTCGCGTCCGCCGCTTCCGCCGCGCCCATCAACGCGACGACGATCAGCTCGGCCGAAGTCTCCAACGTCGATCGGGTCGGTCTGGTCTGCAACGAGTATTATGGACGCTGCTGGCGGACCCGAGGACCGCGCTATGTCCTGCGCTATTACTACGACCCCAGCTACTTCCCCGGCCGGGGCTACAACTATTACGCTGGCCCCGGCNTACTATGATCGCTCCGGCTACAGCAGACCAAGGTTCATCATTCGCGGCTGGTNAGCAAGGACGCTAAGGGCCGCTCTCTGGCGCGGCCCCTTCCTACGGGCAGTCGCTGGGTGGGGCCAATTTTGAAAGCCCTTTGTCCCCAAATTGGCCCCGAAGCTCACTCTGTTCTCATTGCGTCCCGCAACAACGTGCGCTAAGCGACTGAAATTATTGGTTTGGAAGGGTGGCCGAGTGGTTTAAGGCACCGGTCTTGAAATTCAGGAATGGCCATCATCGCTGTTATCGGGATGGTCTGTTTGGTCCCGGATTGTTGGGGTTTTCCCGCATCCGAGCCCCTTTCCGTCCCCGCTAATTCCGCGTCGTCCCAACCAGTTGGGTAGCAAATCGGTAGCAACGATGCCGATTTGAAAATCTGCGTCGATTCATTTTCGACGAACCAACGGGGGAGCGGGCCTGCCCCCTCCGCTGATGACAGAGTCGTCGTTACGGTCCGGGTGACGATGCTCGCAAAGAACTATGCGGCGCGGGTTTTGCTTTTTCCCGATCGGGCGATCTTTGGCTTAGCGGATTTCGTCGCAACTAATCCCGTGTCGGTGGGCGCTGCGGCGGGAGCGTTGCTGCCTGAGCTTTCAAGCGATGTCGCGAGAATTTCACGTTGCGCATTGAGCCAATAGATATCTGCCTGGCCCTCGGGTTGACCGTCGGCCATCCACAGGTGGTAGGCACGTTCGCGGATGGCCTCTTCCAGATTTGGCATGGGGTTTTCCTTTCATGATGCGCCCAGCCCCCGGCAGGCAGAGTCTTGCTCTCGTAAGGTTAACGAAATCTTATCAGCTCCGGTGCTTGGGTCGTTGTAAGGCCTGCCGGGATAAGGCCGCCGTCGACGGCGGGGTAGCCAGCGCCGTAAGGCTTGTTGAGAAAGTAATCGCGGTTGCCTAGCGCCTTCTCCGCGTACTGATCGATCGCCACGGTGATCGCCTGGACGTGTTGATAGCAGTAACCCCCTCGCGCTGCCCGCTGTGTGCAAAGTTCCCTACTTGGGAACCCCAGAGCCTGTGACGCGTTATCTAGGCATCACGGCAGGGGGATTCAGATGGAATTCCCTGAGAGTTTTCGGCGCATTATCGACACAGCGCGTTTCTACCGGGACGTCTGTATCGACGCCGCAGGACTGCCCAATAATCAAAACGCGGCCGAGGACCTTAAACGCTGGGCAGCGACGTGGGAAAAGTTCGCCGCTAACGTCGAGGCCGACGCCGAGCGCATTGCCGAGAGTCGCGAACTTCTGTTCCCAAGTAAACAAGCAGCTAGGGCTGTAAGGCTTCCTCTGGTGGTGGCCCAACGCACGACGGGTTGCGGGCCGCCAGCGCGAAAGCAGGTCCGCCCGGAACGTTTTGCCCTAGTAGCGAGTCATAGAGGCGATCGATCCCGGTTTTGCTGTTGGATCGAACATGGAAAAAGCGGCCGCATATGCGATCTCGGTCCTCATCGTCGGCTTTGGTCTTTGGATCCTTGTTGCCGGCCTAAGCTCCAGTGTACCCGCCTTATGGATTTGCGCTGCTCTCATCCCCATAGCAATCGGGCTCATCAGCGCTTTCGGCCCCTCTTAAAATAGGAACATTGCGTTCGACCCGGCGTCGAATCTCCGCTTCCGGCCGATGCCCCCAAAAGCCCCCTGGCCGGAGGAAAACCTGCCTACAGGTTGGCGGCCCCAGCCTGAAAACCTGGGGCCGCTTTGGCTCGCTGGATCGTGGAAGGCCCCCGTGCACTTCAGCCGCATTGCTCCCGCGACACAGGAGCTAGAGATATGGAGCGCGAGCGAGTGCGGCTTCTCATTCGTGATCAGTAACGAGAGTAGCAGTGGTCCTGGACTCCACGGGAAGCCCGGCTTTGTAGCCTCTTGGCGCCCCATCAATTTAAACAGGACTGCCATCAGGGTAAGCGGATCACCCTTTAAGACGTTCGCCGAAGCCGAGAACGCCTGCGAGGCCATGCTTGCGCACCTGACCAAATAGCTTCGGATCCGGTGGGGATTGGCGTCGAGCGGGATCGCGGGTAGTCACTGGTCCGGGTTCTTACGCCCTCGGACACTTTACACTGATTGCTAACGAAATCACCCCTTCCTCGGGGCAGCCGTCCACGCACACCGGAACGTTTTGCCCCGGTAGCGAGTCATAGAAGCGATCGATCCCGGTTTTGCTGCTGGATCGAACATGCAAAAAGCGGCAGCTTATACGATATCGGTCCTCATCGTCGGCTTCGGTCTTTGGATCCTCATTGCCGGCCTAAGCTCCAGTACGCCTGCCTTATGGATTTGCTGGATTTGCGTTGCTCTCATCCCCATAGCGATCGGGCTCATCAGCGCTTTCGGCGCCACTTAAATCCATCTCCGCTGGGAAATCCGCTGAACATGCTGGGCGGCCGCTGATCGCAGTGGAACTGAACATCTCCTAAATTCTCCGTTCAGCAGCCATTGCGCCTGGGAACGCTACCATTCGGAGAAACCAAGCGCGGCTTTGCCGCATTTAGTTCCTACAAGCCTAATGGGAGCTGAAAATGCCATTGATCAGCGGAGCAGCTGCGGTCCTCGCTCTCCAGCTCGGGATGCCCGCAGTCCAGAACGAAATGCCTGAAGTGGTTCAGGTTGGTGGGTATTGCAGCCACGGCTACGACATCGACATCCATGGCCGTTGCTATCCCAACGGTGTCATCCCGCCGCAATACCAAGCCGCGCGACAAGGCTACGCCTACTATCAGCCGCGTCGATACTACAGGGAAGCGTACCGGCCACGTTGGCGACACCACTACAATCGCTATTGAATTCAAGCAGTACACCTAGGCGATGATTTCCCCTTCGATCGCCGCGTAGGCGCCTCGGCGCGCGCAGGAGGGCGCGGCCTTCGAGTACGACGTTCGGCAATGAAGAAAAGCCGCCGACTGGGCGCCGAGCTTTAGGAACCAATCCCTGCGAGCAAGCCTTGCAGGCTATGAGCACCTTTGAAATATGGGCACTATGCCTGTCGCTGCTACCAGCCGTTCTGGTGTGGGCTTGGCTCGCGGCCGGTGCCGTAGAGCAGTTTGTTCCTCTCTCAACGAAAGCACGATACGTTGTGATTATTGCGTGGGCCGGCGCGGCCGCGTTGATATTGTTTGTTTCCTTCAATCCGACAGCCTTCCGAGATCCTGGAAATCCACCTGTGCCTTGCGTCGGCGATGGTGTGGACTTTGATACCCGAGACGGACTTTGTTACAGGCATGTTCCGCTGCAATTTCAGCGACGATAGCTTTACCGCGCGCTCAGTCACCTTTGCCGTCTGTACTAGTGGATTTCTCGGCTCTTAGGGCCTTTGGGTCCAGCTTGGGTCCACGTTCGTATTGCGTTCGCGAGAAGCCTACGCTAAGCGACTGAAATTATTGGTCTGGAAGGGTGGCCGAGTGGTTTAAGGCACCGGTCTTGAAAACCGGCGTGCCTGCAAGGGTACCGTGGGTTCGAATCCCACCCCTTCCGCCAGTAGACTGTTTCCCATCGTATCCAGTCGTATCGAATCCCCAACAAAAACAAGGGCTAAGGTCGAGGACTCTGTTTGCGTGCGTTCCTCGGTGTTACCCCTAGTCACGGCACAAACCGTAGTTTTTGAGCGTGGGTTCGGAGGACGGATTTTCACTGAGGGAAACACATGTCAGGCAAACTCAAGTCACTAGACGTCGAGCGCGAAACCAAGCGCGGCAAGTACGCTGACGGTGGCGGGCTCTACCTGGTCGTCGCCAGCGCGACGGCAAAGAATTGGGCCTATCGCTACTGGAAGGATGGCAAGGAGCGCTGGCACGGCCTCGGCTCGTTCAAGGACGTGTCGCTCAAGGATGCGCGATTGGCGCGCGACGCCGCCCGCCTCCGCGTCAAGGGTGACCGCAGCACGGCTGGCGTCGACATCGTCCAGGAACGCCGTAATGCACGAGAGGAGACCAAGGCTGCTGTGGCGAAGGCTGAGGCTCCGACGTTCGAGGAGGCCGCCGAGGTCTATATTCGCGCTCAGTGGTCGACCTGGAGTGAGAAGCATCGCGAACAGTGGCCCTCCTCCCTCAAGCGATACGCCTATCCAACAATCGGAAAGCTCACGATCCCAGACATCAAGCCGAGCCACATTCACGACCTGCTTAAGCCAATTTGGGTGGAGAAACGGGAAACGGCAAACCGCGTACGCGGCCGGATCGAAACCATCATCGCGAAGAATGTCGATATCGATGATCCGGACTTTCGCAATCCGGCTGAGCTCACCAAGCAGCTACGCGAGAAGTTGCCGAAGCGACCAAAACGCGTTGTCCGCCATCACCCTGCCCTGCCCTATGCCGATGCTCCGGCCTTCATGAAGGTGCTCGCCGGTGCCGCCGGCACGGCCGCGGCGATGCTGCGCTTTGTCATCTTCACCGCATGCCGCACAAACGAGGCCATCGAAGGATGCTGGCCTGAGATCGATCGGCCGGATTCGATTTGGAAGATCCCGGGCGAGCGGATGAAGATGGACCAGGATCATCACGTCCCGCTAACCGATCCCGTACTGGCGATTCTCGACCAGATGCGCGACGGCCGACAAGACGAATTGATTTTCACCAACCCCGACGGCGAGGCGTTCTCGGAAAATGCCATGCTCGCCGTGCTCGATCGCCTGGGCTACGGCCACGTTACGGTGCACGGCTTCCGGTCGACCTTTGCAACCTGGGCCGAGGAGTGCACCGATTATCCCGACGGCGTGCGCGAAGCAGCGCTGGCGCACAAATACAAATCCGAGACCACTGCAGCCTACCAGCGGGGCCAGAAGCTCGAGAAGCGGCGCGCGCTGATGAGAGATTGGGCCGCATTCCTGCTGAGTGGTGCAGACGTCCGCGCACCACGTGAAAGTCAGCCAGCCCGGGAGGTCGCTGATGCCACGGTCTGACCAAGAGAAGATGGCCGATGAAATCGCGAGCATTCGACTACTTTCCGGCTACGACGTCGATCTTGAGACGAACGCGCCATTTGCAACACACTTCAGCGCAGAAGAACGAGAGCTCCGCGCGGCATTGGCGCGAACAATTCGCGACCAGATGAATGGTTTTTCAGCAGAGCTGTTGGCGCTGGCGATCGACCCATTCACCCCGTCGGCTTGGCCCGATATGCGCCCAGCTCGCAAAGTGAAATTCTTAGCGCAAGGCCTCCAGTCCACCCTTTTCATCGAGAAGCAGGTTATCGGCTTTATCCGGCGGATGCGCGCGAGTGAGAAAAAGCCAAATGTGCCGATCGACGCTTACGTGAAGGCAGCCGAAAAGAAGTTCAAGTTGAAGCGCAGTCGGATCTTCGCAATCTGGAAGGCCTACGAGAACATGATAGAGGCCGCCGGCTCGTCCAATAAATAGCCGGGATATTCTGGACGCGCTTTTGCTGCATTCGTGGCCCGCGGCCAATATGCATGGAGACACCATCAAACAACAGGGTGTCTCATGTCCAATCCCGTCGCGGCCATCTCGTTGGAAGCACCGCTTGTCGCATCGCCGAACCAGGCGATGAGGATTCTCCAGGTATCACGCCGCAAGCTGTACGAACTCATCAACGCCGACGAATTGCGATCCTACACGGAGGGCAAGGCGCGCCGCATCACCGTCGAATCCATTGACGCTTACATCAAGCGCCGCCTCGCTGCTGAAGCACAGCGCCGCGGTCGAGCCGCCTAGAAAACGAAAGCGCCGGCCCCCGCCAGGGCCGGCTTTCGTTTTTCCAGATCACGCCAATCGTCCGAGGATTAGCGACTGTGCAGATAGAACCCGCCGAGACCACCAGCAAGGTACGCAATCGACTGCCGAACCGCCGGGCAAATGAAACCTGGTCTGCCGAGCATTGCGGCACCGAGCGCAACAGCCATGGTGAACCGTCTTCGCCGATCGGCGCCGCGCTGGATCGGATCGCGCCATGACGGAAAAATCGGCCATCGAGTATCCCGTCGACATCTTCAAGATGTGGAAGTCACCGCGCGATCGCAAGCGGACCATCGTGGGAGCCTTCAAGCAGTACGAGGGCCATGTGTTTCTCGACTGCCGCTTGTTCGACACCAACGCGAGCGGCCAGACCGTTCCCACAAACAAGGGAGTGACTGTCGGCATCGCCCAGCTTCAGCAGTTCGCTGACGGGGTTAACCGGGCGCTCGAAACGGCCCGCTCGCTTGGCTTGCTCAAAGTGGAGCCGGCCGAATGAACGCGCCATGGACTGTGAAACCGTCGCGCAGCATCGACGATCTGCGGACTTTCTTCACCGGCGTTTGTGAGAACCGGGCGGACCTCTATGCCGACGGAGTTTTGACCCTCCACGAGGTCGTCGACGAGCTTCAGGCTATTGCCACGCTGACCGGTCTTGTCGACGCCATTGGCCAAGACGAGGTGCAGGAGATCATGGTCGGCGCGCCGTCGCTGGTGCCCGAAGTGGCCGAGGCCTGCGAAGCGGAAATCATGCTGCGCGCGGCAGCGCTGGTGCGGGAATGGGAGCGCACCGATCCCCCGCCGACAGCGCCCGTGATCAAGCGGCGCGAGCCCAAGCCGGCGCAATCGACCATTGACGCCTTTTGGCACGTCCAGAGGCTCGAAAGCCCCGACTATCTCGCCCGCTGGCTTGAAAATCATCCGGCCGACGCGCCCGCACTCTACGAAATCTGGAAGGCCTCCCGATGCTAGCGCGCGACCACTCCGACCGCTTCACGGAAGAGGCCTTCCTGAAGGCTGGCGTTCCCATCGCGGGTGACAACCAGGCGCACGCGCATGACGACGCGTCGATGCCGACCGAATATCCTGAAAGCGCCGATGGGGAGCCCGACTACGAGCCGGTGGGGCTGGCGACCGCGCAGCCGGCTGCCCGATTGAACGTGTGGGACGCGGGCGAGACGTGGCAAAAGCCGCCGCCGCGTCAATGGCTGCTTGGCAATCAGTTTTGCCGGAAATTCCTTTCGGGCCTGCTCGCCCCCGGCGCCACCGGCAAAACCGCCTTGCGGCAGGCGCAGTACCTCGCGCTCGCGACCGGGCGGCCTCTGACCGACCAGCACGTTTTCAAGCGGTGCCGTGTTCTGCAACTCAGCCTGGAGGACGACGACGACGAAATGCGCCGGCGGCTGGCTGCGGCTTGCATCCATCACGATATCGACCCGGACGAGTTGAAGGGCTGGCTTTTCTGCGCAACCCCGAAGGGGATCAAGCTGGCCGAACTCAAGGACGGTGCGCGTCACGCAGGCCCCCTGGAAGCCATGCTGCGCGAAACCATCCAGCGGCTGCAAATCGACCTGATCGGGCTAGATCCCTTCGTAAAGCTTCACGCGCTGGAAGAGAACGACAATGGGGCGATGGACTTCGTTTGCGATTTGCTCGTCAAACTGGCGATCGAATTTAACGTTGCCGTCGACGCGCCCCACCACACCAAGAAGGGGTTGCAGACCGCAGGGGACGCCGATGCAGGCCGCGGCGCGAGCTCAGCGCGGGATGCCGGCCGCCTCATGTACACGCTTACCCGCATGACGGACGCCGAGGGCGAGACGTTCGGAATCCCGGCCGAGGAACGCCGGCTATACGTCCGCCTCGATTCCAGCAAGGTCAACATTGCCCCGCCGTCGGGCGAAGCGACATGGTTCAAGCTGGTTGGCGTCGGGCTCGAGAACGGAACCCCGGACTATCCGAACGGCGACGAGGTGCAAACGGTTGTCCCGTGGCACCCGCCCAAGACATGGGAAGGCATCACCAGCGCCCAGGTCAACGCCGCGCTCGACCAGATCGAGGCCGGGCTTCCGAACGGCCAGCGCTATTCCGACGCACCCAAGGCTGGTGAGCGCGCCGCATGGCGAGCCGTCCAGGCGCATTGCCCCGACCGCACCGAGCCGCAGTGCCGCGAAATCGTCCGAACGTGGATCAGAAACGGCGTGCTGATCGCCGAGGACTATCACGACCCGATCGACCGCAAATCGAAGAAAAGCCTCCGGGTAAACCACGGGAAACGCCCGTCATGAGCCCCGCGCTATTGCCCCAAAATCAATGGCGCACCAATGGCGCACGCCGATCACTTAGCCGGCTTTGCGCCATTGAAAAATGCCTAAGGGAAAAACCAACAATAGCGCAGGGAAATTGTGAAAATCGGGTAATGGCGCAGCAATGGCGCAAATCGCCATGTTGCTGCTGCCCTCGCGCGCGTAGTGCCGCACGCTCCGCTTTGCGCCGTGCCAGCGCTTCGCCGGGGGCTACGCTTGTCAAGGCGCACGCTCCCACCGTCGACCAGAACGCCGTCATGCGTAGCAACATGGAAGGGCGCCAGAAGGGAGGCGGAATTGACCTCTTTTTGGCGCCCGATCAGACCCGCGTTGATATTCAATGCCGATCATTTGCGCGATCACCCGCAAACCCATGCCAGGACTCGCAGCCAGCCTCTCCCATGCGTCAATCGCGATCCGACGCTCTCGCACGAAGGCCGGCGGCAACGCTCACCAGCGGACTCGCTACGCGTTCGCGTCGAGACGGAACGTCCATCCTCCCTACCCTCGCCTTGAGCGCGTTGGGAATGCTCGCCTTTCCACGCATGCGGCCTGTCACGCCAGGCCAAAGCCACGGTTCAAACCCACGGCAACGGACTATGCGCGCGCGTACTGCTGCAACACCTTTCACTCTGGTAGTTGGAGCGCCCGCCTGCCCGCGATGGGATGATCGCGGCGCAGATGGTGGCAATAGCCTGATTGAGAATCCAGAACCGATGGGGGGTGGAAGAAATCTAGCGATCTATTCCCAATCGCATGTCCTCCTCCAACATACCGCCTTGATTTTCCGGACCTTTTTCGGATTTCCCGAATTTGGCGGCGGCCGGTCCCGAAAATCCAAAAGCGGCGCGGCTCGGGTCCGAAAAATCCGGGGCTGCCGATGACGCCGCGGGTGGTCCGGTCCCGGGACGAATTCGTCCAACTGATCCGCGATCGGCGAGACGAGCTCCAGCTCACGATGGAGACGCTGGACGCGGTGACCGGGCTGGCCGACGGCCTGTGCTCGAAATTGCTTGCCCCTAATCCGACGAAGGGAATGGGCGCTATCAGCCTGAAGGCTTTGCTGGGAGCGCTTGCGCTGGGGATTGCCGAGGTGAGGATCATCGAAGATCCGGCCCAGGCGAAGCGGATGGCGCCGCGATGGACGAAGCGGAAGCGGCCGGACTTCACCAAACGCGGGCAGTTGTCCTTCGGTACGTTGCTGGAGGGTACAAGCGCGTCACAGAGTGGCGACAGCAACGGAGACGACCATGAGCAAGGACCAGATACAGGTGAGGATCGGCGGCGAGTTGCGTCAGAAGCTGCAGGCGAAAGCTGACGGCGATCGCCGGCCGCTATCGAACCTTGTTCGCTGCATTCTGGAAGACGCGCTGGCGAAGCCCGAGCAATCCAGCAACCCCGAACCCCAGGTGAATGCATGAGCCCAGTCCTTTCCCGCACCGCAGCCCCGCCGCCGGTGCCCGCGCCCGTCACGTCGATTGTTCCGCCGGAGCCGATGGCGCCGAAATTACTCGAGCAGGTGAACACGGCTGCAGCGACGATCGCGGAGTGCGAGGCGCAAATTGGCGGCCTTGCGCTTGCCGAGGCCAAGGGCACGAAGGGCGCAACGGAGGCGCTTGCCGAGCTGGAAGCCAAGATTGCGGCGGCGCGCGTCGAGCACGCCAAGAAGTCGGCGGCTCACAAGGCGGCGCTGGTTGCCGACCGAGCCGCGCTCGAAGCGCATCAGACATGGATTCGGGCCCTGCCCACGGAAGCGCTGATAGCCGGGATCACGGCCAAGAAATGCGCGGACCTTTGCCACGCTGGCGGCTGCGCGATCGCTTGCGGCATCGGCGTCTGCATGCATCCCCGCCGTTCCGGCATCCCGCCGCAGCACCAGGCGGACCGCACCATCCGCGACAACCACCACGCCGCAAACCTTGAGATCATCCGCCAGGAGAAAGACCGATGACGATTCCCGGACCGACCGCGCCCCCGCCGGCCCCGCCGCAGATGCCGACCAATGCTGCTGATGCCGCGACGCGGCTCAACGAATTGAAATCCGATGCCGGCTGGCGGGACCGCTACCTTGGCGGTGGCATTACCGAACAGCGAGAGATAACGGCGCTGCAGGAGATCATCAACAAGGGTGACAATCCCGACGTCGACAAGGCGATGGCAGGCCTCCTTGACGATGCGCCGGTGCAGCGCAGCGGCCATATGCAAATGATTGGCGTCGCGCAAATGCTGCGCGAGGCTGGCGTTCGTGACGAAGTAATCCGCGAAACATTGACCGGCAAGGCAGTGACCCAGGCAGAATACGACGCGGTCGCGCGATTGAAAGCTGAGCGGTTACGCGATCACGCGTGGACCAAAGAGTTCTTGGCTGGAAATGGCGAGCACAAGCGCGCCATGACGCTCATGAACATTGTGTTGAGCAGTCCTATCAAAAAGGAGGTCGCCGCGTGAAACTAGATGGCATCACAGACGCAATGTGTCCGAACGAATGCAACGCCGACGGCTGCGTGATCAGCGGCAAGCCCTACTGCGCCCACCCGCGCAAGGGTGGCTTGCATGCGATCCAGATGCAGGACAATGACGCGCTGCGTCGAGCGGAGCAGGCCCGCGAGCATATCGCGCTCGCTGCGACGGCGGCAAAGCTTGAGGCGAGAAAGACCGCGTAACGTGAAGTCGGCAGACAAACCAAAGCGGGCGAAGCGTCGCGAACTCGAGCCGCTCGAACCGATCGACGCAAAAGACGGGCCCAAGATGCAGGCGCTGCCAAGTGATAGGCACCGCGCCTTTGTGCGTGCGCTTTACACAGTGCGGCCAGGCCACGGTGCCGCGGTGAAGGCGGCCAAGATCGCCGCTTTTGGCACGCCGCAATCCTCGCCGCAGTCAATGGCAACTATCGCAAGCCGGCTGATGCACGACGACCGCGTCCTCGATGCCATCCGCGAGGAGGATGAGAAGCACATCCGCGCCAGCGCGCCGCGCGCCATCACAGCGCTGTCCCGGCTGATCGAAGATCCCCGCCACAAGGACCACGCGCGCGGTATCGGCATGGTGCTTGATCGTGTGCACCCGGCCGAGACCCAGCACAGGCTTACGGTCGAGCACGACGCCACACCAGCCTACAAGGCGACGGCTGACGTCCTGGAACGGATTGCTCAACTCGCGGCGAAGGCCGGTATCGACGTCAGCAAAATGCCGCCCTTGATCGAAGCCAAGCCGGTGGGCGGGTCATGAACGAGGAAGTCTACGCGAACGGCCGAACGTACGCGGAGCATTGCGCCTGGTTGGGCTCCTTGACTGGGAACGAATACCGGATCGTGCACATGCCTATTGGGCATTTGATGTCAATGGCGTACGTCTCGTATTTCAAATATGCGCTTCTCAACTGCGAGATGACAGCGGCGGAGCGGCTGCGGCTGCTCGATGGCATCGCGAAGTGCGTCCATGGCCCTATCACGTCCGAAGCGATCGAGGTGATCGATCCCGCTTGCGCGACCGCCTTGCAGATACTCAAGGAAATTAACAGCGTCGGACGTGAGCGCGCCTGTCAGGCATTTCACAACGGTGATTGCTTCCGAATTCTTGCGCGACTCAATCCGTCGCTGCTCCGCGCGCTGGAGCTTTGCCGGCTTGGACCGGTCCCCGAGAGACCGCAAACCGCCGCATCATAGCGCTGGTTTAGTACGTTGCTGGACTAGGAGAGAGCTTCATTTTGTCTGACCATGAAAATGGTCCGACAAGTTCTCCTCGTCATTGCTGCGCTCGCTGGCATTGCGCCAGCCTTCGCCCAGACATTCCCGACTGTCCCTAGCGGAACTGTGATCGGCCGCAGTGCCGTCGGCCCCGGCCCGGCGCAGGCCATCCCGTTCAGCCAGCTCCTCGCGTCGATGCTGACGAGCCCACTGACGGTCTCGCAGGTCAACGTCAATTCCATCGTCTATGCAGGCTCGACCAGCGGCACGGCCACCGTCAGCGCGCAGGCGGTCGCCGGCACGCCGACCATCAAGTGGCCGACCACTTCGGGCACGGTCGCCACCAACGCAACATCGCCTGTCGTCCTTAACGCGACCACCGGCAACATCAGCTGCCCCACATGCGTCACTAACGACGCTGTGGTCGGTGCTACCGCCTCGCGCGCGCTGGCGGCCACGCTCAATCTTTCAGCGCAAAGCGTCGTTCAGACGCTCGGCTATGCCACGGCTGGAGATGGCGGTGGCGCGACCTACAAGAACGTCGGCAGCACGGTCTTCCAGGATGCGAGGATCGCATCCGCAGTCATCGCGACTCCCGGCTCCGGTTATGTGAACGGCACGTACCGCGGCGTGAATCTTTCGGGCGGGACTGGCACCAACGCGATTGCTACCGTTGTTGTCTCAGGTGGCTTCGTGAGCTCCGTTACCCTGACTGGTGCGACGGCGGTCGGCTACACGCCGGGAGATGTGCTCACCGCCAGCAACTCTTTGCTTGGCGGCTCCGGCTCCGGCTTTACCTATACCGTGTCTACCGTCGCGTCGCCGACGTGCAGCTTCACTGATTCAGTCGGCACTCATTTCCAAATCGTCTTTCCCGCGGCCGGGCTCGATGCTCGTTCCTGTGGCGTCAAATTCGATTGGGACGGATCCGATGGTAGCGCATCGGACAACTTCACGGCACTGCAGAATGCACTCAGCTTCGCAGGCAGCACGACATCGACGATCGTCGACCTGGGCGGCTCGATCGGCGGTCAGGTGCTGCTCCCAAAAAAGACCGCGATGTTTTGCGGCGGCGGCGCTACTCCTCTCATCGTGCCATACGGTGTCAAGATCAAGGGACAGGGCAATTACACGTCTGTCCTGAAGCCGTGCGATACCTGGAACGTCGCGACCAACGTCATTGAAATTTGCGACAAGGAAACGCATCTAGCGTGCTTTGGAGCGCTGCTTGAGGACCTTCAGATCTTCATGCAGCGCGACGTTACCTCGAACGCTGGGGTCTCGCTCGTTTATAGCAACAACGCTCAACATGAATCGGGCCTGCGGCGTGTCGTGTTGTATCCCGGAGCCTGCCGCCGCGCGGTGACGTTGGAAAGCGGCTTCGGTGGAGCAACCTATGTTGTTCTGGAAAGCGTCGAGGCCAAAGGTGGCAAGAAGGCTGCGTCGTGTGGTGGAAACCAGAACGGCATGATTGTCATCGCCTACGGCACCACTCAGGTTCGTATCAAAGACCTCGTCATCGGCGGCTTGTCTGCGTCCTTCAACGGGCCTCGCGATCTCGGCCTGGTGGTCACCGGCGGCTTTATCAACATGGACGGCTTCCATCCCGAGCAGATCGTGACGCCCGCAACGATCAATATTCCCGGCGGATTGGCGAACGGTCAGATCAGAGTTTTCAATGCGATCGGCGGCGTGGATTGCGTGGGGCTGTTCACGCTCGTTTCTGGGAACACGGCCGGCAACTTCATGCTCAGCCCGCCGAACGCATTGAATGGCTGCACTCGACTTGTGACTAATGGCCAGGCGGGAGGAGCCAACCTGACCGGCCCCGTCATGACCGATACGATCTTCAATCCGTGAGGGAGCGAAAGAGCTATGTACAATAAAGCTGAAATCTTCTCGTTCTCGAACATCTCGGCGACCCCGACCTCGTTCATCCTCCGGGGCGGAAATTACGGCGTCACTGCAAAGGCGACCTGGGGCGGCGGCTCGCTCACGCTGCAGCGCTTGGCACCGGATGGCACGACCTATGTCACCGTCATGACGGCCTTCACCGCGGACGGTTACCAAAGCGCCAATCTTCCGGGCGGCACCTATCGGCTTCTTGTTGCGACGGCCACGGCGATCTACGTCGACGTGGTCTCCACCGTCACGACGCAGTGACCGATGCTTGCCGCTCAGCAAATCATTGTCTTCGGTGGAGCGCCGGCGCCGCCACCGGTGACGACGAATTTTACGGCAGCCCAAGCGTCGGCTGGCTTTTTCGGTTTCTTCGATTTGTTGACGACGGTTCCCCGGCGTTTGTTCGCGGGCAGAAACTCGGCCGGCACGGCGGCGGCCAATAGCGATTGGACGGGCTACATTACAGGATCCGCCGCAACATTGCGTTGCGGGGGTTCTGTTGACGGCGCGTTCGATGTGTCAGTCGACGATGGCGCTTTCGCCAACAAGCTCAAAATATCCGGCACGAATGCCGATGCGGTGATCCAGCTATTCACGGGCCTGAGCGATGCGCCGCATCTCGTTCGCATCCGGCCGAATACCGCCTTCTCGAACTTCAACACCTGGACATTCGAGACGGGGAACATGTTCTCCGTGACAGGTGTAGCTCCCGCCGTGACGTTCCCGCTGATGGGCACGAAATGGATGATCACCGACGCAAGCTTTCCCGGCTTGCATACGCATTCAGTCTTTGCCCGCCCGGCGGGAGCGAACGTCACGCCGGCCAACAACGACATTTCCAACCAGGCGGCGCAAGGTACTGGCGGGGCGATCAAGATACGCGCTCAGTGTTCCGACATCTGGGTGTTCACCGCGGACACCGAGGCCTATATTTCGGTCGACGGCGCGGCGATGACGCAAGTCACGCTGACCAGCCTCTCGACCTTCCGAGCGTGGAAGAAGATCACGACGGGCTTGGACAGTACAGCGGCACACGACTACCTGATTTCGTGCGGCAGCTCCACGTCATCTGTCACTCCGCCACTCGGCATCATGATCGGAGGCGCCGGCTCGTCCTACAGTGCTATCCCTGCCACCAAGAAGGTCATTCAGTACGGTGACAGCATTACCGCGACATTCGGCAATTATGCGGGCCAGACCGCTGCAATCGGGGCGATCTACAAGGTTGGCGCGAGCCGTGGCTTTATCGGCGCAAATTGCGGTATCAGCGGACAGAACGCCGCCGGCCTGGATTCATCGCTGGCGACAATTCGCGCCTATCGCGGCATCGTCGAGGATGTTGCTATCATCGCGATCGGACGCAACGATGGCGGCACCGCATCGGCGGCCTTCAAGACGAGCGTGACGAACGTCATCAACGCCTTGCTTACGGCAGGCGTGCCCAAGATTATTGTGCGGGGCCAGAATTTCGGCGGTGCGCCGGGTACGCCGGTCGGCGGCGTCGTCAATCGAGATCAGGATTTGATCGACGCTGTTGCAGCACTCGCGAACGCAAATGTCGTCTATGTGTCACCAACGACGTGGACGACGATTCTAGGCGTCACGCCAAATACAGGTGCAGGGGACGGCACGCATCCCTATACCAACGTGGGGACTGCTGCGTTGGCCGCTTATGAAATCACATCCTATGCCGCGACGGGCTTTGTTTGAAGCAATTGGCTTCGGCGATAGGCAGCAACGCCCAGACCCGCAAATCCGATCAGCAGCATCGCCCACGTTGAAGGCTCCGGAACCGCACTCACAGCTTGCGGAAAACGAAGTGAGTAGGTGTCAGGTAAATCAACAAAAATGGAGAAGCTGTTCACTGAGACGTCTGGACCCCGAGTTTCCACACCGCCACCATAGACAAAGATGGGGGGAATCCCGGTATTGAATCCATACACATCGGCCGATGGTCCGTACATGAGACCTCTGCCGCAATGCGCATCACTAGCATTACTGCCGCATCCGTCCATGCGCCCATTTCCGACAAAAGCGAAAATGTTGTAGCCGCTACTCAGCGGGTTCTCATAGGGATATGGAGAATGCTCGGATGTTAGCGTGATATCTGCCGAGTAGAACGCACTGAATGTGAAAGATGTGGTTGTGTCGGCGACACCCAAAATTTCGAACTGATTGTACTGCGAAGGCAACGCATAAATGTGTGCCTTCGCTTGAGATGTCCAGGTTAGGGCAAGGGCAATGAAGAAGATCAAAGATTGCGGACGCATAACTCAACTCCCCACTGAAAGCCCCATTCCACCTTCCCGCGGCGGTTGAGTCAATGCGGAATAGGCCGCTTACGCGCCGTCTCGCTTGCCGGCATACATTTCGGCGAGTTTTTCCGGCCCCGGGTAATCCCCTTTCCAAAGCTGCGGGAACGGATGACGGTTAAGTATCAAAGGCTCGAGCGCGGCAATTTCGCTCGACAAAATATCGCTTTCCAACTTGATCCTGCCATATAGGGCGACGCCGCCTTGAGCAGCGACCTTTTTGGCGACCATCCATTCATCATTTGAGAAGGGTCTGGCAGAACCGGCAAGAGCACATCTTGCTACAGTTGTTGCACGCAAAGAGTTGTCGACAAAATAGGTCGTCAGACTCTGCGCGTTCTCGTCGCCCCAGACCGAACGTTTGCTCATGTTAAGAACTGAGACACTTCCATCAAGGCGTTCGAACGCAACACTTCTTGCGTCGTATGAACCGAGCCCGGACAATGAGAGCGACAGATCCATCGCCTCCAAATGGGCAATGACGTTCTCAATCAAAATTTTCATATCGGTGAGATCGGCAAATCGCTGCCGCAGCCGCTCGTAATGCGCAAAATTGTTCTGCCGCACTAGTTCGGAAAGCTGCCTCTGCATCGGCAAGATGGTTCGGTAAGCGGCGAATCCAGCAACTATTGCCGCGAGCAGCGCAACCGCCGCCCCAAGTGCGTTTCCTGCGAATCCTATCCAAGCGTCGGCGCCGGCATGGTTGCTCGCGTGCCAAATAGGGCCTGCGATTCCCAACCAAGCCACCGTTGCCAAAATCCATAACACCGCAACCGCGGTTGCGACGCCGGGCCAACTTGTATCACGCATAGCAGCATCCAATCGCAACCGGAGGGCGAGGGCAAGGGGGGCCACGTTGCAACGGGCGGTGGATCGTCACCATTCAATCATTGACCCGCCGCGACTCAGGTCCTGCAGTTGTCGGCGCAAGGCCTTACTTAGCTAGTCGCGTTTGAGCATTGCTAGCTTCGCATTCGCGTCCGTTAGGGCTTGCTGGCGTCCCTCAATCAGAGGCGCGAGCAATTCAAGGTTCGTGTTGAATTCTGCGACAAGATCAGATGCAGCAGCCTCTCTGGACCTGAGCAGAACCGGATGATGAGCAGGATCGTTCCGGCCAAGATCTTCGTTAATCGCCTCCGCTAACGACCTGAGGCGATTAACGAGATTCAAGAGTTCATCACCAACGATTTTCGGTGACCAGGTCCTGGAGGTGGTAGGAAAGTGTTGGGCGTTCCACATCTGGACGAATTTGGTCGCATACGGGAAAGGATCCCTAAGATTCTCGCGCAGCCGCCGCAACAGTTGTTTCCCCGCCAACTGCGCGGACATCAAATCGGAGAGGTCGCGCGAAATCTCGTCGGCGATCCTACTTTGCTCGGCGGTCTCTGCAGCTTTGACCTTTCTTTTCTCGATCTCGATTTGCTGATGAACGGCGGACCAAGCCAGCCAACCCGCAAACAGCGCTCCGCCGGCAGCAATTAGCCCGCCTGTGAGGTTTTCATACTGAGCGAGCGCGCAGCCGATAATGCGAGGAAAAACAATTGGGAAGCACTCGTCCTTCGGGCCCCAGCCGATCGCGGCTATGAGGATAGCCGTGCTGACAAGCACAATACCGGCTACGACTGCTATACATTGCTGGGTTCGATTCATTGGCCAATATCTTTGTAGCGAGGACAATAATAATTGTCCGGGTAACCGGTCTGCTTGATGGACTGTTCGGCCCCGGTACTGTTGAAGTATCGGCAAGTGACTAGAAACGATTTTGAATCGTAGATTTCCCTGATTTCTTTGGTCTCACGCCAATAAAGTATCGACTTGCCGGAAAAGTGGAGAGGTACCCAGCCCACAGCGGCGATGGCCAAAACCGCTCCTATGCAGCCCGTGGCGTCGTCAGCCATAATGTCCCCCTTGTCGCAACCAAGTTAGCTCAACCTCAGCGCGTGCGAAAGCGTCCCGAAAGGGGATGGATTTAAGAGGGGCCGAAAGCGCTGATGAGCCCGATCGCTATGGCGATGAGAGCAGCGCAGATCCAGAAGGCGGGTGCACTGGAGCTTAGGCCGGAAACAAGGATCCAAAGACCGAAGCCGACAATGAGGGCCGAGATTGCATATGCGGCCACTTTTTCCATGTTCGATCCACCAGCAAACTGGGACCGATCACCTCTATGACTCGCTTCGGGGGGCAAATGTTCCCGCGGGCGCGGGCAGCCTCCCCAGACGGGGAGTTCTTAATTGAAAATTCGGCAAATCAGGTTCAGAATCGTCCGTGGGTGTAGCAACCCGGACCGAAATAGGCCGGCCGTCGATTGGCGTCGATGGCTGCCGAAAGCGCAGTAAGCCTTGGCGGGCTTGCTAGGCGCTATGGAGCGCCTTGGCGGGCGCGCCGATCTGGCTCTTATGCCGGGGGCGGTGCGCCATGTCCAGAGCCGCAAGGCTTAAAAGCGCTGCCGACCTGTCTTTCGGCAGGTTGCTACCCCCCGGCGGCCCAGACCGTCTCTGGGTCTCGGCTGTAGCAAGCCAAACCGAAAGCTAACCACCATGACAACCGAAAAACCCATGTTTCCGCCCCGTGCGGAGTCCGTGGATTCGTTTTCCCATCAATGCCCTCCCGGTGACCGGCCGAACGAAGCGGCCCTCGCTGATTCTCCTAGGCCCGCAGAAGGCCTGTCCCGTCGGATGGCTCTTGCCGGCCTTGCCACCGTGTCGGTCGTCTTCCCGACCGCGGCAGCCGAGCTCGACCCAATCTTTGCGGCCATCGAGCGCCATCGCGATCTATCGGCGGACTATACAGCAGCGGTCGATATTTCTTCCAGGCTCGAGGTTGGCCCCGAATTTGAGGCGGCCGACGCGATCGCCGGAGACAGATGTCGAGCTCTCCTCGACCATGCGGACGCGCTGATCCGCTTAGAGCCGACCACGATCGCGGGCGCCATAGCGTTGATGCGCTATTTTGCCAGCCTGGAAGAATGGCAGACGCCAGCTGATCGTTGCGAGGAACGCGACCACCCGACCGCGGACTGGCATCAGACGTTCCTAAGCACGCTGGCGAGCGCGCTGGAAAAGAAGACGGTGCAGGGGTGATCGCCATGGAAAGCAACGTGGTCAAATTCCCATACAGCGTCTCGCGCCGTGTCCATTCGCGAAAGCCCCGCAGATCGAAGAACGGGACGCCTGAAGAACGGGCAGCCAAAGCTGCGGCGGAGGTCCATGCCACGGCCGCGGCCGTCATTGAAATATCGCCCCGCGTGAAGACGGGCGTGGGACACCGCCATGCTCCCGCGTCATTCCGGGACTTTGTCGAAAAACTCAGTCAGATCACGCCGGAAGAGTTTCCGGACTTCATCGCTGGCCTGCGCAAGCTCGCGGGTCTGCCGTAGACAGATCAATCGGGCGCGGGGCTTCGGTCCCGCTCCCAAGGGCATGAGCACCCTAAACTAGCGATTTGTCGCAAAGCCGATCGCAATGAGCGCGACGAACAAGAGCCACGACGCAATGTGCCGTTTGATAGGGCCTCGCAGGTAGGTGGAGAAAATCGTTCCCGGCAGCCAATACAGCACCATAAAGAGCCGCGCCGAGATGCCATTGCTTACGTATGCTGGTTGATTCCACAGCGGCTCACGCAGGTCGCGCCAGACATAATGGGCGCCTGTAATTACGTAGGCGATGAGAACTATGAGCATTATCCTCATTTCAATCTCCCCGATGCCAAGCTGGCCTCAGGCGGCTCTTAGCCACTTTCCACAATCATACATGGCGAAGGGGCGTTGCCGGATTGGCAACGTTGGTGCAAGCTCCTGAGGTGGACCCGGGCGCAAACCCGAGCCCACCTCGCGGGGAGCCATCTCAGTGAGCCTGGAAGGCCGGCGGTAACGACGCCGGCCTTCTGCTTTTTTCACCGAGCACGCGAACCCTGACATGCGATTCGGAACAGTGGCAGCAAAACAGCGCCGCTATGCACCGTTCTTCAAAAATGTGGACAAGTGGCCGTACATTGGCGCGAGCTGGTTGATCGGTTGCCGACGAGCACAGACTCGCCCATGCGCCGGCGCCGATCGACTGGCAGATGAGAGCCCGTAGCGGACAGGCGTGCGAGGCGGCGTTCCTAGAGTCATCTAGGGCCCGTTTTTCCGGGACGTGTCTGCGTCAGTCTGGATGATCCAGATCACGATTCTCCGCCCAGAGTTTCGTTGCAGCAACGAAGGCGACCGCCGAAACTGCTGCAATCGCGAGGATCGCCACGCCGATGATGATGCTATCCATGATCGCCCCCTCCCCTGCAAAGGAGGCGGATAAGAATCACGCATTTGCGGGTTTGTCGAAGCTACGGTTTGCGATACTCACCGTGGCCAGGACCGTGGCTTTTGAATTCACGAAGCAATATTTGTTAGCGATTTCAAAGGGGTTGACAGGACACCCCTTCCGCCAATTCTTATTGAAATTGCTATGCAATCCGATTTTTGGAAATCGTACGCACAATCGAACGTACAATTGATCAGCGGTCTTCGCCCCTACCCCGCAACGGCGGCGCACGCCATGGACAGGGTTACGATAATCATTTGGGCAGCGATCCCAGCGGCAATCTTCGCGCCCCATTTTTTACTTCGGCTGGCAAGTCATCGGAGTGCAGCTGTAGTAGCGGCCCGGCGCACGACGCTTCCGGACGACACGCGCCCACTGCCGGTCACCCCCCGGAATGGCAAGTTCAGGCTTACGAACGGGAACGTGATTCCGTTTGATCCAGATCAACGCACGGCCTCGAACGAGGTCAACGATCAACCTATGGCGCGGATCGACTGGACGTATGCACTGTCCCTTGCCGCTACACTGGCCATAGCAGCCGGCGCGATGAGCATCCTATTGTTCGGGATGTAGGTAGCCGACCAATGACCGTTTTTATCTACGTCAACGCAAGCAAGCAGGTTGGCGACCCCGAGCACATCAAGGTGTTCGGCAAGGTCGATGCGGCGGAAAAGTGGTTTGAGGAAAACGATCCTGAGGGCGTCGCCTTCGAATACGAAGTGCTCGAATGAGAGAGGCCACCAACTGAGGCGGCCTTACTTTCTTAGCCCATCCAGCGCGCGCAATCGCGCGCTGGAGCAGCTTGACCCTCTACTT
>NZ_LLYB01000072.1:0-6958 GCF_001440475.1 Bradyrhizobium lablabi | reverse complement strand
GATTTTTCTCATATAGCTCGCGGTCAGCGGCACTAACCTGGCCCAACATGACCGGAGCTGCGCCACCCGTGGTCGTGGTCGTAGTTGTGGCGGCGGCAGGTGCCTTCGGCTTCGTCGTTTTCTTGGCCNCCAAAGCGCCAGAAGTGGAGACAGCGAAGATCGCAAGACCGACAAGAATTACTTTCTTCATGTGTTCAGCTCTCCCTTAACTTGGAACAAGGACGCGCCGGCAGTCGAGCATAAAGCGCGCATCACGGCAACTGGAGTGCTACGCTCTAGGCATGACACCTTCCCATTGCGAAAGGCCCGCAGCGTGAACCGGCGGGTCTCCGATCTCAAGGGCTCAAAGCACTTTTCGAGCATTGCCAACCACATGCCGGCCCAGCGTCGCGCACAATCCCCTCGCCCGCCATCAGTCGGACACCCTTCCGCCAGTATGCTGGCTTCAGGCTCCGGACATACTAGCGAGCATGAGCTAGTGACGCCCGCTCCCTGCCGACGGCAGCGTTTCTTCCGAAGCCGGCTCGTCATCGGCAATCGCCCGCCACCCTGCCCCCTCCAGGTCATCATACTGTCCGTTCTTTAGCGACCAGAGGAAGCCCGCCAGCCCGAGGGCGCCGAGCGTGAGTGCCAGCGGCACGAGGAATACCAGGACTTCCATCAGCCAAGCTCCTTCGCGCCGCGATGGGCGCGCAGCGCGTTCAAGATCACCAGCAGGGACGAGCCCGACATCGCGGCGGCTGCGACCAGCGGCGTGGCCAGGCCTGCGATGGCCAGCGGCACGGCAAGCAAATTGTAGCCGGCGGCCAGCCACAAGTTCTGCCGCATCAGCAGCAGCGCCTTTCGCGAAAAGCCGATGGCGGCGACAACGGGTGCGAGGCGATCGCCGAGGAACACCAGATCGGCGGTTGCCTGGCTCAAATGGGTCGCGCTGACCGGCGACATCGAGACGTGCGCGGCGGCCAGCGCCGGCGCGTCGTTCATGCCGTCGCCCACCATCAGGACCTTGACGCCCCGCCGCTTCAATTCCTCGATGCGGACAATCTTGTCCGCCGGCGTGACTCCCGCGCGCCATTCATGAATGCCGAGCTGTTCGGCGGCATGGCGCACGGCGGGTTCGCGGTCGCCCGACAGAATCTCGGCCTCGATCCCGGCCTTGACCAGCGTGGCAATCGCGGCCGCCGCATCGGGGCGCAGGCGCTGGCGGACCGCAAAGACATGCCGCGTCTCGCCGTGACGGAAGGCGACGACGGAGGCCTCCGGATCCCGGTGCAGAATATCGTTGGCGATCTGGTCCGCGCCGCAGAACGACGGCCGGCCCAGCCGGACTTCGAGCCCGCGGACGAAGCCGCGCACGCCCTGGCCGGCCACCTCCTCTGCTCCGGCCAGCGGTTTCCTTGCTCCGGAGGCGCGGGCCACCGCGGCGGCAACGGGATGATGGCTGGCAAGCGCGAGCCGCCCGGCGAGTTCGAATACGTCTTGTGGCACGTCGAGGGCATTGGTGACGTCGAGCTCCGGCAGGGTCAGCGTGCCCGTCTTGTCGAACACGACGCGTTCGACGTCGGCCAATCGCTCGATGGCATCGCCGGAATTGAGCAGCACGCCGGTGCGGAACATGGCGCCGGAGACGACGGTCTGCACCGCGGGGATCGCCAGGCCCAGTGCACAGGGACAGGTGATGATGAGAACCGAAATCGCGGTGACGATGGCGTCGTGCCAGGTGGCGCCATAGGCCGCCCAGCCGAGCATGGTCAAAAGCGCCGCGGTATGCACGACCGGCGCATAAAGACGCGATGCGCGATCGGCGAGCTGCACGTAGCGGGAACGCGCCTGCACGGCATTGTCGAGCAGCCGGCTGATTTCCGCCAGCAGCGTGCCTTCGGACGCCGCCGATACCCGCACCCGCAGGGCACCCGACAGGTTGAGCGTACCCGCATAGACGGCCGTGCCCGGCCCCGCTTTTACCGGCAGGGTTTCGCCGGTGATCAGGCTCTGGTCGATCTTGGACTGTCCCTCGATCACGTTGCCGTCGACGGCGGAGCGTTCGCCCGGCCGCAGCAAAACGATGTCGCCGGCCTGCACGGCGGCAATCGGCACCACGCTGATTTCGTCGGCGCCGATGAACTTCGTCGCCGTCTCTGCCTTCAGTGCGGCGAGGTTTCCGGCGACCGCCCGCGTCTTGCGGCGCATGCTCTGGTCGAGGTAGCGGCCGGCCAGCAGGAAGGCGAGCAGCATCAGCGCGGCGTCGAAATAGGCATGCTCGGCGTGGTGGATCGTCTCCATCACCGACATGGCGAGCGCCGTCACGATGCCGATCGAGATCGGTACATCCATGTTGGTGCGGCGCGCCCGCAGGGCGGTCCAGGCCGAGCGGAAGAACGGCTGTCCCGAATAGGCCGCAGCCGGCAAGGCAATCAGCGCCGACAGCCAGTGGAAGAAATCGCGCTGTTCGGGGATCATGTCGCTGACATTGCCGGACCACACCGGGATCGACAGCATCATGATATTCATCGCGGCAAAGGCGGCGACGCCGAGACAGCGCAGCAGGAAGCTCGCCTGCTCCGTCTCGACGGCTTCGGCGCGAACCGGCTCGAACGGATAGGCCTTGTAGCCAAGCTCGGCCAGCCGGTCGATGAAGCGGGCCGGATCGAGCGTGCCCTCCCTCCATTCCAGCGCCACGCGGCGGTCGGTCAGGTTGACGCGCGCCAGCGTCACGTCGGGAAGCGCGGAAAGGCCGCGCTCGATCTTCGACATGCAGCCGGCGCAATTGACGCCCTCCACCGCCAGATCGATATGCGACAGCCCGGAGCCGAGATGCCGGACATAATGTGAAAAGTCTCGCGTCGCCTGCATGTGACTGGCCTTCCTAGTTCAATAACACGCGGTTCCTCGACAGAAACATCCGCTGTCCCGACGCCACGCCTTCGAGCACCAGATCCCACTGGCCCGGAGCAATCGCTTCCGCTCTGCCGCGATAGATGCCGATCCCGACTTCGGCGAACGTGACCTGCTGATCGGCGCGTCTGTCAGTCGGGCGCTCGAACCGGCCCTGGAATTTCAGGCCGGACATCGGCCGGCCGTCATGATCGCGGGCCTCGACCTGCAGCGTCGCGCCGCCCTGCCCGCTGCGCTCGACATGGGCATCGACCTTCCAGTTGCGCGCGCTCTGGGCCTGCGCGGTGGCGATCTCCTTCTGATAGGCAAGGCTGGCGGCGTAGGCGCTGTCGACGTCGGTTCCCGGCAAGGTCTGGATCGCGAGCCGCATCATGAGCAGGTTGACCCCGATCACGACGCCGAAGAACGCCACCATCATCAAGAACACCATGCGCCCGGTGATCGCTCTCGGCTTCTGTGCCCTGCTCATGTGAATGGTCCCCGGAAGTGTCATGGCGACACGAAATGGTCGGTGGCGGAGGCCACTTCGCCGAGCCCGATATCGGTCACGCGGAAATTCACCGGAACGGATTTTCCGGGATTGTTGTCCGCAGGCGCCGTCACCAGCATGCGCAGCTCAGTGGTGGTGTCGCGCGCCAGGATGATCATGGGCCGGTCCTGCGTCACGGAATCAGCGCCGACGACATGGAGCGTCGCGTTGACCGGGCCGTCGATGTCGATCGCGATCACGCGGTCGAAGCCGCGTTTGTTCAGGAGGCGCACGGTATAGGCGTTGCGGATCGAACCGTCGGCAAGCTTCACCGCGACCGGATTGCGGTCATGCAGCACGTTGACGTCGAGCAGCGACCGCGTCAGCAGCGCATAGAGCATCACCGCGCCGACCGCCGCGATCAGGGCGGCATAGGTGACGGTGCGTGGCCGGATGATCCGGTAGATCGGCGGCTTGCCCTCCTGCCGCCGATGGATGTTGATGTCGTTGTCGTAGCCGATCAGGCGGGTTTCGCGCCCGATCTTGGTCATCACAGTGTCGCAGGCATCGATGCAGAGGCCGCACTGGATGCAGTCGAGCTGCGGCCCATTACGAATGTCGATTCCAGTCGGGCACACGGCCACGCACTGATAGCAGTCGATGCAATCGCCGACGCCCTGGCCGAGCGCGCGCAGCTCATTCGCCTTCTTCAGCGACGTGCGCGTCTCGCCGCGATCGTATTTGTAGGTGACGTTGAGCGCCCATTCATCGGTGAGGGCTGCCTGGATGCGCGGCCATGGGCACATGTAGACGCAGACCTGCTCACGCATGAAGCCGGCGAGCAGATAGGTCGTCGCGGTGAGAATGCCGATCCAGATATAGGCGATGACAGGCGCCTGGAAGGTGATGAGCTGCTTCACCAGCGTCGGCGCATCGTTGAAATAGAGCACCCAGGCGCCGCCGGTCCACCACGCGATCATCAGCCAGATCGAATGCTTCAGCAGGATTTCGGCAAAGCGCTCGAGCTTCATCGTGCCCTTGGCCGCATCCTTGCGCATGCGCTCGCGCCGATCGCCTTCGATCATCCGCTCGATGGCATAGAACAGATCGGTCCATACCGTCTGCGGGCAGAGATAGCCGCACCAGATGCGGCCGCCGACGGCGTTCATCAGGAACAGCGTCAGGGCAGCCACGATCAACAGGCCGGTGAAGTAATAGACTTCCTGCGGCCACAGCTCGATGAAGAAGAAATAGAAGCGGCTGTTCGGCAGATCGACCAGCACCGCCTGGTCCGGGGCGCCGAGGCCCCTGTTCCAGCGCACGAACGGCAGCAGGTAGTAGACGCCGAGGCAGAACGCCATCAGCCCCCATTTGGTCCGGCGGAACGTGCCAGAGACGCTCTGCGGATAGACTTTCTTCTGCGCCGCATAAAGCGGCGCGTCGTCGTCGAGCTGCAGGTCGGTCTGGCTCACGGGCTTGTTCATCGCTGGGTTGGTCTCGCCTCAGGAGTTCACTCTAGACCCAGCCCCAGAATCCCGTTTGATCCATCTCAAACAGAACGGCGCCACAGCATCGTCCTGCCGCTATTTGCCTCCGCCGAGCGAGTGGACGTAGACCGTCAGTGCCTTGATCGTGGAAGGATCGAGCCGGCCGACCCAGGCCGGCATGACGCCGGCGCGGCCGTTGCTGATGGTCTCCACCAGCGTTGCCTCGTCCGATCCGTACAGCCAGATCTTGTCGGTCAGGTCGGGCGCACCGAGTTCCTGGTTCCCCTTACCGTTGTCACCGTGGCAGGACGTGCAGTTTTCCGCAAAGATCTTCGCGCCGGCAGCCTGATCGTACCCCGCCGCCGTCGGCAGGCCGGACAACGACCGGACATGATTGGCGACGGTCACGATCTGGTCCTTCTTGAGAACGCCCTCCTTGCCGAACGCCAGCATGGCGCTCTCATGGGTCTTCGGATGCCCCGAGCGCGCGCCGAACTGGATCGTCTGCATGATCTGGTCGAGGCTGCCGCCCCACAGCCATTCGTCGTCGTTCAGATTAGGATAGCCCTTGGCCCCCGCCCCGCCGCTGCCGTGGCAAGGCGCGCAATTGTCGCCGAACACCGTCTTGCCGCGCGCGCGGGCCAGCGCCAGCAGCGCCGGATTCTTCTCGATCTCCTCCAGCGAGGCGTTGCCAAGCGCCACCATCTTGTCACCGCGAATCTTTTCCAGGTTGGCCAGCTCGGCGGCGACCTCGGCGCGGGTGGAGTAATTCCAGATACCGGTCGTATGGCTCCAGAGCAGCGGCCACGCCGGATAGACGATCCAGTAGCCGACCGCCCAGAGAATGGTCAGGTAGAAGGTGATCAACCACCAGCGCGGCAGCGGCGTATTGAGCTCCTTGATGCCGTCCCACTCGTGACCGGTGGTGGTTCGTCCGGAAACATGATCGAGATCGCCGTGTTCGGTCATGATCGCATTACTCCTCGCGCAAAGGCATTTTCGCCGCTTCGTCGAAAGCGGCCTGGTTACGCGGCCAAAGCGCGTAGGTCAGGATGGCGATGAAGATTCCGACGAAGATCGGTGTCCAGATCGTCGTGACCAGATCCGACGCCAGGTTATGGACCGTGAGGATTGCTTTCATCGTTCTGCCTTCTCAGCGAAGATTTGCTTTTTCATTGTAAAGTTTGAAGTCGACCAGCGTGCCGAGCATCTGCAGGTACGCGACCAGCGCATCCATCTCGGTCGGCGCGCCGCTCTTGCCGTCGAAATTGCGGGCAACGGCCTTCGGGTAACGTTTGGTGAACGCATCCACGCCGGCGTTGTCAGGATCGGCCTGCGCCTTGAGGTCGGCGACGGCATTGGCCACCTGATCGTCGGTGTAGGGCACGCCGACGGCGCGGTTGGTGCGCAGATGGCCGGCAACGCTGGCTTCGTCGACTTCCGTCTGCGACAGAAAGGCGTAACCAGGCATCACCGACTGCGGCACGATCGCGCGCGGGTTGTTCAGATGCGTGACGTGCCATTCGTCGGAATATTTGCCGCCGACGCGCGCCAGATCGGGACCGGTACGCTTGGACCCCCACTGGAACGGATGGTCGTACATGCTCTCCGCCGCGAGCGAATAATGCCCGTAGCGCTCGACCTCGTCGCGCAGCGGCCGCACCATCTGCGAGTGGCAGAGGTAGCAGCCCTCGCGGACATAGACGTTGCGTCCGGCGAGCTCGAGCGGGGTGTACGGCCTGACGCCGTCGACCTTTTCGATCGTGCTCTTGAGATAGAACAGCGGGGTGATCTCGACGAGACCGCCGATCGCGATCACCACCAGAATTCCCGCGACCAGGACGATCGAGTTTTTTTCGAAGATTTGGTGCCGTGCCCAGAAAGACATTTTCGCGCTCCTCATTCCGCCGGCTGAAGAGCGACGGGCGACTGCACTTCCGCTTCGCCAACCCGCACTGTCATCCAGAGATTATAGGCCATAATCAGCGAGCCGATCAGGAACAGACCGCCGCCTGCGGCGCGGATGATGTAGAAGGGATGCATCGCCTCCACGGTTTCGATGAAGGAATATTCGAGGAAGCCGAGCGAGGTGTAGGCGCGCCACATC
>NZ_LLYB01000071.1:376770-408238 GCF_001440475.1 Bradyrhizobium lablabi | reverse complement strand
CGGCGTTCCGTGCGGCACCCCCGCCGCAGCGCCCAGCCATGGTCCCACACGCCCCGCCGCGTATCGCCGCCCCATCGCGACCACAGGCCGCACCGCGCATTGCAGCGCCGCGGCCCGAGATCCATCGTGCCGCGCCGCCGCAGCGACCGGCCATGACGAGACACAACGAGCCACGCATCGCCGCGCCATCCCGTCCGAGCCCATCGCCAGCTGTGGAGGGACGGCCGTCGCGGAAGGAACAGATCGAAACGCGCGCGCAGCAGCGCGAGCAGCACATCCAGCAGCGACAGCAAATGGTGCAGCAACGGCAGCGTGAGGTGCTGTCGCGCCAGAGCACGGAGCGCCAGGGCCGCATTGATCGCTTGCAGCAGCGTGTGCAGCAATTGCAGTCGCAAAAGCCGGAAGGCCGCCGGGCGCAACGCGCGCAGGAGCGGTTGCTGCAGACACAGAGCCGCCTGCTCCAGCGCGAACAGCGCATGCAGCAAAGCGATCAGGCGCGCCTGCAGCGGCTGGGACCATTGCCTTCTGAACGATCCACCGCGACAGCCGCCGCGCAGGCAGCAGCCCGCGGGCGATTTGCCGCGCAGTTCCGCAGCAACGATGCCCTGCAGGCCCGAGCGGCACTCACGGCCCGGGAGAACGGCTGGGCTCCGCGCCACGCCTGGCGGCGCGGTCACCGCGCAGCGTTTGTGGCCTGGCTCGGGCCGGTATTCTGGCCCTACGCCTATTCCGACATTTTTGAATATACGTTCTGGCCCGCCGCCTACGACCCCGGCTATTGGGCCTACGCTTACGACGACTTCGTCGACACGGTGTTCTGGGGTACGGACAGCCCCTATTCCGCTTACGCCCGATATCCGGAACCAGGCGCTGCCATCACCGATTATCGCGCGCGCGGACGCGCGAGCGTGAGCCCACAGGCTCTCCGGCAATTGTGCGGTAGCCCGGACAAGGGCGTGACCGCTTGGCCGATCGCAGAGATCACACGGGCGGTGCGGCCGACGCCCGAACAGCGCGCTTTGCTCGATGAACTGAAGACCGCCGCGGCAAAGGCGGCCGATGCGTTCAAGGAATCCTGCGTCGATTCCTATGCGATGACACCCCCCGCTCGCCTGCGGGCAATGACGAACCGCGTCAGCGCAACGCTCAACGCAGTAAAGATCGTACGGCCGGCACTCGAGCAGTTCTATAATTCGCTGAACGACGAGCAAAAGGCGCGCTTCAACGCGCTCGGCCCCGATGTCGGCGAGCGCTCGCGACAGCAGAAGCCGCAGGAAGCCAGTACTCAAGCCGAGGCCTGCGGCGACCCGAAATCCAGCCTCACGCAACTACCGATCGAGCGGATCGAGGCCGTGATACGTCCCGCAGGCGAGCAAAAGGAAGCGCTCGACCGCTTAAGCGACGTGACCAAGAAGGCGGTTGCAGGGCTGCAAGCTGCCTGCCCGGACGACGTGCCGCTTACCCCGGTTGGGCGGCTGGACGCGATGGAGAAGCGGCTCAAGGCCATGCTCGAGGCAGCCGATTGGGTGCAGGAGGCGTTGGACAAGTTCTATGCCACGCTGGGCAATGAGCAGAAGGCGCGCTTCAATACGCTGCAACAGACCGCAAGCCCCTGACCGCAACTTTGGCCCCTTGCCTGACGAGGTGATCGAATGAGGCGATGGCAATCCATTGTTCCGCTCACACGACCAACATCCAGCCGGCAAGACAGATGTGTGCGGCACCGGCGCAGGTTGCTCCTGATCATGGCATTGATCGGAACGGCGTACATGCTTGCGTCGCCTTCCGCCCTGCCTCAGACGTCGCAAGGCACCGAGGACTCCTCAGGCCAACAGGCGTTCAACAACGCCTGCCGGACCTGCCACATGGTGAAGGAGGGCGACAACCGGCTCGGCCCCAACCTGTACAAGATCGTCGGCCGGAAAGCAGGATCGCTGCCGGACTATGCATTTTCCGGCGCGATGAAAGAGGCCGGCTTTGTCTGGGACGAGCAGAAGCTCGACCGCTTCATTGCAAACCCCGATGAGGTCGTACCCGGCAACAGCATGAAGCCGTATGGCGGCCTCTCATCAAGCGACGACAGAAAGAGGATCGTCGCCTTCCTTGCCCAACCGCGATAACGGCGCAACGCGCAGCCAGCGCGCCGATCAATTCCGGCTCGCGCGCAGCAGCGCTAGTTTCCTGCAGTATTGAAGCGGGAGAGATCGCAATCGCGCTCGGCATATGTTACGCGCCGCAGCCCCTCGCGATCTTCGATCACGGTCGGCCGGCAGCGTTCGTTCCATGCCGCCTGGCCCGCTTCATCGGCCTTCAGATCTTCGGCCGTCCGGGGCGTGACCTTCATGGTGCCGCTGCCGCCGACGTAAAAACTGCTTTTCAGTCTGTACGGCGTGGCGTAGGCATTGGCCGCAGCCCGGGCGGCCGCTGCAGCCCATGCCGCTTCGACAGCCCGGGCGGCATCCGCCGTCTGCGCGGACGCGAACGATACCGAAGCGACGACAATCGAGATTGCGATGAACACGCGCATTGATACTGCCTCTTGAATAAATGCCGTGCGTCAGCAATGGCCGACAAGCATTGAGGCGTCGTAAAGCGGCGTGACTAACCGGATCGCAATTTGGTCGATAAAGATTTAGCTGTCTTTCGGGCGCAGCAAGGCCACGGCATCACCGGGCGAAAGCCCGGGATGCTCCTCGCTGATCGCGAGGAGCGGAAGCAGCAATTATTCGCTGCGTCCGAACTCGCAACCCTTGCGGGCGTAAACCAGGCGGACCACGCCTTCATTGTCGTAGGTGCGCTTCGGCTTGCAGAACGCTTCCCACTTCTCGATGCTGGCGCGCCTTGCCTTTTCGTCTTCCAGCTCCTGCGCCGGGTTGCGCACCGGATCGTCGAGAAAGGACTTCGTGCAAACACTGCCAAAGTAGATGCTGTGGGTGCAGCGGGTCACGATCTGCCAGGCTTGCGCCGAGGTCGAAAGCAGGGTGAGGGTCGCAATTGCGTAAAGGATTTTCATGTTGTCGCTCATCGTTCGCGGAGAAATTCTCCTTACCGATTAGCTAACGCCGCAGCGCGCACAGGCGCAACGGTAACCCTTTGTTAATCTAAATAGCCGCGCAAAAGGTTAAATCTGGAACCGCGCGCTGTCTCCTGGCGCGACACTATCACAACCAGAAGGCGTGTCAGTTCACATACGAGACAACACCGTCCGTCATTGAGACAGCGAACGAGCGACCTCGATCGACCGCCGCTAGACCACCGTCCGATGCCGCTCGATGCAGGTCTTCAAAACCTCGTCCATCGGCCTCGCCCACCAGTCGTTGGAGAAGATTTCGATCTCGGAATAGCCGGCAAAGCCCTGCGCCTCGACCGCTGCTCGCGCGGATTTGATGTCGATGACGCCATCACCCATCATGCCGCGGTCGTTGAGGATGTCTCTTGTCGGCACCAGCCAGTCGCAGACGTGAAACGCGAGCAGCCGATCCTTTCCGGCGCGCGCGATCTGCGGCATCAATTCCGGATCCCACCAGATGTGATAGACATCGAGCGCGACACCGAGCGCGCCGGTGCGCTGCGGATCGAGCTGGTCGCAAATATCCAGCGCCTGCTTCGTCGTGTTCACGCAGGCGCGGTCGGCGGCGTAGGCCGGATGCAACGGCTCGATCGCAAGCGGCACGTTTGCCTGTTTTGCGTACTCCATCATTTCGGCAATGGCGTCATGGACCTGCGTGCGTGCTGCGACGATGTCCTTCGAAATAGCGCTTCCCGGCCGCGAGTACTGCGGCAGGCCGCCGACGACAAGCACGATGCATGGCGCGCCCAGCGCCTTGGCCTCGTCGACGGCGCGGCGGTTGTCGTCGCGCGCCTCGATGCGGTGCGCAGAGTCCGCCGTGAACATGCCGCCGCGGCAATAGCCCGAGAGTTCAAGGCCCGCGTCGCGCACCGCGCGCACGGCGCGGTCGAGGCCGATGGCTGCGACCTGGTCGCGCCAGGGATCGATGGCGCGGATACCGTGTCGCGCACAGGCGTCGATGATGGCGACGAGATCGCCCTGCTTGCGTACCGTTGCCGTATTCAACGACAGCCAACGATGGTCGGAAGAAAAATCACGCATCAGGGTTCGATGCCGCGCGTTGCCAGCACCGTCTTCATGCGCCGTGTCGCCAGGTCAGGGTTGGAGAGCAAGCCCGCCTTGTCGGCAAGCCGGAACAGTTCGGCCAGATGCAGCGTCGAGCGCGTGCTCTCCTGCCCGCCGACCATGGTGAAATGGTCCTGATGGCCGTTGAGATACGCCATGAACACGATGCCGGTCTTGTAGAACCGCGTCGGCGCCCGGAAGATATGGCGCGAGAGCGGCACGGTTGGCCCCAAAACGTCGTGGAAGCCGGCTTCGTCGCCGGCGGCGAGGCGCGACAGCGCATAGGACGCCGCCGGCGCGATCGCGTCGAAGATACCGAGCAGCGCGTGGGAAAAGCCCTGCGCGTCGCCCGCGATCAGTTCGGCATAATTGAAATCGTCGCCGGTATACATCTTGACGTTCTTGTCGAGGCGACGGCGCATGTCGATCTCGCGCTGCTTGTCGAGCAGCGAGACCTTTACGCCGTCGACCTTGGCCGCGTTGGCGTTGATGATGGCGACCGCCGTATCCATCGCCTTGTCGAGGTCGGCCGTGCCCCAATAACCTGCCAACGCCGGATCGAACATGTCGCCGAGCCAGTGGATGATCACGGGCTCGCGCACCTGCGACAGCACGCGGTTATAGACCTTGGCGTAGTCGTCGGCGCTGCGACCGAGCTTTGCCAGCGCCCGCGAGGCCATCAGGATGATGCGGCCGCCGGCCTTCTCGACCGCGGCGATCTGCTCCTCATAGGCGCGGATGACGTCGTCGATCGACTTCGCATCCTCCACCGCGAGGTGATCGGTGCCGGCGCCGGAGAACACCAGCGCACCGCCCCTTGCCTGCGCAGCCCTCACCGAGCGCTGGATCAATTCCAGCGAGGTTGGCCAGTCCAGCCCCATGCCACGCTGCGCGGTGTCCATCGCTTCGGCAACGCCAAGGCCGAGATCCCAGACGTGCTCTCGGAACGCAATAGTGCGATCCCAGTCGATCGCGGATGTCAGCCAGGGATCATTATCGACAAACGGATCGGCCACCACATGCGCGGCGGAGAAGGCCACGCGGTTCAGCGGGCTTTGGAGCTTTGCCGGAAACGTCCGCGACGCAGCGAGGCGATAGGTCTCGATCAGGCCGCCAACGGTCGGCAATTTCAGAGAAAGCGACGACATCGGCAGGACAGGCTTGTTCACGGCTAGGCCTCCTCACACCTTGATCGGGGCAACGTCGATCCAGCGCCGCTCGCGCCAGCTTTGCAGCGCGCATTCGGCGAGCTGCACGCCCTTGGCGCCTTCCAGCAGCGTGAACTTGTAGGGCGCGTCCTCGCAGACGTGGCGGATGAACATCTCCCACTGCTCCTTGAAGCCGTTGTCGTAGACGACGTTCTCCGGAACCTTCTGCCAGTCGGCATAGAAATCATGGGTGCGTTTCTCGTCCGGATTCCACACCGGCCGCGGCGTTGCCTGCCGCGCCTGGATCACGCAGTCGGTCAGGCCCGCCACGGCCGAGCCATGGGTACCGTCGACCTGGAAGGTGACGAGATCGTCACGATAGACCCGCGTCACCCAGCTCATGTTGATATGTGCGATCACCCCGCCCTTGAGGCGGAAGGTGGCATAGGCGGAGTCATCGGCGGTCGCCGTGTACTTCTTGCCCTTCTCGTCGAAACGCTCGGGAATATCCGTCGTGCCGAGACAGGAAATGCTCTCGACCTCGCCGAAGAGATTGTCGAGCACGTAGCGCCAGTGGCAGACCATGTCGAGGATGATGCCGCCGCCGTCCTCGCTGCGGTAATTCCACGACGGCCGCTGCGCCTCCTGCCAGCCGCCCTCGAACACCCAATAGCCGAACTCGCCGCGCACCGAGAGCATGCGGCCGAAGAAGCCGGAATCGCGCAGGAAAGCGAGCTTCTTCAGGCCCGGCAAAAAGAGCTTGTCCTGCACCGTGCCGTGCTTGACGCCCTTGGCGTTGGCGAGCTTCAGCACCGCGATAGCTTCTTCGAGATTAGTCGCAATCGGCTTCTCGCAATAGACGTGCTTGCCGGCCTCGATCGCCTTGGTCAGCAGAGACGGACGTGCCTGCGTGGTCGCGGCGTCGAAGAAAATCGTGTCGTTCTTGTCCGCGAGCGCCTTGTCGAGATCGGTCGACCAGCGCTCCACATTGAAGCGCTTGGCGAGCTTCTCCACCTTCTCCGCGTCCCGCCCGATCAGGATCGGGTCGGGCAGCATGCGGTCGCCGTTGGACAGCAGCACGCCGCCCTGGTCGCGGATCGCGATGATGGAGCGGATCAGATGCTGGTTGAGCCCCATCCGGCCGGTCACGCCGTTCATGATCAGGCCGAGGCGTTTGGTCGTCATACTGCTTTCTCCAGAGGAATTTTGGCTGTGGGCTCCGCGAGCGGCGACATCTCGGACCAGTCCGGATGCACGGCAGTGGCGAAGCCCGGTGTGGTCAGCGATCCCGTCAGGAGGTCGCCGTCATGGATCGCGAGCCGGATTTTTCCGCCGTCGCGGGCATAGAGATCGGCATGGCCTGCGAGAAACGCTTCCGCCTCGGGGGCGGGCGTATCGCCAAAGCCATCGACATAGTGGTGGCCGTTGCGCTCGGCATGGGTGGCGCCGATCAGTGCACCGAGTGCAAGATCCTGCTGCACGGCAAGGCCGGCCTGGCAGGTGAGATCTTCGCCCGCGACAAAACACTTTTCGCCGGCAGTGCTCCATTTGGCCGCACGCGTGGCGTTGATGACAGACTTGTAGATGCCTTTGCAGGATTTCGAGGAGATACCGCGATAGCCGAGCGCCCGCGCCACGGGGAATGCGTCGTAGGAATCATCGGCTTCGTCGACGATGAAATCGCGCCGCGCCAGCGCGCCGAGCGGAGATGCCTTTGTGATGTCCCGCGGCATCGGCTGTTCGATATAGAGCAGCTTTTGCGCGATCGGTTGCAGCGCTGCCTCGCGGTCGAGCCGCTCGATCAGCCCGCTCAAAACCGGAAGATCGGCATACTGCTCGTT
This sequence comes from Bradyrhizobium lablabi, assembly GCF_001440475.1. Taxonomy (GTDB): domain Bacteria; phylum Pseudomonadota; class Alphaproteobacteria; order Rhizobiales; family Xanthobacteraceae; genus Bradyrhizobium; species Bradyrhizobium lablabi. The sequence goes on along the minus strand of NZ_LLYB01000071.1, from coordinate 401,114 downwards.
GGCGTCGAGCGTGACACGGTAATCGTAGGGCAGCGTCGCGAGTTCCTTGCCGATCCGGCTCAGGCGATCTGCATCGTGCGCCGGGTCGCCGTTGAGCTTCAGCTTGAAATAGCGTGCACCGGCGTTTTCGCTGATGTCGGCAACACCGCCCTCGCTTTCCACCTTGTCGTCCATGCCGACCGTGTGCCGGATCGCTACGCGCTCCAGCCGCTTGCGGCCCGTGAGAAACCGCGCCACGTCATCATCGCCGAGATCGCGCGACAGCCGCGCATCGACGCCGGCAATATTGGCCGCCATGCCATCGAAGAAGTTGGCACCGGTGCAACGCAGCAGCGCATCCAGGATCGCCTTGTCGATCTCGGCCGAGCCGTACGCTGCGGCCAGCGGCGGGATATCCTCCCTGGCGCAGGCCTCGATCTGTGCGCCGATACAGGCGGCGTGCAGGCCGAATGCTGTCTCAAACGCTGTATGCGCGAGATAGAAATCCCGCGCGATCATCAGCGAGCGCCGCAACTCGGTGACGGTCTCTTGCGGCGTAAGATGCGGCCGCTTGTCGAACCATTTCGGCACCAGAAATTCGGCGCTGGCGCCAACTGCGCTGCCCTTGCCTTCGACCTCGATCTCGACACGCACGAATGCCTGCGGCGTTGCGTTGATGACGACCGCGCCGAACCGGAACGGCCGGGCAAAGGTGACCGGACGTTCGAAGAAAGCGATGTCCTTTACAACCAGGCGATACGGCATCAAGCCAGCTTTCAGTCCAGTGCGCTCTGGGTGAAGAAGTGTTTGCGAATCCGCTGCACCAGTTCGGTGAAGGCGGGATCGGCCATCGCGTCCAGCGAGCGCGGGCGCGGCAGCGGCACGTCGTAGATCGCGGCGATCGCGCCGGGCCGCTCGGTCATGACCAGCACGCGGTCGGCGAGAAACACGGCCTCCGGTATCGAATGCGTGATCAGCAGGACGGTCTTGCCGGTTTCGCGCTGGATGCGCATCAACTCGACATTCATCCTCTCGCGCGTCATGGCATCGAGTGCGCCGAACGGCTCGTCCATCAGCATGATCTTGGGATCGTGCACCAGCGCGCGGCAGATCGAGGCACGCTGCTGCATGCCGCCGGACAATTGCCACGGCAGTTTCTTTTCGAACCCTTCGAGACCGACCAGTTTCAGAAGCGCTTTCGCCCGCGGCAAATATTCGTCGCGCGGCAGCTTCTTCATGTCAATCGGCAACATCACGTTGGAAAGGATGTTGCGCCACGGCAGCAGCAGCGCGTTCTGGAACACGATGCCGACATTACCGTGCGGCTTCGTCACTCTCTCGCCTTCGACCAGGATTTCGCCCGTCGAGGGCGCCAGCAGCCCGGAGATCATCTTGAGCAGCGTGGACTTGCCGCAGCCGGACGGGCCGACCACGACGAAGAACTCGCCCTCGTTGATGTGGAAATCCAGTGGCCGCAGCGACGGCACATCGCCGTCGCGCGATCGATAGGTCTTCGAGACGCCGGACAGCGTGATGCCCGGCGCCGCGTTACCGGCGCGATCCGACACCAGCCGCAGATGCGCGGCTGGCTGGTCGAACTCGGTCGGTTTGGTCGCGGGGTTCATTCAGGTAAGTCCATTCAGTGACAACGAACCGTCATTGCGAGGAGCGAAGCGACGAAGCAATCCACACATGCTTGCTGCTCCATGGATTGCTTCGCTGCGCTCGCAATGACGGGACTTCTTCCGGAGTATCCGCTCACGAGCCGCCCTGCGGCAGGTAGTCGTTGGTATAAAACGCCTTCGGATTGTCCTTGGCCTTGGCATCCAACCCGCCATACTCGACCATCAGGTTGACCGTGTCGGTCATGTTCTGGTCGGTCACCTGGAACGGCCGCTTGTTCTTGGTTTCGGCCGTGCGGTAGAGCGGGATCGTCAGTTCAAAGCCCTGCGTCAGCGTCTCGATCTTGCCACCCTTCGGATTGGCGTCGAGGATCGACTGCGCCGCGCCCTTGGCGTCCTTCTCGGCGGCTTCGACCGCCTTGGTCGTCGCCGACATGAAGCGCTTGACCAGATCGGCATTGGCCTTGACGAACTCGGTGTTGGCGACGACGCCCGAGCAGACCATGTTGATACCGTAGTCGGCGAACTTGATCGCGTTGACGTCCTTGCCGGTCGCGTCCTTGATCTTCATCGACTGGTCCATGACGTAGCCGAGCAGAAGGTCAGCCTGGCCGTTGATGACGGCGTTCAGCTTGGTCTGGCCGTCGCCGGCGACTGTCTGGAAATCGCTTTCCTTCAGGCCGGTCTTCTTCAAAAACAGCGGCCAGATCTGCGTCATCGAGTCGGCCGGCGTGATCGCCACCGTCTTGCCCTTGATGTCCTCGGGCTTCTTGATGTTCTTTTCGACAAAGCCCATTGCCGACATTGGGCTGGTCTGCAGCAATACGCCGGTGGCGACGATCGGCGCGCCCTTCACGGCCGCGCGCATCATGGTGGGCACGTCGACATAGCCGAAATTGGCGGTCTTGGCCGCAACGGCCTGCGTGGTCGCCGCCGAGCCGCGGCCTTCCTGGATCTCGAGGTCGATGCCCTCGGCGGCATAGATGCCCTTGGCCTTGCCGTAATAGAACGGCGCGTGCTCGCCATAGACATACCAGTTCAGCATCAGCACGACCTTGTCGGCGGCCGATGCCGGAAGCACCGAAAGCGCGGTCCAGATCAGCGCGGCCGAAACCGCGGCTATCACTCGTATCATGGTCATCCTCCCGTTCGTGTTGTTGCGACCCTTGGGCGGGTGGCGCTTGTTGGCTTAGGAAGCAAAAATGATGTCGTCGCGCTGACTGACATGCCAGGGAATTACGAGCCGTTCGATGCGGTCGACGATCCAGAACAGCACCACGCCGAGCAGCGCCAGGATCACCAGCGCGGCGAACATCGTCGGCAGATCGAACGTTCCGATCGAGCGCTGCATCACATAGCCGATGCCGGAATTGGAGCCGACGAACTCGCCGACCACGGCGCCGACCACCGCGAGCGTGATCGAGACTTTCAGTCCGGAGAAGATCGCCGGCATCGCGTGCGGCAGGTTGACGGCGCAAAATACGCGGAAGCGGCTGCCCTGCATGGCGCGCGCGAGATCGACCATGTCAGGGTCGACCGACTTGAAGCCCTGCACGGCTGAAACGACCACCGGGAAAAACCCGAGCAGGAACGCCGAGATCACTTTCGGGATGATACCGAAACCGAACCAGACCACGAACAGCGGCGCGATCGCGATCTTCGGCACCGACTGCGAGAATACCAGCAGCGGATAGATATAGCTTTCGACCGTCTTCGATCCCGCGATCAGCATGGCGACGGGAATGCCGAACACGGCCGACAACAGAAAGCCGCAGATGGTGGCGTAGGTGGTGGGCCAGGACTGCCGCAGCAGTTCCGGCCATTCGGTCCGCAGCACCGCCACGACGTCGCCGGGCGCCGGGATCTGATAGGCCGGGATCTGGAACAGGCGGATGGTGACGTCCCACATCACCACGATGAACAGCAGGAACAAGAACGGCCGCACCCACGCCGCATTCAGCGCTTTCGACAAGCCACTCTCGGGCTTCAGCTCGGCCACATCCCCCTCCCTGTCGATCTTCTTTTCGGGCGGGAAATTAACTCGTTGGATAAATACTGGCAAGCGGGTTTTCGTGCGGCAATTTGCGCTTCCGCCGTCGCTTCTGCGAAAGCAGGAACCCATAACCCCCGACGCTAATTGTTACAGCAGGATCAAGGACTACCGCCTCGAATCGAGGGCCGCGGCGCATGGTCCCTGCGCCCGCAGGGACGACAAGAGTCACACCGGCTGATGTGCCGGCGCGCGAGCGCCCTGGCCTGCGGCCTTGCCGAAATCCGCGGTCGATTTTCCGGTCAGCGCCGCCAGCACCAGCGACACCATGTGCGCCAGCCGCTCGTCCCTCGCCTCCTTTTTCAGGAGGTCGCGGCCGAAGATCACCGACAGCGTGGCGCTGTTGGAGAGATAGAAGAAGCACAGCGCCGCAATCGAGATGTAGAGCTGCACTGGATCGACGGCGACGCGGAAATCGCCGCTTTCGACGCCGCGCGTCACCACGGTGCGGATCATCTCGACGAATGGCGAGTGCATCGATTTGACCTTGGTCGAGCGCTTCAGATGGCGCGCTTTGACGAGGTTTTCGGTGTTGAGCAGCGCCAGGAATTCCGGATTGCGGAGGAAGTAGTTCCAGGTGAAGTCGATCAGCCGCTCGATCGCCTCGGGCGGATCGAGATGTTCGAGATCGAGCTCACGTTCTTCGGAACGGATCTTCTCATAGGCGCCTTCGAGCACCGTGAGATAGAGGTCTTCCTTGTTGCCGACGTGGTAGTACAGCATGCGCTTGTTGGCGCCGGCATTGGCCGCGATGCGATCGACCCGCGCGCCGGCGAGGCCATGAGCGGCGAATTCCTGCTTGGCGGCCTCGAGAATGCGAATCCGCATCCCCTCCGGGTCCCGCTGCCATTTCTGAACGCGTTTTGCCTTTGCCAAATCAGTCGCCCGATGGTGGTGCAGAGCAAGCTGTAGCATGCAGGGGGCAGTTTGAGAATGAATCGTGCCGCGTTTCCTTCACCCTCCCCTTGAGGGGGAGGGTCGGCTCACATTGAGCGCAGCGAAAGGTGAGACGGGGTGGGGTGACGGTCTCTCCACTCGAACAGTGCCCGAGTTGAGAGATCACCCCACCCCGCCGCGCGTTGCACGCGCGTCGACCCTCCCCCTCCAGGGGAGGGTAAGCCTCACGCGTCCTTCCCCGCCGATGGCTGCACCAGCAGCGTGGGAACGCCGCAAGTGCCCTTCCTCACCGTCATGACCCGCGTTCCCGGCTTGCGACCAGTGCGGACTTCCGAGACATCGACGCCGGCCTCAACCAGCCGCGCATGGGTGGCGTCGATGTCGGCGACGCGCCAGCAGATTCCGCCGAGCTTGTCCTGGGTCGTGTCGGCGTGCTTGCCCGGCCGGTGCGAGACCTCGACGATGAGGTCGCCGCAGCGGAAGAACATCAGCCGGCCCCAATCGGGGTGGGAGCGGTCGAGCGCCATGTCGAGGCCGAGCCGCGCGCCATAGAGGGCGGCGGCCCGTTCGGGATCCGACGTCGAGACCACGACATGGTCCATCGCCGTGATCGCTCCAGAGGCGCTTCGCACCGACAGCGGACGCTCCTTGTCGCGCTCGAGGAAGAACAGGCGGACGCCACGCGTGGCTTCGGTTGCGGTCCGGGTGCGCTTCCATGACAGCGTCTCACCGGATATCGCGTCGCGGCTTTCGACCTCGGCGACGGGCTCCGGCTGCAGCGCCAGCCGATCGAGCCTGCGATGCATCCTGGCAATGTCATTGGTCCGGAAGCAGATGCTTGCGAGGCCCTCGCCTTGTGCGGCCAGTACCGCGCGAATGCGGTCCGCATCGGCTCCCTCGCCGCTCGGCGCCACCAATTCCAGCGTCGTGTTGTCGAGCGTGAACAGGACGCGATCGGCACCACCGCCCCTGTACTGCCAGGCCGGCGCGCGGGCAAACAAGGTCTGGTAGGCCGTGCTGGCCGCATTGATGTCGCTGGTGACAATGACAACGTGATCGAGGCCGGTGATCATGGGAACAAGCCTCGCGTGTTCTTGGCGGCGCGGACCTTCTCCACGCCGATCGCCATGGCCGCGGTACGATGTGGAATCTTGTCCGCCTTGGCGCGCGCCAGCATGGTGTCGAAGGCGCGATCGAGGATGGCGTATTCGCGCCGCGTCACTTCCTCTTCCTCCCAGAACAATTGCTGCAGGTCCTGCACCCATTCGAAATAGCTGACCACCACGCCGCCGGAGTTGCAGAGAATATCGGGGATCAGGAATACTTCGTCCTGGCGCTTCTCCAGCACCAGGTCGGCTTCCGGCGTGGTCGGACCGTTGGCGCCCTCCGCCAGCACACGGCACTTCAGATTTTCCGCGACCTTGGCATCGATCACGCGCTCCATCGCCGCTGGCACCAGCACGTCGCAGGGCAGCGTCAGGATTGCCCCGGGATCGAACGTGAGCTGATTGGAGAAGCCGGCGATGCTGCCATGCGCGGACGCATGCCGCATCAGCGCGGGGATATCGAGGCCGGCCGGATCATGCAGCGCGCCGGTGTGATCGCTGACGGCGATGATCTTCAGGCCATATTGTTGCAGCTCCAGCGCAGCATAGGAGCCGACATTGCCAAAGCCCTGGATCACCGCGGTGGCCGTTCCCGGATTGATCGACAGCTCCTTCAGCACGCGCTTGGCGAGATAGGCAACGCCGCGCCCGGTTGCCTCGCGCCGGCCGAGCGTGCCGCCCGACGCGACCGGCTTGCCGGTGACGATCTCGGTCACGGTCTGGCCCTGGTACATCGAATAGGTGTCCATGAACCAGGCCATCACCTGCTCGTTGGTGCCCATGTCAGGCGCCATCACGTCGGTGTGCGGGCCGACGAAGGGAATCATCTCCTGCATGTAGCGCCGCGACAGCGCTTCCAGTTCGCGCTTGGAGATGGTGGAGAGATCGACATTGACGCCGCCCTTGGCGCCGCCATAGGGCAGCCCGACCAGCGCGCATTTCCAGCTCATCCAGATCGCCAGTGCTGCGACCTCGCCGATATCGACCGAGGGCGCGAATCGCGTGCCCCCTTTGGTCGGGCCGAGGGTGAGATGATGCTGCACCCGATAGCCTTCGAACACCGCGACCGTGCCGTCGTCGCGGTGAATCGGACAGGAGACAGTAATGGCCCGCTTCGGCATCAGAATGCGGCCGCGTTCGTCCATCGGGATTTCGAGATGGTTGGCGATGACGCCAAACTGGTTAACCGCCATATCGAACACTGGACCGGAATAAACGGTCATCATTCCCCCCACTTTTGTATGCCAGCCGGGAAACCCGGGCAGCGGTCAGCCGTTATACCGCACTATGCTCGAGCTCCTAAGGACGGTCGTATTCTCCTCATACTCCCATCTCAAGCTGCAAAGACGGCAGGGTTGCGAATAATTTCAGCGAATGCATCCGATAACCGGTGCTAATGTGTGTACGCCGGGCCGGGACCACCCCTCAGCTCATGACGGAAAACGAATGCAGGCTCTCTTCATCGGACAGACCTATATCGACGTTACCTTCATCACCGACCACATGCCGACCGGCGACGAAAAACATGTGGCCTCCGCCTACGCCGTGTCCTTTGGCGGCAATGCCGTCACAGCGGCGTTCTGCTGCGCCAAGCTCGGCATCGTGCCCGACCTGATCGCCACCGTAGCGAACGACTGGCTCGGCCGCATGTTTCAGGACATGAGCGCGAAGTATGGAATCTCGATCCATCCGCGCAAGGTCAATTCCTCGTCACTGTCGTTCATCATGCCGAAGGACGGCAAGCGCGCCATCGTGCGCTGCCGCGACGACGAGCACATCCATCCCTTCCCGATGCTGAACCTGAAGGGCTGCCGCGCGCTGCATGTCGACGGCCATCAGCCCGACGCCGCAATCCATTATGCAAAGCTCTGCCGCGAGGACGGCATCCTGACCTCGCTCGACGGCGGCGGATTGCGCACCAACACCCATGAGCTCTTGGAATTCATCGATGTCGCCATCGTCGCCGAGCGGCTGTGCGAGCAGATGGACAAGACGCCGGACGGCATGCTGGATTATCTCAAGGGCCGCGGCTGCAGGGTCGGCGGCGTCACCATGGGAGAGCAAGGCCTGCTCTGGTATGACGAGACCGGTGCTGTGCGCAAGCTGCCGGCGCTGCCGATCGCGGCCGAGCGCGTGATCGATACCAACGGCGCCGGCGACGTGTTTCATGGCGCTTACGTGTTCTCGTATCTCAACAATCCCTCGAAAGGCTGGCACGAGCATTTCGAGTTTGCGCGCGCCGCCTCGACCTATAAGATCCAGCGCCTCGGCAACGAGGCTGGATTGCCGACACTTGCCGATATCGATGCGGTCAAGCAGGAATTCCAGATCGGGCGCAAGAAAGAATTTTGGGACTAGGCAATCCGTGAGAAGCAATTTGGGACGCGTGTTCGTTGCCGGCAGCATCAACATGGATGTGGTGGCGACCGCCGACCGGCATCCGAAGGTCGGCGAGACCGTCGCCGGCAAAGCCGTGCATTATTTTCCAGGCGGCAAGGGCGCCAACCAGGCGGTGGCCGCCGCCAAACTCGGTGCACCATCGACGCTGATCGGCCGGCTGGGCGTGGATGCATTCGGCCAGCAATTGCGGACGTTCCTCGCTGCGCAAGGCGTCGACCTCGCCCTGGTCCAGGACACCGCGGACGTCCATACCGGGACGGCCGTGATCACCATCGCCGACGCCGACAACACCATCGTCGTCGTGCCCGGCGCCAACGCGCTGGTCAGCGCCGAGGACGCCGCCGCCCCCGTGCTTGCCAAGGGCGACGTCGCGGTGAGCCAGTTCGAAATTCCACAAGCGACGATCAGCGCCTTCTTCCAACGGGCGCGCGCGGCCGGGGCGACCACGATCCTCAATCCGGCGCCGGCGCTCGCCTGCCCTCCCGGGCTGCTCGAACTCGTCGATATCCTCATTCTCAATGAAACCGAACTTGGGCTTCTTGCGCAGACCGCGCTTCACGATACCGACGAGCCTGCCCGCTTCGTTGAAGCCGCGCGACGCCTGCCAACCGGCCCGGACACCATCATCTGCGTCACGCTGGGCAAGCGCGGCGTGCTGGCGTTGATCGGCGGCGAGCCTTCGCTGATTGCGGGACGCGCCGTGAAGGCGGTGGATACCACCGGCGCCGGCGATTGCTTCGTCGGCGCCCTCGCCGCGCAGCTCGCCAATGGAACGGCGATCCGCGACGCGCTCGCCTACGCCAATGCCGCCGCCTCGATCTGCGTGCAGCGAATGGGTGCCGCGCCGTCGATGCCGACGGCGGCGGAGGTGGCAGAGCTACTCGCAGAGCACGCCTGACCTCGTAGGGTGGGCAAAGGCGCGTTTGCGCCGTGCCCACCATCAAGCGCTTCGCAGGAATGGTGGGCACGCTTCGCTTTGCCCACCCTACAAGTCCGGCTTAAGTCAGCGCACTCTTCAGGTCGAAGCCGGTGTCCGCCGCCTGCTCCGGCGTGATCGAGCCGCCTGCGGCAAACAGACGTCGTCCGAACATGTGATCGCCCGCGCGATTGACGGATTCGATGCCGACGAGTCGCCCGTCGCTGTAGCAAAAGGCGGAGAACGCCCCGGCTGCGCGATCGCCGCGCACCACCACCCGATCATAGCCGGTGGTCAGTCCTACCATCTGCAGCTTGTCGGGACCCTGATCGCTCCAGAACCATGGCACGCCATCATAGGGCTTGGCATCGCCGGTCAGCCGGGCAGCGACGCAGCGCGCGTGGTCGGTGGCGTTCTGCACCGACTCCAGCCGCAACGAACCGCCGAAGCGCGGGCTTTCATAGAGCGCGCAATCACCGATCGCCGAAATATTGGGATCGGCGGTGAGCAGATGCTCGTTGACGATGATGCCCGACCCGACCGGCAGGCCGGCCTGCGCCGCCAGTTCGACATTGGGCAGCACGCCGACGCCGACCACGATCAGGTCGGCCTTCAGGTGCCGGCCATCGCTGAGGCTGACGCCGGTGACCTTGTGGCCGTCGCTCTCGATGCTGGTGACCTGCACGCCGAGATGAATGCGAATGCCGGCCGCGGTATGCCGCGATTGGAAGAACTGCGAGATTTCGGCCGTCACCGCGCGCGCCATCACGCGCGGAGCAAGTTCGACGACGTCGACTTCGAGCCCCTTGGCCCGCGCCGTCGCCGCGAACTCCAGCCCGATAAAGCCGGCGCCGATGACAACGACGCGCTGGCCGGCCGTGATGTAGTCGCGCAGGGACTGGCTCTCGTCGAGAGTCCGCAAATAGCGCACGCTGTCGAGATTGGCGTTGGGGATATCGAGCAGCCGATTGCGGGCGCCGGTCGCCAGCACCAGATGGCCGTAATCCAGCGATGCGCCGGAGCCGAGCGCCACCTTGCGCGCCGCGCGGTCGATCGATACCGCGCGATCGGAGATCAGCTCGATGTTCTGGTCATGATAAAACTTTTCCGGCCGGAACATCAGGCTGTCGGGCCCCCCGGTTCCTTTCAGATAGGCCTTGGACAGCGGCGGCCGCTGGTATGGCAGATGGCCTTCATCGTTCACGAGCGCGATGCGTTCGGAAAAGCCGTGCTGGCGCAGCGAGGCTGCGAGCTGATAGCCGGCGTGGCCGGCGCCAATGATGACAACTGCTCCTGCCGTCATGGGGACATCCTACGTTCGAGCACACGGGAATGACCCATGTCGTCTCCTCTCCAGTGATTTTGGCTTGCCTGTCTCGTCCCTTGGGAACAGCGCTCGTGTCCGTCCCGGACGATGACAGGCGCTATCTGACCTCATGGCACGAACGGACGCAAGGGCGTCGGCGGCCCTGAGGGCGGCCTTTGCCGCATTTTTGCCGGTCCATCTCGGGGATTGTCACCTCCTGCCTTCAGTATTTAAATGCCCGGCCCATCCTCGCGCCCCCGAGGCCTTGCCATGTCAACCTCCGATGATACCGCCGCCCCTGCCCTGCTCAGGATCGAAGGCCCGATTGCCACGATCACGCTCAACCGGCCCGCAGCCTTCAACTCGATCAATCTCTCGATCGCGCAAAAGCTCGAGCAGCTCGGCGCCGAGGTCGAGGCCAACGCCAATGTCCGGGTGCTGGTGATCGAGGGCGAAGGCCGCGCCTTCTCGGCAGGCGGCGATCTGCAGACCATCGGCGCCGCCGCCGCCAACGATACGGTGGCGCCCGTGGTCGGGGAATTGCTGAAACATTATCACGCCTTCATCGAGACACTCCGGCGGATGCCCAAGATCGTTCTCTCCAGCGTCAACGGCTCCGCCGCCGGCGCCGGCATGGGGCTCGCCTTCGTCACCGACCTCTGCATCGCCGCCGACGACGCCCGCTTCACGCCGGCCTACGCCAAGATCGGCGTCTCGCCTGACGGCGGCAGCACGGTCGGCATGGTCGGCACCGTAGGAACCCGCCGCGCGCTGCAGATCTTTCTGGCCGAGGACAGTTTTACCGCGCAGCAGGCCTATGAATGGGGCCTGGTCGCCCGCGTCGTACCGGCGGCAGAGTTGAAAGCGCAAACGCGCAAATTCGCCGAACGGCTGGCGCAGAACCCGCCCGCGGCCATCGCGGGCACCAAACCGCTGGTCTATCGGGCCGCGGTGTCGCCGGTAAAGCAGCAGCTCGATGCCGAGGAAGCGAACATCATCGACGCCATGCTGACCGAAGATTTTCGTGTTGCCGTGAAGAAGTTCACCAGCAAGGGGAAGTAGCGGCGCGCTGATGCCGCCCACCCAGCTGTCATCATCCGCGACAGCGGATGATGACAGTACGCCGCGCCCTCTCGCTTCAAAAATCAATGCCTCGGCGTACTGGATGCCCCGCCTTCGCGGGGCATGACGACCGATGGATGGGCGCGCACCATCAATTCGGGCAGATATACCCCGACCCCGACGGCGACTTGAAGCAGCCGACCGATTCCGGAATCACCTGCTTCGGCAGCCACAGCACGACCTTCGGGAAATAGATCGTGAAGGTGATGGTTACGAGGAACACCACGTAGATCGGCAGCGCCGCGCGTAAGGCTTTTGAGAACGGAACCCCGACGAATTTCGACGCCATCAGCAGCACCAGCCCGTAAGGAGGCGTGATCAGTCCGAATGCCAGCGTCGCGATCAGGACGACGCCCATGTGGACGGCGTTGATGTCACCGGCTTGCGTCAGCGTGTTCACCAGCGGCATGAAGATGATGATGGTCGGCACCGGCTCGATGAAATCGCCGACCACGGTGAATAGCAGCACCAGGAGCAGCATGATCAGATGCGGATCGTTGCCGGCGATCGAGATGATCCAGTCGGCGATCACGGAGGCGCCGCGCAAATAGGCCAGCATCCAGCCGAAGGCGTTGGCGGCGCCGATCGTGATCAGCGGCAGCGAGAAGATGAGCCCGGCGAGGCAGAAATCATAGGGGATCTTCATGAAGTGCCCGCGATTGAGCGCGGGGATCACGACGGCAATGATCCAGATCACGGCGACCACGCCAGCCTCTGTCGGCGTGAAGGCGCCGGTCAGGATGCCGCCGAGCAGGATGACGGGGATCATCAGCGGCAGGGCCGCATCGCCCGCCGCGAACACGATCTGCCGTAGCGGCGCGCGCGGCCTTTGCATCCCCGTCGGCCCGAAGAAGAAACAATAGATCATCAGGCCGAAGCCGATCATCAGCCCGGGCACGACGCCGGCCATGAACAGCCCGGCAATCGAGACGTTGCCGACCGCGCCATAGACGACGGCTGTAATACTCGGCGGCACCAGCGCCGCGATGGTGGACGCGGCGGCGATGATCGCGGCAATGAAGGCGGGGCTGTAGCCCTCCTTCTTCATGGGCCCGCCCAGCGCCCGTGTCATCACCGCGACGTCGGCGGTGGTCGATCCCGACATTTCCGAGAAGAACATCGAAAACACGACCACGACCTGCGACAGCCCGCCCCTGATATGCCCGACCAGCGACAGCGACAGGTTCGCTATTCGCACCACCACGTTGGCCGAGCTCATGAGTTCGCCGACGAGCAGGAAGAACGGGATCGCCAGCAGCGCTTCGGAATCCACGCCGTCAAAAATCTTCTGCATGATCGCGGCGAGCGAGACGTCGGCAAGCAGCGCGCCGACGAAGACGCCAGCCATCAGCGAGAACGGCACGGGCACGCCGAGATAGCCGAAGAACAGGAAGCAGAACGTCATCAGGCCGAGAATGACGGGCGGGCTCACGGCTGCCCCCTGTTCTGGAATCTGGTTTCGACGGGCGGAATGTCACCGGCGTCTTCAAGCGGCTCGGGATGGTCGAAGCCGTTGCGGATTCCGTTGACCAGCTGCTCGATGGTGAACAGCGCGATCAGCGCACCGGACAACGGGATCGCGGCATAGAGCGAGGCGATCGGCGTGTTCGACGGCAGCCGGAAACTGCCGAAGCCACGGAGATAATTGATGTAGCCGTAGTAGATCAGAACCCCCGCCACCGCGAGCACCACGACGCGGATCAGGATTTCGACGATCAGCCGCGGCGTACCATGCATCGCCTCGGAGACCGCCGTCAGATAGAGATGATCGTTGCGGCGCGTAGCGACCGCGGCGCCGATGAAGATCGCATAGANTGAACAGCGTCGAGGTAGCTTCCTGCAGCCATAACCAAGGGCTGCCGAGGGTNCCGCGTGACGATATCGGCCGTGACCGAAAGTGAAAATCCAAAACACAGTATGCCGCAGATCACCATCAGGATCAGTTCGAGCCTGTCTAGCGACTGCCACTTCAGATGATGCTGGCGCTGCAGCACCAGTTTGTCGGCAATGGACATCTTTATTCCAAGTGATGGCGGGAAAGGCAGACAAACCCTCATCCTGAGGAGCGGCCTTTCGGCCGCGTCTCGAAGGATGAGGCCCGTATCTCGGCCTCGTTGTTCGAGACGGGCGCCATGTGCGCGCTCCTCACCGTGAGGAGCTAATTGATCGCCCGGATCAGCGTCTTGATCTTGTCGGCGTGCGGGCCGAGATCCTTGGCGAGCTTGTCGAGATAGGGATCGGCGATCTTCTGGAAGCTCGCCTTGTCGACGTCCTTGACGATCTTGACGCCCATTTTCTCGAGCTTGGTCGCGGCAGCGTTCTCGAGATCGAAGGCCCGCTTTGGCTCCTGCATGCTGACGTCCCGCGCGGCGGCCAGCACCCATTTGCGCTGGTCGGCATTGAGGCCCTGCCACAGCCTGTCACTGATCCAGACGACGCAATTGTTCGCCTCATGCCCGGTCGTCGACAGGACCGGTGCCACCTCATAATGCTTGTTGATCATGTAGACGTTGACCGCGTTCTCACCGAAATCGACCACGCCGGTCTGCAGCGAAGTGTAGACGCTGCCGAACGGCATATGCACCGTCTGGGCGCTATAGGCCGGAAACATCATGTCCTCGGTCGCGGTCGCCTGGACGCGGACCTTCAGGCCCTTCATGTCCTCGGGCTTGCGCACTTCCTTCTTGCCGTACATGTGCCGGAAGCCCTGCGTGCAGAGGCCGATGGCGTGAATGCCCTGCGTGGTAGAGTCGATCATGTCGCGCACGGCTTCGAACACCTTCTCGTCGCCGAGCGCCTTGATGTTGTGCTCCTCGGAACGGAACAGGAAGTGCAGCGACATCACGCCGGCCTGCGGCGAGATCGTCGAGGTGTTGGCTGACGACACCACCGCAAAATCGAGATCCCCGGCCTTCACGAGTTGCAGGAGCTGGGGCTCCTGCCCAAGCTGCGCGCCGGGAAATTGGTCGACCAGCATCGTGCCCTTGCTCAGCTCTTTCAGCTTCGCCGAGAAGATGTCGTAGGCGATGCTGTAGCCNGGAGTTGAGCTGCTGATCGTGCGCGAAGCGGTAATGCTTGGTTTCCTGCGCANCCTGCGCTGGTGGCGAACAAGACGGCCACAGCGGCCATCGCTGCGAATATCGATTTCCCTGGATTCCCCATGACGCGCTCCCCCGTTGGTTTGATTTTTCCCAATCAAACCACTGAGGTCGCCAGATTGTCAATAAAGCATCCAAATTATCCGCCGGATTTGGCCAAATGGGCCCCATTTCGGCAATAATTATCGACAATTCAATACGCCGGCTTGGAAAGCTAATCCTTCCCCTGCCCGCGCATGAAGTCGAAGTCGCAGCCCTCGTCGGCCTGCAGGATGGTCTCGTTGAACAGATGCGCGTAGCCGCGCCTGGCCCAATCGGGAGTGACAGCCGGCGCAAGCGATACGCGGCGCTTCTCCAGTTCAGCTTCGTCGACCAGCAGATCGATGCTGCGCTTCGCAACGTCGAGTCGGATCATGTCGCCATTCTTCACCAGCGCCAGCGGTCCGCCGACGGCGGATTCGGGCGTGATATGCAGTACGATGGTGCCGAACGCCGTGCCGCTCATGCGCGCATCCGATATCCGCACCATGTCCTTGGTGCCGCCGCGTGCGAGTTTCTTCGGGATCGGCAGATAGCCGGCTTCCGGCATGCCCGGCGCACCCTTGGGGCCGGCATTGCGCAGCACCAGCACGTCGTCGGCGTTGACGTCGAGATCGGGATCGTCGACCCGCAGCGTCATGTCCTCGACGGACTCGAACACCACGGCGCGGCCGGTATGCTGCAGCAGTTTCGGGCTCGCCGCCGACTGCTTGATGACGGCCCCGCGCGGCGCGAGATTGCCGTGCAGCACCGCCATCGCGCCTTCGCTCTTGATCGGATTGTCACGCGGGCGGATCGCGTCCTGTCCCGGCACATCTTCCGCGCCGTCCACAACCTCGCGCAGCGTCTGTCCGGTGATGGTCTTGGCGTCGAGATCGATGAGATCACCGAGTTGTGCCATTAGTTTCGGCACGCCCCCGGCATGATGGAAGTGCTCCATGTAATGCTCACCTGATGGCTTCAGATCGACGAGCACGGGCACCTCGCGACCTAGCTGGTCGAATGTTTCGAGGTCGATCTTGTGCGGCGAGCGATGCGCGATCGCGGTGAGGTGGATCAGGCCATTGGTCGAGCCGCCGATCGCCTGCAGCACCACCTGCGCATTGCGGAACGACGCCGGCGTCAGCAATTCGCTGGGCTTGGGTCCCTTCGCCCTGGCCATCGTGGCGGCAACCCTGCCGCTGGCTTCCGCCGAACGAAACCGCTCGGCATGCGGCGCCGGGATCGTTGCACTCATCGGCAGCGACAGCCCGAGCGCCTCGGTGATGCAGGCCATGGTGCTGGCGGTGCCCATCACCATGCAGGTGCCGACCGACGGCGCGAGCCGTCCGTTGACGTCTTCGATCTCCACATCATCAATTTCGCCGGCGCGATACTTCGCCCACAGTCGGCGGCAATCGGTGCAGGCGCCCAGCACCTCGCCCTTGTGATGCCCGACCACCATGGGACCTACGGGAATCACGACCGTCGGCAGATCGGCGGAGATCGCAGCCATGATCTGCGCCGGCAGGGTCTTGTCGCAACCGCCGATCACCACCACGGCGTCCATCGGCTGGGCGCGGATCATCTCCTCGGTATCCATCGCCATCAGATTGCGAAGATACATCGAGGTCGGAAACGCAAAGCTCTCGGCGATCGAGATCGTTGGGAACACCATCGGCATCGCGCCCGACAGCATCACGCCGCGCTTCACCGCCTCGATGATCTGGGGAACGTTGCCGTGACAGGGATTGTAGTCGCTGTAGGTATTGGTGATGCCGACGATCGGCCGATTGAGCGCATCGTCGGAATAGCCCATAGCCTTGATGAAGGCCTTGCGCAGGAACAGCGAGAAGCCAGCGTCGCCATAACTCGTCAGTCCCTTGCGAAGTCCATCGGCCATTTTTTTCTTCCTGTCGTCATGGATGGGCACTTAAGGAGCCCGGCAGATTATTGTCAATATCGATCAATCTATGCCGAATGGCAGGTCATACCTGCCAACATAGTGCCATATTATTGACAATGGCACGCTTGCGTGCTGATTTCCGGTCCAAACTGGAAACGCGTCCATGAACCAACCGTTGCGTATCGGCCTCATCGGCGCCGGCATGGTGAGCCGCCATCATCTCATCGCCTGGGCGAGTCTATCAGATCAAGCCCGCGTGGTGGCGATCGCCGATCCTGTCGCGGAGAATGCCGCGCGGCGCGCGAGCGAGTTCGGGATCGAGCAGACCTTCGCGGACGCCGAGACGATGCTCGCCGCGACGGAACTCGACGCCATCGATATCGCAGCGCCCCGCGAGATGCACGCGCCACTGGTGCGACTCGCTGCCGCAAAGCGACTGCCGGTGCTTTGCCAGAAGCCGCTCGCGCCCAACCTGCCGGAGGCGACCGAGCTCGCCGCTGAAGTCGCGAATTTGACGCGGCTGATGGTGCACGAGAATTGGCGCTTCCGCGGCTATTACCGCGACGCGGCCGCATGGCTACGTGAGGGACGCATCGGCAAGGTCAAGCAGGCGCAATTGACGCTTCTGACGTCGGGCGTGCTGCCGGGCCCGGACGGACTTTGCCCGGCGCTGGAGCGGCAGCCCTTCATGCGCCGGGAACGGCGCATGCTGGTCGCGGAGGTGCTGATCCATCATCTCGATACGCTGCGCATGTTGCTCGGGCCGCTGCAGGTGACTGCGGCGCAGCTCTCCCGTTCCAGCGATCGCCTTGCCGGCGAAGACGGCGCGGTGATCCAGCTTCGTACCGATAGCGGCGCAGGCGTCACGGTCTTTGCCAGCTTCGCCGCCCATGGGCATCCGGCCGCGCAGGTCGACCGCCTGGAGATACTCGGCGACAAGGGCGCGATCCGGCTCGACGGGCCGTCACTGACATGCTCGGGCACATCGCCCGGCGAGCGCACCTACGATATCGCGGTCGAGTATCAGGGCTCCTATAACCGGACGATCGCGCATTTCGTGACCGCCCTCCGCGACAATACGCCCTTCGAGACGGCGCCGCCGGACAACCTCCAGACCTTGCGCCTGGTCGAGGATTGCTATCGGCTGTCGGGCTGGGAGGCCTCGCGATGAAGGCGCAGGAATCGTTGACGGAGACTTCCTCGCCGACGCGCGAGGAGGAGCAGGCGGAGGTCATCCGCCGGCTGGAAGAGGACATCATCTTCGGCCGCTTCGCGCCGGGTTTGCGGCTGATCGAGGACACGCTGATGCAGCGCTACGGCGCCAGCCGGCATTTCGTCCGCCAGGCGCTGTTCCAGCTCGAACGCCAGGGCATCGTGCTGCGCGAGAAAAATATCGGCGCCACGGTGCGGTTCTATTCGGCCGAGGAGGTGCGCCAGATCTATGAGGTCCGCGAGATGCTGACGCGGCAGGCGGCGCTGATGATCACCCTGCCCGCCCCCGCCAGCCTGATCGAGCAGTTGACCGAGTTGCAGCGGCAATATTGCGCCAGGGCCGACGCGCAGGACCTGCGCGGCATCCACGAGGCCAACGATGCCTTTCACGTCGCGTTGTTTTCGGCCTGCGGCAACCCCTATCTGGTGCGCTCGCTGCAGGACTACATGAACCTGACGCTGCCGATGCGCGCGAAGAATCTCGCCGACCGTGAAGGGCTGGCGCTGTCGCGCCGCCAGCACGAACTGATGATCGAGCTTCTGAAGGGCCGCGACAGCTGGGCGCTGGCGCAGCTCTGCGTCGATCACATGCAGTACAGCAAGTCGGACTATCTCGGGCGGATCGCTGGGGATGAAGGCAAGCGCTAGCGCTTGCTCCAATCCACGATCCTGCCCTTGTCGCCGTCGAACTCCATGCTGCAGAACGTGCCGCCCTGGTAGTAGTCGCCGACCGGGTCCGGCTTCAGCTTGGCCTGTTCGGCCATCGCGTGTTCGCGGAAATCTTCTCCGCGGCCGGTCGGGCGGTAGCCGAGTTCATAGGCGCGATGATTGTCCCACCACGCCCGCTCATTGTAGGAGGCGCCGTAGAAGATCTCGAAGTGAATGTCGGGATGATCGATCCCGATGCGGCAGAGCTGCACCAGGTCTTCCGGCTTCAGCCAGATCGACAGCCGGCGATGGTCCAGCGGCATTTCGCCGAAATTCCCGATCCGGATGCAGGTGACACCGAGCCCGTGCTTGTCGGCATAGAGCGCGCCTACCGCTTCGCCAAACACCTTGCTGACGCCATAGCGGCTGTCCGGGCGCGCGGTGACGTCGGTGCCGATCCGGTGATGGCGCGGATAGAAGCCGACCGCATGGTTTGACGAGGCGAACACCACGCGCTTGACGCCCTTCTTCCGCGCCGCCTCGAACAGATTGTAGCCGCCGATGATGTTGGACTGCAGGATCGAATCCCAGGGACCTTCCACCGAATAGCCGCCGAAATGCAGAATGCCGTCGACGCCCTCGCAGATCGCCTCGACCTGCGCCATGTCGGCGAGATCGGCTGCCTTGAACTTCTCGTCCTTGCCGAGATCGGCCGGCGCCTTCAAATCGCTCAGCAGCAGGTCGGGATAGATCGGCGGCAACAGCTTGCGCAGGGATCTGCCGATCCCGCCGGCAGCGCCGGTCATCAATATGCGTGGCATTTGTTTCCTCTTGGTCTCGCGATCGATTTGCGGTCATTAGCAGGTAATGATAGCTAACCCAAACGCTCTGGGAACGCACCAACGAGAACAGCAAATGTCCGATGCAGCATCGCATTCAGCCGGCTGGCGCCCGGCGACCTACTACCCCGATCCGGCCATCCGTGCACTCGATCCGCGCTTCGAGAAGTATTGGCTCAAGCTGTCCGCCGTGGAGCGGCTGACCACCGGCCTGCGCTGGGCCGAAGGGCCAGTGTGGTTCGGCGACGGGCGCTATCTCTTGTGCAGCGACATCCCGAACCAGCGCATCATCAAGTGGGAGGAGGAGACCGGCGCGGTCAGCATCTTCCGCAAGCCGTCGAACTTCGCCAACGGCAATACCCGCGACCGGCAGGGACGGCTCGTCACCTGCGAGCATGGCGGCCGGCGCGTGACGCGCACCGAATATGACGGCTCGATCACGGTGCTGATCGATTCCTTCGACGGCAAGCGGCTCAACTCGCCCAACGACGTCGTCGTGAAATCCGACGGCTCGATCTGGTTTACCGATCCGACTTTCGGCCTGCTCGGCAATTACGAGGGCTACAAGGCCGAGCCGGAGATCGACGCCAATGTCTATCGTCTCGATGCCGCGACCGGCAAGGCGACCATCGTTGCCGAGGGCGTGCTGGGGCCGAACGGGCTCGCCTTCTCGCCGGACGAGAAGATTCTCTACATCATCGAATCCCGCGGGGTGCCCAACCGCAAGATCCTCGCCTATGACGTCTCGCCTTCCGGCGACAAGCTTTCCAGCAAGCGCGTATTTGTCGATGCCGGCCCGGGCACGCCGGATGGTTTCCGCGTCGACATCGACGGCAATCTCTGGTGCGGCTGGGGCATGGGCGATCCCGAACTCGACGGTGTGGTCGTGTTCGCGCCCGACGGCGTCATGATCGGTCGCATTGCGCTGCCCGAGCGCTGCGCCAATCTGTGCTTCGGCGGCGTGAAGCGCAACCGCCTGTTCATGGCCGCGAGCCAATCGATCTACGCGCTCTATGTGAACACGCAGGGCGCGCCGGGCGGATGATGCCGATCAGGCAATGACGTGCCTGCGACTATCGTTCTTCGGAAAGCGCCTGCACCCTGCTGCCGCGCTTGAGTCTTGCGGCAAGTTTCTCGGAGATCGCGGCGCCGAAATGGCCTTGCGGCGATGACGTCGGAATATCGTCGCGGGCTTCCCATTGTGAAATCTTCGCCTTCGCACTTTCGAATGCCGCTTCCAGCGATATTTCCGCGCCGAGGCTTTGATTGAAGAAGGCGTCGCCGAAATAGGTCCATTCGCGTTCATTCGAGCAGCCGAATGACGTACTGTTCTCATCTGCCGCCGTCAGCACGATGCTATCCGGCGACGCGAGAGCCTTGACGAAGATGCCGGAATAGCAGGCCGAAACGATGATGACACGATTGCGGATACCCTCGCGATCGAGGACGGAAGCGACCTGATCCGGCCCGAGCACAGCAGTGACCGCGTCCCCGAGCTCGAGTGCGACACCCGTCGGCCCGCCATGCGAGGTGATGAACACCACCAGAACGTCTTCGTCCTTGTTCATGGTCCCGGCCACGGCACGCACGGCAGCGGCAAAATTCGTGCGGTTGGCCACCGGCTGCGTTTCCAGCGTGTCGCGATGATTGACGAGCCGGATCACACCGCGATCCGTGTCGAGCGACCTGTTCAGGGCCGCCAGTCCGCCGTTCATCTCCTTGATGAAGACATCCTGCGCTGACCAGCCGGCGATGCCGATGGCATAGATATCCGTCGTGCCCTTGCGCTCCGGCAATAGCTTCTTCAATTCGGCTTCGAGAAGATGTGGCTGCGACAGTTCGACAGCCGCGACATCGACTGGAGGCAAGTCGACATCGGCATTCGGCGGTTTGAAGAACCTGGCGTAGCTCCACTCGTAGACATTGTAGGACGACCGCGTGGAATCGCCACCGAGGAATGTCGGATATGCCGGCAAGGCAACGACCGCCACACCTGCCATGACAGACAGCCCGAACGCCCGGAAGACAGGGCTCTGATACGGTCCGACGCCGGCGCCCCGGAGAATCGCGACAACGGCGCCGATCCACCAGACCACCACAATCAACCAGGCAAAGATGATCTTGTCCGACGCAGTCCACATCTCCGGCACCAGGCTTCGGAACTCGAACGGCAAGCGGCTGGCCGCGATTACTGTCCATTCGAGCAGCACGATGAGACATGCAAGCCGGGCGAGGACGATTGCGCGATCTTGCGAGACGAACAGCAACGTCACCGCGACAAAGACCGCCATCGCGGCGATGATCGAATTGATGCCGTAGAGAGTGAAGGCTGCAGGTCCGCTGATGACGAGATACTGGCGGGCGGCTTCGGACGCCATCGCCATTGCGACGAAGACAAGGGCTACGCCGACGGAAACCGGGCGATCGGCCGCGGTGCTCCGCCAACGCGCCGCGCGCAGCGCCGCTCGTATGACATGCAGAAAATTCTTCATTCCATTCGCTCAACCGCAAACCCGACCGCCAGACAGTGACGGCAGAAGACCAACGATTGATTGATCCGGTCGGCGAAATTCATTCGAATTGCAAGATTTTTCCGTATCACCTTCAGTTGTACGCCCACTTTGGGTTGCGGGCAAGTCTGCATTAACCACGCGCGCGGTTCCAATCCGCATCGGACGGATCAATACGCGTGACTGAAGGGCCTTTTCGTCAATTCACCCCTTCTTCTCCTGCGCGGCGGCGGTCTGCTTGACCAGCGCATCTTCGAACGCCTTTTCCAGCGTTGCCGCGTAGTCGTTGAACTCGCCGGGATTGACGAACGGATTGGGTCCGCCTTCGCTGAGCTTGGCGCGCTTTTCCGCCATCTTGTACATTTCCGGATGCGGCGCGAGCAGCACATCCACCTTCATGTCCCTGGCGCGCGCGAACGTCTTGCGGTAATCGGCGACGATCCCGGAATAAGTCGGATTGGGAACGAGGCGGTTGAGCGCCACGGTGCCGCTGCAGAAGATGAGGACCGAGCGCGTCGCATCGCCGTCCTTCACGGAGAATTCCCAGCTCGTGCAGCCCGGCGAGTGGCCGGGCGTTTCGCGGGCGGTCAGCGTGACATCGCCCACCGTAACCTTGTCGCCTTCGCGCACGGTGCGGTCGACCTTCACCGGCGGGAATTTGAGCGCGTCGTCCTCCTGCGCGCCCGGATAGTATCCGCCTTCGAGCAGCGGCTTGTCGGCTTCGCCGGCGACCATCTGGGCGCCGCTGGCCTGTTTCATTTCGGCAAGGCCGCCGGTGTGGTCGATATGCGCGTGGGTGTTGACGAGATATTTGATGTCGGTGAGCTTGAAGCCGAGCTTTTCGATGTTCGCTTTGATCTGCGAGGTTGCTTCCGGCATCACCATATCGACCAGGATATGGCCCTGCGGCGACGTGATCAGGTATGACGCCAGGCCGTTGGTTCCGACATAATAGACGTTGCCGATCATCTTGAACGGCTCGGTCGGCGTGTTCCACTTCGCCCTGAGGGTCTGGAGCAGATCCTTAACGGTCTGGGCCTGTACGGTTCCGGCAAGCGGCAACAGCGCGATGAGCGCAACGACGATCTTCTTCACGGGCATCCTCCATCTTTTCTTTTTGCGTCGTCGCCATGTCGGCTCGCGCATTGCCGTCAGTTTTAGCCTGACGGCGATTCTGGTCAAAAAAATGCCGGCCGCGGTTCCGCAGCCGGCATCCTTTATGAACGGCGCGAGCGCCGCATCGATTTACGCGGCGTTGTAACCGGCGACCGCCTTGACCTCGAGATATTCCTCGAGGCCGTACTTGCCCCACTCGCGGCCGTTGCCGGACTGCTTGTAGCCGCCGAACGGCGCGGTGCGGTCGTTCGGCACGCCCTGCAGGTTGACGTTGCCGGCGCGGATCTGGCGGGCCACGCGACGCGCGCTTTCCACCGTATCGCCCGAGACGTAACCGGCTAGACCATAGGGCGTGTCGTTGGCGATCTTCACCGCATCGGCTTCATCCTTGGCGCCGATGATCGTCAGCACCGGTCCGAAGATTTCCTCGCGGGCGATCGTCATTTCGTTGGTGACGTCGGCGAAGATGGTCGGGCGGACATAGAAGCCCTTGTTGACGCCCTCGGGGAGACCGGGGCCGCCGGCAACGAGCGTGGCGCCCTCGTCGATGCCCTTCTGGATCAGCGCCTGGATCTTGTCCCACTGGCCACGGTTGACCACCGGGCCGATGGTGGTGCCTTCGGCGCGGGGATCTCCGGCCTTGGTCTTGTCGGCGACGCCCTTCGCAATGGCAGCGACTTCCTTCATCTTCGACAGCGGCACGATCATCCGCGACGGTGCGTTGCACGACTGTCCCGAGTTGTTGAACATGTGCATCACGCCGCCGGTGACCGCCTTGGTGAGGTCGGCGCCTTCGAGGATGACGTTCGGCGACTTGCCGCCGAGCTCCTGGCTGACGCGCTTGACGGTCGGCGCGGCGCGCTTGGCAACGTCGACGCCGGCGCGGGTCGAGCCGGTGAACGAGATCATGTCGATGTCGGGATGCTCGGCCATCGCAGCGCCGACTTCGGGGCCGAGGCCGTTGAGCAGGTTGAACACGCCCTTCGGCACGCCGGCTTCATGCAGGATCTCGGCGAAGATCAGCGCCGAGGTCGGCGTGAATTCGGACGGCTTCAGGATCATGGTGCAGCCGGCGGCGAGCGCGGGCGCGACCTTGCAGGCGATCTGGTTCAGCGGCCAGTTCCAGGGCGTGATCATGCCGATGACGCCGACCGGCTCGCGCACGACGACGGCCGTGCCGACCGTCTCTTCGAAGTGGTAGTTTTTGAGGACTTCCAAAGTGGAGGCGATATGGCCGAGGCCGGCGCCGGCCTGCAGACGTTCGGCCATCGGCAGCGGCGCGCCCATCTCGTCGGAGACGGCGGCGCCGATCTCCTTCATGCGGCCCTTGTAGACCTCGATGATCTTTTCCAGCAGCGCGATGCGCTCCTCGCGGCTGGTCTGCGAGTAGGTCACGAAAGCGCGCTTGGCGGCGGCAACGGCCTTGTCGAGGTCGGCCTTGGAGCCGAGCGCAACTTCATACATCGCTTCTTCGGTCGCCGGATTGACGACGGGGGTGGACTTCTTGACGGCGGGATCGACCCAGGCGCCATCGATGTAGAATTGCATGCGATTGACCATCGGAAACCTCTTTGTCTCGGAGCAATTGAGGAGGAACGG
>NZ_LLYB01000071.1:373074-376740 GCF_001440475.1 Bradyrhizobium lablabi | reverse complement strand
TCACCCCGCCATATGCGGGGTGCCGCGATGCGGCAGGCGCTGGATATAAGATCAGGGCCGCGACGGTGGCAAGGTGCGTAATTCGTCGTCCCGGCGAAGGCCGGGACCCATAGCCACCGGCGGCCGTTGTGAAACAAAGCCGTCGGGCCCCGTCAAAACAACAACGGCCGCGGCGTATGGGTCCCGGCCTTCGCCGGGACGACTAGAATTGTCACACCGCCGTCTTCCGGTGCCGCACCGGCGCCCCGACCGTCAGACTTTCCGCGGCATCGATGATGGCGTTGGCGTCGATGCCGTAGTGGCGATAGAGGTCACCAATGGTGCCGGTCTGGCCGAACTGCTCGACGCCGAGCGCCTCGAGCCGGTGGCCGCGGACGCTGCCGAGCCAGCCGAGCGCGGCCGGATGGCCGTCGATCACGGTCACGATGCCGCAGTCGCGGCCGAGCGGCGCCAGCAGCTTTTCGATGTGACTGAGATGCTGGATGCCACGGCGATCGCGCCGCAAATTCCGCGCGGCGGACCACCCGGCATGCAGCCGGTCGGCGGAGGTTACCGCCAGTAAACCAACGTCCCGGTGGCTTTCGCCGATGAAGCCCACCGCCTCGATCGCCTCCGGCGCCACCGCACCGGTATAAGCGATCACGATATCGCAGTTCGGGCCCGGCGCGCGCAGCCAGTAGGCGCCCTCGGTGATGTCGCGCTGCAAATCCGGCGTCATGATCCGCTGCGGCTGGTCGATGGTGCGGGTCGACAGCCGCAGATAGACCGAACCACCCTCGCCGCCTTCGCGCTGCATATGGCGGAATCCGAAAGCCATGATCGCAGCGAGCTCATCGACGAAGGCCGGCTCGAACGAGGCCAGCCCGTCCTGCGCCATGCCGATCAGGGGCGTCGCGATCGACTGATGCGCGCCGCCCTCCGGCGCCAGCGTGATGCCGGACGGCGTCGCCACCACCATGAAGCGCGCATCCTGGTAGCAGGCATAGTTGAGCGCATCGAGGCCGCGCTCGATAAAGGGATCGTAGAGCGTGCCGACCGGCAATAGCCGCTCGCCATTGATCTGATGCGACAGGCCGAGCGCCGAGAGCATGATGAACAGGTTCATCTCGGCGATGCCGAGTTCGAGGTGCTGCCCCTTCGGCGAAAATTCCCAGGTGAAGGCGGACGGGATTTTCTCCTGCCGGAATAGATCGTGGTTCTCGGCCTTGGCAAACAGCCCGCGACGGTTCACCCACGCGCCGAGATTGGTCGACACGGTGACGTCGGGTGATGCGGTAACGATGCGCGAAGCCAGTTCGCTGTCGCCGCGTGCGAGTTCGTTGAGCACCAGCCCAAAGCCCTGCTGCGTCGACATCTGCGCCGCCGGCTTGAAGGTGAGTTGTTGCGGCACCTCGATCACGGGCGCAGTCAATCGGCGACGGCCTTCCTGATTGAACGGCGCTGCCGCCAAAAATGCTTCGAGTTCGGCCGGTGCCTGCGCCAGGCCTTCGAACTTGTCCCATTCATGGCCGGGACGGATGTTCTGCGCGCCGCGCCACTTCTCCATCTGCGCCACCGTCATCAGGCCGGCGTGATTGTCCTTGTGGCCCTGCATCGGCAGGCCGACGCCCTTGATGGTGTAGGCGATGAAGCAGACGGGACGGTCGTGATCGATCGATTCAAATGCCTCGATCATGCTGGCCATGTCATGGCCGCCGAGATTGGACATCAGCGCCAGCAACTCCTCGTCGCTGCGCCGCTCGATCAGCTGCGACACCGGCCCCTGATCGCCGATGTCGTCCTGCAGATGTTTGCGGAACGCCGCGCCGCCCTGGAAGCAGAGCGCCGCATACATCTGGTTCGGGCAATTATCGATCCAGCGCCGCAACGCCTCGCCACCGGGCTCGGCGAACGCCGCCTGCATCAGGCGGCCGTATTTGACGATCACGACCTCCCAGCCGAAATTGCGGAACATGGTCTCGAACTTGGCCCACAGCCCTTCGCGCACCACGGCGTCCAGGCTCTGGCGGTTATAGTCGACGATCCACCAGGTGTTGCGCAGCGCGTGCTTCCAGCCCTCCAGCAGCGCCTCGAAGATGTTGCCCTCGTCCATCTCGGCGTCGCCGACCAGCGCGATCATCCGCCCCTCCGGGCGATCCTTCATCCAGCCATGCGCGGTGACGTAATCCTGCACCAGCGAGGAGAACAGGGTTTGCGCGACACCGAGGCCGACCGAGCCGGTGGAGAAATCGACATCGTCGGCGTCCTTGGTGCGCGACGGATAGGACTGCGCGCCCTTGTAGCCGCGGAAATTCTCCAGCTTCTCGCGGGTCTGGTGTCCGAACAGATACTGGATGGCATGAAACACCGGGCTCGCATGCGGCTTCACCGCAACGCGATCCTGCGGACGCAGCACGGAGAAGTACAGCGCCGACATGATGTTGGCGAGCGAAGCGGACGAGGCCTGATGGCCGCCGACCTTCAACCCGTCACTATTGGGCCTGACGTGATTGGCGTGATGGATGGTCCACGACGACAGCCACAACACCTTGCGCGCCAGCGCGGTCAGCGTTTCCAGGCGTGCGGGCTCGATCGGCATGGCCATGCTCCGGAGGCGTTCAGTATGCGCCGATTTTAGCGGGCGACAGGACACCAAAATTCTCAATTTGCTGCGACATACCGCCCAACATTGGGATAGTTTACCACAATCGGCACCAAAACCACGAGTTCATCCCAATGCCCTCTCTCGACGCCATCGACCGCAAGATCCTCAGCCTCCTGCAATCCGACAGCCGCATGACCATGCAGGAGCTCGCCGACAAGGTCGGGCTGTCGGTATCGCCCTGCCATCGCCGCGTGAAACTTCTGGAAGAGCGCGGCGTCATCACCCGCTACATCGCGACCGTCGACCAGAAATCGTTGGGGCTGCATGTCAGCGTCTTCATCTCGATCAAGCTGGCACGGCAGAAGGAGGAGGACCTCAACCGCTTTGCCAAGGCGATTTCGAAATGGGACGAGGTGCTGGAGTGCTACCTGATGACCGGCAATCGCGATTACCTCCTGCGCGTCGTCGCGGCCGACCTCTCCTCCTATGAGGCGTTCCTGAAAAACAAGCTGACGCGGCTTGACGGCATCGCCTCGATCGAGTCGAGCTTTGCGCTGAGCCAGGTGAAGTACTCGATCGCGCTGCCGGTGTGATGCGGCGGCTCTTAAACCCTCATCCTGAGGAGCGCAAAGCGCGTCTCGAAGGATGAGGCCCGGCTGGTGGCCTCGCCCTTCGAGACGGCCGCTATGCGGCCTCCTCAGGGTGAGGGGATCGAGTGGTAACATGGCTCTCTCCGCGTCATTGGGCGCCCAACGGGTCGCACGAATGCGCGCCCGATGACAGGCTCCGCGAAGCAATCCATAGCTCGGCTCGGGGATAGATGGATTGCTTCCGCCTTCGCTCGTCGAGCTTNGTCGCTTCGCTCCCTTGCGCAAACGCTTCGCGTTTGTCGCAGGCAATGACGAGGAGGTAGCCGCGCAACACCCGACTGTCATCCCCGCGAAGGCGGGGATCCAGTACGCCGCGGCTTCTCGATTCGATCATTGACGTCTCTGGAATACTGGGTCGCCCGGTCAAGCCGGGCGATGACGAGTGAGTATGAGTTCGCGATCTCGCGACATGTTTGCCCGAAGTTTGCATCT
>NZ_LLYB01000071.1:372869-372940 GCF_001440475.1 Bradyrhizobium lablabi | reverse complement strand
ACGGCTTACTTCGTGCTCTTCCCGGAGAACGGCTCTTTTGCCTCCGTCGCTCCACGAGCAAGCTCGTGAAG
>NZ_LLYB01000071.1:331149-372348 GCF_001440475.1 Bradyrhizobium lablabi | reverse complement strand
AAGCGGAATATTTTTGATTCCCGGGCTTGACACGATTTCTGAAAATCAGAAGTGATTTGCTTGTCGTGTGCGGGGCGCCGCTGCATGGTGGGCAATCTATCACCGATCGTGCTGCTTGATGGTGGGCACGCTTGCGCTTTGCCCACCCTACGAAGCTACGGTTCCTCTTCGCCGCATGACCGTTTTCGCGGGATCTGCGTCATTTCGAACCGGATATAACGGCGGTAGACTCTGGCTCAACTCAGGGAATATCGAGCCGGAAAAGTCATGACATCGCGACGCCTGCTGTGGAGCGCGCTTGGCGCGGTCGCACTTCTCGTCATCATCGGCGGCGGCTGGTTGTGGTCGCTGCCGCCGGCGCCATCCCTCACGGCGCAGCCGCCGATCGCGCAAGCCGAGCGTGACGCGACGGTTGCGGCGTTGAAGCCGCCGAAGCGGCAGCGGCCGCTGGTCGCCATCATCGGCATCAACGACGCCACCGAAACCACCGACTATCTGATGCCCTACGGCATCCTGCGGCGGGCCGACGTCGCCGATGTCATCACGCTGGCGACGAGACCGGGGCCGATGACGCTTTTTCCGACGCTCAAGGTCGAGCCGCAGGCGACGATCGCGGAGTTCGACGCGCAGCATCCCGATGGCGCCGATTACGTGATCGTGCCCGCGATGAGCCGGGATGACGACCCCGAGGCGCTGCAATGGATCAGGGGCCAATCGGCGAAGGGAGCGATCGTGATCGGCGTCTGTGTCGGCGCCAAGGTGGTCGGCGATGCCGGACTGCTGCACGACAGGCAGGCGACCACGCACTGGTATTCGGTCAAGGAGTTGCGCGGCAAGCATCCGACAATGCGCTATGTCAGGGATCGCCGGCTGGTGGTCGACAAGGACGTGGCGACGACCACGGGCATCTCGGCGTCGATGCCGATGTCGCTGACGCTGGTCGAGGCGATCGCCGGCTCCGACAAGGCCCGCGCCGTCGGCCACGAGATCGGCCTCGCCGAATGGGATACGCGGCATGACAGCGGCGCCTTCAAATTCACGCGCCCGTTTGCGCTGACCGCCATCGGCAACACGGCGGCGTTCTGGGCGCATGAGCAACTTGGCATCGAACTCAAGGACGGCGTCGATGAAGTGTCGCTGGCCCTGATCGCCGACGCCTGGTCGCGCACCTATCGCTCGCAGGCGGTGACGTTCGCGCGTTCGGCCGGCCCGCAGCAGAGCCGCGGCGGTCTGCGGATCATTCCCGACCAGGTCGCGGCGAACTGGCCGGCGGCGCGATTGCTGCCGGCGAGCGATGCGAAACCGGCGGAGGCGCTGGATAATGCGCTATCGGGTATTGCGGCGCGTTACGGAACGGAGACCGCCGACTTTGTCGCGATGCAGCTTGAATATCCGAAGCATCAAATGCCGTAATGCCGTAGGGCGGGCAAAGCGGAGCGTGCCCACCATCGTACGAAAATGCGGATAGATGGTGGGCACGGCGCTACGCGCCTTTGCCCACCCCTACGGCGCGGTGCATTCTTATGCCAGACCTCATCCTGAGGAGGCGCGAAGCGCCGTCTCGAAGGATGAATGGCACCAGCGGGGCCGCATGGTTCGAGACGGCGCTTCGCGCCTCCTCACCATGAGGGCCTGAGAGTTACGCATGTCGCTCCGGCAAATCACCGCCACGGCTCGACGATGATCTTGGTATGCGCCTCGGGGTTGGCGAGATCGGCGAAGGCTTTTGCGACGCCATCGATGCCGACGCTGGCGGTGACCATCGAGGCGGCGTCGACCTGGCCTTCCGCGATCAGGCGCAAGGAATACGCGAATTCCTCCGGCGTGTAGCCCAGCACATATTGAACGTTGAGCTCCTTCAGGATGCCGAGCATCGGCTCGGCGCGATCGGTTTCCATGCAGACGCCGACCACGACGATGCGCGCATCGCGCGGCGCGCCCTCGAACACCTGCTGGATCAGGCCGGGCACGCCGACGCACTCGAAAATCAGCGCGGCTTTCAGCGCCGGCAACAGCGCCTGCAGCGGCGGGCGCGCCGCCTTTTCCTCCGGCGACATCTGGGCGTGCTCGGCCCAGGTGGCGTAGGGCTGCGAGCGCGCAGGATCGACGACGATGTCGGCGCCGAGTTTTTCGGCAAGCGCCCGGCGGGCCGGCGAATAATCGGCGGCGACGATCGGATGCAATCCCCGGATCTTCAGCGCCGCGATGACGGCAAGCCCGACCGGACCGCAGCCGATCACCAGCGGCACCTCGCCACCTTTGATGTTGGCTTTCGCGACCGCGTGAACACCGACCGCCAGCGGTTCGGTCAGCGCGGCATGTTCGGCGGCAAGGCCGTTCGGGACTTCCAGCAGCAGCGCTTCGCTGAGCAGCATGCGCTCGGCATAGGCGCCGACATTGTCGTTGGAATAGCCGATGCCTTGCGGACCTTCCGGCGTCAGCAGCGCCGGCAGCGAACAGACCTTTGTGCCGGGCTTGAACTTGCCGGTGGTATCGGGACCATAGTCCAGCACCTCGCAGCAGAATTCATGGCCGAACACGACGTCGCGCGAAAGGTTCATCGGTTTGCGGCTGGGGAAATGCTTGGCGAGTTCGACCATGCGGTGCGCGTGCTTGCGCGCATGCAAATCGGAGCCGCAGATGCCGCAGGCCAGCGACTTCACCAGCACCTGCCCGGCGCCGGGTTTTGGCTCCGGCATCTCATCGACGACAATTTCCCCATTGCGGAAAATGGCTGCGCGCACGAAAGATCCTCCCGGTGATTTTCTTCACCTTAGATCATGACGTGATTTCATCAAATCGCATCATCATCATCCAGGGCATGTACTCGCAAATTCTCGATGTCAGCCTATTCCCCAACAGCGGGCGGAGAAGCAGACACCGCACGAGGTCCGAGAAGGGCCATGTGTGGACGTTCGGTACAGCCAACCGCAGTTATCCGAAGCGTTCAGACAAACAGATCGGTCAAAATCGCAAAAATTCCTATCTGTGCGGCGAGCCAACAGACTGGCCGTACACCTGGCGGTGCGAAGGCGTAGGCGGGAACATAAAAGAGCCGGGCGATGACGAACACCCAAGCCCCAATTACCGACAGCGATCCAGCAGCATGAGCTGCATGCACCAGGAACAGTGCGGCAACGAACTGTGGAAATATCTCAAGCAGGTTACGGTGCGCACGAACGAAGCGCCCGCTAATACCTGTAACCTCGCGCAATTCGTCACGATCCCCTGCGACCCAAGCGCCCCCTAGCTGACGGAGTGTCAGTACACTGGACAGGGTGAGCTGAAGAGTAGCCAGCAACATGGCAGCGGCCAATGCCCATAGATCTCCCGTCATCGCTATCGCACTCCGTGAATCTCTGTCGGCGCGGAGCTGGCGTTACACACGGCCAGCCACGTCCGGTTGATAATTCATACTCAGCTCAACACGCTTTTTGTGTGGAGCGTCGGGATTCCATCCAACGGCATGTCCGTTAAGGGGCCAATAGCCGACGAAACAACGGTGAGCTGGCAGTCAGATCTCCATGCTTTGAGTCGAAACAAGCCGAATAGAGGCAGGACCTTCTATGTTGGCGCTAGCATACTTTTGCGCGGCCGAAATGAGAGTTTCCACGGCGGATCTATTGTACGAGGAATGCTTCGGATTTAGGTGCAAGCTAGTTTCGACGATCATCACCTGGGTGATCCCGGCGGGTAGAACCTCAACGGCAAACGATACGAACGATACGTGCGGAGCTTTGAAAGGCATTGGCCGCTTTCATTGACGTCGAACGTAGATGGCGCCCCAGCCAAGGCCGAGTGTGGCGGCGACGAGCGAACCGAAGAGCACGCCCAGTTTCGCCGCCCTCAACAATTCTTGATCGGAAAACGCGAGCATGGAGATGAAGATCGACATGGTAAAGCCGATGCCAGCCAGCAGGCCGACCAGACAGACGCCACCCCACGAAACTCCAGGAGCAAGGCGACACCAGCCCAGTCGTACCGCGACCCAAGTCGCGCCCACGACGCCAAGCGGTTTCCCCGCGACCAAGGCAAGCGCAGTGCCAATCATCACCTGATGGCCCCCGGCGGAGAGATCAGCGCCCGTTAAGCTGACGCCGGCATTCGCTAGCGCGAAGACCGGCATGACACCGTAAGCCACCCACGGATGCATTGCCATCTGCACCCGCGACACTGGCGGCAATATCTCGCGGTGAGCTACGCGAAGGTCTCGCAGCGGTTGCTCCAGCCGCTGCGGATCCCTTGCCTTCACCGCATCGCTACTTCGCAACTGTTTGAGCACGCGCGACACTACTTCCAACGGCGGCTCCCGCATCGGTATGGCGCGTGCCGGGGTTATCAGCCCGAGCACGACACCTGCAAGGGTTGGATGGATCCCGGCTACCATGAACCCAATCCAAACCAAAGAACCGGGCAGCACGTAAAAGGGCGCAGAACCGATCCCAATCCGCTGAAATCCTAAAGCCGCGAGGACGCCAATAGACGCGAGGATGAAACCGCCAAGCTGAAGACTGGCGGTGTAGAAGAGGGCAATGATCAGTACCGCAATGATGTCGTCGATGATCGCCAGAGCAAGCAGGAAGACACGTACATTGACTGGGATCCTTCGTCCAAGCAGCGCGAGCACCCCGACGGCAAAGGCAATGTCTGTCGCGGTTGGTACGGCCCAGCCCTGCCCTCTAGCCGGATCGCTGTTGAGGCTCAGATAGATGAGCGCCGGGACGATGACGCCGCCAGTTGCTGCGACCACCGGCAGAATGGCTTGGTCGAGTCTGCTCAGTGCGCCTTCATGAATTTCCCGCCGAATCTCCATGCCCACGACGAGGAAGAAGACTGTCATCAGCGCGTCGTTGACCCAGAAATGCAGCGACTGGGAGAAGACGTGTTCCCCGACACCGATTGTGAGCGGAAGGTTCCAAAAGGCGTGATAGCTATGAGCGAACGGAGAGTTGGCCCAGACCAGTGCAGCGGCAGCGGCAAAGAGAAGCGCGGCACCGCTGACTGCCTCGACATGCAGGAACCGATGAAGGTTGCTGAGGGCCTGTTCCGCCAGCCGCTGGGCTTTCGGCAGATCGTCAAATGAAGGGCTATCGTTCATCGGGCGCACGCTTTCCGCGTGGCGGCCCGACCATCGCTTAACCTGTCGCTGCTCAATGCAGCGAGCACCCGAACGCCGTTATACATCGCGATGGCGACAATTCAACCTTGGAAGAATGACCCGTCGCCAATGTCTGTTTTGGGTCAGACTCGGAAGTGCCTTTGATGCCAAGAGCTAGTCCGCTTTAATTCCGGCAGCCGACGTTGCCCATTCGATTGAACTGCCTCTGTACTCCTCCCTAAATTAAACGGCTGACGATCGTGAAACGGTGTCGATCTGCTCCCATCATGAATCGGGAAATCCGTAATTCTACGCGAGGTGAGGATTGGACTCGGTTCACTACCGAAGCTGGCGACGATCTGCATTTACGGGACGCCTGCTATTACGTGACAAACCCACCAAACCAAGACATCACCAGGTGCTGCGTTTCAAACACTGTTTCAAACACTTAATTTTCTAGAACTACATCTGAGAGTCCAAAAGCGAACCGACAGCTTAATGCCCATTGGTATTTTGATCGTACGCAACTGGGGATGCGAGTCGGCACCGTGTTGGAAGTCTTGATTACCAAGCGAAGCCTGACAAAATGGGAATGGCGGGTCTGTGACCGCCAGGGCACGACGATTATGGGCGGGTTTGAAAGCACCCGACCAGCGGCCAACTACAGGGGTAACCGGGCGCTATTTCTCCTGTTATCTACGCGCTGGGCATTACGATGATCGCTCAGACATCGCGGGCCCGAGCAAGTCGGAAAACCTGCTTCCACCTTTCCGGATCACGCTCTAGCGCGGAGGATCACCACGAATAGCGTACGACACCCTTGCCGGCGTAGGAATTGGTGACGTTGGAGAACTGGCCTTCGAAGATCGCCGCCGCGGACCAGCCGTTCAGCCATTTCATCTCGGCAGCACCGGTCACGAGCGCGGAATCATGCGCCTGCGCCGCGCCGTTGACGACGAAGGCTGCGCCGGGCAGCGTCTGGAACAAGGCCGTGACGTTGCGGTCGGTGTTGAAATCATGCGCCCAGGCGGCGCGGCCGCGCAGCGTCAGGATGCCGTTCTGTACCGCCCAGGATTTATCGGTGCGAACGCCAAGTTCGGTGCGCGCAGCCGTGACATCCTTGGCTGCATAATTCAGTGCAAAGGTGCCGGCGCCCGCCAGCACCTGCTCGGCATAGGCCGGCAGGCTATAGGTGGTGAATTGGCCGGCGGCATAGGGCGTGATGCCCATCCACGGCGTGGTGTAGCGATAGCCGCCCTCGACGCGGCCGGAATAGGCGTTGGCGTTGAACTGGGCGCGCAGCCGCTCGAAGCCGGCGACCGTGACGGTGCGCTCCGTGGTCACGTCCTGCCAGCCATAGGCCGCGGCGGCGGTGATATAGGCCGCTCCCATGTTGTGGCGGACGAAGGCGCCGGCCTGGAACAGATCCGAGCGGCCGGAGCCGAAACCACTGACGCTGAAATTGGTGCCGCCGCCGGCGAGCGCGAAGCCGGCCAGTGTATCGGGCGAGAAACGATAATCGGCGCCGACCGCAAAGCCGAACACGCGCGCGGTGGCGTCGTTCGAGCCGAGCGCGGCATTGCCCGAGGTGTTGCTGCCGCCGCCATAAGCGGAGCCCCAGACGCTCCAGCGCTGGTCGAACAGATCGTTGCGCGCGACATCGGCCTTGGTCGGGAATTTGGCGAAGGCGTCACGCGCTGTGCCGGGCTTCTTCGCGGCATAGCCAAGCGCGCTCTCTTCGGCGAACGGGACAGCACCTGCATTGCCACCGATCCCGCCGCTGCGGCCCGCCACGAACGGATCCGAGATCAGCGAGAGGAACAGGTTCATCGCGTCAAAAGTCGCCTGCTGCGATCCGGTCGCGAGTTCGCCCGAGACCTGCGTCAGGCCGGCCGATGACAGCGAAGCGAAGGCTGCGGGAATGCCGCCGGTCGTGTTGAAGAAGTTGGTCAGGGTGTTGGCGACGTTCTGCTGGTTGACGTTGAGGCCGCTGCCGTAGCCGAGCGCGATATTCAGGTAGACGTTATTGAGGTCGTAACTGAGGCTTGCGTTTAGATTGGGCGAAGCGCTCGACACGACCGGGTTAAACGTGCCGGCTACGCCGCCGGTCGCGGTCAGGATCGTGTACTGCTTCGTCACCGTGCCGGTTGGAACGACAACAACAATCGCGCCGCCAAGCGTGGCTACGCCGGTGACCACGGTCAGGTCGCTGCTCGCGCCCGAAATCTCGACCATGTAGCTCGACGCCGCCGTGAACGTCAGGCTGCCCGCCACGTTGAGCGTGCCGATGGAATTGCCCGGCGCCAGCGCGCCGCCGTTGATGACGACGTCGTCGATGGTGCCGGTGCCGCCGAGCGTGCCGCCGACAGTGACGGTGACGAGGCCGTTGATGACGCCGTTGACCGAAAGCGTGCCGCCGAGCACGTTCCAGTCCTGCGCGCCGGTGCCGGTCACGGTCCAGTTCGAGCTGTCGACCTTGTTGAAGGTCGTAAAGCCGTCATACTGCTGGCCGGCGCCGATCAGGCTGAGGTTAAAGGTGTCCTTGCCGGTGCCGCCGAGCTGCAGCGTGCCGCCGCTGCCGAGCACGAGGCCGTTGATGACGCTGCCTGGCCCGAGCGTCAGCACGCCGCCGCAACCGCAGAGTTCGATTGCCGCAAACCCTGCAGCGGCATTGATGGTGCCGGAGTTGAAAATCGTGCCGTTGCCACTGAGCGATATGCCGACGCCGAACCCGCCGGCGCCGACGTTGATCGTTCCGGTATTGATGATGGTGTTGCTGCCGAAGGGACTGGCACTGCTGACGTCGATGCCGAAGGCGAAACCGCTTCCGACAGTGATGGTGCCGCTGTTGGTGATGGTGGCGGAATCGGCGAGCACGACGATGCCGAAGGAATCGTCGCCGAGAAGGATGCGGCCGCTGTTGGTGACCGTGCCGCCGGACGGGCCGTTATAGGCGATGCCGGCGCTGCCGGTGCCACCATTGATGGTGCCGAAATGGGTGATCAGGGCGCGATCGCCCTGTGCGGAAATAGCGACTGAATTGTCGGCGACGTTGATCACTCCGTTGCTGGTGATCAGGGCATCGTCGCCGGACACGTCGATTGCGGCACTGAAAACGCCCGCATTGATCGTGCCGGCATTGTTGAGGATGGCGCGATTGCCCATCATCGAGATGCCGGTGGCCTGATCGCCAACTGTAATGGTACCGCTGGCGAGATTGGTGACCGTGTTGTCGTCGGCAAACGCGATGACGCCGTTGCTGAATGCGCCTGCCGTCAGGGTGCCGCTATTGTTGACCGTGCTGGAATCCAGGACACTGATCGCGGCGCCGCCGCCATCGCTAACCGTCGCCCCGGACAGCACGTTGACCGTGAGGTTCGTGACGCCGAAGCCCGCCTGGAAGCCATTTGGAGTGTTGCCGCTGCAGGTGACGGTGTCGCCGCTGGATGCCGGATCGGGCGCGCAGGCCGCGTTCGCTGGTGTCGTCGAAAGGCACAGCCCGACAAGAAACGCCGGCATCGTGACCGCCCACGCAGCCATATACCGGCGTCGGCCCTGCGCCGACGGTAGCAATTGAAAAAACAACGCCCTGAACCCCATTCCCCGGCGCTCTCCGGCGCCATTCAATGGAAGTCAGGTTAGCATGCGGGTACCGTCACAGGATTACGGCGGTTCCGGATTTTGTTGGTTTGGCGTCGAGAAGTAGCGCTTTCCGGCCGCACTGTGGCACTCGCGCCACGATTTTGTGGCGCTGATATCAATCAGTGCGCGATCAGGCGTTGGGGGACGGCTCGCCCGAAACCGAAAGAAGCTGCGAGCGCCTGATACGCTCGCGATGGGCGGTATAGAGGCCGCTGGCCACGATGAACGCCGCGCCGGTGATGGTGTAGGCGTCCGGCACCTCACCGAAGATGAAGAAGCCGAGCACGCTGACCCACAGCAGCTGGGTGTAGGAAAACGGCGCCAGCACGGAGGCGTCAGCGTAGCGGAACGCCAGCACCACGATCCACTGCCCCGCGGTCGAGGCGATGCCGATAAAGATGCCGAAGGCGATGTCGTGCCAGGTCGGCGTCACCCAGACGAACGGCACCAGCGCGGAGAGAATGCACAGACCCACGATCGACGAATAGGCCATCACGGTGACGGCGCGCTCGGTGCCGCTCATCATCCGCGTGATGATCAGCGTGCAGGCCCAGGCCAGCGCCGAGACCAGCGGAAAGAACGCGGCAGGATGAAACGCGCCGGTGCCCGGACGCAGGATGATGATGACGCCGACGAGGCCGACGCCCGTCGCGATCCAGCGGCGCAGGCCGACCTTTTCGCTGAGGAAGATGATCGACAGCGCGGTGACGAATAGCGGCGCGACGAAGCCGGTGGCGGAGGCCTCTGCAATCGGGAGGTATCGCAGGCCGGAGATGAAGAACAGCGACGAGCCCAGGATCGTCAGGCCGCGCAGGAGATGCAGGCCGGGCCGGCCCGTCTGCATCGCAAACAGCGGCGAACCCGGCATCATCGCCGGCGTCATGATCATCGCGAACACGAGGAAGCGGATCCACGCGATCTCGATCGAGGGCAGCGTCGCGGAGAGATATTTCGCCGTCACGTCGGAGGTGCCGAGAAATACCGTCGAGGCCAGCACCAGCGCGATGCCCTTGAACGGCCGGTCGGCGCGCGCGGGCGCCTTGCGGATCGTCGACTTCTTTTCGGGCAAAAGCAGATGAACGCTGTCCAGCCTGGCGGCTGCGGCGGGGGGCGGTGTCACGGCAATCTCGAAGGCGGTAATTTCGAATCGGGCGAGGTTGTAAAAAACACCAATTCGCCCGATGCGACTAGGTCCGAAAGCGGGATGCGGATATGCGCTGAGGGCGCGATTGCAACACTTTGTTAAGGACAGTGACCCGTCAGAGCATCGGCAGGCCGCGCGGCTTGGGGCCGCGTGGGAACGCCTGGTCGAGCGCGGCGATGTCCTGCTCGCTGAGTTTCAGATCCCCTGCCCCCGCATTGTCAGCGGCATGTTCCGCGCTCGAGGCCTTGGGAATCGCGAGCACTGACAGCGCACGCGTGAGAAACGTCAGCGCGACCTGGCGCGGGGTTGCCTTGTGCGCATCGGCGATTGCCTGCAGCACCTCGCCGCCCTTGCTGCGCGCGGACGGAAACTCGTCATGCCCGAACGGCGAATAGGCGACGACGGCGACGCCATGCTTCTCGCACCACGGGATCACCGCATGCTCGATCGCGCGCTCGTGCAGATGATAGAGCACCTGGTTGCAGGCGATCTTGCCCGCGCCCGCGACATCGAGCAGTTCGTCGAGATCGTCACAATCGAAATTGCTGACGCCCCAGGAGCGGATTTTTCCCGCGGCCACCAGTTCGTCGAACGCAGCCACCGTCTCCTCGAACGGATAGGAGCCGCGCCAGTGCAGGAGATAACAGTCGAGATGATCGGTCTTCAGCCGCTTCAGCGAACGCTCGCAGGCGGTGATAGTGCCGCGGCGCGAGGCGTTGCTCGGCAGCACCTTTGAGACAAGGAAGAGTTTTTCGCGCAAGAGCCCGGCAATCGCATCCGCGATCACAAGCTCGGCATCGCCATACATCTCGGCGGTGTCGATATGGGTCATGCCGGTTTCGATACCGCGACGGAGCGCCGCGATCGCCGCCTTGCGGTCGCCGCGGTCGAGATACCAGGTGCCTTGCCCGATCACCGACACGTCCGGGCCGCCTGCGCCGAATTTTTTCTGCTTCACGATCACCTCAACTTCTGACGATGCCGACCACGCGACGACGATGCGGCGCGAGCGAATTCTCCGCCGGCAGGCCGCGCAGCCAGTCGCGAAAACTTGCGACTTCAGGACAATCCGCGGTGCCCGCGGGCGCGATCAGCCAGTCGCCAAGCCCGGATCCATCGCCCACGCGATCGCAGCGGTAGCCGGGATGGTGGCCGAGCCCGCGCGCGATCAGCACATCGATCTTGCCTTCGGTCAACTCGGCCAGGCCGGCAGGCTGCAGCACCCGCAAGCCGATTTCTTCATGGCAGCTTCGAAACTCCGCCAGTTCCAGGCGACGCAGATCGAAATT
Organism: Bradyrhizobium lablabi; assembly: GCF_001440475.1. GTDB lineage: Bacteria > Pseudomonadota > Alphaproteobacteria > Rhizobiales > Xanthobacteraceae > Bradyrhizobium > Bradyrhizobium lablabi. The sequence goes on along the minus strand of NZ_LLYB01000071.1, from coordinate 361,175 downwards.
GCCGTGCACGCCCAGCTGCAGCAGCGCCGCGCCCACCGGCTTCAATTTCGCGGTCGCGCTGGCGATGCGGCGAAAGCCGTCGGAAATCTGGGGCAAATAGGCTTGGCCGGCCTCGGTCAGGACAAGCTGCTTATGCAGCCGGTCGAACAGGCGCACGCCGAGACGCGCCTCCAGCGATTTCACCTGCTGCCCCACAGCGGCAGGCGTCACATGCAGCTCATGCGCCGCCAGCTTGAAGCTGAGATGCCGCGCCGCGGCTTCGAACGCGCGGAGCGCATTGAGCGGTGGAAGGATGTAGGTCATCGCCGGCCAGTTTGTCACCGATAGCCGCAAGCCTTGCAATAGATTTTCTTGCGCTGAACCGCAGCAACAATGCTTTGCCGAGGCGTGATGCCGCCGGCTACGTTCCCTCCACCGCACCGGAGATCCCATGCCCCGCCGTATCGATCATCTCGTCATTTGTGTCCGCGATCTGGCGCAGGCTGCGCTGGATTGGCAAAAGCTCGGCTTCAACCTCACGCCGACCGGCGTGCACCCGTTCGGAACCAGCAATCGCCTGGCGATGTTCGGGAACAATTTTCTGGAATTGCTGGCCGTCACCGATGCTGCGGCGGTGCCGCCGGCTGAACCCGGCCGATTCAGCTTCGCCGCCCACAACCAGAATTTTCTCGCCACCGCCGAGGGAATGTCGATGCTGGCCTTGCACAGCACCGACGCCCATGCGGATGCGGTGCGTTTCAAGGCCGATCATTTCGGCGCTTATGCGCCGTTTGATTTCGGCCGCGACGCGGTGCTGCCGGACGGCGGCACGGCTCGCGTTGCGTTTTCACTGGCCTTCGCCACCGATCCCGCCATGCCCGGGCTCGCCTTCTTCACCTGCCAGCAGCGTCACCCGCCCGAACTGTTCTGGAAACCGGACTATCAGCACCACCCGAACGGCGTCTTGCGCGTGATCGAGGTCGTGATGTCGGCCCTGGAGCCGGCGGCGCACCGCAGTTTCCTTCAGCGCCTCACGGAAAGTGAAGCCGAGCCCGTGCCCGGAGGATTGATGGTTGGCGAGCGCGGCGATCGGGTCACCGTGCTCGGTCCCCAAGAGATCGCGCGCCGGCTGCCGGGCGTCGCAGTCGGTACGTCGCCGCGCTTTTGCGCCGCACGTTTGGCAGTCGCCGATCTCGACGCGACAAGGCGAACACTGAAAAACAGCGGCGCCGATCTCGAGATGACCGGCGCCGTGCTGCTGATCCCGCCCGCGGCGTCGCATGGCCTGGCGCTGGAATTCGTCGAACAGGAGACAATCTGACATGGCTGAAATTATCAGGCATAATCCCGCAGCGGTCCACGCGCCTTCCAGCGGCTACAGCATGGGGCTGGAGCTTTCTCAGTACCGCCGGCTGCTGTTCATCAGCGGCCAGGTTCCGGAAAATTCCGACGGCAGCGTGCCCGAGGGTTTCGAGGCGCAGTGCGAGCAGGCCTGGCGCAACGTCATCGCGGTACTCGCCGCCGCCGGCCTTGGCGTCGAGCATCTGGTCAAGATCAATACGTTTCTGACTGACAAAAGCCAGGTCGTGCCCAACCGCGCCATCCGCCGCAAGATGCTGCAAGGACATGAACCGGCGTCCACGGTGATGATCGCCGAAACCGTCGACGGCAAATGGCTGCTGGAGATCGAGGCCATCGCCGCGGAATGAAAGGCGGGCCGGATTAGAGAGGTGTCCAATGGCTGAGGTCATCCATCCCTTTTACGACTCGCATCGCGGTGCAATGGAGGCCGCGATGCGCCATCGTCTCGACCTTGCCGAAGCGATGCTGTGCGAGCGCGCGCATCTCACCGATATTGCTGGGATCAGGCAGGAGGTGACGGACGAATTCGAAATCGTGCTCACCCAAATGCCCTATGTCGGAGGCGCGGCAAGTCGTATGAGCGATTTCTTCATGCGCCTGATGGGCTTTATGGCCATCAGCCGAGTGCTCCGGCGACACGGCGTGCTGCTGTCCATGATCGGCGAAATCGAGCGAGAAACCTACAAGGCGCAATTGCTCACCATGCCCGAAGCGGAACGTCTCGCCTCGGGGCGTCAATTCATGTCGCCTGAGAATCAGACCTTGCTGCGCGAGCAGGCTGCAAAAAGCGCTACAACAAGCCATCAGAAAGAGTTTCCGGAAGATTTCGTCTACGATTTCGTCGAGCCGGGCCCCAGTGACACCTTTGAATTCGGCATCAACTACAAGGCTTGCGGCTTCTGCAAATTCGCGGCCCGCCATGGCGATAAGGAGATCTTGCCGAACATTTGTGGACTCGATTTCGACGCCTATGCAACGCGAGGCATCCACCTGGAAAGGACGCAAACGTTGGCTGGCGGCGCGAGCCACTGCAACTTCCGATTCTCGCGGCTCCCGTCGGACTAGGACGACGCACCTGTGTGCTTCGGCTCATTATCGCTGCGGAACGAGCGACGATCATCTCGACGCGCGATAGCGCGCATCACCAATATAGTGGCGCTCGCCCGCCTGTGAGAGCATCTCGGACTTGCATCCCAGATCGCGCGAGTTCCGAAAAAAAGAAACGATAGCCTTCATTCGACTACCTTGTCGGCGCGAACAAGCCACAGACGAGTTCATCAAGCGTCATACATTCGTCCGCCTATCACCTTGCTTCCGCGCCCGTTGGCCGCGGTATCGGCTGAATGACGCCACGAACGAAGACAATCGTTGCGACCATCGGTCACGTTGACAGGGAGAAAAGCCAGCCCATGGCAAGCCATTCTCATCACCATCATCGCCACGATCAGACACCCCCCGTTATTACTCCTGATCCCCCCGCTGATCCGACGCATCCAACCGATCCGACACCGCCTGTCGATCCAACACCCCCGACATCCTCAGCGCCGGCGTTCTCGGATCTCGGCCTGACGTTCAATGACGCGGGTCGCGCCCTGGTGGGCGGTTTGTGGCAAAACGTCGTCGAGGAAGGTGGGCAGGGACTTGGCAGCGTATTGAAATACACTGCCGATCTCACCACCGTGCAAACCGGTCTTCAGGCGGAGGTCGCCGCAGGACAATTCACCGGCGACACGCTGACCCATGTCAACACGATACTGGCCGATATTACGACCGCGCTCTCGGCGGCTACAGCCTCGGTAAATGGCGGCGGAACTTTCGGCAGCGTCGCGGCGGCGGAAGCGGCGCTACGCACGAGCCATCTCGACATCCTCAACATCGTCAACAACGATGCCAACCTCGCTGCGCTAGCGACGCAAAACGGCGCCACCGGATTTCTCGCAGCGCCCGTGGGCCTTGCCGATGGCGTCACGGCCGCGACCGCGCCCCACGCCAATCTCGCCGAGATCGGCGTCATCTTCAACGACGTGGCAAGCCAGATACTCGGCGGCGTAAATGCCGACAACGCAACCACGATCAGCAACGATGTGAATGCGATCATCACGGACATGCAGGCTCTGATGACCGCCAATCCGCTGCTGTTCGGCGGGCTGACCGGCGTTCACGCGGAAGCGGTCGTACGGCAGCTGGAACTCGAGAACACCTACATCGCGCAGGCCGGCATAAACCCCGATGCGGGACGAGCCAGCAACGACAACATTCTCGACATTATCGACATCGTCCAGGGCGACACCAATCTGGCGAACATGGCAAACCAGGGGGGCGTTTCCGGCTTTACGCCCTTTGGCGACGCGCTGAACCCCACGCCGAAATATCTCGACAACGATGCGCAAACCAATTTCTGGGCGAACTTCATCGCGCAGTCCAATTCGCTCGGACAACAGGCGATGGCGGCCGTCACCGCGCACGATGCAGCAGCGACTGCTGCGGTTATCGCCAACCTGCATACCTTCCAGACTGACGTCACCAACTTCGACGCCGCGCAGGGCGGGATCTTCGAGGCACGGTTCGACAACGAGCTGCTCGGCGATACCAGCACGCTCGGAGCCGAGGTGACCAAGATGATCGAAGGCTTGCAGACCGGAAACGCAGCGTTGGTCGCCGCTGCGGCCGAGCAGATGCACGCCAACTCTGCCGATGTCGGCGGCAACAATATCCCGGTGAACGGCGGTACCTACAATCCCGATGGTTTGACCGTGGCTGAGGTGCTGTCGACGGCGGGTGCTCCGGCTGCGGTTGCCGCCGCGGCACCGGCCGCTGCTGCTCCAGCGGCTGCTGCACCGGCGGCTCCTGCCACAGCACCGGCTGTCGCCGCGACTACAGCCGCTGCCGCGACGACCCTTGCGGCCGCCGACGCCGGTACACATGATCTTGCTCCGGCGGCCGTGGAAACCCACGAGCCGGCGTTCGCCGAGATCGTGCACCACTTCCACCACATGTGGGGATAACCCCCATGTGCATGACCTCCAGCGTCCCATCGTCCCCCTGGCGGCGGCCGCTGGAGGTCCCCCTGCAGCTGTCATCACCCGCGACAGCCGTACGGTGGGCAAAGGCGCATTGCGCCGCGCCCACCATCCATCGGCACGTTCATCGTGAATGGTGGGCACGCTGCGCTTTGCGCACCCTACGAAGTCGTCAATAATTACTCGCCGTCATCCCGTTCGGAATGCCGTCGATCGGACATTCGTCCGTCCCGACCGTCGGCCGTGTCAACGCCTCGACCATCTCACGGGTGCCCTCGGGATCGGCGATCCACTTCGCATAGAAATCGTAGGGGCATTCCGCGACGCCCTTTGCGTCTTCGCCGGAGTTGATTTTGCCGGTGTAGCCGCGATGCAAGAGCTTGAAGAGATGGTTCTGCGACTGATTGTTGCGGCGGGCGTCGCGGATCAGGCTCTTCGACAGGCCCGCGTACTGGATGCCGTACTCTTCCTCACCGGTCTCGCCGAGCGTGCGGCCGTCGAAGCCGATGATCGCAGAGTGGCCGAAATAGGAATAGACGCCGTCGAAGCCGGCCGCGTTGGCGACCGCGACATAGACGTTGTTGGCCCAGGCCATCGCCTTGGAAATCAGCACCTGCTGCTCCTTGGCCGGATACATGTAGCCCTGGCAGCGCACGATCAGCTCGGCGCCCTTCATCGCGCAGTCGCGCCAGATCTCCGGATAATTGCCGTCGTCGCAGATGATCAGGCTGATCTTCAGGCCCTTCGGTCCCTCGGAGACGTAGGTGCACTTGCCGGGATACCAGCCCTCGATCGGCACCCACGGCATGATCTTGCGATACTTCTGAACGATCTCGCCCTTGTCGTTCATCAGGATCAACGTGTTGTACGGCGCCTTGTTGGGATGCTCTTCATGGCGCTCGCCGGTCAGCGAGAACACGCCCCACACCTTGGCCTTGCGGCAGGCTTCCGCGAAGATCGCAGTCTCTTCGCCCGGAACCGATGAGGCGGTCTCGTACATCTCTTTGGAGTCGTACATGATGCCGTGGGTGGAATATTCCGGGAAGATCACGAGATCCATGCCCGGCAGGCCGAGCTTCATGCCCACGATCATGTCGGCGATCTTGTGGGCGTTGTCGAGCACCTCGGCCTTGGTATGCAGGCGCGGCATCTTGTAATTGACGACTGCGACACCGACCGCGTCGTTGCTGGAAGAAATGTCACCGTGAAGCATGGAACTCGCCTCTTGTTCTGGTTTGGGTTTGACGGATCGCGCTGCTAATGGCTGATCATCCACGGCCGCGCGGTGGGAAAACCCTTCGCGCCGCTCTTTGTCTTGGTCATCAGCCGAGCCGGCTTCTTCTTGCCGGTAGAACAGCAGCCACAGCCGGGGCCGTGGGAAGCCTTGTATTCGGCAACCGTTTTCGGTGCGTGGGCGCTGCGCTCGTTGGTGGCGATCGCCTTGCGCTTGTCGGATGGCATGCAGAAGAACGCCGGCGCGGTCAGGATCACGCGGGGTGATTCATTGTCGCAGTGCGGGCAGTCCTGCGGATTGTCGTATTCGGACATCGGCCGTATATCCGTGAACGGGCCGCAATCGTTGCAGAGATATTCGTAGACGGGCATCTGGTTTCCTTGCGCGAATAGTTCGAAGGAGAATTTCGCGAATGGCGGATGCGGGGCGGCCGGCACGCTTGAGCCGTCCCGCATCCTTCTCGCGCAGGGATCACTTGTCCGGCGAGATCGGCATCTGGATGTCGCCCGTGATGTGTTTGATGGGACCGGCCGACGACGGCATGATGTCGAAGTCGAAGATCTCCGTCGGCAGCCATAGCGTGGCGCAGGCGTTCGGCACGTCGACCACGCCTGATATGTGGCCCTGGCACGGCGCGGTGCCGAGGATGGAATAGGCCTGCGCGCCGGAGTAACCGAACTTCTTCAGGTACTCGATCGCGTTCAGACAGGCCTGGCGATAGGCGATGTGGACGTCGAGGTAATGCTGCTTGCCGGCTTCATCCACCGAGATGCCTTCGAAGATCAGATAGTCCTTGTAGTTCGGCGTGATCGGCGACGGCTTGAACACGGGATTCTTGATACCGTATTTGGCGACGCCGTCCTTGATGACGTCGACCTTCAGGTGCAACCAGCCCGCCATTTCGATGGCGCCGCAGAAGGTGATCTCGCCGTCGCCCTGGCTGAAGTGCAGATCGCCCATCGAAAGGCCGCCGCCCGGCACATAGACCGGGAAGAAGATCTTCGAGCCGCGGGAGAGATCCTTGATGTCGCAATTGCCGCCATGCTCGCGCGGCGGCACGGTGCGCGCGCCCTCCGCGCCGACCTTGGCCTTGGCATCGCCCTTGGCGCGGCCGGCATGCGCGGTCGCGGCGAACGGCGGATTGGCCAGACCCGGCACGCGGGTCGGGTTGGTCGCGATCAGTGCGGTCTCGCGCTCGTTCCAGGTCGCGAGCAGTTTCGGATCGGGCAGACAGCCGATCAGGCCGGGATGGATCAGGCCGGCAAAATTAACGCCGGGCACGTGACGCGACGAGGTGTAGAGGCCCTTGATGTCCCAGATCGATTTCTGCGCCAGCGGGAAATGATCGGTGAGGAATCCGCCGCCATTTTGTTTGGAGAAGAAGCCGTTGAAGCCCCAGAGGCTCTCCTTGAGCGGACCGACATCGAGCAGGTCGACCACAAGCAAGTCGCCGGGCTCGGCGCCCTTGACGCCGATCGGGCCGGACAGGAAGTGCACGATCGACAGATCGATGTCGCGCACGTCGTCGGCGGAATCATTGTTCTTGATGAAGCCGCCGGTCCAGTCATAGGTCTCGATGATGAAATCGTCGCCGGGATTGACCCACGCCACGATCGGAATATCGGGGTGCCAGCGGTTGTGGATCATGTCGTTCTCGTAGGCCGACTTGGTAAGATCGACCTTGATCAGTGTCTCTGGCATCGATAGCTCCCCTTTCTTGGCAACACAGTTACGGTTCAGACCGACAGGAATTTCGAGACCTGCGCGGCATCGACGCTGTCGCGCGGATCGTCGCGAACGATCTCGCCGTTCTCGATGACCAGCACGCGGTCGGCGATATCGAGCGCAAAGCTCAAGACCTGCTCAGAGACGACGATCGACAGGCCCCGCTCGTCGCGGATCCGCTTCAGCGTCCGCGCCATTTCCTTGATGATCGACGGCTGGATGCCCTCGGTCGGCTCATCCAGCAGCAGCACTTTTGGTTTGGTCGCGAGCGCGCGCGCAATCGCGAGCTGTTGCTGCTGACCGCCCGACAGATTGCCGCCGCGGCGGTTCTTCATCTCCAGCAGCACCGGAAACAGCTCATAGATGTCATCGGGCACTTCCGCGCCGCCGGATACGACCAGGCCGGTTTCGATGTTCTCCTTCACCGTCATGGTGGAAAAGATCATGCGACCCTGCGGCACATAGGCGAGGCCCTTTGCGACCCGCTCAAAACTCTGCATCGCGTTGAGCTCGGCGCCGTCCATTTTCACCGAGCCGCTCTTCGTGGGCAGGATACCCATCAGCGATTTCATCAGCGTGGTCTTGCCCATGCCGTTGCGGCCCATGATCGCCACGATCTCGTTGGGCGCGACCGATACGTTCAGGCCGTGCAGCACCTCGCTCTGGCCGTAAGCGACGTGAAGATCCGAAATAGCCAGCATGCCCCTGCTCCTTAATGCCCGAGGTAAACTTCAATGACCTTCGGATCGTTCTTGACCTTCTCCATCGTGCCCTCCGACAGGATCTGGCCCTGGTGCAGCACGGTGACCTTGTGGGCGATGTCCTCGACGAACTTCATGTCATGCTCGATGACGAGCACCGAGCGGTCCTTGATGATGCGGTTGAGCAATTCGGCGGTCTTGGCGCGCTCGCTGACGCTCATTCCGGCTACCGGCTCGTCGAGCATCAGGAGCTCCGGGTCCTGGATCAGCAGCATGCCGATCTCGAGCCATTGCTTCTGGCCGTGGCTGAGCTGGTCGGCATAGGTATCGAGGCGATCCTTCAGGAAAATCATCTCGGCGACTTCCTCGACGCGCTCCTTGACCGCCGCGTCGCGCTGAAAGGCCAGCGAGCCGAACACGGTGCGGCCGCGCGGGTAGGAAATCTCGAGGTTCTCGAACACGGTGAGGTCTTCGAACACCGACGGCGTCTGGAACTTGCGTCCCACCCCGGTCTGCACGATCTGGTTCTCCTTCAGCTTCGTCAGCTCCTTGCCGCGAAACTGGATCGAGCCCGACGTCGCCTTGGTCTTTCCGCAGATCAGATCGAGCACCGTGGTCTTGCCGGCGCCGTTGGGGCCGATGATGACGCGGATCTCGTTCTCCTCGACATAGAAGGAGAGATTGTTCACGGCCTTGAAGCCGTCGAACGACACGGTGAGTCCCTCGACCGCGAGCAGGAAGGGTTTGGGCTGGTGACCGATGAGCATGATCTATCTCCGCATTCCGCCAGTGGGGCATCGGCAACCGAGGTGACCGATGAGCATGATCTATCTCCTCATTTCGCCGGTGGGGCATCGGCAACCGAGATGACCGATGAGCATGCTTGCCTCCTCACTCCGCCGGCGCGCCGTCGGCGACGGAATTATCGGCCCACGGGGTACCCGACTTTGATTTGCGCGATGCCAGCAGCCGGTCGATGCGCGGCTGAACGTAATCGGCCCAGATTCCCGACAGGCCGTTCGGGAAGGCCAGCACGACCGCGATGAACAGCGCGCCGAGGCCGAACAGCCAGAGCTGCGGGAAGGATTCCGAAAGGCCGGTCTTGGCGAAGTTGACCAGCAACGAGCCCCACACCGCGCCGAAGATCGACATCCGCCCGCCGACCGCCGTGTAGATCACCATCTCGATCGACGGCACGATGCCGACAAAGGACGGTGACATGAAGCCGACATTGAGCGCGAACATGGCGCCGCCGATCGCGGCAAAGACCGCGGCCATGCAGAAGGCGAAGATCTTGAAGTTGGCGACGCTGTAGCCGGAGAACCGGACGCGGTCTTCCTGTTCGCGCATCGCCACCAGGATGCGGCCGAGCTTGGTCAGGCGGATGAACTGCGCGATGCCGATGCAGGCGAACAGCAACACCACTTCGACGAAGTACAGGATGATCTTGGCATGATCCGGCCGGATGTCCCAACCCTTCAGCGTGCGCAGATCGGTCATGCCGTTGATGCCGCCGGTGTAGCCCTGCTGTCCCACGATCAAAATGGTCAGGATCGCGGCGACCGCCTGGGTGATGATCGCGAAATAGGTGCCGCCGACACGGCGCTTGAACATCGCGGTGCCGATGATCAGGGCGAACAGGCCGGGCACCAGGATGATGGCAGCGATGGTGAAGGTGAGGCTGTGGAACGGCTGCCAGAACAGGGGCAGCGACGTGATCTGGTTCCAGTCCATGAAATCGGGAATGCCGGGCGTCGACTGGATCTTGGTGTTCTCGACGCTGGAGGCTTCCAGCTTGAGGAACATCGCCATGCAGTAGCCGCCGAGGCCGAAGAACACGCCCTGCCCCAGGCTCAGAATGCCGCCATAGCCCCAGCACAGCACCAGCCCGATCGCAACGAAGGCGTAGGTCAGATATTTCGCGACCAGGTTGAGGCGGAACACATCCAGCGACAGCGGCAGGATCACGAACAGGATGGCGGCCAGCGCAATGAAGCCGATGAGCTCGGATCGATTGAAGAAGCGTGAGTTGATCATGACCGGGCCTGCTTCTGTTATTTGCGGACTTTGAGGGCGAACAGGCCTTGCGGCCGCAACATCAGGATTCCGACCACGGCGAGCAGCGTCAGCACCTTGGCCATCGAGCCCGACATGAAGAATTCCAGCGTCGACTGGGTCTGCGAGATCGAGAAGGCGGAGGCGATGGTGCCGAGCAGGCTGGCGGCGCCGCCGAACACGACAACCAGGAAGGTATCGACGATGTAGAGCTGGCCTGAAGTGGGCCCGGTCGAGCCGATCATGGTGAAGGCGCTTCCGGCGATGCCGGCAATGCCGCAACCAAGCCCGAAGGTGTAACGGTCGACCTTCTCGGTATTGATGCCGACGGCGCCGGCCATGATGCGGTTCTGCACCACGGCGCGGACCTGACGGCCCCAGCGCGATTTGTACAGAACGTAGGCGACCACGACGGTGATCAGCACCGTCAGGCCCATCACGAAGACGCCGTTGATCGGGACCTCGATGCTGTCGGTCACCTTGAGCGAGCCCAGCATCCATTGCGGAAGATCGACGCCGACTTCACGCGCGCCGAAGATCGAACGATAGGCCTGCTGCAGCATCAGGCTGAGGCCCCAGGTGGCCAGCAGCGTGTCGAGCGGACGCTTGTATAGATGCCGGATCAGCGCCCATTCGACCAGCATCCCCAACGCGCCGGAGGCCAGGAAGGCCAGTATCATCGCGAGGAAGAAATAGCCGCTGAACAGGCTCGGCAGGAACGCCTGGAAGAAGTTCGACGTCATCCAGGTGACGTAGGCGCCGAGGATCATGAACTCGCCATGCGCCATGTTGATGACGCCCATCTGGCCGAAGATGATCGCCAGCCCCAGCGCCATCAGCACGTAGACGGAAAACAGGATCAGGCCCGCAAAGCCCTGCATGACGAAGATGGAGCCCAGATCGCCAATCGAATAGTCGCCGAACATCGATGTTTCTCCGTCGAGGGGATAAAGTCCCCGCGCCGCGAGCAAAGTCGCGACGCGGGGTCGTCAAGCGCGGATTGACGGTCCACGCCAGGGAGCTCTTGCTCGGGAAGCTTGCGGGGAGTCCGCAGCCCTTACTGGTAGCCCTTCGGGAACGGATCGGGCTCGACCAGATCCGACGTCTCGAAGATCAGTTCGAACTGGCCATCGAGCTTGGCGCGGCCGACCCGGGTCTTCGACCACAGGTGATGGTTTTCATGGATGCGCACGTAGCCTTCGGGCGCTTCCTTGAACTCAACGCCGGGCGATGCGGCCGCGATCTTGTCGACATCGAAACTGCCGGCCTTCTCGCAGGTCAGTTTCCACAGCCACGGGCCGAGATAGCCGGCCTGCGTCACGTCGCCGATCACAGTCTTCTCGCCCCACAGCTTCTTGAAGGCGGGAACGAACGCCTTGTTGTTGGCATTGTCGAGCGACTGGAAGTACTTCATGCAGGCATAAGCGCCCGCGATGTTTTCGCCGCCGATGCCGTCGATTTCGTCCTCGGTCACCGAGATCGTCAGCAGCGCCTGCTTCGACAGGTCGACGCCGGCCGCCTTGAGCTGCTTGTAGAAGGCGACGTTCGAGCCGCCGACCACGTCGGTGAAGATGACGTCGGGCTTGGTCAGCTTGATCTTGTTGATGACCGAATTGAACTGGGTGCTGCCGAGCGCGTAATATTCCTCGCCGACGACCTTGCCCTTCAGCACGTTCTCGACATGCTTGCGTGCGATCTTGTTCGAGGTGCGCGGCCAGATGTAGTCCGAGCCGATGAAGAAGAATGACTTGGCGCCCTTCTCCTTGGCGATCCAGTTCAGGCCGGCGAGAATCTGCTGGGTGGCTTCCTGGCCGGTGTAGATGACGTTCTTGGACTGCTCGAGGCCTTCATAGAAGGTCGGGTAATAGAGCATGCCGTTGTACTGCTCGACGACCGGCAGCACCGCCTTGCGCGATGCCGAGGTCCAGCAGCCCATGATCGCGGCGACCTTGTCGTTGACGAGCAGCTTCTTGGCCTTTTCCGCAAATGTCGGCCAGTCGCTGGCGCCGTCTTCCTGGATGAACTTGATCTTGCGCCCGAGCACGCCGCCGGCGGCGTTGATCTGTTCGATCGCGAGCTTTTCAGCCTGGATCGAGCCGGTCTCCGAGATCGCCATGGTGCCGGTGGCCGAGTGCAGAATGCCGACGGTGACTTCCGTGTCGGTGACCGCGAGGCCCGTGGTGTTGACTGTGGCGGTGGCGGGACCCGCCCCGAATGACGGCCGCGGAAGGATGGAAATGAGCGGCAAGGCCGCCGCGCCCATCAGCAGTTTGCGGCGAAGCGGCGACTGCAAGCCCTTGTTTGGTTCGTCTGACATGAGCACCCCATTTTGTTCGAGAACGCTTATTGGTCAGGCGAGGATTGCCCAGAATTGTGCACTGCACAGATACGTGGGATTGCGTATACTGCACCGCAAAATAGCGACGTAGGTTTTGGTACGGAGTTTGCTGGCTGGACGGGGGTCGGCTGAACTGGGCAGGAGCAAATAGGTGGCAGGGCGGCAGCGGATAGACCGCGTCAGGCGCCAGTATAATCAATGGGTTGCCAACCAGACGCTGGAAGACTACGCGCTGCGCTTCACCGCCAAGAGCGCGCGGCGATGGTCCGCCGCCCGCGTCGCCAATACGGCCCTTGGCGCGATCTCGTTTCTGGCGCTGGAGGCGATCGGCGGCACGATTACGCTGAATTACGGCGCCACCAACGCCACCGTTGCCATCCTGGTCGTCAGCGTCATCATTTTCTTCTGCGGCCTGCCGATTGCCTATCATGCCGCCAAATGCGGCATCGATATCGACCTGCTGACCCGCGGCGCCGGCTTCGGCTATATCGGCTCGACCATCACCTCGCTGATCTACGCCTCCTTCACCTTCATCTTCTTCGCGATCGAGGCGGTCATTCTCGCCTCCGCGCTGGAGATGTGCTTCGGCATCCCCCGGCCGATCGGCTATCTCATCAGCGCCGTCGTGATCATTCCACTCGTCACCTACGGCATCACGCTGATCAGCCGCTTCCAACTATGGACGCAGCCGATCTGGATCATCCTGCACATCCTCCCCTTCGTCGCGATCGCCTATGCCAATCCGCATTCGTTCACGGAATGGCGAAAGTTCGCCGGCGAGCATGGCGATGCCGGCGGCCATCTTGATTTGCTGCTATTCGGCACCGCTGCCTCGGTGGTGTTTTCACTTGTTGCGCAGATCGGCGAGCAGGTCGACTTCCTGCGCTTTCTGCCGCGCGACCGCCGCACGTCGCGGACGTCATGGTGGATCTCGCTGTTGATCGCCGGCCCCGGCTGGATCCTCTTCGGCGCGCTCAAGCTGCTGCTCGGCTCGTTCCTCGCCTTCTTTGCGCTGAGCCACGGGCTCTCCAGCGAGCAGGCCGCCGAGCCCGCGCATATGTATCTCGAAGCGTTCCGCTACGTGCTGTCGCAGCCGGACATGGCGCTGGCGCTGACGGGCACCTTCGTCATCCTCTCGCAGATCAAGATCAACGTCACCAACGCCTATGCCGGCTCGATCGCCTGGTCGAACTTCTTCTCGCGGCTGACCCACAGCCATCCCGGCCGCGTGGTGTGGCTGGTGTTCAATGTCGTGGTGGCGCTGCTGCTGATGGAAATCGGCGTCTACAAGGCGCTGGAGCAGACGCTGGCGCTTTATTCCAACGTGGCGATCGCCTGGGTCGGCGCGCTGGTCGCCGATCTCGTCGTCAACAAGCCGCTGGGGCTCCGGCCACAGCACATCGAGTTCAAGCGCGCGCATCTCTGCGACATCAATCCGGTCGGCGTCGGCGCGATGACGATCGCGACCATCGTCTCGATCTCGGCGTTCTACGGCCTGTTCGGCCCGACGGCGAAGGCGCTCTCCGCCTTCGTGGCGCTGGCGGTTGCCTTCGTCACCGCGCCGTTGATCGCATGGGCGACCGACGGCAAATATTACATCGCGCGAAAGCCGAAGCGGAGCTGGCAGAACCTCGAATCGATCCAGTGCTGTATCTGCGAGCATTCGTTCGAGCCGGAGGATATGGCCTCCTGCCCGGCCTATGCCGGGCCGATCTGCTCGCTGTGCTGTTCGCTCGATGCGCGCTGCCACGATCTCTGCAAGCCGCATGCGCGCGCAGGCGCCCAGGTCTCGGACATGCTCGGGAAACTGCTGCCGGAGCCGATCTTTGCGCGGATCAATTCGCAGTTCGGGCATTACCTCGGCGTGTTCGCGGTTTCCGCCGGCCTCGTCGGACTGACGCTCGGGCTGATCTATCTGCAGACCTCGGCGACGATGCCGGCCGAGAACTTTGCGCTGTCGGACGTGCTGTGGAAGGTATTTTTCGCGCTCACCATCATCATCGGCGTTGTGGCATGGCTGTTCGTGCTGGCGGAGCAGAGCCGCCGCGCCGCGGAAGCGGAGACGCGGCGGCAGACCACGCTGCTGATTCAGGAAATCGACGCGCACAAGCGCACTGATGCCGAGTTGCAGCGCGCCAAGGAAGTCGCGGAGTCCGCCAACCTCGCCAAGAGCCGCTACGTTGTCGGGTTGAGCCACGAGCTGCGGTCGCCGCTGAACGCAATTAGCGGCTACGCGCAATTGCTGGAACAGGATTCGAGCCTTGCGACAAAGCCACGCGACCAGGTGCGCGTGGTGCGACGCAGCGCCGATCATCTGTCGGGGCTGATCGACGGCATTCTCGATATTTCCAAGATCGAGGCCGGCCGGCTCTATCTGTCGCGCGACGAGGTACGCTTGAGCGAATTTCTCGATCAGCTCGTCGGCATGTTCCGCGTTCAGGCTGCCGCCAAGGGCATCGACTTCGTGTTCAAGCGGCCCGCGGTGCTGCCCGTCGTGGTCTATGCCGACGAGAAGCGGCTGCGGCAGGTTCTGATCAACCTGCTGTCGAACGCGCTGAAGTTCACGCAGAGCGGCAGCGTGCAATTCGTCGTGCATTACCGCAGCCCTGTTGCGGAGTTCGAGATCATCGACACCGGGCCCGGCATCCAGGCGGACGATCTCGAACGCATCTTTGCGCCGTTCGAACGCGGCGCACTTGGCGTCTCGCAGCCGCAGACCGGCACCGGGCTTGGCCTCACCATCAGCCGGCTGCTGGCGGGGGTGATGGGCGGCGATATCAAGGTGGCAAGCGAGGTCGGCACCGGCAGCACGTTCCGCGTCAAGATCCTGCTGTCGGAAGTCACCAACCCGACCCGCATCGCGCCGGTGGAAGCGCCGATCTTCGGCTATCACGGCCCGCGCAAGACCATTCTGATTACCGACGACGATCCGACTCACCGCGACCTCCTCCGCGAAGTGCTGACGCCGCTCGGCTTCATCCTGCTGAGCGCGCCCGACGGGCCCGGCTGCCTGGCGCTCGCGCAGCACTGCCGGCCTGATCTGTTCCTGCTGGATATTTCGATGGCCGGCATGGACGGATGGACGGTGGCGCAGACGTTGCGTGAGAGCGGCCATCACCAGGCCCGCATCCTCATGGTCTCGGCGAGCGCGCTGGAAGCCCACGGCGCGCCGCTGGCGCAGCCGTTCCACGACGGCTATCTGATGAAGCCGATCGATATTCCCCGCCTGCTCGAAACCATCAGGCAACTGCTCAAGCTCGAATGGCAATATGAGGCCGACCAGCTCCCCGCCCCGCACTGGAAGCCGGAGACCGGCTCACGGCCGCCGTTGAAACACGTCGAAGAGCTGATCGGGCTCGGGCAACTCGGTTATATCAGAGCGATCCAGCTCAAGCTCGACGAAATCGGCAACGATCATCCCGAACATGCCGATTTCGTTTCACAAATGCGCGCGCTGATCGACCGTTTCGACCTCGATCAGTACATGGCGACCCTGAAAGCCCTGCACAGCCATGATCATTGAACCGAAAAAGCGTGACGTCGCCCTCGTCGTCGACGATTCCCCGGAGACGCTGCGGCTGCTCACCGATGCGCTCGACGGCGCGGGCATGACGGTGATGGTTGCGCTCGACGGCGCCTCTGCGATGCGGATCGTCGACCAGATCACGCCCGACATCGTGCTGCTCGACGCCGTGATGCCGGGCATGGACGGGTTCGAGACCTGCCGGCGGCTGAAGCGCGACGCCGGCCTCGATCACGTGCCGATCATCTTCATGACGGGGCTCGCCGAGACCGAGCACATCGTGCGCGGGCTCGAGGCCGGCGGCGTCGACTATGTGACAAAACCGATCGCGGTCCAGGAGATGCTGGCGCGCATCCGCGTTCACCTCGCCAACGCCCGGCTGACCCAGAGCGCGCGCGCCGCGCTCGACGTCTCCGGCCGCTATCTGCTCGCGGTCAACGCCGTGGGCAGGATCATGTGGGCGACACCGCAGGCGCAAAAGCTGCTGGCGGATGCGTTTGCGGCCGAGGGTGACGACGTCGTGCTGCCGGAGCCGATCCCGCAATGGCTCGATCAGGCCCGCAAGGGCAAGGCCGGCGCCAAGGTCGCGGCCATGCCGACGTTGCACGGTGGCGAGCAGCTTCGCCTGCAATATATGGGCAAGCTCGGCGCCAACGAATTCCTGCTGCGGCTTGCCAAGGATTCAGGCGCCGACACCCCGGCCGAATTCTCCAGCGAGCTGGGGCTGACGACGCGCGAGGGCGAAGTGCTGTCGTGGCTGTCCAAGGGCAAGACCAACCGCGACATCGCGCAGATTTTGGGTCTCTCGCCGCGCACCGTCGACAAGCATCTGGAGCAGATCTATTCCAAGCTCGGCGTCGAGAACCGCACCGCCGCGGCGGCGATCGCGGTGAATGCGAAGAACCGGAAGGGGTGAGCGAAGTGTGGTCTCGCCGCGCGCCTGAATAGGTCCTAGCCCTCATCCTGAGGAGCCGCGAAGCGGCGTCTCGAAGGATGAAGGCCCCCGTCGGTGGCCTCACGGTTCGAGACGCGCTTCGCGCTCCTCACCATGAGGGCGGTATCAGTTCACGGCCGCCAATTTCTCCGACACGGCATCCCGCGTACTCGCCTGCGCAATCAGCCGCTTCAGCTCCGGAATGCACGAGCCGCAATTGGTGCCGGCTTTCAGCTTGCTGCCAATATCGGCCGCCGTACGCGCGCCGGCGGCTATGGTCTCGCAGATCGTGTTGCGGCCGACGCCGAAGCAGGCGCAGACGATCGGGCCGGCGTTGGCGAGGCCGTCGGCCGACTTGCCTGAGAGCAGCATGCGGCGCTGGTCGTGGCTCAGCGCATCCGCGGCAAACAGGCCTTTGACCACGTTCCAGTCGCCGGCGTCCCCGGCAGGACCAATGAACAGGCAGGTGTCGATGCGATCTCCACTGAAGGATGCCGCACGATAGACGCCGCCGCCAAAATCCTTGTATTCGGCGAGATCGTCGCGCACGGCGGATTTCAGCCAGGACTGCCAGCCCGTGACATCGGCATTGTCGGCGAACAGGTAGCCATGGCCGCCATTGACGGCCACGCGAGCCACCCAGGCATGCGCCGGGAATTCGAGCGGCTGGCGCGACAGCGCGAAGCCGCGGAAGACGTATTCGTAAGGAACGATGGAAGCGGGCGTCGCCTTGTTCTCGGGCTGGCCCGAGAAGGGATCGGTCAACGGGGCCACCAGCGAGCCTACGCGCGCGCCGGTCGCGTTGGCCGCGCTCCAGTGGATCGGCGCAAACAGCATGCCACGCTGCTGGCGTTCGCTGACGATGATGCGAAGCGTGCATTGCCCGTAGTCGGTGGTGACCCGCGCGAAATCGCCGTCGGCAACGCCGTAACGCGCGGCATCGTCGGGATGCACCTCGACGAACGGCTCCGGCAAATGCTGGCCGAGCCGCGGGCTCATCCCCGTGCGGGTCATGGTGTGCCACTGGTCGCGGATGCGGCCAGTGTTGAGCCGCAGCGGCCGCGCGGCCGTGGTCTCCGTGCGCAGTGCAGGCACTTCCGGCGCGACAAAGCGGGCTCGAAAATCGTTGGCGAAGAAACCGCCTTCCCCGAAGAAGCGCGCCTGCGGCTCGGCGCCCTGCCGCGCCGGCCATTGCACCGGCGCCATCGCGTCGAAATCGCTGTTCGACAGCGCCTGCAGCGCGCCGATGTCGAAGTCGCGCGCGCCCTCATTCTCGAATGCCGAGAGCGCGGCGTGCTCGCGAAAAATATCCGCAGCCGAGGTAAAGCCGAAGGCCGCGCCGAAGCCGAGGCGCTTTGCAATCTCGCCCATGATCCACCAGTCGGGCTTCGTCTCGCCGGGCGGGACAAGGAAGGCACGCTGCCGCGAGATCCGCCGCTCCGAATTGGTCACGGTGCCGGATTTCTCGCCCCAGGCCTGCGCCGGCAGCAGCACATGCGCGCCCACATCGACCGTGTCGTTGGAAATCACGTTCTCGGAAATCACGAACAGTTCGAGCTTCTTCAAGGCGTCGCGGACGCCATCGGCGTTCGGCAGCGACACTGCCGGATTGGTGCCCATCACCCACAACGCCTTGATCTCGCCGCGCGCGATGGCCTCGAACATCTGCACCGCCTTCAAGCCCTCATGGGTCGCGATCCGCGGCGCCTTCCAGAACCGCCGCACGCGGTCGATGTCCGGCGGCGTGAAGCCCATATGGGCCGCCAACTGGTTGGCGAGTCCGCCGACCTCGCGCCCACCCATCGCATTGGGCTGGCCCGTCAGCGAGAGCGGTGACGCGCCCGGCAGGCCGATCCGCCCGGTCGCGAGGTGGCAGTTGAGAATGGCGTTGACCTTGTCGGTGCCCTGCGCCGACTGGTTGACGCCCTGCGAATAGAGCGTGACCACGCGCGGCGTGCTGGCAAACACCTGGAAGAAAGTTGCGACGTCCTGCTCGGCAAGACCGGTCGCCAGTGCCGTCGCCCCGACGCTGCCCGCGATGTTGCGCGCGCGCGTGATGGCGTCGTCGAAGCCAGCCGTATGGCGCTCGATGTAACCGCGGTCGAGCACACCGTTGTCGGCGAGGTGAACCAGCAAGCCGCTGAACAGCGCCGTATCGGTGCCGGGCCTCAATCCCAGGAACAGGTCGTCGTCGCCAACGGTATCGGTGCGGCGCGGATCGATCACGACGATGCGCGCGCCGCGCGTCTGCTTGTTGACGAGCATGCGCTGGTACAGCACCGGGTGGCACCAGGCCGCATTGGAGCCGACCAGCACGAGCAGATCCGCCTCGTCGAGATCCTCATAACATCCCGGCACGGTGTCGGCGCCGAAGGCGCGGCGATGTCCGGCGACGGACGAGGCCATGCAGAGGCGCGAATTGGTGTCGACATTGGCGCTGCCGATAAACCCCTTCATCAGCTTGTTGGCGACGTAATAGTCTTCCGTCAGCAACTGGCCGGAGAGATAGAAAGCGACGGCACCGGGGCCATCACGCGCGATGATGTGCTGGAAGCGGTGCGCGACATGGTCGAGCGCATCACTCCAAGCCACGCGCTCCATGACCCCCTCGCCGCATCGGATCATCGGATAGAGCAAGCGGTCGGCGAGGCCGAGCGTCTCGCCGAGCGCCGAGCCCTTCGAGCACAGCCGGCCGAAATTGGCGGGATGCTCGGGATCGCCCGATATCGCCGCCCCACCCCGCCCGTCCGGCGTCGCCAGAACGCCGCAGCCGACGCCGCAATAGGCGCAGGTGGTTTTGACGGCGCGAAGATCGGGATCGACGATGGTCATGGCAGCAACCGGATCATGCAGCTTCCGAGCGCGTCGCGAGCGAGCGGCCGAACATCATGTCGGCGCGAATTCTCGCCGTCGGCTGGCGCGTACGGATCAATTCGAGATACCAGAGCGCGTCGGCGACATCCCCGATCAACACCGCGCCGGTCAGTCGCCCGTCTGAGATCACCAGCTTCTTGTAAGTGCCGTTGTTGATATCCGACAGCACGATGCTCTCGCTGCCGTCGCCGCCGATGAAATCGCCGGCGGAGAATACGCTGACGCCGGAAACCTTGAGGTTGGTCGCCACGGTGCTGCCGGAATAGGCAGCCTCGCGCCCCGCCAGATGCCGCGCCAGCACCCGCGCCTGCTCATAAGCCGGCTCGACCAGGCCGTAGCAGACGCCGCGATGCTCGGCGCATTCCCCAATCGCAAACACGTCGGATGCGCCGGTCTGCAGGTGGTCGTCGACCACGATGCCGCGATTGACCGGGATGCCGGCCTCCTTCGCCAGTGCGGTGTTCGGCCGGATGCCGGCCGCGAAGATCACGGCATCGGCGTCGATCCGGCGTCCGTCCGCCAGTTCGACGTCCTCGACGCGGGTCACACCATGGATCTGCGCGGTGTTGGCGTTGAGCAGGATTTCGATCCCCTTGCGCTCGACAAGCGACTTCAGAAGTTCGGCCGCGGGCGCATCGAGCTGCCGCTCCATCAGGCGGTCCATCAGATGCACCAGCGTCACCGGCGCGCCGGCCTTGGCGAGGCCATAGGCGGCTTCGAGGCCAAGCAATCCGCCGCCGACCACGACGACACGCTTTTTCTGCGCCGCCAGCGTCAGCAGCAGGTCGACGTCGCGGCTGTCGCGGAACGTATGGACGCCGGCGAGATCGGCGCCCGGCACGTTGAGCCGCAGCGGCGACGATCCTGTGGTGAGCACCAGTTTCGAAAACGGAATGCTCTCGTCATTCTCGATCTTGAGTTCGCGGCGGCCGACGTCGATCTCGGTGGCGATGCAGCCATATTTCAGGGTGACGCCGCGGTCGCGCCACCAGGACGCGGGCCGCAACTCGATGTCCTGCGAGGTGGTCTCGCCGGCCAGGACCGACGACAGCAGCACGCGATTATAGGCAAGCCGCGGTTCGTCGCCGATCACGGCAATGGCGTAGCGGCCCAATGCCACCTTGGCCAGTTCGTCGACGAGACGGGCAGCGGCCATACCGTTGCCGACGATGACAAGCGGTTCGCTCATGGCGCGTCCTTACTCGGCGGCTTGCGGGCTGCCGTAGGCTTCCGAGATCATGTAACCGGACAACGTGGTGTAGGCCGCGGTCCAGGCGTCGGCGACGTCAGAGGTCCAGGCCGCGCCGAGTCCTTTCTCCAGCGTCCACAACAGCGCACCACCGACGACCGGATAGTGCTCGGCCTTGGCGCCGTAGCTGACGTGGCGCTTGGCCAAGGCGCTCGCGGCCGGCAACACCGCGCCGAGATCGCCAAGGCCGTTGACCACCACGGCGAGCGTTGCCATCAGCTTTTTGCGCTGCTCGCTCATGTCGGCGGGAAACATCGCCTTCACCTGCGGCGCGACCTCGAACAGGCGGTCGTAGAACATCACCGCCGCCTGTTCGGAAATTGGCGCGACCTTGGCGAAACTTTGCTGCACGAGATTGACTTGCTCTGACGTCATTCCTGCTCTCCTGCCTGTTCCGAAGCACCGCCCCGTATTGGACCAAGCAAGACTCAGGCCGCTTCGACGAAGCGATGCCGCTCGTAGAGGAATTCGAGCACGCGCTGCCGGCACTTGAGGTAAGCAGGG
Organism: Bradyrhizobium lablabi; assembly: GCF_001440475.1. Lineage (GTDB taxonomy): Bacteria > Pseudomonadota > Alphaproteobacteria > Rhizobiales > Xanthobacteraceae > Bradyrhizobium > Bradyrhizobium lablabi. The sequence goes on along the minus strand of NZ_LLYB01000071.1, from coordinate 339,677 downwards.
TTAGTCGCGAGCTCGAGCCGCTTGCGTGGACGCGTCAACGGCACTTCGAGCACCTCGCCGATCCGCGCGCTCGGACCGTTGGTCATCATCACGATGCGGTCCGACAAGAGCACGGCCTCGTCGACGTCGTGGGTGATCATCAGGATGGTGTTGCCGAGCTTCTGATGCAGCGCCATCACCGAGTCCTGCAGATGCGCACGCGTCAGCGCGTCGAGCGCGCCAAAGGGCTCGTCGAGCAACAGCACCTTCGGCTCCATCGCCAGCGCGCGCGCGATGCCGACGCGCTGTTTCATGCCGCCGGAAATTTCGCTCGGGCGCTTTTCCCTGGCATGGGCCATCTGCACCAGGTTGAGATTGTGCATCACCCAGGCGTCGCGCTCGGCACGAGTCTTGGTCGAGGCGAACACCTTGTCGACGCCGAGCTTGACGTTCTCATAGACCGTCAACCAGGGCAGCAGGCTGTGGTTCTGGAACACCACCGCACGATCCGGCCCCGGCGAATTGACCTCGCGGTTTTCCAGGAGCACGCCGCCGGTTGTAGCGCCAGTGAGGCCTGCCACGATGTTGAGCAGCGTGGATTTGCCGCAGCCCGAATGGCCGATGATCGAGACGTATTCTCCCTTCTCGATCGTCAGATTGATTTCCTTCAGCACCTCGGTGGTGGCGTTGCCGCGGGTGAAGGTCTTGTCGATGTGGTCGAGCTTCAGATAGGCGTGCATGACATTCTCCTTCAGTTCAGCGCGGTGCCGCGGGTCACGATCTTCGCCAGTCCCGCGATCAGACGGTCGAGCACGAAGCCGATGATGCCGACATAGAACAGGGCCAGGATGATTTCGCTGATGTGCGAGGAGTTCCAGGCGTCCCAGATGAAGAAGCCGATGCCGACGCCGCCGATCAGCATTTCTGCCGCGACGATCGCTAGCCACGACAGGCCGATACCGATGCGAAGCCCTGTGAAGATGTAGGGCGCCGCCGCCGGGATCATGATCTTGGAGAAGAACTCCAGCGGATTGAGCTGCACCACCGCCGCGACATTGCGGTAATCCTGCGGGATGTTGCGGATGCCGACCGCGGTGTTGATGATGATCGGCCACACCGAGGTGATGAAGATGACGAAGATCGCCGAGGGCTGACCGTCACGGAACGCGGCGAGCGACAGCGGCAGCCACGCCAGCGGCGGGATGGTGCGCAGCACCTGGAATAGCGGATCGAGCCCGCGCATCGCCCACACTGACTGCCCGACCAGCGTGCCGAGCGCGATGCCGACAATGGCGGCAATCGAGTAACCATAGGCGACGCGCTGCAGCGAGGCGGACAAATGCCAGAACAGCCCCTTGTCGATGCCGCCATTGTCGAAGAACGGATCGAGGATCAGTTCCTTGGTGTCCTTGAAGACTTTCGATGGCGGCGGGAGCGTCGAGCCGGTGCGGCGGCAGACCAGCTCCCAGAACAGCATCAACAGCGCGAGCACGATCAGCGGCGGCACGACGCGTACTGCGGCTTCCTTCGCCATCTTGACGTATTTCTCGGCACGCGGCGCCTGCTTCGGCGTCATCGTCACCACGGGCGCCGCCGTGGCCGGCGAGGTGCTCGGAATCGCCACCGCGGTGGCTTCGGCTTTGATCGCAGGCATTGTCATTGAAAATGCATCTCCGTGTTCAAAAAGGCAGGCCGCACGCGTCCGGCGCGCGGCCCGGTTTGGATCAGACATCAACACGCTTGATCGACAGGGACTTCAGATACGCAGACGGGTTTTCCGGATCGAACACCTTGCCGTCGAAGAAGGTCTCGTTGCCGCGCGACTTGGACGCCGGAATATCGGAGGCAGCAACCTTCAGTTCCTTGGCGGCCTCTCGCCACAGGTCCTCGCGATTGACCTTGGCGATGAGCGCCTTGGTATCCATGCTGGTTGGCATCTTGCCCCAGCGGATGTTCTCCGTAAGAAACCATAGGTCGTGGCTCTGGAACGGATAGGACGCGTAGTCGCGCCAGAACTTCATCAGCAGCGGGCTGTTCTTCTCAACTCGCCCGTTTCCATAGTTGAAGTTTCCCTTGATGCGCTCGTCGATGTCGGCTGCCGGAACGTTCATCCACTGCCGCTTGGCGCTGATAGCCGCCAACTCGTCCTTGTTCGCGTCCTTGTCGCACCACTGCAGCGCTTCCATGACGGCCATCAGCAACGCTTTGGCTGCACGCGGATTCTTATCAACCCAGGCGGCGCGCATGCCGAGCACCTTCTCGGGATGGTCCTTCCAGATCTCCCCCGTCGTAACGGCGGAGTAGCCCGCCTTCTGGTGGATCAGCTGCTCATTCCATGGCTCGCCGACGCAAAGGCAATCCATCGTGCCGACCTTCATGTTCGCAACCATCTGAGGCGGTGGAACGACGATGGTTTCGACATCCTTGTCCGGGTCGATGCCGCCGGCGGCCATCCAGTACCGAATCCAGAGATCGTGCGTGCCTCCCGGGAAGGTCATCGCAGCCTTAACGGACTTGCCGGACGCTTTCTTCTTTTCCAATGCTGCCTTGAGCGGGGCGGCATCGAGACCGACTTTCAAATCGGCGTATTCATTGCTGACCGAGATGCCCTGACAATTGAGATCCAGCCGGGCCAGAATATGCATCGGCGTCGGCACATTGTTTTGAGTCACAATGCCGGCTGTCATCTGATAAGGCATCGGGGTCAAGATGTGGGCACCGTCGATACCATTGCCCTCTGAACCGAGCACGAGGTTGTCGCGCGTGGTGCCCCATGACGCCTGTTTCTCGACCTCGACGTCGGGCATGCCGTATTTCGCGAACATGCCCTTCTCTTTGGCGACAAACAGCGGCGCCGCATCGGTCAAGGCGATGAAACCGAGCTTGGCGGCCTTCACTTCCGGCCCTGCCGTCTCGGCGAAGGCGCCTGCTGGAAAATTCAACTTCGCTGCGGCAAGCAACGCGGCAGTCCCGCCTCCCGCCTTCAGCAAAGCGCGCCGGCTCAATTTCTGAAACGAGCGATCAGTTTGATCTCTTTTCATATCCAGTTTCCTCGCACCCCAATGTCTCGACGTGAACGGATCAAACCTCGACGCGCTTGATCGACAGCGACTTGAGGTATGCCGCCGGATTTTCCGGATCGAACACTTTCCCGTCGAAAAAGGTCTCCTTGCCGCGTGACTTGGAGGTCGGGATATCTGCGGCGGCAACACCGAGCTCCTTGGCGGCTTCCTTCCAAAGATCTTCGCGGTTGACCTTGGCGATCAGCGCCTTGGTGTCGAAGCCCGGCTCGAACTTGCCCCAACGGATGTCCTCAGTGAGGAACCAGAGATCGTGGCTCTGGAACGGATAGGATGCATGGTCCTTCCAGAAGCGCATCTGCTGCGGTGAGTTGTCGACGACACGGCCGGTGCCATAGTCGAACTTGCCTTTCATGCGGTCGGTGATGTCCTCGACCGGACAGTTGATCCACTGGCGCTTGGCGCAGATGACTGCAGCTTCTTCGCGGTTCTCCACCTTCTCGGCCCACTGCTGGGCTTCCATCACCGCCATCAGCAGCGCTTTGGCTGCCTTCGGATATTTGTCTACATAAGCAGCGCGCATGCCGAACGACTTCTCCGGATGCTTGTCCCAGAGCTCACCGGTCGTGAGCGCGGTGTAGCCGATGTTCTGATGGATCAACTGAAGGTTCCACGGCTCGCACACACAGAACGCATCCATGGTGCCGACCTTCATATTGGCAACCATCTGCGCAGGCGGAATGACGATGGTCTCGATATCCTTGTCGGGATCGATGCCGCCGGCGGCAAGCCAGTAACGGATCCAGAGATCGTGGGTCCCGCCGGGGAAGGTCATCGCTGCCTTGATGGCTTTGCCAGACGCCTTCTTCTTTTCCAACGCTGTCTTGAACGGTGCGGTGTCGACGCCAATTTTGAGGTCGGCATATTCCTTGGCGACCGAAATGCACTGGCCATTCAGATTGAGCCGCGCCAGGATGTACATCGGCGTCGGCTGGTTATTCTGAGTGACCTTGCCGGCTGAAATCAGGTACGGCATCGGGGTCAGGATGTGCGCACCGTCGATGCCGTTGCCTTCCNGAGCCGAGCACGAGATTGTCGCGCGTGGTGCCCCAGGACGCCTGCTTCTGCANCTTCGACATCAGGCATGCCATATTTCGCGAAGATGCCCTTCTCCTTGGCGACGAACAGCGGCGTGGCGTCGGTCAGCGCGATAAAGCCAAGCTTGGCGGCCTTCACCTCCGGACCCGCCCCTTGCGCAAACGCACCGGCGGGGAAATTCAGCTTGGCGGCGGCGAGCAATGCTGCCGTGCCGCCGGTCGCCTTCAGGAGCTGGCGGCGGCTGAAACCGCGGCGTGAGGTCGGATTGGTAGGCTTCGTCATGGGCGTCGTTGTCCTTTTGCGTCAGTGCGTGAAACGGGGGCCGTCCGATTGGGGCACCGCGCTAGGCGCAAAAAGGCGTGTTCCAGGGAGGCCCCGGAATGGCGGCGTCACAATTCGGATGAGTGGTCTCAAGGGACGGCATCGATGGCGTCAGCACTAGCTATTCAAGCTCCGTGCCAAGCCTCGTGCATCGCAAAAAACTTATCGATATCAATACATTGCAGAAAAGTTGCCGTAAAAAGCGGCAGCGGTCAGGAACCAGTCACAGCTTTCCAAATTTGCGATTCGCTCAATTCTTGTGCGGCGCACAAGAATTGAGCAAGCGGTGCAGCACCATGCCTTATGCGTCTTCAGCGGCCTTCGCCATCATCGGCTTTGGCGCGTTTCCATCGCCCGGCTTCATCCGGAATTCGTAGGTCATGAGGTGCCATGGTTCGCCGGCGGACTTGCCGTCCGGCATCGTCGCATCCGTTCGCTTTTCGATTTTGGCGACCAGTTCGTCCTTGACGCCAAACACCACGTCGGAATCCAGATATTTGTCGCCGTCGATGAAGACGTGGGTGATCAGCGGCTGGTGACCGGGCGCATTGACCAGGAAATGCACATGCGCCGGTCGCATCGGGTGGCGGCCGGTCTGCACGATCATCTCGCCGACAGGACCGTCGGTCGGAATCGGATAGCTGCATGGCAGGATGGTGCGGAAGAAGAACCGTCCATCGGCGTCGGTGATGAAGCGCGCCCGTGACGACGGCCCCTGCGCCGCATAGGCCGGCTTCTGGGAATCGTAGAAGCCGTCGCCATCGGCGTGCCAGATGTCGACCGGCACATTCGCCAGCGGCTTGCCCTCGAGGTCGGTGACGCGGCTCTGCACGAACATCCGCTCGCCTTGCAGATCGGCCGAGACGTCGGTGCCATGCGGCGTGACCTTGTGCTCACCGACATAGAACGGGCCGAGCACGGTGGTCTCTGTGGCGCCCTCGCGTTCCCTGTGGTTCACGGCATCGACCAGCATCGATACGCCGAGCACGTCGGACAGCAGAATGAACTCCTGCCGGATCGCAGTGCACTTCTGGCCCGTCCGCGTCAGGAAATCGATCGCATATTCCCACTCCTCGAAGGTGAGATCGGTCTTGCGGACGTAGTCGTGCAGCGACTTCACCAGTTCCTGGAGCAGGAATTTGGCGCGCGGATCGGGCGTATCGTCGAAGCTGCGGATTACGGCGGCGGTCAGTTCGGTTTCGCTGAATTGGCGCATTTTTGCTGTCCTGCGGAATAGACCAAGGCTGGCGCCACCCTACACCACCGTCTCCCCCCGGATAAGCACGGCCGGTTGGAACGTGCGACACTTTTCGGCTATCAATTTTCGCTATCAAGACGTCTCGCCAGCCGGAGATCAGCGCCGATGTTAGCCCCTACCCCCGCCTCGCCCGAGCAAGCCGGAATGTCCAAGGTGGCGCTCGATCGCCTCGAGAACCATCTGAAGCAGCGCTACGTCGATGCCGGCCGCTTCCCGGGAACGCAACTCCTGATCTATCGTCGCGGCAAGGTCGTCCATTCCACCTCGCAGGGCTTTGCCGACATCGAGCACAAGGTGCCGGTCAAGGACGACACGATCTTCCGCATCTATTCGATGACCAAGCCGCTCACGTCCGTCGCCTTCATGATGCTGGTAGAGGAAGGCCGTGTCGCGCTGGACGAGCCCGTGCACAAATACATTCCGCAATGGAAGAACCTCGGCGTGTTCGTGGCCGGCACCCATCCCGCGTTCCTGACCCGCCCGCCGTCGCGGCCGATGCTGATCGTGGACCTGCTGCGCCACACCTCGGGCCTGACATATGGCTTCCAGCAGCGCAGCAATGTCGATGCCGCCTATCGCGAGAACAAGATCGGCGAAGTCGAGAAGGCCGGTACGCTGCAAAGCATGATCGACGACCTCGCCAAAATTCCGCTGGAATTTTCGCCGGGCGAGGCCTGGAACTATTCCGTCGCCACCGACGTGATCGGCTACCTCATCGGTGTAATCAGCGGCAAGCCGTTCGAGCAGTTCCTCAAAGAACGCATCCTCGACCCGCTCGGCATGAGCGATACCGATTTCTTCGTGCCAAGGGATAAGGCGCATCGTTTCGCCGCCTGCTATTCGGCCGACCCGGATGGCGGCATGACGTTCCACGCCACCGAGCGCAAGGGCACGCTGACGCTGCAGGACGACCCGATGACGAGTTCATTCCTGGAGCCGCCCTCCTTCATCTCCGGCGGCGGCGGGCTGTGCTCGACGTCGGCCGATTATCTCACCTTCTGCCGGGCGCTGCTTAATGGCGGCGAGCTCGGCGGCGTCCGCCTGCTCGGCCCGAAGACGCTGAAGCTGATGACCTCGAACCATCTGCCCGGCGGGCTCGATCTGCCGGCCCTGTCGCGCTCGCTGTTCTCGGAGGCAAGCTATAACGGCATCGGCTTCGGCCTTGGCTTTGCGGTCACCATGAACCCGGTGCAGACGCTGATTCCCGGCAGCCCCGGCGAGTTCAACTGGGGCGGCGCGGCGACGACCTCGTTTTTCATCGATCCGGCGGAAGAGCTGATCACGATCTTCATGACGCAGGTGCTGCCCTCGAGCGCCTATCCGCTGCGGCGCGAGTTGCGCACCATGGTGTACGCCGCCATCACCGACAGCAATCTCTGAGATCGGGAAGCCGGGCTTCGGGGAGCGACGGCGAGCGCTCCCGGAACCCGGCGCTTTTTTGCCGCGGCTCGAATTTATACCCCCCAACATCCCTCTTATATCCTTGGCGAAATTCGGCGGCTTCTCCTATGCTGCCCAGCTGGGGGCCGATCCGGGGCTTGCGTTGCCGAAATCTTCACTGCCAGTGCGTCTCGCCCTCCTGGTTGCGGGAACCACGCTGCCGCTGATCCTTTTCGCGGCCGGCATCGTTTTCAACCATTACAAGCAGGACCGCCAGATCGCTACGCAACGCGTGCTTGAAACGAGCCGCAGCATTCGCCTCGTGCTGGACGCGGAGGTGCAGCGGATCACCGGGGCGCTGCAGGTGCTGTCGCTGACAAACGCGCTGCGTAACGGGGATTTCGAGGGATTCCGCCGCATCTGCCAGGGCTTCCTCGACCAGTACGGCGAAGGCGGCGTCGTGCTGGTCGCGGATCGCGAAGGCCGGCAGGTATTCTCCTCGCTCACATCGGATACGGCGAACCTGCCATTGCGCAACAACCTGCCCATGGTCGCGAAGGTCTTCGCGGAGAAGAGGCCAATCTATTCCAACCTGTTCTTTGGCACGATCAAGAGACGGCTGATCGTCACGGTCGAGGTGCCCGTGATGCGGGACGACGAGGTGCTTTTCGACATCTCCTTCAGCCCGCCGATCGAAATCTTCCAGGCGATGATCGAGCAGCAGCGGCCGAGCAAGGACTGGACGATCTCGATCTTCGACAGCGAAGGCACCAATTTCGCGCGTGTCCCCAACCCGCAGGAGACCGTCGGCAAGCCGGCATCGCCCTCGTTCTATGCGGAGATGTCCCAGAATCCGGAAGCTACCGTGTCGACGGTGTCGCTCGAGGGCGTGCCGCTGATCACGAGCTTTGCGCGCTCCTCGCTCACCGGCTGGACGGTGGCCGCCGGCGTGGCCGAAAGCTCTCTCGTTGCGCCGCTCTGGCGCAACCTCGCGCTGACCAGCGTGATGGGCGCCGTCCTGCTGATGGTCGGCCTGGCCTTTGCGGTGCGGATGGCAACCCAGATCGCCCGCGGCGAGATGCTGCACAATCTTTTGATCGAAGAGCTCAACCACCGCGTCAAGAATACGCTCGCGGTCCTGCAGTCGATTGCCACCCAGACCTTCCGCAGCGCGAGCCGTGCCGAGCGGGAGAAATTTGAAGGGAGGCTCGGCGCGCTGGCGGAGGCGCACAACCTCTTGAGCGAGGAGAAGTGGCAGGGCGCGGAGTTGCGGGAAGTGATCGCGCGGGTGCTGCAACCCTATTTGCTGAATAATCCGGAGCGGGTGCGGATGTTCGGACCGCGGGTCCCGCTGTCGCCGCGACTCGCCGTGGTGCTGTCGATGATCGTGCACGAGATCGGAACCAATGCCGCCAAATACGGCGCGCTATCGAACGACACGGGGACTGTCGCGGTGGATTGGGAGATCCTCG
>NZ_LLYB01000071.1:246564-331100 GCF_001440475.1 Bradyrhizobium lablabi | reverse complement strand
GCCCCGCCGGTCACGGCGCCGGTGCAGCGCGGTTTCGGCTCGCGGCTGGTCGAGCGCAGCGCGCGCGACCAGCTCGGCGGCGAAGCCACCGTCGACTTCCTGCCGCGCGGCGTCATCTACACGATAAGCTGCGCACTCAACAGGGATGAGTAGCTATTTGAGCATCTCCGGCACGATCAGGCGCGGCAGGAACAGCGAGACGCTCGGCCAGATGATCAGCGCAGCCAGCACCAGGAACATCGGGATCAGCATGATGACGGTGTCTTTCAGCGCATAGCGCAGCCGAACCCCCGCGATCGAGCAAGCGATCATCAGGCAGAGGCCATAGGGCGGCGTGACCAACCCGAAGGCCAGCGAGACGATCGAGATGATCGCGAACTGCACGGGGTGCAGGTCGACGGATCTCGCCAGCGGCTCCAGCACGGTGCCGACGATGACGATCGCCGGGATGGCGTCGAGGAAGCAGCCCACCACCAGAAAGCAGAAGGATATGAAGAAGCCCGCTGTGATCGCGCCCATGCCCCAGGTCGAGACGTTGGCCAGCAATTCCTGCGGAATCTTGTAATAGGCCAATAGCCAGCCGAATGCGCTCGCGGTGCCGACGCAAAACAGCGCGACACCCGCCAGGCGACCAGTATCGAGCAACGCCTTGTAGAGTTCGCGCGCGCCGGTCTCACGGTAGAAAAATGTCGACAGCACGACGGAATAGAGAACCGCGACGCAGGCCGACTCTGTGGCGGTGAACCATCCGAGCAAGATGCCGCCGACGATGATGAACGGCGTCGTTAGTGCCGGTATCGATCGCCAGATGGCATAGCCTATTTCGGCCCAACTGGATTTCGGATAGGTCGGATAACCGCGGCGCACGGCATAGACGTGCACCGTCGCCATCTGGGCGCCCGCGATCAGGAGACCGGGTACGATACCGGCCAGATACATCGCCGCGATCGAAGTCGAGATCAGGCCGCCCCACACGATCATCAGGATCGAGGGCGGGATGATGACGGCGAGCACCGCCGAAACCGCGGTGATGGCGATGGAAAAGGAGAGATCGTAGCCCTCCTTGGTCTGGGCATCGATGAAGATCTTGGACTGGCTCGCGGCATCGGCGGTCGAAGAGCCGGAGATGCCGGCAAAGAACACGCTGAGCACCACGTTGATCTGCGCCAACGATCCCGGCCAGTGCCCGACCATCGAGCGCGACAACGCGACCAGGCGGTCGGTGATGCCGCCGATGCTCATCAGGTTGGCGGTGAGAAGGAAGAACGGCACCGCCAGCAGGATGAACGAGTTGTAGGCGTTGAAGGTCTCCTGCGCGAGCGTCATGAGCGACAGGCGCGGCTCGATCAGGAGGATCGGCACGCAGGCCAGGCCGAGCGCAAAGGCGACCGGCACGCGGATGATGAGCAGGCCGATGAAGACGCCGAACAGGACCAGCGCGGCCTCTCCGGCAGAAAGAACATTGCCGCTCATTGCCTTGCCCCAAGCAGAATCCGCGTTTCATCGATGATCTGTTCGCCCGCAAACACGATCCACGTCACGCCCGCCACGGGCCAGGCGACATGGATCAGCCAGAGCGGCAGATCGGCCAGTTCGGAGGTCCGGTTCCATGCGAACCGCGTGAATTCGAGCCCGGCCCATACGAACACCAGTGCCAGCGCCAGCGTGCCAAGCCGGGCGAGGATCCGCACCGCGGCCTCGCTTCGGCGCGACAGATCCGGCCACACGTCGACCTCGAAGTGCTGCGCCTCACGCACGCCGACCATGGCGCCGATCATGATCGTCCACACGAACAGGAAGCGCGCCATTTCCTCGGTCCAGATGTAGGAGGGAATGAGCGGCGTGTAGCGCGAGATGATCTGCAGCGTGACCGGAATGACCAGGATGCCGACACAGGCGGCGAGCAGGAATTCCAGCAGCTTTGCATAGGCCGCCGTTGCTCGGCGCCACAGCGACGGGGTGGAGACAACAGGCATTTCAGTCATTTCGGCTCCGTCTCGAATACCAGTCCGCCGATCCGGGCAAGAAGCGGGGCTTGCCCGGATGAGTTCGGCGGTCGTTCGATGCGACGCGCGACTATGCGCACGCGTGAACCGGCCCCCACCGGATCATGCTCTAGGCGACGTTGATCTTCTCGTAGATGCCCTCGGCGCCGATTTCCTTGGCATAGGTGGCCATCACGGGATCGGCGAGCTTCTTCATCGCATCGCGCTCCTCGAACGGAACACGCTTGAGCTTGCCGGCCTTCTCCAGGGTGTCGAGCTTGACGGCTTCCTCGCTCGACTCGAGCTGGCGGCCGTAATCGCCGGCTTCCTTGCCGGCCTTCATGATTGCGTCCTGCAGGTCCTTCGGCAGGGTCTTCAGCGTCTTCACCGAGAAGCAGATCGGCCGGATCGACACCGCGTGCTGCGTCAGGTTGAGATGGGGCGCGACTTCATAGAACTTCATCGCCTCGACGCCGGCTGCCTCGTTCTCGCCGGCGGCGATCACGCCGTTCTGGATGGCGTTGTAGACCTCGTTGTAGGCGATTACCGTCGGGCTCATGCCGACGGCGGCAAAGGTCTTCGACCAGATCGGCGCGCCCTGCACACGCACCTTGAGGCCCTTGAGATCGGCAAGGTTCCTGAGCGGCTTGTTGGCGAAGATGTTGCGCACGCCGCCGCCGGCATAGCCGACCAGAATCACCTCGGCCTTGGCCGCGACTTCATCGGCGATCGGCGCCAGAATGTTGGCCTCGACCACCTTGTTCATGTGCTCGATGCCCTTGAACACGAAGGGCGCATCGATGAACGGCGCCGCCTTGGCGAAGGTCGACATGTGGGCCGGCGAGACGATGCCATAATCAACCGCCTTGCCCTGCGACATGTACTCGAAATACTGCTTTTCGAGGCCCAGCGAAGAGTTGCGGTGCAGCGTGAAGTTGATCGGCTTGCCGTAATATTTCTTCACCAGCTCTTCGAAGCGGAGCAGCGCCCGGTTGAAGGCATGATCGTCGTTGAACTGGACGGCACCGTTGAGCGAGATCGGCGCCTGCGCCTTGAGGATCGATGGAAAGCCCAATGCGCTGGCAGCCGCCGTCGCACCAAGGCCCGCAAGTACGGTTCTTCGCTTCATGGCGTTCCTCCCCTGTCATGCCCGTCCCTTGTCGCGGGACTTTGGGCCTGGCCGACGATGCGGCCATAGGCGCAAAGCGTATGCAAAACGATGTGGCTGTGGAAGCCAAATTAAGTCGTACCCAGCGCCCATCGGCCGCAGACGGCCTTGCCGGCGGTTGCATCTTGTTTGGCAATCCGCACCGACGGCTCTGGCCGCTCCGGCAGCCTGCCACAACCAGCGCGGAAGCGCGCGTCATGGCGTCGCGGCAAATGAATCGCCGAGCCAACGCCTTGCTATTCCATCAGCCGCCGGCAGCGACGCCGATGGTGCAGGCACTGACACGCCGCAAATGTTGCGCGATGTTCGATCCGTCGCGCACCCATCCAAGACGTGCAGGACGTTCCCGCTCGAACCACGCCACGGCCAGATCCATTTGCACGATTCCGATAGTGGGCGAGCTGGCGGATTGCTACAATTTCCCGCAATGTAACGCCTAACAAGCAGAGCTGAACTCTGCTGGATTTCATCAGGCATCAGGGCAGACGGAAATCTTCAGAAACAAAACACCGATGGCGCTGCGAATGATTNGCACGATCAGCCGACAACCCCGTAAAATACCGGTGGTTGAACGTGGCAGAGTNAAGTATGCTGGCCAAAATCTGTGGCCTTTGAACTCGCGGTGGTTGTGGTTTGTCGAATATTTTGTCAAATGTAGCGTGCGGGGTTTTGCCACTACACCCCGGGTGCCGACAGCCTTAGGTGGTTAGACGTGCCGGTATCAGGATGCTTCCAATGCGCGCGAGCGTTTGGCTACCATCCTGCAATATCTCAGGAATCCCGTGGTTCCCTAGACAAGCTTACGGGCTGGACTGACTTTAACGCGGTACACAAATGGATGAAACCCTGACCTACTTTTGCCAGGGTTTCCCGATTGAAGGACGGTAAAACCAGAATGAACAGATCAGCAGCGAAGAAGATGAAACAACGCAGCGCCGGCAAACCCGATATCGAATTGGGCAAGCGGATTCGCCTGCGGCGTGTGGAACAGAAAATCTCGCAAGCGGAGCTTGGCGACAAGCTCGGCGTCAGCTTCCAGCAGGTTCAGAAGTACGAGAAGGGCGTCAACCGTGTCGGCGCAGCTCGTCTTCAGCAAATCGCTACCGCGCTCGACGTGCCGGTGACGTTCTTCTATGACGGCGACGGCAAGGCGCGGGAAGTCGAGAGCCTGCTCTTCCTGGACAGCGCCTTCAGCCTCAGGCTGCTGCGCGCCTACAGCAAGATCAAGGACCAGACTGTGCAGCGTCAGTTGGTGTCCCTGATGGAATCGATCGCCGCCAACGAGGGCTAGGCATCACGCCTGGATCGCAGCACCGCGGACCCGACCAATCGACGCGAGAAATCGCCGGGTAGCCTGTTGCTGCGCTGGGCCAAATCTTGAGCTGGCGGGACGAAACCCGTGCGACGCCATCGGGATGGGGATGGCGGAGTCCGGATGCTCCGCAGCGAAAAGGCCGGCGACGACTACCGTCGGTTTCGACTGTCAACAACAATTGCAATGCCGCCACGCCGATGCCACCGCGCGCAAATGCGCGTGTGCCCGCTCCTGCCCTGACGGCCTGATCATTGCCCCGCGCCTCGAGCTGGCCGCGCGTGCAAATGCGGCGATTGACCTCGGCGCGAAGCCTGTCCGACAATGGACCAAGCTTCCCGGACTGAAGGCTGCAATCGATGCTCGACATCCCAAAACCTGCTGAAATCCCGCATGCCGACGGCAAGATCCTGCACAGCGTCAGCGATGGCGTCGGCGTCATCACCTTCAACAATCCCCACAAGCGCAACGCGATGTCGCTGGAAATGTGGGAAGGCCTGGGCCACGCGCTGACCGCGCTGCGCGACGATGCCGGCGTGCGCGTCGTGATCCTGACAGGCGCCGGCGACAAGGCCTTCGTCTCCGGCGCCGACATCAGCCAGTTCGAGAAGACGCGCCACAATGCGGCGGCGTCGGAGGAATATTCGAAGCGGAGCGAGGCGCAGCGCGCGCTGCTCGCAAGCTACCCGAAGCCGACGATTGCCTGCATCCGCGGCTTCTGCCTCGGCGGCGGCATGCAGGTCGCGATGCTCACCGACATCCGCATCGCCTCCGATAACAGCAAGTTCGGCATTCCCGCGGCAAGGCTCGGCATAGCCTATGGCTATGACGGGCTGCGCCACCTGGTCTCGCTGGTCGGGCCGTCCTGGGCGCGGCTCATCATGTATACGGGCATGCGGATCGAGGCGGCGGAGGCGCTGCGGATCGGGCTGGTCGACCGCGTGCTGCCGGATGCGGAATTATGGGACGCCACCATGGAAATCGCCCGCACCATCTCCGGCAACGCGCCGCTCGCCATCAAGGCCGCCAAGATCACCATCGCCGAGGTGCTGAAGGACGAAAGCAAGCGCGACATGGCGGCGATCAAGGCGATCGGCATGGCCTGCATGGACAGCGAGGATTTTCGCGAGGGGCGAACGGCTTTCATGGAGAAGCGGAAGCCGCAGTTCAAGGGGAAGTAGTCACAGGCACAGTCCTGTAGCCCGGATGAGCGGAGCGACATCCGGGACTCTGCAGCGGCCCCGCATGTCGCTACGCTCATGCGGGCCCGTTACCCCATCTACCAGCTACAAGCTACAGCGCCGCCAGCACCGCCTTCGTCACATCGGCCGTGCCATTGCTGCCGCCGAATTCCATCGGCTTGATGCCTCCCGCATAGGCCTTGTCGACCGCGCGCTCGATGCGCTCGCCGGCTTCGGCCGCGCTTTCGAGGCCGTGCTTGTCGGCGAGCCAGTCCAGCATCATCGCGGCCGACAGGATCATCGCGGTGGGATTGGCCTTGCCCTGCCCCATGATATCGGGCGCGGTGCCGTGGCACGGCTGGAATACGGCGTAGCGGTCGCCGATGTCGGCCGAGGGCGCCATGCCGAGTCCGCCGATCAGGCCGGCGGCGAGGTCGGAGAGAATGTCGCCGAACATGTTTTCCGTCACCATGACGTCGAAATCCCAGGGCCGCTTCACCAGCATCAGCGAGCAGGCATCGACATAGACCCGGTCCGTCTTGACGGTCGGATGGCGTTTTGCGGCTTCATCGAACATCTCGCGAAAGAAGGCGAACGCCCTGAACACGTTCGCCTTATCGACGCAGGTCAGCCCGCCATTCGCCTTGCCGCGCGCCTTGCGGCGCTCAGCGAGCTTGAACGAAAACTCGAACAGCCGTTCCGAGGTCTTGCGGGTGATGACGAGCGTCTCGCGCGCCTCGGTGTCCGTCACGACGCCCTTCCCCATCGAGGCGAACAGCCCTTCGGTCGATTCCCGGATGAGCACGAGGTCGATGCCGCGCGCATCCGCGCCGACGATCGGGCTCGGCACGCCCGGAACGAGGCGCGCCGGGCGCACGCCGGCGTAGAGGTCGAAATGGAAGCGCAGCTCGATCTGCGGCGCGATCTCGGTGTTATCGGGGTAACGCACCGACGGCAGGCCGCAGGCGCCGAGCAGGATGGCGTCCGCCTCCTCGCACAGCCGCACGGTGCTGTCGGGCATCGATTTGCCGGTTGCGAGGTAATTGTTGGCGCCCGCCGGCGCATCGGTGAAGCGAAACTTCAGGTCGCTGGTCGCCTCGATCTTGCGCAAAACTTCGAGCGCCGGCGCCATCACTTCAGGACCGATGCCATCGCCGCCGAGCACGGCGATGTGGAAGGCGTTATTTGCGGACATGGGAGTTCCTTGGAATTGAAGTGTCAGTNCCTCGTGGTTCGAGACGCGCGGCGTTGCCGCGCTCCTCACCATGAGGGTCTGAGACCTCATCCTGAGGAGCGCACGCTTGTGCGCGTCTCGAAGGATGAAGCCACAGCTGTTGACGCATCCTTACGGCGTCAGCACGGCACGGCCGACGAGTTTGCCTTTCTGCAGATCGGTCAGCGCTTCATTCGCCTTCGCAAGCGGCATCGTGGTCACCGGGATCGGCGCAATCATCTTGTTGCGAACGAGCTCGAGCAACTCCGCGGTCTCGCGCAAATTGCCGACATAGCTGCCCTGGATCGTGATCGCCTTGATCGGGATCAGCGGCAGGGCAAATGTTGCGCCGCCGCCGAACAGGCCGACGATGACGAGCTTGCCGCCCTTGGTGAGACAATCGAAGCCGAGCTGCGTGGTCTGTGCGTTGCCGACGAGATCGATCACGGCGCGAATGGGTTCGCCGGCCTTCTTCGCGAGCTGTTCCAGCGCATCCGGCGCCTTGCCGTCGACGGTGGCGAGCGCGCCGGCGGCTTCCGCCGCTTCGCGCTTGCGCGCGTCGATATCGACGACGATGGCGCCCTTGCCGCCCATCGCCTTCAACAGCGACAGCGCCATCAGGCCGAGGCCGCCGGCGCCGAAGATCACGATCGGCGAGTTGAAGGCGGATTCGACCTTCTTCAGCGCGCTGTAGGTGGTGACGCCGGAACAGGCATAGGGCGCTGCCGTAACCGGATCGAGCCCCTTCAGGTTTAAGAGATATTTCGGGTTCGGCACCGTCATGTGATCGGCGTAACCGCCGTCGCAATAGACGCCGAGCGAATTCGGCTTCACAACGCACATGTTCTCGTCGCCGCCGACGCAAGTCGGGCATTTCCCGCAACCGAGCCAGGGATAGACCAGGGCTGTGTCGCCGACATTGAGATCGGCCTTGTCCGCGGCGGTGACCTCCGGTCCGAACGCGACGACTTCACCGACGGTTTCGTGCCCCATCGTGCGCGGCAGCGACACGCCGCGGTCCTTCAGCGACAGCGGCTTGCGGCCATGGCCGAGATCATAGCCGCCTTCCCAGATGTGGAGATCGCTATGGCAGACGCCGGCGGCCTTCACCTTGATCAGCACCTGCGTACCCGTTGGCTGCGGCGTCTCCTGGTCTACCTCTTTCAGAGGCGCGTTGAATTCTGCGACCTGAAAACTCTTCATCGCTTCTCTCCCGTCATTTCTTTTTCTTAAGTCCTGAGAACGTCTTGAGGGCGGACATTGCCACGTCCGATCCGTCGAGACAAACAGGAGCCCGGTATTCAGATCAGCGGGTGGTGGCAGGCCACGAGCTGGCCCGGCGCGACGGCACGCAGTTCCGGCATCTCGTCGCTGCATCGCTGGTCCGCGCGGGGACAGCGGGTACGAAACCGGCAGCCGGAGGGCGGTGCGATCGGCGATGGCGGCTCGCCGACCGGCACGGTCTCGGTGGGGCGGACGTCCGGATCGGGCACCGGGATCGCCTCGATCAGCAGCGCGGTATAGGGATGCGCCGGTTTGGCGAACAACTGCTCGGAGGGACCGACCTCGCAGAGCCGCCCCAGATACATCACCGCGACGCGGTCGCTCACCGCCTTCACAACGGCGAGATCGTGCGCGATGAACAGCAGCGTCAGGCCAAACCGGCCCTTCATCTCCTCCAGCAGATTGAGGATCTGGGCACGGATGGAAACGTCGAGCGCGGAAACCGGCTCGTCGCAAACGATGAATTCCGGATTGAGGACGAGCGCGCGCGCGATGCAGATGCGCTGGCACTGGCCGCCGGAAAATTCATGCGGCAGCCGCCCGACCACGAGCGTGGGATCAAGCCCGACCGCGCTGAGCATCTCGTAAACGAGTTGCTTGCGTTTCTCCGGATCCTTGACGCCAGCAATCACCAGCGGCTCGGCGACGATATCGCCGATCTTGCGGCGCGGATTGAGCGAGGCGATCGGATCCTGGAAGATCAACTGCACGCGCTGGCGCATCCGCCGCAAGGCCTCGCCGTGCATCTCCGTGAGATCCTGCCCGTCGAACAACACCCGCCCGGCGGTCGGCCGGCGCAGCTGCAGCACGGCGCGCCCAAGCGTCGACTTCCCGCAGCCGGATTCGCCGACCAGACCCAGCGTTTCGCCGCGGGCGATCTGCAGGGAGACGCCGGACACGGCGTGAACGATCTTGGGCCCGACCGGATATTCGACGACGAGATCGTCGACCTTGAGCAGCGGGCCAGGCGATATGGATGGGACGGATTGCAGCATCATACGTCAGCACCCGCATGGGCTTCTATCGGGTGGAAACAGGCGAACTGGTGCGCGCTCGTCTCCGCCGCCTCAAGCGCCGGTTTCTCGGCCTGGCAGCGGGCCACCGCATAGCGGCAGCGCGGCGCGAACGAACATCCCCGCAGCGGCCGGGTCGGATCGGGTGGGCGTCCCGATATCGCCGGCAGCGGCGTGTGCGGCGCGGCGTCGAGCCTGGGGAGTGCGGCAAGCAGCGCTTCGGTGTAGGGCATCCGCATTTTCTTGAACAAATCGGGCGTCGGGGCGCGCTCGACGACACGGCCGGCATACATGACCGCGACCTCATCGGTACGCCCGGCAACGACGCCGAGATCGTGGGTGATGATGATCATCGCCATGTGCCGGCGGCGCTGTTCACGCGCCAGGAGATCGAGGATCTGTGCCTGGATCGTCACGTCGAGCGCGGTGGTCGGCTCGTCCGCGATCAGGAGCTTTGGTTCGCAGGACAGCGCGATCGCGATCGCCACCCGCTGCCGCATGCCGCCGGAAAGCTGGTGCGGATATTGCGCCAGCCGCTGCTCGGGCGCGGGGATTCCGACCGCCGCGAGCAATTCGACACTTCGCCGCGTGGCGGCAGCATCGTCGAGTTCGAGATGCTCCTGCAGCGTTTCGATCAACTGGGTGCCGATCGTGAGCACCGGGTTGAGCGAGGTCATTGGATCCTGGAACACGACCGCGAGCGACCGGCCGCGGAGTTTGCGCAGTTTCTCCGGCGAAAGCCGCAGCAAATCCTGTCTGTCGAACATCACGCGGCCGGAGAGTTTTGCCTTCTTCGGCAGCAATTGCAGGATGGCCCGCGACAGCATGGTCTTGCCGCAGCCGGATTCGCCGACGACACCGAGCGTGCGCCCGGCGCCGACGGTGAGATCGACATGATCGACCGCACGCAGATTGCCGCGCGGCGTCGGCAGGTTGACGGTAACATCCTCAACGGACAGCAAGCTATTTCCGGTCACAGTGCGCCCTGACGTGGGTCGGTGAGCGCACGAAGCGTGTCACCGACGAGATTGAAGGCCAGTACGGTCAGGAACATGGCCGCCGCAGGCATGAAAGCGAGCCGCGGCGCCACATCGAGGCTCTCGCGTCCCTCCCCGATCATGCTGCCCCAGCTCGATATCGGCGGCGGCACGCCGAGGCCGAGGAAGGAAAGCGAGCCCTCGACGACAATGGTGACGGCAACGCCGAGCAGGAAGAAGGCAAACAGCGGCAGGATGACGTTCGGCAGCAGCTCGCGCAGCAGGATGCGCGCATGGGTCGCGCCCAGCGCCTGCGCGGCGATCACGAATTCACGCCGCGCCAGCGTCAGCGTCGCCGCCCGCGCCACCCGCATGAAGGCGGGAACACCGAGCACGCCGAGGATGCAGGTGAGATTGAAGATGGACTGGCCGAGATAGGCGGTCACGGCCAGCGCCAGGATCAAAGGCGGAAACGCCAGCAGCACATCCATGCTGCCAACCACCGTCGACTCGAACCGGCCGCGGAAATAGCCGGCGAGCATGCCTAGCGCCCCGCCGAGCGTGAGGCCGATGATCGGCGCGCACAGGCCGACCACCAGCGAGATCCGCGCACCATAGACCAGGCGCGAAAGCTCGTCGCGGCCGAGCCCGTCGGTGCCGAGCCAATGCTCGGCCGAGATCGGCGCGCGCCGCTCCAGCATGTCCATGTCGGTCGGGCTCGGCAGCGGCAGGACGGGCGCGAAGACCGCCACCGCGAACACGAAGGTCATCCAGCCGATCGCCGCCCAGAACAAGAGGCCAAGCCGCCGGCCCTTGCGCGCAGCCTGGCTTACGGCCTCCTCGGCAACATCGAGTTCAAGCGTGGCCATGGCGAATCCTGGGATCGAGAACGGCGTAGAGCAGGTCGACGATGAAGTTCATGATGACGAAGCCGGCGCCGACCAGCAGCACCACCCCCTGCAGGATGATGAGGTCGCGGGTGAGGATCGCGCCGATCAGAAGCCGGCCGATGCCCGGCAGCGCAAAGACCGTCTCGACGATCACGGCGCCGCCGATCAGCCGGCCGATATTGATGCCGGTGATCGTCACCAGCGTCAGCGACGAAGGTTTCAACGCATGAACGAAGAGGATGCGCGAGGCCTTTAGTCCCTTGGCCTTCGCCAGCGCGATGTAATCTTCCTGCAGGGTCGCAATCATGTCGGATCGCAGCACGCGCATGATGCTGGGCCATTCGGCGAGCGCCAGCGTCAGCGCCGGCAGCACCATGAAGCGCAGGTTTGCGGCAGGGTCTTCGGCAAAAGGCACATAGCCGGTCGCCGGCAGCCAGCGCAGTTCGACCGCAAAGAAGTAGATCAGCAGGATCGCCGACAGGAAGGTCGGCACCGACAGCATGCCGAACGCGGTCCCGGTCATGAAGCGATCGAACGATCCGCCGCTGCGCGCCGCGCAGATGATCGCCAGGGGAACGCCGATCCCTAGCGCGCCGAGCTGCGCCAGCAGCATCAGTTCGATCGAAACCGGCAGCCGCTCGCCAACCGCCTGAAGCACCGTCTGACCAGTACGGAACGAACGACCAAAATCGCCCTGCAACACGCCGCCGAGCCAGCTCAGATACCGCCACCAGATCGGCTGATCCAACCCCATGTCACGCCGCAGCGCCGCCACGTTCTCCGGCGTCGCCTGGTCACCGAGGATGGTGTACGCCAGATCGCCGGGCAGCAGCGACGCGATGGAGAAGGTGAGCAGCGAAACCGCAATCAGCACCGGCACCAGATAGAGGAGCCGGCGCGCAACGAAGAACGCCATAGGCGGCTATTCCTTCCAGGCGCGCGATACGTCGATCATCCCGCTATACATCTTGGGCAAGCCCTTCAGCTTGGCAGTCGAGATCGCGTAGTAGGTGTTCTGGAACGTCCAGAACCAGATCGCCTCCTTGTTGATCAGCCGGCTGATCGCGCAATAGTCGTCGATGCGCTTATTGGTATCTGCCGTGACGCGGGCGTGATCGAGCAGCTTGTCCAGTTCCGGATTGGAGTAGTTGGCAAGCGCCACCGGACTTCCGGTCTTGAAGTTGGAGTACATCTGTATGTCAGGATCAGCCAGATCGACGATGCGCCACGGCGTCAACTGGAACTGGCGCATGAAGGCGCGCGGCGGGATGGTGGCCTGATCGACCTGCTCGATCTCCATGTTGGCGCCGGCCCGCTTCCAGAACTGCTGCAGCACCTGGCCAACCATGCGTCCGCGCGGTGTTGCCGTAACGAGCATCTTGAACTCGACAGGCTTGCCGTAGTCCTTGATCAGCGCCTTGGCCTTCTCAAGGTCTTCCGGAAGCGCACCGTCGTCCTTGCATTTGACCCAGGAGCCGTCGCCATAGGGATTGCTGGCCGGACGGGACAGACCGTTGGTGATCGCCTGCGACATCTTTTTGCGGTCAAGCGCCATTACCAGTGCCTGGCGCACGCGAATATCGTCGAATGGTGCGACCTTGGTGTTGAAGGCGTACACCTGCGCACCGGACCCCTCGTATGTGTGCACCGTCAGCTTCGAATCTTTTTGCGCCTTCTGGATATTGTCGGCGCTGTATTCGTCATCCCAGACCAGGTCGACCTCACCCGATTGCAGGCTGGCGAAGCGCGATTGCGCATCGGGCAGCGGCTTCAGCGTGATGCGGTCGAAATAGACCTTGTCCTTGTCCCAGTAGTCCGGATTTTTCTCCAGGATCATGCGATCGCCAGCGGTCCAGGATTTCAGGATGTAGGGACCGGTGCCGACCGGATTGCGGTTGTATTCCTCCCCCTTGGATTTCCAGGCCGTCGGAGAATGAACCGCGTTGGTCTGGCTCGCGTAGGACACCAGCGATGGGAAGTTTACCGAGGGGTCATTGAGGTTATAGACCAGCGTCAGTTCGTCCGGCGCCTGAACATTGTTGACGTTGGAGATATAGAAGGCGCAGCGGCACTTGTTGGCAGGATCTTTCTGCCGGTCGAAATTCGCCTTGAATGCTTCGGCGTTGAACGGCGTGCCATCGTGGAACTTGACGCCCGGACGCAGCTTGAAGGTCCACATCTTGAAGTCCTCGGAGGGCTCCCAGGACAGCGCCAGCTTCGGCTGCGGCTTGCCGTTGGCATCGAGATAGGTGAGCGTATCGAACAGCGCCGATGACGCGGTGAGCGCCGCGGTGTCGTAAACGCCGACCTTCAGCACATCGAAACCGGGAATATCGAGTTCGAGACCGACGGTGATACTGCCGCCCGCCTTCTGCGCATTGGCGGGCATAGCCGACAGCGCCAAACCAAATCCCGCCACAAGAAATATTCGCGCAAGCGCGCCCGAACGAATCCCCGCATTCATTGTGTTTCCTCCAATGTGTTTCGTTCGTCCGGTATTCCGGATCGTCGATGGCTGCCCGCAAGATTGTCCGGAAACGCAGTCGCGGGCAAGGCCGATCACAGCCTGCGGATGAAAACGCCGCAGCTTAATGTTTCGCTATGCGGACCACGTCGTCAGCTACTTGCGGCCGCCGCCGTCTTGCCGGCAAAGGATGCGATTTCATCCTCCGACAGGCCGGTCTCTTTCAGATAGGCGCGCGTGTGCTCGCCCAGCGTCGACATCCGCGGCGCCGCCGACACCTTGGCGCCGGACATTCGGAACGGCAGGTTGAGCACCTTGAATGTGCCGCCGCCGTCCTCGACCTCGGCCAATGCGCCGCGATGGGCGATCTGCGGATCGCGCAACGCTTCGGACACCGTGCGATAGGCCGACGATGGAACGCCGTGCGTATTGAAGGCGGCGAGGCACTGCGCGGTTGTCACGGTGCGCGACCATGCTTCGACACCTTCCATCAGGCCGACCCAGTTATCCCGCCGATCGGAATATCTGGCAAAGCGCGGATCGCTTACCCACTCCGGATGGCCGATCACCTGCATCAGGCTCTGGAAAGTTTTCTCGCTGGCGATCGCCATCATGACATAGCCGTCCGTCGTCTCGATCGGACCGAACATCGGCCGCTGCGTCGGCTTCACCTCGAACTGCGACCACTGCAATTCGTTCAGCGTCAGGCTCAGCATCGATTCCAGCATCGAGACGTCGATATGCTGGCCCTGCCCGGTCGCCGCGCGCTGATAGAGCGCCGCCGAGATGGCGCCGAACGCGTAGACGCCGGTGAGCACGTCGGCATGATAGATACCGCAATAGTCCGGCCGGCTCCGTCCCGGCTGGTAGGCCAGATGCGCCATCTCATAGCCGGAGGCTGCGTGAATCACCGGCGCATAGGCCGGCAGCTCGGCCGACGGCCCGGTCTGGCCGTATCCGGAGATCGAGCAATAGACCAGTTTCGGGTTGAGCGCGTGCAGCGAGGTGTAGTCGAGCTTCAACCGCCGCATCACACCGGGGCGGAAATTCTCCATCAGCACATCGGCGGTCGCGACCAGCCGGCGAACCGCCTCCACGCCCTTCGGCGATTTCAGATCCAGAACGATACTGTTCTTGCCGACATTGAGCTGGCCGAAGGCGGTCGAGCAGTTATTGCGTACCGGCGGGCGGGTCCGCATCGTCTCGCCTTCCTCGGTCTCGATCTTGATGACCTCGGCTCCCATATCGGCGAGCATTCGTGTACAGTGCGGTCCGGCAATCGTGGTTGAAAAATCGAGGACCCGCAGGCCTGCGAAGCTGCCTGTCAAATTCCTCTGATCGTTGCCGGCTATGGTCATTTCGTAAAACCCCTTCGGCCGTTTGCGGCCATTTCATTTTGTTGGCGGGCGTGACCCTAAATTGCGCAGCGCCGACAGGGAAGTAGCCGCGGGGGAACGACCGTCCGGAGCGCGCGTTGTATTTGCATCGGAAGTTGGACCCATTCTTGCATCTGCGTCGTTGCGGCTGGTACGAGGACGTTTGCCTTGAAGGTCTTGTTCGTCACCACTGAAATGGATGACTTTGTCCGGGTCGGCGGTCTCGCTGCCGTTTCCGCAGCACTACCCCGGGCGCTGCGCCGCTGGAGCGATGTCCGGGTCATGCTGCCCGGGTATCGGGACATTCTCGAACAGCTCACGCACATTGAAATCGTTGGGGAATGCGGATCGCTCGCGGAAATGCCGGCCTGCTCGCTCGGGCGCGCGTCAACCAAGGATGGCCTGCCCGTCTACGTGCTGTTGTGCTCGCAATTATACGACCGGCCCGGCAACCCCTATGGCGATGAATCGGGTCGCGACTGGCCGGACAATGACATCAGGTTCGGCCGGTTTGCCTCCGCCGCCGCCGAGCTTGCCGCGGGCAACGTGGACAAGAATTGGGCAGCAGACCTGATCCATGCCAACGACTGGCAGGCGGCGCTGGCGCCGGCCTATCTGGCATGGCGGGGAACGAAGCTTCCCTCGATCCTGACCATCCACAACCTCGCCTATCAGGGCCTGTTCCCGCCGGACGCGCTGCGCCGGATCGGGGCGCCCGAAAGTTCCTTCCACATCGACGGGCTGGAATTCTACGACCACGTGTCGTTCCTCAAGGGCGGCCTGGTCTACGCCTCGCATCTGACCACCGTCAGCGCGACCTATGCCAGGGAGATCACCACGCGCGAGCTCGGCTGCGGGCTGGAAGGCCTGCTGCAGCGGCGCTCGAACGCCGCACAACTGACCGGCATACTGAACGGCATCGACGAAAGCTGGGATCCCAGCGCCTGTGCGCACCTGGCGCAGACTTTTGCCCCCGGCGATTGGACAGGCAAACAGGCCAATGCCGACTACGTCCGCAAGCAGTTTGGCCTTGCGCTGTCGCGCGGCCCGCTGTTCGGCCTGGTCGCACGTCTGGTTCACCAGAAGGGCGTCGACCTCGTGTTGTCAGCCGCCGACGAAATCATCGAGGCCGGCGGACAGATCGTGGTGACCGGTAGCGGCGAGCAGCAAATCGAACAGGCGCTGGTCGCTGCGCATCGCCGCAGGCCGGACGCGATCGGCGTTACCATCGGCTTCAACGACGCCCAGGCACGGCGAATTTTTGCCGGCAGCGATTTCACGCTGATGCCGTCACGGTTCGAGCCGTGCGGGCTGAGCCAGATGTATGCGCAGCGGTTCGGATCGCTGCCGATCGGCCATCAGACCGGCGGGCTTGCGGAAACCATCCAGGACGGCGAAACCGGTTTCCTGTTCTCGCAACCGTCCGCGGAGTCCTTCCTCGGCGGCGTCAGACGCGCGTTCGATGCATTCCGCGCCAAGGACAAGCTCGACGCGATGCGGCGAAGTGCGATGGCGCGTTCCTTTAGCTGGGATCTGTCGGCCGCCTGCTACAGCGCGCTTTATCGCAAGACGATCGCGCCCTCCATCATTGCGTGACGTCCCTTACTCAGCAGCTTCCGGAAACACCTTCATCTGCTCATGCAGGACGACGCCGGAGAGCGCATCGAACTCGCCGACCCAGGGCTTCTTAGCGAGCACCGCCATGGTGTGGCGGTAACCGGCGTCCCACCGCTGCATGATCCCGGACGGGCTGAAATCGATGTCCTTGGTGTGGTCCTCGCGGCTGAGCTGCGGGGCGAGCAGCCGCACGACATGCATCCGGGTCGGACAGCCGTAACCGGCGAGTTCCCTCACCGCCTCGCTGTTACGCTCGGCCTCCGGCAGGCGCGCGGCGAGCTGGTTAATGACATGGCGAAGCCGATGCGCCTGCTGCTGGCGGGCGATGTGACTGGCGATCCGGCTCGAATACTGCACGTCCTTGTGGCGATTGAGCACCTCCGCCATCGTGGTCGGCTCGGCGCCTTCCGGATTCCACAGGTGCACGGCGAAGATCAGCGAGTTCTTGCGTGGATTGTCGTCGAACACGGCTTCCGTCGGCGTGTTCGATAGTATGCCGCCGTCCCAATAGAGTTCGCCGTCGATCCGCACCGCCGGGAATGCCGGCGGCAACGCGCCGGACGCCATGATGTGCTTGACGCCAAGCTCGCAATCCCGGCTGTCGAAATAGCGCATCTGGCTGCTGCGGACATGGGCGGCGCCGACCGTCAGGCGCGGCGTGCATTGGTTGACCAGATTGAAATCGACCAATTCGCTCAAGGTCCGCTCCAGCGGTGCGGTCGAGTAGTAGCCGGCATTGTCAGCGCCGAGCGGATAGCTATCACCGGCATGTGCCAGCGGGTTGGGCCGGAAGAAACCGGGAATGCCGTTGGTCACGGTCGCCCAGTAAGACAGCTTCTCGTTAAAGCCGGGAAAGACGTCGCGAAAACTCCAGACCGGATTCTGCTCCATCTTCTTCCAGAATTCGCGGAGACGCGACAGCCGGTTCTGCGGCGCGTTGCCGGCAATCAGGCTGGCGTTGATCGCGCCGATCGAGGTGCCGATGATCCAGTCCGGCTCGATCCCGGCCTCATGCAGGGCCTGATAGACGCCGGCCTGGTAGGAGCCGAGCGCGCCACCGCCCTGCAGCACCAGCACGATCTGACCCGGCTCGGACCTGGCGAGCGATTTCAAGTTCGGCGAAGAACCAATGTCCTGACCATCTCTCATGTCACTCTCCTTGGATATTTGTGTGGCTAGTGCGCGGTCCATCCGCCATCGACGGGCAACGCGATGCCGGTGATCGATGCGGCCGCATCGCTGGCAAGAAACACCGTCAGCGCGCCGAGCTCTTCGACCGTGGCAAAGCGCTTGTTCGGTTGCTGGGCCAGCAGCACGTCGTGAATGACCTGCTCGCGGGAAATGCCGTGCGCCTTGGCCTGTCCATCGATCTGCGCCTCGACCAGCGGCGTATACACATAACCCGGACAGATCGCGTTGCAGGTAATACCGTCCTCCGCCGTCTCCAGCGCCGCCACCTTGGTCAGGCCGACGATGCCGTGCTTGGCCGCGACATACGCCGCCTTGAAGGGAGAAGCGACCAGCCCGTGCGCGGAGGCGATGTTGATGATCCGCCCGAACCCGTTCTGACGCATCGCGGGCAGCGCGAGCCGCATCGTGTGAAATGCCGATGACAGATTGATCGACAGGATTGCGTCCCATTTCTCGACCGGAAACTGGTCGAGCGGCGCGACGTGCTGGATACCGGCATTGTTGACCAGAATATCGAGCCGTCCGTGACTGGCGACCGCAGCCGCGATCATCTCGGCGATCGCCTCCGGGCTCGTCATATCGGCGGCGGAATAGCTCACCTTGACGCCGAAAGCGGCTTCGATCTCGTCCCGCGTTTTTGCAATTTCGGTCGCAACGCCAAGACCGTTCAGCACCATCGCCGAGCCGGCTTCCGCCAATGCGCGGGCAATTCCGAGCCCGATGCCGCTGGTCGAACCCGTGACAAGTGAGACCTTGCCGGAAAGCGGGCGCAGAGCCGCAGCATGCTGGGTCTTGAGCTGGATATTCATGAGCCGCCCTTTCGTGTGGCTGGTCAGCCTCTCGACGAGACCGTTCTGCTGCAGCCTGCACGGGGGGCGGCACTTAAGAAAATGCCGTTTGGCTTCCAAAACCATACGCCGGCGCTATGGCGGTTTGGGTAGTCACCGGGGGCCGCAATCGGGTAGCCTTGCTGCACGACAGACCGGGGCACGGCCATGGAGATGCATCAGGTTCGCTACTTTCTCGCGGTCGCGCGCGTGCTCAACTTCACGCGCGCCGCCGACGAGTGCAACGTCACGCAGCCGTCGCTGACGCGGGCCATCAAGCAGCTGGAAGCCGAACTCGGCGGCGACCTGTTTCGCCGCGAGCGACCTGCCGCGCAGTTGACCGAGCTCGGCCAGCGCATGCATCCGCTGCTCAAGCAATGCTATGAGGCAGCGACCGGCGCCCGCGAGCTCGCCTCCTCCTTCAAGAGCGGCGAAGTCGGCGCGCTCAGGATCGCCCTGACCCACTCCGTCGACCTGGCGCTGCTGATCCCGCATCTCGACCAGATCAAGCGGATGTTCAACCGCCTGGAGTTTCGTTTCCTGCGCGGCAACGCCCGCGAGATCGCGGAATTTCTCAAGAAGGGCGAAGCCGAGCTCGGCATTGCCGCCGAGATCGGCGAGGAATGGGACCGGCTCGACACCTGGCCGCTGTTCACGGAAAACTTTCAGCTCGTCGTCAACAAGAACCACCCGCTGGCGACGCGCGACAAAATCGACTTCAGCGATCTTCGCGCTGAGCAGTTGCTGTCGCGAAACTATTGCGAGCATGGCGCGCGGGTAAACGCTTCGCTTCGCGAACATGGGCTCGACGTCGATCGCAGCCATGAGATCGCATCCGAACGCGATTTGATCGAACTGCTGGAGGCCGATATCGGCGTTGCCGTGGTGCCCGATACCGCCTCGATCCCGCCAACGCTGAAACGCGCCAGCGTCGAAGGGCTGGACGCGCGGCGAACCGTCAATCTCTACGGCGTTGCCGGCCGTGAACGCACCGCCGTAGCGTCCGCCGTGATGCGCATGCTGCGCGGCGCAGACTGGCGGCAAGTCGTCGGCAATACGGCTGGCGCCTGAGGAATGATGAAGCGCACTAACGCTCTTCGGTGTTGCTATCGTCCTTCGCTCGCGCTCTTCAGCGCGGCGATCAGATCGTCGATCTCCATGCGCTTGCGGAAATCGGGATCCACGAACCGCGCCTTCACCCGTCCGTCACGGCCGACCACGAAGGTGGCCGGGATCGGCAGCACCCAGCCGTCATTGCCGTGGAAACTCGCCATGTCATGGTATGACAGCAGCCGCTGGATTTCGGTGCCGAGCCAGATCGCAAGATTGAGCGACAACGCATAGCCATTGTCGAGGTCGGTCAGCACGGGGAACGGCGCGCTGGCCTCGGATTTGAATTTTGCGGCATAGGCCTGCGTCTCCGGCATGATCGCGACGGTCTGCGCACCCAGCGCCTTTATCCGGTCATGAGCCTGGATCACCGCCCACACATTCAGCCGGCAATACGGGCACCAATGGCCGCGGTAGAACATCACGGCGACCGGGCCATGATCGAGAAGCGACTTCAGGCTGATCAGCCGGCCAGTTTCGTCCGGCAGCAGGAACGGCGGCATCACCTCGCCTACCCGCGGCGCATTCTCGCCGCCGCCATTCTCGTTGAGCCGCGCCACCAGCCGGTCGACCGCTTCGCCATAGGCCGGAAAGATCTCCCGCCCCTCCTCGGCATAGGCCTCGAGCTGCTCGCGCAAGCTGCCTTCCATGTCGCGGCACCGCAGGAACGCCTCCTTGAGGCGTTCGGCGTTGGCTGGCGATAGCGATGTCGTCATGGCTTGCTCCGGCATATCCGTATTATTTTCCGTCCCGGGCCGCCCCGCAAGGGCGGCCCGAGCGCTGCGGCGCCCCTGGCTCAGGGCAGGTAGAAATTGCCAGTCGGATCGAGCATGCCCGAGGTCGAGTAGAGCTGGCCCTTGTCCATGAAGAACACGGTGTTGGCAGGCACCTTTTTGGCGTTCTTCATCATCGCATCGTGGTTCTTCGGCGTCGCCGCCATGGCCATCGCCGACATCTTGCCGGAACCGGCATACATGTAGGCCATGCCCGGATTGAACTCCCAGGGAACTTGCGAGAAGGCCGTGGTGGCAATCGCGGCAAACGCCGCGGCGGCAATCAGGGTCTTGGAAAGGGTTTTCATGGCTATTCCTCTGAATGGTGACGCCCGCCAATCGGGCGCTGTCCCATCAGAGGGCCTCGTGACCTGAATGAGAAATACCGTTGCACAATCGGTTCGATAGCCATGGCGTATTGAGCGGCCTCGATAGTCCGCTGCTATCGACTTGAGAGCGGATACGCATTTCATATTACCGGCTTCGAGGGGCAACCTGTCCAGGAAGGCATGCGGAGGGCATGCGTCACCGACAGGAGATTTCCGATGACACGCCAATTGACGAACCGCCNNAATTTCTTCGCTTCGCTGCTTCTGGCCCTGTTGATCCTCTCGGCGGTNNCCGCACGGGCCGACAGCGATGAAGGCATCATTCGTGTCAAGAGCGCGATACCGATGGCCGAGGCCATCACCCGCATCAAGGCCGACATCGCCGCCAAAGGCATCAAATTTTTCAGCGAGATCGACCAATCGAAACTCGCGGCCGACGCCGGCATCAAGCTGCGGCCCTCGACGCTACTGGTGTTCGGCAATCCGCCGCTGGGAACGCAGTTCATCACCTCGAATCCGAACGCCGGCCTCGACTGGCCGGTCCGCCTGCTGCTGACCCAGGACGACAATGGCGACGTCTGGGCGGTCTGGACCGATTTCGAATGGATCGCCAGGCGCCACAACATCAGGGATCGCACCGCACAGTTCGAGATGGCGACCAAGGTGGTCGGCTCGATCACCTCGACCATCACCACCAGGTAACGCCTTCGGCATCGCGCCCGTAACGCCTTCAGGCTGCGCTCCGGCGCGGCCTGGTCGCATCAGGACCCGCCAACAGAGGGATCAATTCGATGACAACGCAGAAATTCGACGTCGTCATTCTGGGCGGCGGCAACGCCGGCATCGGCGTCACCGGACCGGTGCGGCGTGCCGGAATGTCGGTTGCGATGATCGAGGCCGATCTTCTTGGCGGCACCTGCCCGAACCGCGGCTGCACGCCGAAGAAGGTGCTGGTCGCCGCCGGCCACGCGCTGCACGAAATCGAACGCGCATCCGCCCATCATATCGCCGTCGGCAAACCGAAGCTCGATTGGGCGGCGCTGATCAACCGCGAGAAGGACATGATCAAGGATATCCCCGCGAACCTCGCCCGCTCGATGGCAAAGCGCAATGTCGAAGTCATCAAGGGCCGCGCCGTGTTCGTCGGTGCCAACACCATCCGCGTCGGAGACCGCAAGCTCGAGGCCAAACACATCGTGATCGCGACGGGATCGAAGCCGCGAGCGCTGCCGATCCCAGGCGCCGAGTTCATGATCACCTCAGACGAGATGCTGAGCGAACGGGAACTACCTGCGTCGGTGATTTTCGTCGGCGGCGGCGTGATTGCGCTGGAGTTCGGCCACGTCTATGCCCGCGCCGGCGCCGACGTCACGATCCTCGAAGCGCTGCCGCAACTGTTGCCGGCCATGGATGCCGACGCCGTCGCGCGCCTGCAGGCCGAGAGCGAACGCATCGGCATTCGGGTCAAGACGGCAGTGAGCGTCAAGCGAATTGAAAGAGCGAACGGCCGACTGCGCGTCGTCTTCAGCCATGACGGCGCCGAGCACGTGGCCGAGGCTGGCCGTGTCGTCAACGGCGCGGGCCGCATCGCCAATGTCGATACGCTGGATCTCGTCGCAGGCCAGGTCGAGCATGCCAATGGCCGCGTCACCATCGATCGCCATTTGCGCTCGACCTCCAACCCCGGCGTCTATGTCTGCGGCGATGCCGTGCCGAGTTCGCCGCAGCTATCCCCGATCGCGACCTATGAGGGCGACATCGTCGGCCGCAACATCGTCGAAGGTCCGAAACACAGCCCCGACTATGCCAGCATGGCGACATCCGTCTACACGGTGCCGCCGCTTGCCTCGGTCGGCTTGACGGAAGCCGCCGCCCGGCAGAAGGGCCTTGCGATCGGCGTCCACGTCAACGACATGCTGGACTGGTTCTCGGCAAAAACCTATGCCGAGACCGTTGCGTGGTCGAAGGTCATCGTCGATCAGGCCACCGATCGCATCCTCGGCGCTCATTTCGTCGGCCACGCCGGTCAGGAACTGGTGAACATCTTCGGACTGGCGATGCGCTTTGGCATTACGGCCACCCAGATCCGGGAAAACGTCTACGCCTATCCGACCTTCTCTTCCGACATCAAGCACATGCTCGGGCACGGCTAGCTACATAGCGCTGGGCTATCGAGTCCAGAGCTAACCGGCATTTCCTCTTATGCGCAGTTTCCATGATGGTGGTGACGTAGCCGGCCGGACCATTCGGGGCCAAGGCAGAACCCAAAGGAGAGCACAACATGTCCAAATCCCGTCTCACATCGCGCACGATCCAGCGAGGCCTCGCGCTTACCGCAATCATCGCGGGCTCGTTTGCGGCGGCCTCGACGGCCGTGGCCGGCGAATGCCCAGCCGGGAAGATGCAAGCGAATGTCCGCCCGATGGTCGACCACAAACTGGTCGGCGTCACCGACGTTACGCTCGGATCGATCAACCTCGAGAAGCAGCCGGCCAATATCAGGGATCGCG
Source organism: Bradyrhizobium lablabi (assembly GCF_001440475.1). Classification (GTDB taxonomy): domain Bacteria; phylum Pseudomonadota; class Alphaproteobacteria; order Rhizobiales; family Xanthobacteraceae; genus Bradyrhizobium; species Bradyrhizobium lablabi. The sequence continues at coordinate 307,880 of NZ_LLYB01000071.1, read as the reverse complement.
AGCTGCGCTTCCGCAAGCTCACGATCGAGCCCGGCGGCATCGTGCCCTGGCACAGCCATGACGACCGTCCCGCGCTGATCTTTGTCCAGCAGGGCGAGATCGTCGAATACGCCAGCAACTGCGCCGAGCCGATCGTGCACAAGGCCGGCGAGATCAGGCCGGAAGTCGCCGGCACTTCGCACTGGTGGAAGAACCTCGGCAAGGAAACCGTCGTTCTCTATGTCGGCGACGTCCGCAAGGATCCGCACGATCACAACATGTAGGAGCTGTAACGAGCGCCTCCCGACGTCTCGTTGCCGGATGTGACGGCCTGGGGCCCCCGTGTCGCCCCGCACGCCCAGGCGTCACATCCTTCCTTCGCAGAACCAGCATAGAGAAGCGCCATGACCGGCATTTCCGCGCAATTGAAATCGGACGCGATGGAAATGCAGGGCCATTCCCCCGGCGTGGTGCTGCGATCCCTCGTCATCGGCCTCACGGCGTTCCTGACCGTGGTCGATCTGTTCGCCACCCAGGCGATCCTTCCCTCGCTGACCCGGCATTACAACGTATCGCCTGCCGAGATGGGCGTAGCCGTCAATGCCAGCACGCTGGGCATGGCGATCGCCAGCCTCGTTGTCGGCTTCCTCAGCCCGTATATCGACCGCCGCCTCGGCATTCTCGTCAGCCTGATCCTCCTGGCAGTCCCCACCACGTTGCTGGCAATCGCGCCCGATCTCACGACATTCACCGTACTTCGCATCGCGCAGGGCCTCTGCATGGCCTCGGCGTTTGCGCTGACTCTGGCCTATCTCGGCGAACAATGCAGCGCGATGGACGCAGGCAGCGCATTCGCGGCCTATATCACCGGCAACGTCGCGAGCAATCTGATTGGACGACTGGTGTCGGCCGCGCTGGTCGACACGCTGGGGCTGGCCTCGAACTTCTATTTCTTCGCGCTGCTCAATCTTGCCGGCGCCGTGCTGGTCTACTTCACCATCGAGCGCGTCAAGCCGATGCAGGCGATATCCGCCGCGCCATCGCCGTTCGCCGCAACGATCGCGCATTGGCGCAACCCGGCGCTGCGATCGGCCTTTGCGATCGGATTCTGCATCCTGTTCGCCTTCATCGGCACCTTTACTTACGTCAATTTCGTACTCGTCCGCCCGCCGTTGTCGCTCGGGCGGATGGATCTTGGCTTCGTCTATTTCGTATTCGCGCCTTCCGTGCTGACGACACTGTTCGCGGGCAAGGCAGTAGCGCGCTTTGGCACGCGGCCAGCAATCTGCGCGGCGCTTGCGGTCGCCGCACTCGGCCTGCCCCTGATGTTGTCCACGCATCTATCGGAAGTGCTGGCGGGGATGGTGCTGGTCGGCATCGGCACGTTCTTCGCACAGGCTGGTGCCACGGGCTTCGTCGGACAGGCCGCCAACGATAGCCGCGGCATTGCCAGCGGAACCTATCTCGCCTGCTATTTCCTCGGCGGCCTCGTCGGCAGCGCCGCCTTGGGCCAGTTGTTCGATCGTTTCGGATGGACCGCCTGCGTCGCCGGTGTCGGCGCGTCGCTGGCCATCGCCGCGCTGCTAACGGTACGCCTTACTCCGTCCGCCTCGTCTCCGGCATGAACAGCCAGATCACCGTGAGACCAAGGGCTGCAATTCCCGCCAATCCCGTGAAAGCGATGCTGCTGCCGAAGGTGTCGCTGATATAGCCCGCCAGCACCGTGCTGAGCGATGCACCGATGCCGGTCGCGGTGCCAACGACGCCCTGCGCCAGATTGAAGTGGCCGCTTCCGAAGGCGACATCGGCCACGATCAGCGGCACCATCACGGCGAGGACGGCCGCGGTGATGCCGTCGAACACCTGCACGGCGACCAGGAGATAGGGATCCCTGACGACGGCGAACAGCAGGCCCCGGATCGCCAGCGCACTGAACGCCAACAGCAGCAGCGGCCGCCTTCCCCACGCCTGCGCCTTTCGCCCGACCGAGGGCGAAGCCAGCGCAACGATCGCCTGCGGCACGATGATACAGGCCGCAATCAGCACCGGCGCCCATTGAGCCGATCGCGTCGTGACCACGCTGGCCATCAGCGGCAGCATCGCGGCATTGGCGAGCTGAAACAGCAGCACGCCGCCGGCAAAGATCAGCAGCGGCCGCTGCCGCAGCAGATGGACAACGCTGGTGGCTTCCTTGTCGGGTACCTCGCGCACCACGGCGCCATGGGCCTGCGCGACATCGATCTCCTGTTCGTGAATACGCGAAAGCGCCAGCAAGGTGGGGATGGCCAGAAGAAAGGTAACGATAAAGACCGACTGGCTCGACAACAGGTAACCAACGGCCCCCATCAGCGCCGCCGCCGAGCCATTGCCGAGCGAGGCGAAGCGGGCGTTTCGCCCGAGCCGCTCTCCGATCGCAAGCGGGCCGACGAGACCGAGGCTGATTGCCGCAATGGCGGGGCCCAGCACGCAACTGGCCAGCGCATGCAGCGTCGCGGCTGCGGTGACGACCGGAAAAATCGGCCATAACGCATAGGCCAATGCGCAGCAGCCGATGGTGGCGACCGCCAGCCCCGCCACCAGCCGCTCGGAGCGCGCGGCATCGACGATCGCTCCGCCCGGCATCTGCCCGAGCAAGCCGATGATGCCGCCGATCGAGAGCACGAAGCCGATCTCGACCTGCGTCCATTTCTGCGTGGTCAGATAGACCGCGACGAACGGGCCGAAACCGGTCTGCACATCGGCGAGAAAGAAGATGAACCAGTCGAGGCCACGCTGGCTCTCAGGCGACGGTTTGGGCCGCTCGCGGGGAGCGGGCGGCTGCGGCACGATAGTGCCCTTGCCGGCGGATCGCTTCTGGCGATCGTCGTTCATCAGATCGAGCGACTGAGACGGGCGCACGACCAGATCGTTTCTCCGTTACTTGTCGAAATCCCAGGGCTGCAGGCGGCCGGCCGCACCGAGCACGATGACGGGCGCGTCCTGCTTGTATTCCGGTGCCGCCGTCACTTGTTCCTTCGTCAGCTCAAGCGTGATGCTGTCGCTCTTATTGGCAACTCGACCAAAATGCAGCGCACTCCAGTCGACGACGATCTTTCGGCTGCCGACACCGAGAAATCCGCCGAAATCGATGACCGCGGCGCGTACAGCGCCCTCGCGGTCCACGATCACGTCGACGATGCGTCCCATGTTTTCGTTGGCTGCACTGCGGACCTCGCGACCGAGAATGCCGAGCGCGTCACGGGCACCGATCACCGTGACCGAAGGTGGAGGTGCCGGTTCCTTTTTAGGGGCATCTTTCGTGGCGTCTTTCGCGGCATCGGCCGGAGCGGCACGGCTTCCCTGCGCTGCGCTGTCTTCCGTTGCCGAAAGCGGAAGGCTCATCGCTAACCCGGCGATCAAAGATATCATGAGAATACCGGCGCGCATGTGGTCTCCTGATCTTGGCGGACGCTTCAGTTAAGCGAATCCGCCATCGCTAATGCGTCAATACGATCGACACCTGTATCTGGCCGCGCGTGCGCAATACTTCGAGCGAGACTTCATCGTTGTGGCGGCGCACCCTCAAGTCGACGCTGGACGGCCCGAGCTGCAGATCGCGCAACACCACCTCGTTGAGGAATTCCGGCAGCTTCGGGTTGCGAAGGCGGATCTCGCCACGCGCGGCATCGAATTCGAGGCCAAGCGCCGCTTCCAGTAGCGTGAACGGCGTCGCGCTCGCCCAGGCCTGCGGCGCGCAGGCGACGGGATAGAGCACCGGTCCGCGCCGTTTCTCCCGGCGGAATCCGCAAAACAATTCCGGCAGCCGCCGCAGATCCATGTAGCTGGCGGCGTCGAACAGGCCCTTGAACAGATGCGCCACCGAATGCTTTAGGCCGTAACGCGCGAAGCCGAGCGCGATCAGCGCATTGTCGTGCGGCCAGATCGAGCCGTCGTGATAAGACATCGGGTTGTAGCGAACCTCGCCATAGGCGACGGTGCGGATGCCCCATCCCGAAAAGAATTTCTGGCTCATCAGATCGGCCGCGACGCGACGGGCGCGATCGGTGCGGACGATGCCGGTGAAGAGAAGCTGCCCGGCATTGGACGTTCGCACTTTGCACGGCCGCTTGGCGCCGTCGAGCGCAAGCGCGTAAGTGCCAAGCTCCTCGCACCAGAACGCTGCTTCGAAGCGCTCGGCCAGCAACAGCGCCGCGGATTCCAGTTCCGCCGCACGATCGATCTTTCCGAGCCGGCGGGCGCAACGTGCCGCCAGCCGCTTGGCGGCGAAGACATATCCCTGAACTTCCGCCAGCGCGAGATAGCCCTCGGCGAGTTGTCCATCGGCGTGGAAGATCGCATCGAAGGAATCCTTCCAGCCCTGGTTGGCAAGCCCCTGCTCGGTGGCGCGCTGGTACTCGACGAAGCCGTCGCGATCGGGATCGCCGGGACCGTCGATCCATCGCAAGCCCGCCTCGATCGCCGGCCACAACTCGGCCAGCGTGTCGTCGTCGCTGGTGCGCTCGACATAGAGGCCGGCCAGCAGCACGAACAGCGGCGTCGAATCGACGCTGCCGTAATATTGCGCGAACGGCACCTCGCGCAGCGCCGCCATCTCGCCGCCGCGCATCTCGTGCAGGATCTTGCCGGGCTCGGCATCCGAAAGCGGATCGACCGCCTTGGCCTGAAAATGCGCGAGCCGCCGCAGCACGCCCTTGGCGATGCGCGGATCGACCCACAACATCTGCAGCGCGGTGATCAGCCCGTCGCGGCCGAACGTGGTCGAATACCAGGGAATGCCGGCATAGGGGTACCGGCCCTGCGGCGTATCCGTCATCAGCATATTGAGATCGGCCATCGCCTGGCACAGCACCTCGTTGAAGATGTTATTCGAGGTCTCGATGCTGGCTGCGCCGGCCGTCGACCGCCGCATCTCGCGGCGATGCGCCAGCAGGCCGCGGAAGAACGGTATCGGCTTCTGCATGATCGGCTTGTTGCAGGACACCGCGACGAACAGGGCGATGACCTGCCCGGGCTCGAGTTCGAAGTGATAGGTCGCTGAATTGACGGCAAGCCGGGTCGGCCGCGGTTCGAAATGCAAGGCGGTAATGCGGGCCTGGCCGTCCAGCCCGCTATACTCCAGCACCACGTCGGCGGGGCCGAGCAACCGGCTGGAGCCTATTCCCCGGCGCGATCGGCGCTCGCCGCGCACCTCGAACAGATCGGCGAAATCATTGTCGAACAGCAGCGTCAGGTCGAAGCTCGCCGGCCGGTCGCCGTGATTTTGCAGGGCGATGCGCTGGTAGGCAGTGCCGCGCCACAGAAAGATCGAGCGCACGATGTGCAGCGTATCCTTTGGCAGCGCCAGCCTGCCGTTGCGGTACACGTCGGAATTGGTGAGGTCGACGGTCAGCGCCGAATTATCGTCACGCAGATTGGAGCCGAGCAGCAGCGGCTGGACTTCGTCGAGCACCATTTCCAACCGGGCGAGATAACGCGTATCGGCGTTGAACAGACCGTCGGGCCCGCCGGCAGAGGCGCCAATATCGCCGTGGCTGTCGAGTACGATAAAGGTGTCGTCGTGCTTGAGCGAGCGGCGCTGCCGCGTCGCCGGTCCCGTCATCGGAATGTAGAACGGTGATTCCGCGACGTGTTCGGCGGCCTCAATGGTGATGAATTGAGTGACTTCCGCTGTCATTTCGACCTCAAGCGATTTCATTGCGTTGCGAGGGACGCATCGGGACGCAAACGCTACTGCCGCAGATCAGGCCGCATGGCTGGCGAGACGCCCCATTTCGCGCGCCACCAGTTCGCGGTAAGGACCCCTGCCCTGCACCAGAATGTCCGGCGGCCCGTCTTCAATAATCCGCCCGTTCTGCAGCACCACCACGCGGTCAAAATTGCGCAAGGTGGCGAGACGATGGGCGATCGCAATCACGGTGCGTCCGCGCATCAGCCGCGACAGCGCCTCACGGATCGCCTCCTCCGATACGCTATCGAGCGCAGCCGTCGCTTCATCCAGCAGCAGGATCGGCGAGTCCTTCAGGAAGGCGCGCGCGATGGCGATGCGTTGCCGCTGTCCTCCGGAGACCTTGATACCACGATCGCCGACAATGGTCGCCATCCCTTCCGGGAGATTCTCGATGAAATCGCACCGCGCCGCGATCGCCGCGCGCAGCACCTCGTCGTCGGTCGCGTTCGGCCGTCCATAACGGATGTTTTCCATGATCGAGCGGTGGAATAGCGAGATGTCCTGCGGCACCACCGAGATCGCCTCGCGCAGGCTTTGCTGCGTCACCCGCGCAATATCCTGGCCGTCGATCGTGATGCTGCCATGCTGGACGTCGTAGAAGCGCTGCAGCAGCGTGAACAGGCTGGATTTTCCACCTCCGGAATGACCGACCAGGCCGACGCGCTGTCCCGGCTGAATGCGCAGGTTGAACTTTTCAAATACCTGAACACCGCCCGGATAATGAAATGCGACGTTATTGAATCCGACGGCGGCGCCGCTACGGATCAGCGGCTCGGCCTCGGGATGATCCTTCAACTCGTGCGGCAGCAACAGCGTGGCGATCGCTTCCGTCAGGCGGGCAACATGCTGGGTCACGTCGACCAGCGCCACCGCAAGGTCGCGCGTCGCGCTGAGAATCGAAAGGCCGAGCGTACAGACCAGCACGACGTCGCCGGTGGTCGCCGCGCCCTGCTGCCAGAGCGCAATGGCCCACGCCAGCAGTGCAATGGTCAGCACGATTGTCACGACGGCGTGAAGCAGCCGCAGCTTCTCGAGATAGCGCAGGCTGCGCCCACGGGCGTCGAGTTCCCGCTCGACGGTAGCATCGAAGCGGTCGTGTTCGTAGCTGAGGCCGCAGAACGCGCGGACCAGCGGCAGATTGCTGATGACGTCGACCATCTCGCCGTCGACCGCAGCGGCCTTGTCGGCAAAATCATCATGCAGCGGCTTGCCCGCCGCGGCGAGGCGGAACATCGCCATCAGCATGATGGCGGCGATGACGATCAGCCCTGCGGACATTGCAAGGCTGACGGTTCCGATCAGGAGAATTGCCGAAACGGTCGCGATGCACGGCGGTAATACGTTCCAGACGAACATATTCTCGACCGTGAAAACCGCATTCGAGGTCGCGGTGATGCGGCTGGTCAGCATGCCCGGCAGCCGGTCAGAGAAGTAGCTGGGGGCGTGGCCGGTCAGATGGCGGAACATGTCGCGGCGGAGATCGCCGGTGACGCCAACAAAGGTGAAGCTCGCTGTCCAGCTTGCGACGCGCCACAACAGATTATCGGCCGCAATCAGCGACATGAGAAAAGCGAATGCCAGCCATACGTTTGATGCGTGGTCCGAGCCGGCGGTCAGGCTGTCGACCAGATTCTTCACGCCGTATTGCGTGCCCACGGAGCAGGCAACCGCCGCCACAACAGCAGTCAAGATGACGGCATGGGCTGCGCGCCGCTGACGCAGATAGCGCAACACAAACGGAAACGGCCGGCGCGCATACCCTGAAAGATTGTCCATGTCGTCTGCAAACCTGTTGAGAGTGAACGGGAATCCCTAACGCGCGTCGCGCACGAGGTCGTGAACTATGCTGCTTCGGTTTTGCCGGCGCACGGCCATCACCGCGCAACAATTCTGCAGCATCCAAGTCGCCTCAAATCTGTTGGTGTCAGATGGCATCAGCAAGACAGTCGTGTGGAAGAACCAAGATGCGCCGAATGAGTGGAACTTCGCAGATGCAAGAACGTTCCCGCTATCGGCACGCTCGGTGCCGACTTGCGGGCTGAGGGCTTCATTCAACTATCATTCGAGACAGGAGACGAAATATGCGCATCGCGCAGGTCGCCCCGCTGACGGAGGCTGTTCCCCCTAAACTGTACGGTGGCACCGAGCGGGTTGTGCACTGGCTGACCGAAGAACTGGTAGCGTTAGGGCATGAAGTCACGTTGTTCGCCAGCGGCGATTCCCGCACCTCGGCGAAACTCGACGCGGCCTGGCCGAAGGCCTTGCGCCTCGACGGCTCGGTCCGCGATCCCAACGCGCTGCATATGGTGATGCTGGAGCGCGTGCGGCAGAAATGCGACGATGAAGAGTTCGATTTTCTGCACTTTCATCTCGATTACTATCCATTCTCGCTGTTCAATCGGCAGCCGACGCCGTTTCTGACCACGCTGCACGGCCGGCTTGATCTGCCGGAGCATCAGCCGGTGTTCACGACCTTCTCCAAGATCCCGGTGATATCGATTTCCAACGCACAGCGGCGTCCCGTGCCGCAGGCCAACTGGGTGCGCACCATTCACCACGGGCTGCCCGAGGATTTGCTGACGCCGCAGCAGGTGAAGCCATCTTATCTCGCCGTGCTCGGGCGGATCGCGCCGGAAAAGGGCGTCGATCGCGCCATCCGGATCGCCACCCGATGCGGCATTCCGCTCAAGATCGCGGCCAAGGTCGACCGCGCCGACCAGGAATATTACGACGAGTTGATCTCTCCGCTGATCAAGGCCAATCCGCTGGTCGAATTTATCGGCGAGATCAGCGACCGCGAGAAACCCGATTTCCTCAGCGGCGCGATCGGCCTCCTGGTACCGATCGACTGGCCGGAGCCGTTTGGCCTGGTGATGATCGAAGCCATGGCCTGCGGCACGCCGGTGCTTGCCTATAACCGCGGTTCAGTACCGGAGATTATCGATCCCGGCCTCACCGGCTTCGTCGTGGAAGACGAAACCAGCGCGGTGGCGGTGGTCGACCGTCTTGCCGCGCTTGACCGGGCTGCGATCCGCAAACAGTTCGAAAGCCGCTTCACCGCCCGCCGCATGGCGCTGGATTATCTCGCCGCCTATCGCGGCCTGATGGAAGAAGCGGAGCCGCGGATCAAGCTCGTCAGCAGCGCAGAGTAAAAGCGTAACGCTCCCCCTGGTCGTCGCAAGACGGCCGTAGGGTGGGCAAAGCGCAGCGTGCCCACCATCAAGCAATGATCCGGACAGATGGTGGGCACGGCGAGTATGCGCCTTTGCCCACCCTACATATCTCGCAGTGACGCTAAGAGACCACCGTGCGCTTCGGCTCCACGATCTCGAACATTCGCGGGAATTCGTCCATCAGCAGCATCAATTCGCCGAGACGCGCCGGATTGCCGGCGGCCTTGATCTTGCCGGTGCTGACCGCTTCGGGAAACGTCGTCAGCTTGGCGATCACTTCGTCGAGCACGCCCCGCGCCAGCGTGAAGCTGGCATCGGCATCGGCGGCTTGCGCACCCGCGACATAGGTCAACGCGCAATTTTCCAGATTGAGAATGAAGGTCTCGCCGGTATCGGTGAAATTCCAGTTCAGCACGATGCGCTGGCCTTCGGCCTTGGGGCCGTTGAGGCGGACGCCGAGCACATCCCAGAGCTGCTCGGTGCGCAGCGCGGCCAGCGTTTCGCGCGGCATCGATGAACGCGGTGGGGTCTTCGGCATGCCCTGCCGCAATTCCTGCGCGCCGAACAGATAGGCGTTGCGCCAGGTCGAACTCTCCGAGGCGTAGCCGAGCTGCTCAAAGGCATCGGCCAGCATCGCGCGCGCCGCCTGGTTATCGGGCTCGGCAAACACCAGATGGCTCACGGCCTGCGCGACGAAGCGGAATTCGCCCTTGGCAAAATCCGCGCGCGCCCGCGACAGGATCGCGTCCGCGCCGCCCATATACTCGACATACTTTTTGCCTGACTCGACCGGTGGCAAAGGATCGAGGTTGACCGGATTGGCGTCGTACCAACCGAGATACTTTTGGTAGATCGCCTTCACATTGTGCCTGATGTGACCGTAATAGCCGCGGCCGTGCCAGGCGCCCTCCAGACTCACCGGCAGGCGGATGGTCTCCGCGATCTCGGCAGCGGTTAGCCCGTGGTTCATCAGGCGGATGGTCTGGTCATGCGCGAATTTGTAGAGATCGCGCTGCTGGCGGATCATGGTGTCGATCCGCTCCTGACCCCAGACCGGCCAGTGATGCTGGCCGCACATCGCATCCGCCTTGCCGCCCCACATCTGCAAGGCTTCGCCGAGATATTTCGACCAGGCCAGCGCGTCGCGCACATCGGCGCCGCGGAACGGCAGCAGATTGTGGAAATTGTGCGTGCAGTTTTCCGCTAGGTTGAGCAGCTTGTAGCGCGGGATGAAGAAATGCATCTCGGCCGGCGCCTCGCTGTTCGGCGCCATCTGGAATTCGAACTCGACGCCGTCGATGGTGCGCCTGTCGCCGGTCGCGATGATCAGATCGGTCGGGCGCACCAGCGCAACGGCCCCTGCCGCCATGGTCTTGCCGAGCCCGCAATCGACCTGCCCGCGCACGCCTTTCGCAAGGAACGGTCCGAACTGGTATTGCGCGCGCCGCAGCATCGCGGGGCCGGCGATGATGTTTTCGGAGACCGCGTGCTCCATGAACAGATTGGGCGCGATGACCGGCACCTTGCCGCCGGCGAGCGTCGCATCGTCGAGCACGCCGCGTGCGCCGCCCCAATGGTCGGTGTGGGTGTGGGTGAAGATCACGGCGGCGACCGGCCGTTTTCCCCGGTGCTGGAAGTAGAGCTCCATCGCCGCCCGCGCCCCCTCGATCGAGGTCAGCGTATCAACCACGATCACGCCGCTGTCGCCCTCGATCAGCGTCATGTTGGCGATGTCGAGCCCGCGCACCTGATAGACGCCGGGCACCACCTCGAACAGGCCGTGATGCATGTTGAGCCGCGACTGTCGCCACAGGCTGGGATCGACGGTCGGCGGCGCTTGTTCCGCCGAGAGAAAACCATAGGGCTCCAGGCTCCAGACCACCCTGCCCTGTGGCGAGGTAATCTTTGCGTTCTCCACCGTGCCGAGGAAGCCGCGCGCCGCATCGTCGAAATCGCGCGTATCGGAAAACGGCAGCGCCTTCAGCGTCGCCGCGTGCTGCGCGATGACGGAGGCGGAGGCTTCCTTCGGCATTTCCCTCGTCGTTTCAACGGTGGCTGGCTGGGTCATACGCGTGTGCTCCTCACAAAAACAAACTTCAACTGGCGGGCAGGTCAGCGAAACTGCAGCCCCTCGAACTGGCCGCTGTTGCGCCACCCCTCGATATATTTGAAGTAGGCCATCGGACCCGAGGGATGGCCGACATTGAGCTTGGCCGCGGGACCGGGCTCGCGTCCTTCATTGTTGTAGTAGCCGGGCGTGCAGTCCGGCGAGCCGATCATGCGGCCGGCGCCGGTGAGCAGCAGCTCGACCCAGCGCTCTTCGGCCTCTTTTGTCACCTCGATCTCCTTGAAGCCGTTCGCCTGGGCATGACCGACCATCAGCGCGATGGTCCTGGCGGCTTCGGTCAGATTGTGCGGCACATTGGAGATGAGATTGGCGCCCTGCGTCGGCTGCACGAAAAAGGCGTTCGGAAAGCCGTGCACGTGAATGCCGTGCTTGGTGCGCATGCCGGACGCCCAATGCTCCGACAGCTTGACGCCGCCACGGCCGGTCAGGTCGAAGCCGGCGCGCCGCTTGTATTCAGTGCCGACTTCAAATCCCGAGGCATAGATGATGCAGTCGAGCTGGTATTCCCTGCCCGCAGCCACGACGCCATTCTCGGTGATCCGCTCGACGCCCTTGCCGTCGGTATCGACGAGATGCGTGCCCGGCGTGTTGAAGGCCTGCAGATAGGAATCGTGGAAGCACGGCCGCTTGCAGAGCTGGCGATACCAGGCCTTGAGTTTTGCGGCGGCCTCGCGGTCGCTGACGATGCTGTCGACCCGGGCGCGGATTTCCTCCATCTTCTCGAAATCGGAATCCTCGAACGCCGCCAGCATGTTTGCGGGCGTTCGCTGCTCGCGCGGCAGACCCATGACCTTGGCGCGAATCCGCCGCGACAGATCGGTCCAGCCGTCCTGCACCAGATCCTCGTCCGCGGAGCCGCCGGCCTGGTTCGCCGTAAAATTCTCCAGCCAGCGCTGCTGCCAGCCGGGCGTTGCGATGCCTGCGAACCATTCCGGATCGATCGGCGCGTTGGCCCTGACATCGACGGAGGACGGCGTGCGCTGGAAGACGTACAGCTCCTTGCAGGCGCGCGCGAGATGCGGCACGCACTGCACCGACGTCGCGCCGGTGCCGATGATGCCGACGCGCTTGTCCGCCAGCTTTTCCATCAGCCCGCCCGACGGATTGCCGCCGGTGTAATCATAGTCCCAGCGGCTGGTGTGGAACGAGTGGCCCTTGAACGATTCGATGCCTACGATACCGGGAAGCTTCGGCACGTGCAGCGGCCCCGTGCCCATGCCGACGAACTGCGCGGTGAAGTCATCGCCACGGGTGGTGCGGATGCGCCAGCGCGATTGTGTTTCGTCCCAATCGAGGCTTGCGGCCTCGGTGTGAAACAGCGCGTTGTCGTAGAGACCGTATTGTTTGCCGATGCGCTGGCAGTGGGCCAAGATTTCCGGCGCATGCGCATATTTCTCCGACGGCATGTGCCCGGTTTCTTCGAGCAAGGGCATGTAAACCATCGAGGCGGTATCGCATTGCGCGCCCGGATAGCGATTCCAGTACCAGGTGCCGCCGAAGTCGCCGCCCTTCTCGATGATGCGGACATCCCTGACGCCGGCCTCCGACAGCCGCGCTGATGTGGCGAGGCCCGCAAACCCGCCGCCGATGAAGGCGAAGGTGACGTGGTCGGTCTTCGGCTCGCGCGCGGTGACCGGCGTATAGGGATCGTCGAGATAATGCGCGAGCTGGCCGGCGACGCGCAGATACTGATCGTTGCCGTCGGGGCGCAGCCGCTTGTTGCGCTCGTCCAGATATTTCTGGCGCAGCCGCTCCTTGTCGATCGCAGCCTTTTGCGAGGTCGGAGGTTGCTCGGTAATCGTCATCCGGAACGCGCCTTTCAGAAATTGCGAGATGTCTTTGTCATTACCACCGCTCAGGCCGGATGTGCGGACAGATAAGGTGAGTTGGCGACTGACCAGGACGGCATCGGCTCCATGCGAAAGATCTGCCGCAGGTGCACTTCATCGGGACCGTCGCCGATACGCAGCAGGCGCCCCCAGGCCAGCGCCTGGTGGATCGGCGTGTCGTCGGAGCCGCCCATGGCGCCAAACACCTGCATGGCGCGGTCGGCGATCCGCTGCAGCATCGCGGGCACCGCCACCTTGATCAGGGAGACGTCACGCCAGGCATCCTGATGGCCGGCCTGATCGAGCCGCCACGCGCAGCGATAGGCGAGCAGGCGCGCCTGCTCGAGTTCGACACGGGATTCGGCGATCCAGCGCTGCACGGTGTCGTACTGGATCACGGGGCGCCCGAAGGCGGAGCGCTCCGATGAGCGCACCATCATCAGTTCGATCAACAATTCGCACAGCCCGATCGAACGCATGCAATGATGAATGCGCGCCGGCCCGAGCCTGATCTGCGCGACCTTGAAGCCCTCCCCCTCCGCGCCGAGCAGGTTCGCGCGCGGCACGCGCACATGATCGAATGTCAGTTCGCCGATCGGGGCGACATGGTCTTCGCATCCCATCCAGCGCAGCCGCCGCACCAGGCGAACGCCCGGCGTCTGCATCGGAACGATGACGCAGGAATGGCGGTTGGTGCGGCCGGCCTCGGGATCGGTCACGCCCAGCACGATCAGGAAGCTGCAGCGCGGATGTGCCGCGCCGGTGATGAACCATTTGCGCCCGTCGATGATGTAGTCGTCGCCGTCGCGGACCATGCGCGTCGCGATATTGGTCGCATCCGACGAGGCCACGTCCGGCTCGGTCATGCCGAAGGCCGAACGCGTCTTCGCCTCCAGCAGCGGCCGCAGCCAGCGCGCCTTCTGCTCCGGCGTCGCACAATTCTGCAGCGCGATCATGTTGGGCACGTCGGGCGCCTGACAGTTGAAAACTTCCGGCGCCCAGAACAGCCGGCCCATCACTTCGGCCAGCGGCGCATAGTCGAGGTTGGACAGCCGCGTGCCGGGCTCGTCATCCGCCAGTTCGGGAAGGCCGAGATTCCACAGGCCGGCCGTCTGCGCCTTGCGCTGCAGGTCGACCATGAAGGGCGCGGCTTCCCCTCTGGTTGCATGTTCAAGCCAGGCGCGATGGCGCGGCAGCACCTCCTGATCGAAGAAGGACTGCAGCTTCTCCAGCCACGCTTCCGATCGATCGGACAGATCGAAATCCATGCCGGCCTCCCTTTTGGGAGAAAACTAAGCGCATATCGACACGATTGGCAAATTCATTTCGATATATTGACAAAATTCCTTCTTTGGTCCGATATTCCGTCTCATGGCAGTGAAGTCCCTTACCCATTCGTCCGCCGGGTCGCGGGCCGGCGCGCCCGAGGACCAGACCGATCCCTCCTTCGCGACCACGCTGGCGCATGGGCTCGACGTGCTGGCCGCCTTCCGTAACCGCAGCGGCTCGCTGTCGAATGCCGAGCTTGCGCTGCATACCGGCCTGTCCCGCCCGACGGTGTCGCGGCTGACCTACACGCTGGCGCAGCTCGGCTATCTCAAGCGCGACGCCAAGGGACGCTTCCAGCTCGGGCTCGGCATTCTCGCCGCCGCCTATCCAGTGCTGTCGGCGCTGAAGGTGCGGCAGCTGGCGCGGCCGCTGATGCGTGATTTCGCCGCCTATACCGGCGGCACGGTTTCGATCGCGATGCCGTTCGGCCTCGACTTCATCTATGTCGAGACGCTTCGCACCACCGACGCAGTGACGCATTTGCCTGACGTCGGCTTTGCCAGCTCGCTGGCGCCGACCGCGGTCGGTCGCGCGCTGCTGTCGCTCTTCACCAAGGAAGAGCTCGACGCCTATGTGGCGGCCGTAAAAGCCGAGCGCCCGGAAGAAGCCGACTACGTCGAGCGGCGGACGCTGCCGGATGTCGAGCTTTGCAAGGAGCGCGGCTTTGCGATTTCGCTCGGCGAATGGCGGCGCGAGATCTTCGGCGTCGCTGCGCCGCTATACCGCACGCCCTCGGGCGATTGCCTTTCGGTCAATTGCGGCATTCCCTCGTTTCGTTTCAACGCCGAACAGATCGAGCGCGAATGCGGGCCGCGCATGCTGGGGCTGGCGCGCAGCATCCGCTCGCTGGTGACGAACGACTGAATTCCCCCGATAGAGGGGCAAGGCGCATCGATCGCAAGATGCGCCAAAAATGGGGAGGGAAGAATGAGCCGGATCAAGACCGTGCTGGGCTTCGCGCTGGGCGCCATCATGCTGCTCGCCGGCGCAGCGCAGGCGCAAGGCAATTATCCGAACCGGCCGATCCGCATCGTCGTGCCCTACCCCGCCGGCGGCATCGTCGACATCGTCGCCCGTGCTGTGACCGAACAGGTCGGCCGCGACTGGAAGCAGACGGTGGTCATCGAGGCAAGGCCGGGCGGCAACAGCAATATCGGCACGGCATCAGTCGCGCGCAGTGAGCCCGACGGCTACACATGGCTGGTCACCGGCCCGGCGGCGCTGGTCAATCCGACGCTCTACAAGGACGCGGGCTGGGACGCGCTGAAGGATCTCAAATGCGTCGGCCTCGCGGTCTGGAACCAGAGCGTGGCGCTGGTGCATCCCTCGATGCCGGCCGGCACCATCAAGGAATTCGTCGAGATCGCACGCAAGAAGCCGGGCGAACTGAACTTCGGCAATCCCGGCACCGGCTCATCCATCGACCTCAGCGCGCAAAAGCTGTTCCAGGCCGCCAACATCAAGCTCACCAATGTCGGCTACAAGGGGCAGCCGCAGGCCTTGATCGACCTGATGACGAACCTGATGCATTTCGAGATCGTCTCGCTCGAACTGGCACTGCCGCACATCAAGGCCGGCAGCGTGAAGCCGCTGGCCGTCATGACCGACAAGCGCGTCGCCGACCTGCCCGATGTACCGACGATTGCGGAAGCCGGATTTCCGGAAGCCACCTACGTGCCCTGGTACGGCATCTATGTTCAGGCGGGAACGCCCGATGCGATCGTCGCGAAGATCAACGACGGCATCAACAAGGCGCTGCAGAATCCGGACGTGCAGCGCCAGCTCGCAGTCGCCAACATCCCGGGCAAGCCGATGCCGCTTGCCGACCTCGCAGCGCTGATGAAAGCGGACCACGAGAAGCTGACGAAGGTGATCGCGACCGCAGGCATGGCGCTGCAGTGAGAGCGACGCGCCAGATCTCACCGCGTCATTGCGAGGAGCGCAGCGACGAAGCAATCCATCTATCCGTACGGGGATAGATGGAAGTGCAGGGCTTCGCAGCAATTTGCGAGAAGCCAAGACTCCTTCAGATTCTAAGCCTGCTGAGACGCCCCAAAGGATTCGGCGATTACATCGAACAGCTCGATGTTGGCCCGAACTCCCAGCACAAACTTGCTGGCTTCCCCACCTCCCCCGTACAATCGACTTCCGTAAACAAGCTGATCAAACGGCTCATTCCCTCCCAATTTCAAACGCAAATTCGGGATCGTCCGCGTGGAATATCCGAAACATCAATGGCATTTGGGTACAATAAGGACTTCCCCCGAGATCAGTGCTGACCTCGAAGACAAGGCCGCAGCTTAGATTTTTATGCCAGAGGTTACGACGGCGCTTGAATGCATGCGCTGAGCAAACTCATTAATGAAGGGAAGGACGTCCCGCTTCTTTCCTGTCCAACCTGCCGTCTGAATTCCTAAACGCTCGCTCTCCTGCCTCTTCTGCGTCCCTATGAACGCTGCTTCGCTATTTCTAAACTCTGCATCAAACCAGGTTTGCTTGAGATGCTCAAACAGGCATCTGATGAGCGGGGGAGATTGAAAAGGAGGCTCAAGAAAATCCCTGGCCGCGAAGAGCTCGTCCAAAAATGCAGAACGGTATTTTGGCTCAATGCCAAAATACCTTATCTCGGAAATCACCTTCCTGCGCACCGCATTGTCTCTAACGCGACTTCATCCCAGTATCGATTGAGCAAGTCCGCCTGGTAATCGCCGCAGAACTCAATCATTCGATTCTGCCATGTTCGATGGACCATGAAGCCGCGCGCCTCGAAGGCAAGCTGTGTCGAAACACGGCCCGGCCAGTTTGCCAGCACGTTCAGAAGAGGGTGATCTTCCACCATGACATCTCACTGCAAAAGGATGGTTCGGGACGGCGGCGGTGGCACAAAATAGCCATTTGCACGCCGCAGCCCCTCCCTGTCTGAGGACGGGCCTTGCTCGGTGATCGTCATCGGGGGCCTTTTTGGGAGTGGCGAAGGTGCCCATCATTAGCACGGCTCGGGACGACTGGCTCACGTCATTGTGAGCGACGCGAAGCAATCCATCTCTCCGCGCGGGGATAGATGGATTGCTTCGTCGCTGCGCTCCTCGCAATGACGGCTGAGAGCGCCGGCTACTTCTTCACCTTGCTGGCATCCATCTTGATGGACGGGTCCAGCATCTTGGTCGAAAACGCCGTGTTCACGTCGAACGGCTTTTCCATGCCGAGATAGGTCTGCACCAGCTCGTAATCCTTCTTCATCCGCTCGGCGTCGATCCAGCCCAGCGCCTTGGTCGTAGTGAACTCGTCCGTCATCAAAAACTTGATGCGCTCCCACTGGCGCTGCTGGTTTTCCTTGTCGAGGCCCGAGGCCTGGTCGAGCAGCGCCTTGAGGCACGGCTCGACGTCGGCGACGCAGGCGGCATAGGCTTTCTGGCTGATCCTGACGAAGTCCTCGACCAGCTTTGGGTTCTTCGCCAGATAGGCGCCGTTGACGATCAGCGAATTGCCGTAGGGATTGAGCCCGATGTCCTTCCAGTTGACGTAGCCGAGATCGGCGCCGAACTCGATCACCTTCAGATCATGCTCGTTGTAGAAGTCGCTGATGATATCGACGGTGTGGCTCTTCAGTGCCGCGATCTTGGCGGTCGGGCCGACATTGACGAAATTCACGGAGTCGGGAGCGATGCCGGCGGCCTTGGCGAAGGCCGGCCAAATCACCCGGGAGGCATCGCCCGGCGGATTGCCGATCTTGTGGTTCGGAAAATCCTTCGGCCCGTTCACGCCATAGCTCTTCAGCCAGTAAAACGTCTGCCCGGTGTTGGCGTAGATGCTCATCAGCGCCACCACGTCGGCGCCCTTGCTCTTGGCCACCAGCGCGGTCGCAAGATCCGCGATGCCGAACGGCGAGCCGCCAGAGCCGACTTTCAGCGAGGAGACGCCGGAGCCCTTGCCGACCTCGATCGTAAGATCGATGCCCGCCTTCTCGTACCAGCCTTGCGACTTGGCGTAGTAGAACGGCGAGTGGTCCGCGGTCGGTGTCCAGTTCAGGATCAGGTTGACCGCCTCGGCCGCAGCACCGGGAGCGGCCGGCACGGCAAGCGCAAGTGCCAATCCCGCAATTCGCAAAGCCTTCATTGCACCCTCCTCGTTCTGCAACCGATCTTGTCGTCGCTGTTCGGTGACGCTACCAATGCAACAAGGGACCAGACGACTTGTCAACTATTTGGTTGGAAATGCCCAGAAAACGATCCGACGATTTAAAGCCGCAGCGGCGCGATCCGGCCGCGACCCGCAAGAAGCTGCTCACCGCGGCGCGCCGCGAATTTGCGGATAGCGGCCTCGCCGGCGCCCGCGTCGACGAGATTGCCGCGCGGGCGGGCGTCAACAAGCAGCTTGTCTACCACTATTTCGGCGACAAGGACGCACTGTATCTGGCGGTGCTGGAATGGGTCTATGAGGAAATCCGCGCCCAGGAGCGCGAGCTGAACCTCGAGGGATTGCCGCCCGAGCAGGCGATCAAGAAGCTGATCGAAAGTTCCTTCGATTACCTCGCCGCCCACCCCGATTTCATCGTGCTGCTGAACGACGAAAATCGCGGCGGCGCCCGCCATGTCCGCGGCTCGCGCAAGCTGGAAGCGATGCATTCGCCGCTGGTCAGCCTCGTTTCGACCACCCTTTCCCAGGGCGTGAAGGCCGGCATATTCCGCAGGGGTATCAATCCCGTTCACCTCTACATCTCGATTGCCGGCCTGAGCTATTTCTACTTTTCGAATACGCCGACCCTGTCGGCGATCTTCGGCAAGGACCTGTCGAGCAAGGCCGCCCGGCAAGCCCGCCGCAAGCACGTGGTCGATCTGGTGATGCACTCGCTGCGCCCTTAATCAACCAGATGGTTGATTACCGAGAGAGGCCGCGATAGATTGCCGTTACGCGGCTCGGGAACCGGGCGCGGGCCAAGGGAGTATGCGGTGTTAAGCGGTGATGGCGGATCGGCACGGTCTTTCGCGATCATCCTGGTCGTGCATCTCGCCGTGATCGTGCTCTGGCAGGTGTTGGTCGATTTCTTCCAGGTACCGAAATTCATCCTGCCCTCGCCGCTTGCAACCATCAAGACGCTGGGCACGCCCGGCTATGCCTGGCTTTCCAATCTTGCGGTGACGGCAGCCGAAATTCTCGGCGGGTTCTGCCTCGGCGCCGTGGTCGGCATCATGCTGGCCGTGATGTTCACCTGGTCGCCGCTGGTCAGCCTGTTGCTGCTGCCGCTGTTCGTGACGCTGAACATGATTCCGAAAGTCGCGCTCGGCCCGCTGTTCATCGTCTGGTTCTCCTACGGGATCTTCCCGAACATCCTGATCGCGTTTTCGATCTGCTTCTTTCCGATCCTGCTCACCACCGCGCGAGGTCTGAGCGAGGTGGAGCCGGATCTGCTCGATCTCGTGAAATCGCTGCGCGGCTCGCGCTGGACGCTGTTCCGCAAAATCCAGTTGCCGGGTGCGCTGCCCTACGTGTTTTCCGGGATGAAGGTGGGTGCGATCCTGGCGGTGGCCGGCGCCATCGTCGGCGAGTTCATCGCTTCCGAGCGGGGGCTCGGCTACCTCATGATCCAGGTGCAGTCGTCGCTCGATACCCCCGCGATGGTGATGGCGGTGGTGCTGCTGACATTGCTGGGCGTCGCGCTGTACGGGCTCGTGCTCGGCCTCGAGCGGATGTTCGTCGTCCGGGACATCCGGCTGCAATAAGACGGGAAGAAACATGCTGCTGACACGCGACACCCTGCCCCAGACGATTGCGGATATCGCAGCGCTCGACGAACTGCTGTGCCGCCCGAGCCAGGCGCTGATCGACGATCTCCGCAAGGTCGACGGCGACATCATGATCTTGGGCGTCGCCGGCAAGATGGGTCCGACGCTGGCCGGTCTGGCGAAAGCGGCCGCGCCTGAGCGGCGCGTAATCGGCGTCGCCCGCTTCAGCGATTCGGCCGTAAAAGACTGGCTGCAGGCCCGCGGCGTCGAGACCATCAACTGCGACCTGCTCGACGAGGCCGCGATCAAGGCGCTGCCCAAGATTCCGAATATCGTATTCATGGCCGGCCGCAAGTTCGGCGCGGAAGGCGATCTCTCGCTGACCTGGGCAATGAACTCGCACGTCCCTGCCCTGGTCGCGCAGGCGTTTGCGAGTTCGCGCATCGTCGCGTTCTCGACCGGCTGCGTCTATCCGTTCGTGCCAGTCAACGGTAAGGGCTCTACCGAGGACATGGCGCCGAACCCGCCCGGCGAATACGCGCAATCCTGCGTCGGGCGCGAGCGCATGTTCGAATACTTCTCGCGGAAATACTCGACACCCGGCCGGCTGTTCCGCCTCAACTACGCGATCGACATGCGCTACGGCGTGTTGCACGACATCGCGAGCAAGGTGTTGCAGGGCAAGCCGATCGACGTCAGCCTCGGCCACGTCAATTTCATCTGGCAGGGCGATGCCTCCGCGCAGGCGCTACGATGTCTGGCGCATTGCGATACGCCGACCTCGCCGATCAATGTCAGCGGTCATGAAATCCTGGCCGTGCGCGAACTCGCCGCAAAATTCGGCCAGCGCTTCGGCCGCG
Organism: Bradyrhizobium lablabi; assembly: GCF_001440475.1. Taxonomy (GTDB): domain Bacteria; phylum Pseudomonadota; class Alphaproteobacteria; order Rhizobiales; family Xanthobacteraceae; genus Bradyrhizobium; species Bradyrhizobium lablabi. The sequence goes on along the minus strand of NZ_LLYB01000071.1, from coordinate 287,131 downwards.
CCCCCGTCATCACCGGCCAGGAGGAGCCGACGGCGTGGCTCACCGACACGTCGCAGGCGGTAAAACTGTTGGGCCTGCCGATCGTCGATACCGAGCAGCTCATCAATTGGACCGCCGACTGGGTATCGCGATCGATGCCGAGCCTCGGCAAGCCCACCAAATACGAGGTGCGCGATGGCCGCTATTGAGCCGATCGACATCGTCGAGCTCGACGTCGGCGACGCGCCGGCCGGGTTGGTGCTGTCGACCGAAGCCGGCTGGAACCAGAACGAAGCCGACTGGCGTTTTTTCCTGAGCAATGGCGTCGTGTTCGGCATGCGTCACGGCGCGAGGCTGGTGGCGTCGGCGGCACTGCTGCCCTATTCGGCGGGCAATGCCTGGATCAGCATGGTGCTGGTGACCGCAGACTTTCGCCGCCGTGGCATTGCGACAAGACTGGTCGACGCCTGCCTCGGCGCCGCCGCGCGGCGCGGCCTCACCGCCTGGCTGGATGCGACGCCGGCCGGCGCCACCGTCTACGGTCCGCTCGGCTTCACGCCAACGCTGCAATTGCGGCGGCTGCGGCTGGAACGGCCGCAAGGCGCCACCGCGACGCGGCCACTGGCGGCCGGCAGCCTCGACGCCCTGGCGTCGCGCGATAGTAGCGCCATGGGCTTCGACCGCAGCACGTTGCTGTCGGAATTTTCCACGCGACCGGGCTCGCGCATCGTCTCGGATGGCCGGGCCATGACCCTCGTCCGCGACGGTCGCGCCGCCCGGCAGATCGGGCCATTGCTGGCCGATCGACCCGACCAGGCGCTGTCGCTGGTGGACGCCATTGTCGGCTCCGAGACCGGTGCCTTTCTGATCGATGCCGTCCATTCCCAGGACGAGTTTCTCAACGGGCTTGTTCAGTCGGGCTGGAATATCGAGCGGCCGTTTCAGCGCATGCGCTTTGGCCGTCCCACCGCGCCGCCTGCGCAACTGCCGTTCGCCGTTGCCGGGCCGGAATTTGGATAGGAAGTGCCGATGCACCACAGCGAGATCAAGGCCGAGATTCGAAAATTGATTGCGGACGGCACCGTGCTGCCGGCGCATCCGCTCGCGCTCGATGCAAACCGCGCGCTCGATGTCAGACATCAGCGCGCGCTGACGCGCTATTACCTCGATGCCGGCGCCGGAGGCCTCGCCGTCGGCGTCCACACCACCCAATTCGCGATCCGCGACGTCGGCCTGTACCGTCCGGTGCTGGAACTGGCGGCGGAGGCCGCCGCTTCATGGACCCGGCGGCCGGTCGCGATGGTCGCGGGGCTCGCCGGTCCGACCAAGCAAGCCGTTGCGGAGGCGCAAACCGCACGCAGCATCGGCTATCACGCCGGCCTGCTCAGCCTTGCTGCGATGAAATCGGCATCCGAGGACGACATCATCGCCCATTGCGCGGCGGTCGCGCGCGAAATCCCGCTGGTCGGCTTCTATCTGCAGCCGGCGGTCGGCGGCGTCATCCTCAGCGCCGATTTCTGGCGGCGCTTTGCGGCCATCGACAACGTCATCGCGATCAAGATCGCGCCGTTCAACCGCTACCGGACGCTTGACGTGCTGCGCGGGGTGGCAGCCGCCGGCGCGCTCGACCGGGTCGCGCTCTATACCGGCAATGACGACCATATCCTGCTGGACCTCACCTTGCCGTTCGACCTGCGCGACAACGGCATCACCACCCGCGCCTACTTCAGGGGCGGCCTGCTCGGGCACTGGTCGGTGTGGACCGCGAGCGCGATCATGCAGTTCGAGATGTGCAAGGCCGCGCGCGGCAAGGAGGCCGTGCCGGCCGACCTGCTGGCGCTGGACGCCCGCGTCACCGACTGCAACAGCGCGTTCTTCGACGTCGCCAATAATTTCCATGGCTGCATCGCCGGCTGCCATGAAATCCTGCGCCGGCAAGGATTGATGCAGGGCCTCTGGTGCCTCGATCCCGCCGAGGGGCTTAGCCCCGGCCAGATGCAGGAGATCGACCGCGTCTGCCGCGAGCATGCAGATCTCTCCGACGACGCCTTCGTGAAGGCGAACCTGCAGAAATGGCTGGCATGACGGCGGAAGAACCCTTCATCAGCCTGCAGAACGTCCGCAAGGTCTATCGGTCCAAGGGCGCAGAGTTCCTCGCCGTCTCCGACGTCACCATGGACGTGAACGAGGGCGAGCTGGTGTCACTCGTCGGCCCCTCGGGCTGCGGCAAGACCACCGTACTGAAGATTTTGGCCGGATTGCACGACGCCGACGGCGGCACCATCAAGATCGGCAATGCGAGAACACCGTTCGACCCCGCGCGCGACATCGGCATGGTGTTCCAGCAGGCGCTGCTGCTGAAATGGCGAACTATCCTCGATAACGTTTTGCTGCCCGCCGAGATCGTCGGCCTGCCGATGAAGGCGGCGCGGGACCGCGCCCGCGATCTGCTCAACCTGGTTGGGCTGGCCGGCTATGAGGACAAATATCCGCAGCAATTGTCCGGCGGCATGCAGCAGCGCACCGCGATTGCGCGCGCCTTCATCCACGACCCAAAGCTGATCCTGATGGACGAGCCGTTCGGCGCGCTCGATGCGCTGACCCGCGAGCAGATGAACCTCGAAATGCTGCGGATCTGGCGCGAAAGCGGCAAGACCATCCTGTTCGTGACGCACTCGATTCAGGAAGCGGTATTTCTCGCCTCGCATTGCGCCGTGCTCACCGCTGGCCCGGCGCGGATGGCGGAGTATTTTCCGATCGAGCTGCCGTTTCCGCGGGCTTTGCCGATCAAGACAACGGATGAATTCGGCGCCTATGCACGGCGGATCTATGCACGGCTCGGATTGAGCCCGAGCGCCTAGGCCAGTTACTCTAATGCCACGGGCCCAGTATCGCGATAGGCCCAGCAACTCTCCTTCGGCAGTGAGACCTGGGTCTCCACGCCGACCTGATGGCGAGCCGCGGTGCCGAGTTCGACCACCTCCAGCCGCCGGCCGAACAGTTCGATGCCGTAGGCCGTCTGCGTGCCCTGATAGCGGCGATCGAGAACGCGGGCGGAAAAGATGTTGGCGCCGTTGTGCGGACCGATGGTGATGTTTTCCGGCCGCAGCGCAATGCGCACCTTCTCATCGGGGCTAAGCGAATGCAGCAGCGCCACCTCGCCGCGCCGCCCCTCGCCGAAATCGACCGTGCCGAATTGGCCGTTGCGTGACACCAGCGTGCCCGCAAGCTCGTTGGTCGCGCCGGTGAAATTGGCGACGAACAGATCCGCCGGACGGTTATAGATCGCGTCAGGCGTATCCATCTGCAGCAGCACGCCATCCCGCATCACGCCGATGCGGTCGCCGAGCACCACAGCTTCGGCCTGGTCGTGCGTGACGTACAACGCGGTCATCCCGGTCTGCTTGAGGATCGCGCGTAGATCGTCGCGAAGCCGAAGGCGCAGCTTTGCGTCGAGGTTCGACAGCGGTTCGTCGAGCAGCAGCAATTGCGGCCGGTAGACGATGCTGCGCGCCAGCGCCACGCGCTGCATCTGGCCGCCCGACAACGCGACCACCGGCCGGTCGGCATATTCCGACAGGCCGACCAGTTCGAGCGCCTCGTCGACCTTGGTGCGAGCCTCGGTGCGCGACAATTTTCGGTGCTTGAGCGGATAGACCACGTTCTGCCGCACCGTCATATGCGGCCACACCGCATAGGACTGAAACACCATGCCGAGATCGCGCAACCGCGGCGGCACCAGAATGCCGCGTTCGGGCGACGACACGACCTTGCCGGCAATGCTGATTTCGCCCGATGTCGGATGCTCCAGCCCGGCGACGCAGCGCAGCGTCGTGGTCTTGCCGCAGCCGGAGGGGCCGAGCAGAACCACGATCTCGCCGGCCGGCACGCCGAAACTGACGCCATCGATCGCCGGCCGGCCGATCGCAAACTGCTTGCGCAGGTCGGTAACTTCGAGGGTCGCCGTCATCGGTCCGACAATTCCACTGCTGTGACGATCATTGGGCGTAGCCGTAGGTCTTGTTCCACTCGGCCACCCAGGCCGTGTGCAACTTCACATAGTCGTCAAACTTGGGGAACCAGACCTTGACCACCTTGGGATCAAAGCCTTCCGGAAAAGCCGGCGGCACCTTCAGGGAGGTGAGATTGCCGAGCTCCTTGATCATGAACGTCTGGCCCTCCTTCGACAGGCACCAGTTGAGAAACAGCTTTGCCGCGTTGGGATGCGCGGCGGTCTTAGGAATGCCGGTGGCGTAGGGGTTGACCGGGGCGCCCTCGGGCGGGAAGAAGATCTGGATCGGCGCGCCGTCCTTCTGCTTCGGATAGATCGCATTGTAGAGCAACGGCCCCATGGCGATTTCGCCGCGCACCAGCGAATCCGACATCGGCGCACCCGATGGGTACAGCACCGGCCGCGTTGCCGCCTGCTTGGCCCAGTAGTCCTCTCCGAGCACCTGGCGCTCGAACATCACCCGCGTCCATGTGGTGCCGCCTGATGGCGCGATCACCTGCCCGGTCAGCTTGTTGTATTCGGGCTTGGTGAGGTCCATCCAGGTCTTGGGCGGGTTCTTGACCAGCTCGGTATTGTAGGCGATCGACCACACCAGCGTAGCGCGCGGCCAGAGCTGCGGGGCGATCTGGGCGTCCGGATTGTAGTCGGCCGCGTTCGGCGGCGCATAATCCTGGAACATGTCGGCCATCGGCTGCATCAGCGCGCGGTCGGAGTGATCGACCACGTCGGCGATCAATTTGCCGGCCGCCGCCTCGGTCTTCACGCGCGTGATCAACTGGCCGCCGGGCGCGCGCACCATCTCGACCTTGATCTCGGGGAAGCGCTTGTTGAAGGCCTTGATGACCTGCTGTTCGACCTCGGCGAAATTCGCGGTGTAGAATACCAGCTTGCCTTCGGCTTTCGCCGCCGCGATCAATTCAGGCGAGCCGAATTCCTGCGCCTGCGCTGATGCGCCGTAGGTAAGTGCAAGGCCGACGATACCGGCGGCTGCGACGATGTTGGTGAGGATCCTTCCAGTCATAGCCAATCCTTCCCTTTCTTCTTGCCGTTCGTTTTTGTTATCCGGTCCGGGCGACGCTGCCTTGCGCCGCACCGCGCGACAAATAGTTGGCGCCGCCGATCAGCACGCCGAGCAGAACAGTCTGCACCAGGCTGAATGCCGCGGTCTTTCCGAGGTTCCCGCCCTCGTAATAGTCGAGCAGCAGCACCGACATCACCATGGTGTTGCTGGTGTAGAGGAACAGCGACGAGCCGAGTTCGCGGATCGCGAGCACGAACAGCAGCGTCATCGAGGCCATCACACCCGGCCGCGCCAGCGGCAGCACGATCGTCCTGATGGTGCCGAGCACGCCCTTGCCGCAGACCCAGGCCGCCTCCTCGAGTTCGCGATGGATTTGCAGGAACGAGGTCGACAGCGACTTGACCGTATCCGGCATGAAGCGCGCGATGAACGCCAGCGCCAGGATCCAGATGGTGCCGTAGAGACCGCCGGGAACGCCGATCCAAGCCCAGAGATAGGCGACGCCGACCACGAGGCCGGGGATCGCGACCGGCAAGGTCGAGATCACGTCGATCCAGCGCCGGCCCGTCACCTGGGTACGGTGGATGGTGTAGCCGATCGCAAACGCCAGCGCGCCGCCGACCACGGCGGTGATAATGCCGACCTCGACCGAGTTGTAGATCGAGCGCATGGTCAAGGGATTGTCGAAGATGCTCTGAAAATGCATCAGCGAATACTGCCTGGCGTCAAACAGGCTGGAGACGTCGCGGATAAACATGAATTTCCGGAATGCCGCGACGATCAGCGCCAGCGACGGCAGCACCACCACGATCAGGAGATAGACGATGCCGAGACCGAAGGTGAACCAGCGCCAGCGCCCGAGATCGAGGCTGCGCGGCCGGAACGCCTTGCCGGCGACGGTAGTATAGCTGCGGCCGCTCAGCACCTTGTGCTGCAGAAACACCAGCAAACCCGTGACGACCATCAGGATGATCGCAACCGCCGCGGCGGTGTTGTACAGCGGCGGCGACCAGTTGGTGAGCTTGAAGATATAGGTGGTCAGCACGGACAGGTTGGTCGGCGCGCCCAGCACCGCGGGGATGCCGTAGATGCCGAGCATAACGATGAACGACAGCAGCATGCCCGAGACGATCGCCGGCATGATCAACGGAAACGTCACCGTGAACAGCGTCGCGAACGCGCTGGCGCCGGAAATCTCGGCGGCCTCTTCCAGGCTCGGGTCCATGTTGCGCAGGGCTGACGAGGTGAACATGTAGACGTAGGGCGCATAGTAGATGCCGAACACGAACACCAATCCCCACATCGAATAGAAATCGACGCGCCAGTCCAGCCCCGCCCATTTGAACACGGTGTTGATCAGGCCGGTCTTCGGCGAGCCCAGAATGGCCCAGGCGACGCCCGCGACCAGCGGCGGCGCGAACAACGGCAAAATGCTCGCGGCGGCGATAACCGCCTTGAACGGCGTGTTGGTGCGAACGACGATCCAGGAAAACAGCAATCCGACCGCGACCGCAATCAGCGTGCCGCCGCCGCAGGCAATCAGCGTGTTGGCGAGCGCCTCCGCGACATTCGGGTTCGCCAGCACGGTGAGGAAATTCGTGACCGAGAGGTGACTGAGCTGGATGCCATCGACCACCGGGTTGGTGTCGGTAAGGGCGCCGAGCAGCAGCATCAGGATCGGATAGACGACGAGGAAGCCGAGGATCGCGAGGAGGAGCGAAACCCACAGGCTGGCCCCTACGCGCCCACGCCCGCCCTCACTCGCGCTACGCATGACTTCGCCGCGCCGGCTCGCCAGTCCGTCCAAAGCGTTTTCCCTCGCCGGTGACCGTCTTTTTGTAAAACTGCGGTCGCTGTGCACCCCAAGCCTAGTCGATCGCCCGGCAGGCGGAAAGGTATCCGAAAGTCGGCGCGCGGATATGGCGCGGCGGGCCGCCCCTCCCTTCGCATATGCATCATGCAGCGGTGTGTCTGTGGCTTGCGCCGCGTCCGTAGTACACGCCGCTCTGGGCGCGACCGCCCCTTTAGGCGTGGAGAGCCCGAACGAATGTCCGCAGATGCAACCGCAAAGCCATCAGCCGCGCCCATCGACGGCTTACCCCCGGAACTTCGCCGCTGGGCGGTCGCGGCGATCTTTACCGCGCTGGCGCTGGCTTCGCTGGATACGGCGATCGCGAACATCGCGCTTCCCGCGATTGCGGCCGACCTCCAGGTCAGCCCGGCCGACGTGGTCTGGGTGGTCAACATCTACCAGATCGCGCTGGTGGCGACGCTGTTGCCGCTCGGCGCGCTCGGCGAAATCGTCGGCCACGAGCGAATCTATATCGGCGGCCTCATCCTGTTCACGGCGGCTTCCCTCGGCTGCGCCCTGGCATGGTCGCTGCCCAGCTTGACGGCGGCCCGGGCGCTGCAGGGGCTGGGCGCCAGCGGCATCATGAGCGTGAATGCGGCGCTGGTCCGCTTCGTCTACCCGACCCGCATGCTGGGCCGTGGCTTCGGACATAACGCGCTGGTGGTCGGAACAGCATTCACGTTCGGCCCGACCATTGCCTCAGCAATCCTTGCGATCGGAACGTGGCCCTGGCTGTTCGCGATCAACATCCCCTTCGGCGTGATCGCGATCTGGATCGGTCTCAAGACCCTGCCAAAAACGCCGCGCGCAAAGCACGCGTTCGATTTTGCCAGCGCCGCGCTGACCGCAAGCTGCCTCGGCCTCTTCATCATCGGCATTGGCGGCGCGGCGCATCAGGTCCCGCCCGTCCTGGTCGGGCTCACGCTTGGCGTTGCATTAGCCCTCGGCTGGACCATTACCCGCAGATATCAGGACCATCCGGCGCCGATGTTGCCGATCGACCTGTTCCGGCGGCCGATGTTCGCGCTGTCGGCCGCCACGTCCGTCTGCGCATTCGCCGTGCAGGGATTGGCTTTCGTGTCGCTGCCGTTCTATTTCGAGGACGTGCTGCACCGCTCACAGGTGGAGACCGGCTTCTTCATGACGCCCTGGCCGCTGGTGGTGGCGATCATGGCGCCGATCGGCGGCCGGCTCTCCGATCGCTATCCGGTCGGCATCCTCGGCGGCCTCGGGCTGGTGCTGCTCGGCGTCGGCATGGCGCTGCTGGCGACGTTGCCGCCGGACCCCGGCATTGCCAGTATCGTCTGGCGCACCGTGATCTGCGGCATCGGCTTCGGCTTTTTTCAGACGCCCAATTTGCGGGCGCTGATGTCGAGCGCGCCGCCGCATCGCAGTGGGAGCGCGAGCGGCATCGTCGCAACAGCGCGCCTGACCGGACAAACCCTCGGCGCGGCGCTCGCCGCCCTATGCTTCGCGCTGGCCGGCCACAACGGCGCGACGGTGGCGCTGGCGCTCGGAGCCGGATTTGCCGCGCTCGGCAGCCTGATGAGTTTTTTGCGTTTGACCGTAGGCTCAGACAAACCGTGAAGGCCGTTGCTGCTTAGTTGAGCGCCCACAGATAGGCCAGCGTCGCCGCGATCCCGAGCCCCGTTCTGACCGCGTGCAACCCTCCCCACTTCACGATCAGCGCACGTGATTGCGGGCCGGCGTCCTTCTCGTCAATCGCGCCGAGCGCGCGGTTGGTCGGCATGATGCCGATCAGCGTATACGGCCAGTTGGCGAGAATGAGCACCGCGCCGACGATCCAGCGCCAGTCCCGCGTCAGCCACGCCGCGATCAGGCCGAGCACGCCTGAAATCACCGCGCAGCTCGCCTGCATCATGAAACCGCGCGCGTAGCTTGGCTTCCACTGCTTCAGCAGGTTCCGGTCATCGAGGCCGAGGCGCGCCGGCTGTTCGGCGAAATTGATGAAAAACGCGGCGCCGGCGAATGCCGCGGCGACGATCGCCGCTAGCTGTCCTGCAAACATGAGTTACTCCACATATCGTTTGCTAATTGACAACATATTGTCATTTTGGGTACTAGTAGTCAAATGGCAACAAAGCGACATACCCCCGGCGGCGAGGCCCTGACCGACTTGGTACTGGCGGTGTTCCGGCTCAACGGACGCCTGCTCGCGGCCGGCGACCGCCTGGTGGCCGACCTCGGCCTGACCAGCGCGCGCTGGCAGGTGCTGGGCGCGATCGCCCTTTCGCCAAGCCTGCAACCGGTGGCGTGGTTGGCGCGGAGCATGGGGCTTAATCGCCAGGGCGTTCAGCGCATCGTCAACGAGATGCGGGACGATGGCCTCATCGAGCTGCGCCCCAACCCAAATCACCGCCGCGCTCATCTCGTCGCGCTGACCCGGCGTGGGCAGGATGCCTTTTCGGCGGCCACGAATTTGCAGGCACCGTGGGCCAATGCGCTGGCCAAGGGGATCACGCCCAACGAGCTTGCCGCGGCAAGCCGGACCTTGAAGACGCTGAACGAACGTCTCGATAGCCTAGAATAGCCCGGCCGCGCCGATGGGCACGACCGTGCCCGACCCGCCGAAACACCGGCCGATCAATTTTCATCCGTTGGAAAAACGCGTTTTCTTGATTTGAACTATTCCAAGTTGCGGGCCATCTTCCGCGCGCAGCTCCCTCGGTGGATGGAGCGAAAAGGGGATACGCGATGGCAAACCTCACAATCAACGGCAAGGCAATCAATGTGGATGTCGAAGACGACACCCCGCTGCTCTGGGCAATCAGGGAGAATGTCGGACTGACCGGCACCAAATATGGATGCGGCATTGCACAATGCGGCGCCTGCACCGTGCACATCGATGGCGTCGCGATGCGCTCCTGCGGCGTCACCGTCAGCGAGGCGGTCGGCAAGCAGATCACCACGATCGAGGGTCTCGCCAGTGGCGGCACGCTGCACAAGGTGCAGCAGGCCTGGGTCGCCAATGATGTGCCGCAATGCGGCTATTGTCAGGCCGGCATGATCATGGCGGTCGCAGCGCTGCTCAAGGAAAAGCCGAAGCCGACCGACAAGGACATCGACGAGGCCATCACCAATATCTGCCGTTGCGGGACCTTCCAGCAGGTCCGCGAGGCGATCCACGCCGCCGCAAGCGCTTGAGGGGGATGTCATGAATCAGCACGTCATGCCCAATTCCAATCTCAAGCTCAACCGCCGCGCCTTTGTGATCGGCACCGCTGCTGCCGGCGCCGGCCTCGCGATCGGTCTCGATATTCCCTTCGGCGGACCGCAGGTCGTCCGCGCCGCCGACGGCTCGCCCGAAGTCAATGTCTGGGTGGTGATCCGCCCCGACGACACGACCGTGATTCGCATCGCCCGCTCGGAAATGGGCCAGGGCACCCTCACCGGCCTCGCCCAGCTCGTCGCCGAAGAGCTCGAATGCGACTGGTCGAAGGTGGTCACCGAATATCCAACGCCGGGTCAAAGTGTCGCACGCAAGCGCGCCTGGGGCGATTTCTCGACTGGCGGCAGCCGCGGCATCCGCACCAGCCAGGAATATGTCCGCAAGGGCGGCGCCACCGCACGCATGATGCTGGTGCAGGCCGCCGCGAACGAGTGGAAGGTCCCGGTCTCGGAATGCACCGCGGCCAACAGCGTCATCACCCATACGCCGTCGGGCAAGACCACGACCTACGGCAAGGTGGTTGAAGCCGCGGCGAAGCTCACGCCGCCCGCCGACGCCGACGTGAAGCTGAAGGATCCGAAGGACTGGAAGATCGCCGGCAAGGGCGTCAAGCGGCTCGACACCGTCGACAAGACGACAGGCGCAATGATCTACGGCGTCGACGTCAAGCTGCCCGGCATGCTCAACGCCGCGATCAAGGACGCACCGGTCTTCGGCAGCAAGCTGAAGAGCTACGACGAGGCCAAGGTCGCCGGCATGAAGGGCGTCAAGAAGGTGGTGAAGGTCGGCGACAGCGCGGTCGCTGTCGTCGCCGATACCTGGTGGCACGCCAAGACCGCGCTCGATGCGCTGCCGATCACCTGGGACGAAGGTGATAACGCTAAGGTCTCCAGCGAGTCGATCGCCAAATGGCTGGCCGAGGGTCTCGACAATTCCCAGCCGGCCTTTATCGGCAACCAGAACGGCGACGCCAAGGCGGCGATCGGCTCGGCCGTCAAGAAGGTCGAGGCGGTCTACAACTATCCCTACCAGAACCATGCCACGATGGAGCCGATGAACGCCACCGCGCTCTATACGCCTGATAAATGCGAGGTCTGGTGCGGCACGCAGAACGGCGAAGCGGCGTTCGCCGCCACCCTGGAAGCCTCGGGCCTGCCGGCCGAAAAATGCGAGGTGCACAAGCACATCCTCGGCGGCGGCTTCGGCCGCCGCGGCATGACCGATTATGTCCGGCAGGCGGTTCTCATCGCCAAGGAAATGCCGGGCACGCCGGTCAAGCTGTTGTGGTCGCGTGAAGAGGACATGGCGCAAGGCAAGTTCCATCCGGTCACGCAATGCAAGCTGACCGGCGCCTTCGATGCCGAGAACAATCTCACGGCGCTGCATGTGCGATTGTCCGGCCAGTCGATCATCTACACCGTGCGTCCGGCGGCGCTGGTGAACGGCATGGATACGGCTGCATTCCAGGGCCTCAGTCCGTCCGGTGATGCTGCGATCGGCTACTCCGTGCCGAACCTGCTGATCGAGCATTCCATGCGCAATCCGCACGTTCCGCCCGGCTTCTGGCGCGGCGTCAACGTCAACCAGAATGCGATCTACATGGAATGCTTCATGGATGAGCTGGCGCATTCGGTCGGCCAGGATCCGGTGGAATTCCGCCGCAAGCTGATGAGCAAGCATCCCAAGCATCTCGCCGTGCTCAACGCGGTGGCCGAGAAGATCGGCTGGGGCAAGCCCGCGCCGCAAGGCGTCTATCGCGGGATTGCGCAGGTGATGGGCTACGGCAGCTATGTCGCGGGTGCTGCCGAAATCTCCGTCACCGACGGCAACAAGATCAAGGTGCACCGTATCGTCGCTTCCACCGATCCCGGCTACATCGTCAATCCGGCGCAGGTCGAGCGGCAGATCGCGGGCTCCTTTGTCTACGGCCTGTCCGCGCTGTTCTACGGCGGCTGCACGGTGAAGGACGGCAAGATGGAGCAGACCAACTTCGACACCTACAACTCCATGCGCATTGCCGAGATGCCGAAGGTGGAATGCGTGATGGTGCCAAGCGGTGGCTTCTGGGGCGGTGTTGGCGAGCCGACCATCGGCGTCGCCGCGCCCGCCGTGCTCAACGCCTATTTCGCGGCGACCGGCAAACGCATACGTTCGGTGCCGCTGAAAGACCAAAACATCACGTTCGCCTGATAAAAGCGAGCGGCGGCCTCACTCCGGGGCCGCCGCTCTCCTTTTCGGAGATTGCTGATGAAAGCGTTGTGTGTCGCGACCGCAGTTACCATGGCCATGGCGTGGAGTACGCCGCTGCTTGCGGCTTCCGAACCTCCACCCGGCGTGGCATCCTGCTCCGGCTGTCACTCGTCGAATGCAGCGGCAGGCTCGCCCGTTACGCGGCTGTACGGCCGCGACGCCAATGAGATCGTGACCGCGATGACCGGATTTCGCGACGGCTCGATTCCCGCCACGGTGATGAACCGCATCGCCAAGGGTTTTTCGGACGACGAGGTGCGCGCGATTGCGGCGTGGCTCGCGGCACAGAAGTAAGGGGGCCGGCATGGGTATCAGCCATCGCATCAGCCGCCGGGAATTCTTCGGCGCCAGCGCGGCCGCTGCAACGGCCCTGACGTTTCCCCTACCCGCGTTCGCGCAAGCCGCCGCGCGTGTCGTCGTGATCGGCGGCGGTTTTGGCGGTGCGAGTTGTGCGCGCGCCCTCAAGCAGATCGATCCGAAATTGCAGGTCACGCTGGTCGAGCCGAACAAGACCTTCACCGCCTGCCCGTTCAGCAACAACGTCATCGCCGGGCTGCGTTCGATCGAGCAGCAGCAATTCGGCTATGACAAGATCGCCGCCGGCGGCGCGACCGTGGTGGCGCAGGCAGCGACCGGCGTCGATGGCGCGGCGCGAACCGTCACCCTCGCCGACGGCACCTCGCTCGGCTATGACCGGCTGGTGCTCTCGCCCGGCGTCGATCTGCGCTACGACGCGCTGCAGGGCTACGACGAAGCCGCGGCTTCGAAGATGCCGCACGCCTGGAAGGCCGGCGAGCAGACGCTGTTGCTGCGCAAGCAGCTCGAGGCGATGGAGGATGGCGGCCTGGTGGTGATATCAGCGCCCGCCAATCCGTTCCGCTGTCCGCCCGGACCTTACGAACGCGCCTGCCTGATTGCGCATTATCTGAAAACCAAGAAGCCGCGCTCGAAGCTGATCATCCTCGATGCCAAGGACACCTTCTCCAAGCAGCGCCTGTTCCAGAATGCCTGGAAGGAGTTCTATCCTGGTATGGTCGAATGGGTTTCGCTGTCGCAGGGCGGCAAGGTTAACGCCGTCGATCCCGCGACCAACACGCTGATCACCGATTTCGGCAATCACACCGCGCAAGTGGCCAACGTCATTCCGCCGCAGCGGGCCGGCCGTATCGCGACGTCAGCCGGCGCCACCGACAACACCGGCTGGTGCGCGATTGACCCCGTCACCTTCGAATCGAAATCGGCGCCGAACATCCATGTCATCGGCGATGCCTGTCTCGCCGGCGCCATGCCGAAATCGGCATTTTCCGCAAACGCACAGGCCAAGGTCTGCGCGGCGGCGATCGCGACGCTGCTGTCGGGTGGCACGCCTGCTTCGCCAAAGCTGATCAATACCTGCTACAGCCTCGCGGCTCCCGGCTATGGCATCTCGGTGGCCGGCGTCTACCAGCCTAAGAACGGCGTGCTGGCCGATGTCGAAGGCGCCGGCGGCGTCAGCCCGGCGGACGTACCCCGCGAATTCCGCGCGCGCGAAGCTGACTACGCGCAATCCTGGTTTACGACCATTACGGCGGAAGTCTTTGGCTAGACTCAGCTATCTCACGTCGGCCCACATCATTGCCGGGGTCCTGCTCGCCCTGCCCGGCCTGGCTGCCGCGACGGAACTTCGTGGCTATTCCGTCGATGGCGACGCTATTCCGCAGTCGTTGACGGGCAGAGCCGGGGACGCAACGCGAGGGCGAGCACTTGTGGTGGAACGTTCCAGCACTTGCATCCTCTGCCACAGCGGCCCATTTCCCGAACAGAAATTCCAGGGCGACCTGGCGCCCGACCTTTCCGGTTCCGGCCGCCGCTGGTCGGAAGGTCAACTACGGCTCCGCCTGGTGGATGCGTCGCGCCTCAATGCCGAGACGATCATGCCGTCCTACTACCGACTCGACGGCCTTCAACGCGTCGGAGCGGTATGGCGCGACAAGCCGATCCTGTCGGCGGAACAGATCGAAGACATCGTGGCGTATCTCGTGACGCTGCGCGAATAGGAAGACGCGATGCAATTACGACCCGACACCACACGCCGCCGATTCCTCGGCCTCGCCGGAGGCGTCGCCGTGGCCGGCGCCGTCCCCATCGTCACGGTCCGACCCGCCGAGGCGACACCCGCGATGCTCGCCTCCGCCATCCGCAACGTGACCAATGGCGCCGCGGTGAAGACGGGCAAGGTCAAGCTAGACATCCCGCCGCTGGTCGAGAACGGCAATACGGTGCCGATGACGGTCAGCGTCGACAGCCCGATGGCGCCTGAGGATCACGTCGCAAGTATCCACGTCTTCAACGAAAAGAACCCGCAGCCGAACATCGGCAATTTTTATCTGGGTCCGCATGCCGGGCGCGCGCAGGTATCGACCCGCGTCCGCCTCGCCGACAGCCAGAAGATCGTGGCGATCGCAAAGCTCTCGGACGGATCGTACTGGTCGGCCAGCGTCGATGTCGTCGTCACGCTGGCGGCCTGCACCGAGGAGTTGATCTGATGGCTTCAGCGCTGATCAACGTCCCGGCGAAAGCCAAGCGCGGCGACATTATCGAGATCAAGACACTGATGTCGCACATCATGGAAACTGGTTATCGCCATACGGCGACTGGCGAAGTCGTGCCGCGCGACATCATCACGAGCTTTACGTGCCGCTTCAACGGCGCCGAGATTTTCCGCGCCGATCTGTTTCCGGCGATCTCGGCCAATCCCTTCATCACCTTCTTCACGACCGTTACCCAAAGCGGCAAGTTCGAGTTCGAATGGATCGGCGACAAGGGTTTTTCCGAAACCGCGTCCGCTTCGATCACCGTCGAATGAGATCTTTCGGCGCCATAACCGCCGCGCTGCTGGTGGCGGGCGCCGTTGGCGCTACCGAAATTCCGCAGGCCGAACGCCGCTCCGGCTACAGCTTCATGAAGCCGGACACCAGGGCGATCCAGGACGAGGATACCGCCAATCCCGGCATGCTCTGGGTGCTCGACGGCGAAGCATTGTGGAAGCGCAAGTCGGGCGCGACGGAGAAGGCCTGCGCCGATTGCCATGGTGACGCCCGCACCAGCATGAAGGGCGTCGCCGCCCGCTACCCTGCTTTCGACAAGGCAACCGGCCGTCCGATCGATCTGGAGCAGCGGATCAATTCGTGCCGCAGCAACCACCAGCAGGCAACGCCGCTTCCCTTCGAGAGCCGCGAATTGCTGGCGCTCACCGCCTTCGTCGCGCGGCAGTCGCAGGGCGTGCCGATCGAAACCGGCGCCGATCCGCAGCTTGCGCCGTTCATCGCCAAGGGACGCGAGCTTTACATGCAGCGGCAGGGCCAGCTCAATCTCGGCTGCACGAATTGCCATGACGATAACTGGGACAAGCGCCTCGCCGGCTCCGCGATCACGCAAGGACACCCGACCGGCTACCCGCTCTACCGGCTGGAATGGCAATCGCTGGGATCGCTGCAGCGGCGGCTGCGCGCGTGCATCACCGGCATCCGCGCGCAGGCCTATGACTATGGCGCGCCGGAGTTGGTGGAGCTCGAACTGTATTTGATGGGCCGGGCGCGGGGCATGGCGCTGGAAGCGCCGGCGGTGCGGCCTTAGTTGTGTGCGGCTCGGCACCATCTATCCCCTCATCCTGAGGAGCTTGCGTAGCAAGCGTCTCGAAGGACGAGGCCCCCGCTGTGGCCTCATGGTTCGAGACGCGCGTTCCGCGCTCCTCACCATGAGGGTCTGGAGATTACCGCTCCGCGAACGCCTTCTCGACCACGAACTGCGCCGGCTCGCCGTGATTGCCTTCGACAAAGCCCTTGCCGTTGAGCAACGTGCGGGTGTCGGCCACCAGCGCCGGGCTGCCGCAGATCATGACGCGGTCGTGCGCGGGATCGAGCGAGGCCAGCCCGATGTCGCCGAACAGCTTGCCTGACGTGATCAGGTCGGTGATGCGGCCGCGGTTGCGGAACGGGTCGCGCGTCACGGTCGGGTAATAGATCAACTGGTTGCGGATGTACTCGCCGATAAGCTCGTCGTTCGGCAGCTTTTCGGTGATCATCTCGCCATAGGCGAGCTCGGCGACGCGGCGGCAGCCGTGCAGCAGCACCACCTTCTCGAACCGCTCATAGGTCTCGGGATCCTTGATCACGGAAAGGAACGGCGCCAGCCCGGTACCGGTCCCGATCAGATAGAGGTTGCGGCCGTCTTCCAGGTTGTCGATGACCAGCGTGCCGGTGGCCTTGCGGCTGACGATGATCTCGTCGCCCTGCTTCAGGTGCTGCAGCCGCGAAGTCAGCGGCCCGTCCGGCACCTTGATCGAGAAGAATTCGAGCCGGTCCTCGTAATTGGCGCTGGCGACTGAATAGGCGCGGAGCAGCGGCTTCTCGCCGACCTTGAGCCCGATCATGGTGAACTCGCCGTTGCGGAAACGGAACGAGGGATCGCGGGTGGTGGTGAAGCTGAACAGCGTGTCGGTCCAGTGATGGACGCTCAAGACGCTTTCCTGGTTGAAATTGCTCATCGCACCGTTTCCTGACCTGCTGGCCGGATTGACCGGCCGTATCATTCGTATACGATCATTCGTATACAAATGAATAATCCAGCTTGATCGGATCGTCAAGCCGGGCAGAATGTCCGGCGAAGGCATTGAAGCAAAAGGAAAAACCATGGCCCACGACGCACCCCAGGCTACCGGCCCGAGCAAGCTGGTGATCCGCAATATCGGGCTGCTGCTCTCGGGGGCACTGGAAAAGCCGATCCTGGATGGCGATACGATCGTGGCCGAGAACGGCAAGATCACCGCGATCGGACGCTTCAAGGACGTCGATATCGAGGGCGCCACCACGATCGTCAACGCCAACGGCACCACCGTCGCGCCGGGCCTGATCGACAGCCACGTCCATCCCGTCGCGGGCGACTGGACGCCGCGGCAGAACCAGATCAACTGGATCGACAGCTATCTCCACGGCGGCGTCACCACCATGATCTCCGCCGGCGAGGTGCACATGCCCGGCCGTCCCCGCGACGTCGTCGGCGTGAAAGCGATGGCAATCTTTGCGCAGCGCGCATTCTGGACGCTACGGCCCGGCGGCGTGAAGGTTCATGCCGGCGCGCCTGTCATCGAATGCGAGATGGTGGAAGACGACTTCAAGGAAATGGCTGCGGCCGGCGTCAAGCTGCTCGGCGAAGTCGGCCTTGGCGGCGTCAAGGACGGCCCGACCGCGCGCAAGATGGTCGGCTGGGCGCGCAAATACGGCATTCAAAGCACGATCCACACCGGCGGCCCGTCAATCCCTGGCTCCGGCCTGATCGACAAGGACGTGGTGCTGGAAGCCGACACCGACGTGGTCGGCCACATCAATGGTGGCCACACCGCGCTACCCGACGACCAGATCCGTTGTATCTGCGAGGGCTGCAAGCGCGGGCTGGAGCTGGTTCACAACGGCAACGAGCGCTCGGCGCTGTTCACGCTGCGCACCGCGCGCGAGATGGGCGACCTGCACCGCGTCATCCTCGGCACCGACGCGCCCGCCGGCTCCGGCGTGCAGCCGCTCGGTATCCTTCGCATGGTCTCGATGCTTTCCTCGCTCGGCGACCTGCCGGCCGAACTCGCCTTCTGCCTTGCGACCGGCAATACCGCGCGCATGCGCGAGCTCGACTGCGGCATCATCGAAGTCGGGCGCTCGGCGGACTTCGTCCTGATGGACAAGGCGCAGCACTCGCCCGGCAAGAACATCCTCGAAAGCGTGCAGCTCGGCGACCTCCCCGGCATCGGCATGACCATCATCGACGGCATCGTCCGCACCCAGCGCAGCCGCAACACGCCGCCCGCCGGGAAAGTGCCGGAGATCGACAGCGGACATTGATGACGGCCAGCCGCGGCACCACGACGCCGGCGCCACGTGAAAAAGTCACATTAAGCCTCGAAGGCCGTGAACGAATTGCCTGATAGCCCCGTCCAATGCGGGCTGGCCTGATGGCCATTTGTTCAGACCTTCGAGGAACATTTGAAGAATTCATTGCAAGTCGCCGGCGGGGTCGTCGGCGCGATCATCGGCTTTGTCGCGACGTTGCTGCTGCTTGAACTGGTCGGCTTCGGAAACCGGGCCGATCCGATCATGTCAGGCGTGCTGGCGCTATTGGTGTTTGCGCCATGCGGCGCCGTCGGAGGCCTCCTGCTCGGCACGGCGCTCGCGAGGCGGCTGCGCGGCGAAGGAAACAGCGGCGGACTTCTCCGCAACAGCCTGAGGGCAGCAGCGATTCTCGTTGCGCTCTGCGCCGCGGCCGGCACGACCTATTATGTCTATGCCGTCACGACAGCGACGCCCTGGCTCAATCCGAATGCCCCCAACCCGCTGCTCGTCTTTGAGGTTCGCTTGCCCGCCGGAGCGGCATTGCCGAGTTCGGCCCGTGACATAGCGGCTGAACTGCAGACCGATCTGAACACCATGCCGGGCGAGATCCGGCCCGATCTGTTCCGCCGCGATGACGACAGGCCGGTCATCGCCGGCCAAGTGCAGCTCGCCTTCCGCACGGCGCACCGGCAATTGGAGATCAAGATCAAGGGCCAGCCTGACCGGCTCTATCTGATCGGGCTCTCGGCCAAGGCGCCGCATACGCCGGAGTTCGGGGTGTGGCAGGCCAATCGCGACGGCAGTGAAATCCGCTACCGCGTCAGATGGCCGGGGCAAGATTGACCTCTGCCTGTCGAAAGAGGAACCAAACTCGCCGCGCCTACACGTCCTGGCATCGCCGTGCTTAGCGCCTCTGTTCACACAATCGCGAGGACCGGGATCGTCTACCGGTATCCGGGATAGGTGCCGGGCGGTCACCCTGATTCTTGTGATTTCACTCACACTTAGACCGATGATCCAGCATGGAACCCGCGTACGGCTGCTTTGCGGCGAACAGCCAGCATGGTACGGTGTGGGCGTTGGAAAGATTGTTTGCCTCATACTGTAATCAGTTTTGGAAACCAATCTCCATGGCCCAGATCCGCGACATCAAGTCAGGCCGAACTGGTGACCCACAGCGCGAGCCGATGCCGCGCCGTCTTGCTGCGATCGTCGCAGGCGACATCTCCGGTTACAGCCGCCTGATGCAGATCGACGAGGAAGGGACGCACAACCGCGTCAAGCGGCTTGAGCGCGACCTCATCGAACCGACCATCAGAGAACACCACGGCAGGCTCGTCAAAACCACGGGCGACGGCTTCATCGCCATTTTCGACAGCCCCGTCGAGGCCGTGCGATCCAGCATCGTGATCCAGCAAAATGTGGTTGGCCGCAATGCATCGCTGCCCAAGCATCATTGGATCGAGTACCGGATTGGCGTCAATCTTGGCGACGTCATCATCGAAACCGATGACGTCTATGGCGACGGCGTCAATATTGCGACCCGGCTTGAGGGCATAGCCGCTCCCGGCGAAGTCTATATCTCCGGCGGCATCTACGAACAGATAAAGCATAAGCTGGTTTGCGGGTATGAGTCGCTCGGTGATCGAAAGGTCAAGAACATCACCGATCCGGTGCGCGTCTACCGCGTGCTTCCCGACCCGTCCGCACTGCACGAGAACCGGAAGCGACGCGAAAGGATCCTAACCTTCCTGCTCATCCTTGCATTGCTGATCATCGCAGGAGGCACTCTCTGGAGCCTGTTCGCGCCGGCTCGCAAGGCGACCGAACAGGCGTCAGCGCCCGTTTCAGCTCCGGCGGAAGTGCCGAAGGCACCGACGACAGTCGCGAGATCATCACCGCCTCCGTCCCAGCCTGCTCCGACAGCGGCGCCAACTCAACAACAGAAGGTGACGCAGCCTGAACCGTCACCAGAACCGTCGCCTCCGGCAGCAAAACTGGCGGCACCGCTAGCGCCGTCGGCAGCTCCCGCCGTTCCCGAGCCTCTACCGACGACGCAAGCCGCCGTGTCGGTTCGAGAGCCCGAGATGATTTCCCTTCGGGGTGGCAGCTTCGCGATGGGCAGCAACGAAGACGTTTCGGAAAAGCCGGTCCGCCAGGTAACGATCAAGCCCTTTGCGATGGGGAAATTCCCCGTCTCCGTGCGGGAATGGAACGCATGCGCCGCCGCAAAGGCCTGCGGCTTTACCGCGACCGGAAAAGACGATGCGCCCGTTGCCAACATAAGCTGGAGCGACGCCAAGCAATATGTCGCCTGGCTCGCGCAAGCCACTCGAAAACCATATCGCCTGCCGAGTGAAGCCGAATGGGAATATGCGGCACGTGGCGGCACGCAAACCAGATACTGGTGGGGCGATCAGTTTCAGCCCGGCATGGTCAATTGCAAGAACTGCGCTGACATTCCGGCCGTCGATCAACCCGTCAAGGTCGGCAGCCTGAAGCCAAATCCCTTTGGGCTGTTCGACATGGGCGGCAGTGTCGATCAGTGGGTCGAAGACTGCTGGCACAAGAACTACCAAGGCGCTCCCACGGACGGATCTGCGTGGGTCGAGAGCGAGTGCCCCTCGCATGTGATGCGTTCCGGCTCGTGGAGGAAAGACTCCAATTATGCCCGGGCCTCAAACCGCGGCAGCTATGACACCAATGTGCGATATCCCACCCACGGGTTCCGCGTTGCGCTATCCCCATGAGGTTGAGAGGCAGTCATGAAGGTCATGCAGTGGATCGCTCTGTCAGTAGCGCTCACTTGCCTGCCGTTCGCCGCCTGCGCTCAAGGAAAACCCTCCGCGAAGGATGCGCGTCTCTATTTCGTGTGGCCGCAGAACGGCGCCGTCATCAAGGGCGCGTTCTGGTGCCGCTTTGGTCTGCGCAACATGGGCGTAACTCACGCGGGCGACACCTACCCGAACAGCGGCCATCACCATCTTCTGGTCGACGTGAATGAACCCATCAATCCGAACGAACCGATCCCGCAAGACAAGTCGCATCTGCATTTCGGAGCGGGCCAGACCGAAGCCCGGATCGAACTTCCGCCCGGCAAGCACACACTTCAGCTCGTGCTGGGCGACGCCGAGCACTATCCACACGTCCCTCCGGTCATCTCCGAAAAAATTACCGTGACGATCAAGTAGAACGCGCTAGATCGCGGACCACCTGTTCTCTGTGATCGGCTGATTGGTGGTCCAGTCGAATCGCTGGCACTATCGTTATTTTCGACCGGTCGTATTGCGTGTATTGTCGACCGGCAAACCCCGGCCGGCGGCGCTCGCGAGAGGAACTCAACGAGCCGGGCGATTTCTTGCTGCTGCATGCCGCTGAGCCGTGTCGCTGACCATCGAGGCAAACAGGGAGGCAGTACGATGAATATTCGGCCCGATCCCACGTTTCACGCTTCGCCAAAGCTTGCCATGGAAGCTCCGCCGGAGAGCTTCGCCTATACCGTGCTGCTCAGCCCGGACTTCTCAAAGCCGGATGCGCTTGCCGTGATCGACGTCAAGCCGGACTCCCAAAGTTACGGCCAGGTCGTGCACACCGTGACGATGCCCAACAAGGGTGACGAGTTTCACCATTTCGGCTGGAACGCCTGCTCGTCGGCACTGTCACCGCTGACCGGACACGCCTTCCTCGAGCGCCGCTATCTCATCATTCCCGGCATGCGCTCGTCCCGCATCTATATCGTCGACACCAAGCCGGATCCAACCAAGGCGGCAATCCACAAGATCATCGAGCCTGAAGAGATCTTCAGGAAGACGGGATATTCGCGGCCCCACACCGTTCATTGCGGGCCGGAAGGCATTTACATCTCTACGCTCGGTGGCGGTGGCAAGAACGGCACCGATGGACCGCCCGGCGTCTTCATCATGGATTGCGAGACGTTCGAGGTGCTCGGCCGCTGGGAGCTCGATCGCGGTCCGCAAACCCTGCATTATGATTTCTGGTGGAATCTGCCGCGCGATTACATGGTGACGAGCGAGTGGGCGCTGCCGCCGCAGTTCGAGAACGGCATCGTCCCGGAGGACCTGCTCTCCAACAAATACGGCCACCGGATTCATTTCTGGGACCTGCGCGCGCGACGCAATGTGCAGACCATTGATCTCGGCGCCAACCATCAGATGGCGCTGGAAGTGCGTCCCGCGCACGATCCTGTCAGAGAATACGGCTTCCTCGGCGTCGTGGTCGACACCACCAATCTCGAAGGCTCGATCTGGACCTGGTGGCGCGAGGGCGGCAAGTTTCACATCGAGAAGACGGCGACGATCCCACCCGAGCCCGCGGCGAAGGAGCAACTGCCGCCGCTGCTGCAGGGGTTCGGCGCCGTGCCGCCGCTGGTATCTGATATCGACCTGTCGATGGACGACAAGTTCCTCTACGTCGCCTGCTGGGGCACCGGCGAGATGCGTCAATACGACGTCCGGGAGCCGCGAAAGCCGAAGCTGGCCGGCTCGGTTCACATCGGCGGCATCGCGCGCCGCACGCCGCACCCCAACGGCAAGGCCTTTGCCGGCGGTCCGCAGATGGTCGAGATCAGCCGTGACGGCAAGCGGGTGTACTGGACCAACTCGCTCTACTCGACCTGGGACAACCAGTTCTATCCCGATGGTGTTCCGGGAGCCATGGTGATGGCCAACGCGAAGCCGGACGGCGGCCTCGAACTGGCGAAAGACTACTGGGTGAATTTCCCCGACGGTTACCGCGCGCATCAGGTCCGGCTCGACGGCGGCGATTGCTCGACGGATTCATTCTGCTATCCGTCGGTTTGAAATTGAGCGCAGCCGACTGGACACCTGCCTGGCTCTGGCTGGCTGTGATCGCGAGCGGCCTCTATCACGGCGTCAATCCCGGCATGGGGTGGCCGCTCGCCGTTTCAGCTGGACTGATGGAGCGGAGCCCGCGGGCGCTGGTGGCGGCGCTGTGGCCGCTCACGGCCGGCCATTTGCTGGCGATGCTGCTCGTGCTCCTTCCCTTTGCGCTGCTCGTCGCCGTCATCGAATGGCAGCGGACGATCCAGATCGGCGCCAGCCTGCTTGTCATCGGCTTCGGTCTGTTTCGGCTCGCCAACCGGCGTCACCCAAAAGCCCTGGCGCGGATATCGCCGGCGCAATTGGGGCTGTGGTCCTTCGCCGTAGCGCTCGCCCATGGCGCGGCGCTGATGCTGGTGCCGATCTATCTCGGTCTCTGCCGGGAAGCCGAACTCGACAGCGGCCACGCCGCCGCCGGCACGCTGATCAACGCCAATCTCGGCATGGCCGTGCTGGTCGCCGTCGTCCACGCCGTGGCGATGATCGCCGCCGGCGGATGCTGCGCCTGGCTCGCCTACCGTTATCTCGGCCTCAAATTCATCTCGCAGAGCTGGTTCAACCTGGATACCACCTGGGCGGTCAGCCTTGTTCTGGTGGGCGCAATCGCGCTGGCGCTCAGCCTGGTTTAGGACGTGCACTCATAGAGGTGCAGACGTCGGCTCTGGGGTCTTAAGCAGAAATTCTCCTCAATCAGGTGTAGCACCGGTTTTGACCCGTAGCGGCCACTTAAAGGCCTCCACGTTGCAACTCTTTCAACCTGCGAAGAGCAACCGGTAGACGGATTTGAATCGAAAGGATTGCTTGCCAGCTAGTGCCGTGGCTTCGAACTCGGCACCGTCATCCCAATAGGTCCCGGTAAATCCAATGGTAAGAACCTTTCGTGCCCATGGATACGTACCAGAAATAGGCGAATGCTCTCGGCTCGTCATTTCACCTTTCCACTTGTCGCCAGAACAGGTGTAGCTTCCGACGGTATAGTAGAATCCTCCGCCTCCGTGCATCGTGCCATCGTGCAGCACCATGACATGTCGGTTGTAGGCTTCCACGCCGTCCAGAAACCTTGTCTCAGCTAGATAAAGTCCGTTCCGAATCATGATTTGATGCCGCGCAATCGAGAGCATCATCAGGCCCAGACTACCGGGAGAGGGCCCCGCGCAGACTAGACTGCGCGTCCTTCAGCGACTTTACAAGCCAGCAAAAACTGTGAACTGGCAGTCATTCTCCGGCGGCGTCGCTGGCTTCGCCAAGGGCGGAAAAAAAAAGGTGACTTGGCCGAAAAGGATGGCGGTACACTGCTGAGCTAGCGATGATAACAAACTACAAGGTGCCCTTTATCAGCGATGCAGGCGCAGGCTTTATGAGTATACGCCCGGACAGGGCCCTCAACGCAGTCTGTCGAGCAGCGCAATCAGCGTCTCGCGCTCCTTGGCGTCCAGCGGCGCCAACGTTTCCCTGGAGATCGCCAGCGCGTTCGGCGCGGCCTTTTCGGCCAGTTGCTGGCCGGCACGCGTGAGGCTCACGAGCAGGCGGCGGCCGTCCTCGGGGTCCGGGCTGGTCTCGGTCAGGCCCCGCGCGGTGAGGCGGTCGATCACGCCCTTGATGGTCGCGACATCCATCGCCGTCAGTCGTCCAAGTAGATTCTGCGAGCACGGCCCGGTCTCGACGAGCTTCGAGACGGCCGCCCATTGCGTCGGCGTCAGATTGATGCCGATCTCGCGGGCGAAGATGGTGGCATGGCGCTGCCAGACCTGGCGCAG
The DNA here is from genome assembly GCF_001440475.1 of Bradyrhizobium lablabi. Classification (GTDB taxonomy): domain Bacteria; phylum Pseudomonadota; class Alphaproteobacteria; order Rhizobiales; family Xanthobacteraceae; genus Bradyrhizobium; species Bradyrhizobium lablabi. The sequence goes on along the minus strand of NZ_LLYB01000071.1, from coordinate 262,353 downwards.
GATGAAGCCGATCTGCTCGTCGAGAATGTAGGACGGCCGCGCCGGCTTGACCGCTCGTTTCGGCGAAACACTCCTTCCCATCTGCGTCCCCCGCCCCTTCCTTTCGCCGATCACAACGACAGATGCGCGTCGCGGATGTCGGGCCGCGCGTCGAGTTCAGCCATCATGCCGCCGAAGCAGATCTTGCCGCGTTCGATGATGTAGGCGCGGTCCGAGATCAGCCGCGCAAAATGCAGGTTCTGCTCGGAGACGACGATGCTGACGCCTTCCTTCTTCATCGCCAGGATGGCGTCGACCATCTGCTCGACGATTTTCGGCGACAGGCCCTCCGAGGGCTCGTCGAGCAGCACCAGCGACGGATTGCCCATCAGCGTCCGCGCGATCGTCAGCATCTGCTGCTCGCCGCCGCTCATGCGCCCACCTGGGCGGTTGCGCATCTCGCCAAGATTCGGAAACAGCGTGAAAAGTTTTTCGCGCGTCCAGAATGGCGCATTCGGCCGCTTCGGTTGCCGGCCGACTTCGAGGTTTTCCTCGACCGTGAGATCCGTAAAGATGCGCCGCTCTTCCGGCACATAGCCGAGCCCGCCACGCACGATCGCATGCGTCGGCTCGCGCGAGACGTCCTTGCCTTCGAACATGATCCGGCCCGAGCGGTTCTCGACCAGGCCGACGATGGAGCGGAAGGTGGTCGACTTGCCGGCGCCGTTGCGGCCGAGCAAAGCCACCACTTCGCCCTCGCCGACCTCGAGCGCGATATCGAACAGGATATGCGCCGGGCCGTAGAAGCTGTTGAGATCGGCGACCTGCAGCTTCATGCGCCGGCTCCTTCGCGGTGACGCGCGTCATAGACCAGGCCTTCGCCGAGATAGATCGCACGCACCTGCGGATTGCCGCGAACTTCCTCAGGCGAGCCTTCCGCAATCAGGCTGCCGCGGTTCAGGACGAGGATGCGGTCGGCATGCTCGAACACCACGTCCATGTCGTGCTCGGTGAAGAGCACGCCGATCGACTGTTCGCGGGCGATGCGCGCGGTGAGCCGCATCAATTCGATCCGCTCGCGCGGCGCCATGCCGGCGGTCGGCTCGTCCATCAGCAGCAGCCGGGGCTGGTTGGCGAGCGCGATGGCAAGCTCCAGCCGCTTGAGGTCGCCATAGGCGAGCTCGCCGCAGGGCCGCTCGGCATAGGCGCCCATGCCGACGAGGTCGAGCAGCCGCCCCGCTTCGTCGCGCGCGAACTGCGCGGTCGAGCCCCAGAGATTGAACAATTGCCTGCCATACGACACCAGCGCGACCTGCACATTCTCGCGCACGGTCATGGTCGGGAACGTCGCGGTGATCTGGAACGTGCGGCCGACGCCGAGCCGCCAGACCGCGCGCGGCTTGCGCCCGATCGTATCTTCGCCCAACAGCGTGATGCGGCCGCTGTCCGGCGTGTTCTGGCCGTTGAGCATGTCGAAGCAGGTGCTTTTGCCTGCGCCGTTGGGCCCGATCAGCGCCAGGATTTCGCCGGCGCGCAATTCAAACGACACGCTGCGCACAGCATGGACGCCGCCATAGGATTTGCTCAAGCCTTCGACCTTCAGCAATGTCGGGACCATGCTCATTCGGCGACCTCCACGCGGGAGGTGGCGAGCGCGGACTTCGTATCGGTGGATCGGCGGCGATTCCAGATCGTCTCCAGCGTGCCGACGATGCCCTTCGGGAATGCCACCACCATCAAGACGATGAAGCCGCCCAGCACCAGTTTCGAGAGATCGGTCTGGCTGACCAGCCAGATATTCGCCGCCTTGAACACGATGGCGCCGATGACAGCCCCGGAAACCGTCTCCACGCCGCCGAGCAGCACCATGACCAGCGCGTCAACCGACAGCGAGATGCCAAGGCTATCGGGGAAGACGCTCCCCTTGAGATAGGCGAACAACGCGCCGCCGATGCCCGCGACCGTGCCCGATATGACGAACGCGGTCCATTGCACGCGCTTGCCGTTGATGCCGATCGCCTCGCTGCGCAGCGGCGAATCCCGCGTCGCGCGCAGTGCAAAGCCGAACGGCGAGAATACGATCACCCGCAGCACGGTGACGGCGACCGCGGCGATTGCAAGCGATAGCCAGTAGAAGGCGGCCGGGCCCGCCGCCCACTTATCCGGCCAGACACCCAAAATGCCGTTGTCGCCCCCGGTTACCGCCACCCATTGGAACGCGATCGACCAGACGATCTGCGCAAAGGCCAGCGTCAGCATGGCGAAATAGACGCCGGAGAGTTGCACGGCGAAGAATCCGAACACCGCGGCGCCCAACAGGCCCAGCACCGGACCGAGCAGCAGCGATACGATCATCGGCAGCCCCGCCGCCTTGGCGAGGAACGCGACGCCATAGGCGCCGAGCCCGAAATAGGCGGCGTGGCCGAACGAGGCGAGCCCGCCGACCGACATCAGGAAATGCAGGCTTGCGGCGAAGATCACGAAGATCGCGATTTCCGAACCGACGGTGAGCGCGTAGTTGCCGGCGAACAGCGGCAGCATGGCCGCAAGCGCCAGCGCGCCGACCGACATCAACCGCTCAGCCGAGTTCAGCGGCCGCCACGGATTGACGGTTAGCCCCGGCGTGCGGCGCGCCGCCGCTTCCGGCTTGCCGAACAGGCCCCAGGGACGCACGATCAGCACCACCGCCATCACCAGGAACACCAGGATGATGGAGATCTTCGGGAAAATGAGAATGCCGAACGCGTTGAGTTCGGAGACCAGCACGGCGGCGACGAAGGCGCCGATGATGCTGCCGAGCCCGCCGATCACCACGACCACGAACACCTCGACGATGATGCGCAGGTCGAGTGCATGGTGCACGGCATCGCGCGGGATCTGCAGTGCGCCGCCGAGTGCGGCGAGAAACACGCCGAGCGCAAACACGCTGGTGAACAGCCATTTCTGATTGACGCCGAGCGCCGCCACCATGTCGCGATCCTGCGTCGCCGCGCGCACCAGCACGCCCCAGCGCGTGCGCTGGAACAACAGCCAGAGAATGCCGAGCACGACCGGACTGAGGGCGATCAGGAACAGGTCATAACTCGGGATGTTCTGGCCGAAGAAATCGACCGCGCCCTTGAAGCCGGGCGCGCGGCGGCCGAGCAGATCGTCCGGCCCCCAGATCATCACCACGATATCCTGAACCATCAAAGTGAGGCCGAACGTCGCCAGCAACTGGAAGAGTTCCGGCGCATGATAGATCCGCCGCAGCAGCACCATCTCGACCAGCACGCCGACGACGGCCACGACCAGCGCCGCCGCGACGATCCCGCCCCAGAATCCGAGCGCGCCGGAGAAGCGCTCGGTCAGCGTGAACGCGACATAGGCGCCGAGCATGTAGAACGCGCCATGCGCAAAGTTCACGATCCGCGTCACGCCGAAAATGATCGACAGGCCCGACGCGACCAGGAACAGCGACGCCGCGCTGGCGAGACCGGTCAGGAACTGAACGAAGTAGAAGGCCATGGGCGGTCCGGCGTTGGTGAAAGATCGGGGCCTTCATCCTTCGAGACGGCGCTTCGCGCCTCCTCAGGATGAGGGTCTGGTAATCCCTCATGGTGAGGAGTGCGGCAACGCCGCGCGTCTCGAACCATGAGGCCCTGGATAGTGGTGAGCGACTGTCTCTGCGAGTCCGACTCGTGGAGATAGCCCCTCACCCCGCCCCTCTCCCCGCAAGCGCGGGGCGAGGGAGAAGCACTCTCAATCCTTCGGACGCAGCTTTGCCACTTCGGCGTCGCCCGGGAGATAATCCGCCCCCTTGCGATAGACCGAACCAACCATCAAGCCCTTGCCGTCCTTCAGCGCGGTCTTGCCGACGAAGGCGCCAAGCGTCGACTGGTGGTCGATCTTGCGGAAGGTGATCTCGCCAAATGGCGACGGCATCGACAGGTCTTCGGTCGCAGCGATCAGCTTCTCCGGGTCGGTCGAGTTGGCCTTCGCCAGGATCGCCGCAGCCGCCTTGATGGTCTGGTAGCCGACAATCGAGCCGAGGCGCGGATAGTCGTTGAACTTGGCCTGATACGCTTTCAGGAACTTGTCATGATCCGGCGTCTTGATGTCGTACCAGGGATATCCGGTGACGATCCACCCTTCCGGCGTCTCGTCCTTCAGCGGGTCGAGGTATTCCGGCTCGCCGGTCAGGAAGGAGACCACCGAGCGGTTCTTGAACAGGCCGCGGGTATTGCCTTCGCGCACGAGCTTGACGAGATCGGCACCGAAAGTGACGTTGAGGATGGCTTCCGGATTGGCGGCGGCAACCGCCTGCACCACCGGACCGGCGTCGATCTTGCCCTGCGGCGGCCACTGCTCGTCGACCCACTGGATGTCAGGACGTTTCTCCGACATCAGCTTCTTGAACACCGCAACCGCCGACTGGCCATATTCATAGTTCGGCGCAATCGTCGCCCAGCGTTTTGCAGGCAACTTGGCAGCCTCTTCCACCAGCATCGCGGCCTGCATGTAGTTCGAGGGACGCAGGCGGAACGTGTAGCGATTGCCCTTCGACCAGGTGATGGCGTCGGTCAGCGGCTCGGCCGCCAGGAAGAACACCTTCTTCTGGTTGGCGAAGTCGGAGACGGCGAGACCGATATTGGACAGGAACGTGCCCGTCAGCATCGCGACGTTTTCGCTCGACACCAGTTCGTTGGCGGCCGTCGTCGCATCCGCGGGCTTGCCGCCGTCATCCTTGGAGACGACGACGAGCTTCTTGCCGTTGATGCCGCCCGCGGCATTGATCTCTTCGACCGCGAGCTGCCAGCCCTTGCGATAGGGCTCGGTGAAGGCCGGCAACAGCGAATAGCTGTTGATCTCGCCGATCTTGATCTCGCTCTGCGCCATTGCGTTGCCAGCCATGCCGGCAACGGCGATCGCCAGGCCCGCGCCCAGTAAGTGTCTCCGTCGCATCCCTACCTCCAATGTCCTGTGAAACTATCTCAAACCGTCTTCGCCTTTGACTTCCGAAACCGTCAGTCCGCCGACGCGCGGCAACGGCCTGCCGCTGTCAGTGACTGCGACCGCGACCATGATCTCGTTGGCGCGCGGCGCATCGTTGATCTGCACTTCCATGCCGTCGAAATGGCTGCGCACGAAGGCTGCATCCTTGTGGCCGAGCGGAATGTCCAGCGTGGTTCCGGGGCCACTACGTTTCTTCGACGACGGGATCAGCGCCGCGCCCTTGCTCAGGACCTTCCGCACCGGCGCGCCCATCTTCGGATGCAGGATTGCGGCCGCATGCTCGAGCTCGCCGTTCTCGCCGACCGCCGCGGCCTTGCCGTAGCTGTGTGCCTTGGCGCCGTCGATGCCGAGTGCTGCCACCGCTCTTTTCGAAAGCAGGTCGCCGAGTTCCTCGCCGATTTCGATCAGCGGCGAGAGATCCTCGACGTACCGGCCTGCAAGCGGATTCTCGATCACGGCAATCGCGGCGGCCCGCCGGGTCGGCGGCGCAACCTTCTGCCCCATCTCCAGATGGGTTTCCTCGACCACCGTGACGATCTTGCGAATGATCGCGCTCATTTTACTCGCCTCGCTCCCGATCAACCATGCGCCACTCTTGCTATCGCGCTTCGATGAAACGCCGGCAACGCCTGTGTTCTGATCCCTGTTGCACCGACTACAACGGTCTCGCCAAGTAGACGCAAGGCCGCACCTTCGATCAATCCCGCCACAAGCAATTGTTGCGCCCGGCTCGCCCCTGCCCGCAGCGCGTCATCGACTTCGTTTTCCAGGAGTTCGCCGACATCGCGGGTAACGAGACGCCCGCCAAGATCGCTGTCCGGCTGCAGTTCGTTCGCCGGGCAACGGGTAATGGCGGGATGGCCTGGCAGATCGACGGCATTAGCGATGATGGTTGCCGCCGCATCGGCTTGCGACGCGGTTCGCGCCAGCACGGTGACGGCGTCGGCAATGCCGAGCGAAAAACTGCGGCCGTGACGCCCGCTGGTCGCAATGCCGCGCACGGGATCGTCGGCATCAAGGTTCATTGTTTGCACCACGCCCTGACGATCGGGGCGGTCCATCAGTCCGATAGCGAACTCCTCGCCATCAGCGAGATGCAGCGCTATGTCGCCGCCATTATTGACGTAAGCGCGGCCCAGTCGGGAAACACGCAGCATCGCGCCAAGAATCTCCTCCGCGACGCTGCCCGCCACCGCTGCCATCGGCGTGATGAATTCTCCGGCCGCAAACGGGGCTACTGCAGCATGCATGCGTCGTGCGACAGCCCCGCTCAGCGTGCATCGGACCGGATCGGCGGCCTTCCTCAGTTCGACCAACTCTCCGCACAGCTCGTCCAGCAGCCCGGTGAAGCGCCGTGCCGCCCCCTCGTAAGCGGCGCGGATATCGCCTTCACTTCCCTTCGCCTCGATGATGAGATCGATCGGACCATCCTGCAAATGCAGCCGCTTGCCGTCGGGAAGAAGCGCGATTTGCGGGAGCCGTTTCATGCGCGCCGTCCGGGGATAAAGGGCATCGGGCGGAAATCGCTGTTGTCCCGCAACGACGCCAGCGGACGGACATGATCCATGTGGCCTCCGAGCGCCGCGTAGTCGGACAGTTTCAGCGTGAACTCGATCGGCGCCACCAGCGCCGGCGTCGGCACATAACCGAAGGCACCTGCCGGCATCTGCGTGACGTCGACCATGAAGGTAATACCGCCGCCGGGCCAGACATAAACTGGCGCGCCGCCGCTGGTGACCCGCGTCAGCGCGTCCTTTACCGACCGCGTCAGCCGCACCGGGTTATCGGTGACACCGGCCCGCAGCGAGCCACCCGCGCCGCCCATGAACAGCACCGTACACAGTGCCGGCTCGCAATTTTCCTGGATGCGTTCCACCGAGAACTGCAGATCCGGCGGCATTTGCTTCTCAATCGGCCGTAGCGCCTCGTCCAGTTCGTAATAGGCCGCGTGCTCGCCGGTCGTCGACACCATGAGCATGGTGAGGCCCGGCCGCGCCTCCTTCGGATTGAACGGCCCCAGCACCGACAGCGGATCGGAAATATTGGTGCCACCCCATCCCGTCCCGGGATCGGCGACCTGGAAATAACGGCCGGGCGTCGAGCGCCGGCCCTTCATCTTGATCCCGGTATCGGGAATATCGAGCAGCTTGCCGGCCTGATGTTCCGAGAGCACGCCGGTAATGTGGTCATCGACAACCACGACCTCATCGACCTTGCCGTGCCATTGCTTGGCGAACATGCCGATGGTTGCCGAACCGCACCCCACCCGCATGCGCTCTTCAGCGATGCCATTGACGATCGGCGGTCGTCCGGCCTGCACCACGACCGTGGCGCCGCCGTCGATCGTCAGTTCCACCGGCTTGCAGTTGGAAAGATCCATCAGCGCATCGCAGGTGACGCGCCCCTCCTTCTTGGAGCCACCGGTCAGATGATGCACGCCACCAAGCGACAGCATCTGCGAGCCGTATTCGCTGGTCGTGACATGACCGATCGCCTCGCCCTCCGCCCGAACGGCTGCCGTCTCGGGGCCGAGATAGCGATCGGTGTCGATCTTCACCTTGACGCCGCAATAGCTGAAAATGCCTTCGGTCACGACCGTGACCATGTCGACACCTTCGACTTCCGAGGACACGATGAAGGGCGCGGGCTTGTAATCGGGATAGGTCGTGCCGGCGCCGATCGCGGTGACGAACACGCTGGGCTCGTGGACGAGCTTGCCGTCCCAGTCACCGCCGGCCTGGAACGGCACCAGCCGTCCACCATGCGATACCGTTCGCTCCAGCACGATGTGCGGATCGACGCGCACCAGTTCGCCATTCTGATTGGCATAACGATCGCACGCGCCTGCCGCGCCCGGCTTGATGTAGCACATCACCGGACAGGCATCGCAGCGGATCTTGTCGCCGGCGGCGACGGTCGCATCAGTCATGAACAAGCCTGCTCGTTCGAGGCGCCGATCATAGCCGCGTTTGCGCGGGCCCGACCATTTGTTCGTATACGAATGATGTTGCGCGCGGACCGGAACGCTGTCAAGCGGCCATCGCGGTCGAAAAGCGCAGTTGCCGTATAATACCGCATTTGCCTCGCCCCTTTGTTCATAAAGCGAGCAACGCGCTGCAGCGCGGGACCGCACGGCTTGCACGTTTGTATACAAACGGTATCTTTCGCGAAGCATCCAGTGCGGGCTTTTGCAGCGCAACGAGGATTTGGGGGAGCATGACGCAGAGCACGATGCGGCTGACCGTCAACGGCAAAGCGTACGATGTCGGCGCCGCTCCGGACACCGCATTGCTTTACGTGCTCCGCAACGACCTCGAATTGAACGGACCGAAATATGGTTGCGGCCTCGGCGAATGCGGCGCGTGCGCCGTGCTGATTGACGGTGTCGCCGCGCGCTCCTGCGTGATCCCGATCGAAGGCTGCGTCGGCCGCGACATCGTGACGCTCGAAGGTCTCGGCACGCGCGAGCATCCTGATCCGGTGCAACAGGCCTTCATCGACGAGCAGGCCGCGCAATGCGGCTATTGCCTCAACGGCATGATCATCGCGACAAAAGCGCTGTTGCTGCGCTCCCCTCACCCATCGGAGGACGAAGTACTGGAAGCATTGCGCCATCATCTCTGCCGCTGCGGCGCGCATGTCGAGATCATGCGCGCCGCGATGCGCGCTGCCGGCCATGTCGTTGAGGCGCAGGCGTGATGGCTAAGTCTGACACGCCCGAGCGTTCGCAAGGCACGCTCACCGTCGTTCGCGCGGCATCGCCGGTCGAGGCCGTCAAGTTCGAGACTTTCATCAGGATCACATCAGACGGATCGGTCACCGCTTACAACGGCCATGTCGATCTCGGCACCGGCATCCGCACCGCGCTCGGCCAGATCGTCGCCGAAGAGCTCGACGTGTCCTTTGCGCGCGTCGTCGTCGTGCTCGGTGACACCGCGCTGGTGCCCAATCAGGGCGCGACGATCGCGAGCGAGACGATCCAGATCACCGCCGTGCCCTTGCGGAAGGCCGCGGCGCAGGCGCGGCAGTTTCTCGTCGCGCGCGCGGCGGCGCGGCTGGAACTCGCGATCGAGGATCTCGCCATCGAAGACGGCCTGATCCGCGGCAAGGACAATCGCAGCGTCAGCTATGGTGAACTGATCGCAGGCGAATCCATCCGGCTTGAGCTGGCGGACGACGTTCCGGTGAAGGACGTCGGCTCCTACAGCATTGTCGGCCAATCCGTTCCGCGCGTCGACCTGCCCGCAAAGGCCACCGGCGAACTGGTCTATGTCCACGACGTGCGTATCCCCGGCATGCTGCATGGCCGTGTCGTTCGCCCGCCCTATGCCGGCGTCGATGTCGGCGACTTCATCGGCAGCAGCCTGATTGCCGTCGACGAAAGTTCGGTCAGCGATATTCCAGGCCTCGTCGCCGTCGTTCATATCGGCGATTTCGTCGGCGTCGTCGCCGAGCGCGAGGAGAATGCGATCAAGGCTGCCGCGCAGCTCAAGCTGAGCTGGAAGCCGATGCCCACGCTGCCTGATCTGAAGGATATCGAGACGGCGCTGCGCGCCAATCCGTCAACGCCGCGCAAGCTGATCGACAGGGGCGATGTCGAGGCGGCGATCGCGGGCGCGGCAAAACCGATGCCGAGAACCTATGTCTGGCCGTACCAGATGCACGCCTCGATCGGACCGTCCTGTGCGGTTGCGGACTATCAGGAGGATGTTACACGGGTCTGGTCCGGCACGCAGAACCCGCATCATCTGCGCACCGATCTGGCCCGGCTGATCCACCGGCGCGAAGCCGAGATCGAGGTGATCCGGCTGGAAGCCGCCGGCTGCTACGGCCGCAACTGTGCCGATGACGTTTCCGCCGATGCGGTGCTGCTATCGCGTGCCGTCGGCCGTCCCGTCCGCGTGCAGTTGACCCGCGAGCAGGAGCACGCGTGGGAACCGAAGGGCGCCGCGCAATTGATGGATGTCAATGGCGGCCTGAACGCCGACGGCAGCGTCGCCGGCTATGATTTTGCCACCCGCTATCCCTCGAACGGCGCGCCGACGCTGGCGCTGCTGCTGACCGGCGCCGTCCCGCACACGCCCGCCGTGTTCGAGATGGGCGATCGCACCGCGATCCCGCCCTACGATTACGAGAATCTCCGCGTGGTGGCGAACGACATGCCGCCGATCGTGCGCGCCGCGTGGCTGCGCGGCGTCTCGGCGCTGCCGAACACATTTGCGCATGAATCCTGGATCGACGAATGCGCTGCTGAAGCCTGCGTCGATCCGATCGAATATCGCCTGCGTTACCTGAAGGACCCGCGCGCCGTCGATCTCGTCAACGCCGTGGCCGAACGCGCCGGCTGGAAGCCGCGGCCGGTTCGCGAGGACAAGCAGGCCGAAGGCGATATCGTGCGCGGGCGCGGCTTTGCCTATGCGCTCTATGTGCACAGCAAGTTTCCCGGCTATGGCGCGGCGTGGTCGGCATGGATCGCCGATGTCGCGGTGAACAAGGCGACCGGCGACGTCAGCGTGACGCGGGTCGTGGCAGGCCAGGACTCCGGCCTGATGATCAACCCGGACGGCGTCCGCCACCAGATCCACGGCAATGTCATCCAGTCGACCAGCCGTGCGCTGATGGAGGAAGTGTCGTTCGACCGCACCTCGGTAACGGCGCGCGAATGGGGCGCCTACCCCATCATCAAGTTTCCCGAGTTGCCCGAGATCGACGTGCTGATGCTGCCGCGTCAGGACCAGCCGCCGCTCGGCGTCGGCGAGTCCGCTTCGGTGCCCAGCGCGGCAGCGATCGCCAACGCGATCTATGACGCCACCGGTGTCCGCTTCCGCGAATTGCCGTTCACGCCGGAACGCATTTTACGCGGGCTGCGCGGCGAGGCGCAGACGACGCCGGAAGCATTGCCCGCACCGCCCCAACCAGCCACCGCGCGCGCGTGGCAGAATCCATTCACTGGGCGTGGCATGTTTGCAACGGCCGCGGCCCTGTGCGCCGCCGCGATCGGCATCGGCGCAGCCGTGCTGCCTTGGCGCGTGATCGCACCGATCGCGCGGCCGGATGCATCGGTCTATTCGGCCGCGACCATCGCTCGCGGCCAGCAACTCGCCGCACTCGGCGATTGCGCGGTCTGCCACACCTCGGCGAACGGCATTCTTAATGCCGGCGGCAAGCCGCTGCCGACGCCGTTCGGCACGATCTATTCGACCAACATCACGCCCGATGTCGAGACCGGCATTGGAGCTTGGTCCTATCCCGCTTTCGAGCGCGCCATGCGCGAGGGCATCCATCGCGATGGCAGACACCTCTATCCCGCGTTCCCCTATACCCATTTCGCCAGGACCACCGACGCCGACATGCAGGCGCTCTATGCCTATCTGATGGCGCAGCCGGCGGTGCGAGCGGAGACGCCAACGAATACACTGGCGTTTCCGTTCAACGTTCGCCCGCTGATGGCGGGATGGAATGCGCTGTTCCACACGCCCGCCGTGTTCCAGCCCGATCAAGCGAAATCCGAGATTTGGAATCGCGGCGCCTATCTCGTCGAAGGCCTCGGCCATTGCAGCGCCTGCCATTCGCCGCGCAATGCGCTCGGCGCGGAAACGACTGGTGCTCACCTTGCCGGAGGATTCGCCGAAGGCTGGGAAGCGCCGGCACTGACCTCGTTGTCGCAGGCGCCGATCCCATGGAGTGAGGACGAACTTTACGCCTATTTGCGAACCGGCGAGTCCCGCTTTCACGGCGTCGCTGCGGGACCGATGGCGCCGGTGGTGGCGGAGCTCGCCGCATTGCCGGATTCCGATATCCGCGCCATGGCGGTCTATCTCGCTTCGTTCAATGCGGCGCCGATGGATCGCGTGACGCAGGAGGCGCTCGCTGCCAGGCTCGAAGCCTCGACCCTCACGCGCGCGTCGGCTGCATCCAGCGTCGGCGCCCGGATCTACCAGGGCGCCTGCGCCGTCTGCCACGAGGTCGGCGGTGCGCCACTGTTCGGCAGCCGGCCGTCGCTCGCGCTGAACAGCAATCTGCATAGCGCCGCGCCTGACAATCTGATCCAGGTCATCCTGCGTGGCATCGCCAAGCCAGCCGTGACCGACCTCGGCTACATGCCGGCCTTCAGGGACAGCCTGACCGACGGCCAGGTCGCTGAACTCGTCGTCTATCTCAGGCAACAATTTGCCCCGGACAGGCCGGGTTGGAAGGATATTCATGCTGCGATTAACCGTATCCGGCGGGAACATGCGCGCTGAGCTGCCATGTTGGGGGCAAAACCCACTGGTTGGCCGGCCCCCGGCACGGTAGAGTTCCGCCATGGCAGTTACCGATATTGCATCCCGAACCTATAACCACGGCTGGCGGCTCGACCCGATCGTGCGCAGCCTGCTGGATACCGATTTTTACAAACTGCTGATGCTGCAGATGATCCGCGATCTCTATCCGGCTCAGCGCGTCACCTTTTCCGTCATCAACCGCAGCAAGCACGTTCGCCTCGCCGAGATCATCGACGAGGGTGAGCTGCGCGCGCAGCTCGACCATGCGCGCACCATCCGCTTCACCAAGAAGGAGCTGATCTGGCTCGCCGGTAATACGTTTTACGGCAAGACCCAGATGTTCTCGCCGGACTTCATCCACTGGCTCGCCAACTTCCGCCTGCCCGAATACGAGTTGAACAAGGTCGACGGCCAGTACGAGCTGCACTTCCACGGGCCGTGGACCCACACCACGATGTGGGAAATCCCCGCGCTTGCGATCATGAACGAGCTGCGCTCGCGGCAGGCGACCAAGGGCCAGGGACGCTTCGTGCTCGACGTGCTCTATGCGCGCGCCAAGGCCAAGCTGTGGTCGAAGGTCGAACGGCTGCGCAAGCTCGAAGGTCTGCGCCTTTCCGATTTCGGCACCCGTCGCCGCCACGGCCATCTATGGCAACGCTGGTGCGTCGAGGCGGTCAAGGAGGGTCTTGGCCCATCGTTCACCGGCACCTCCAACGTGCTGCTGGCGATGGACAACGACCTCGAAGCGATCGGCACCAACGCGCATGAACTGCCGATGGTCGCGGCGGCGCTGGCGAATTCCGACGAGGAGCTGCGCTGGGCGCCCTATCGCATCCTCGATCAATGGCGTCATACCTACGGCGGCAACCTCTTGATCGCCCTACCCGACGCGTTCGGCACAAAGCCGTTCCTGCGCGACGCGCCGGACTGGGTCGCCGACTGGACCGGCTTCCGCCCGGATAGCGCGCCGCCGATCGCAGCCGGCGAGGACATCATCAAGTGGTGGAAGCAGAAGGGCCGCGATCCCCGGGAGAAGCTGCTGGTGTTCTCCGACGGCATGGATGTCGATTCCATCGAGGAGACCTATCGCCACTTCGCCGGGCGCGTCCGCATCTCCTTCGGCTGGGGCACCAACCTCACCAATGATTTCGTCGGCTGCGCGCCTGACGGGTCCGCCGATCTCGATCCGATCTCGCTGGTCTGCAAGGTGACGTCGGTCGATGGACGGCCGGCGGTCAAGCTATCAGACAATCCCGAGAAGGCCACCGGCACGCCGTCCGAGATCGAACGTTACTTGCGCGTGTTCGGCAATGCCGGCCGCGTCCGCACCGCCGTGCACGTCTGAGCCTGACTACTTTCCTGCCAACCGCTGACTTGACGAGCCCCGCATGCCCGCACCCAAGCCGCCTGCCTTCGAGACCCTGAGCCTGCATGCCGGCCAGCGCCCGGATCCCGCAACCGGCGCCCGCGCCGTTCCGGTCTACCAGACCACGTCCTACGTGTTCCAGGATTCCGACCACGCCGCGGCGCTGTTCAACCTGGAGCGCGCCGGGCACATCTACACCCGCATTTCCAATCCAACGACCGCCGTGCTCGAGGAGCGGCTGGCGGCGCTGGAGGCCGGCGTCGGCGCGATCTGCACGGCGAGCGGCATGGCCGCAATGCATCTCGCCATCGCAACGATCCTCAACGCCGGCGACCACATCGTCGCGTCCTCTTCGCTCTACGGCGGCACGATCAACCTGCTGGCCCACACGCTGCCGCGCTTCGGCATCACGACGACGTTCGTCAAGCCGCGTGCGCTCGATGAATTCCGAGCTGCGATCAGGCCGAACACGCGCCTCGTCATCGGCGAGACCATCGGCAATCCGGGACTGGAAGTTCTCGACATTCCGGAAGTCGCGCAGATCGCGCACGACGCCAAAATTCCGCTGCTGATCGATAATACCTTTGCGACGCCGTTCCTCAGCCGGCCGATCGAGCTCGGCGCTGATATCGTGATGAACTCCGCGACCAAATGGATCGGCGGCCATGGCATCGCGATCGGCGGCGTCATCGTCGATGGCGGCCGGTTCGACTGGCACGCGTCAGGCAAATTCCCGCAGCTCACCGAGCCCTATGCCGGCTACCACGGCATCGTCTTCGACGAACAGTTCGGCCAGGCCGCCTTCATCATGCGCGCGCGCACGGAAGGTTTGCGCGACTTCGGCGCCTGCCTGTCGCCGACCAACGCATTCCAGCTGCTGCAGGGCGTGGAGACGCTGGGCGTGCGCATGGAGCGCCACATGAGCAACACGCTCGCGGTGCTGGAAGCGCTGACCGCGAACAAGGCCGTCGACTGGGTGCTGCATCCGGCGCTGGAAAATCATCCCGACTATCAGCTCGCCAAGCGGCTGCTGCCGCGTGGTGCCGGATCAATCGTGAGCTTCGGCATCAAGGGCGGTCGCGCGGCGGGCAAGAAATTCATTGAATCGCTTCGGATGATCAGCCATCTCGCCAATGTCGGTGACGCCAAGACACTGGTGATCCACCCCGCCAGCACCACGCATCAGCAGATGGACGCGGATCAGCTCAAGGCCGCGGGGATCGGCGAGGAGCTGGTGCGGCTGTCGGTCGGCATCGAAACCGTGTCCGACATCATCGACGATCTCGGCCAGGCGCTCCGCGCATCGCAGAAGGTTTGAACCATGCAGCTCCCCGTCAATGGCGTTGATACCTTCGTTGCGACCGGCGGCCGTCCGTTCGATCCGTCGCTGCCTGCCGTGGTGATGCTGCATGGCGCCGGCTTCGATCATTCGACCTGGGCGCTGCACAGCCGCTGGTTTGCCCATCACGGCTATTCGGTGCTGGCGCCCGATTTGCCCGGACATGGCCGCTCGGGAGGCAGCCCGCTGCCAACCATCGCCGACATGGCCGACTGGACCGCCGCGCTGCTCGATACGGCCGGTGCGCCCAAGGCGAAGCTGATCGGTCATTCGATGGGCTCGCTGATCGCGCTCGAGACGTCCGCGCGGCATCCCGACAAGGTCTCCGGCCTCAGCCTGATCGGCACTGCGGCCGCGATGACGGTCGGGCCCGACCTGCTCAAGGCCGCCGAGGTCAATAATCCCGATGCCATCGACATGGTCTCGATCTGGGGCCTCGGCTTCAAGGCCGAACTCGGCGGCAGCCTCGCACCGGGACTGTGGATGCATCAGGGCGCGCAACGCGTGCTGCAGCAGACGCGGCCGGGCGTGCTGTACAGCGACCTCAACGCCTGCAACACCTATCAGAATGCGCTCGCAGCAGCGGCACAGGTCAAGGTGCCCGCGACCTTCATTCTCGGCGAGCGCGACATGATGACGCCTGCGAAGGCCGGCAAGACTCTCGCAGCAGCCACGCCGAATGCGCGCACCGTCGTCGTGCCGGGCGCTGGCCACATGATCATGACCGAAGCGCCGGATGAATTGCTGGCGGCGTTGCGGCAGTAGTTGCGACTCTCGCTNCCTTCTCCCCTTGTGGGAGAAGGTGGCGCGAAGCGCCGGATGAGGGGTCTGTCTCCGCGGAGAGA
>NZ_LLYB01000071.1:239790-246557 GCF_001440475.1 Bradyrhizobium lablabi | reverse complement strand
TCGAATGAGCTTCGCTCATTCGATCCACCCTCTCCCACAAGGGGAGAGGGGTAAACGGCGGGCCGCGCCGTTACTGCCTCGCAGCCGGCTTCCGCTCCACCGGGTGGATGTCAATCCCGCGCAACCTTCCCATCCGCAGCACGTCCATCGCGAGCGTGCGGCCGATACGATCGCGGTCGAGGGCGCGGATCAGATCGTCGACGCCGTTGATATCGACGCCGTCGAGCTTGATCACGACATCGCCCGGCAACAGGCCGGCCTTCGCGGCGGGACTGTCCGGCTCGATCTGCGCCAGCAGCGCACCCATCGTGTTGTCGACACCGGCGACCACCGCATGCCGACGCGGGATCGGCGCGGTCTGGCCGGCAACGCCGATATAGGCGCGGCGGACATAGCCGTGGCGGATGATCTCCGACAGCACGAACTGCGCGGTGTTGCTGGCGACCGCGAAGCAGATGCCCTGCGCGCCGTTGATGATGGCGGTGTTGATGCCGATCACCTCCGATGCCGACGA
Source organism: Bradyrhizobium lablabi (assembly GCF_001440475.1). GTDB lineage: Bacteria > Pseudomonadota > Alphaproteobacteria > Rhizobiales > Xanthobacteraceae > Bradyrhizobium > Bradyrhizobium lablabi. The sequence goes on along the minus strand of NZ_LLYB01000071.1, from coordinate 246,043 downwards.
CACCAGCGGCCCGCCCGAATTGCCGGGATTGAGCGCGGCATCGGTCTGGATCACGTCCTCGATGGTCCGCCCGCTCACCGAACGGATCGAACGGCCGAGCGCCGACACCACGCCGGCAGTCACCGTCGATTCGAAGCCGAGCGGATTGCCGATCGCGACCACGAGCTGGCCGCGGCGCAGGCTCTTGGAGTTGCCGAGCGAGGCGTAGCGCAGATCGCGCGCGCCATCGGCCCGCAATAGCGCGAGATCAGTGTCGGGATCGACGCCGAGCACATGCGCGTCGGTGACGAACCCTTCGGTGTCGCGCAGGCGGATCTCTTTCGACGATCCGACCACATGGCTGTTGGTCAGCACGAGACCATCGGGCGAGATGACGATGCCGGAGCCGAGCCCGCCGCGCTCGCGCGCACTGCGCACCTTCGGCCCGGTTTCAACGCGCACGACGGCAGGACCGACGCGTTCGGTGACGTCGATCACGGTATTGGAATAGGCATCGAGCAGAGCCCGGTCGTTATCCCGGGCAGGCTCGGCCGTTCGCGATGACAGCCCGTCATCGGCGATATCTGAGGTAACATCCAGCATGGCGAGATTCCTTCGGCTTCCTCAGATGGTGGCCGGGAACCGCTTGCGCAAGGTGCCTGCGAAGGGCGCAGGGCTGGCTTGCTAGGCCCGCCTCAGCTTGCCCGACCGCGCCTTGACGGGATCGAGCAGCGCCCAGTCGCCATGCTCCAGCGTGTAGCCCTTCGGGAACGGGGCGCGCAGTTCGAGCCCAAGCGAGCGCAGCACGCGGTCGTCGCGGTAGTAGCATTGCAGGACGACGCGGACGAGCGTTGCAGCCGCGGCACCGCCGGTGGCGCGGAACTCGGTCGCGACGGCATCGCGCCTGGCCGTGTCGAGTTCCGCCAGCGGCCGGCTTGCGAGACGCGCGAGATGATCGAGCGCCTGCGCGACCAGCGCGGTGTCGCGGCCGAGCGTCGCCAGCATGTCGGCCTGAACAGCGGGGTCGTCCGCCCCGGGCACCTTGTACTCGTCGCTGGCGGGAATGATCATCGCCGCGACGGTGCGGAGATCGTCGCGTTGGGCTGAGGTCAGTTCAAATATTGCGAGCATGGCGGTCTCAATCGAAGAGGTTGGCAAGGCGTTGCTTCATCTGGTCGGCGACATAGAGCGCGATCGCCTGGATGGTCGAGGTCGGGTTGACGCCGCCCGAGGTCACGAACACGCTGCCGTCGACGATGAAGAGGTTCTTCACGTCATGCGATCGGCCCCATTCGTTTACGACCGAGCGCGCAGGATCGGTGCCCATCCGCGCGGTACCGAGCAGATGCCAGCCACCCCAGGGAATCGGGTTGTTGATGCAGATGTCGGTTGCGCCGGCGGCCTCGAGAATCTCGCGGCCGCGCGCCAGTCCATGCTCCATCATCTTCCGGCTGTTCTCGCTGATCGTGTAATCGATCTTCGGCGCGGGAATGCCGTGGCTGTCCTTCAGCACGGGATCGAGGGTGACGCGGTTGTGCTCCTCGGGCAGATCCTCGCAGATCGCGGAGACCGCTAGCCGATGGCCGTTCAGCTTTCGGAAGACGCGGTGATGATCTTCGCCCCACGGCAGAATGCCCTTCTGCTCGCTCGCCACCGCCTCGAACACCGGCCCCGCGCCACGGCCGAACTGGATGCCATAGCCGCGGACGAAACCGCGCGACAGATCGGTGTCGTAGAACTCCTTGCTCCAGAGGCAGGTCGGCGGCGCGCGATTACTATCGGTCGGCTCCTTCACAAAACCGTAGATCTGCGCATAGGGATGGAACATCAGGTTCTTTCCGACCAGCCCTGATGAATTGGCAAGCCCGTTCGGGAAGCGGCCGGAGACCGAGTTCAGGAGCAGCCGTGGCGTGCCGACGCCGTTGCAGGCGATGATGACGACCTCGGCCGGCTGGAATTGCTCGACGCCATCCTGGTCGTAGTAGACGACGCCGGAGGCCATGCCGTGCTCGTTGGTCAGGATCTCGCGCACGCGGCAATGGGTCTTGAGCTCGACGCCGGCGCGGACCGCCTGCGGCCAATAGGTGATGTCGGTCGAGGCCTTGGCGCCTTGCGCGCAGGCCGGCGTGCAATGGCCGAGATTGATGCAGCGCGCCCTGCCCTCGTAATCCATCGTCGCGACGGTCGTGTCCGACGGCCACCAGTGCCAGCCGAGCTTGTTCATGGCCTTGCCGATCAGCGGACCGGAGAGCCCGAGCGGTTGCGGCGGCATCGGCGGATGCGTCAGCGGTGACAGCGGATCGCCCGACAGGCCGGAGACGCCCATCATCCGGTCGTTCTCCTCGAAGAACGGCGTGAGTGCGTCGTAGTCGATCGGCCAGTCATCGGCGACGCCGTCGAGCGTCTTCACCTTGAAGTCGCTTGGATGCAGCCGCGGCCAGTGCGCGGTGTACATCACCGTCGAGCCGCCGACGCCGTTGAAGTTCACGACCTTGATCGGCGAGTTGTCGTCGTTGATCGGATAGTCCTCGGGCCGGCCGCGAATGTTCGGGCTGGTCGACCACTCGCCGTAGAATTTTGCCTCCCAGTCGCGCCCGGTGCTCGGATATTCTGACGGCTTCATCCAGCCGCCCTGGTCGAGGCAGAGGATGTGCATCTTTGTTTCGGCCAAACTCCACGCCACCGCCGCACCGGATGCGCCGGCGCCGATGATGAGGACGTCAACGGGATCGTTCTTGTTCATTACTTTCTCAACTCTCTCTTTCGTCATTGCGAGCGCAGCTAAGCAATCCATCGTGCCGCAAGCGGAGGCATGGATTGCTTCGTCACTTCGCTTCGCTCGCAATGACGGGGATATATCATCAATTCACAATCTTCACCGGGAGCGAGCGGATGCCGCGGATGAAATTTGAATAGAGGCGTTGTGGCGGGCCCATGATTTCGAAGCGAAGGTCTCTTGCCAATATCTCCTCCCAAAGAATGCGGATTTGCTGCTCGGCCAAGCGGTCGCCGACGCAGCGGTGAATGCCGGCGCCGAAGGAAAGATGCTGGCGCGGCTTGGCGCGGTCGATGATGAATTCATCGGCACAGTCGATCTTGGCTTCGTCGCGATTGCCGGAGATGTACCACATCACGACCTTGTCGCCTTTTGTGATCCGGCGGCCGGCGAGCTCGACGTCGTTGCGCGCGGTGCGGCGCATGTGCAGAACCGGCGTGTGGTAGCGGATGATTTCAGAAACGAGGTTCGGAATCAGTTCGCGCCGGGCGCGGATCAGTTCGAACTGCTCGGGATTCTCGCAAAGCGCCATCAGCCCGCCGCTCATGGAATTGCGCGTGGTGTCGTTGCCGCCGACGATCAGCAGCGCCATCGTACCGATGAATTCGCGCGGTTGCAGGTTTCGCGTCGCCTCGGAGTGCGCCAGCATCGAAATCAGGTCGAAGGTCGGCGGCGCCTCCGCACGCGCGTCCCACAATTTCCGGAAATACTCTCCCATCCTGGCCAGTTCATCGTAACGCTCGGCTTCCGAGTGCACGACGGCATCAGGCGAATCGACATTGGCGATCGCGACATCCGACCACCAGGTCAGCCTCATGCGATCTTGCCAGGGAAAATCGAACAGCGTCGCCAGCATCATGTTGGTCAGATCGGTCGAGACCCGCTCGACCCAGTCGAAGGTCTCGTTGCGCGGCAGCGCGTCGAGCACATCAGAGGTTCGTTTGCGGATCAACGGCTCGAAATTGGCCAAGTTGGACGGTGCCACGATAGGCGCCACAGTGCGGCGCTGCGCGGTGTGGCCGGGCGGGTCCATCCGGATGAAATTGGAGATCTCGCGCCCTTTGGGCTGGTCGGCCACCTGAATACCGCCGAGCTCCGAACTCGACGAATAGTTTTCGTGATCGAACTCGACTGCAAAAATGTCGTCGTAGCGCGTCACCGACCAGTAAGGCCCGTACGCCGACGCCTCGCAATAATGCACGGGATCGTCACGGCGCAGTTGCGCGAACAGCGGGCGCCAGGTGTCATCCTGATAGAGGTGGGGATCGCTGACATCGATCGAGGCCAGCTTGCGCAGCGCCTCAGCCATCACTTGCCTCCCCTCCTGCCGTCGCCGCTTGCCGGGCGCTCCATACCCCGACGATAGGGGCAGATGCGGTCGCGAGTAAAGCCGACAGGCCGATGGCAAACCTGCAACCCTGCCACGCGTCCATGCAGGGTTTGTCGAGGGACATGGAAGCGGATAGCCTTGGCGCAAACGATCAACGCGGGAGCGACGCCGATTCCGGATTTCGACGCCATCATCATCGGCGCGGGCATGTCGGGGCTTTACCAGCTCTACCGCTTGCGCGAACAGGGTTTGCGCATCCGGGTGTTCGAGGCCGGCACTGAGGTCGGCGGCACCTGGTACTGGAACCGTTATCCCGGGGCGCGGTTCGATTCCGAGAGCTATTCCTACGGCTATTCGTTCTCCCAGGAGCTTTTGCAGGAATGGGAGTGGTCGGAGCATTTTGCCGGCCAGCCGGAAACGCTGCGCTACCTCAATCATGTCGCCGACAAGTTCGACCTGCGCCGCGATATCCAGTTTCGCAGCCGGGTGACGGCGGCGGTGTACGCGGAAGATACGCGGAGCTGGACGATCACGCTGGAGGATGGCGCCCAGCACAGCACGCGGTTCCTGATCACGGCGATCGGGCCGCTGTCCACGCCGACGCTGCCGCGGATCGAGGGCCGCGACGATTTCAAGGGTGCCTCCTTCCACACCGCGCGATGGCCAAAGGCGCCGGTGGACTTTTCCGGCAAGCGTGTCGCCGTGATCGGCACCGGCGCTACCGGCGTGCAGACCATCCAGACCATCGCCGGACAGGTCGGCCATCTCACCGTGTTCCAGCGCACACCGAACTGGTGCGCGCCGCTGCACAACGGCAAGATCGACGCCGAGACGCAGGCGAAGATCAAAGCGAGCTACCCTGATATGTTCGCCCGCTGCAAGGAGACCTTTGCCTGCTTCCTGCACACGCCCGATCCTCGCGGCGCGTTCGAGGTGTCGGACGAGGAGCGCGAGGCGTTTTACGAGAAGCTTTACGCCGAACGCGGCTTCGGCATCTGGCAGGGTAATTTCAAGGACATACTGATCGACCGCAAGGCGAACGCGACGATCTCCGAGTTCGTCGCGCGCAAGATCAGACAACGCGTGAAGAATCAGGCGGTGGCGGAAAAGCTGATCCCCAGGAATCACGGCTTTGGAACGCGCCGGCTGCCGCTCGAAACTTTCTATTACGAGGTCTACAATCAGGACAATGTCGAGCTGGTCGACATCAACGAAACGCCGATCGAGCGGATCACGCCTGATGGAATCAGGACCAGCGATCGGGAATACATATTCGACATCATCATCTATGCGACCGGCTTCGATGCCATCACTGGCAGTTTCGACAAGATCGACTTTCGCGGGGTTGGCGGCGCGCGGTTGACGGACAAGTGGAAGCGCGGGCCGGAGACCTATCTCGGCATCATGGTGCATGAGTTTCCGAACATGCTGATGCTGATGGGGCCGCACACCGCGCTCGGCAATATTCCTCGCAGCATCGAATACAGCGTCGACTGGGTGACCGGGCTGATCCTGTTCGCGATGGAAAAGCGACTGACGCGGCTGGAGGCGACGCCGGAGGGCGTGAAATTCTGGACCGATCACGTCAAGGCGCTTGGCGAGGGGCTGCTGTCCAACGAGGTCAATTCCTGGATGACCGGCATCAATTCCAACGTCGAGGGCAAGCAGACCCGCATCGTCGCCCGCTATAGTGGCAGCGCGCCGGCGTACCGCGCAAGGTGCGATGAGGTGGCGGCGAAAGGGTATGCTGAGTTGCGGCTGGGGTAGCATTATTTTCTTGCAGCGAGCGCCGGACCATCCCCCGTCATTGCGAGCGTAGTGAAGCAATCCATTCTTCCGTTACGCTGTGAGATGGATTGCTTCGCGGCGCTCGCAACGACGCGGAAGTAGCTGCGCAGTGCTCGACTGTCGTCCCCCGCGAAGGCGGGGATCCAGTACGCTGCGGCTTCTCGGTTCGATCATTGATGTCTCTGGAATACTGGGTCGCCCGGTCAAGCCGGGCGATGACACTGAGTGTGCGTTTGCGATATCGCGACGCATTGCGCCCGAGGTTTGCATTTCTTCATCGCCCCTCTCCTATTANNNAGACCGGGTGCTTGCTGCACCCGAGGTCTCGCGTGCCGTTGCGCATAGCAAGAAACGCACACGAGCATACAGGTACAGCGGCG
>NZ_LLYB01000071.1:239617-239758 GCF_001440475.1 Bradyrhizobium lablabi | reverse complement strand
CTTCGTGCTCTTCCCGGAGAACGGCTCTTTTGCCTCCGTCGTCGGCGGGACACTTCCCGCCAACTTAACGCCAGCACCGCGGCGCCCGAACCACACGACTTCGCCGTACGCTTCAGGCGCGTACGTCTAGCGCGCCATCTT
>NZ_LLYB01000071.1:120765-239590 GCF_001440475.1 Bradyrhizobium lablabi | reverse complement strand
CGCCCCTCATCTGCCGTGAGACGGGCGGAGTTATGCGACTGATTTGGGTGATCTGTTAAGCGGAATATTTTTGATTCCCAGGCTTGACACGATTTCTGAAAATCCGAAGTGATTTGCCCGACAAGTCGATTTTCAGATCACTGCCTCCACATCGTCATTGCGAGCGCAGGCTCGCAATGACGGGGAACCTACCACGCATCAATACACGGCCGCTTCTTCGCTGCGCGGGCGTCCGGCTTCGGCACCGAGCGCAGGCCCGCCATGATCCACTGCCGCGTGTCGGCGGGGTCGATCACTTCGTCAATCTCCAGCACCGAGGCGATCGAGACCGCCTTGCCGTTGGCGTAGAGCTCGGCGACCTTGGACTTGTAGTAGTCCTCGCGCTCGGCCGGATCTTCGATGGCTTCCATCTCCTTGCGGAAGCCGAGCCGGACATAGCCCTCCAGCCCCATGCCGCCGAACTCGCCGGTCGGCCAGGCTACCGTGAAAAACGAGGCGTGGAAGCCGCCGCCGATCATGGATTGCGCGCCGAGGCCGTAACCCTTGCGCAGAACGATGCCGAACAGCGGCACGGTCAGGCTGGCGCCGGTCACGAACATGCGCGCGACATGGCGGACGATCGCGGTCTTCTCCGCTTCGGGCCCGACCATGAAGCCCGGCGTATCGCACAGCGACACGATCGGGATATCGAAGGCGTCGCAAAGCTGCATGAAGCGCGCGGCCTTGTCGCCGGCCGGCGCGTCGATCGCACCGCCGAGATGTTTTGGGTTGTTGGCGATCAGGCCGAACGGCTTGCCTTCGATGCGGATGAAGGCGGTGATCATGCCGACGCCGAAATCCCTGCGGATTTCCAGCACCGAGCCTTCATCGGCGAGCAGATCGATGACGTTGCGGATATCGTAGACGCGCAGGCGGTTCTCAGGGATCGCGCGGCGCAGCAGACGCTGGTCCGGCGCCTTCCAGTCGGCGACCGCACCTTGAAAGTACGACAGGTACTTTTGCGCCGCTGATGTCGCTTCGGCCTCGTCCTCGACCAGGATATCGATCACGCCGTTCGGCGACTGGAACGACACGGGACCCACTTCCGCCGGGTGATAAACGCCGAGGCCGCCGCCCTCGATCATCGCGGGACCGCCCATCCCGATGGAGGCGTTGTTCGTGGCGATGATGACATCGCAACAGCCGAGCATCGCGGCGTTGCCGGCGAAGCAATAGCCGGAAACGATGCCGATCACCGGCACAAGACCTGAGAGTTTTGCGAACTGCACGAAGGACGGCCCGTCGAGGCCGGTCATGCCGAGCCGATCGGTGTCGCCTGGACGGCCGCCGCCGCCCTCGGCGTAAAACACCAGCGGCAACCGCCATTGCTCGGCTAGGGTCAGCATGCGGTCGATCTTCTTGTGGTTCATATGGCCCTGGGTGCCGGCGAGCACGGTGTAATCGTAGGCTATCACCATGCAGCGGGCGGCATCCGCGCCGAACTTTTCGGCGTTCACGGTGGCGACGCCGGAGATCAGGCCGTCGGCCGGCGTATTGCGGATGAGATCATCGACCGTGCGGCGGCGGCGCTGCGCGGCGATGGCGAGCGAACCGTATTCGACGAACGATCCTTCATCGACGAGATGGGCGACATTTTCGCGCGCCGTGCGCTGGTCGGTCTTGCGGCGGCGCTCGACCGATGCGGGACGGTTTTCGTCCAGCGTGATGGCGTGACGCTCGATCAGTTCGGCGAGATCGGCACGGATGTGATCGAGGTCGACATCCTCATCCTCGGCGATATCATGGGCGTCGAGTTCAGCCGGTTCAAGGTAGAGGATCGCCTCGTCCTGCATCAGCGTCACGCCGGAGCCGGCCGCGATCTGCAACACCCGGCCGCCATGCGGCGCCGTGACCAGATGCTCCATCTTCATGGATTCGAGCACGGCGATCTGCTGGCCGGGGCGAACGAGGTCTCCCTCCTCGACATCGATCGCGACGATCGTGCCCTGCAGCGGCGCCGGCACCGCGACCGAACCTGCCGGGCCGGTCGCCGATGCCGCAACGGCGGCCGCGAGCGTCTCGTCATCGGCGGCGCTGCCGGATTCGACCAGTTCCGTCTCCGCCGTCGCGTCGGCCTCGCCGACCAGGGCCGCGACGTGCTTGTCGATGAAGCCGGTGCTGAGACGGTTCTCGGCAAAATCCGGATGCGCCAAAATCGCCGCGAGGAAGGAGATGTTGGTGGCGACGCCTTCGATCCGGAACTCGCGCAGCGTCCGCATGGCCTTGTGCACGACGTCGGTCCAGTTACCTCCAGGCGAATGCACGATCACCTTGGCGAGCAGCGAGTCAAAGGCGGCGCTGGTCCGGTAGCCTGAATAACCGAACGTATCGACGCGAACACCCGGGCCGGACGGCAGATCGAATACGTCCAGCCTCCCGCCGGTGGGCTTTGTGCCGCCGGTCTCGTCCATCACCTCCATGTTGACGCGGAGCTGCATCGCAAAGCCGCGCGGCCGCGGGATATAGCCCTGCGCGAGGCCGAGCGAGCCGAGCGTCGCGCCGGCGGCGACCGCAAGCTGCGACTGCACGAGATCAAGGCCAAGCACCTCCTCGGTGACGGTATGCTCGACCTGCAGCCGCGGGTTGGCCTCGATGAAGGCGAACGCCTTGTCGCTTCCCCGGGCGTCGTTGTCGACGAGGAATTCGAAGGTGCCGAGATTGTCGTAATTGGCGGCGGCCGCGAGGTCCTTGGCGGCGTCGATGATGCGCGTGCGCAAGGCATCGTTCAGCGACGGGCTCGGCGCGACCTCGATGAGCTTCTGGTTACGGCGCTGGATGGTGCATTCGCGCTCCCACAAATGGCTGATCGCGCCGTGGTGGTCGCAGATGATCTGCACCTCGATATGACGGGCATTGCGGATGAGACGCTCGACATAGACGCCGTCGCTGCCGAAGGCGGCCTTGGCCTCGGACTGGCAGCGCGCACAGGCCTCTTCCAGCCTGTCCAGGTCATCGACGATGCGCATGCCGCGACCGCCACCACCGGCGATGGCCTTGATCATGACGGCGCCGCCGGCGCCCAACGATTGCAGGAAGGCCTTGGCCTCCTCCAGGCTGGTCGGCCCGCTGGTTCCTTCGATGACGGGAACGCCGCACTGCCTGGCCAGCGCCTTGGCCTGCGCCTTGTCGCCGAACAGATCCAGCGCCTCGGGCGACGGCCCGACGAAAACGATGGTCTCCTCGATGCAGCGCCGGGCGAGCGCAGCATTCTCGCTGAGGAAGCCATAGCCCGGATGAATGGCGTCGCACCCAGTCGCCTTGGCGGCTGCAATCACCGCCTCGATATCGAGATAGGCCCGCGCGCCGCGCCCGGGGATTTCGCAGGCCGCGTCGGCGGCGCGGATATGCAGCGAGTGCGCATCGTCGGCGGAATGGATCGCCACCGTGGCGAGCCCGGCGTCGCCTGCCGCACGCGCGATGCGGATGGCAATCTCGCCGCGGTTGGCGATCAGCAGCTTGTGGAAAGACATGGACGTTCCCGGGGCCCCTCGCGTTTGCGGTCCGAAATTCTCCGGCGCAAAATCGCTGTCAATTCAGATTCTTGTTGCCGAACATGACAGCCTTGCGCGAAATCCGATGCAAGTGGAATTTTGTTCCGCGAAACGGAAATCACTGAAAGTATGCGCGAGGCCGTGTGCGCGCCGGGACGAGGTCCGGGGTGCGCTTCGCTTGAAGGCGCGATGGCCTAGCGGCAATCCAGATGGGCTTCGAACCAGCGCTGCAGCGAGGCCGAAAGCTGTGGCCAGGCGCGCTGAAAACCGGAGAGCTTGCCGGCACTGGCGCGGTAGATGCCGCGAAGTTCCTGCTCGATGGCAGGAAGGTCGACGCCGGTGCAGCGGCCGTCGCTGACGATCTTGCGACCGTCCACCACCACGTCGCGCAACAGCGCGGCGTTGCCGCGCGCGAACAGCAGGTCGATCGGGTCGACCGGCATGATCCGGTCGCGGTCGAGCCGGTCGAGATCGAGGGTGACGAAATCGGCCGGTGCGCCCTCGACGAGCGCGCCGGTTCCCGCTGCGCCTGTCGCCTTGCGGCCGTTGGCGATTGCGAGCGCGAGGAATTCGGACGCGGTCCAGGTTCGCGCAAAACCAAGGCCGCCGTGCATCATCTGCACCAGCCGCATTTCGCGCAGCACGTCGTCGTCCTCGTCGAGCGCCAGCCCGTCGACCCCGACCGCAATGGCGCAGCCGCATTTATGTGCCGCCGCGATCGGGGCGAGGCCGGAGCGCAGGTGCAAATTGGAACTGAAATTGGTGACGATGCGCGCACCCGAGGCCGCGATCATCTCGATTTCGTCGGAACGGGCATGGATGCAATGCGCCAGCGTCAGCCGTTCCGACAGGAAACCGATGTCGCGGAGGTAGCGGACGATGCCACCGGGAAAATGCTGATCCGCCCAGGCGCGCTGATAGATGGTCTCCAGCAGATGCATGTGAATGCGCCGGCCGGTCAGCGCCGAATTTTCAGCCACCGCCTCGAGCAGCGGTTTTGAGCACCATTGCATGCCGGCGGGGCCAAGCTGCACATCGACTTTCGGACCCGCGATGGCCGCAGCAATCGCGTCCGTCAGCTCGATATAGGCCATGGGCGACATCGGCGCGCGGACGAACAGATCTTCGACCGTCTTGCGATCATCGCCGGAAAGCTCCGACAGCACCGGCCTGCTATCACCATACACCACCGGATTCTGGTCGCGGACGGCGAGCGCAAAGGCAATGCGGATACCGACGTCCGAGGCAGCGCGCGCGATCGCCCTCGCCTCATTGACCAGCGGCATCGCCCCACTCGGTCGGGTGTAATGGATCATCATCGCCGCGCATCCAGCCCGCGCCGAGCGCGCCAGCGCAGAGGCCGCGGTCAGATAAGGATCGACCGGCGTGCCGAGCGCGGAGCGGAGGATCCAGCTTTCCAAGGGCATGCCGAGCGCGCCGAAGGACGAGGCGGCCGGGCGGGCATGGTCGTGAGCGTTGACGAAGGCCGGAAGGACGAGCGCGCGTGGGGTCGTGGTGGGCGGCGTGGTCTCGGAGATATCGGTGATGACGCCATTATCGTGCCGCAGCACGACGTTTTCAAGCAGGCTGCGGTCGGAGAACAGGCTGTGTGCGGGAACTTCCGTGGTCATAACAGCACTCNNGTCGCGCGAATGCGCGCCCGATGACAGGCTCCGCGACGAAGCAATCCATCCCTCCCCGTGCAGAGACATGGATTGCTTCGCTGCGCTCGCAATGACGAACGATACACTGCTCGTCAATTCGCCGTATAGACCAGCTCCCGCTCGCTGCGCGGCGGCAGGAATTCGCGGGAGAAGATCTCGGACGGCGCGGGCGCGCGGGCGAGCTGATAGCCTTCGACGATGATGCCGATGGCGCGGGCCATGCGGTCGTCCTTGACGTCGCCGACGCCGATCTCCTTCATCTCGGGCGAGACGATCAGCTTGTCGAAGGAAAACTGCAGGCGGCGCTTCTCGACATCGACGTTGATCAGATTGTCGTAGTTCACCGCCGCTTTCATCCCCGCGTTCTGGTCCTTGGCGATCGCAATCATGCCCTTGTTGACGGCACGGACGAGGCCGGCGACGGCCTTCGGGTTGGACGCCATGAGCTTGCGCGAGACCATCACGCCGTTCGAATAGAGGTCGAGCCCGTAATCGCCGAACGAGAACCATTTGTAGTCCTTGTCGGGGTCCTGGCGGTTCAGCACGAGGTTGAAATAGCTGGTGATGTTGAACACCAGCGCCGCGTCGATATCGCCCTTGATCAGCATCGGCTCCTGCAGGTTGGGCGCCATGTTGGAGATCTTGATCTTCTCGCCTTCCAGCTTGTTCTTGTTGGCGAACACCGGCAACAGCCGCGTGGTCGGCGTGCCCTGCGCGCCGCCGAGCGTGCGGCCCTCGAAATCCTTGATGGTGTTGATGCCGCTGGTCTTCTTGGTCACGATCGCAAACGGCGGCTGGTTCCAGATCTGGTAGACCATCACAGGCGCTTCCTGCGGCTTGGTCGAGGCATTCTGGATGATGGCGTTGACGTCGCCGAAGCCGGCGTCATAGGCGCCTGACATTATGCGCGTCACCGTGGCGCCGGAGCCCTCGCCCTGGTCGATCACGACGTTGAGGCCTTCCTCTTTGAAGAAGCCGTGGTCCTTGGCGTAGAAGAACGCGGCGTCAGAGCCTTGCGTCTTCCAGCCCAGCGTGAACTTGATCGTGGTCTCCTGTGCGCTGGCGGGGCCGGCGAACAGGGCAACTCCCAACAGCGCGGCGCTTACTCTGGCTAACATGGCGATCTCCTCGATTAAGGGTTGGATGACGGTTGGCGGAATCCTGGTTCAGGTCGTGATCACGTCGTTCTTGCGGGTGGCCCAGCCGGTGACGCGCCCTTCGATCAGCGAAAAGATCACGTAGAGCGCGACGCCGAGGCCGGCGAGCACGAACAGGCCGGCGAACACCAGCGGCACGTTGAAATTCGAGGACGCTGTCATCATGACGTTGCCGATGCCGCGATTGGACGCCACGGTCTCCGACAGCACCGCGCCGACGAAGGCGTAGGAGACCGCGACCTTCAGGGAAGCAAAGAAGAACGGCATGGTGCGGGGGAGCCCGACGTTCCAGAGAATGTCGAGCTTGCTGGCGCCGAGTGCCTTCAACACGTCTTCGAGTTCAGGCTCGGTGGTGGCGAGGCCTGTGGCGATGTTGACCACGATCGGGAAGAAGCAGATCGACAGCGCGGTCAAAACCGCCGGCACGGTCCCGGAGCCGAACCACAGCACGAAGATCGGCACCACTGCGACCTTCGGGATCGACGAGAAACCGACGAGAAGCGGATAGGCCGTGTCGTAAGCGGTTTTGGAAACGCCGATGATCGCGCCGAGCACGACGCCGAGGCCGACGCCAAGGACAAAACCGATCATGGTCGTCGCCAGCGTCTGCAGGATGTGCGGCCACAGGATCGGGAATTTCTCGAACAGCGTGGTGAAAACCTGCGACGGACGCGGCAGCACGAGGTCGGACATTCCGGTCATCAGGCAGAACAATTCCCAGGCGAGGAAAAACAGCACGATCAGCCCCGCCGACCAGGCCTTCTGGCGATAATCGAACTCGGACATCAGGCCGCTCCCTTTGTTGCCGCTGTCCTCGCATCGACGATGAAGGCGCGCAGCTTCTGGTTCAGCGCGACGAATTCAGGCTCGAAGGTCATCGCCACCGTGCGCGGCCGAACGAAATCGACACGGCTGTCGTCGAGGATGCGGCCAGGGCGCGCGCTCATCACGCAGATGCGGCTGCCGAGGAACGCCGCCTCGCGCAGGTCATGCGTCACCAGCAGCACGGTCGGCTTGTGAGCGATCCAGAGCTCCTGAAGGATCGACCAGAGTTCTTCGCGGGTGAACTGGTCGAGCGCGCCGAAGGGCTCGTCGAGCAGCAGCATGCGCGGCTCGTGGATCAGCGCGCGGCAGAGATTGGCGCGCTGGAGCATGCCGCCGGAAAGCTGCCAGGGGTAGCGGTTGCCGAACCCCTTGAGGCCGACCTGCTCCAGAAGCGCATTGGCCTTGTCGCGGAATTCGGTCTTGCGCAGTTTGCGGAATTGCGAGCGGAACGGCTCGACGATCTTGAGCGGCAGCATGATGTTTCGCTCGATCGACATCCACGGCAGCATGGTCGGGTTCTGGAACGCCATGCCGACGCGCATCGCGCGCGCCGCGACTTCCCGGCCGCCGACGATGACCACGCCCGATGACGGCTGCACCAGGCCGCTGACCAGCCGCAGGATGGTCGACTTGCCGCAGCCGGAGGGACCGACCAGGGCAACGAACTCGCCGTCGGCGATCCGCAAACTCGTGGTGGACAGCGCCGGCACGGCGCGTGCGCCGCGGCCGAAGGTGACGGAGGCTTCCGACAGTTCGATGGCGATCGGCGCGGCGGCCGCCGGAACCGGCGTACCGGCGAATTCGGAGTGTGGTTGCATGCGCATCATGGCAGCAAGTGCATGCAAGCCGGATGCCAGCGAAACTCGCCTTTGAAATCAAAGGGCTCGCGATCGGCCGCTCAATTCGGCGGATTCCTTTTGTGCAATTTGGCCCTCAAACTGCATGCAATTGAGGCGCACAATTGGTCGGCAATTGTGATAAGAGGCGCCATTCGCAGCACGTCCTAAGGATTCGCCGATGGCGCCCCGTCCCGCCAGCAAGCCCGCCGAACCGTCCGACAAGGTCGGGCTGATCTGCCGCGCGCTTCGCCGCGCCATCATCGAGCAGGCGCTGGCGCCGGGGGCAAAACTGCCGGAGGATTCCCTTGGCGAGCGGTTCGGCGTCAGCCGCACCATCGCCCGCCACGCGCTGGGTCAACTGGCCGCCGAAGGCCTGGTCGAGCTGCGCCGCAACCGGATCGCTGTCGTGGCGACGCCGAGCTGGCAGGAAGCCCGCGATGCCTTCGATATCAGGATCGAGCTGGAGCGCCTCGTGGTGCGCCAGCTCGCCGGCAAACTGACCAAGGCCCAGATTGCCGAGCTGAACACCCATGTCGACGCCGAGGACCGCGCCCGCGACGGCTCCGATGCGGTTTCGATCAGGCTCGCGACGGAATTCCACATTCTGCTCGCCAACATGACCAATAGCCCGATCCTGGTGCGCTATGTCAGCGAGGTCGCCTATCGCTGCTGCCTGACGCTATCGCTCTACAGCCGTCCACATTCGTCGGAATGCGCCATCAACGAGCACCGCGCGATCATTGCCGCGCTGGTCAAGGGGGATGAGGCCAAGGTGATGAGCCTGATGCACAGCCACCTGGACTCGGTGGCCAGCCGGGCGCTGGTAGCCCCTGCCCCGCAGCGCGGCCGGGATTTGCTGGATATTCTGGCGCCCTATGCGGAGGAAGGCGAGCGCGTGGTGAAGCTGCCGAAGGTGGTGCGGGCGCGGTAGGTTTTCTCCGTCATTGCGAGGAGCGATNCCATCTATCCGTTATGCCGCGCGATGGATTGCTTCGCTTCGCTCGCAATGACGGCAACTTCGCCCTACGCCTCGATCCCCCGCTGCACCAGAATCCGCTCGGCGCTGTCGTTCCAGACGTCCATCTTCACGATCTGGCCGCTCCTGACCACGAAGCGGTCGATATAGCGGTTGCCTTCGAACGGCGTGCCGTCGATCCATTCGCCATAGAGCGTGCCGATGCTGTAGACGACGGTCTCCTCCGCTCCGGGGCACACGTCGAAACGGTCCATCTGCTTCTTGACCCAGCGATAGCGCTTTGCGTTGAAGCCGGTCGGCCCGCGCGGATGGTCGAACTCCCGCCCGCCGGTGAAGGTGATGATGGCGCCGGGCTTCATATAGGCGGACGCGGCATCGGGATCGGGGATCATCGACGCCGTGAGATAGGCCTCCACCACCTCGGCATCGGACATTCTCTTGCGTTCGGCTTTGGCGGCGGTGGACATGGCGGGTTCTCCTGATGCCCCGGGGGATACTACAGTCCGGACCATAAACTGCATGCACATATTTTGAACAATTTGGCCTCCAGATTGCACACAATCTGGAGGTGCCCAGTGTCCCCGCTTCCGATAGGTTGAGGCCGTCCCCAGACTGCCCAACGATGAACACGAAAACCGCCTTCGACCTGATCTTCCGCAACGCCACGACCCGGGCCTCGGTTACCCCGGTCGATATCGGCGTCGCCGGCGGGCGCATCGCCGCTATCGGGCCACGGCTGGCCTGCGAAGCCGCCGAGATCGACATCGGCGGCAGGTTGGTCCTGCCCGGTTTCGTCGACACCCATATCCATCTCGACAAGGCCTGCCTGCTCGGCCGCTGCGGGCACAACCATGGCAGCGTCGGTGAAGCTATTGCCGCGGTCGCGGCCATGAAGCGCGAGTTCACGGTGGAGGACGTCTATGCCCGCGGCGCGCGGGTGATCGAGCGCGCCATCGTGCATGGCACCACGCGGATGCGCACCCATGTCGAGATCGATCCGCGCATCGGCTTGCGCAGCTTTGAGGCGGTGAAAACGCTGAAGCGCGACTACGCCTGGGCACTAGATCTCTCGATCTGCGTGTTCCCGCAGGAAGGCCTGACCAACGATGCCGGCGCCGAGGAACTTTTGGTCGCGGCGCTGCGCGACGGCGGCGAAGCGATCGGCGGCTGTCCCTATATGGACACCGACCCCAACGCGCATCTCGAGAAAGTATTCGACCTGGCGCAGGAGTTCGACATCGATGTCGACCTGCATCTCGATTTCGATCTCGATCCGTCGTGGTGGCATCTCGAAGAAGTCTGCCGGCAGACCGAACGGCGCAACTATCAGGGCCGCGTCGCGATCGGCCACGCCACCAAATTGTCGGCGCTGCCGCCGGACCGGCTGAAGGCGGCGGCGGCAAGGCTGGCCACATCCGGCGTTGCCGTCACCGTGCTGCCGGCGACCGATCTCTATCTGATGGGGCGTGACGCCACGCACAATGCACCGCGTGGGTTGACGGTGGCGCACAAGCTCGTCGAAGACGGCGTCATCTGTTCGGTCGCCACCAACAACGTGCTCAATCCGTTCACGCCGTTCGGCGACGCGTCGCTGCTGCGGATGGCGAACTTTTACGCCAATGTCGCGCATGCCGGGATCAGCGAGTTCGAGGCATGCCTCGATCTCGTCACGGAACTGCCTGCGCGGCTGATGAACCTGCGGGACTATGGCATCGCGCCGGGCAATCCGGCTGACCTGATCGTTCTCGATACCGACAGCGGGACGAATGCGATTGCGGAATTGCCCGATGTGCTGATGGGATTCAAGAACGGGCGGCAGGTGTTCGAACGGCGGAAGCCGACGCTGTTTCGGCCGGAGGGCTAGCGCATTCCGGCCATGCGGGCCATGCGCTGCCCTGCAATTGACCTCCCCGCCGTTCCGTTGTTGGTATCAGCCAACAACAACAAGCCCCGGGGCAGGAAATCATGAAAAAGGCCACGACTGTACGCAGCGTCGAAACGCTCGCCTGCGACGCCGGATGGCGGAACTATCACTTCGTCAAGATCACGACCGAGGACGGCATTGTCGGCTGGAGCGAATATGACGAGGGCTTTGGCGCGCCCGGCGTGACGACGGCGATCGAGCGGCTTGGCGCACGCGTCGTCGGCAAGAACGCGTTTCAGCACGAGCGGATCTATGTGGAGCTGTTTGCGGCGACGCGGCCGGCCGCGGGCGGCGTGGTGGCGCTGGCATTGGGCGCGATCGAGAACGCGCTGCTCGACGTCAAGGCCAAGGCGCTCGGCGTGCCCTGCTATGAACTGCTCGGCGGCAAGATCCGCGACCGCATCCGGGTCTACTGGTCGCATTGCGCGACCTGGCGCATCAACCATCCCGACTGGTTCAAGCCGGCGATTACCAGTCTCGATGGCGTGAAATCGATCGGGCGCGAGGTACGCGAAAAGGGCTTTACGGCGATGAAGACCAACATCTTCGTCTACACCGAGGGCAAGCCGCAGGGCTGGCGGCCGGGTTTCGGCTCGCCGTTCGAGCCCGAGCTCAATGTCGACCGCACGGTGCTGCGCAATCTCTGCATGCACCTGGAAGCGATCCGCGACGGCGCCGGCCCCGATGTCGACCTGCTGCTCGACCTCAATTTCAATGCCAAGACGGAAGGCTATCTGAAGATACTCCGCGCCATCAAGGACATGGACATGTTCTGGGTGGAGATCGATACCTTCAACCCGCAGGCGCTCGGCTACATCCGCCGCCAGAGCCCGCATCCGGTCTCATCCTGCGAGACGCTCTTGGGCCTGCGCGAGTTCCTGCCCTACTTCAACGAACAGGCGATGGACGTCGCGATCGTCGACACGCCCTGGAACGGGGTGTGGCAATCGATGAAGATCGCCGCTGCCGCGGAGCATTTCGAAGTCAACGTCGCCCCGCATAATTTCTACGGCCATCTCTGCACCATGATGAACGCGCATTTCTCGGCGGCGGTGCCGAATTTGCGCATCATGGAAACCGATATCGATCGCCTCGCCTGGGAACATGAACTGTTCACCCATGTGCCCGAGATCGTCGACGGTCACCTCGTGATGCCGGATCGCCCGGGCTGGGGCACCGAGCCCAACGAGGAAGGCCTGCGCGCCCATCCGCCGAAGAGCAAGGGCGGGTTGCTGAATTACGGGCAGGCCGGGAAACGATAAGTAGAGCCCGTCATCCTGAGGAGCGCGGAACGCGCGTCTCGAAGGATGAACGGCCACCGGCCGTGCCGCTCATCCTTCGAGGCTCGCTGCGCTCGCGCCTTCAGCCACAACGGCGAAGCCGTTGCGCGGGGATGACGGTGATAGAGCTGGTCGAACCGACCGTCACCATGCTCAGCCTTTCAGCGAAGGATCATTTTTCGGTGTGTTTGCCAGACTCTCCTCGGCGTTGGGCCAATCGACTAATAGCGGCCCAATCCGACCGTATCAACGCTTCCTTCTTGGCGCGGCTCCAACCCTTAATTTGTCGTTCAGCCGCAATGCCTTCGCGGCCTCCTCAGGGTGACGGGGATGGTATGGCGCTCGCCTCACTTATCGCCCGGCCTCGCCGCAAACGCGCTTTCGATCACGTCGCCGATCGGCTGCCAGGCATTGCCGTCAAACTGCACCAGCCGCATCTGCTTGATCGGCTGGAAATCGGTCGGCCCGGTATTGATCGCGATGCCCGGAAATGCGATCGGGCTCTGATATCCCTTCAGCGAAGCCGCCTGCCGCATGATGTTCTCGCGCGACAGGTCGTCGCCGCACTGGGTCAAGACCTGCGCCAGGGTCGCCGCCGCCGCATAGCCGAAGATGGCGTTGCCATCCTCCTTGTCGCCGTCGGGATAATATTTGTCCATGAACGTGAGCCATTCCCTGATGGCGGAATCTTCCTTCCAGGTGGCGTCGCCGGCATCCTTCAGGAACGAGGTGGAGATCACGCCGACGGAATTCTGAAGCCCCGCTGGCCGCAGCGCGTTCGCGATCGACGCCGCTGCGTTGACCAGCAGCAGCACGGGATGCCAGCCCAGCTCGGCCGCCCTGCGGATCGCGCGGGCCGAGATCGGCGGCGCGCAATTGAGCACGAGCACTTCAGCGCCGGAGTTCTTCAGGATCTCGACTTGCGTGTCGATCGACATATCCGCGTCGATGGCGATATCGGCAACGATCATGTTGGCCGTGAAGCCGAGCCCCTCCTGCAATCCCCGGAACAGGTCGCGGCCGAACTGATCGTTCTGCCAGAGCACGGCAATCTTGCTGCTCGGATAGGCAGCCTGGATGTAATTGGCGTAGATCCGGCCCTCGGCCCGGAATGTCGGCTGCCAGCCCATCGTCCATGGAAACCGCTTCGGATGCGCCCACTCCTCATCGCCGGAGGCGACAAAGAGTTGGGGGATATTCTGCTCGTTGAGATAGGTTCGCGTCGCCAGATTGCTCGGCGTGCCGAACGAGCCGAACATCAGGTGCACGCGCTCCTGCTCGACCAGCTCATGGGTCTGCTCGACCGCGGTTCTCGGGTTTGAGCTGTCGTCGCGCGAGATGAATTTGACCTTGCGCCCGTTGATGCCGCCGCGCTCGTTGATCATGTCAAAATAGGCGGCTTCCGCCCGGCCGATCGAAGCAAACGCGGCCAGCGGGCCAGTGTAGGGCATGATGTTGCCGACGCGGATTTCAGTGTCGGTCACGCCGGCGGCGCGGGCCGGCTGCACGGTGGGAGCGACTGCCAACATTGCGACGACGAGACACAGCGCAGTTGCGGCTTTTGTTATTATTTGCATCAACATGCCCTCGAACGCCAAGCCACCACGAGCTTGTGACGCCACCCAGCGCCGCCGATGATAGCGCGGGAAATCAGGTTGTTGAAATAAAATGTTGGGTCCGCCTAGGGTGAGCAAAGGCGCGTTTGCGCCGTGCCACCATCGGTCTGCATCGGTAGCATAATGGTGGGCACGCCTCGCTTTGCCCACCCTACCTCAGCTGCGCAGCCCGCATGAGCGAAGCCGCATGGTAGCTTTGACGCCGGATATCGCTTCGCTCATCCGGGCTGCGGGCGCTGCAATAGCACATGCCGCCGTTTTCATAAAAAGAGACGTTGCGGTTCCGGTGTCTTTGATGTCCGATATGCGCTCAACAGCGGCGCGAACTCGAACGTCGCAGGATATCCGAGCTGCGTCCAGGCTGTGTGTGGCAAGGAGGTCGATGCATGAGGATAGCGATCGTAGCTTTGGGTACGGCCCTGGCCCTGTGTAACCTGGGCACGTTTAGTGCCACAGCGCATGCGCAGACGACCCAGGTCGTTCAGGAAAGGCCCGTCATCAGGGTGCCCATCGTAAGACCGGCTCCCTACTGGGACTACAATATTGTTCCACGATATCGTTATCGGCCTGAGGACGACCGGGTCGATCCATGCGGCGGGCCCGTAGTGCCGGTGATACGCTATGGACCACAAGAGGAAACCGTTCCGTTGTGGCTGGCGAACGAATTGGGACTTGGCCGTATTCATGGTCGAGATTGGCCGTGTAGGGGCCGAAACCGGTAATGCNACCGATTGAGCTGCCGTGTAGGGTGGGCAAAGGCGCGTTTGCGCCGTGCCTANCCATCGGTCCGCATCTGTAGCACAATGGTGGGCACGCTTCGCTTTGCCCACCTAGCGCAATTCGATATCCAGCCAGCCCAGCGCATTGACCGTGACGCGGTCGCCGGTGTCGACCAGCACAGTCGTGGTCTCCGCTTCGATGATCGCAGGCCCCATCAAGCTGTGCCCGGGCTGCAGGTCGTCGAGCGCATAGACCGGGACTTCGCGCCAACCGCCGAAGAAGGCTTGCCGCCGGCTGCGCGGCGTGCAGGCCGCCGACGATGACGCCGGCTTTGCATCCGAATCCAGCCGCGAGACTTCACCTACCGCCGCGACGCGGGCGTTGACGAAGACAACTTCCTGGCCGCGCGAGGCGTAGGTGTACAATTCCTCGTGCCTGACGTGAAAACGGTCCTCGATCCGCTCGACGAGATTGGCGGCGTTCCAGTCGAGACCGCCGAGCGAGACGTCGATCTCAAAGATCTGCTCGCCGTAGCGCATTTCGGCGGAACGCTCGATTGAGACCGGGCTGTTGAACCATGAACGCAGCCGGCCGGCGGCCTGCTGCTCCAGCCCGGCGAACAGCTCGCACACCTCGTCGGCCGTGATGCGCGCGGCGGCGCCGTAATGGGTACGGCTTACTTCATAGCGGAGATCGCTGGTCAGCATGCCCCAGGCCGATAGCACCGAGGCCACCGTCGGCACGATGATGCGCTTGATCTCGAGTTCTCGCGCCACTTCCGCCGCGTGCAGGCCGGCCGCGCCGCCGAAACTCAACAGCGCGAAGCGTCTCGGATCGACGCCGCGGCGCAACGTCATCAGGCGGATGCCGTCGGCCATGTTCAGATTGATCATGCGATAGATGCCGGCGGCAGCCTCGATGCGCGACAGTTCCATCGCGGCGGCGATACGATCGACTGCCGTTTCCGACGCCGCGCGATCGAGCGTGCGCTTGCCGCCCATGAAGGCTGAGGCATCGAGATAGCCGAGCACGACATTGGCGTCGGTGACGGTCGCGGCCTCCCCGCCATTGCCGTAGCAGGCCGGGCCCGGCACCGAGCCCGCGCTCTCCGGCCCGACCCGCAGCGTGCGGCTGCCATCGACGCTGGCGATCGAGCCACCGCCCGCCGCGATGCTGGCGATGTCGAGGCTGCGCAGCGCGATGCGCTGGCCGGCCAGCATGCCGTCGGCCGAGAGCGACGCCTGCCCGCCAGATATCAGCGAAATGTCGGTCGAGGTGCCGCCCATGTCGAACGGCACCAGATCGGGAATGCCGACCAGATCAGAACAGCGCCGTCCGCCGGACATGCCACCCGCCGGTCCCGACAGCACGGTGCCCGCGGCGAGCCGCGAGGCTTCCTCCACCGGCGCCATGCCGCCATGCGAGAGAACGACAAAGAGACTGCCCTTGAAGCCGGCCTCGCCGAGCCGCGTTTCGAGATTGGTCAGATAACGGCGGACGATCGGCTCGACATAGGCGTTCACGATCGTGGTCGAGACGCGCTCATATTCCTTGATCTGCGGCAGCACTTCGCTGGAGCGCGAGATGCTGATGCCGGGCAGCGCCTGCTTCAGCCGTTCGACCGCGGCGAGTTCGTGAACGGGATTGAGATATGAGTGCAGGAAGCAAACCGCAACCGAGGTCGCGCCCGATCGCCTGATGCCGGCAATGGCGTCGTCGAGCGACTTTGGATCGAGCGAAATCAAAACCTCGCCGCTCGCCCGGAGCCGTTCCTTCACGCCGAACCGCAGGTCACGCGGCACCAGCGGCGCCGGCGGCGGCGAGCGCAGGTCGTAACGGTCGGGCTTGAGTCCCTCGCGCATCTCGATGACGTCGCGATGGCCTTCGGTGGTGATGAGTGCAACCTTCGCGCCCTTGCGCTCCAGCAGCGCATTGGTCGCAACCGTCGTGCCGTGCACGAGGCGGTCGGTCGCGGCGAGCATTTCCGCACGCGTGACATTGAGTCGACGCGCGAGTTCTTCCAGCCCCGCCATCACGCCGATGGATTGATCCGCCGGGGTAGACGGCGATTTCGCAAACACGGTTCGCCCGCTCTCGTCGGTAGCCACGAGATCGGTGTAGGTCCCGCCGACGTCAACGCCAATTCTGAACATGATTAGCTACGCTGCTCCGCCGGGCCTTCCGTCATGCCCTGCTCGCGGTCGCGGCGGCGGGCTTCTTCCGATCGCTTGGCGGGCGGCCCCCAGCCGCCGCCGCCGGAGGAACGTATCTCGAGGCAATCGCCGGGGTGCAGCTCGATGCCGACTTCCTTGGTGCGCAACACGCGCGGCTCGCGGCCCTCGGACAAGAGACGATAATGATGCGGCTTGCCGTCCTCGCCGCCGAGCATGCCGCAGGGACCATGGCGCGCGCCGTCGCCGGCGGTGTTGCCCTTGGCGGGCTTTGCCGTTTCCAGCACCAGATCGAGCGACACGCCGAGGCCACCGCGATGCTGGCCGTCACCGCCGGAGCCCGGGCGGAATTCATGGGTGCGGAAATGCAGGGGAAAGCGCACCTCCGCGACTTCAAGACTGCCGAACTTCAACCCGCCAACCGAATGCCACTCGCCGATCGACGACCATCCGTCACCGCCTGAGGACGCGCCGCCGCCGGGTCGCGCCTGGAACAGGTGCCAGATGAAATTTTTTCCGGTGCGCGGATCCTCGCCCTGGATCGCGATGCGGAAGCGCCGGCTCCAGCCGGCCATCGCGCGCTCGGGGCAGGACGCGGACAGCGCCTTGACGATCGCCTCGACGATTTCGTTGGAGGGATGGCTGGTGCACAGCGTCACCGGCCGGCCGGGATCGGCCCATACCACCGTGCCCTGCTTTGCGATCACCTTCAACGGCCGCAGCGCACCGGTGTTCTTCGGTATCTCGGCGTCGATCAGATAGGCGAACGCCATTGCAACTGCGGCCTGCATGTTGGCGTGGGAAGAGTTCACAAAGCTGGTCGACTGCGGATCGGAATCGGAGAGATCGACCTCGACATCGCTGCCCTTCTTGGTCACCTTCGCAGCGATGCGGATGTCAGTGCGGCCATGGCCGTCATCATCGAGGAACGCTTCGCCGTAGAACACGCCGTCCTTCCACGTCGAGACCACCGCCCTCGTCTGCTGCTCCGTCGCGTCAAGAATCGCTTCGACCGCAGCCTCAACCACCGGCGCACCGAATTCGGCAAACAGCCGCGACAGCCGCCGCTCGCCGAGATGCGCCGCGCCGAGCATCGCGGCGAGATCGCCGCGGAATTCGCGGGGGTTACGGATGTTCAATGCCAACAGATCAAGCAGATCGTCGCGCAGCTTGCCGGCTTCATACAATTTGATCGGCGGAACGCGCAGCCCTTCCTGATAGATCTCGGTCGCGCCCGGATTATAGGCGCCATGGGTGGCGCCGCCGATATCGCTCTGGTGCGCGCGGACGATGGTCCAGAGCAACCGCTTGCCGTCGGCGAACACCGGGACGAAGGCGGTGAGATCGGGCAGATGGCTGCCGCCGTAATAGGGATCATTCAGCAGGATGACGTCGCCCTGCGCGACGTCCTTGAAGCGTTCCTCGACCGCGAGGGTCGCCCAGGGCAGCGCGCCAACATGGACCGGCAAATGATCGGCCTGCGCGATCAGCCGTGCGCTCGTGTCGCAGATCGCCAGCGAAAAATCGCGGCTGGAATTGAGGATCTGCGAATAGGAGGTGCGAAGCATGGCCTCGCCCATCTCTTTCACGATCGAACTGAGGCGATGCTGGACGACGGAGCGCGTGATGGGATCGATCTTGGCGGCCATTGAACCCATTCTGTTATGCTGGTCAGGGCGTGCCTGCGACTTCCTCGAGCGCACCCGATGCCGCGTCGATAATCGCATGAATATCGGCATCGGTCATCGGGGTCGATAGCGCCATCAATCCGTTGCCCGCCGCCAGCACGCCGCGATTGAGCAGTGCGCGCGAAAACACCGTCTGCCGGCGGGCTTCCTCTTCGCTCAGATAGGCCGAGCGATAGTCGCGGACCAGGCGATCGGCGAAGTGTATCTTCAGGAGCGAGCCAAGCCCGACCGTGCCGCCGGGCACGCCGTGGCGACGAAACGCTTCGTTGATGCCGGAGCGAACCGCCTCGCCCATCGTATCGAGCCGCGCAAAGGCGGCATCGTCAAGCAGCTCCATCGCGGCGATCCCGGCCCGCATCGTCACCGGATTGGCGGAGAACGTGCCGCCATGCGGCAGCGCCGGCTTGCCCGGGCGCGGATCGAACACCGCCATGACATCCCTGCGGCCGCCGATCGCGCCGACGGGAAAGCCGCCGCCGATGATTTTTCCGAGCGTGGTGAGATCGGGATCGATATTCCAGATTCCCTGCGCGCCGCGATAACCGAGGCGGAACGTGATGACCTCGTCGAAGATCAAGAGCGCACCGACTTCGCGCGTCACCTTGCGCAGCGCTTCCAGATAGGCCCGATCCGCCGGCGCGAGACCGGCGCGGTTGGGCATGGGATCGACCAGCACGCAGGCGAGTTCGCGCCCGTGCTCGCGGATCAGGCTAACCGCAGCTTCGGTATCGTTGAAGGGAATGGTGACGACATCGGCCAGCACATTGTCGGGCGTGCCCTTGGCATAGGCAACCGAGACCGGCGCGTTGCGGCCCCAGGCCTCCGGTGTCGGATCGAGGCTCACCTCGGCATAATCATAGGAGCCGTGATAGGCGCCTTCGCATTTGGCGATCTTGGGACGGCCGGTATGCGCACGCGCCGCCTTCAGCGCCATCATCACGGCCTCGGTGCCGGAATTGGCGAACCGCACCTGATCGACGGACGGCAGGCGCGACGCCAGGAGTTCAGCGAGATCGACCTCGGACGCGGTCGGCAGGCCGAACGCAGAGCCAAGCGCCAGTTGCGCGGTCGCCGCCTTGATCAATGCGGGATGGGCGTGGCCATGAATCTGCGAGGTGAAATTGTTGATGCAGTCGATATAGACGTTGCCGTCGAGATCCCAGACCCGGCAGCCCTCGCCGCGCGCGGCATAGATCGGATAGGGCTTCATGAACACGGTGGTGCGGGTATTGCCTCCGGGCAGGCTCGCCAGCGCCCGATCGTACATTTTCTGCGATGACGAGTTCGGATCCGGGTACATGCGTGCTTCCATCCGGTTTTTCTTTTCATTGCAGCATACGAATTGTCGCTCTGCCTTGGCGAGTCTTATTCAGCGGCATCACTTGCTCAGCCACCCAAAGGCGCGGCGCAGGAATGCCCGGGCATCCTCCTCCACAGGCGTCCCATGAGCCATCAGCACCTTTTCGGCGGGCCAGGCAAAAATGCGTTTCAGAGAGTCGCGTGCGCCGCTGCGGTTGGTAAAGGCGAGACGAAACTTGCGGGGCACCGACGGCTCGGGGCCCATCATGAGGTCCAGTCTCGCCACGACTGCCCGCCATCCCGAGAGGCGATTGGCGGGAATCTGCTGGATCAGATCGGTGAAGAGCACGGTGCCGCTCTTGATGTGAAAGAATACCACCTCGGTGGTGATGCGGTTGCCCTGCATCAGGACCTGGTCGATGTCATCAGCCCAATCCGGGCTCGACGCATTTCCGAGGTCGGCATCAAAGTCGATGTCCCCGCGCTTCTCACGTAGTCCTGGCGGCGCGTAGAGGCTGGCTTCGGGATAGGCCCGCTTCCACTCCGGAAGAAACAGATGATGCAGAGAATTGGGAGCAACAATGTGCCGTACGCGACCGAGGGCATCCACTACCGCTCGAAAGCTCTCCGACAGTTGTATCGGCGACCAGATGAAGAGGTCTCCGCTCGATAGTCTCATGACGGCCATTCGCGTTGGATAATGAAATCCGAACACTGACACGTCAGGTCCATCCGCGATCCATATCTCGCGACCGAATTCCTTTAGCATGGGCTGATATTGGTACCGATCAATGAAGGCCGACTAGGTGTACATCAAAAACACAATCGTCCCGATGATCAAGGTCGCGGCCATGAATAGCAGCACTGCAGGAAGGCCGAACAGCGTGGCCACGACGCCGGTCGCCGATTGCATCAGCGCGGCGCCGAGGAAGAACGCGAGGTTCATGCCGGAGAGCGCCTTGCCCGCGTTCTGCGCCCCCGCCAATTGCCGTGTCATGCCGAACAGCAGCGGTTGCGCCGATATGGCTATACCGATCAGCACCAGCAGCAGGCCGTCAAACCGCGGCGGCATCGCGGTCACCCCGAACAGATCCGACAACGGATAATGCGGCGCCCCCGCCGACATGAACGCAAGCATCAGGGCGACAAAGGCATGCGTGGCAGCCAGCACTTCGCGGCGATGGCCGATGCTGCGATCGACAATCCCCATCAGCACCGGCCCGACGATCAGCGCCAGCGTGAACAGGCCGAGCGCATTGCCGGCCTCGATGCGGCTGAGCGCCTTGATCTCCATCAGCCACGGGCCGCCCCACAATCCGCGCAGCACCAGCGAGGCCGCCAGGGAAACCAGCCCCAGCGCGATCAAGCCGCGAAGCGGTCGTGACAGCCCGATACGCAGCACCTCGGCCATCTGCGAGAGCGGCGAGGAATCATCGGCATGCTCGGCTGGTTGCTTCGGCACCAGCAGGAACACTGCAATCGCGACCAACGCGCCGAAGCCGGCGGAGATCCAGAAGCCCATCCGCCAGCCAAAATGCTCGACGACGAAGGCGAGCGGGCTCGCCGACAACAGCATGCCGATATTGCCGATCGACAGGATGATGCCGGACCACAGGCCGAAGCGCGCCGCCGACATCTGCTTCGCCGCCAGCGTCATCGGGCACATCAGCATGCCTGAGGTGGCGACGCCGAGCAGGAACTGGCCAACCAGAAAGCTCTCCGGCCCCGTCGCCAGTCCCGAAGCCAGCGCACCGATGATGGTTCCCACGAGCAGGCTCAAGGCGACCGGGCGGACGCCAAAACGGTCCATCGCGGCGCCGACCGGGATCTGCGAGGCGGCGAAGGCGAAATGATAGATCGAGGTGAGGCTCGCCAGCGTCTGCGGCGGCGTGCGGAAGTCGGCCGCCATCACGTCGAGGCTGATGGCCGGAATGGTCCGCAGCAGCGTCGACAGCATGTGGCCGCAGGCCAGCGCCAGCAGCGCAAAAATCAGGGCGCGGAAGTTGCCATCCGCGCTATCGGCCTTGCCGTCCATGAGCTGTCTCGCCCCAAAGCTGTTTGGGGCGAGGTATCACCAATATCGCGGGAACGCGAATCCGGCTCAGTTCCTGTGGAACACCAGCGTCCGCAGCTCGATGCTCTCGCGCGGCGCCGCATCGGCAGGCGTGGTCGGATCGATGAAGGCGGTGTGCGGCCCGAACCGGGTGCGGCCGTCGGTTGCGGAATCGTAGCACTTCAATAGCAGCGCCTCGTCGGCCCGCATTTCCGGAATGTAGTACCAGCGATGGTTCGGGTTGTATTTCACCGAATAGGTTTCGCCGCTGCGGTTCGGATAGATCAGATCGGAGGCGACGAGGTCGCCCGGCTCGACGGTCTGGCCGTCGCACATCGCGAGCGGCGCATCGCGCAGCGGCCCGCGGATCGGTCGCCAGACATTGATGACCTGCACGCGTCCCTTCAGAAGCTCCTCGGCCTCAGCGGGCAGATGTTCGCGAACGCGATTGGCGCCTGATTTGTCGGTCTGGTCGACATGGACGCACGTGGCAGGCTGACGCGGACCGGCGCCCCTGATGTCAGCCGCGCCCTCAACGCGCTTGCGCACGGTGTGATCGAAAATGAAGACGCGATCCGCCTTCAGCGTCGCCTTCAGGAAGGCTTCCACAGCGGGATAGTAGACGTTCCTCACTTCCTTATCGTCGTAGAAATCCTTGACGATGGTGGGATGGCGGACCAGCGAAAAGCCTTCGCGGTCCAGCGAGAGGTTGGCGGCGATCAGGCGCGCATCGAAGATCGGAACGTTGTGGGGTTCGGGCAGCGCGGTGGATTTTGGTTCGCCCGGCGGCGGATCGAAAGCGTAGGTGCGCGGCTTTCCCGCTACAGGCGCGAGATAGTTCAGTTCGGCGGTAACGAAGGGAAGCGATTCGAGTTTGGCTTGCTGCAGGCCCATGGTGTTCTCCTGGACTCCATTGTTGTTCTGTTTGATCTTGGATCGGCCGCAGGTACCCACAAGTCCGCGACGAAAATAGCAACGATGCCTTTCCCGGCGGCGGCAAACAGGAAAAATCTTTATCTAAAGTGCCTTCCGAACCGGATAGTATTTTCGGCATTCACGGGGGCGTCATCGACCGCGAGCGGCGCGTTACAATACTGTTTTCCGCCGACCCTGCTCATCCGCGGCGAAGCCGTCGTCAATCAGCGTGATCCGGATCTTCAATGCGCGAGACGCGAAGCTGCCTCACCCGCAGGCCACTTGATCATGCCGGCCCGCGGAACCATGATGGCACGATCGGCCGATCATCCGCATCGGCCAGCCGGCGGCATCAAAGACCGCGATCGGGAGAGCACCATGCAAGTCACGATGAAAGATCGCGTCGCCGTCGTCACTGGCGGCAGCAAGGGAATTGGCCTCGCCGTCGCCAGGCAATTTGCCGCCTCGGGCGCCAAAGTGGCGATCCTCGCGCGCGGCGCAGCCGACCTCACCGCGGCGCGGGAATTGCTCGCCAAGGAAGGTCTCGCGGTGCGCGACTATGTCTGCGACGTCGCGAAGGCATCGGACATTGCCAAGGCGCATGAGAAGATCGTCGCCGATCTCGGCCCGGTCGACATCCTGATCAACAACGCGGGCACGGCACGGACGATGGCGTTCGAGAACATCTCCGACGACGCCTGGCAGGAAGACCTCGATCTCAAACTATTTGCCGCGATCCGCTTCAGCCGGCTGGTCTGGCCGGGCATGAAGGCGCGCAAATGGGGCCGCATCATCAATGTGCTCAATACCTTCGCCAAGGCGCCGGCAGCGTCCTCGGCCCCCACCTCGGTATCGCGGGCGGCCGGCATGGCGCTGACCAAGGTGATGGCGAGCGAAGGCGGCGAGCACAACATTCTGGTGAACGCCATGCTGGTCGGCCTGATCATGAGCGATCAATGGGTGAAACGGCACGCGGCGCAGGCGCCGGACACGGACTTCGATGTGTTTGCCAAGAACCTCGCCAAGGGCACCCCTTTGGGGCGCATCGGCACGGCGGAGGAATTTGCGAACCTCGCCTGCTTCCTCGCATCCGAGCAGGGATCGTTCATCACCGGTACCGCCATCAATGTCGATGGCGGCCGGTCGCCGGTGGTGTGACTGAGATCAAAGTGGCAGCGTCAACTTCTGCCTCGCCCCGCTCTTGCGGGGGCGAGACGAGCGAAGCCCGCTCTTGGAGCGTCGGGGTGAGGGGCTATCTCCGTTAGAGTTTGGACTCACGGATAGCCCCCTCACCTGCCGCGAAGACACGGCGACCTCTCCCCGCAAGAGCGGGGCAAGGTGGGAGAAAACAAAAAGGCCCCCGTCGCCAGGGGCCTTCTCGCTTTTCTTAGACCGCGTCCTTGGCAGCCTTGACCGGGCGGGCCCGGACAATCTTGCGGGCCGGCTTGGCCTTGAACATCATTTCCTCGCCCGTGAAGGGGTTGGTGCCCTTACGAGCCTTGGTCGCCGGCTTCTTGACCACGACGAACTTCGCGAAGCCAGGAACGAGGAATAGCCCGTTCTTCTTGAGCTCCTTGTGACCGACGTCAACGAGCGTGTCCATCACGTTCTTGACCTCTTTCTTCGAAAGTTCGGTGGTGGTCGCGATCTTCTCGATCAGCTGCGACTTAGACATTTGGGTAGCCATGGTTGCTCCATTGATTCTGGCACAGGCGACGATATGGCGAAAAACGCCTAAAAAACAGGGTTTCCGACATTCTGCACAACTATCTCGCTAGTCGAGTTGCAGTGATTCGTCCAATTTTTCCGGGTTTTTTAACATCAGAAGCCCTCCGAAGCCTATTTTTATGGGGATTCCGCACGCCCCGATGCCCCATTTCCGGACAATCCCGGGCTGCGCGCCAGTCTCCGCCTCTATCGGAGCGAGCCGTGATTTGCCGTCTGCAAGGGCAAAATGTGCGGATTGATTGACCGGCAAGTACGTTGTTTTCAGGAAGGATTTTCCGCCCCGCGCGTTGATTTGAAAATGACTCGCGTTGGCGTTCCATCGTAAAATCGCCCCCCAAGGCGGACGCATGAACGGTTCGCCACCAATATGTGTTCGGAGACTTCGCATGGATTTGACGCGCCTTGAGATCAATCGCCGCACCGCACTGCTGACGTCGGCGGCCATCGCGGCCAACGTCATCAATCCGATGCGGGCCTTCGCGCAGGAAACCCCGCGCAAGGGCGGCGTGTTCAACGTCCATTACGCCGCCGAGCAGCGCCAGCTCAATCCGAGCATCCAGGCTTCCACCGGCGTCTACATCATCGGCGGCAAGATCCAGGAGAACCTCGTCGATCTCGATGCCAACGGCCAGCCGGTCGGCGTGCTCGCCGAGAGCTGGGAGGGGACCCCGGACGGCAAGACCGTGACCTTCAAGCTGCGCCAGGGCGTCACCTGGCACGACGGCAAGCCGTTCACCTCGGCTGACGTCGAATTCACCGCGATGAATATGTGGAAGAAGATCCTCAATTACGGATCGACGCTGCAGCTCTTCCTGACTGCGGTCGAGACGCCGGACGCGCACACCGCGATCTTCAAATACGAGCGGCCGATGCCGCTGAACCTGTTGCTCCGGGCGCTACCCGACCTCGGCTATGTCTCGGCCAAGCATCTCTATGAGAACGGCGATATCAGGCAGAACCCGACCAACCTCGCGCCTGTCGGCACCGGCCCGTTCAAGTTCGTCAAATATGAGCGCGGGCAATACATCATCGCCGACCGCAACGAGAATTACTGGCGGCCCAACGCGCCCTATCTCGATCGCATCGTCTGGAAGGTGATCACCGATCGCGCCGCGGCATCGGCGCAAATGGAAGCCGGCGAACTTCACTACGCGCCATTCTCGAGCCTGACGCTCTCCGATCTCGCCCGCCTCGGCAAGGACAAGCGCTTCATCGTCTCGACCAAGGGCAATGAAGGCAACGCGCGGACCAATACGCTGGAATTTAACTTCCGCCGCAAGGAACTGTCCGACATCCGCGTACGCCGCGCCATCGCGCATGCGATCAACGTGCCGTTCTTCATCGAGAATTTTCTTGGCGATTTCGCCAAGCTCGGCACCGGCCCGATCCCCTCGACCTCGACCGACTTCTATCCGGGGCCGAACACGCCGCAATACGCTTACGACAAGGCCAAGGCCATCGCGCTGCTCAACGAGGCCGGCTTCAAGCCGGGCACCGGCGGCACGCGGTTTTCGCTCAAACTGCTTCCGGCGCCGTGGGGCGAGGATATCTCGCTGTGGTCGACCTTCATCCAGCAATCGCTGGGCGAGATCGGCATTCCCGTCGATATCGTGCGCAACGATGGCGGCGGCTTCCTCAAGCAGGTCTATGACGAGCACGCCTTCGACATCGCCACCGGCTGGCACCAGTACCGCAACGATCCCGCGGTCTCGACCACGGTCTGGTACCGTTCCGGCCAGCCCAAGGGCGCGCCCTGGACCAACCAGTGGGGCTGGGAAGACAAGAACGTCGACAAGACCATCGACGATGCCGCGACCGAAGTCGATCCGGCCAAGCGCAAGGCGCTCTATGCCCAGTTCGTCAAGGAGGTGAATACGGAGCTGCCGGTCTGGATGCCGATCGAGCAGATTTTCCTCACCACGATCACGGCAAAGGCGCGCAACCACTCCAATACCCCGCGCTGGGGCTCGGCGAGCTGGCACGATCTTTGGCTTTCGGCCTGACACTATATCCGCCAGAATAGGCGCATGCGTATCCTGAGCCTTGCGGGGCGGCGGCTCGCCGCCTCGATCCCGACCCTTGTCCTAATCCTGATCGGCGTGTTCCTGCTGCTGCAGTTCGCGCCGGGCGACACCGTCGACGCCATGATGGCGCAGATGGGTGGCGGCGATGCCGCGACCGCCAAGGAACTGCGAAAATTCTACGGGCTCGACCTCTCGATCCCGGCGCAGCTCGGCAATTATCTGTGGCGGCTGGTGCGGCTCGACCTCGGCTTTTCCTCGATCTACGGCAAGCCGGTGGCGTCGGTCATTCTGGAACGGCTGCCGCCGACGATTCTCCTGATGACCGCCTCGCTGTCGTTCGCCTTCTTCTTCGGACTGGTGTTCGGCGTCATCGCAGCCCGCGGCGTCAATCGCTGGCCGGACACGCTGATCTCGACGCTCGGCCTGGTCTTCTATGCGACGCCTTCGTTCTGGTTCGGGCTGATGGCGATCGTGGTGTTCTCGGTCTACCTGCAATGGCTGCCGCCCGGCGGTTTCGAGGATATCGGGACGATGCGGACCGGCATCTGGCGCGTGTTCGATATCGCCAGCCATCTGGTGCTGCCGACGCTGACGCTTGGGCTGATCTTCCTGGCGATCTATCTGCGCATCATGCGCGCCTCGATGCTGGAGGTGCTGAACCTCGACTACGTTCGGACCGCGCGGGCCAAAGGCCTCGACGAGACGCGCGTGGTGACGCGGCACGTGCTGCGCAACGCACTGCTCCCGATGGTGACGCTGATCGGGCTGCAGGCCGGCACCATGCTGGGCGGATCGGTGGTGGTGGAAAGCGTGTTCTCGCTGCCGGGCCTCGGGCGGCTGGCCTATGAATCGGTGGTGCAGCGCGATCTCAATACGCTGCTCGGTATCGTGTTCGTCTCAGCGCTGCTCGTCATATCAGTGAACTTCGTCGTCGATCTCATCTATGCGCGGCTCGATCCCCGCATCACGGCCGAGGCCTAGCGCGATGGACGCCGTCAAGCGCTATTTCCGAAGTCCTGCCGCGGTTGCCGGCCTGATCCTGCTGTTGATCGTGATTGCCATGGCGATTTCCGCCGGCTGGTTCTATCCGCGCGATCCGCTGGCGCTGGCGGGACGTCCGCTGGTCTGGCCGTTCTCCAACCCGCGCTTCCTGCTCGGCACCGACAATTCCGGCCGCGACATCGCCGCGCAGATTTTCTACGGCGCGCGGATATCGCTCCTGATCGGCGGCGTCGCCACGGCGATTGCGATCCTGATCGGCATTCTCGTCGGCGCCTTCGCCGGCTATTACGGCGGCTGGGTCGACAATGTACTGATGCGGATCACCGAAGCATTCCAGACTCTGCCGAACTTCGTGCTGTTGCTGGTGCTGGTCGCCGTCTTCGGCTCGACGCTGACCACCGTCACCATCGCGGTCGGCGTGGTGTCGTGGCCGGCGCCGGCGCGGCTGACCCGCGCCGAGTTCCTGTCGCTGCGCAACCGCGAATTCGTCCAGGCCGGCCGGACGCTCGGCATGAAGAATATCCAGCTCATTTTCCGGGAAATCCTGCCCAATGCGCTGCCGCCAGTCATCGTCTACGCCAGCGTGGTGATGGCGGTCGCGATCCTGCTGGAGAGCGCGCTCGCCTTCCTGCGGCTGTCCGATCCCAACGTGGCGTCGTGGGGCAATCTCATCGGCCTGGGGCGCGATGTGCTGCGCGTGCAGTGGTATGTCTCGGCGATCCCCGGCATCGCCATCCTCGTCACTGTGCTCGCGGTGTCGCTGGTCGGCCAGGGCCTCAACGATGCGCTCAATCCGAGGCTGAAGGGCCGATGAGCGAGCACGAGACCATCCTCTCGCTCGATCGCCTGAGCGTCCGCTTGCCCGGCGGCGCTGACCGGACGCATGCGCTCCGGGACGTGTCGCTGGAAATTGCTTCCAACGAGATCCTCTGCGTGGTCGGCGAATCCGGTTCCGGCAAGTCGATGATGGCGAACGCCGTCATGCGGCTGTTGCCCAATGAAGTGACGATCGACAACGGCCGGATCATGTTCGAAGGCCGCGATCTCTGCGCCGCATCGATTGCGGAAATGCGCGAGGTGCGCGGCGACGGCATCGCCATGATCTTCCAGGAGCCGATGACGGCGCTCAACCCGCTCCGCACCATCGGTGACCAGATCGCCGAGATGTTCTCGATCCACACCGATCTCTCGAAGGCGGAAATCAACACGCGGGTGCTTTCGCTGCTGGCCGACGTCCGCATTCCCGACCCCAAGGTCGCGGCGAAAGCCTATCCGCATGAGCTCTCCGGCGGCCAGCGTCAGCGCGCCATGATCGCGATGGCGCTGGCGCTCGATCCGAAACTTTTGATCGCGGACGAACCGACGACGGCGCTGGACGTCACGACGCAAGCGCAAATTCTAAAACTGATCCGTGACCTGCAGCAGCGCCGCAAGACCGCCGTCATGTTCATCACCCATGATTTCGGCGTGGTGGCCGAGATCGCCGACCGCGTGGTGGTGATGCAGCATGGCGTCATCGTCGAACAGGGCGCCGCTTCCGACGTGCTGCACCATCCGCAGCATGCCTACACCCGGCAGCTCATCGCCGCGGTTCCGCCGCTAAAGGCGCCGCCGCCGCGCGCGCTCGCGGCCGACAATATCCTGACGATCTCGGACGTCTCCAAGACCTACCGCACCGGCGGCTTCTTAGGCCGTGGCGCGCGCGTAACGCCGGCCGTCAAGAACGTGTCGCTCGCCCTGCCCCGTGGCGCCACGCTCGGCATCGTCGGCGAATCCGGCTCCGGCAAATCGACGCTGGCGCGCTGTATCGTGCGGCTGATCGATCCCGATACGGGATCGATCGTGCTCGACGGCAACGACTGGGCGAAGATGTCGCGCGAAGACGTTCGCCGCGAGACCCAGCATATCCAGATGGTGTTCCAGGATCCGTTCGCCTCCCTCAACCCGCGCCGCAAGGCCGCCGAACTGGTGGCGCAAGGGCCGATCGTACACGGCATGCCGCGGGCAAAGGCGATTGCGGATGCGAAGGAGTTGTTCGCGCTGGTCGGGCTCGACCCTTCCGCCGGCGACCGCTACCCGCACGAATTCTCCGGCGGCCAGCGCCAGCGCATTGGCCTCGCCCGCGCGCTGGCGCTGAAACCGGACGTGCTGGTGGCGGACGAGCCGGTCTCGGCGCTCGATGTCTCCGTGCAGGCGCAGGTGCTGAAGCTGCTCGCCGAATTACGGCAGCGGCTCGGGCTTTCCATCGTCTTCATCACCCATGATCTGCGCGTCGCGGCGCAAATCTGCGACCTCGTCGCCGTGATGAAGGATGGGGCGGTCGTGGAACATGGGCTCGCAGGCGAGGTGTTCGGCAATCCGCAGCACGCTTACACGCGCGCCCTGCTCGACTCTATCCCCGGCGGCGCGTTCGCGCGCGAGCATAAGGTATGAATACCAATATTGCGGCCATACCACCTCAAAAGCGGATATCAACGGTGGACAGATGAATGACTGCTGACATTTAGCCTTCCCTCCGCTGCACTACGCGATGACGCGGCTTGGAGAGGTGCTGCTTCAGCCGCGTGATCTCCTCCGCCGACCAATCGCGAACGTCTGTCACCTCCTTCCACGCCTCGATGTAGTGCGCCGGGGCGTAGACATGGCCGAATCCGATAGGTGCGTCGGTCGCCATGAACATGTCCAGCATCAGTTGAAAGAGAGTTATAACCGGATACCAGTGCACTTGCGGCGACACATCCGGCCCCCGTGGCGACAGCATCCACTCCGGCTCGCGATAGAGGCTGCGATAGTCGAAGAAGGTCGCCGGGTCGCTTGCGTATTGGAGGTAGACGATCCGAATCGGCCCCCACGTCGCGTTCGGGCCCGAGGGCTCGGCAGCCTCTCCGTGCTGGTTCATGAACCGCACAAACGATCCATCGCGAAAGCGGGGAAGCCACACGGGTGATCCGGGATTGCGGCGGTCGGTGAGCCAGCGCCAGAGCCTGCTCGAATAGGGCGGCCCGCTCCAGAGCGCGCCGTCAAATGGGTCGCCCAATACCTCGATCAGGTCCGTCGACTGTTCGGAATTTCTCGCGCCAAGACTGATACCGTGCAGATAAAGTCTAGGCCGGTGGTCCTTGGGAAGCGTGATCCAGTATTCGTAGATCTCCTTGAACAGCGCGCGTGCGACATCAGCGCCATAACCTGGATCCATCAGCAAGTACAGCCAACTGGCGAGATAGGAATATTGAAGGGCAACGCTCGCGACGTCACCACCGTGCAGATATTCGATGCTATCGATCGCCGCCGGGTCAACCCAACCGGTGCCGGTCGGCGTCACCACGATGAGCACGGATCGCTCGAAGCCGCCGACGCGCTTCAATTCTTCCAGTGCGAGCTTAGCGCGCGCTCCGGGCGTATCCGCCGATCGTAACCCGACATAGACGCGCGCAGGCGAAAGCGCTGCCCTGCCCGAAAGAACGCTGATGTCTTCGCGGGTCGGCCCCGAGGTGATGAACTCCCGTCCCGCCCGTCCCAGCTTGTCCCAGGCGAGCAGAGACGCGCGGCTGCCGGTCTTCAGAGGGGCCAACGGCGGCTCCGTTTCCACTTCGATCAGCGCGTCGTATTCCCGGAAGGATGCCTCTGCGACCCGCAGAAAGGCACGGAAGAGAAGCCCATTGATGACCAACCAGAATAGAGCAACCGTCGCGATGACGCCGACAACATTGGACACCCGCGCGGGCAGAAAGCGCTTAGCCCGTGTCGCTACAAAGCGGAGCGTCAATCGGAAGAACCGCGCGAGCGCGATCAACATGGCGAACACTGCCAGCGCAATGAGGCTGACCGTGAGTGGATGCGCCGTGTCGACCGGCTCGAGTTCCATCAACTCACGGATCGAATTCTGCCATCTTGCCGCCTGCGAGAGAGATACGACCGCAACGATCGCGCAACTGGTCGTGGCGGCGAGGTAGGCGGCGCGCAGAAAGCGGCCGTTGAGCCGCGCGAGTTCCATGTAATTCCAAAGCCAGACGCCGAATACGCCGATGCCATATCCAGCCGCCAGAGAACATCCCGAAAGCAAGCCCTGCGTCAAAAACGTCCGCGGCAAGAGCGTCGGCGAGAGAGAGGCGGCGAAGAAGAGCGTTCCGAGGACAAGGCCGCCGGCAGATAACGAATGCCATAACTCTCTCTTCATGGCCGGGAATCGATTGGTAACCATCGTGGTCCGAGCGAAGTGTGGCCAGAAGGCGCCGTTGAACGGATTCCAACAGGCGCGGACGCATGAACGTCGGATTGGTGCCGATCCTGGAGGATAGCCAGCACGGATCGTATCCAAAGGAGAATAGTTGGGAACGTACAACCAAGTTCAACGGCCGCCAACGCACAGTGACGAATAATTGGTTGCGCTCCGCTTATCGTCATGACCATGGTCGACCCTACCGGCGATGCTCAACCACGCCGAGGGCACAGCCGGTACATCGGCTTTGGGATCACAAGGCGACATTCCGGCAGCGCTGCCGCGTGTCCGCACTACTCTCGAAGCTGACAATCCCGGATTTACGAGTACGCCCTAAAGAAAGATCATCGTTCTTCACGCCATCTCGCGTGCATCTCTTCGGCGGTAGACCAGCAGCATCAGCGGCGCGAGCTTGCGCAGGACGCCATGGGCGACGATCGGCACCGGCTCGGTGAACGGCAACGCCAGCTCTTTCTCCGGCACGCCGCGGACAGCTTTCGCCAGTTCGTTGCCAAGCGGCATCGTCAGCGCCACGGCGCGGCCGTTGCAGCCGGTCCAGCCATACGCGTTTGGGCCGAGCTTGTGGATGCGCGGCAGAAAATCCGTGGTCATGCCGACGTAGCCGTTCCAGACATAATCGAACGAGACCTCGCCGATCTGCGGCCACAGCCGCTGCAGCCGCTCGGTCACGCGCGCCTTGATCCGCTCCACCTTGTTGCCGGGGCCGATCACCGCCCCGCCGGTGACGAGACGGTTGCGCGCGTCATAACGCGCAAAGTAAAGCTCGCCATGGGTATCAGACATCGCCTGCCGTCCCGGGATGATGGTCTTGCGGACATTGTCGGACAAAGGCTGCGTTGCCATCTGCCACGACAGCACCGGCATCACCTCGCGGGCAATCTCAGGCACCAGCGACTTTGAGAACTCGCCGCTATAGGCATTGGTCGCCACGACAAGCGCGCGGCCGGAGATTTCACCCTTCGCCGTCTTGACCACCCAGCGGTCGCCACGGCGCTCGAAGCTTTCCGCCGGCGAGCGCGCGTAGATACGGACGCCGAGGCCGAGCACGGTGCGCGCCAAACCACGCGCCAGCGCCAGCGGATTGATGTGCCCCCCGGTCCTGTTCCAGAAGCCGCCGAACCAGGCGTCGGAGCCAAGCATGTCGCGCGTCTGCTCGCGCGACAGCAACTCGACCGGCGCGCCGAACTTCGACCACTGCCGGACGCGGCGCTCGGCGATCTTGATGCGGCCGGGCGAATGCACGGGCTGAACCCAACCGGCCTGTTCTCCCTCGGCGTCGATGTTGTGGCGCCTCGTCACGTCGAACAGATAGGACGCGCTGTCGCGCAGCATGCCGACAAAACGTTCTCCGGCCTCGCCATGCTTCGCAACAATATCCTCCGGATCGGGCCGCGACAGCGTCGGGATCACCTGGCCGTTGTTGCGCCCGGACGCGCCCCACCCCGGCTCCGCGGCCTCGACGATCGCGACATCGACGCCCGCCTCGCGCAGATGCAGCGCGGTGGAAAGGCCGGTAAAACCGCCGCCGATCACGATGACATCCGCCTGCTGCGTGCCGGTCAGTTCGGGCAATTCAGGCCCGGATGGCGTCACGGCCGCCCATAGTGAATCGGGCCAGCGGACGTTGCGCGTATTCATCGGTATCCTTTCTTGCAGCGGCCTTTTCGTTCTGCTTAGTTTAGCCCCCTAACCGCAGCCAGGGAAATAAAAGAGTGGCACTCAAAAACGTCATCGGAATCGATCACGCCGTGGTCATGGTGAAAGATCTCGACAAGGCCGCCGAAAACTACAAGCGGCTCGGCTTCACCGTGTCGCCGCGCGGCACCCACAGCGCGCATATGGGATCGGGCAACTACACCATCATGTTCGATCCCGACTATATGGAATTGCTCGGCGTGCTGACGCCGACGGAACATAATGCTCCGGCGCGCGCCTATCTCGAAAAGAACGGCGAAGGTATCGAGCGCATCGCGTTCACGGCGGTGGATTCGGCCGAAGGCGCGGAAGAAATTCGCGCGCGCGGCTATCCGCCCGTTGGGCCCACCGATTTCGAACGGCCGGTGACGATGCCCGATGGAACGGTGTCCGCGGCTAAATTCCGCACCTTCCAGTGGCCGACAGCGGAAGCGCCGGGCGGCGTGCGCATCTTCGCCTGCCAGCACAAGACCCGCGAGACGGTTTGGATTCCCGAACTGATGAAGCACGCCAATGGCGCCAGGCGCCTGAAGCAGGTGCTGATGGTCGCGCCCGAGCCGGCCGCGGAAGCCGCGCATCTCGCAAAGATGATCGATCGCGAGACACGCAACGAGGCGGATGGCGCGGTGGCGGTGCCCTCGGGTGGCGACCGCGCGGATTTCGTGTTCCTGACGAAGGATCAACTCGGCAAGCGCTATCCTGGCGTGTCGCTGGCGGGTCTGCCCGCGCGCGGCGGCGCCGGGTTGGTGATCGCAGCCGATGTCGCGGCGGCGGAGAAGGCGCTCGGTGTTGCCGGTGTGAACAGCGCCGGCGGCGTCGTCGTGCCGCCGGCTGCAGGCAACGGCACAATGCTGGCGTTTGTCAAAGCGTAGCAGGCGACGCGGAGGGCGGAATTGGCTTAGCCTTCGTATTCCAGTACATGCATGCCGGCATTCCAGTCGCTGACATACATCAGCCCCTCCGCCGTGACGCAAGCGTCGCAGGTCTTTGCGGCCAGCGAAACATTGGGCCTGGGATCTACCAGCTTCCTGGGCGTGGGCGGCACCCAATAGGCAACCTCCTTCGGCATGAAGGCATCCCTGATGTCGAACACCCGCACCCCCGCCGTATTGTAGGTAGCGAACACCGTCTCTTCGCTTTGGAACGAACCGGGCCGGTTTTCGTGCAAATTGTGCGGCCCGAACGTACCGATGGTGCAGAAGTCGCGCTCGCGAGGTGTTGGTAGCGTCGATATCGGCACCGGGTTTTCGGGAGCTCGGACGTCGACAATGAACGTGTGAAACAAGCCCTTGGCACATTTTTCGGCATTCGCCTCGTCGGCCACTACCGCTAATCCTCGCTTGGGCAGGGGCAGAGGCGTATGCGTTCCACCCGGGAATGGCGGCGACCAGTTGATGCGCGAAATCAGCGTGGGCTTTACGGGATCGCTGATGTCGTGGATGGTGAAGCCGCCATCACGCCACGCCGCATAGCCGCGGTTGCCCGCCGTGATCATGTGATGCAGGGCCACGCGCTTGCCTTTGGGCAAATCGGGCTCGCCAGCGGCGCGGTTCATGCCGGGCAGCCACCATTTGGAGACAATCTCCGGCTTGGCTATGTTCTGCAGGTCGACGATGCACAGGATGTGATCGGTGAAGCCGTCGAAATGCGCCGAGACATAAGCGTAGCGTCCACCCGGCCACCACAGGCGGTTGATCCCGAAGCCCGGCATTTCAAGGAAGGCCATTTCACGCATTTCGTTGGGCTTGGAGATGTCGTGGATGGACAGGCCGGACCGGAATTTCTTGCGGTTGGTGATGCTGTCAGCCAGATTGTTCTCAAAATAACCCCGCATGCTGTCATAGGATTGCATCGCCACGATGTTGGCGCCGTTGGCAAGCAGCATCAGGTCGTCTGAAACCTGCAGGTGATGCGTGCGTGTGTACTGGCCGGCGGTGAAGAAGCCTGTGGGCTTCAGATTGCGCGGGTCCGACGCGTCCAGGATAGTGACGCCGTCGCTGAACATGTGCCCGACGTAAACGTGTTTCTTGTTGACCATCACCTGTACGCTGTCGGGCCGGCCGCCGATGTCGCTGTAGGAAATGTGCTTGATGCCCTTCCCGATTCCTTGCGGAGGAATTTCGGCTTCGGCGGCGAATGCGGGGGCAGACAGACCGGACGTAACGGCGGCCCCAGCCAGCGCACCGAGTTGTTTGAGGTGCTGGCGGCGCGAGAGTTCGGTCATGGTCGTTGCTCCCCTGGAAAGCTGGCCTGTCTTTCCTCGCCGCAGTCGGCGATGCAAGCCTTGGTAGTTGAGCGAGGCTAAACCCGTTCAGGCTGCTTCGCAAACGGTCAATCCCATGTCCGCATCGGGTCGTCCGCGTCGGTGCTCTCGCCAGAATGCCGCACAACAGGGCTATGCGGCTTGCACCCCCGCGATAGTCCTCTCACAACAACATGATCTCGTTCGACCAGTTGAGCCGGGCCGCTGGCGGTGGCCGCCTCATCGTCACATTTCCGGTGCTGCTGCTGACGGTACTGGCGCAGCAGCAGATCGTTGCCGGGTTGACCGCGGGCGCGGTCAAGAGAGGATAAGGCTCCTACTCTGCCGGTGCTGCAACCGGCATATCCGAATGCGAACTGTAGCTCACGCTTGGGCTCATCCTCGCCAGCGCGTACAGGCCCGCTGCCATCACGGCATAGGCCAGCGCTACGCCCGGCGTGACGCCGAGGCCGCCGCCGATGCCGACGGCTTCGCCGTGCATGAAGCCGAAATAGGTCATGACCGCGCCGGCGAGCGCGAAGGCTGACGCCTTCATGAAGTCGCGCTCGATGACGAACACGCCGATTGCGCCGAGCACGAGGCCGGCGAGGATCGAGCCGCCGCCCATCACTTCCAGCCCATGATAGATCACGCCCTGCTGCGGTAGCGAGGCGATGGCCGCAGCCTTCACGGCGTCGACCTTGTCGGCGGCGAGACCGCCGACGGTCTGTGCGGCGGTCATGCTCGCGGCGAGCATGGTGTCGATCTGCAGCTTGGCCCACGCGGCAAGATGCGGCGTCAACGCCAGCACGATCGCCGGCGCATGCTTGACCGGCGTGGTCTGGAATGCCTGCGCGCCGATCAGCATGCCGATATAAAGCAGGATCGGCGAGATCGCGACCACCGGCACCAGCGCCAGCAAGACCGAGATGATGCCGAACCACGACAGCAGTACCACCAGAATGCCGGTCGCCGCCGAATAGCCGATGCGCCCGCCCATCGCCTTCCAGCCGGGATGACCGATATAGACCGCGTTGATGAAGGGATTGCCCATCAGGCAACCGATCAGGCTGACGACGCCGTCGGCGGT
This sequence comes from Bradyrhizobium lablabi, assembly GCF_001440475.1. Taxonomy (GTDB): domain Bacteria; phylum Pseudomonadota; class Alphaproteobacteria; order Rhizobiales; family Xanthobacteraceae; genus Bradyrhizobium; species Bradyrhizobium lablabi. The sequence goes on along the minus strand of NZ_LLYB01000071.1, from coordinate 202,912 downwards.
GAGCACGCGCGTGGTCGGATATTCGTCGCCGGCCGCTTCCGCGCTTTCGACATTGTCCATGGCCTCGACGAGATCGTAGATGCCGAACGGTATAGCCGTCACCAGAATGACGCCGAGGAATTCAAAGCCGGAGAAGACGTAGCCGAAGGCCGGCAGCGGCACCGAGAAGCCGAAATTCGCAAAGGCATCACCGAGGCCTTTCAGGCTCAACCCGCCAAGGCCGAGGCCGAACAGGTTCGAGCCCCAGGCGATCAGCATGCCGGCCGCAATCGCAACGAGACCGGCTGGAATTCCCTTCGGATATTTCACGCCGCCGAACCACGCCACCAGAATGATGGCGAAGCAGATCAGCCCGATCTGCGGCGTCATGTACATTTCCAGCGCCGGCCGCATCGAGATGAAGGTGACGGAGACGCCGGCGAGCGTGCCGAGCAGCGCCGCGCGCGGGGTGATCTTGCGGATGTACGGCGCGATGAAGCCGCCGATCATCAGGATAAAGCTCTGGAAGAACACCCAGACGAGACCTGCCGACCAGCCCTTGAGGGGGTCGCCGGTCTTGAGCGTGATCGGCAGCATGATCACGAAGGTGACAATGAACATGTGCGGCACACTGACGCCGGACGGCAGCGCACAGACGTCGTTGCGCCCGGTCTTCTGCGCCAGTTTGTAAGCGAGATACGCGTAATAGAAGGTCGAGAGGCACATCATCAGGCCGAGCGCCGGCAGGATGCGGCCGAACACGATCGAGTCAGGCATCTTCAGCACGAAGCGCAACAGTCCGGTCAGCACCAGCATGTTAACGAGGATGTTGGTACCGAATCCGAACAGCGCATTCCAGTCGCCCGGCGTCCACAATGCCGGCTTGAAGGTGGATGGTGCCGAAGTCCCCGTCGTGCTCATCGTGATGCCCCCGCTACTGCCGTTGTTGGAATCTCCGGTGAAAGTGCTCCCAGCACCGCGGCCGAGTCGGAGACCCAGCCGAAGATGCCGCCCTGGGCCTTGATCATCTTCAGGCCCATCTCGTGAAATTCGGGAAAGTAGGATGCGCAGCCGTCCGCCAGCACCACGCAGCGATAGCCGCGGTCGTTGGCCTCGCGCACGGTGGTGTTGACGCAAACCTCAGTGGTGACGCCGCACACCAAGAGGTTCTCGATGCCGTAGCGCTGCAGCACCTCGCCCAGCTCGGTGGCGTAGAACGCGCCCTTGCCCGGCTTGTCGATCACGATCTCGCTGTCGAGCGGATACAATTCAGGAATGATGTCATGACCGGCCTCGCCGCGAATGAGAATGCGCCCCATCGGGCCGGGATCGCCGATGCGTAACGACGGCGCGCCGCGCTCGACCTTGGCCGGCGGCGCGTCGGAAAGATCGGGCAGATGACCTTCGCGGGTGTGGATGACCAGCATGCCGGCCCCGCGCGCCGCATCCAGCAAGGATGCGATCGGCTTTACCGCCCGCGCAAGCTGGCTGACGTCATTGCCGAGCGTCTCGCCAAAACCGCCCGGCTCCATGAAATCGCGCTGCATGTCGATGATGAGAAGCGCGGTCGCCGCCCAGTCGAGCTCGATCGGCTCCGGCTCCGCTGCGAGCTTTACTGAGTTCGCCATGACGTACGCGCCCCGAACGAGACAACTCTCGGGTTGAGGCAAGCAAGGCGCATGCCATTGTGTACAATGGCGTCACGCGACGGCTCCGGAGAAAATCAATCGTATTGTCAGCCTGTTGCTCGTCCATGCTGATCTCGGCGCGCCTTTATCGAACGCACCGCGAGCGGGCAGTTGCTCATTACCTGTGCATGCTGCGACTGCGTTTTCCCGATCGACGAACGGCCAACTCGCCTTTTCCTGTTCGCACCCGTCCCAACAACTGGAGCAACCAGGCAAGGCCTGCATCCATCATCGCCACTTTCGGAAGGACGATATTGATCGAGAAGCGCGGAAGCGGCAGCGGCGCCTTGACGGCCACGACATTGAAGCGGGGGCCATGGATCTCCACGAACCGTCTCGGCAGCGCGGAAACCATCTCGGTTTCGGTCAGCGCTGAAATTGCGAAATTGAAATTCGGCACGGTCAGGGCAACGCGGCGCGTCAAGCCTTTCTTGGCAAGTTCAACATCCACAAATCCGGAAACATCGCCAGTATGCGAAACGACGAGATGCTTCGCCTCGCAGTAGCGTTTGAGGGTCGGGTTGCGCACAAAGGAATGCCCCTTGCGCGCAGCAATGACGAACTCTTCCTCGTAGAGCGCCTGCTTATGGAAACGGACCGGAATATCATCAAAGGGTATGATCGCGACATCCATCGTTCGGTCTTCGAGCTCCTTCAACGCATCCTTCCATGCAAGATGAGGCGCAGTGAAGCCTTGCACCGGCAGGAGCTGTCGAATGCCCAGATCGATGCCTGGCGCCGTCCGATGCAACGTCTCCAGCAGCGAAGGCAGGATGACCGACGATACGCCATCGGGCGCGCCAATGACGAAGCGACGCGTCGAATATCGCGGATCAAACGGCGCAGCCGACGAAACGACTCCGCGGACACGCGTGAGAATTTCAGCCACTGACGGCGCGAGCTGGAGGGCGCGCTCCGTCGGAACGACGCCTTTCGGGGTCTTGAGAAACAAGGGGTCGCCAAGCAGCGTCCGCAGGCGGCCAAGTCCATGGCTGATGGCGGACGGCGAAAGATGCAGCCGCTCCGCCGACCGGCCGACATGCCGCTCCTGAAAGACGATCTCGAACAACGCGAGCAGGTTGAGATCGGTCCGGGAAAGGTCAATTTGCTTCAGCATAATGCTGAAATCATATCACTGGATTCAGCATGATTGAAGTGCGATTGGGGCAGCATCGCCGGAACTCGCCGGCTCAACCGGAAGGATACCGAGATGTTCAAATCGAAACACTGGAGCCGCCTGGCGCTGAAGGCCGCACTCGCAATGCCGCTGTCGGCCAGCGCCGCACAGGAGCCGATGTCGGCAAGTTCGGAGCAGGAACTTGCCGATCTGGTCAGCAAGACCGAGGCACGGGCTTCGGCTTTCATGCGCGGCGACATGAACAGGTGGTCCAGCCTGATGCGCATCGCGGATGACTTTACACTGATGCAGCCATTTGGCGGTGAGGCCAGTCGGGGCTTCGACAACAGTCCCGAGCGGCTGGCACGACTTGCAAGCTATTTCAGGAACGGCGACGCCAAAGTCGAACTGGTCCAATCCTATGCGTCAGGCGATCTGGCCGTCCTTGCAGTGATCGAGCGAGAGCACGGCGAGGTCGGCGGCTTGCCCGACCAGGACTGGTCGTTGCGGGTGACGCTGGTCTACCGCAAACAAGGCTCGGAATGGTGGCTGGTTCACCGCCATGCCGACCCGCTGGTCCGAAACGTCGGGCTTGAGACCGCGGCCGCGCTCGCCCGCGGTGCACCTCTCGAAGGCCGCTGACTAGTTCCTGTTAAGCAGCGGCGTTCCGAATGCCCGCCGCCAGACCGACAGAAAACGCGGAAACCAGGAGTGTGCGACGGCGCTTTGATACGCCCATGTGCGGTATTTGAGACCCTTTTCCGACAGTAGCTCCTGATATCCGCCGTGCGTTTCGGTCGCGGTACGGATGTCCTGCAATATATCGCGGGCACAGGAGCGATATGTGTCGGTGCCGGAATGTTCATCGTAGTCCAGCATGCGGTCGGCGAATTCGACGTTAAACGTCGGCCAGCAGGAACGCCCCTGGTAGGCGGGAGCAGCAATCTTGTGGATCATCTTGGTCTGCGGATTATCCACGGATACCAGGAAGTGAGACGTATCGTGGATTCGAAACCGCGGCTCGCCAAGTATCAGATCCGTCGTGGCTGCGAACAGCGCGCGTTCGCTCGCCTCGCCGAGATCCCAAAATCCCTCCTGCACATTGACGAAATCGAGCGCAACGGAAGACGCCCCCGGCTCGCTGCTGGAATCCAGGGCATGCCTGATATGGCCATGCTTGCCGAACAGCCCGAGCAACTCCTTTTTATATTGGGAAAGCGCGCGCCCAAGCAGCGCTTCCAGCTCGATCTGGTCGATCACCCCCAACCGGATGCCGCGCACAAAGGTCGCGTAGACGCAGGCATTGGTGACGAAACGCCTGCGCTCGGCGCGGGTATCCGTTGCGGCGGAACGAGGTGCGTCGGCATCACACAGCAGGGCCGTGAGGCCGTTGTCCTCGAACGGCTGCAGCGCACCGGCGAGTTGAAGTATCGCCTTCTTCAGATCCTCGCGATATTCGGCAAGCAACAGGCGGCCGGCATGAGCGCCCTGCGCCATCGCCAAGAACGAAGACACCCTCCGGTCGGCGCGGATGATCTGCTCCAGACCGGCGAGGATGCCCAGCAGCGTATCCGACGGCAGCGCGAAGTAATTGACGCCGATGTAGCGATCGCCGCCTGCGGGAACGATGGTCGTGGTAACGACATCGGCGCGGACGGCCTCCAGCATCAGCCGGACGCTTTTCTCGAGCAGGCGAACCCTGCGCACGGCATCCTCGGAATCCATGATGGTCTCGGGATCGAGAACATCAGGATAAAACCAGGCAAAGTCCCGCGGATAATAGGCGGAAGCATGCGGCGCCCCCGTGACCAGGAAAGCCTCCTGCGGGGAAAAGGCATTGTCGACCGAGCGCCTGTACAGCTCATCGATCCCGGCCGACGAGTGATACTTTCTCAGGAACCGGTCGCCGAGAAAATTGACAGCCTGAATACCGTTGGCGACGCAGGTGGCAATCGGGCCTTGGTAAAACCGGTATTCGCGATGGGATGAAAATGAAATGTGACGGTGCATCTGCCTGGACGAACGAGGTTTCCGTGGTTTCGATTATCACGGGTTGGTCCTCCAGACATCGTCGATTCGTATTTCTGTCAGATGACTCATGATGTCATCGCATTGTCACAAAAGCGGGAAGGCCCGTAGCTTGTAGGATGGGTAGAGCGCAGCGAAACCCATCATCTTCGTCGGCGTCCTGATTGGGCTCGCTCACAGAATTTGCGTTGGCCAGCTCTTAGCAACGTGATGGGTTTCGCTGCGCTCTACCCATCCTACGATTAGGTCGCCCCGCCCTTATACCTTTGGCCGGAAATTCTCGACGAACCGCAGCAGCACGCGTACCCCCGCGTCGACATCGGCGGGTTCGACATGCTCGGCCGGGTTATGGCTGATGCCGCCACGGCAGCGTACGAACAGCATGGCGACGTCGGCGATGTCGATCATCGCCATACCGTCATGCCCGGCCCCGCTCGGCAGTTCAAACGCGCCGAAACCTTCGGCCGCAACCGCTTCCGCCAATTGCGCTTTCAGCCAGGGCGCGCAGGGTACGGTGCGGTTTTCGTGGGTGACGTCGATCTGCAGCGACAGTTCGCGGCGCTTTGCGATCGCCTCGATCTGCCGCACGATCTCGGCGACAGCGCCCTTGCGGTGGGTGTCGGTCGGCGCGCGGATGTCTAAGGTGAACGACACCTTGCCCGGAATGACGTTGGTCGCGCCCGGCAATGCCGTGATGGCGCCGACCGTGCCGATCAGGCCCGCGCCGTCGGCCTTGCAGAACTGCTCGATCGCGACGATGCATTCGGCGGCGCCGGCCAGCGCATCGCGCCGCAGCGCCATCGGTACCGTGCCGGCATGGCCGGCCATGCCGGAGAGGTTCGCGGCGAGCCGCGTCGCACCCGCGATCGCCGTCACCACGCCGACGGGAATGTTCTGCTGTTCCAGCACCGGCCCCTGCTCGATGTGCAGTTCGACATAGGCATGCAGCTCGCGGCGCACCCGCGCGGCCGCGCCGATATGGTCAGGGTCGAGGCCGAACTGCGCAAGCGCCTCGCGCATCGAGACGCCGTCACGGTCGCGCGTGTTGAGCACGCTTTCGTCGAAGGTTCCCGCGATGGCCCGGCTGCCGAGCAGCGTGGAGGCAAACCGCACGCCCTCCTCGTCGGCGAATCCGACGATTTCGATCGCGAACGGCAGCCGCGCGCCGCGCCGGTTCAGATCGGCGACGCAGGCAATCGCCGTGATGACCCCGAGCGGCCCATCCCATTTGCCGGCGTCGCGTACGGTGTCGTAATGCGAGCCCAGCATCAGGCATGGCAATCCGGGGCGCTCGCCTTCGTAACGGCCGCAGACGTTGCCGATGGCGTCGAGATGGGCGGACATGCCGGCGTCCCGCATCCATGACAAGATGAGATCGGCCGCGACGCGATGCTCGGGCGACAGGAAAATCCGCGTCAGATGATCGCCGGTCTCGGAAATCGCTCCGAGCTGATTGATGCGGCTTACGATTTCATCGCCGAGTGTTTCGCTCATGCTGTTCCAGTGAGGCGCTCATTCGCGCTGCTCGATATCTGGGGCCGCCTTTTAGCCCCTTCCCACCGTGCACTCAATCTGGCCATGGGGCTCCTCGGTCGGCAGGAAGACGTCGTTATTGTTATCCAGCCCGAAGGCCGACAGGTTCATCGGGATGAAGTGCATGTTGGGACAGGCCATGCTGATTTCCGAGATCTCCGGCACCGCCGCCAGCGCCGCCTCGCCCATCCGGTACAGGCTGTCCTGCACGCTCATGCTGTAGGTCGTGCCGAATACTTCGAGCACGGTATCCAAGATCTTCGCATTGGCCGCCGGATAGTTCGACGGCTTTGCCGCCCATTTCCAGGAGGCGACCATGCTGGTCGCGCACATCCGGTCGGCGGTCTCCGGCAGCGTGGTGTAGCGATCCCGCGGATAATTCTCCCAGCCGGACTGCGTCGATTTCATGAAAGCAAAGCCGTCGATGCCGGAGGCCAGTGTCGACGGCCCGCCCCGCACCGCGGCAACCTCGACGAATGGCTTGCCGTTACTATCAAGCACAAAACTGTGCGGATGCGGTTCGCCGCCGTAGCTCAGGCGGCGCCATTTGGTTTCATGCGCAGTAATCGCGACGGAGGCGATCTGCGGATAGGTGTCGAGATATCGCTTCGCCAGCACCTGGCAGAATTCCTCGGTGCAGAGGCTGGTGTTCTCGCGCGCGACGACGTTGACAATGTTCTTGATCGTATCTGTCGCCACCGACGTGGAATTGTCGGCATGGGTATAGGCGCGGGCAAAGTCGCCTTCCATCATCGCCTTGATGCTGAGCTGGCTGACCTCGTGGCGGTCGCCGTCACGGTGAATCCGCATGACCCGGACGCGACCCTTTCCGTAGCGGTTCTTGATCAGCGGCATGCTCAGACCTCCCGTTCGACTGGGTAGCGGGGATTTCGATCACCCGGTAAGGTCGGATATTGAGCAACCTTCGTGCCACTGGGCAAGGCTTTGGGGACAAGGCGTTAGGGACAGGCCTTCGGAGACAGCTTCTGGCACGAGCCTTGTATCGGTTCACGCAGGCGCGGACGCGCCTGCAGCAGGGGGAATCCGAATATGAGCAGCGAAATCCATCCCGTCGACCAGGTTCTGCCGACGCCGCGCCTGCTGGCGCTCGGCCTGCAGCATGTGCTGGTGATGTATGCCGGCGCGGTTGCCGTGCCGCTGATCATCGGCCGGGCGCTGAAGCTGCCGCCGGAAGACGTCGCCTTCCTGATTAGCGCAGACCTGTTCGCCTGCGGCATCGCCACCCTGGTGCAATGCCTCGGCTTTCCCGGAGTTGGTATCCGGCTGCCGGTCATGATGGGCGTCACGTTCGCCTCCGTCAGCCCGATGCTGGCGATGGCAGCCTCCCCCGATATCGGCCTGCTCGGCATTTACGGCTCGGTGATTGCAGCCGGAATCTTCGCCATCCTTGCCGCGCCGTTCATCAGCCGGTTGCTGCCGCTGTTTCCGCCTGTTGTGACCGGGACCATCATTCTGGTGATCGGCATTTCGCTGATGCGGGTCGGCATCAACTGGGCCGGCGGCGGCCTGCCGACACTGACCAAGATCGTCGACGGCGTCCCGGGCGCGTTCCCCAATCCAAACTACGGCCAGTTACAGGGGCTTGGCATTGCACTGTTCGTGCTGCTCGTCATCCTCGGCCTGATCAAATGGGGCGCCGGTTTCATCGCCAATGTCGCGGTGCTGCTCGGCATCATCGCTGGCGCCGTCCTCGCCGCCCTGCTCGGCATCATGAATTTCGACAAAGTCGCCAAGGCGCCATGGGCGGCGGCTGTGCTGCCGCTGCATTTCGGGCTGCCGAAATTCCAGCTCATCCCCATCATCACCATGTGCATCGTGATGATCGTGGTGATGATCGAGTCGCTCGGCATGTTCCTGGCACTCGCCGAAATCACCGGCAAGCCGGTGGATCGCAACGCGCTGACCCGCGGGTTGCGGGCCGATGGCGTCGGCACGTTCCTCGGCGGCCTGTTCAACACCTTTCCCTATACGTCGTTCTCGCAGAATGTCGGGCTTGTCGGCGTCACCGGCGTGCGCTCGCGCTGGGTGACGATCGCCGGCGGCGGCATCTTGCTGCTGCTCGGCTTGCTGCCGAAGATGGCGGCGCTGGTCGAGGCCGTGCCGCTGGTGGTGCTCGGCGGCGCCGGGCTCGTGATGTTCGGCATGGTGGCGGCCACCGGCGCGCGTATCCTCACCGCGGTCGACTTCAAGAACAACCGTTACAATCTGTTCGTGGTGGCGATCTCGGTCGGCTTCGGCATGATCCCGCTGGTTTCGCCGAACTTCTTCAAGAACTTGCCGCACGACCTGCATCCGCTGCTGGAATCCGGCATCCTGCTCAGCGCGCTGGTGGCGGTGACGCTGAACGCCTTCTTCAACGGCGTCGGCGGCAAGGCTGCGGCAGAAGCCGACGCCGCAGCGGCGGCGGCAACCGCGACGCATTAGTTGGTGCCGTAGGGTGGGGCAAAGCGCAGCGTGCTCACCAACTAACGGCAGCATCGCCTGGTAATGGTGGGCACGCTTCGCTTTGCCCACCCTACATTCCCTAACTGCCCCGATACGTCGCATAGCTCCACGGCGTTACCAGCAGCGGCACGTGGAGATGGCCTTCGGGATCGCTCACCGCAAAATGCAGGGGAATGCGATCGAGGAACGGCGGATCGGACATCGGCACATCGCGGCCGGCAAAATAATCGCCGACACGAAATGATAGCTCGTAACGGCCGATCGGCACCGGACGGCCGCCGATCAGGGGCTGATCGGTGCGGCCGTCGCTGTTGGTCGTGGCGCGGGCGACCACGCGGGAGGCCCCGAGATCGGATAGCTCCGTGAGCTCGATCGAGATGCCCGCCGCGGGCTTGCCGCTGTGCGTATCAAGCACATGGGTCGACAGCCGCCCGTGCACCGGCAGCCGGTCCTCGGAAGCCACAGACTGGTCGAGGCGCAGCGCTGCGATCCGGCAAATTTCCGCAACCGACGTCCGCATCTCGGCCTTCGCATCGTTCGGCAGGCGGCGCTCGAAATCGCGCAGGATGGAATCGCGGGTGTGGCGGCGGACGCAGACGATGTAGGGAAAGCCGAATTTGGCGCGGTAGGCGCTGTTGGCACGCTCGAAGGCGTCAAATTCGGCATCCGACAACCGATCGAGGCCGACACTGTCCTGCTCAGCGGACGATTCCGCGGTGAGGCCTGAGGCGCGCTGGGTCTTGTTGGCGAGGTCGGGATGCGCGTTGATCAGCTTGAGCCGCGCTTCGTCCGGCGCGCGGTCGACCGCGGTCGTCATCGCCGCGAACAGCGCACCGATCCCCGCAAACGGCCGTAGCCCGGCCGCCGCTTCGGCCACCCAGGGCGAATGCTCGAAAATATTGGCAAGTGCTGTGACAAACTCATCCTTGCTGCAATGGTTCAGATCGGAAAGCTTTTGCAGCATCGGTGCCAGCCTATCCAATATCGAAAGCGTCGTCGGCGAGATGCGCCAGATTGGCGTGCCAGTGCTGTGCGATCTCAAGCCGCGTCGGCACCCAGACCCGCTCGTGCTTGCCGATATAGTCGAGAAACCGCATCAGTGCCGCCGCGCGGCCGGGGCGGCCGACGACCCGGCAATGCAGCCCGACCGACATCATCTTCGGTGCGGTCTCGCCCTCCGCATAAAGAACGTCAAAGCTGTCCTTGAGGTAGGTGAAGAACTCGTCGCCGCCGCCAAAGCCCTGCGGGTTGATAAACCGCATGTCATTGGCATCGAGCGTATAGGGAATGACCAGATGCGGCTTCGATCCGCGCGACTTGATCCAGTATGGCAGGTCGTCGGCGTAGGAGTCGCAGAGATAAAGCAGGCCGCCGGCTTCCATCAGAAGCCGCAACGTGTTGATCGAGGAGCGGCCGGTGTACCAGCCGAGCGGGCGCGAGCCGGTCGCCTCGGTGTGGACGCGGATTGCCGCTGCGATCTCGGTCCGCTCCTCGCTCTCCGACATGTCCTTGTGCTCGATCCATCGCAGGCTATGGCTGGCGATGTCCCAGCCGGCCTCCTTCATGGCGGCGACGATTTCGGGATTTCGCTTCAACGCCTTGGCGACGCCGAACACGGTGGCCGGCAGATTGCGTTCGGTGAACGCCCGCCACAGCCGCCAGAAGCCGGCGCGCGAGCCATATTCGAACATCGACTCGATATTGGCGTGGCGCTGTCCGGGCCAGGGCTGCGCACCCAGCACGTCAGACAAAAAGGCCTCCGAGGCGCGATCGCCGTCGAGAACATTGTTCTCGCCGCCCTCCTCGAAATTCACCACGAACTGCACCGCCACGCGAGCGTTGCCGGGCCACTTCGGATCCGGCGGGTTGCGGCCGTAGCCGCGGAAGTCGCGCGGGTAGACCGGCGCTGCCATCAGACTTCCTCGAAGCGGATTTTCTGCGCGCCCTTCCAGAGCACAGTCTTGCCGAACGCGGTCAGGTTCTCCAGTCCAGAAGTCAGGGTGATGAAGTGATTGCCGGCGAGCTGGCCCATCTTGCTCGCAAAGTGCACGCCGCCATAGGCCAGCAGGATTTCGGTCTCGCTGATGCCGCCGGGATAAAGAATGATCTGGCCGGGCGCGGGATAGCTGGTGTGGTTCTCGTAGGAGACGCCGAAATCGAGATCGCCGAGCGGCATCCAGACCCCCTCGCCGCTCCAGCGGACATGGATCGCCTGGCTCTCGAACGGCATCGCCTTGCGGAAGGCGGCGACCGTCTTCGGCGCCAGCTGCTCCTCGAAACGGGCCTCGAAGGTGAATTCACCGGCGTGGACAATCAGTTGGCTCATCGATCTCTTCTTCTGGATACAAGTCAGGATAGAAGTTCAGCCGTATCCATTACAGCCGGAACCAGCGGAAGCAAGGCCGATTCCGGCCCCGTCGGGGCTGAGTTGGAAGCCTGGACCGAATTGCCCGAGAGCGGCGTTGTTGGAGACGCCAGATTTCAACCCGGGGAAAACGACCGATGGAGAACGCCGTAAGAAAGCTGTTCGAGCGGTACGAGAGCTTTTTCAAACGGTCGCTCGACGGGAACCCGGATATGGATGAGGTCGCGTCGCTGTATGCCTCGCATTTCATCGCGGCCTCGCCTGCCGGGGTTATGACCGGGAAGAACGACGATCAGCTAAAGCAGTTCATGGCGCAAGGATACGCGCATTATCGCGCGATCGGGACCAAAGGGATGCGTATCAGTCATATTCGTCTCTCACCGATCGATGAGCATCACTGCGTGGCCCATGTCTCCTGGACCGCGACTTATGCGCGCACCGATCAAGACGATACGATTATCGATTTCGATGTTCACTACCTGGTCCAGAAGCTGGATGGCGACGCAAGGGTCTTCGGCTGGGTATCCGGCGATGAGCAGGCGCTTCTGAAGCAGCACGGCATTGTCTAGAGCGTTTTGGTTCTGATTGAATCGATCATCCGTGGCGCTCAGCTATGAGCCCGCGCCGGCACGGGCCGCGACCGCGCATCGCCATGCGCGAACGCACCGCCGAAATCGGCGATCGGGGGCGACACCATGGCGCGTTCGCGCGGGAACGCTTCGGGCATCTCCTCGCGAATGAAGGCCAGCAGCTTTTCCCTGATCTCGCAGCGCAGATCCCAGGATTGCGGCGCGGATCTGGCGCTTACCAGGGCCCGAAGCTCGATCGCCCGCGGGCTGGCCTCGATCACCTGGAGATTGACCACCGCGCCATCCCATAATCTGGACTCGCGCACGACCTGCTCGAGCCGCTGCCTGATCCGCGAGACGTCGGTGCAGTAATCGACATGAAACGCGATGGCGCCGATCAGCGATTGGGTGTCGCGGGTCCAGTTCTGGAACGGACGCTCGATGAAGTAGGACAGCGGGACCACCATCCTGCGCCAGTCCCAGAGACGGACCACGACGTAGGTCGAGGCGATGTCCTCGACCCACCCCCATTCATTCTCGATGATGACGGCGTCCTCGATCCGGATCGGTTGGGTGATCGCGATCTGGACGCCCGCGATCAGGTTCGAGAGCAGCGGCCTTGCGGCCAGACCGACGATCAGGCCGGCCGCGCCGGCTGACGCGAACAGGCTGACGCCGTATTGCTTGACGGATTCGAAGGTCATCAGAGCGGTCGAGATCGCGATGAGGATGATCAGCGTATCGATCACGCGCTTGAAGACGCGCACCTGGGTGACGTGCTTGCGGGCGAGAAAATTCTCATCGGTATCGAGCCGGAACCGCTGCAGATAACGGGCGGCCCCCATGTCGACGGCGCGAACCGTGATCCATCCGACCAGCGCGATGACGGCGACGACGAAGAAGTGCCTGAGCTGCTCGCGCAGCACGTCGTTCAGTGGCGCCAGCGGCAGCACCAGCGCCACGGCCGCCAGACACAGCGCCAGCCGGGCTGGACCTGCGATCCGTTGCAGAAGCAGCGTCACCGTCGGCCAGCGCGCTGAAACCACGCGCCTGATGATCCCAGCGGCAATACCGTAGACGAACAGTGCAACGATGATGGCCCCGACGACGAGGCCGAGACCGATCGCCCATTGCGGCACCCAGCCAAATATCTGTTCGAAGTTTGACAGAAGATCTTCCATGCAGGATTCCCCGCTGCGGCGACGTTCGGCCGCTAACGCATTGATCCATGCATCGGTCCCCCGTCTGACGCAGCGCAGCAATTCACTCAGCGCATTTCGCCATTCGACGGGTTTGCTTGCATTCCTCTGGCCTTACGCGTTTCATTCAAACCAAACGTGAGGGAACCCAGGAAACAACATGCCCGCAAGAATCATCGGAATGATCGGCACCCAGCAGGAGGGCGTCGCGGTTCACCTGATCAAGGGACAGATATCGCGCCAGTGGGTGATCGACTTCACCCGTCTGCACGAGCAGTGGAACTATGATTCAGTGCTGGTCGGATATTATGCCTCGGCCGCCGAAGGTTTTGCGATTGCGCTCTATGCGGCCGACCATACCGAGCGGATCAAGTTCCTGATCGCGCACCGGCCGGGCTCGGTGGCGCCGGCGCTGGCGGCCCGGCAGGTCGCAACATTCGACCAGCTCACGCAGGGGCGGATGGCGCTGCATATCATCGCCGGGACCAGCGACGCGGACCAGGCCAGCGAGGGCGACTTTCTGCCCAAGAACGACCGCTACCGCCGCGCCGGTGAATATCTCGAGGTGATGCAGAAGCTGTGGACCAGCGACCGCCCGATCGATCACAAGGGCGAGTTCTACCGCGTCGAGGGCGGTTTCTCCGACATCAAGCCCCATCAGCAGCCCTATCCGCCGCTCTTCTTCGGCGGCTCTTCCGGGGGCGCGCTGGAGATGGGTGCCAAGCATTGCGACGTGTTCGCGATCTTCGGCGAGCCGCTGAAGGAGACGCGGGAGCGGGTGCAGGATTTCCGCCGGCGCGCCGCCGCCTACGGGCGCAACGTCGGCTTCAACATGTCGCTGCGGCCGATCATGGCGGATACCGAAGGCGCGGCATGGGACAAGGCGAATGCGCTCTTGGCAGATGTCGAGCGCAAGACCGGCGCGGCACCGCAGCCGACCAACCATTCCGCCGAACGCCTGCTCGGCTACGCGGCGCGCGGCGACGTGCATGACGAGCGGCTGTGGATGGGGATCGCGCGCGCCACCGGCGCGCCGGGCAACACGTCGTGCCTGGTCGGCACGCCCGAGCAGATCGCCGCGGCGGTGCTGGAGTATTACCGGCTCGGCATTCACTCCTTCCTGCTGCGCGGTTTCGAGAATCCGCACGATACGATGGCGATCGGCCGTGACTTGATTCCGCTCATCAAGCAGGGCGCGCTGGCGATCGACCGGCAGGCGGAAGCAGCCGAATAGAGTTCACGTCAAGAATCCGCAACCCACCTCAAGATGCCTTCGCAAGGCCTTGAGGTTGAGCAGGAAAACGCATGAGAGATTTTGCATGAAGGCTGTCGTTGTTGACAACTACAATTCGATCGACGGTATCTCGATCAGGGAGATCGATACGCCCGGTCTCGCCGCGGGCGAAGTCCGTGTCAGGATCGGCGCCGCGGCGGTCGGCTTCGTCGATGGCTTGAAGGTACAGGGTCTCTATCAGACCAAGGACCCGCTGCCGTTCGTGCCGGGAACGGAGTTTGCCGGAACGGTCGAGGCCGTCGCGGACGATGTCGGCGCCTTCAAGCCGGGCATGCCGGTGATCGGCATGACCCGTTCCGGTGCGCTCGCCGAATATATCTCGGTGCCGTCTGCCGCGCTCAAGCACCTGCCGCCGCAGGTGCCCTTCGAGGCCGGCGCGTCTTTTCAGGCCAATTATCTGACCGGGCTTTACGCGCTGGAGGCCCGCGCCTCGCTTCAGGCCGGCGAGATTTTGCTGGTGCTGGGCGCGGCCGGCGGCGTCGGCATTGCCGCCGTGCAGATCGGCAAGCTGATGGGCGCGCGGGTGATCGCCGCCGCCTCGACACCGGAGAAGCGCGACTTCGCGGTTGGGTTCGGCGCCGATCAGACCATCGACTACACGAAGGCGGACTGGCGTGACACGCTGAAGGAATTGACCGGCGGCCATGGGCCCGACGTCATTTACGATCCGGTCGGCGGCGAGGTGTCGCTGCAGGCGTTTCGCTCGATTGCCTGGCGCGGACGGCATCTCGTGGTCGGGTTCGCCTCGGGCACTATCCCCGCGCTGGCGTTCAACCTGCCGCTGCTCAAGGGCGGCGCCCTGCTCGGGGTCGATCTGGCGCAAATCCAGCGGCGCGAGCCGGAGACGCACACCCGGCTGATGGCGCAATTGTTCGACTGGCTGGCGTCGGGCCAATTGCAGCCGGTTGTCGGCAAGATCGTGCCGTTCGAGAATTTCCGCGAGGCGTTCAAGACCATGCAGTCGCGATCGGCGCTGGGCAAGATGATCATCAAATTAGGCTGAGCGACGCGTCGAGGATATGGGCTGATGTCTCTGGAAAATGCCAACAAATCGCGCCGCCTGATGCACACGCGATCGGTCGAGTGCGACGGCTTTCTGCGCGACGACGGACTCTGGGAAGTCGAAGCGTGGCTGCGCGACACAAAACCCTTCACCCAGCGCGCCGATCGTTTTCGCGAGGAGTTGAAGCCGGGCGATCCCGTGCATGACATCGGCCTCCGGCTCGCCATCGATGAAGGCATGATCATCCGCGAGGCGGAGACGATGATGCGCGCCACGCCCTACCCGACCTGCATCGAGGTCGAGCCGATCCTGCAGCGCCTGGTCGGCGAGCGCATCGGCCCGGGCTGGCGCGAAACGGTGCGGCGCAAGATCGGCCGGCTGGAGACCTGCACGCACCTGATGGAATTGCTCGGCCCCGCCGTGACCACGCTGTACCAGACCATGTCCTACGGCAGGAAGCCGGACGGCCGCGACACGCTGGAGAACCAGCAGAACTCCGGCGAGCGACCGTTCTTCATCGGCGGCTGCCATTCCTGGCGCACCGACGGATCCGTCGTCGCCGCGATGTTCCCACAGTTCGCGACCAAGCCGGCGGCAAAGGATTAGGTTGCGGCTAGTCTGATCTCGCTCCCGCCTCGACGACCTTCGCATGCGGATCGCCTGTCGAGGCTGGTGCTGGAGCTCGCTCATCCGTCGCGGCAAATGGCCGTCGCTTCCTTGGTTACCAGCGAGGCTCCAAGCCCCGCACGAATTCTCCCGGACGCGCCCCTCAGAATAGATATCTGATATATCACTTGTTGACATATTCGCATCAATACTTAGGATGCAGGAATGACCTTTAATATTGGCCCGAGCGCCGCTGGCGAGGCAGGCTGATGATCACAGCAGCTCAATTGCGGGCTGCCCGGGTGCTTCTCGGCATCGATCAGCGGCGGCTCGCAGACCTGTCGGGGCTTTCGGTGCCGACCATCCAGCGGATGGAAGCGAGTGAGACGATGATTCGTGGCAACGTCGATTCGCTGGTGAAGCTGATCACCGCGCTCGAGGATGCCGGCATCGAATTGATCGACGACGGGGCGAACAGCGACGGCGGCGGGCGCGGCGTGCGGCTCAAGGCCGGTTCCGGAGATCGCGCGGAAAACAAGACATCGAGCGGAGCGAGGGCGCGCAAATAATGTCTGCCGTCGCCCTGCAAATGGTCTGTGTCGCCGGATTGCTCGGATTGGCCGCGCTGGCGATCGTTCTGGGCCGGTCGAAGATCTCCACACCCGTCATCTACGGCGCGACACTGGCCGTATCGGTGTTTGCATTAGCCGGCGCGTTGCGCAGCCTGCTCGGCGGCGCCGCTGATGCCACCACCCTCACCCTGCCGGTCGGCTTGCCGTGGCTTGGCGCGCACTTCCGTCTCGACGCACTGGGGTCGTTCTTTCTCATCGTCATCAATCTGGGTGGGGCGGCGGCAAGTCTCTACGGCCTCGGCTACGGCCATCATGAGCACGCGCCGCACCGCGTACTTCCCTTCTTCCCTGCCTTTCTCGCCGGCATGAACCTCGTGGTGCTGGCCGACGACGCCTTCTCCTATCTGTTGTGCTGGGAGTTCATGTCGCTGGCGTCGTGGGCGCTTGTCATGGCGCATCATCGCGAACCGGGCAACGCCAGGGCCGGCTACGTCTATCTCGTAATGGCGAGCTTCGGCACGCTCACGCTACTGCTTGCGTTCGGCCTGCTGGCAGGGCCAGCGGGAGGCTACGGATTTGCGGCTATCCGCGCCGCGCAGCACACCCCCTATGTGGCGACGCTGGTGCTGATACTGATGCTGCTCGGCGCCGGTTCCAAGGCCGGCCTCGTGCCGCTGCATGTCTGGCTGCCGCTCGCCCATCCCGCGGCTCCGAGCCACGTGTCAGCGCTGATGAGCGGCGTCATGACCAAGGTCGCCATCTACGGCTTCATTCGCGTCATGTTCGATCTGCTGGGACAGCCGAGTTGGCCGGCCAGCGTGGTCGTGTTGTTCCTTGGCAGCATCACCGCCGTCATGGGCATCCTTTACGCCATGATGGAGAAGGACCTGAAGCGCCTCCTGGCCTACAGCACCATCGAGAATATCGGCATCGTCTTCGCCAGCCTCGGCCTCGCGATGGCATTTCAGGCGAATGGATTGAAGGCGGCGGCCGCGCTCGCGTTCACGGCCGCGCTGTTTCACGCGCTCAACCATTCCTTCTTCAAGAGCCTGCTGTTCTTCGGCGCCGGCGCTGTGCTGACCGCGACGGGCGAGCGGGATATGGACAGGCTGGGCGGCCTCATCCACCGCATGCCGTTCACAAGCTTCGTCGTTCTCGTCGGCTGCGTCGCAATCTCGGCGCTGCCGCCGTTCAACGGTTTCGTGTCGGAGTGGCTGATCTTCCAGGCCGTGCTGCAAAGTCCGGAACTGCCGCAATGGGCTCTGAAAATCATGGTGCCTGCGGTCGGCGCGATGCTCGCTCTCGCCGCCGCGCTGGCTGCAGCCTGTTTCGTCAAGACCTACGGCGTGACGTTTCTCGGGCGACCGCGCGGGACGACGGCAGCAACCGCTGGTGAAGTCGACCGCTTCTCGCTCGCGGCCATGTTCAGCCTTGCTGCCCTTTGCCTGCTGGCGGGGATCTTGCCGGGACTGGTGATCGACGCGCTGGCGCCGGTAGCAAGTCAGATTCTCGGCGGCCGCATGCCGGCCCAGTCCGGGCAAGCATGGCTTTCGATCGTGCCGATTGCGGAGAGCCGCAGTTCGTACAACGGATTGCTGGTGATGGTGTTCATCACGCTGGCCGCGTCGCTTGCGGTCTATTTCATTCATCGCCTCGCTTCGCACGCGCTGCGGCGGGGGCCGGCCTGGGGATGCGGCTTCTCCGATGCAACGCCCGCGGCGCAGTATTCGAGCGTCAGCTTTGCGCAACCGATCCGCCGCGTGTTCGGCACGCTGGTGTTCCACGCCCGCGATCACGTCACGATGCCGCCGCCGGGAGACCTCCGGCCGGCACGGCTCAGAATCGAACTGCACGACCTGGTCTGGAACGGAATCTATGCGCCGATCGCAAGCGCTGTCGGCTTTTCGTCCACGCGGCTCAATCGCCTGCAGTTCCTGACCATCCGGCGATATCTCAGCCTGGTCTTTGCCACCCTCGTCACGCTGCTGCTGGTACTCGCGATATGGTCGTGATCTCGGACATCATCGTGCAAGGCGTGCAGATGCTGCTCGTGCTGCTGCTCGCGCCGCTCCTGACCGGCTATGTGCGCAAGATCAAGGCCCGGCTGGTACGCCGCCAGGGCGCCTCCATCTTTCAGCCGTATCGCGACCTGCTGCGGCTGCTGCGCAAGGAAGTGGTGCTGGCCGAGAATGCGTCGTGGCTGTTCCGCGTGACACCTTACATCACCTTCGCGGCGATCTGGGTTGCCGCAGCGCTGGTGCCGACCTTCGCGACCGGGCTGCTGTTCAACTGGACGGCGGATCTGATCGCCATCGTCGCGCTGCTCGGAAGCGCGCGCTTCTTTCTCGCGCTCGCGGGGATGGACATCGGCACCAGTTTCGGTGGCATCGGCTCCAGCCGCGAGGTGATGATTGCCGCGCTTGCCGAGCCCGCAATGCTGCTGATCGTATTCTGCCTGGCGCTGGTTGCCGGCTCGACGCAACTCTCGACGGTCTCGCATTTGCTGGCGTCGTCCTACGTCGGACTGCGGGTATCGCTGGGGATGGCGCTGGTGGCGCTGTTCATGGTGGCGATCGCCGAGAACGCGCGTATCCCGGTCGACAATCCGGCGACGCACCTTGAACTCACCATGGTGCACGAGGCGATGATTCTGGAATATTCCGGACGCCATCTCGCAATGATCGAACTTGGCGCATTCCTCAAGCTGCTGCTCTACGTCTCGCTGATCGCCTGCGTGTTCTTCCCCTGGCAGATCGCGCTCTACGGCAGCGGCGTGTTGTCCTACGGGATCGGCGCCGGCGCCTATATCCTCAAGCTCGCGCTGGCGGGCTTCCTGCTCGCGCTGTTCGAGACCGCCACGGCAAAGATGCGGGTGTTCCGCGTTCCGCAGTTTCTCGGCGCGGCGCTCATGCTGGGCTTGCTCGGCACCCTGCTGCTGTTCGTCTCGAGGAGCTTCTGATGCAGATGCACAGCATCGCCTTCGACATTTCCCACACACTGGCCGGCGGATTGGTGCTGATCAGCCTGATGATGCTGTATCAGGACCGTCTCTACTCGCTGCTCAACGTATTCGCGCTCCACGCCCTGGTGCTGTCGCTCTCGGTTGCCTGGCAGGCTTTCATCCAGGATGCACCCCATCTCTACGTCACCGCGGTCATCGCCCTGGTGTTCAAGGCGATCGTGATTCCGGTGGCGCTGCACCGCATCGTCAAGCAGCTCGGAATTCACCGCGACATCGAATCGGCGGTCGGAATCGGTCCGACCATGCTGGCCGGAATGGGGCTGGTCGCCCTTTCGCTCGTCCTGATGCTGCGGGTGACGAGCGACGCCGACCCGCTGGCGCGCGAAGACCTTGCCTTCGCGCTGTCGGTGGTGCTGCTCGGACTTCTGGTCATGGTGACGCGCCGCAATGCGGTCAGCCAGGTCGTCGGGTTCATGTCGCTTGAAAACGGACTGGTGCTGGCCGCGACCGGCGCCAAGGGCATGCCGCTGGTCGTCGAGATCAGCGTCGCCTTCTCGATCCTGATCGCCTTCATCGTCATCGGCATCTTCCTGTTCCGGATCCGCGAGCGCTTCGATTCGGTGGATGTCTCCGCACTCGACGACTTCCGGGGCGAACGCCGATGAACCTTTCTTACTTCGATCCCGTCACGGCCGTCCTGCTGATCCCGATCTCTTCGGCGGCGCTGCTGGCTGCCCTGCCCGGTTACCGGCTGACGGCGCGGCTGAACGTCGTCGCCAGTCTCACGACATTCCTGGCCGCACTCTCGCTGTTCGTGGCCGAACGTCCCTCCCCCGGACCGTACGTGCTGATCGACGACCTGAACATCGTCTTCATCGTGCTCAATACCTTCGTCGGGTTCACCACCAGTATCTTCAGCGCGAGCTATATCGCGCACGAACTCGAAACCGGCCGGCTGACGCCGACCTACCTGCGTTTCTACCATGCCATGTACCAGACCATGATGTTCGGCATGAATCTCGCATTCGTATCGAACAATATCGGCCTGATGTGGGTCGCGGTCGAACTCGCGACGCTGACGACGGTGCTGATGGTCGGCATCTATCGCACCCATGCAGCGCTCGAAGCTGCGTGGAAATATTTCATCCTGGGCAGCGTCGGGATCGCACTCGCCCTGTTCGGCACGATCCTGGTCTACATGGCGGCGCGCCCGGTGATGGGCGAAGGTCAGGACGGCATGGTCTGGACGCTGCTGGTCGAGCGCGCCGCGAACTTCGACGCGGCCCTGCTCAACGTCGCGTTCGTATTCCTGTTTCTTGGTTACGGCACCAAGGTTGGTCTCGCGCCGCTGCATGCCTGGTTGCCTGACGCGCACGCCGAAGGTCCGACGCCGATATCGGCGGTGTTGTCGGGCCTGTTGCTGAACGTCGCGCTCTATGCGCTGCTACGCTTCAAGATATTGCTCGCCGCCAACCCGGCCTCAATCGCTCCTGGCCCCCTGATGGTGACGATGGGCTTGGTCTCGCTGATCTTCGCGGCCTTCATGCTTTACCGGCGTCGCGACATCAAACGCCTGTTCGCCTATTCCTCGATCGAACACATGGGCATCATCGTGTTTGCATTCGGCATGGGCGGACCGCTCGCCAATTTCGCCGGGCTTCTGCACATGGTGATGCACAGCCTGACCAAGTCGGCGATCTTCTACGCCGTCGGGCATATTTCGCAGATCAAGGGCACCCAGCGGATTTCGCGGATCCGCGGCTTGACCGTGACCCATCCGGCGCTCGGCTGGGGGCTGGTGGCAGGCGTCGTCGCGATCGCCGGGCTGCCGCCGCTCGGGATATTCATGAGCGAGTTCCTGGTCGTGAGCTCGACCTTTGCACGGCAGCCATTGCTTGCGATCGTGCTGGTGTTCGGCCTGCTACTGGCCTTCGGCGCCTTGACGTTGCGCCTGACCAGCGTCGCCTTCGGCGAGCCGCGCGGCAGCGCGGCCCCGGCCGACGCCTCGTACATTCCTATGTTTGCGCATCTCGCACTGGTATTGGGCGCAGGGATTTATCTTCCCGCCCCGCTGGTGGTCTGGTTCCAGCACGTGGCTCAGCTCCTTGGATAGGAACGAAACGACATGCCGTCGCTGATCGATCTGACACTGGAGGGCCGGAAGGTCGGGCAACACGGCCCGTGGCCGCGCGTCGTGGTCGATGCTCCGGTCTGGACATTTGCAGCAAGCGAGCTGGCGCACGGACGCTGGAGCCTGCTTGGCCTGTGGGGCGAACCCGCAACGGTGCATATGGCGATCATGGATGGACAGACCGCAGAGATCGCGGTTGTCAGCCTGGATTGCCCCGACCGCACGTTTCCTTCCGTCGGCAGGCATCATCCGCCGGCGTTGCGGCTGGAACGGACCATCGATGATCTGTTCGGATTGTCCGCTCAGGGCTCGCCCGACGCCCGCCCCTGGCTCGATCACGACCGCTGGGGCGTGCGCTTTCCGCTGGGCGATCGCATCGACGCGTTGCCGACGGCGGCGGCGTACCGGTTCCTCGCCGCTGATGGCGACGGCCTGCACCAGATTGCGGTCGGCCCGGTGCATGCCGGCATCATCGAGCCCGGGCATTTCCGCTTTACCGCGAGCGGCGAAACCGTGGTCCGGCTGGAGCAGCGGCTCGGATATGTCCACAAGGGAATCGACGGACTGATGACCGGCGCCAGCCTCGAACGCGGCGCTCAACTCGCCGGCCGCACGTCGGGCGACAGCACCGTAGCCTACGCCTACGCATTTTCGCGCGCGGCCGAAGCGGCCCTCGACCTCGTCGTGCCGGATCGTGCCGTGTTCCTGCGCGCGCTGCTGGCAGAACTCGAGCGGCTCGCCAACCATCTCGGCGACATCGGCGCGATCTGCAACGATGCCTCCTTTACATTGATGCACGCCCATTGCGGCGTGTTGCGCGAGAGCGTGCTGCGCGCGGCCGGCGCAGCCTTCGGCCATCGCCTGATGCGCGACATCATCGTGCCCGGCGGTGTCAGCCGCGACATCGGCGATGGCGGGGCGGAAACCATCCAGGCCACGCTGGACAATATTCGCCTGCGCTTTCCCGCGCTTGTCGAACTCTATGACAACACCGCTTCGCTGCAGGATCGTACCGTCGATACCGGAACGCTCAAGCCGCCGCTCGCCCGGCAGTATGCCGCCGGCGGCTATGTCGGCCGCGCCTCGGGCCGTTCGTTCGACGCGCGCCGGACGCTGGCCTATCCGCCGTATGACAGCCTGCGGTTCGACGTGCCTGTCCTCAGCGAGGGCGACGTCAACGCGCGCGTCTGGATCAGGATACGCGAAGTCGAACAATGCGTTTCGCTGATCGACCAGATCCTGAGCCGGCTTCCCGAGGGCCCGACGCGCAAGGACGTACCGCTTGGCGGAGAGGTACGCGAAGGCATGGCGATCGTGGAGGGATTCCGCGGCGACGTTCTGGTCTGGCTGCGCCTGCGCAATGGCCTGATCGAACGATGCCACATGCGCGACCCGTCCTGGTTCCAATGGCCACTGCTGGAAGCCGTGATCGAGAACAACATCGTCGCTGACTTTCCGCTCTGCAACAAGTCGTTCAACTGTTCCTATTCGGGCCACGATCTGTAAGGACGCATGCGATGCGCAAGCTGCTTTTCGAAAGCGTGTTCCGCCAGCCGCTCACGGAGCGGGCGCCACTACCGGATGACGCCGCCGTGGCGGAACTTGCCACCGCGCTCGGACAGGCCGCGCGGCGACGGCTCGGCCGCAGCCTGTCGATCCGCGAGGTCGATGCCGGATCCTGCAACGGATGCGAGCTGGAAATTCACGCGCTCAACAACGCCTATTACGACGTCGAGCGGTTCGGCCTGCGGTTCGTCGCCTCGCCGCGTCATGCCGACGTCCTGATGGTGACGGGACCGGTGACGAAAAACATGCGCGAGGCGCTCGAACGCACCTATCACGCGATGCCGAACCCGAAATGGGTCGTCGCGGTCGGAGATTGCGCGCGGAACGGAGGATGTTTTGCCGGCAGCTATGCGGTCGTCGGCGGCGTCTCCGAGGTCGTCCCGGTCGACCTGCACATTCCCGGCTGCCCGCCTGCCCCCACAGCCATGCTGCAAGGATTGCTGGCGCTGCTCGAACGCGCGGACGCGGGCGCCGTTACGCCGTGAGGCGCTATCGAACCCGCTCCAGCACCCGCTTCGGTTGGCGGATGGTCTTGCTCTTTGTCTTGAGATTTGTTTTGGGATTGGTGACATGTTCGCGAAGGCGCACCCCTCGCCCTCCCGTAGCGCTCGCCGCGCCCGGATTGATAAGCTCGATCCCGGCGCTCTCGAGCGCGGAAACCAGCTTCATCAGGGAATCAACGTTGGCGCGGATCACACCGTCGCTGGCTTCCATGCGCTGGATGGTCGGCACCGAAAGATCGGCCAGCTCGGCCATTTGCCGCTGATCGATGCTCAGAAGCGCACGCGCCGCCCTGAGTTGATTGGCGGTAATCATGGGGACACTTCTCCCGGTTCGGAAGCGAATATATTTATCCTATCTAAATTACTGTCTCAAGCATCAACTTAGAGGTTCAGCATATCAACCAGAGGCCGCGCGCGTCTCTCTACACGATTGGCACCCGACTCCCGACATGATAAACGATGTCTCACACATCTTATTTGATGCATGGTGATATCGGGTGCGGTTGCTGGGGCGTTATCAGGGCAGGAACGGCGCAATCGAGATTGTCGAATGCTCCGCGGATGGAACGAGGATCTATTTCGAGGAAGGCATCAGGCAGAGCCAGGCCACGCCCGACGGCGAGAGCGTATTCAGCTATGTCAAGCTCATGGACGAACTCCTGCATCGCGCGACGAACATTCTCGTTCTGGGATGCGGCGGCGGCAATCTCGCCACCAGACTGGCGCGTCTCGGTAAAAAGCTCACGATCGTCGACAACAATCCAATCAGCTTCGTGATCGCCCAGAGATATTTTGGGCTGCCGGATGGATTGCCGCTGATAGTGTCCGATTTCCGGAAATTCATTCTCGATGACGATCTCCTTTACGACGGGATCGCCATCGATGTCGGAGGTCCGGATTTTCGCTTTGATGATGAATTCGACGTCGCGACCTGCGACGCCATCCGCGCGCGCTTGATGCCCGGCGGCCGCATCGTCATGAACGTGCTGGTCGCGAACGACATCGACCCGATACCCGATCGCATCGCCGCGCGGCTTGCCGGCGACCGGCTGGGAACGTGGATCATCGACGAGCAGGGCGTCCAGGATCGAAATGCGATCATTGCATGCGTGCCGGAAAAGCAGTTGAACGCGCGTCCAGCGCTTGCCGAGGTGATGCAGAACAGCCTCGAGCGATGGTCAATCCGGCGCGGCAGGTTGCGCGACCGCGGCCTCGGCGCGATGTATTCCAGCACCGACAGGTAGCCAGCCGCGCTGGCGCATCATGTTTCTGCTGCGCGATCCGCGCAAGTTCCAGCGACCTGCGTTGCAACCTTCGACCTGAAAGCAAAACGGCTCGCCAAAATTTCGCGACACGGATTTCTTGCATTGCAAGAAGTCCATGCACCGGCGCAAAAGGACGCAGCCGAAAACGAATTGTCAGATTGGGCGTGACGTCACGGCAGACAGGTGTCACTATCGAGCGACAAACAAATGTCGCGCACGTCGGACGAAGCGTGGCTGCCAAGGGGGAAACGAGAGCGTCGACGTGGACGCATGCGCTCCTTTTTGGCCTAACCGGTCCGTTGGCGTCGCATGGGACAACAGATTGTCCATCGTCTGCTGATTTCGATCCCCGCCTTGGTCGGGGTTCTCTTCCTCTGCTTTTGCCTGTTGCAGGTGGTGCCCGCCGATCCCGCGATGATCATCGCCGGGCCTGACGCGAAGGCCGAGACCATCGCGGCGATCCGCCAGGAACTCGGCCTCGACCGATCGATCCCGGTCCAGTTCTTCGAATACATCCTGCGCGTGCTGCGCGGCGATCTCGGCCGCTCCATCATTTCCAACCGGATGGTGAGCGAGGAACTGGCGATGACGATCGGGCCGACGATCGAACTGATGCTGGGCGCGATGTTGATCGCGGTGCCGATCGGGCTCGCGCTCGGAACGCTGGCGGCGGTCAATCGCGGCAGCCTCACCGATCGCATCATCATGGCCTGCTCGGTTGCGGGCGTATCGATGCCGGTGTTCTTCATCGGCCTGATCCTGATCCAGTTCGTTGGGTTCAAGTGGGCGCTGCTGCCGTTCACCGGCCGCACCGGGCCGGTTTGGGACGGCGGATTGCCGAGCCTGATCCTTCCCGCCCTCACGCTTGGCGCGGTGTTGATCGGGCCGATCGCGCGGCTGACGCGCACCGCCGTGCTGGAAGTGCTCGGCGCCGATTTCGTCCGCACCGCGCGCGCCAAGGGACTGCGCGAGCGGGTGGTGATCATCCATCACGCACTGCGTAACGCCATGATCCCCGTCGTCACCCTGATCGGGCTGCAGGCGGCGTTCCTGCTCGGCGGCGCCGTGGTGACCGAGACCATGTTCTCGTGGCCTGGCGTCGGCCGGCTCGCCGTCGGCGCCATCGTCTCCAGCGATTTTCCGACCGCGCAGGGCGCGATCATGATCCTCGCCATCGCCTTTCTCACGATCAACCTTTTGGTCGATGTGCTCTACGTCTATCTCGATCCGAGGGTGCAGCGAAGATGAGCGCCGAGACTCTCGATACCGGCTTTGCCAGGGAGAGTGAAACCGGTGTATTCGCCCGCGCCGGAGTGCTGCGGCGGCTGGCGCGCGACCGGGCGGCCGCGCTCGCCGGGCTGGTGCTCTCAGGCATCGTGCTGGCGGCGCTGTTCGCACCTTGGGTCGCGCCCTACGATCCCTACTTCACCGACCTCACCAAGGTGATGCGGCCGCCGGACGCCGAACACTGGTTCGGCACCGACAACACCGGACGCGACATCTTGAGCCGCGTCATCTTCGGCACCCGCAACACGCTGATACTCGGGCTGGTCGGGGTGATCGTCGGCGGCCTGATCGGCGGCATCATGGGCATCTTCGCCACCTATTATCGCCGGCTGGACGGCTGGATCATGCGGCTGGTCGACATCATGCTGGCCTTCCCGGCGATCCTGATCGGGCTTGCGGTGGCCGCCATCTTCGGCGCCGGGCTCTCGGCCGTTGCCATTGCGCTCGTCGTTGCAACCGTACCCGCTGTCGCGCGGGAGGCGCGAGGCGCGGCGATGGGCGTGATGGGCCAGGATTTCATGGAAGCCGGCCGCGCCGTGGGCGTGTCCGACGGCGCACTGATCTGGCGCTACCTGACGCTCAATTGCATTTCGACGATCTTCGTGTTCCTGACGTTGCGCTTCGGCCAGATCATCCTGACCGGCTCGGCGCTGGGCTTCCTCGGCATGGGCGCGCAGCCGCCGACTGCCGAGCTCGGCATGATGGCAGCGCAGGGCCGCGACTTCCTGTTCATGGCGCCGCACATCGCCACGATCCCGAGCTGCGTGATCTTCGTGATCGTGCTGGCCGCCAACCTTCTGGGCGACGCATTCCGCGACGTCTTCGATCCGAGGTTGCAGACATGATCAGGCTCGCACTGGGAATGTCGTTGGCACTGTGCGTCACGGGCCCGGCAACGGCCCAGACGCTTCATTTGATGAAGGGCATCGACGCGCCGCATTACGATGCGCAACGCACGACCTGGGGCCCGACCTCCGACATCGTCAACATGTTCCAGGACACGCTGGTGGCGCTCGACTGGGACGGCCGCACGCCGGTTCCTTATCTCGCCAAATCGTGGACCATCAGCGAGGACGGCCGGACCTATACGTTCAAGCTGCGCGACGACGTCTCGTTCTGCAGCGGCAAGAAATTCACCGCCGAGGACGTCGTCTACAGCTTCAAGCGGCTGAAGGATCCCGCGATCAAGGCGCCCTATGCCTGGCGCGCCGGCGTCATCAAGGAGCTGCGCGCGACCGACCCGCATACGGTCGAATACGAGCTGGAGGAGCCCTACTCCGAACTGCTGCTGCAGCTCACCATGTTCACCAACGTGATCCACAACAAGGAGAGCGTGGAGGCGCTCGGCAAGGATTATGGCATCAAGGGCGCCGACGGCACCGGGCCCTGGTGCTTCGAGAGCTGGCAGCCGCGCACCGAAATCGTGCTCAAACGCCACGACGCCTACAAATGGGGCCCGTCGCTGTACAAGAACAAGGGCCCGGTGAAGTTCGAAAAGCTCAGCGTCAAGATCATGCCCGAGGAATCCAGCCGCGTGGCGGCCATGATGGCCGGGCAGTTCGACATGACCCATCAGTTCCCGCCGCAGTTCATCGCGCAGGCCAGGGCCGCGCCGATGCTGACCGTGACGCCGGCAAGGCCGAACTTCCAGTTGCTTTACTTCGGCTTCAAGACGACGCGGCCGATGGTATCGGACAAGCGCGTGCGCGAGGCGATGAGCATCGCCATCAACCGCGCCGAGATCGCCAAGGGCGTGCTGCTCGGCAATGCCGATCCGGCCTTCACCATCGTCGATTCCGACGCGCTCGATCACGACGCCGGCACCAGGGGCATCGTGAAGGAGGACATCGAGCGCGCCAAGGCGCTGCTCGACGAAGCCGGCTGGAAGCTCGGCAGCGATGGTGTCCGCGAAAAGGACGGCATCAAGCTGCAGCCGAAAGTCTATTACACCCAGGCCGGCAACACGCCGCGGGTCGCCGAAGCGATCCAGGGTTACCTGCGCCGTATCGGCGTGCAGTGGCAGCTGCAGCCGTGGGACTCGACCATTGCTTCCGCGAAGATGGCCGAGCAGGACTACGAAATCTGGTCGGTGACCGTGCCGTATCTGTCGGCCGGCGACCTCATGAACATCTACTTCGATTCCCGCAACATCCCGACGCCCAACCGGATGAACTGGAAGGACACAGAGACCGATGAATGGCTGAAGCAGGGCCGCTCGGCGCTGACCGACACCGACCGCGCCAAATATTACGCGCTGGTACAGCAGAAGGTGATGCGCGAGCACCTCTGGATGCCCGTGCTCAACATCAACATGGACCAGGTGGCCAATAAAAAGATCACCGACGCCAGGCCGCACATGATCTACCAGAACACGTTCTACAAAGGGCTCGACGTGTCGCGCCAGAAATAAGAAATAGCAAGGGAGAGAACACGATGCGCAACATGTTGACGGGCGCTGTCGCGCTGCTGGGAGCGGCCGGAATATGCTGGACGGCCGAGGCGCAGACCTTGCGGGTGATGAAATCGCTGGACGCGCCGCATTACGACGGCCAGCGCACGACATGGTCGCCGACGTCAGACATCGTCAACATGTTCCAGGATACGCTGGTGGCGCTCGACTGGGACGGCAAGACGGCGATCCCCTACCTTGCCAAGTCGTGGACGATCAGCGAGGACGGCAAGACCTACGTCTTCAAGCTACGCGACGACGTCACGTTCTGTAGCGGCAAGAAGTTCACAGCCGCCGACGTCGTCTACAGCTTCAAGCGGCTGAAGGATCCGGAAACCAAGGCGCCCTATGCCTGGCGCGCCGGCGAGATCAAGGAGCTGCGCGCGCCCGATCCCTATACCGTGGAGTACGAACTCAACGAGCCCTATTCCGAGCTGCTGCTGCAGCTCAGCATGTACACCAACGCGATCCACAACCAGGAGAGCGTCGAGGCGCTCGGCAAGGACTACGGCATCAAGGGCATCGACGGCACCGGGCCGTGGTGCTTCGAGAGCTGGCAGCCGCGCACAGAGATCGTGCTGAAGCGGCACGATGCGTACAAGTGGGGTCCGTCGATGTATCAGAACAGGGGCCCGGTGAAATTCGAGAAGGTCAGCATCAAGATCGTGCCTGAGGACGCCAGCCGCGTCGCCGCCATCATGGGCGGTCAGTTCGATCTCTCGCACCAGGTTCCGCTCGCGTTCATTCAGCAGGTCAAGGCAGCGCCCAACCTGACGGTTCAGGAAGCTCAGCCGAACTTCCAGCTCATGTATTACGGTTACAAGATCACCCGCC
Organism: Bradyrhizobium lablabi; assembly: GCF_001440475.1. Classification (GTDB taxonomy): domain Bacteria; phylum Pseudomonadota; class Alphaproteobacteria; order Rhizobiales; family Xanthobacteraceae; genus Bradyrhizobium; species Bradyrhizobium lablabi. The sequence continues at coordinate 173,496 of NZ_LLYB01000071.1, read as the reverse complement.
CCATGGTCGCCGACAAACGCGTGCGCGAGGCAATGAACATTGCGATCAACCGCGCCGAGATCGTCAAGGGCATCTTGCTGGGCAACGCCGAACCGGCATTTACCTTCGTCGACCCCAAAGCGCTCGATTTCGCCGACAAGACCAAGGGCATCATCAAGGAAGACGTCGAACGCGCCAAGAAGCTGTTGGACGAGGCCGGCTGGAAAGTCGGCAGCGACGGCATCCGCGAGAAGGACGGCATGAAACTGGCTCCGCGTGTGCTGTTCACCCAGGTCGCCTACTTCCCGCGCGTCTCCGAGGCCATTCAGGGCTACATGCGCAAGATCGGCATCGACTGGAAGATCGTGGGCTACGACTCCACGATCGCGCCGGCCGAGATGGGCAAGCAGGACTACGAACTGTGGACCGTCACCGTGCCCTATCTGTCGGCGGGCGAGTTGATGAACGTCTATTTCAACTCGAAGAACATCCCGACCCCCAATCGCATGAACTGGAAGGATGACGAGACCGACGAGTGGCTGCGTGCCGGACGCGCTGCGCTGACCGATACCGAGCGCGCCCTCAACTATGCGCGTGTGCAGGAGAAGGTGACGAGCGAGCATCTGATGATGCCGGTGATGAACATCGCCATGTACACGGTCAGCTCAAAGAAACTGAAGGGCGTGCGGCCGCACATGCTCTATCAGAACACCTTCTACAAGGGACTGGATCTCTCGTTCTGATGGACAATCTGCTCGAGGTACGTGGACTGAAGACCCACTTCGCGACGGATCGCGGCCTGTTCCGCGCCGTCGACGGCATCAGCTTCAATGTGCCCAGGGGACGGACGATCGGCCTGGTCGGAGAATCCGGCTGCGGCAAGAGCGTGACGTCGCTCTCGGTGATGGGCTTGGTGCCGAGCCCGCCGGGCAAGGTCGAGGCCGAGGCGGTGCTGTTCAGCAATCGCGACGTGCTGAGGCTCACCGCCGACGAGCGCCGCAAGCTGCGCGGCGGCAAGATGTCGATGATCTTCCAGGAGCCGATGACCTCGCTCAATCCGGTGCACACCGTCGGCCAGCAGATCATCGAGGCGATCCTTGCCCACACCGCGATGACGCCGCGCGCGGCGCGGGCGCGGGCGATCGAGATGCTGGAGCTGGTGAAAATTCCTTCCGCCGCGCAACGCATCGACGATTTCCCGCACAACATGTCCGGCGGCATGCGCCAGCGCGTCATGATCGCGATGGCGCTGTCCTGCGAGCCGGCGCTGTTGATCGCGGACGAGCCGACGACCGCGCTCGACGTCACCATCCAGGCGCAAATTCTCGACCTCCTGAGCGACCTGCAGCGGCGGCTCGGCATGGCAATCCTGATCATCACCCATGATCTCGGCGTCATCGCCGAGGTCGCCGACCAGGTGCTGGTGATGTATGCCGGGCGGATCGTCGAGAGCGCTGACGTGGGCGACCTGTTCGCCGATCCGCAGCATCCCTACACGATCGGCCTGCTCGGCTCGATCCCGCGCATCGACGTCGACCGCAAGCGCCTCGCCACCATCGAGGGTACGGTTCCGAGCCCGAACAACCAGCCGGCGGGCTGCCGCTTCGCGCCGCGCTGTCCGTTTGCGGACCAGCGCTGCCGGCTCGATCCGCCGCCCTTGCGCGATATTTCGCCCGGGCATCAGGTGGCGTGCTGGAAAGCGCCGGTCGAGGTGGCGTCATGAGCGATGCGCCAAGCAATGTCCCTGTCTTGCAGGTCGACGGTCTGGTCAAGCATTTTGCGGTCACGCGCGGGCTGATCCGCCGCAAGACGATCGGCCTCGTCCGCGCCGTCGAGGACGTCAGCTTCGAGATCGCGCGCGGCGAAACGCTGGCGCTGGTCGGCGAATCCGGTTGCGGCAAGTCAACCACCGGACGCCTGATCCTGCGCCTGATGGAGCCGACGTCCGGCTCGGTGCGCTTCAAGGGCAAGGAGATCGCCGATCTCGACAAGGATGCGCTGCGCCGGATGCGCCGGCACATGCAGATTATCTTCCAGGATCCCTATGCATCGCTGAACCCGCGGATGACCGTCGGCGAGATCCTCGCCGAGCCGCTGCGGGTCCACGAGATCGGCGACGACGCCTCGCGCGCCGCACGCGGACGAGAACTCTTGGACATCGTCGGCCTGCTGCCCGAACATGCCAGGCGCTATCCGCACCAGTTCTCCGGCGGGCAGCGCCAGCGTATCGGCATCGCGCGGGCGCTCGCCGCCAATCCCGATCTGATCGTCTGTGACGAGCCGGTGTCGGCGCTTGACGTCTCGATCCAGGCGCAGATCGTCAACCTGCTGCAAAATCTGCAGCAGCGTTTTGGCCTCTCCTATCTGTTCATCGCCCACGATCTTGCCGTGGTGAAGCACATCAGCGATCGCGTCGCGGTGATGTATCTCGGCAAGCTGGTCGAGATATCAGACAAGAAGACGCTCTACGACCGGCCGTTGCACCCCTATACCCAGGCGTTGCTCGCGGCGATCCCAAAACCCGATCCGGCGCTCCGCACCAAGCGCGTGATGCTGCAGGGCGACGTGCCGAGCCCCTTCAGGCCGCCGACCGGCTGCCGCTTCCACACCCGCTGCCCGCATGCGCAGGCGCGCTGTTCCGCCGAGGAGCCGTTGCTGCGCGAGGCGGCGCCCGGCCACCGCGTCGCCTGTCATTTCTTTGAAACGATACCCGCACCAACCATTCTCGCACGGGCCGGTCTGGCCAACGGAAAGTTTGCCGCACGGCTGGCGGCCTTCGAGGCAGCCAAGACGGCCCGCACGCCGGGCTGAGCGAGAAGCGGGTTGGGAAGGCCCAGGCACAAAATTGCGAAAACAACCCCATGCAAAGTAGAATGGGGCCCTACTCGCAGCACTTCCCGCCCTAAAGCGTGATGACTTTATCTTCGAAAAGTCATCACGCTTTATCTTTTTGTTTGAGCATGATCTTTTCGGAAAACCGCTAAACACTTTTCCGGATCATGCTCTAGCCGGCGTGTTCAATGGCGCGGATGGCACCGCGCAGTTCGGCGAGGCCGCGCAGCCGGCCGATCGCGGTATAGCCGGGATTGGTGCGCTTGGTCGCGGCGAGATCGTCGAGCATACGATGGCCGTGGTCGGGCCGGAACACGATCTGGTCGCTGGAGGAACGTGTGTGGTTCTCGGCGAGCAGCGCTTTCAGCACCGCGATCATGTCGACGTCGCCATCAAGATGATCGGACTCGAAGAAGGACAGGCCGTCGGCCTCCCGCTTGGTCGCGCGCAGATGGGCGAAGCCGATCCGCGGCGCGAAGCGCCTGGCCATCGCCGACAGATCGTTTTCCGCGCGGACGCCGAGCGAGCCGGTGCAGAAGCAGATGCCGTTGGCCTTCGACGGCACCGCGTCGAACAGCGCCTGATAGTCCTCCGCCGACGAGGCGATGCGCGGCAGGCCGAACAACGGGCGCGGCGGATCGTCCGGGTGCAGCGTCAGCTTCACGCCGAGCGCTTCGGCGACCGGCGCCACGCGGGCGAGGAATTCGCTGAGGTGCCGGCGCAGCACGTTTGAATCAATGCCACGATATTGCAGCAGGCGCTCGCGGAATTGCGGAATGGTCAGGGGATCGGTGGTCGATCCCGGCAGCGCGCTGGCAATGTTGGTGACGATGTAGTCGATGTCGGCCTGCGTCATCGCCTCAAAGACCTGCCTGGCGCGGCGCTGCGCGGCCTCGGAGTATTCCGTGGGCGCCTCGGGGCGCTGCAGGATGTGCAGATCGAACGCCACGAAGCGGTCCTGGTCGAACCGCATCGCCTTGGCGCCGTTCGGCAGTTCCCATTCGAGATCGGTGCGGCACCAGTCGACGACAGGCATGAAGTTGTAGCAGATGATCTTGATGCCGGAGGCGGCCACGGCCTCCATGCTTGCGATCCATGCTTCGATCGAGCGCGTCGCCTTGCCCCCCAACCGCTTGACGTCGTCAGGTATTGGAATTGATTCCACCACCGACCATGTCAGCGGCGAGCGGCCGGGCTGACTGTTTTCGATCAGGTTCTTGCGCTCCTCGACCGCTGCGCGCGTCCACGCCTCGCCGATCGGCACCTGATGCAGCGCCGTCACCACATCGGTCGCGCCGGCCTGCCTGATGTCGTCGAGCGATACGGGATCGTTGGGCCCGTACCACCGCCATCCCTGCAGCATCATGGCGATCTCCTGGATTCAAGGATTGCAATCAAGCCGTCAGCACGACCTTGACGCTCTGCGAGCGATCGAGCGCCAGCCGCACCGCGTCGGGTGCGACCGAGAGCGGGCGTTGCGCCGTCACCAGCGACAGCACGTCGACGCTGCCGTCGGCGATCAGCTCGACCGCGGTGAAGAATTCGTTTCCGAAGCGGAACGAGCCGCGGAGATCGATCTCCTTGGCCATCACTGCGTTCGCCGGCACCGGGATCTGCCCGCCCGGCAGATTGCCGACCTGAACCACGACGCCGCCGCGCCTGACGGCGCCGATCGCGCTAGCAAGGCCCGCCGCGGTGCCTGAGACTTCGAAGGCGACATCGAACGGCTTTGCCGCCGCCTCCGCCTTCAGCGCCTCTTCTCCGCCGGAGATGTCGACGACGCTGTTGGCGCCCAGCCGCTTGGCGAAGGCCAGCGGGGCCGCGGCGATGTCAACGACGGTCGTCTCCGCAATGCCGGCACGCTGCGCGGCCAGCATCGTCAGGAGACCGATCGGGCCGGCGCCGAACAGCACGGCGCGCTTGCCGGTGACGTCCCCGGCGCGGGCCACCGCATGCAGGCACACCGCAAGCGGCTCGGCGAGCGCCGCGGCCTGATACGTGACGTCATCCGGAATTTTTACGCACTGCGCCGGAATGGCGTCGAAGTAGGACGCAAAACCGCCCTGCATATGCGGGGTCTTCGAGGCGGAGCCCATGAAGAAGATGTTTTCGCAGAGATTGGGCCGGCCTTCCCGGCACGGCTTGCAATGGCCGCACCAGCGCGACGGGTTGAGAGCGACGCGATCGCCGACCGTCACGCCTTGCGCAGCGCCCGCGATTTCGACCACCTCACCCGCGATCTCATGGCCGAGCACGAGCGGCGAGGTCACGACGAAGTCGCCGGTACGGGCATGGCGATAGTAATGCATGTCGGAGCCGCAGATGCCGCCGGCACCGAAGCGGATCCGCACCATGCCGGACGCTAGCGGATCGAGTGGCCGCTCGACCATGCGCAGATCTTCCGGGCCGAACAGTGTTGCAGCCAAAGCCATCGATGTCATTTTGAGAGTCCCATGTATTTAGGCAGCCAGAGCGTCAGCTCGGGGATGTAGGTGATGGCGACGAGCGCCAGGAGCAGCGGCACCAGCCAGGGCAGGATCGCCATGGTGGTGCGCTCGACGGACAGTTTCGCCACGCGTGCAAGCACGAACAGCACCATGCCGAGCGGCGGATGCAGCAGGCCGATCATCAGGTTCAGCGTCATGATCAGGCCGAAGTGGATCGGATCGATGCCGAGCTTGAGCACGATCGGCAGCAGGATCGGCACCAGAATGGTGATCGCCGCGATGGTGTCGATGAAGCAGCCGACGAACAGGATCAGGATATTCGCCAGCAGCAGGAATACCCATTTATTCTGGGTGATCCCGAGCATCACGTCCGTCAGGGTCTGCGCCGCCTGCGACACCGTCAACAGCCAGGCAAAGATCGAGGCTGCGGTCACGATGAACAGCACCGATGCCGTGGTCTCGATGGTATCGAATGTCGCCTTCGCCACCGTCTGCAGCGTCATCGAACGGTAGCGCACCAGCCCGAGGAACAGCGACCAGATCACCGCGGCAACCGCGGCTTCCGTCGGCGTGAACCAACCAAGCGTCATGCCGCCGATCAGGATGACCGGCGCCATCAGCGCCATCACCGCCGAAAAATCGAAATACCAGTCGAGCGCCAGCAGCGCCACAAGACCGATGCCGACCGCCAAGTTCACTGAAAGGCCGGCGAGGACGAGCAGCCAGACCGCCATCGGAAATGCGAAAACGACCAGGATTTCGATCGCAGCCGAGCCGAGTTGCGGCCAAGAGAACGGCGTATCGCTACCCCAGCCGTTCCGGTGGGCGAAATAGGCTACCGTCGCCATCATGGCCAACGTCATGACCACGCCCGGAATCACGCCGCCGAGGAACAGCGCGCCGATCGAGACGTTCGCCATCATGCCGTAAATCACGAAGGGGAGCGACGGCGGGATGATCGGGCCGAGCGTCGCAGACGCCGCGGTGACGCCGACGGCGAACTCGGTCGAGTAGCCGTGGTCCTTCATCGCCTTGATCTCGATGGTGCCGAGCCCCGCGGCGTCGGCAATGGCGGTGCCGGACATGCCGGAGAAGATCACGGAGCCGACGATATTGACGTGGCCGAGTCCGCCGCGCATCCAGCCCACCAGCGCGACGGCGAATTTATAGATGCGCCCGGTCACGCCCGCGATATTCATGAGATTGCCGGCGAGAATAAAGAACGGCACGGCGAGCAGCGGAAAGCTCTCGACGCCAGCGATCATGCGCTGCGCCAGCGTCACGTCGGGCGTGATGCCGGAGACGAGAATATAAACGAGCGACGAGACCGCCATGGACAGCGCGACCGGCAGGCCGAGCAGCATCAGCAGCAGAAATCCCCCAAGCAGCAGCAGCATCGCCCTACCCTTCCGTTCCGTCGAATGCGCCGGGGCGCTCCAGGATGGAGTAGCCCCGCCGCCAGTTCTCGACCGCGATCTGGATCGAGCGCGCGAACATCAGCACGAAGCCGAGCAGCACGGCGTAGTAGACGAAGCCTTTTTGAAACTTGATGGTGGTCATCCGCTCATCGCCGATGATCTGGATGAACTGCCAGACCAGCTTGATCGCATAACCGAAGAACGCGATCCGGATCAGGTCGATCACGGTCGATAGCGCGCGCGCCGGCCGATGCGGCAGATAGCGGAACAAGAGATCGACCTGGATGTGCCGCGACATCCGCACGCACATCGCCGAGCCGATGAAGACCACGCCGATCAGGCAGTAGGTCGCGATCTCCTCGGTCCAGGCATAGCTGTCATTGAGGACATAGCGGGTGAAGAACTGCAGGAACACCGACAGCGCCATGATCCAGAAGATCGCGAGCGCGAGCCAGTCTTCCGCGGCGTATTGGCTGAGGTCGGCGCCCTTGGGGACCTCGTCCTCGAAAGTATGGGCGATCTCGTCCGCCGTGATCTGCTTGTGCACTTCAACCGTCGACATGCGCCCTCCCGGAACTGGCGTTTGAAAAGCCACCGCCGTGCCTGCCCTGAAATCGCGGCAGGCACGGACGAAGGTCAGCAGTTACTTCACCGCCTGGATGCGTTCCCAGTCGGCCTTGCGATAGTCGAAGCTCTCAAAGCTCACGGTCTTGAGCACGGTGTCGCGGAACTCGTCCTTGTTGACCTCGGTCACCGTCAGGCCCTTCTGCTTGAAGAAATCGACCAGCTTGGCTTCGTTGGTCTTGATCTCGGCGGTCGCCTTCGCGGCTGCTTCCTGCGCGACTTCGGTGAAGATCTTGCGATCTTCCTCGGACAACTTTTTCCAGAGCGCGCCGGACATCACGGTGTTGAGATGATCGACGATGTGGCCGGTCAGCACGATGTGCTTCTGCACCTCGTAGAACTTCTTGGCCTCGATGGTGGTGAGTGGGTTTTCCTGGGCCTCCACGGTGCCGTTCTGCAGCGCGAGATAGACCTCGGCAAAGGCGATCGGCGCGGTATTGGCGCCGCAGGCGCGCGGCATCGCGAGATAGGCCGGAACGTCAGGCACGCGAATCTTGAGGCCCTTCATGTCGGCGCAGGTCTTGATCGGCTTGTTCGACGAGGTGTGGCGCACGCCGTAATAGGTCACCGCGAGGATGCGATGGCCGGTCTTGTCCTCGTAGCCCTTCGTCAGCTCCTTGAAGACGTCGCTCTTGGTGTAGGCCAGGAGATGATCGGCATCGCGGAACGTGTAGGGATAATAGGTCACGCCGATCGGCGGAAAGCTCTTGGCGGCGAAGCTCGAGCCGGAAATGATCATGTCGACCGAGCCGAGCGAGAGGCCCTGGTTGATGTCGGTTTCCTTGCCGAGCTGCGAAGCCGGATAGACGTCGATCTGGTAGCGCCCGTTGGTGCGCTTGCCGATTTCACCGGCGGCCCAGACGGAAGCGGTGTGGAACGGCTCGGAAGTTTCGTAGACGTGAGCCCATTTGAGCTTGGTCTGCGCCGTGCCTGACGTGGTGGCGGCCAACAGCGCTGCGGCGGATGCAGCGAATGCAATCGTCAATTTCTTCAACATGTGAATTTCCTCCGTTGCTACAATTTGCTTTTGTTACTCAACCGGTCCGCATTTCGCCGGACCGTTCGAATTCTCTTCTCTCAGCCGCTCCTCGCACGCACGCGGGAGGCGGATGATGCTTCCGCTCCGAAATTCTGCGCGAAACGATCCTGCGAGCGCGCCAGGTGCTCGCGCATCGCAATGCGCGCCGCATCCGGCTCACGGGCGGCAATGGCATCGCGGATCGCGCGGTGCTCGGCCAGCGCGGCATTCCAGGATGCCGGGTTCTCGAAATAGTGCGCGAGCTTGGCGAAGTAGGGATTGAGCCGCTGGTCGAACAACTCACCGACCACACGGACCAGCACGGCGTTGTCGAGACAGCCGGCCACCGCGACATGAAACGCGCGGTCATGGATCATCGAGGCTTCGCCGGGATGCTGCACGGTCGCCATGGCTTCGACTGATGCGTCGATGCGCGCGATGTCATTTGCGGTCGCGACCCGCGCCGCCTGCTCGGCAATGGCGCCTTCGAGAAATTCGCGGGCGCGCAGCAGTTCGAACGGGCCTTCGATCTCGGCCAAGGCCGGCAAGACGGACGTCAGCGCCGCGGGTTCACTTACATAAATTCCGGAGCCGACGCGAATGCGAACCCGGCCCTCGACTTCGAGTGCGATCAACGCTTCGCGCACCGTCGGCCGCGACACCTTCAACTGTTCGGCAAGATCGCGTTCGGTCGGAAGACGGCTGCCCACGCCGTATTCGCCGCTGTCGATCAAGGCGCGAAGCTGATCGGCAACCTGGCGATAAAGGCGTCGCGCTTCCACGGCTTCGAGCGGCACGCTCGGCTCCCTTGACGATCCCCTGAGTGAATCGATTCTTCTTGCTTTGATCGGGCCAAGGCCAATACATCTGGATAATTGGCCTTACCAATTGACCAAAGATTGATGGATTGAGCCTCCTATGTCAAGCGAAACGCCAAAAATCCCGCCAACTGGCTCGAAAGACGGCGATTTTCGCCTCTCGGATGCCAACCTTCGCCGGCTTCCCGGCCAGATCCGGCAACCGGCCTATGACCGCTCGCTGATCTCGCCGGGCATTGTCCACCTCGGGATCGGCGCGTTCCACCGGGCACACCAGGCGGTGGTCATCGACGATCTCCTCGCCGGCGGCGCGATGGATTGGGGGATCGTCGGGGCGAGCCTGCGCAGCCCGGCGACACGCGATGCCCTCGCCCCACAGGATTGTCTTTACACACTCGCCGTTCGCTCCGGCACAGGCACCGAACACCGGATCATCGGCTCGGTGCTCGCCAACGAAGTCGCGCCGGAGAAGCCCGGGCATTTGATCGCGCGCATGGCCAATCCTGCGACGCGCATTGTTTCGCTGACGGTCACCGAGAAGGGCTACTGCCATACGCCGCAGACCGGCGATCTCGACGAGCATCATCCCGACATCGTTCACGACTTGCAGAATCCGGGCACGCCGCGCTCGGCCATCGGCTTCCTGGTGGCCGCGCTGGCACGCCGGCGGATTGCAGGCGGAGCCCCTTTCACCGTTCTGTCCTGTGACAATCTCTCCGCCAACGGCCACACCGTCGGACGCATCGTGACGCAGTTCGCCGCCCTGCGATCGCGCAACCTCGCCAAATGGATTGAAACCGAGGTGGCCTTCCCTTCCACGATGGTGGACCGGATCGTGCCGGAGACGACGGAAGCCGACCGAGCCGCGGTTTCCTCCGCGCTCGGGATGACCGATGCATGGCCCGTCGTCACCGAGCCATTCACGCAGTGGATCGTCGAAGACCGCTTTCCGACTGGGCGACCGGATTTCGCGGCCGCAGGCGTGCAACTGGTTTCCGACGTGACACCGTTCGAGCACATGAAGCTGCGCCTTCTCAACGCCAGCCACTCGGCGCTCGCCTATCTCGGCTATCTCGCGGGCTTTGAGACCATCGCGGCCACCATGACCGACGAGCGCTTTGCCGCGTTTGCCTTGCGGGTGATGGAGGACGCGGCGCCGACGCTGGCGATGCCCGAAGGGACCGATCTTGCGGCCTACAGCGCTTCGCTGCTGAAGCGTTTTTCCAATCCGGCCCTGCACCATCGCACCTGGCAGATCGCGATGGATGGATCGCAGAAACTGCCGCAACGGTTGCTCGCGACCATGCAGGACCGGCTGCGGATGGGATTATCGATCGATGCCCACGCGCTCGCCGTGGCGGGATGGATGCGTTATGTCACCGCGACCGACGAACAGGGCCGCGCGATCGACGTGCGCGATCCGCTTGCGGCAAAGCTGAAGGCCATCGCCGAGAGCACAGGTCCGGTCGCGGATCTGCTTGCTCCCGCATTGCTGGAAGTCGAACAGGTCTTTGGCGCGCTGGGCACCGATCCCCGCATGCGCAGCGCCGCCACCGACGCGCTGGAAAAACTGTTCGAGGTTGGCGCGCGAGAGGCCGTACGCGCGTTTCAGGCTGCGTGATTGGCAGGTCAGAATCACTCGGTGGCAAGGCCACGCCGCGACCGACAAATTCAGCCGGCTACGGAGACAACAAGGTCCTGGTGAGTTGGTGATCGGGATCGGCGAGCCCGTCGATGACATCGAAATGATGCCGGCCGGGCTCTTCGATCACGCAGGTTTTCGCGCCGAGCCCGGTCCAGATGTTGGCGAGAAGCGCGTTCTGGCGGACGAATTCCGGGCGCTCGGCGCTGCCCACCCAGCACGTCACGCGCGCATTCTGCATCGGCGCCAGCAATGCGGGGCTTTCGACGCGCGCCTCGGCCTCGTCGATCCGCAGCTCCGCATTCATGGCAGCCTTCATCAGCGGACGAAGGTCATGAAGGCCTGATATGGAGACGGTGTGGCTGATGCGCGCCTTGACGTCGTCCGCAAGCGGCGACGTCGCCGAAATCATCCGCGTCACCAGATGCCCGCCGGCAGAATGGCCAGCCAGAAAAAGCGGGCCTTCGATCATCGCGGCGGCGCGCTCGACGGAAGCGGCAATTTCGCGCGTGATCTCGGCGATGCGCACGGCCGGGCACAGCGTGTAGGAGGGCATCGCCACTGCGTATCCGCTCTCAACCGATCCGCGCGCGAGATGCGACCAAAAACTCTTGTCGAGCGCCTTCCAGAAACCGCCGTGGACGAAGACGACCAGGCCCTTTGGCCGGCCTTCCGGCCTGAAGAGATCGAAACGATTTCGTTCGCGGTCGCCATAGCTGATATCGAGCATCGCGCGGCCGCTGCCCTGGAGAGCGTCGCGATAGGCCTGCGCAGGCTGCACCCACGCGGCCGGCCAGCGTTCGCCGCCCGGAATGTTCGGAGCATTCGCATAGGCGTCGCTCCAGTCGGAAATCTGATGAAAAATCACGCGGGTTCTGCTTCCATTCGAGCTTGTGGCCGGGCGGGATCGATGTCCGCGAGTAACCAGTCTATACCGGGAAGCGCGCCTGCCGCCATAAATTTTAAGCTTGAAATAATTGACATCAGCGCGAATAATTCCACCGGGGCGGCGGAACAGGGAAAGACATGACCGATTTCACGCGAACAAGATCCCGGTTCGCCATCCCGGATGGCGTGATCTATCTGGACGGCAATTCGCTCGGTCCCCTGCCCGTTGCAGCCGCCGATCGCGTCGGCCGCATGATATCGGAGGAATGGGGCAAGCACCTCATCAAGGGCTGGAACGTCGCCGGGTGGATGACGCAGCCGCGGCGTATTGGCGACCGCATCGGCCGTTTGATCGGCGCTGCCGACGGGACGGTGATGGTGGGCGATACGCTGTCCGTCAAGGTCTACCAGGCGCTGGCCTCGGCGCTCGGGCTCAGTCCCTCGCGGCGCGTGATCCTGTCGGACAACGGCAACTTTCCGTCCGATCTCTACATCGCCAGCGGCCTGCTTGAATCGCTCGACCGTGGCTACGAGTTGAAGGTCGTTGCGCCCGAAGACGTCGAAGCCGCCATCGACGAGACGATCGCGGCCTTGATGCTGACCGAGGTCGACTATCGCACCGGCCGGCTGCACGACATGCGCGCGCTGACGCGCAAGGCGCATGCCGCGGGCGCGCTGACGGTCTGGGATCTCGCGCATTCCGCAGGCGCGCTTCCGGTCGAGTTGGAAAATGCCGGAGCCGACTTCGCCGTCGGCTGCACCTACAAATATCTCAATGCCGGTCCCGGCGCGCCGGCCTTCATCTATGTCGCGCCGAAGCACGCCGATACGGCGCGGCCGGCGCTTTCCGGCTGGATGGGTCATCGCGCGCCCTTTGCCTTTGACCTCGACTATCGCGCCGGTCCGGGCATCGAGCGGATGCGGGTCGGCACGCCGCCGATCATTGCGATGGCTGCGCTCGACGCGGCCCTCGACGTCTGGGACGGCGTCAGCATGGCCGACGTGCGCCATGCATCGATCGCGCTCGCCGACCTCTTCATCCACGAAGTCGAAGCAAGTTGTCCCGAACTGACGCTGGCTTCGCCGCGGGACGGAACGCGGCGCGGCAGCCAGGTTTCGTTCCGCCACCCGGAGGGCTACGCCATCATGCAGGCGCTGATCGCGCGCGACGTGATCGGCGACTTCCGCGCGCCTGACATGATGCGCTTCGGCTTTACGCCGCTCTATATCGGAGAAGCCGAGGTTCGCGCGGCAGTCGACATCATCGCCGACGTCCTGACCAATCGTCGCTGGGATACCGCGGAATACCGCAAGAAGGCGCTCGTCACATGACCGGCAAGCCCGACGACTCCCCGCGTGAGGGAGCCCAGATGTCGTTCGAAGGGCGCATGTCCTACAGCGATTATCTGCATCTGGAACGACTTCTGGACGCGCAAGAGCCTCTCTCGAAGGCGCATGACGAACTGCTGTTCATCATCCAGCACCAGACGTCCGAACTCTGGATGAAGCTGGCCATCCACGAAATCCGCTCCGCCATCAAGGCGATCCGCCACGACCAGTTGCAGCCCGCCTTCAAGATGCTGTCGCGCGTTGCCCGGATCTTCGAGCAGCTCAATACCGCCTGGGACGTGTTGCGAACGATGACACCCAGTGAATATTCCGAGTTTCGCGATCAACTCGGGCAGTCCTCGGGTTTCCAGTCGTACCAGTACCGCGCCATCGAGTTCCTCGCCGGCAATCGCAATCTGGCGCTGCTGGGCCCGCACGCCCACCGCGCCGACATCACGGCCAAGCTCGAGGAAATTCTCGCCGAGCCGGGCCTCTATGACGAGGCGCTGCTATTGCTGGCGCGCAATGGTTTTGACATCGGCGAGGACGCGCGCCGGACCGATTGGCGCGGCAAGCGCACGCCGAACGACGAGGTCTTGGCGGCCTGGAAGACCGTATATGCCTCACCGGCGAAACACTGGATGCTCTACGAACTTGCTGAAAAGCTGGTCGATTTCGAAGACTATTTCCGCCGCTGGCGCTTCAACCACGTCACGACGGTCGAGCGCATCATCGGCCTGAAACGCGGGACCGGCGGCACGTCGGGCGTTTCCTATTTGCGCAAGATGCTCGAGGTCGAACTGTTTCCGGAGCTCTGGAAGCTGAGAACGGAGCTCTAGGACGACCCCGACAAGCTGAAATCAGCGCGGCACCACTGCGGTAGCTTCGATCTCGACGCGGGCTTCCTTCTCGACCAGGCGAACCACCTGCACCAGCGCCATCGCCGGATAATGCGCGCCGAAAATCTCGCGATAGACGCGACCGAGCTCTTTCAGGCTGGCGAGATATTCCTCGATGTCGACGACATACCAAGTGAGCCGCACCAGATGCTCTGGCCTGGCGCCACCCTCGGCAAGGATCTCGGCAATGTTGGAAAGCGTCTGGCGCACCTGCGCCACGAAATCGGGCGCCAGATACCCTTTCGTGTCCCAGCCGATCACCCCACCCGTCACCACAAGCCGGCCATCGGCGGCCATGCCGTTGGCGTAGCCTTTTGGCATCGGCCACCCGCTCGGCTGCAGCACTTGCGGGCCAGAGGCGTCGGTCTTGGGATGAGGCACCACACTCAGTGTGGGGCCTTTGGGCGCGGTCACCGGCTGTTCTCCTTCGTCCAATTCAAAGCATTCACTCCGCGGCAACGTCAGGCGATGACGCAGCTCCGGCCGCCGCCATCTGCCTCAACGCAAAGCGCCGGAGCTTGCCGGTTTCGGTCTTCGGCAGTTGCGCGACATATTCGATCGCGCGCGGATATTTATAGGGCGCAATCGCCTGCTTGACGTGGTCCTGCAGCGCCTGCGTCAGCGCGGCATCGGCCGCCGCGCCGCCCGTCAGGACAACGTAAGCCTTGACGATCATGCCGCGCGCCTCGTCGGGCGCGCCGACTACGCCGCATTCGGCGACGGCCGGATGCGACAGCAACGCCGCTTCGACCTCGGGACCGGCGATGTTGTAGCCGGAGGAGACGATCATGTCGTCCGAGCGGGCGACAAAGGACAGCCGCCCATTGGCGTCGCAAACAAAGGAATCGCCCGTCAGGTTCCAGCCGTCGCGCACATAGTTCGATTGCCTCGTGTCGGCGAGATAGCGGCAGCCGGTCGGCCCGCGCACCGCAAGCTTGCCGACGGTGCCACCAGGCAATTCGTTCATGTCGTCGTCGACGATCTTCGCCTCGTAGCCTGCGACCGGTTTCCCCGTCGTCCCCGCCACCGCATCGCCGACGCGGTTGGTGATGAAGATGTGGAGCAGTTCGGTCGAGCCGATGCCGTCGAGAATGGTCTTGCCGGTCTTGCGGGTCCAGCTTTCGAACACCGGCGCCGGTAACGTCTCGCCGGCGGAAACCGCCAGCCGCAGCGACGACAGATCGGCGCCGTTGTCCATTGCGGCCATCATCACGCGATACGCCGTCGGTGAGGTAAAGCAGATCGTGGCCTTGTAGGTCTCGATGATCTTGATCATCTCGGGCGGCGACGCGTTTTCCAAAAGCGTCGCCGTCGCGCCGAACCGCAAGGGGAAGATCGCCAGTCCCCCGAGCCCGAAGGTAAAGGCGAGCGGCGGCGAGCCCACGAAGACATCGTCCTCGGTCACGTTGAGGACTTCGCTCGCATAACCGTCGGCCACGATCATGAGGTCGCGATGGAAATGCATCGTCGCCTTGGGCTCACCCGTGGTGCCGGAGGTGAATCCCAATAGTGCGACGTCGTCGCGGCCCGTCTTCACGGCGTCGAACTTCACCGGCTTGTTCAGCGCCACCCGGTCGAGCTCAGCATCATGGTTGGAGGTGCCGTCGAAATTCACAACCTGCTTGAGGAAGCGGCTGGTCTTCGCGCAGGCGACCAGTTCGTCGGCGATGCGGCTGTCGGTCAGCGCCAGCGCAATCTCCGCCTTGTCGACCATCTTGCTCAGCTCGCCGGCGCGCAGCATCGGCATGGTGTTGACGACGACGGCGCCGGCCTTGGTGGCCGCCAGCCATGCCGCGACCAGCGCCGGGTTGTTGCCGGAGCGGATCAGAACGCGGTTGCCGGGCTTGACGCCGTAGTTCTCCACCAGCGCATGCGCCAGGCGGTTGGACCAGTCAGCCAGTTCCTTGTAGGTGCGCTGGCGGCCGTTGCCGATCAGCGCGATCCGGTCACCCCAGCCTTTTTCGACGATCCGGTCGGTCAGTTCGACCGCAGCATTGAGATATTCCGGATATTGAAACTCGGGCCGATCAAGCAGCAGGTCCGGCCATTGTTCTAAAGGCGGCAGGTGTCGCCGCGCAAAGTCGTCGACATGGCCCGACGGGCCAAGAGACCGACCAGCGGTCCGGCTGGGAGTTATACCTGACATCTTCATCTCCCCTCGCTTCCATCAATGAAAGGCTCGAGATCAATATCGAGGACGCCGGGCAACGCCGTCTCGCAAATCATTTTAGGCTTAAAACAATTTTGCGCAAGTGCGGAATCGAGGGTGAAATCATGCCTTCATGCCCGCAGGGGTTACCCCCTGCGGGGAACCGCCTCTCAGGCTGCCTGATAGGCGGGCGCCGCGGCGAGGAAGCGGCCATAGGCCGCCGCGTCGGGCGGGGTGAATTTCTCCACCAGCGGATTGGCCCGCCGTCCGGACACGCCGATATCGGCGAGCAGTTCGTCGAAATGCTTGAAGTGATAGGGCGCGACGCACAGCCCGCCATAGACGCCGGCCGCCGGCCGCTCGACGCGCCTGAAATGCAGCATCATCTCGATGTTGTCCTGCATCGCCTTCAGCGTGGGCTGCCGCGCCAATTGGCCATCGGCATAACGCACCAGCCAGTTCGCCGCGAGGTCGGCGCACAACACCGTGCAGAAGCTGGAGTTGAAGCCGACGAATCCCATCTCCGGCAGGTCTGGGTTGGCAATGAGACGATAGAGCCGATACTGCCCGTCGGGATCGACGAGTTTTTCACGGTATGCCTGCGGCAGGAACGGCACGCCCAATTTGTAGCCGATCGCGAGCACGGCGACGTCGGCCTGGACGCGCTGCCCGCCGGTCATCACGATGGAATTGCCGTCGTAGCGCGCAAAGCTGCCTCTGATCGCCTTGATGCGACCGTCGGCGACCATCGGGAAGAATCCTGGCGTCGCAATCGGCACCGAGCAGTTGACGCCGTCCTCGATCCGCTCTTTCGGCACCATGTCGCATTTGCCGAGCTTGAGCTGAACCTTGAGAAGGCTCTCCAGTCCGCGCCAGTTGGCCCAGACCAACGGCTTTGCCACCGCATGCGCGAACCGCGACATTGCGCCGATGCCCCAGCTTTTGAACATCTCCTCCTGCGCGCGGATGTAGAGAATGCGTTTGAAATTGACGAGACCACCGATGAAATAGGGAATCCGCCACACCGGCTCGCGGTACACCAGCGTGGCTTCGGCGGCGCCGGAATTGACTGCATTGACGGCAATGTCGGTCGCCGACTTCGATCCGCCGAGCACGACGATCCTGCGGCCCCTGGCGATCTCAGGGTCGTTGTATTTCGAGGAGTGCATGATGCGCCCGCCCTGCGCCTTGAAGGCATCTTCGCCGGCCAGGCTGAGCGTCTGCGGCTCGTTGAACTGCCCGGTGCAAACAGCGACGAAATCGAAATCCTCATGGCCGGTGCTGCCGTCCGGCCCGCGCAGATCGAGCCGCCAGCCCGGCTTCGCGTCCGGCCGACGGTCCATCTGCGCCACTGTCGTATTGAAGCGGATTGCGCCGAGGAGATTGTTGTCCTTTGCGTATTCCGTCAGATAGGCGTGGACCTGCGGACCCTTCGGCCATTCCGGATAGGAATCCGGCATCGCCTTGTCGGTGTAGCGATAGAGATCCTTCGGGCTTTGCGTTTGCACCTCGGGATAGGATCGCGCAGGCTCCCAGACGCCGCCAAGATCGCCGCTGCGCTCAATGATCGTGATCCGATGACCGCGCGCGGCGAACGCTTTTGCAGCCGCCAACCCCGATACGCCGGCGCCGATGATACAAACCTGTTTTCGCCTGATCATGACAAGTCTCCCGCAAGGATTGGCCTGGAATAGATTGATGCGCGCTACTCGTTCGCCTCGGGCGGCAGGAAGTCCACTTCATGCAGCGCCGAGATCCGCACCACCTCTGCGGGGTCGGTCAGATTGTGGAGCTGGTTGAACAGCGCCTCGAGCTTCTGCATCGGCGACACCCAGAACAGCGCGCGCGCCGGCTTGTCCGACTTGTTGAAGTAGCCATGCGGAATGCCGCGCGGCATCCGGACGAGATCGCCGGCCTTGGCCTGCACCCAGACACCATCGAGCTTGAGGTCGAGAACGCCCTCCTGCACCAGGATGAATTCGTCCTGCGTCGGGTGAACGTGCACCGGCACGAACTGGCCGGGCTCGCTGTTGGTCTCGAACGCGAAGGTGGAATCGGTGATCGCCTTGGGGAAGTAGACCTGACCCAGGATGTTCCAGGTCTTGCCGCCATAGCCGGTGCCGTTGGCGGTGATGCCTTTTTCGAGCGCTGCCATTGTCCATCTCCTGTCTCGGGTTGATGTGGTTGCGACGTTCCGAATGGTTCGCGCAGGCTGGATCGGGCCACGGCGACCGTCTAGCCGCAAAACGAATCCGCCGGACGTGACGAGGAAAATTTCGCATTGCTGCGGCGCGAAATGACAGGAGGACGGCGTGACCGCACCCGGCTGCCTTCCGATCGGGCACCAGCGGCCACCAAATCGCCTTTCCAACCGGGGCGCCGGCAGATATTATAGGCTTCAAATAATGCGGAGAACTGGGCCGTGGCGGCGGGCACCAGCATTGTCAGGCATGATCCGACGGTTCGGTTGGCGGCGTTCAACCGCGTTTCGACCGACAGTGTCGACGCTGCCGCCGACGCGGTCGGGCGGATATTCTGCCCGCATCGACTGACGCCCGAATACAGCACGTCACCCGAATTCTTTGCCCTGCATAACAGCGCGATCTTTGGCGGGCTGTCCGTCAATTACGTCGCTTATGGCGGGTCGGTATCGATCGATCCCGGCTGTCTCGAGCGCTTCTTCCTGCTGCAAATCCCCGTGCACGGCGCAGCGCGGATCCGAACCGCCTCGCGCGACATCGCAACCGCTCCCGGCGCCTGCGCTTCACTGTTATCGCCGACGATTCCCACGCGAATGACTTGGGAAAGCGATTGCGCCCAGATCATTGTGCTGGTCGAACGCCGTATGTTGGAACAGCGGGCCGCGGCGCTGTCGGGCCAGCCGGCAGGCACGGTCGAATTCGAGCCTGAGGTCGATCTCACCTCTGCAGGCGGCCGGGCGCTTCACTCGCAGATCTCGGGGTTCGTCGATCTTGCCGAACGCCTCGGGCCGCAACGGCCGCTCTCGCCAATCGTGGCTGCCGATCTGCGCGAGACGCTGCTCGGTGCTTTGCTCCACGGCCAGCGCCACAGCGCAAGCGATGCGATCGACCGGTTTGGCGGCCGGGCCGAAGCGCTGCCGCCATCGTTGCGGCGGGCACGTGATTTCCTCACGGCGCATGCGGACGAGCCGCTCGATCTCATAGAACTTGCCGCGGCCTCTGGCGTAGGCATCCGCGCGCTGCAACTCGGCTTCCAACGGCACTTTGGAACATCGATCTCAGAGATGCTGCGCGACATCCGCCTTGCGCATCTCAATGTCCGACTGACCGCCGCCTCCGCTCACGACAGCATCACCGACATCGCCTTCGAGCTTGGGTTTACCCATCTCAGCCGAATGGCAAGCGCCTACCGCGCCAAATTCGGCGAGACGCCATCGGCAACCCTGCGCAGGATGCATTAGTTCTACGTTCAACCCTCATCCTGAGGAGCCCGCAAAGCGGGCGTCTCGAAGGATGCAGGCCACAGGCGGGGCCTCATGGTTCGAGACGCGCGTTCCGCGCTCCTCACCATGAGGAACTTATGACGCAGTCGGGCTAGCACATCATTTCAAGGATATGCGCACTTGCGCGCTTTGGCCTCAGCCCACCCGCGCCTTCGCGGATTTCTGCGCCGAGGCCNTTGGTCTTGGCCAGCAGGCGCATCAATTCGCGAACATCCTTTGGCGTCAGGTNCGCCGAACACGTCGGCGATCCATAATTCGTGCTCCGCCGCCATCTTGCGGAATTCGGCGCGGCCCGCCTTGGTGAGGCGGATCACCTGGACACGGCGGTCGGCGTCCGAGGTGCGGCGGTCGAGATGGCCGGACTCGACGAGCCGTTCGACCAGCCCCGTGACGTTGCCATTCGAGACCATCATCCGCTTGGAGACGTCCGACAGCGTCATGCCCTCGGGCACCTTGTCGAGCTGGGCCATCAGATCGAACCGCGGCAGCGTGACGTCGAAGCGTTCGCGCAGGCGGCTGCGCACCTCGCCCTCGATCAGGGTCGTGCAGGTCAACAGGCGAAGCCACAGCCTAAGTTCGTCGCCGTGATGCTCCGGGAGTTCAACGGCCTTGGTCTCTGAATCGAGGATCATGATGCAAATCTTGTCCGGCTTTAAGCGTTCGGAGGTCCCGAACAGAGCGCAGCCCAGCGATCATTGCCCAGATTTCTTTAAGTTTCAAGCAATTGGCGCATGGCTTGCATGGAAGCGTTCTGCTTGCAGGCGCTGTCGCCGTCAGAATAAGCTGCGCTTCAAGCATTTGGGTGTGGCATGAGTTTCGGCCGCCAAGGCCGAACGGAGGAACAATCATGAAGCAGTCGTTCAAGCTGACCGGACTTGCCGTTGTGCTCGGCGTTGCCGCGGCTCCGGCCACGGCGCAGGAGAAAATCAAGATCGGCGTGATCACGACCTTGTCCGGCCCGGCGGCCGTGCTCGGCCAGCAATCCCGCGACGGCCTGCAACTCGCCATCAAGGATCTCGGCGGCAAGATGGCCGGCAAGGACGTAGAAGTCGTCGTCGTCGACGACGAGCTCAAGCCGGATGGCGCCGTGACCAAGGCCAAGGGCCTGCTTGAGCGCGAGAAGGTCGATTTCGTCGTCGGGCCGATCTTCTCCAACATCCTGCAGGCCATTCACCGGCCCGTGACCGAGAACAAGACGTTCCTGATCAGCCCGAACGCGGGGCCGTCGAGCTATGCCGGCAAGGAGTGCAACCCGTTCTTCTACGTGACCTCCTACCAGAACGACCAGGTTCACGAAATCCTCGGCAAGGTCGCGCAGGACCGCGGCTACAAGCGCATGTACGTGCTGGTGCCGAACTATCAGGCCGGCAAGGATTCGGCGGCTGGCTTCAAGCTCGACTACAAGGGCGAGATCGCCGAGGAAAGCTACACGCCACTCGGCACGCTGGATTTCCAGGTCGAGCTGACCAAGATTTCCTCCTCCAAGGTCGATGCTCTCTTCACCTTCATGCCGGGCGGCATGGGCGTCGGCCTCGTGAAGCAATACCGGCAGGCCGGGCTTGCCGACAAGATCCCGGTGCTGTCGGCGTTCACCGTCGATGAATCCACCCTGCCCGCGCAGCAGGACGCCGCCGTCGGCATGTTCGGCGGCGCCAATTGGGCGCCCGACATGGACAATCCGCAGAGCAAGAAGTTCGTCGCCGCCTATGAAGCTGCCTACAACAGCGTCCCCGGCACCTACGCCATGCAGGGCTATGATACGGCCCTGCTGATCGAGAGCGCGGTGAAGGCGGTGAAGGGCGACCTCAAGAACAAGGACGCCGTCACGGCGGCACTGAAAAAGGCCGAGTTCACCTCGCTGCGCGGCGACTTCAAGTTCAACGTCAACGGCTACCCGATCCAGAACTTCTATCTGACCAAGGTGGCGAAACGGCCCGACGGCAAGTTCCAGACCGAGATCGTCGAGAAGGTGTTTTCCAACTACGGCGACCGCTACGCCAAGGACTGCACGGCGGCCAAATAACAGAAGGGAGCGAGACGATGAAGACCGAAATCGCCGGCATCACCCGCGCCAATGAAGGCATTCAGGGAATTTCCTGGAGCATCCTTGGCCAGACCTACGTGCCGAAGAACGTCACCGAGCATTCCTTCTCATGGCATGCGACGTTCCCGCCCGAGACCTTCGTGCCGCCGCATATTCATCCCGACCAGGACGAATATCTCTACATCCTGGAGGGCCAGCTCGACTTCTTCCTCGACGGCGCCGACACGCAAGGCTCCCCGGGCGATCTGGTGCGGCTGCCGATGGGGAAGCCGCACGGCATCTTCAACAAGTCCGGCCGCACGGCGAAGACGCTGTTCTGGGTGTCGCCGACGCGGCGGCTCTACGACCTGTTCTGGGCGATCCACAACATGAAGGAACAGAAACCGGATGCGGTGGTAGCGCTCGCGGCCGAGCACAACATCCACTTCCTGCCGCCGCCTCCGGGCGCGTGAAATCGGTTCCGTAGCCCGGGTGGAGCGCAGCGAAACCCGGGACTGCTGGCGCTGCGGAAAGAACCCCGGATCGCGCTTCGCGCCATCCGGGCTACAAGGTTACGGAACGCGTGAGCTAGCCTCTCACCGCCGCAAGCCCGAGCGGCGGCGCCGCAAAACCGGCCTTGGACGCGTAGCCGCGCACGATCGCCTCGCGCTGGGCGTGGCTCAGCACTTTCTCGATATCGGTGAACCCATCCGGCGCCAGTTGCTCGACGGCGTCGATCACGCCCTCGGGACCGCCGCGGCGGTTGGCGCGCACGATATCTGCCGTCATCGGCAGACGCTTCTTCTCATAGGCCACCAGCGCCTGACGCGGATGCTCGGCTCGCGCCAGCTCGTCGGCCAGCGCCCGGGCATCGAGGATCGCCTGCGAGGCACCGTTCGATCCGACCGGATACATCGGATGCGCGGCGTCGCCGAGCAGGGTCACCCGCCCCCAGGTCCAGTACGGCAACGGATCGCGGTCGCAGCATGGATATTCATAAAATTCCGGCGTCGCCGAGATCAGGCTGCGCACATCGACATGCGGCACCTTGAACCGCTCGACGTGGGGCATCAGTTCCTCGCGCTTGCCGGGCCGCGACCAGTCCTCGCGGCGCGGCGGCAGCGAATTGCCGTCGCCGATCTTCACCATGATTGCCCAGTTGGTCAGCCGGCTCGAGGGGCTCGATCCTTCCGCGATCGGATAGATCACGACCTTGGCGTTCAGCCCGCCGGCCACGATCATGGAGCGGCCGGTCAGGAACGCCGGCCAGTCGCGCGCGCCGCGCCACAGCATATGTCCGTTCCAGCACGGCGGTCCCTCATCCGGAAACAGCATCTCACGCACGCGCGAATGAATGCCATCGGCGCCAACAAGAATATCGCCGCGTGCGGTTTTGACATGGGCGCCGCTGCGGTCGAAGAAGTGCGCGACCACGCCGCCCTCATGCTGCGCGAAAGAACCGAGCCGGCAGCCGGTATGGATCGCCTCATGGCCGAGCCGTTCCTCGACGGCGCGATGGATCACGCTTTGCAGGCGTCCCCGATGAACCGAGAATTGCGGCACGTCGTGGCCGGCATCGAGGCCGCGCGGCTCGCGCCAGACTTCCTGGCCGTGGCGGCTGAGATAGTACAATTGATCGGTACGGATGGCGGCGGCATCGAGCCGGTCCAACAGCCCGAGGCCGGCCAATTCCCTGATCGCATGCGGCAGCGTATTGATGCCGACGCCGAGCTCGCGGATTGCCTCCGACTGTTCGAACAATTCGCAGTCGATGCCGCGGGCGCGCAACATCAGCGCGGTGGTGAGGCCTCCAATGCCGCCTCCGACGATGATCGCCTTCATGCGCTTACTCCACTCTCTTCCCTCAACCTCGCCCCGCTTGCGGGGAGAGGGAGGTGAAGGAGAGAGCCTGCCATTCGGCCTATTCGGCTGCAAGCGGCTTTGTCGCCTCGGCTTTCAACTCGGCACGGGTTTTCGGCTTACCCTTAATTTTGAGGTCTTCAAAATCCTGCCGGTCGCGCACGCTGTTGCGGAAGATTTGTTCCCTGCCCGGCAGATATTGTGGCGGACAGGCGACATCGGCGCCATACCAGGCCGCCGCCCGCATCGTGAAGGACGGATCGACCAGATGCGGCCGGCCGAGCGCGACCAGGTCGGCGCGGCCGGCGGCCAGAATTGTGTTCACCTGATCCGCGGTTGTGATGTTCCCGACACACATGGTCGCGACCCGGGCCTCGTTCCGGACCTGATCGGAGAACGGCGTCTGGAACATGCGGCCGTAGATCGGCTGGGCGTCGCGGACGGTCTGGCCGGTGGAGACATCGACCAGATCGACACCGGCCTCGCCGAAGGCGCGCGCCACCGCGACGGCATCGTCGCCGGTGATGCCGCCGGCGGCCCAGTCGGTCGCGG
Organism: Bradyrhizobium lablabi; assembly: GCF_001440475.1. Lineage (GTDB taxonomy): Bacteria > Pseudomonadota > Alphaproteobacteria > Rhizobiales > Xanthobacteraceae > Bradyrhizobium > Bradyrhizobium lablabi. Next base: position 149,534 of record NZ_LLYB01000071.1, on the reverse strand, counting down.
AGATGCGAACCGACATCGGCTTGTGCGCCGGCCACGCCGCGCGCATCGCCTCGAACACTTCCAGCGGATAGCGCAGCCGGTTGGCGAGCGTGCCGCCATATTCGTCCGTGCGCTGGTTGGTCAGTGGCGAAATGAAACTCGCCAGCAGGTAGCCATGGGCGCAGTGCATTTCGAGCATGTCGAAGCCGCAGGCCTCGCCGCGCAACGTGGCCGCCACGAACTCCGCCTTGACGTGGTCCATCGCGGCGCGATCCATCTCGCGCGGCACCTGGCTGTCCGGGAAGTAAGGCAACGGCGACGCCGAGATCGTGTCCCAACCGCCCTCTTCCAGCGGCCGGTCCATGCCCTCCCACATCAATTTGGTCGCGCCCTTGCGTCCGGCATGGCCAAGCTGCAGGCAGATTTTGGCGGCGGAATTGGCGTGGACGAAATCGACAATCCGCGTCCAGGCGGCCTGCTGTTCGTCGTTCCACAGACCCGTACAGCCGGGCGTGATGCGGGCGTCGCGGCCGACGCAGGTCATCTCCGTGAAGATCAGGCCGGCGCCGCCAATCGCGCGCGAGCCGTAATGCACCAGGTGGAAATCAGTGGGCACGCCCTCTCTTGCCGAGTACATGCACATCGGCGAAACCACCGCGCGGTTCGCCACTTCCATCTCGCGCAGTTTCAATGGCTGGAACATCGGCGCCACGGGCTTGTCGAGATCGACGTCAAAGCCTTTGCCGCGCACCTGCTTCGCAAACGCCTTGTCGACCTCGCGGACGAACTCCGGCGCGCGCAGCGTCAAATTATCGTAGGTGATCGCCTTGGCGCGGGTCATGACGCCGAAGGCGAACTGCACGGGATCGAAATCCCAGAAGCGATCGACATGCTCGAACCAGACCAGCGATACGTCGGCGGCGTGCTGGGTCTTCTCGACCTCCTCGCGCCGGCCATGCTCGTAGGTCTGCAACGCGGCGTTGACGTTCGGCGCCTGCGCCATCGCATCCGCCAGCGCAATCGCGTCTTCCATCGCGAGCTTGGTGCCGGAGCCGATCGAGAAATGCGCGGTCGCCTTGGCGTCACCGAGCAGCACCATGTTGCCCTTGACCCAGCGCTGGCTGCGGATCATCGGGAAATTGCGCCACATCGAGCGATTGATCAGCAGTGGATGGCCGTCGAGGAACCAGTCGAAAATCTTCGCCATCCGGTCGGCGGATTGCTGTTCATCCAGGCCTTCGAGACCCGCGCGCTTGAAAGTCTCGGCGTCGGTCTCGAAGATCCAGGTCGAGCGCCCCGCCTCATATTGATAGGCGTGGGCGATGAACGGCCCCCACTCGGTCTCCTGGAAGATGAAGGTGAAGGCGTCGAGCGGCCGGGTCGATCCCATCCAGGCGAACTTGTTTGAGCGCAGATCGACCTGCGGCTGGAAATGCTCGATGTGCTTGTCGCGGAAGCGGCTGTTGATGCCGTCTGCGAGCACGATCAGGTCGGCATCGGCGAAGCGGGCTTCGTCATCGATGTCGGTTTCGAACAACAGCGTCACGCCGAGTTCGCGGGCGCGCTCCTGCAGGATCAAGAGCAGCGTGCGGCGCGAGCAGCCGCAAAAGCCGTTGCCGCCGACACGGTGGACGGTGCCGCGGAAATGCACGGCGATGTCGTCCCAATAGGCGAATTCCTCGGTGATGCGGCGATAGCTCGGCGGATCGTATTTCTCGAAATTGTCGAGCGTCGCATCGGAGAACACCACGCCGAAGCCGAACGTGTCGTCGGCGCGGTTGCGCTCATAGACCGTGATCTCGGCCTGCGGCCGCTGCTTTTTCAAGAGGATCGCGGCATAGAGACCGGCCGGTCCGCCGCCGATAATCGCGATCTTCATCTGCCGCCTCCGAAACAGGCTGTCGGGCTCGTCCGGAAATTACTTTAAGCCTAAAATAATTTTTGGCAAGGGGGCTATCCGTGGCCAGTAGCCCGGGTGACGCGAAGCGCAACCCGGGGCGTCGTTTTGGGGCCGAAGTCCCGGGTTTCGCTGCGCTTCACCCGGGCTACGTCCTCGTCAATTCCCCTGGAACGCCGGGGTCCGCTTGTTCGAGAACGCCTCGAACGCGCGATTGAAATCTTCCGTGGTCATGCAGAGCGCCTGGGCTACCGCTTCGGCCTCGATCGCCTCTTCCACCGACATCGCCCATTCCATCGCCAGCATGCGCTTGGTCATGGTGTTGGCGAAAGTCGGCCCTTCGGCAATCTGCTTGCCCAACAATTGCGCCTGCGGCAGCACCTGTTCCGCCGTGACGATCCTGGAGAAGAAGCCCCACTTCTCACCCTCCTCCGCCGTCATGAAGCGGCCGGTATAGAGCAGTTCCGATGCGCGCGACTGGCCGATGATGCGCGGCAGGATCGCGCAGGCGCCCATGTCGCAGCCGGCGAGCCCGACCTTGTTGAACAGGAACGCGACCTTGGCGCCGGTGGCGGCCAGCCGCAGATCGGACGCCATCGCGATGATCGCGCCCGCGCCGGCGCAGATGCCTTCGACCGCGGCCACGATCGGCTGCGGGCAGGCGCGCATCGCCTTCACCAGATCGCCTGTCATGCGCGTAAAGGCGGTGAGGCCCTTGGTATCCATCTGGATCAGGGGCCCGATGATCTCGAACACGTCGCCGCCGGACGAGAAATTGCCGCCCGCACCTGATACGACAACGGTCTTGACCTCGTCATCCATCGCGCAAGCGCGGAAGAAATCGGTGAGTTCGCGATAGCTTTCGAAGGTCAGTGGGTTCTTTCGCTCGGGACGATTGAGCGTGACGGTCGCGACGCGATCGACCACAGCGAGCAGAAAATGTTTTGGCGAATAATCCGCCAGCGGCAGCGTTACGGGGTTCGCGGGCTTGCTCATGATCTCTCCCTGAATTCAATCATTATCGATATCGCGGCCGATCAGACTTCGCCGCCTGCCACCGCAATAGCCTGCCCGGTGATGGCGCCTGCGCCCTCTCCGCACAGCCACAGCACGGCGTCGGCCACTTCCGATGGCGCCACGAGGCGCCCCTGCGGATTGTGCTTTGCCAGTTCGGCGACCGCCTGCTCGCGGCTGCGGCCGGTCTTCTTGATGATGTTGTCGATCGAGCCTTCCAGCAGATCGGTTTCGGTGAAGCCTGGGCAGACGGCGTTGACGGTGACGCCGCTCTTGGCCGTCTCCAGCGCCAGCGAACGGACGAGGCCGATGACGGCGTGTTTCGCCGCGCTGTAGGCCGAGACATAAGCGTAGCCCTTGATACCCGCGGTGGAGGCAACGGCGACGATCCGCCCGCGACGGCGTTCCACCATCCCGGGCAATACCGCCTGCGTCGCGTGGACCACGCCCATGAAATTGACGTCCATCATGCGCTGGAACAATGCCGCATCGGAGCGGCCGAAGGGTGCGGACTCCGCCGCGCCCGCATTGGCAACGAGGATATCGATCGGTTGCCGTACGGCAGCTTCCGCAATTGCCGCCTTGACCGACGCCTGATCGGCGACGTCGGCCACGGCCGCGAACTGTGCTGCGCCGGATGCAACGGCTTCATCGAGCGTCGCGCGGTTACGGCCGAGCACGGTTACCGTCGTGCCGGCCTTCGACAGCGCCGCCGATATCGCAAGGCCAATGCCCCGCCCGCCGCCGGTGACGAGCGCATGGGAGGAACGCGACAATTGAGACATCGGTCAGGCCTCCAGGATGATGGTCCAGCATATATTTTAAACTTCAAGCTTTTGCAAGGAAGGCCACTGACTGTCATCCCCCCGAAAGCGGGGTATCTCTGNAACGGGTCGCGCGAATGCGCGCCCGATGACAGGCTCCGCGAAGCAATCCATATTTCAGCACGGGGATAGGTGGATTGCTTCGTCGCTTCGCTCCTCGCAATGACGGCGGGTACAGTCGTAGGGTGGGCAAAGCAACTGCGTCCGCCGTAGCTCGAAGAGCGAAGGCGGAAGCGTGCCCATCACCAGGCAGCGCGCTCGTTGCTACATGGTGGGCACGGAGCTTACGCGCCCTTGCCCACCCTACGGAGCAACCCTCTCCGTCCACCGCGCAGCGACATCGCCGCTGATATCCGTATCCCCGCCTTTGAACAGATGGACGATCGCATTCGCATAGTAGTGCAGCAGCACCATCTCCTTCGGGTTGGCGCGGTAGGTATCATCGGTCTCGATCACGAGATGGCGCAGCGTCAGCATCCGAAGGCCAACGGAGATGGCGTAATCGCGGTCGGCGCGCGGGATGTGAACATAGGTTCCGACGCGTTCGAGATCGCCGATCAGCGCCGAGACGCGGCCCTTGATTTCGAGCAGCGTCAGCGGCTGATCGCCGGCCGCAAGGATCGCCGTCGAGACCAGCGAGACCGGCAGCGCCGGCACCACGCGGCCAACGGCATCCATCAGCTCGTTGCCGAGCCGTTCGACCTCGATGCGGCGCGGCTCGGCCGCGAGAACGCGAAAGTCGATCTTCCTGGCCTCGACATAATTTCGCAGCGACACCGGCACGCCGAAACTGACGCAGGTATAGCCGAAGCGATACCATTCGCCGCGCATCGCCAGCCAGAGATGGCGGAAGAAATGGCGTGCAAAGATCGCCGCGTTGAAGCCGAACACCGGTTTCTTCCCCGGCTCGGTATTGGCCACCGAGGTCAGCATGCGGTCTTCCAGCACGCGGTCGTAATTGACGGCAACCGGGATGAACACCACGTCGCGCGGGCCGTGCGGATCGAAATCCGTCACCATGTAGCTCAGCAGCCCGAATTTCGGTGGCCGCAGCTTGCCATCGCGGCTGAGCCCGCCCTCCGGGAAAATCGCCTGCGTGACACCCGCGGCGGTCGCCATGTGCACATAGCGCGACAGCACCTTGCGATAGAGCGCCTCGCCGGAATCGCGCGCGATGAAATAGGCGCCCATCGAGCGGATCAGATTGCTGAGACCCCAGACCTTGGCCCATTCGCCGACGGCGTAGCTCAGCGCTGACGAGGTCGAGGCGACATAGGTCACCAGCACGTAATCCATGTTGGAGCGATGGTTGATGACGAAGATCACCGACGAGGTGGGATCGACGGCGGCCAGCGCCTCGTCGTTGCGGACGCCGATCCGCACCCGGTACAGCATGTGGGAGACGGCCCGCGCGATCCGCGTCCCGACGCGGAAATAAGCATAGGCGCTGAACGCCGGAACGATCTCGCGGGCGTAGCGCCGCACCTTTTCCATCGCGACTTCATTCGGCACGCCGGTTTGGTGCGAATATTCCTCGGCCGACCGCAGCACTTCCGGGTCGAACACCAGGCGGTCGATCAGCACCTGACGCTCGGTCAGCTTGAACGGCTGAATGCGAAGTTTGAGCTTGGTGTTGAGTTCCTCGATGGCACGATTGGCGCGGCGCCGCAGCGCCCAGCGCACGCTGGGAATCAGGATACGATCCAGCGCCGCGGAGATCGCGAAGATCGCCATCAGGACGACGACCCAGAGCGGCAAGCTTACCTGCGACCCCATGCAATTCCCCGATCCCGCTTCGGCTGCGACGTCACGATACGGTCTGGAACTCCATTGTGACAAGCGCCCAAGCATCGAGACCGGGCGATTTCCGGCATGTTCGCAACCGCGATATCAACGGCGTTTCTACCCCGCCATGAACGCGTCGAACGCGGCCCAGAGCTGGTCGCGATAGCGGTCGTCTTCCTGCAGGATTTCGTGCTTCGCACCCGGGATCAGGCGATACGATCCCGCCGGCAGATTACCGGCAAACGCCGCGATGGCGGGGGCGGATACGATGGTGTCGGCGCCTGCCGCGAACATCAGGACGGGCCGGTGAATCCCACGGGCAAACTCGGGCGAGCGAAACTCGGCCATCGCCGCAAATGCCGCGTCGAGCCATGCCACGGTCGGCGATGCAATGCCGAGTGTCGGATCCGCCTCGAGAATTGCCGCGTTGCGGGCATAGCGGTGCGGGTTCGAGGTCAGAGGATTGCCGGGAAAGCCGGTCGACTTCATCAGGTCGACATTGCCGCCCGGAATGAACCGCTCGCCCAATCCGGTCACGCGCAGCGTGCGCATCAGGGCGCGCATCGGCAACGAGGCGCGCAGGCTCGGCAGGCCGACCATCGGCGCGCAAAGCACGAAGCGTTCGAACACCTCGTTGCCGGCATGCGCGACGTGCAGCATCACCGCGCCGCCCATCGAATGGGCCAGCGCAAAATGGGGCGGCGGACAATCCGGCAGCACCACCTGCTTGACGAAGGCCGCCACGTCGCTCTGGTACTCGGAAAAACTCCGCACATGGCCCTTGAATGGATTGCGCAGCTGGCGCGCGGAATGTCCCTGCCCCCGCCAATCGATCATCGCCACCGAATAGCCGCGCTTGCGCAGATCCTGCACCGTCTCGAAATATTTCTCGATGCACTCGCCGCGCCCGGTGAAGACGCAGACGGTCCCCCTGCCGGTGGCCGGCGCCACCCACCGCGCAAAACGTAATGCGGTGCCGTCCGGCGCTCCGATCGTTCCGGCAAACGCGCCCTCCGGAACGAGATTGGAGGGTATGGAGAGGAGCGTCATGGCGCGGACGAGCGGGCGCCGGTGAGGCGAAGGCCCGCCTGACAGCAACCAGCAAGGCGCCGGGTCGTCGACCGCTGCTGCATCTAGATGATCCCGTTGTTGCGGAGCGCGGCGATGGCATCCGCGTCATAGCCGATCTCGGCCAGCACGCGGTCGGTGTGTTCGCCGAGCGTCGGCGGGCGCGTGGCGATTTCGCCGGGGGTTTCCGACAGCCGTACCGCGGCGCGCACCGTGGGTGCCGGGTTAGGCAAGCCGGGATAATCGACATCCTGCATGAAGCCGGTGGCGCGGATGTGCGGATGCTCCAGTGCCTGTTGCGGGCTCAGCACGGGGCCGGCCGGAATCATCGCCTTGCCGAGCGTATCGACCGCTTCCTGCGTGGTGCGCTCGGCGCACCAGCGCGCCATCCGTTCGCTGATGATCGGACCATTGTCGCCGCGCTTGATGTCGTCAGCAAAACGCGGATCGCTCAGCCATTGATCCGCCTCACCCATCAATCTCGCCCAGCGGATGAACAGTGGGTGGCCGGTGACCTGACACAGCACCCAGCCGTCCCTGGTGCGGTAGATATCGGCGGGCGCCGCGGTCTGGCCGAGATTGCCGGTGGGTACCCGGTTGGCCGCAATCACCGCCTGCTCGATCAGCGTCGCGTTGGTAAAGGACAGCGCGGTCGCCAGCAGCGCGCCCTCGACGATCTGGCCGCGCCCGGATTTGCCGCGCTCGATCAGGGCGGCGAGCGTGCCGAACGCACAATGCAGCGCGGTGCCGAAATCGACCCAGTTCACCGCGGCGCGGTACGGCGGATCACCCTTGCCCGTCATGTAGACCGCGCCCGACATCACTTGCCCGACGCCGTCGAAGCCGACGCGGTCGGACCATGGCCCGGGGTTGCCGAAGGCGGTTGCCGTCGTCAGGATGATGTCCGGCTTGATCGCTTTCAGCGAGTCATAATCGAGCTTCATCGCCCGCAATGTCTGCGGCGGCAGATTGGCGACGACGACGTCGGCGGTCGCGACCAGCCGGCGCATCACCTCCTGCCCTTCCGGTTTCATCGGATCCAGTGTGATGCACTTCTTGTTGCGGTTGACCTGCAGGAACAGCGCGCCCTCGCCGCCTTCCCCGACCGGCGCGACAAAACGATCCTCGCTGCCGTCCCGCTTTTCGACGCGAATGACTTCCGCGCCAAATTCCGCCAGCAAGGTCGCGCAATACGGCCCCGCGATATAGCGCCCGAAATCGAGGACGCGAACGCCCTCCAGAACTCCCCCCATCGATTCTTCCTTATATCTGCCTGCCCGGTTGTGCCGGACCTTCTAGCATGTTGATGAATGAATTGGACGACCATACAATCACTGATCTTCTTCGAACGGAACCTCCCCAGATGAACTCGACTGCAAAACGGCCCTATCGCGGCGTCTTCCCCGTCGCTCCCACCATTTTCGACGAGCGGGGCGGACTCGATCTTGAAGGGCAGCGGCGCTGCATCGATTTCATGATCGATGCCGGCTCGAACGGGCTGTGCATTCTGGCCAATTTCTCCGAGCAGTTCGTGCTGACCGATGCCGAGCGCGAACAGGTGATGCATGCGGTGCTGGAACACGTCGCCGGCCGCGTGCCTGTCATCGTGACGACGACGCATTTCGGCTCGCGCATCTGCGCCGAGCGGAGCCGCCAGGCGCAGGACGCAGGTGCGGCAATGGTAATGATCATGCCGCCCTATCACGGCGCCACTTTCCGCGTGCCGGAAAAGGCTATCTTCGACTTCTATCGCACCGTGTCCGACGCCATCGATATCCCGATCATGATCCAGGATGCGCCGGTTGCCGGGACGCCGCTGTCGGTCGATCTGCTGGCGCGCATGGCCCGGGAAATTCCCAACATCAGCTATTTCAAGATCGAGGTGCCGATGGCGGCGGCGAAGCTGCGCGATCTCATCGCCGCCGGCGGCGACAGCATCGAGGGGCCCTGGGATGGCGAGGAAGCCATCACGCTGATGGCCGATCTCGATGCCGGGGCGACCGGCGCCATGACGGGCGGCGGCTATCCTGATGGCATCAGGCAGATCATCGATCCCTATCTCGCGGGGAGCCGCAGTGAGGCGATGGCGGCCTATGCGCGCTGGCTGCCGCTGATCAATTACGAAAACCGCCAGTGCGGCTTGCAGGCTGCAAAAATCCTGATGAAGGAAGGCGGCGTGATCGGCTCGGACGCGGTTCGTCATCCCCTGCAAAGGGTTCACCCGGCCGCGCGCGCCGGTCTCGTTGAAATCGCCCGCCAGCTCGATCCCGTGGTGTTGCGCTGGGGGCGGTAGATCGCCACCGCTAGCCGGCGGCGCCGCCTGCTCGCTGCGACTTGACCCGAGGAACGTCGCCGCTCTCAGCGCATTAAGGCGTAGAGGCGCGAGACGGTTCGCCATGAGCAATGTGAGTTACCTGCACGGCATCATGCCTGCGGCCCGGCGCGAGCCGGACGTTTCAGGAGATCCAGGCGATCAGGGCCGCGGCCGCCGCGCGGTGTCACCATGGCAAATTCCCTGGAAGGGATGGAAGGACATCCTGATCAGGACCTACCAGCAGATCGGCGAAGACCGGCTGCTCGCGGTTGCCGCAGGCGTCGTCTTCTATGCGCTGCTCGCCCTGTTCCCGGCGATCACCGCCCTCGTCTCGTCCTACGCCCTGTTTGCCAAGGCCAGCACGATCAACGATCACATGACGATGCTGGCGGGCATCCTTCCCGAGGGCGCGCTCGGCATCGTCAGGGATCAGGTCAGCCGCGTGCTGGCCAAGGGCGACGTCAAGCTCGGACTGGCGTTTCTGTTCTCCTTCGTGCTTGCGGTGTGGAGCGCCAATGGCGGCTTGAAAGCCATCATCGATGCGCTCAACGTCGTCTATGACGAGGACGAGAAGCGCGGATTTTTCAAGCTCAACGCGGTTTCTCTCGCCTTCACCTTCGGCGGATTGGTTGTGGCGCTTCTCGCCATCGGCTCCGTAGTCGCCCTCCCGATCGTTCTGTCCACCATCGGGCTCGGGTCGGTCACCGATGCGCTGTTTCGGATCGGACGCTGGCCTATCCTGGTCCTGACCATGCTTGTGGGCCTTGCGGTGCTCTATCGGTTCGGACCAAGCCGCCGCGCGGCGCAATGGCGCTGGCTGAGCGTCGGCAGCGTGCTTGCAACGCTCGCGTGGCTCGCCGGATCTGCTCTGCTCTCGTTCTATCTGGCCAATTACGCCAATTACGACGCGACCTACGGCTCGCTCGGCGCCGCGATCGGCCTGATGATGTGGATGTGGATGTCGACGATCGTCGTGCTGTTTGGCGCCGAACTCAATTCGGAGATAGAGCATCAGACCGCGGTCGACAGCACCGAGGGCGAAAACAAGCCGCTGGGTCATCGCGGCGCGACGATGGCCGACACCATCGGAGAAGCGAAATCATAAACAGGCAACCAGATGTTCCTGTTTTTCTCGAACCGGCTGGGATGTCTCGGTTCGCTGCTGCTTTCGGCAGCCGTGACCTTCGCTCTGCTTGTCGCCCTGGGCTTCCTGCACTTTTGATCCCGCTTTAGCTACCCCGGCAGGGCTGAACTGGAAATCAGGATGGGAGCGACTACATCAAGAGCCTGCAATCCGCTCCAACTGATCCCCCGCCGTGAAGAGATACCTCGTCATTTTTCTTCTGCTCGTGCTCGTTCCCGTGGCTATTTCCGCCGTGAAATATCTGCTCGGCGACAGGCGTGAAAACTGGCAGACCGCGGACCGTTCAAGCGCCGGGCTGCTTCCCAAGGCCTCCGAGCACGCGGACGCCGTCATCCGGGTTTTCGCCGCCAGGACCGTGCGCTGGCGCGGAATCTTCGCGGTTCACACCTGGATCGTCGTGAAGGAGCGCGGCGCCAGCCGTTACAGCCGCTATGATTACACGGCCTGGGGCGAACCGATCCGGATCGACGGATTCCAGGCCGATGGCCGCTGGTTCGGCGCGGTCCCCGAAACCGTCGTCAGCGTCGACGGTCCGAAGGCGGAAGCGCTCATTCCCAAGATCCGCTCGGTCATCGAGACCTACAGGTTTCGCGCCTATGGCGATTACAGCGCCTGGCCCGGTCCAAACTCCAACACCTTCATCCAGGCGATCCTGAATGCCGTTCCGGAACTCGAGGCGGTGTTGCCGCCAACGGCGATCGGCAAGGATTACCCCTACCATGGCGACTGGGTCGGCTTCACCCCGTCGCGCACCGGCGTGTTTGCTTCGCTCGGAGGCTATCTCGGGCTGACGATCGGATGGATCGAGGGATTCGAACTCAATTTCTTCGGCGGCGTGCTCGGCTTCGACATCCGCCGCCCCGCGTTGAAACTGCCCGGCGTCGGCCGGCTCGGGCTGCCGGCCGGTCCGTAACTCTCTGTTCGTCGACGGACGACACGGGATTGATTCCGGTCGGAGGGAACCTTCGTTCCGGTCAAACGTCGAAAATCGGGAGGATCGACATGACCAACGAACAGACCTTTGCATCATTGCTCGGCGAGGCTGCGATGGCAGTCTGGGGCGACATGCCGCGCGACATCCAGGAAGCGCTGTTCGAGGCCGCCATGCGCGACCGGTCCGAGCTGCGTCACGATCTGGCGAGGCTGTTGCACGAGCGCCATCCGAGAACGCAGCATCCGGCCAAGCCCGCCTGATGCAGCCTAATCCGGAAACACGACGTCAGCGATCACCGGCAGATGGTCCGAATAGGCACGGGCCTTGCGATCGGTCCAGGCCGAGCGGATGATCAGGTCGCGCGAGGCGTAGATCCGGTCCAGTCGCATCATCGGCAATCTTGCGGGAAACGTCCGCAGCCGCGTCCGGACCGGGCAGATCCGCGCCAGCACGCCCCGCACCGATTTCACCCAGAACCAGTCGTTGAAATCGCCGAGCACGATCGTTCGCGTCGGCTGCACCAGGTCGATCAACGCGTGCGCCTGGGCGTGCCGTTCATGAATGCTCAGGCCGAGATGGGTGGCAATGACCTTCATCTCCCCAAAATCAGACAATATGCGCGCGGCGATGGCGCGGCGGGGCTCGCGTTCCTGATAGGAGACGTCGGAAATTGTTGGCGGCTCGGCGAAGGGCCAGCGGCTCAGCAGCACCTGTCCGTAGTCGCCGTCCTGCGTGACAATCGATCTTGCATCGACGCTGTGGTCGCCGACGGCTTTCGCCAGAAGGGCAAAGGGATCGTCGGTTCGTCCACGTGAATCGACTTCCTGCAGCGCCACCACATCAGGCGACCAGTGGCGGATGACGGAACAAACGCCATCCAGATCGAAACCCGGATTGAGGTGGAAGATGCCGTGGACGTTCCACGTCATGATGCGCATCGTCGCCGTCACGTTCGTCGTCCCGCCATCCACGTCACCAGGAATTGCACGCCAAGGCACAGCGCGATCCAGGCCAGAATCGCCAGCGCCAGCAGCAGCGCATTCGCCCACGAGGCATTCCGGGCGAGATCCGCGATCTGCGCGCCGAGCGCGGCCATGACCGCGATCCCCGGCGCCATGCCCAGCACGGTGCCGAGCAGGAAATCGCGCAGGCTCAGCTTGCTGGCGCCCGCCACTACGTTCACGATCGAGAACGGGGCGATCGGCACCATCCGGATCATGGCGACCGCGACAACCCCCTTGCCGATGATGCGGCCCTGAACCCGCGCGGCCCGGCGGCCGAGCAGCCGCTGCAACCGCGTCTGGCCCAGCACACGGCCGATCGAAAACAGCGTGAGTGCGCTGAGCAGCACGCCGGCACCGGCGCTGAAGAAACCCATCCACGGCCCGAGCGCCGCCGCTGTCGCAGCGATCAGAACCAGCACCGGAAACACCACCAGGCCACCGACCACGAAGGCAGCAATCGCAAACAGCGGCGCGAATTGCGAGCGCGCGGGCTGCGAAATGACCGAGGAGACGAAGCCGACATCGGTGAAATCGCGCAAGGGCGTGTACTGCCAGACCAGCGCCAGGCCGGCGAGCGCCGCAGCCAATCCGGACACGGCCAAAATCGTTCTCGGCGTCCACATGCGCGTCGCGGCGCGATCGAGATGCAGCGGCTCCCTGGGATCGGCGACCGGCTGCACCATGGTCGCCATGCTGCCGGCTGTCGCGGCCGGATCAATCGGACGCAACGATTTCGCGCCGCCACCTTCGGCCAATCGATCCAGATATCCGAACAGGTCAGCTTCGTTGCTTGCAATTTCCCGTTCGTCGACGCCGCAGAAATGGCCGATCAACTGACGGCGAAGCCAGGCGATACATTGACGATGCGCTTCGGAGGTCGCCTCGAACGCGAGATCGCATTCGGTGTCCGCGCCCATCGAGCGATTGTTGAGGTTGGCCGAGCCGACACGCAGGATGCGATCGTCGACGATCATCACCTTGCTGTGCACCATGACGGCGGCGACTTCGTCGCCGTCCTGCGTCGATGGATAGAGAAAGCGGATCCGGTCCATGACGCCGACCGCCACGAAGGGCGCGATGAATCCGCCGCGGCCGCTCTGCATCGCCTGCGACTCGAACCACGACGAATGCATTTTCGGCGTGACGATCAGGACACGAAGCTGCGGCACGTCCAGCATCCGCTGTGCCAACAGGCGCGCGATGTCGGTGGCGCTGGTGAACTGGTTCTCGATATAGATGAAACGATCGGCCGCGTTGATGGAGGCCTCGAACAGCCGCGCGACCTCGTTGACGCCGCTATCGCTGGCGGTTGCGATCTCGGTCCGGGCGATGCCGACTGTCATGCCCCGGCATTGCACCGGCACCGAGGCCGGCCAGCGGTCATCAGTGACATCGGCTGAGGTTTCGACCGTGCAGCCGGCGGCCCGCCATCTGTTCTCCACCACCTCCCTCAGACTGGCTGCGGCTTCGCCATCCACCATGCATTGCACGTCGTGAAACGGCGGATACGGCTTGCCGTCGGGATCGGTCCGCAGCGGATGACGGGTTTTGTGCTCGCTGGTGTCCCAGCGCCGGATCGTCAGGTCGAGGCCGCCGGAAAACGCGACCGCGCCGTCGATGACGACGATTTTCTGATGCTGTGCTGACCCCAGAGGAAGGCTGGAATCGAAACAGAAACGGAGCCGGTCCGATGCGTCCAGGGTGAATTTGGCGGCCGAATTCCACTCCCGCTCTGCCGCATACAGCGCCGGAAAATTCCAACTCAGGATGTTGATGCGCAGGTCGGGCTTCTCTCTCAGCAACGCCTTGAGAAACGCCCCCAGTTGTTCCGGATAGCCGTCCTCCGCGTGCCCGGAGGGCCCGACAAATCGGGTCTGGCTGTGGATGTCCCAACCGATGATGTAGACCTGCCGCGTCGCACGCAGCAGCGCTTCCCGCAGAGCGGCGAAATACGCGGCTGCGTCGTTGAGAATTGCCAGCCGCCCTGCCTTGCACCTTCTCCAGACGGTTTTACCCGGAATGAGGATGGATGAGCTTCGCAGCAGGCGACACCTCGACAGAACATGGAAGCAGATGCGGGATCGAAAAACGCGCGTTCGCCCGTCGGCAAATCAACGTCTTGCGGGCAGCAGAGTTCCAGCCGGACGGAACTTGGCGCCTCCCCGGCTTCGGGCTTCAATGGAATCGCCGACCCCGCACGTGGACGCCGGCTTCTCCCTCTCGGGTAGAACCGGCGTCCAGGCGTACCGCGCTGGCCTGGGCGGAAGAACCCTCTTCGTCCACCACGGGTTCGATGTAGCTGCTATGCAGCGATGTCGGCGACTTGAAACCGTCGAACATGACGCGGATGGTGCTGCGATAGCGACCCGAGCCGATGACAACGGCTTCCCGGCCGGCGAGATTTGGGCATCGCATCGCTCCGAGCGCACTCGTCCTGACACGGGTCCCTGCAGGCAGCTGAGGCTGTTGATCGGGTGACGCTTTGCGGGATCCGGTTCTGGGACGAAGCGCTTTTGCGGAATTCATCTATCCCGTCCTACGCCGAGATCGAGCGTTCCGGGGTCTGCCGATCCGGTATGCTTCGCCAGTCGCGCCACTTCCTCACCGACGGTCCGCTCGCCGGTTCGATTGCGGCCAACAGCGCGGCATTGATTTCTGCAACCCTCCCGAGTTTCGCCATGCATCTGGCGACCGCGACAAACCCGTCGGGCGAATCCGGTTGCAACCGCATGAACTCGAGATGCTGACGCAGCGCCTGCTCATAGTCACCGAGGCTTTCGCAGGCCTGACCCAGGCACTGCCACGCCTTGGCGGCGCCGGGGCGAACCGCGGTCAAGGTGCGGAACACCCGCTTGGCCGCGACAAAATCAGCCTTTGCCGCCAGCAACTGGCCCAGCCGGTGCAACGCGTCGGCGTGTTTCGGCTGCGCGCCTAATATCCGGCGGTATCCCATCTCGGCTTCGGTGATTTTCCCCTTCTTGTGCAGCTCAGTGGCCTTCTGCAACACGTCCGGAATGCTCCGCGGATCGATGCCGGTGCGAAGATTCCTGCCGTCCCTGGTCTCCAGAATCGTGTGGCGGATCTTGCGCTCGGCGCAGCCATACGAATATTTGTAGGACTCGTTGCCGCGCAGGAAGTCGTACTCGCAAAAGCCGTTCGCGATGGCGTGGCGAATGCTGAAGGCATGCAGGATCATTCCCGCAGGCGGTCCCTCGAACGTCTCGTCACGTCCGGTCATGTAGAATGAGAACGTCCGCTTGCGCGGATCCACCAGCGTGGCCAGCGCCGCAACCGCACGCTCGCCATGCCAGAACGTCGGCAGGTACACCAGACCGGATTGGAAACTGCGCGTCAGCATCGCGCCGTTCGAGTGCACGAGGCTGTCGGTGCGGTCCCCCTTGCGCGGACGCCATTTTGTCTCCCAGAACCCCAGCAAGGTCTTGAGGTCCTGCTCGAAAGTTTCGGATGTGGAGACCGATATCCGATATTCGCTGGGCGTGTCGACCTGCTTCAGCAGGCGCCGGATCTTCTGCCGTGTATTGGTGCTCAGCGTTTCGAGGTAGGCATTCCAGTCTCCGGGCAGCGTCACGTAGGGGCAGAGGCTGTTATCGATCCCGTCGACCTTGTTGACCGCGTTGGCCTCCCGATAGCGAAAACTGGCTTTCGGGAAACACGCCAGCAGCAGCCGCACCCGCCGCTCCGACATTCGCAGATTGTCGAGATTCAAGCGCGCCCAGTTCATATGCCTGACGTAGCGGGCAAGGGCAGGAAGAACCTTGTTCTCCACCTCGGGCCTGCAGACGATGCCGGTGTAGTCGGCGCCAAAATTGCCTGCCATCCTGATGTCATGGATGATGTCGTCGTCCTCGATCGTGGTCTGCAGCCGCAGCGGAAAGAACGCAACATAAGGCAGGTCGGCGGCCTTGCCGGCCTTGGCCGCCAGAATGAACCACGGCCCATGGATGCAGGACAGCCAGCCGTGCAGCCACTTCCACGACAGGAATATCTGGGCCTCGGGATCCTCGTCGTAGACGGCGTTCCAGTTGTCCTCGAGCTTGGCCAGCGACGGCAGGTCTTCGATGATGTCGATATGCACGGCGACCGCCTTTCCAATGTGCTTGTTACACCTGCTGGTTCGCTACCGCTCCCGGAACGCACGCGTCATGCTGTCGTGGATCGGCCTGACGAGGTACTGGAAGAAGGTCCGTTCCGACGTCTTGATGTAGACCTCGGCCGGCATGCCGGGCGTCGGACTGAAGTTCGGGACATTCCGGCTCTCCTCGCCATTCAGCCGGACGCGGACGAGATAGATGTCGGTCGGGCCGACCTGCTGGGACTTCTTTTCGTCGGCGAGCGTGTCGGCCGACAGGTAGACGACGTCGCCGGAGACCATCGGCGTGATGCGCTGGTTCAGCGCGGTCAGCCGCACCATCGCGGTCTGCCCGTGCTTGACATGGTCGATATCCTGCGGCCGCACGCGCGCCTCGATGATGAGTTCGTCCTTCAGCGGCAACAGCTCCATGATATTCTTGCCGGCCTCGACCACCCCGCCCCGCGTGTGATAGCGCAGCTTCACCACGACACCGCTCACCGGCGCCGTGACGCGGACACGATCGAGCACGCCCTTGGCGCTCAACATCCGCTCGCGGACGTCGGCCAGTTCGCCCCGGACCTCATGCATCTGCTCGACCGCGGTCTTGATCGCGGTCTTCCGCACGCCATTGATCTGCTCGACCGCGCGGGCGATGCGTTCCTTGGCATCGCCGATGTCGCCCATGATGCGGCCCACCTCGCCTTCCAGATTGGCCTTCGTCCGCTGCAGCACCATCAGCTCGGGCTTGCGCACCAGTCCGGCCTGCACCAGGCGATCCTTGGTCTCGATTTCCTCATCGAGCAGGACGATCTGGCGCTTGACCGCGTCCAGTTGTACCCGCGATCCCCTGATCCGCTCCTCCAGCGCCTTGATGCTCTCGTCGATGCTCTTGATGTCGCTGTTGATGTTGTTGCGCCGCGCCGTGAACGTCAGCTTCTGGCTGTCCACGATTTCCTTCACCTCGGACGAACCACCCAGCCAATTGACGACTTCGCCCGGTAGCGTGATCTCCTGCTCCTCCTTCATCTCGGCCTGCAGCCTTGCATCCATGGCTGACAGCCTGATGCGGCGCAGGAACAGGCGCTGCAGCTCTGCGCGCGCCGCCGTTTCGTCAAGCTCGAGCAACAACTGTCCCGCTTCCACAGTGTCGCCTTCGCGTACGTAGATCTCGCGGATCATGCCACCTTCGAGATGCTGGATGATCTTGTTCTGTCCGGTAGCGACAAATACGCCCGACGCGACTACGGCGCCCGCGATCGGCGCCATGTTGCCCCAGACGCCGAACCCCATCAGCACCGTGGCCATGATCAGCACGCCGGCAAAGGTCGGCCATTTGGTCGATCGCGGCAGCGAATCGTACCAGGTGCCCGCTGATGCCGCGGCGGGTTTCGCAGTTTTCCTTTTTGCCATCGCGTAACCTCGTTACTGTCAAACCGGCTGGCGCTGCCATCAATTCAGCGAGGGCGGTCCGCCCGGCCCTGGCGGGATGCTGTTCGGCTTGCGTCCGGTAATCATCGGAATGATCTCGTCGCGGGTGCCGAAAGCCTGCACCGCGCCCTGGTGCAGGATCATAATCTTGTCGACGCTCGTGAGCAGTGCCGCGCGTTGGGTGATCGTCACGACCGTGATCTGCTTTTCCTTGGCGCGTACCAGCGCCTTGGCAAGCGCCCGCTCGCCATTGGCGTCTAAATTCGAATTTGGTTCGTCGAGCACGAGCAGGCGCGGGTTGCCGTAGAACGCGCGGGCCAGCCCGATGCGCTGCCGCTGGCCGCCCGACAGCGGACTCCCGTCCATGCCGACGATGGTCTCGTAGCCCTGGGCAAAGCCCGAGATCATCTCATGCACATCGGCAGCCTCGGCCGCGTCAAACACGTCTTCGTCGCGGGCGTCGTCGCGCATCCGGCCGATGTTCGCCTTGATGGATGCCGGGAACAATTGCACATCCTGCGGCAGGTAGCCGACGCTCTCGCCGAACTGGCGTGGATCCCAGTTGCGCAGGTCCATCATGTCGAGCCTCACGCTGCCCGCGGTCGGGATGATGGACCCGACCAGCATGCGCGCCAGCATGGTTTTTCCGGTACCGGAGTCTCCGACGATCGCGAGCGACTCGCCCGGCTTCAGCTGAAAACTGATTCCGTTCAGGATCACCTTCTTGTTCGGAGGCGGCACATAGAGAATACGCTCGACGTTGAGATATCCCGCCGGACGCGGCAGCCGCAGCCGCTCCAGGTTGAGCGGCGAGTTCAGCAACAGCGCCTTGACGCGGGCATAGGCGGAGCGCGCCTGCACGAAGTTGCGCCAGCCCTCGATGGTGCCCTCCAGCGGCGCCAGCGCGCGGCTCGCGACGATGGAAGCTGCAATGACCATGCCGCTGGTGATCTGGGTTTCCAGCGCCAGCCATGCGCCCCAGCCAAGGATTGCGATCTGGGTGCACAGCCGCAGAAACTTCGACAATCCCGTCATCAGGACGTTGCGGTCCTGCCCGATCACCTGCGCCTTCAGGGATTCCACGGTTTCGCGGCCCCATACCTGGACGCCTTCCGGGATCATGCCCATCGCGTTGATGACCTGGGCATTGCGGGCCATCGATTCCGCCTGCAGGTTTGCCCGCGCGCCGTAACTGTTGGCCTGGTTGAACGGGATCGCCGTGAAGCGCTGGTTCAGCAGCGCCACGACGATCAGCGCGATGCCCGACCCCAGCACGATGAACCCGAGATGGGGATGGATGAGGAAAACCACCGCGAAATAGACCGGCGACACCGGCGTATCGAACATCGTCAGCAATACCGGGCCGGTAATGAATGCGCGCAAATGCTGCAGATCCGCCAATGTCTGGAATTCGCGGCTGGACCCGCTCTGCGCGGCCTTGGCCGCGGCGCTCAGGACGGGCCCGCCTAATCGGGCTTCGGTCTCGACGGCTACCCGCATCAGGATGATGCGGCGCATCATGTCCATCAGCACATGTGCCCCGATCGCGATGACCACGATGATTGTCAGCATCACCAGCGTGTCCGTGCTGCGGCTGGTCAGCACGCGGTCGGACATGTTGAACAGGTAGATCGGAATCGCCAGCACCAGCAGGTTGACAGCAATCGAGAACAGCCCGACGACCACCAGATTGCGGCGGGCGTTGGCCAGGCCCTTGCCGAGCACATCGCGAAATTCATGGTCGCTTGAACGCTTGTGCAGGGGCGGCGTACCGCCGCCACCTCCACCGCCCCCACCGCCGCCGGAGGCGCCGCCTCCGTCTCTGTCACCTCCACGTTGCAGCGGGGGAGCCGGAACAGTCTGCTCGATCACGACGGTGGATCCCGGCGGTGTCTTGGCTTCCTCGCGCAGGGATGGTTCGACTGACGGCGGTTCCGCCGTCTTGGCCTCTGCCGGAGGAGGCGCCTTCGCGTCGGCAAACGTGACTGATGGGGCCTCGGCCTGCCTGGATGGTGGGTCGAACCACGGACGAAGCGGAATTATCTTGGCCGTACTCGCTGTTGCTTCGTCGTACTGACGCAAACGCGAACTTCCGGCAGCGCCTGGACGATCATCCCAGCCCCACANTTTTCAAACTCCATTACCGCGGCAATAAAGAGAGCACTCTTGAAACAGAAGANCCCTTGCCTCTAATGCAGCATGCTCGCCATCGGGTCTGCATGCACCGTATTGGCAACCACAGCCGGCGGCGGCGCCGTCGTGTCCTGAGCGTCGTCGACGAACGCAATGAGTTCGGTCGCGAGCCTGTCGGTGTTGGTATTGAGCGCGGTATCCGGCGCTGACGGCAGCAGATTGGCCTGTACCAGAATGGAATCGGCATAGACATGGCCGGCGACGTATGTGTGGTCGGGATTGACGTCGACAATCGCAGTGTCGTTGGTCAATCTGTTGTCTCCGGTGCTGACCGACTGCGTCACGTCACCATCGGGATCACGCGCCAGCAGATCGGACGACGGCCGGTTTTGCAGCTGATACATCACATTGACATCGGAGGTGACGTTGGTCTGCCAGACCGCATTGATGTCGTAATAGTCTCCCGTGATGTAGAGCACCTTGAGGGTACTGCCGCCATTGCCGACCAAGGCGCTGCCCAACGCGGGATCAATCGAGGTCACGCCCGATGCCAGCAGGCTCTCGATCAGCGCGAAGTTCGGCGGCATCGTATCGATATTGTCGCCGCCGAAATTTTCAATGGCTGCCTGGTTCAGCAGGCTGTTGGAGCCTGAATCTACCGATTGAGACGGATCGGAGCCGTCGGCCGCCATCACGATCTTGTCGTTGTTTAACAGGATGTTGTTCTGGAAGATCACGTTCATCCCGTGATAGGAGCCCTTGATGATGATCAGGTCGTATTGAATGCTGCCATCAAGAACCAGAGACAGATTGCCTTGCTCGTTGTGGCCACCGACGAGGTTGTAGTGGGTGCTGCCGCTGACCTGCGTTCCCACGTCGTTGTCGGAGAGATAGTTGACCTGAGCCACCGCATGAACGCTGTAGTAGTCGCCATCGACCACATCGATCTTCCAGTTCGGGCCGGCCACCTGGGCCGCGAAGCCGGTGTAGATACTGGGGTTCTGGACGAAGTCGGCGATGTTGGTCGCGGCATCATGTCCGCAGCTCACCGATGGCGCGCCGTTCCCGCCCAATACGCTGATCTGGTCATGGTCGACAATCGTATTGGTCTGGAAGATGGCGTCAGTCTTGAAGTAATCGCCCATCACCACCATGGTGCGGACGCCCTCGCCGATATCGACGATCAGCGCCGCGTTGACACTGAAGTTGCTACCTAGCGTCGCCCACTGGCCGATTCCGTCGCCGGTGTCGGGCAGCGTCGGCGGCTCGGCCGGCGGCGTCGGCTCCGTCGGGTGTTCCTGCACCTCGCCATTGACGTAGTAGCCGACCGGCACCGAATGCTCGTCCGGCGTACCGCCGCGGTCGGCCCACGCGGCGTCGTGCGCGGACAGAAAATCCTTTGCGCCGGCATCGTTCTGCGGCATCTGCCAGTTGGAAGGAATCTCCTCATTGGCATTGGAAGCCAGTTGCTCAATGGTTGCCATCGCACTGGCGTTGACATGCACGATCAAGGGGTCGACGACAGCCATGGCGCCCGGCGGTAGGTTGGCATCGTCGTCATGCATGACATTGAACTGGTGGACCGTAAGCTGCGTCTGCTGGCCGTCTTCCTGGTATGTCACCTTGATGTGATGCTCGGAATGCCCGCTCCCGCCGCCACCACCGGGCATCGGCAGCGTGATTTTCGGGGTCGACAAGGGCTTAAAGAAATCGGGATCGGAATCCGGCGCGTCATGGAGCAATTTGAGCGGACGCCCCCGAACCAGATGTATCGGGTCGTCCGACAGTGGCGCCGGAGCGGGACTCGCCGCTGTATCCATGTCGTCCGGCACGAAGCGAAAATCGTCGTCCGGTCGCGGCGTCGTGTAGTCGTCGGAAGGACGGGGCGCGAGGTGGTCGTCGTACTGGATACGGTCGCGGGCGATGTCCTGGAAGATCTGCAGATATCCTGCGAAGTGGGCAATAATTTCGGCAAAGCTTGCTGACGCCATGGGAACCTCCCCTGTTGCCGTGAACGGCCAGGGTCGCGGACAGCTTCTTGTCGGCAACTGCGGCGACTGAAAATGTATATTTGAGAACAATGACCCGCGCGGCAAACGCCGCGCGGGTCGAGCACGAGGCTAAATGTCGTGAGAGTCGGTCAGATCATGACCGGCCACCTGCATAGTGATGCTGTTGAACTGGATGTTCGCACCCTGCGTGATGTTCTGGTCAAAGGCAGACTGGTTCAGAACCGCATCGGCGTGAGAGACAATGCCAGAGCCGGCGCCTACTGCGTCGGTCATGGTTCCGCCGTCGATCTTGGACTCGCCGCCCTCGATCTTGGCTTCCATGTTGAAGCCCGGGTCGTGCCATGATCCGCCGCCACTGGAGTAGCTGGCAGTGGAGGTGTTGGTGTCGTTATCGACTAGGTTGTTGACCTGATCAATATTGAACTGGTTGCCGCCACCGTTCAGCGTCTGGTTCACCACGTCGGGCATCACGACAGAATCGGTCGTGGTGAAATGGGTGAGATCGATGACCGGGCTGCTCAGGCTGTCGGCGTCGATATCAAGATCGACCTTCACGTCGACATCGACGTTGACCTTGTTGTCGATGGTGTTCTCGATCTTGTTGTCGATATCATTGTCGACCTTGTTGTCGAGCTTGTTGTCGACGTCGTTATCGACCTTGTTATCGACCTTGTTCTCGTTCTTGTTCTCATTGAAGTTCAGGTTGCCGTTGCCGTTCAGGTTGCCGTTGGCGTTCCAGTTGTCGTTGTCGCTGTTGGACTCCAGCGACTGCACCGCGGTCTGGTATTGGCCCTGACCCTGGCCCTGGCCCTGACCCTGCCCCTGGAGCTGGGCCTGCAGGTTTGCCTGTGCCTGCAACTGGTCTTGCTTCTGGTCCTGGTCTTGTTCCTGATCCTTGGGATCCCACTTCGGCTTTGGCTTACTCATGATGTGCTCCTGAGGTTGGAGCATCGCGAGCGGAACGAGATCGCTGATCTTCTAAGTCTGCGGTCTGCGAGGCGCGGCGCTGCTCTGCCATGTCGGTTCTTCCGNACTGCCGGCACCGCCTGATTGCGGATGCCAGCTCTGTCAGTTTGCCGACACANCCCTCGTCAACAACATGCATGCATTCGATCTGACGTTGTATCTTGCGATATCAACCATCGACGCACGTCACGCTCAAGAGAGTCGAGAATGCCGATGAGGCCGCGACGACGGCATGAACTTCCATTGCCGTCGGAGGCGGCCTACGCCACTTTGGTGGGAAGGTCTTGCTGCGCGCCGCCGCAGACATGCGCTTCAAGGCGCGGCAGCAGATCCCAGATGTCGTGATTGATCTTCGTCATCTCGCTGGTCGTCCGCAGCATCTCCTGCAGGCGGTTGTCGTCCAGCGCCTTTATCTCTCCGAACCTCAGGCTCGACTTTGTTTCCATCAACCGCATCGACTGGGTGTGGGTGATGGCGCCTGCGGCGTCGAAGATGAACATGCAGTGATTCAGTTCATTGCGAACCTTGGTGGATTCCGAAAAGCGTTCGACAAGCGAGGTCAGACTCCTGGCGAGCGCCTTGTCGGTTACTCTGATCTTGGCCAGCCGCTGGATCAAATCCAGTCGAGCGCGGGTGGTGTTCAGCGTCGCGAACACGACGGCGGCCGACGCTTCGTCGGTCCGCAACAGGATCATCAGAACGTAGATAAAGAGACTTTCGTTATTGGACCAGCTGCAGATCAGGTTCCCAATCAGGGCGAGAACGAATGTCCGGCGATCCGCGGAAGCCGGGGCAGCGGCCGCCAGCACCTCAAAATCCGGCTTTGGCGGCAGCTTGCTGACAAACATCGTTTGTGTCCGCGACGGCAGGGACGAAGGGATACTATCGTATCTGCCTGGCCACCGCGGATGTACATATCGAAAGATATAATAGCAAAGGTTGTATGGTGCGATTTTTAAAATCGAAGAATGAAAAACACACTTTAATGACCCAGTTTCGACGAGATCTTGTCACACTCCGCCTTCTTGGCATCCCCACCTTATGGGAGTAAACTTTTTCTGAACAATTTTGACGCTAAGTGAACTAAATAATAGCAACTTGCGCGATTCGGAAAGAATCTATCGATAGCATCACAAAGTCCGGGGGCGCGTTATGTCAGTCCCACCGAAGAAGACGGTGTTTATTGTAGACGCAATGGCTTTTCGACGGGCTCGAGCAGAGAGCTTCTTAAGTCCTTGGGCCAGTAACGAACAGGTTGAGTTGATTTCGCTCGATCCTGAAGAGGCGCACATCAAGCTCGTCGAGCGCCGCGAATGCGACATGCTGATCTACAGCGTGGGCGCCTCCTCCGCCCCTGAGGTATTCACCGAAATCCAGGTGCTGCATATGCTGCGCCGGGAGGCGGCGTTGGCAATCGTCTCCGACGACGAAAATCCCGCGACCATCATCGCAGCGATCCGTTCGGGAGCCAGGGGCTATTTCAGCAATTCGATGCCTCCGGATCTTGCACTGCAGGCACTTTCATTCGTTCTGCGCGGCGGAACCTATTTCCCTCCCACCGTCATCATGGCCGGTCGCGCCCTCGGCGGAGCGTCGCCGATAGAATTCGGGCCGCCGGATTTGGCTCCGGAACAGACGGTTCCGGACCCTGAGCAACAAAGTCCGGCTTCGATGCCGAGCCCGGATAGCGGGATTTACGAGCAGCCAGGCTCCCTTTTTGATGGAAAGTCCCCCGGCGGCATCCAGCGCGGCAGTGGCCCCGAGAGTGCCCGGCCCGCGCCCGAGTTTACCGAGCGACAGTATGCCGTTCTCGCCTGCCTATGCCAGGGTGATCCCAACAAGGTAATCGGTCGCAAGCTCGGAATGACCGAGACAACCGTGAAAGTCCATGTCCGGGAGATCATGCGCAAGCTGGGCGTATGCAACCGCACGCAAGTCGCCATCGCCGCGGGCCGCAGCGTCAGCTCCGACGGCGTCGATCTCGTCCCCTCGGATTTGCCGCCTATGGTCAAATCCTCCGTTTCCCACTAGCGATCCACGCCCCGCATTTGCGGGCGCACCATTGCATCGGCAAGGCTTGACGCTCGACAAGGCTTGACGCCCGACAAGGCTTGGCGCTCGACAGGCTTGGCGAACGCTATTCTGGCCAAGAGGTATTTCGCTCCGAAAGAGGCCCCGGGGGGCTGTTCCGGGGTCGCCTTCGGACGCAGGGGCTGGCATTCACCGAAGCTCAGTTTCGGGAGTCTTCTTCTTGCAGGGCAAAGCATAGCATCGATCGGGTTCCGCACTGAATGCCATCGGCGCAGACGGGAGGATCATTGGTGTTAAGCCTTTCGATGCCGAGAGGCGCAGCATCCCGATTGGAGGGCCAACGCGCCTGCGTTGACCGGTGCTACCGTGCCTCGCGGAGACGACCGCGCGCGGCGACCTCCCAGGACCGAAAAACGGCCGCTCCCGGCCGCATTCCCCAAGAACTTTCCAGATAGATCGCGGCCCCCACGACGGCGGCGCCTCTTTGCAATGACGCAATATATGATTATCATCATATCATAACCCATGACCGAACAGGAGAGCCCATCATGTCCGCAAGCCCCGATCCCGTCGTCATCCTTTCCGCCGCCCGCACGCCGCTTGGCCGCTTCATGGGCGAACTGTCCCCCTTCAGCGCGCACAAGCTCGGGGCTCACGTGATCGGCGCGGCGCTGGAGCGGGCGCAACTCGCGCCGGAACGCGTTGACGAGGTCTTCATGGGCAATGTGCTGCCGGCCGGACAAGGCCAGGCCCCGGCGCGACAGGCCGCGCGCGGCGCCGGCCTGCCCGACGCCACCGGCGCCACTACCGTCAACAAGGTCTGCGGCTCCGGCATGAAGGCGACCATGCTGGGCCACGACATCATCAAGGCCGGCTCCGCCAATATCGTGCTGTCCGGCGGCATGGAGAGCATGTCGAATGCGCCCTACCTGCTCGCGAAGGCGCGCGGCGGCTACCGCGCCGGCCATGACCGGATCATCGATCACATGATGATGGACGGGCTGGAAGACGCCTATGAGACCGGACGCTCGATGGGCGATTTCGGCGAGGCCACCGCAGAGACCTATCAGTTTACCCGCAAGGACCAGGATGCATACGCGATCGAGACGCTGACCCGCGCCCGCAAGGCGGTCGAGGGTGGCGCGTTCAGGGCCGAGATCGCACCGATTACGCTAGCTGAGAAAGCCGGTCCGCGCGTCATCGCCAGCGACGAGCATCCGCTCAAGGTGGACCCTGCCAAGATTCCCGGATTGAAGCCGGCGTTCCGCGCGGGCGGCACCATCACGCCGGCCGCCTCCTCCGCCAATGCCGACGGCGCCGCCGCGCTCATTCTGGCCAAGCTCTCACTCGCCGATCGCGAGGGATTGCCGGTGCTGGCGGAGATCAAGGGCCACGCCACCCACAGCCAGGAGCCGCAATGGTTCACGACCGCGCCGATCCCGGCCATCCGCAAGCTGCTCGACAAGGTCGGCTGGTCGGTCTCCGACGTCGATTTGTTCGAGATCAACGAAGCCTTTGCCGTGGTCGCCATGGCGGCGCAGAAGGATCTCGGCATTCCCGCGGACAAACTCAACGTCAACGGCGGCGCCTGTGCGCTTGGCCATCCGATCGGCGCCACCGGCGCGCGATTGATCGTGACGCTGCTGCATGCGCTGGAAGCGCGCAACCTGAAACGCGGCGTCGCCGCGCTGTGCATCGGCGGCGGTGAAGCGACCGCCATCGCCGTCGAGCGCATCGTGCGCTGATCGGGCGATCTGAAGGGAAGCGAGCGGCGCGAACGCTGCCGCTCGCTTGTTTCCCTTCAAGCCGCCATCTTTCCCGCCAGGAGCGCGGCGGCTCTCCAATGCCTGGTCGCCGCACGCCTGACCTTTTCGAAGGCCAACGTCTCGATCTGCCGGACGCGCTCGCCGGAGATCGACAGCTCGCGCCCGAGATCCTCCAGGCTCGGCGGGTTCTCGTTCATCCGGCGGGCCTTGAAGATGCGGCGCTCCCGCGCGGTCAGCACATCGAGGGCTGAATGGAGCGCCCTGGTCCGTTGCGCGCTTTCATCCTGATCGGAGACGATTGCCTCGGCGTCCGGCGACTGATCGACCAGCATCGCCTCCCATTCGGCCGGTCCATCGTCGCCGATCGGCACATTCAGCGAGAGGTCTCCGGTCAGTCGGCTGTGCATCTCGATCACTTCGCGAACGGGGACGTCGAGTTCGCGCGCGACGGCCTCGGCTACCTCCTGCGTGAGCCTTTCTCTATCGCCACCGAACTTGCGCATGGCGCGCCTCAGGCCAAAGAACAGCTTCCGCTGGGCCGTCGTCGTCCCGATCTTGACCAGCGACCGCGACCGCAGAATGTAATCGTGGATGGCTGCCTTGATCCACCATAGCGCATAGCTGGAAAACCGGGCGCCACGGCCAGGCTCGAAATGCGAGGCCGCGATGACGAGGCCGAGATTGGCCTCCCCGATCAGATCGGCGAGCGGAAGGTCGTATCTCTGATAGCGGCGCGCGACCTTCGCGGCGAGCCGGAGATGGCTGGTGACGAGCACGTCAGTAGCCGCGCGGTCGCGATGATCCTGCCAGCGTCGGGCAAGCTGCTGCTCGCGTGCCGGTTCGAGCAGAGCGTATCGCTTGATGAGAGATGCGTATTCACCGACGAGGTTTTGCGATCTGTCCGCGGTCAACATCTCCCGATTGTCCGACATCAAACTTGTGCTGTGAGCGTTCATGGGTAGCTCCAATCCATCAGGTCCGGCACGGGAGACCCTAGGAGAAGACACCGCACCGCAGCCATTAAATTGGAATTGAGGAATCTAAATTCGCTGTTAGCGTCCGCGAACGTTTCGATCCCGACCTCATCGCGCGATCGTGTTGTGCGCGAGATCGCAAAACATCGATCGGTGAACTTCCATCGCGCTCGCGTGAATTCGAAGCGGACGCTTCCCGAACCTTTGCAGGCGGCACGAGATCAGTTCAGCTTTGTAAAACGCAATTTAGTGGGACGACATCGCGCCCACCCTACCTCTCCGCATGCATCCGCTGAGCGATGCAGCGTCAAGCGAGCAGTTCGCGTTCGGAAGAAGGCGCCCGTTGCGGCGTGCGGCCGCGCTTGCTGCGTCAACGACATGGAGAAAGACAATGACCTCGATCAAGACAATCGCCGTCGCAGGATTGCTGTCGATGCTGGCGGCAGCACCAGCCCTCGCGCAGGAAGCCATCCAGGAGCCGGGTGCCTTTGCGTTCTATTACCCGAATCTGGACGTGCTGAATGGCGGCGCCCCCACGCCAGCCTACAGGTTGGAAGGGCAACCGCCTTCGGTGATGCAGGCCTACAACGAAAGAGACAGCGGCATGACCGGCCCCACCGTCTGGCATCATCGGCGCGTCCACCACGCATCTCGCGCCGAGCATGACGGCCACCGGCATGGATGACGGTGGCGGGGAGCAATTCTATGTCCGACCGCGTTGTTCATCGGGGCAAACGATCTCCACCCGGCCCCCCGGGCCGGCGTGGATGATCAGGCGAAATCCGTGCAGCTTCACGATCGCCGATACCAGGTTGAGGCCGAGGCCGACCCCGGGCGTGTTGCGGATCTTGTCCGAGCGATAGAACCGGCGCAGCACGGCTTCGTGCTCTTCCGCGCTGATCCCCGGACCCGTGTCCCTCACCCGCAGAATGGTTTGCCCTTCGCCGCGCTTGAGCTCAAGCTCGACGCTTCCATTCCGGGGCGTGAATTTGATCGCATTGTCGACGAGGTTGGCGACCGCCTCCAGCAGCAAGTCCCGGTCGCCGCGCACGGAAAGCGCGGCTGGTATGTTGACGCTGAGCGCAACCTGCTTGTCTTCGGCGATCGGCTCGTACATGTCGCAGACCTCGCGCAGCATTTCGCCAAGCGCAACGTCGCCGAACGCGGATGAGCGGCGGCTGTTCTCGATTTCGGCGAGCCGCAGCAATGCCGTGACGATCGACAGCGACTGGTCGATGCCAGCAATGGCCTTGTCGGCGGCCTGCTGGAGCTGCTCCAGGGTGGTCGCATTGGTGCGGCCACGCTCGAGCGTCAGGCGAGCGCGCGTCAGCGGCGTTCGCAGATCGTGGGCGATGTCGTTGCCGACGCCGGCCAGCGCGTTGATCGTCGTTTCCAGCTCGTCG
>NZ_LLYB01000071.1:108926-120755 GCF_001440475.1 Bradyrhizobium lablabi | reverse complement strand
GAGCCGCGAGAACGGCTCGTCGACATTCCGGTGCGGCAGCCGCTCGCGCAGATCTCCGGCGATGATGCGCTGGACCCGCAAATTGACCTCCTCGACCCGCCTGCGGGCCCGCGCGCTCAGCCAGGCGCCGGCCAGCAACCACAAAAAGAATGCAGGCAGCAGGCCGAGCCCGAGCGCAGCTCCGACGACCCGGAAGACCTCGGCGGTTTCATCGACGTTTCGCCCGATCACCAATATGTCGCCGTTATCTAGGCGCCGCGCGACAGTTCTGACCGATGTTACACCGGCCTCCTTGCTATCGAGACGTAGCAGCGGCACGTTCCGCGCCGGTGCGTCGATAGCTAGTCCGTCCGGCAGGGCCGCGACGTTGCCGGCAAGCCGATCACCCCTGGCATCGAACACGCCGGAGAACTGGACGCCGCGCGAATCCTGCTCGAGATGATCGTCGAGCGCGCTGATCATGCGCGCGCTCGGCAATCCGGCAAAGAAGCCGGCCTGCGTCGTGATCATGCGATCGGAGCGCGCGATCAGGTAATCGTCGATGCTGAAGTAGATGAACGCGAATAGTACCGTGACGAAGATCGCGAACAGGGCCGCCAGCGCCGAGGTCCAGTGAAACGTCTTCGAGCGGATGAACTGCAACTGAAGCTTCCCGAGCCTGCCGTCCGATTGCCTTGCCGGCCCGACGGCGGGGGCGTCCGGCAAGGTCGCCAAAAATCAGTCAGGGCACGGCGCGCAGAATGAATCCTGCGCCGCGGACGTTATGGATCATGGGGTTGTCGCCCGGACCATCGACCTTGTGCCGCACGCGGCCCATGTGGACGTCGACCAGGTTGGTGGCCGGAACGAATTTGTAGTTCCAGACCTCCTCGAGCAGCATCGCACGCGTCAGCAACTGGTCGCTCCGCCGCATCATGTATTCGAGCAGGCGAAACTCGCGCGGCAAGAGGTCGATCTTGCGCTCGCCGCGCTTTGCCGTGCGCTCGATCAGGTCGAGCTCGAGCTGGCCGACGCGCAGGTTAGTCTCGCGCGTTTCCGGCGGGCGACGCAGCAATGCCTCTATACGCGCGACCAGTTCGACGATCGCAAACGGCTTGGTGAGGTAGTCGTCGCCTCCCATCCGCAATCCGCGCACACGGTCGTCGACCGCGCCAAGCGCGCTCAGCACCAGGACCGGCGTGCGCACCTGATCCTTCCGCAGCGATTCGATGACGGTAAGGCCGTCCATTCCCGGCAGCAGGCGGTCGACGATCATGGCATCGGGCCGCAAATCGCGCGCCTTGGCAAGACCGTCCAGTCCGTCGGACGACCATTCGACCTCAAAGCCGCGATCGGCGAGCTCGGCGGTGATTTCCCCGGCCGTCTCGTCGTCATCCTCTATGAGAAGAACCTTCGTCATCTGATCGGTCCGATTTGCCATCAAGATACCCTCTCGCCATCAGGTGGCAATGGCGACGTCCACACGCCGCCCGATTCAGGGAGCCGGACAGCGCCGCCATCCCTTCCGGGATCGGGCAGGCGCCATCCGCCCGGCGGCCGTTTCCGCCGCCTCGGTACGAGCACAGCGGGCCCGCCCGAGACAGTTAGCCCTCGTCGGCGCGTCGCGCCAATAAATAGCAATTTAATGAACCGGCGGGCCTGCATTGCGCGATCCGGCCGGCGCGATTTTGGGCAAACCGAGGGCCCCGCATCGGCCTCACGCCGAGTTGAAAGCGCGTGAAGCAAAATTCCTTTGGACGACGGCGCATGGGCCGCACGTCACAGGCAGAAGCCAGCCCGGCTTCCCTCACCCTATGGAGACCACCATGCGCAACGTAAAACTTCTGTCGGCTGCGTTACTCGCCGCAGCCACCATTGCCACTCCGGCGCTGGCCGCCACACACACCTCGCGGCATGTCGTAACCAACGACAATACGAATATGGCGTCCGTCATGCGTTCGGGCGATAGCTGCGTCCGCGCACCTGATGTCGGCGCCTACGCCACTCAACCGTGGACCGTGCCGCCTTGTGAGCCCAACACGGGCTACTGATCCGCGCGCTGCGATGTGACGACCGATGACGGGCTGGCGGGATTTCCCCCGCCAGCCCATCTTCTTTGCTGTGCGCCAAGGCCTTCGCCTTGGAAGCCCGTTCGCCTTTGAAGCCCGCAGCGCTGCTCTGGTTCGTGAACGTGACTAACGCCGAATTTAATGGATGCCTTGTGCATCGCACCTACCTGTCACTCATCCGACGTTTCGTCCGCGCGGCTCGCTGGAGTTCGCGCGTTGCGGCGCCGAACAATCTGACTGAAAAGGAGTGTCACGATGAAACGGATGATCACGATACTGGCGACAGCTCTGCTTGCTTCGAGCCTGGTGACCGGTGCGGCTGAGGCCCGCGGCGGCGGTGGCGGTGGCGGTCATGGCGGAGGTTTTGGCGGCGGAGGCTTCGGTGGCGGCGGCCATATGGGCGGCGGCTTTGGCGGTGGCGGGCACATGGGAGGCTTTGGCGGCGGGGCCCATATCGGTGGCATGGGCGGCGAACATCTGGGCGGCCTCGGCGATGGCCACATCGGCAGCGTCGGTCACATCGGCGCGCACGGCTTCGGGCTCCATCAGCACGCTTTCCATCGCTTCGACCGATACGGGCCAGGCTACGGCTACTATTACGGCTATCCCGATTGCTACGACTGGTACGTCCTGCATCCCAACAGCCCCTTGCCGCTGAGCTGCAGCTGAACCCGCCGCGCAGGCCCCCCGCGCGCGGGCGTCGGTTCGGAGGACGTTTTTCCGGTCTTCCTGGCGTCCTCCGGACCGGCTTCCCAATAGCCCGACAACTTTGCGCCACGCGCTTGTCGCGCCGAACGAACGGCACTGGAGAGCAACATGAATCGCTTCCTGATGATCACCGCAGCCTCGGCCTTGCTGTGCGGCCAGGCCTTCGCGCAGCAGGCGGCGGTGATGCCGACGCCTTCGCTCGCGTCGACCTCTCCGCTCGGCATGGTGCCGAGCGCGCCGGTCGGCGGCACCGGCATTCCGTTTGGTGCGACGGAAATCGCCTCACCCGGCGTAAGTCCCATGCCGATCTCGTCGACCGGGGCAATCGGCAGCACCGCGTGCTCGACCATCGGCACGGCCCCGTCGACGATGTTCGGATCGGCAGCGACCTTCGATGGTGGCGGCGTCGCGGTCGGAACGGTTACGCCGCAGAGCACGATGTCCACCATGCCGTCGTCGTCGGGCATCCCGCCGACATCGGCCTTGATCGACACGTCGGGCACCTCAGCCATGTGCGGCGCCGGCTCGAGCAATCTGGCCGCGTCATCGACGCCGACGTCTCCGACAACGCCGGGCGGCATACCGCGAACCGGCATTCCGATGGGTTCGACCGAGATTGCCAATCTCGGCGTCAGCTCCGCCGCTGCAGTGCCGACCATTGCCGTCGCGCCCACGGTCAGCACCATCGCGACAATCCCGACGGTGCCCGCCCTCACGCTGCCGGCTCCGAACACCACAGCCGTCGCGTCGCCCACCGATGTCTCGGGAATCCCTGACATCACGGGGGTGCCGAACACGGTACCGGGCCTGTCCGCCGGCACCACGATGTTCCACTGACCCAAAACCCGCGCGCGAGAGGCGGCCATGAAAAAGAATGTCGCAGTATCTGCCATCCTGTTCGGTGTGGTCGCCGCCGGCGGCCTTCTCTACTTCACGCACGCCCATGCGTTCAGAGCCGCTGTCGCGGCCGCGCCGCCGCCTCCGGTTCCGGTCGTGGCTGGCGTGGTCGCGCAGCATGACGTGCCGATCTACCAGAATGGCGTCGGCACCGTGATCGCCTACAATACCGATGTCGTGCGGGCCCAGATCCAGGGCCAGCTCATCAGCATCAACTTCACCGAAGGACAGACGGTTCATGCCGGCGACCTGCTCGCGCAGATCGATCCGCGCCCCTATCAGGCCCAGATCGACCAGTTCGAAGGCAATCTGGAGCGCGACCAGGCCCAACTCACCAATGCCCGCGCCAATCTCACGCGTTACACCCAGCTCGGCGACAAGGGCTGGGCGACGCCGCAGCTGATCGAGACCCAGAAGGCGCAGGTCGGCCAGCTGGAGGCCGCGATCAAGACCGACCAGGCGCTGATCGAGGCAGCCAAGGTGCAGCTCAGCTACACGCGGCTGACCTCGCCGATCGACGGCGTGGTCGGTATTCGCCAGATCGACGTCGGCAACATCATCAGCCCGACGACGACCAACGGCCTGGTCGTGGTGACGCAGCTCGATCCCATCTCGCTGATCTTCACCCTGCCTGAAGGCGTGCTGCCGCAGATCCAGCAACAGCAGCAGGCCAGCAAGACGCCGCTGCCCGTCCTTGCCTATGACCAGAGCAATTCGCTCCAGCTCGGCGAGGGCAAACTCGCGCTGGTCAACAACGAGATCCTGCAGACCACAGGCTCGATCCAGCTCAAGGCCAACTTCCCCAACAAGTCGCGCGCGTTGTGGCCCGGCGAACTCGTGAACGCGCGGCTGCTGGTCACGACCCGGCACAACGGCCTCACCGTTCCCGCCAACGTCGTGCAGCAGGGGCCGAACGGCGCCTATGCCTATGTCATTCAGCCGGACGACACCGTGGCGATGCGGCCGCTCAAGGTCGCGCAGATCACCGACGGTGAAGCGCTGATCGAATCCGGCCTGAAGGCGGGCGAGCAGGTCGTTGTCGACGGACAATACCGGCTGCAGCCGGGCACGCATGTCACAATCCTGCACGGCGAAGCAGCCGAGGAAGCGGCAACGCAGCAAGCACAGCAGGCGGTGATCCCATGAACATTTCCGCACCGTTCATTCAGCGCCCGATCGCGACCGCGCTCCTGATGGTCGGCCTGTTGGTCGGCGGCCTCGTCGCCTACCCGCTGCTGCCGGTCGCGGCTTTGCCCAACGTCAACTATCCGACGCTTCAGGTCACCGCGCAGCTGCCGGGCGCCGATCCGCAGACCATGGCGGCATCGGTGGCGACGCCGCTCGAACTCCAGTTCGGGCAGATTCCGGGCCTCACCCAGATGACGTCGGCGAGCGCGCTCGGCTACACCCAGATCACGCTGCAGTTCGATCTGAACCGCCAGATCGACGGGACGGTCAGCGACACGCTGTCAGCGATCAATGCCGCGTCTCCGTTCCTGCCTCCCGGCATTCCCTATCCGCCGACGATCCGCAAGGTCAATCCGGCCGATACGCCGATCCTGGTGCTCGGCCTGACCTCGGACAGCCTGCCGCTGACCACGGTGGATGCCTATGCGGAAAACATCCTGCTGCAGAAGATTTCGCAGATACCGGGCGTCGGCCTCGTCGGCATCGGCGGCCAGCAGAAACCCGCGGTGCGCGTGCAGCTCGATCCGCAGGCGCTTGCCGCGCGCGGCATCAATCTCGAGGACGTCCGCACCGCGCTCGGCCAGGCCAATGTCGACATGCCCAAGGGCACGCTGAACAGCCCGAGCCAGACCTTTACGCTCAACACCAACGACCAGCTCCTGAAAGCGGAGGACTACGCCAACCTCGTCATCGCCTACCGCAACGGCTCGCCGGTCCGCATCCGCGATGTCGGCCGCGCCGTCAGCGCGCCGGAGAACGACCTGATCGCTGGCTGGTACAACAACCGGCGCGCCGTCATCCTGGCGATCCAGCGCCAGCCCGGCGCCAACGTCGTCGACACCGTCGAGCGGATCAAGGCAGAGATGCCGGTGCTGCAGGCATCGATCCCGCCCGCGATCAAGGTCAATGTCATCTCCGACCGCACCGATACGGTTCGCGCGTCGATCCACGACGTTCAGTTCACGTTGCTGCTGACGGTCGCGCTGGTCGTGATGGTGATCTTCGTTTTCTTGAGGAACTTCTGGGCGACGGTCATCCCGGCGGTCACCGTTCCACTGTCGTTGATCGGCACCCTCGCCGTCCTCTACGAGCTCGGCTACAGCCTCGACAATCTGTCGCTGATGGCGCTGTCGATCGCCGTGGGCTTCGTGGTCGACGACGCCGTCGTCGTGATCGAGAACATCGTGCGGCACATGGAGGGCGGCGCCACGCCGTTCGAGGCGGCGCTGAAGGGTGCCGGCGAAATCGGCTTCACCATCATGTCGATCACGCTGTCGCTGATCGCCGTGTTCATTCCGCTGTTCCTGATGGGCGGATATGTCGGGCTGTTGTTCCGCGAATTCGCCGTCACCGTCAGCGTTGCCCTGGTGCTGTCGCTTCTGATCTCGCTGACCTTGACCCCGATGATGTGCGCGCGGCTGCTCAAGCCGGAGAACAGGACACACGGCCGGCTGTTCCGCATCCTTGAAGGCGGCTTTAATTCACTCCTTGGAATCTACGAGGCCGGACTCAAGGTCGTGCTTCGTCACCGCTTCATCACGCTGTTGACGATGTTTGCGACCATCGCCCTTACCGGTTATCTCTATGTCGTCATTCCCAAGGGGTTCTTTCCCCAGCAGGACACCGGGCTGATCATCGGTCTGTCCGAGGCCGCGCAGGATATTTCCTATTCTGCGATGGCCGAGCGCCAGCAGGCCCTGCTCAATGCCATTACCCGGGATCCGGCCGTGGCATCCGTCGGCTCGGCGATCGGCGCCGGCGGCGGCAATACCACCATCAACAACGGCCGCGTCTACATTGCGCTCAAACCCTACAAGCAGCGCGACAGCATGGAAACAGTGCTTGCCCGGTTGCGGACCAATTTGGCCAAGATCCAGGGCATCACGCTCTATATGCAGGCCGCTCAGGACATCACCATCGGTGGCCGCGTCTCGAAAACCCAGTACCAGTACACGCTGGGCGACGCCGATCCCGGCGAACTGAATCACTGGGCGGCGCTGTTCCTCGACAGGATCAAGAAGATCCCCGGCATCACCGATGTCGCGACCGACCAGCTCAATTCCGGTCCCCTGCTCGACATCGCCATCAAGCGCGAGGTGGCTTCGAGCTACGGCATCCTGCCCTTCACCATCGACAACACGCTCGACGACGCCTTTGGCCAGCGCATCGTCTCGACCATGTACACGGCCCTGAACCAGTATCATGTGATCATGGAGGTCAATCCGAAATTCCAGTATTCGCCGGAGGCGCTGACCGGAATCTACGTCAAATCCTCCACCGGACAGGAAGTGCCGCTATCGACGCTGGTCGACAGCGTGGTCAAGGTCGCCCCGCTCGTGATCAATCACCAGGGCCAGTTCCCGTCGGTGACGATCTCCTTCAACCTGTTGCCGGGCACGGCGATCGGCGAAGCGACCAGCGCCATCCAGAATATCGAGCACCAGCTCGGCAAGCCGCTGTCGCTGCAGACGAGCTTCCAGGGCAACGCGCAGGCGTTCGGGGATTCGCTGTCGACCACGCCGATCCTGATCGTGGCCGCGCTGTTCGTGATCTATCTGATCCTCGGCATCCTGTATGAGAGCCTGATCCACCCCATCACCATCATCTCGACACTGCCGTCGGCGGGGCTCGGCGCGTTGCTGCTATTGATGGCGGTCCATCTCGATCTCAGCGTGATCGCGATCGTCGGCATCATTCTCCTGATCGGCATCGTCAAGAAGAACGGCATCATGCTGGTCGACTTCGCCCTGCATGTCGGCCAGCAGGAGGGATTGTCGGCCGAAGACGCGATCTATCGCGCCTGCATCATGCGTTTCCGGCCCATTCTCATGACCACGATGGCGGCCATGCTCGGCGGCGTTCCGATGATGCTCGGCACCGGCGCGGGCTCCGAGATACGCCAGCCGCTGGGCTACGCCATCGTCGGAGGGCTCGCCGTGTCGCAGTTGCTCACGCTCTATACGACGCCCGTGGTCTACATCTACCTCGACAGGCTGCAAGCCCGGCTGTTCGGAAGGAAGAAGCCGGCGGCCAAAGGCGGCGCCGAGCCGATGCCGGCCGAATGACGGTGGTTCCCGCAGACGCGATGAGGTCCACCAGCCCTCAGGCCCGCTTCGGGCGCAAGGGCAAAACCGAGCGCGCATCTGCCCGTGCGCGCATCACGTCCTCCATGACGGCCACCAGCGCCGCCTGGTCGAACGGCTTCGAAATGCGCGGCAAATGCGGCTGCGCGGAGCCGGGCAGCTCGGCATATCCGGTGCAGAGCACCACGGGTGTGCCGGGATGCTCGGCGGCCACCGTCTCGGCAAGCTGCAGCCCGTTCATCCCCGGCATGGCATAATCGGTCACCACGATGTCAACCTTCGGCGTTCGGCGCAGAAGCTGGACGGCCTCTTCGCCGGAGCGCGCCTCGATCACGGCGTGGCCGAGATCGTCGAGCATCGCAGCGATACTGTCGAGGACGAGAAGGTCATCGTCGACGACCAGCACGGAGAGCGGCCGGCTGCTGCGGGGCGCGGCGCGTGACGGCTCCGCCGCATGGGGCTCCGGCACCTTGTTGTCCTGCGAGGCGGGCAGCCAGATCTCGGCCGTGGTCCCTTCGCCGACGCGGCTCTTCAGCATCAGCACGCCTCCGGACTGTTCAGCCAGCCCTTTCACCATCGAGAGGCCGAGGCCGGTTCCCTTGCCCACCCCCTTGGTCGTATAGAACGGCTCCTGCGCGTGTTTCAGTGTCTCCTCGTCCATGCCGGATCCGGTGTCGCTTACGGAGAGCGCGACGTACCGTCCCTCGGCCAGGCCATCGACTGCCTGCTCTTCACGCGCGGCGATGCTGATGGTCCCGCCGCTTGCCGTCATCGCGTCGCGCGCATTGACGGCGAGGTTGAGGATCGCGAGCTCGAGCTGGTTGGCGTCGACCTTCACCTTCGCGAGTTCGATCGGAAAACGGGTCTCGACCCGGATCGCTGGATTGAACTTCAGCAGCGCGGACATTCCGCGGACCAGCTCCGGAACATCCACGACGACGGGCTTGAGATCCTGCTTGCGCGCAAAGGCAAGCATGCGCTGGGTCAGCGAGGCCCCCCGGAGCGCACCATGGATCGCGTTGTCGAGCAGCCGGTGAATTCTCGGATCTTCCGTCTGGAGGCGCTTCTTCGCGAGTTCGAGGCTGCCCGTGATCACGGCGAGTATGTTGTTGAAGTCGTGGGCGACGCCGCCGGTAAGCTGCCCGACAGTCTCCATCTTCTGCGAGACCACCAGCGCGTCGCGGGTGCGCTCCAGCGCTTCCTGGGCCCGGCGGCGTTCGGTCACGTCCCGTACGATCTTGGCAAAGCCGATGGCCTCGCCCCGCTCGCTTCGCACCGCGCGGATGGTCGCCTCGGCCCAGAAGCGGCTGCCGTCCTTGCGAACGCGCCAACCTTCGCCTGCCGACTTGCCTTCCAGCTTGGCTTCCAGAAGCACGGCCTCCGGAATACCGGCATCGCGGTCCTCATCGGTGTGAAGGACAGCGTAGTGCATCCCGACGATCTCCTCGCCGTAGCCGATCAGCCTGGTAGCGCCGAGATTCCAGTTCGCCACCCGGCCCTCGGGGTCGAGCATGAAGATGGCGTGATCGGCCACTCCTTCCACCAGCAGGCGGAACTTCTCCTCGCTTCGCCTGAGCGCCTCGGCCTCGCGACCGGCGCGTTCCGCCGAGGAGCGATCGTACACGGCAACCGCAAGCCCGATCACGAGGACCACAATGGTGGTGCCGGCGATCAGGAACGCGAGCGGCGCCTGCCCCACCGTGCCGGATGCCGCACGGCCAAGGACGCCGTCCATCGGAATGAAGGAGGAGCCCTGCATGGCGGCGTAGTGCATCCCGGAGATCGCCAGACCCATGACGACTCCCGCCGAGATTCGCTCGCGCGCGCTCGTCATGCGGAAGGCAAGCCACAGCGCTATGATGGACGCTCCGATCGCGATGCCGATGGAAAGCACCACCCAGAGCGGATCGTAGTGGATGGAAGCCGCCATCCGCATCGCGCTCATGCCGGTGTAGTGCATGCCGGAGATCGCGAGCCCCATTCCGATGCCGGACAGGATGAGTGCGTTCGACCGCTGACTGACGATGACGAAGGCAGCAGCCGCGACCAGAATGGGAAGGGCAAGCGAGAGCAGCGTGAGGAGCGGATCGTAGGAAATTGCCACGCCGGGCAGGCTGAACGCCAGCATGGCGACGAAATGCATGGACCAGATGCCGCCGCCCATGGCGACCGCCGCAGCCCCGAGCCAGGCCAGGCTGGCGAGGCCAGAAGCGGCCCGCATGCGCGTCGCGAGATCCAGCGCCGTGTAGGAGGAAAGCGCGGCGATCAGGACCGACAGCGCGACAAGAACGGGATCGTGGGAGCCAGGATGGTGGTGCATTCCGTGAACGAAGCAGTGGAAGTGATTCAATAGCACCGAATTTGTGGCGGTGCATTGTTCCCGTGCATCCGTTGAAAGTGACAAAATCGGTGGAGGCCCCGGCTTGGGCGGGAGGATCGGCTCGCGAAGCGAGTTGCACTATCCCAATGATCGATTCAATTGCACCAAAAACCTTAGGTTGCTGGTGCTGGTTTTGAGCGCTCAGACGCCGAGCATTAAGCCTGTATCAGGGCCGGCCAAAAAACCGGCTCATTGGGTCATCAAGTGACCCGCCACCCTGCGCTCGCCTCAAGGCGATCAGATAATGTGGAAGTCCGCGGCATTCACCGTGCCGCTCACCCCCGCAAGATCGATCCTGGCAACGAGGACTTTGTTTCCGGAGCCGCTGCCGTCGGCGTCGTAGTAGAGATTGCCGTTGCTGGTGTCGTACAGAACGAAATCGTTCCCATCCGCAGCGTTGCCGCCAGCGCTGGCGTTGAAGTTGGCTGCGTTCAGGACGCCTGTGGTCGACAGAGCGGTGAAGATTGAGTTCTCCAGATGTATCTCGTCCGCTGAGTTGGCGTTGAAATCCTTGATCGTGTCCACATTGGTTGTTGCGTCGAGCGCAGTGTCAAAGAAAAATTGGTCGTTGCCGCCTCCGCCGAACAACGTGTCATTGCCGGCGCCACCGTGGATTTGGTCATCGCCCTGTTGACCAAACACAGTATCGTTTCCGGAACCGGCCAGGATGATGTCACCATCGCCTCGCGCGAAGATGACATCATCGCCGACGGCGGCGCTGCCATCCACGGTGTCGCTTGCGTTCGTCCCCGTGATAACGCTGAAGCTCTCTGTGAAGGTCTCCGTGCCCTGCGTTACCTGCACGGACAGTTCATACACGCGATTGTCGTCCAGGTTGTTGGCACTGATGACACCTGTCGAACTCACTGTAAGGTCCCCAGCAAAGTTAGCGGCCGCTCCGCCTGCAAGAGTCGTCGCGCTAAGACCCGTGGCTGAGAACGAATATGGCTGAGCGCCGCCATCCGGGTCGACGACCGATATCTGCCCGAAGGCACCATTCGGCAACGAGTTCCCTGAGGCACCAGTGTAGGAGAAGACCAAGTCGCTGGCCGCGTCGTTAACACCGTTAATGGTCACCGTCGCGGTGGCGGTATTGGTGGCGCCATGCGCATCGGTTATCGTGTAGGTGAAGGTGTCGGTTGTGCTCTGCCCCACCGCCAGCGCATCCAGCACATTGCCGTCCGCCGTGTAGGTTATGACGTCATCGCTGAAGTCGAGCGGCGTACCGTTGTCGCTGAGAACAACCGAGCCCTTGGCGCCCTGCGTCACGGCGGTGATTTTTAGGGTCGTGCTCTCGCCGCTGTCAGGATCCGTGTCGTTCGACAGCAGGAGGGTCCGCAGGTTAGCCGTGGTGGCATCTTCGTTCACGGAGACGCTGTCATTGACCGCAACCGGGCCGTCATTGGTGCCGGTGATGGTGATCACCAGATTGGCCGGCGCCGAGGCGGCGCCGTTCTCGTCGGTCGCGGTGAAGGGCACCGTCAGCACCAGCGGCTCGCCGGCGTTGAGCCCGTCATAGCTCGAG
>NZ_LLYB01000071.1:108643-108848 GCF_001440475.1 Bradyrhizobium lablabi | reverse complement strand
TCGGCGTCGGTGGCCGAGACGTTGCCGGAGATGCTGGCGTCCTCGGCGACTGCAGCCACCGCCGCTGATGCGACCGGAATGTCGTTGGTGCCGGTGATGGTGATCACCAGGTTAGCCGGCGCGGAGGTGGCACCGTTCTCATCCGTGGCGGTGAAGGCCACCGTCAGCACCAGCGGCTCGCCGGCGTTGAGCCCGTCATAGCTCG
>NZ_LLYB01000071.1:108374-108534 GCF_001440475.1 Bradyrhizobium lablabi | reverse complement strand
AGATGCTGGCGTCCTCGGCGACCGCGGCGACCGCCGCTGATGCAACCGGGACGTCGTTGGTGCCGGTGATGGTGATCACCAGATTGGCCGGCGCCGAGGTGGCGCCGTTCTCATCCGTGGCGGTGAAGGCCACGGTCAGCACCAGCGGCTCGCCGGCGTT
>NZ_LLYB01000071.1:108000-108065 GCF_001440475.1 Bradyrhizobium lablabi | reverse complement strand
AAGCATCAAAGCTGTAGCTGCCGTCCGAAAGGAAGCTCAGCCCGGTCGGCGCCGGATCGACCAGG
>NZ_LLYB01000071.1:107496-107664 GCF_001440475.1 Bradyrhizobium lablabi | reverse complement strand
ATTGCCGGAGATGCTGGCGTCCTCGGCGACCGCGGCGACCGCCGCTGATGCGACTGGAATGTCGTTGGTGCCGGTGACGGTGATCACCAGGTTGGCCGGCGCCGAGACGGCACCGTTCTCGTCGGTCGCGGTGAAAGGCACCGTCAGCACCAGCAGCTCGCCGGCGTC
>NZ_LLYB01000071.1:107284-107361 GCF_001440475.1 Bradyrhizobium lablabi | reverse complement strand
AGATGCTGGCGTCCTCGGCGACCGCGGCGACCGCCGCTGATGCAACCGGGATGTCGTTTGTGCCGGTGACCGTCACC
>NZ_LLYB01000071.1:106973-107158 GCF_001440475.1 Bradyrhizobium lablabi | reverse complement strand
CACCACGCTGGCGCTGCCCTGGCCGGACGGCGCGCTCGCCGACACCAGCGTCAGGGCGTGANCCGTGTCATTGGCCAGCACGTCGATCGTCAGCGCCTGGTTCTCGCCGCCGCCGGCGCNATCGACGTCCGTGTCATTGGCCAGCACGTCGATCGTCAGCGCCTGGTTCTCACCGCCGCTGTCGG
>NZ_LLYB01000071.1:106548-106732 GCF_001440475.1 Bradyrhizobium lablabi | reverse complement strand
CCGTGTCATTGGCCAGCACGTCGATCGTCAGCGCCTGGTTCTCGCCGCCGCTGTCGGTATCCGCCACCGCCACCGGCCCGTCATTGGTGCCGGTGACCGTCACCGTCACCGTCGAGCTCGACTGTNCTCGTCCTGCATCGTGTAGTTCAGCGTCACGGTGGCCGTGGCGCCGTCGGCCAGATGG
>NZ_LLYB01000071.1:92983-106370 GCF_001440475.1 Bradyrhizobium lablabi | reverse complement strand
CGCCACCGGCCCGTCATTGGTGCCGGTGATCGTCACTGTCACGGTCGAGCTGCCGCTGACCGCGATGCCGTCGGTCGTCTCATATTCGAAGCTATCTACGCCGGTTTGGCCACTGGCGAGATTGTTGAACACGCCATTCTGCACATAGCTGAAAGTGCCGGTCTCAGTATCGAGCGTCACCGTTCCGCCCGCGGTGGTGGCAAACCTGATCGAGCCATTCACGGCTCCATCCAGGTCACCCGCTCCGCCGTCGGTGATCGTGGCCGCACCTACTTTGACGGCCGCAACGTCCAGATCCCCGCCATCGAAATCCGTGTCATTGCCAAG
Organism: Bradyrhizobium lablabi; assembly: GCF_001440475.1. Classification (GTDB taxonomy): domain Bacteria; phylum Pseudomonadota; class Alphaproteobacteria; order Rhizobiales; family Xanthobacteraceae; genus Bradyrhizobium; species Bradyrhizobium lablabi. The sequence continues at coordinate 106,043 of NZ_LLYB01000071.1, read as the reverse complement.
CACGCTTGCCGCAAAGAGTGGAACGTCCTCGGTCGCAGCATGGGTATCTGCGTTTGCGATCGACGCATGGTTCGTCGTCAAGTCAACATTAACCGGCGCGATCTTCTCGATGGCACTAATCTTCAGATTGATACTCTTGAACGCATAGATCGTCTGATCCGCCTGCCCGGTCTGATTATTCTTGTGAGCCGGATACCAGACGTTATTGAAGTAATTGATTTCGTCATTGAGCGCCTGCATGAATGCGGCGTCATTGTTTTGTTGAACGCTGACATAAATTTTAAGGGTGTCGATCTCGGCGGTTCCGCTCGCTACGTTACCGTTGCCGCCGTCGTAAATGTCGTATCCCTTGAATGTGGTTCCGCTCTGCAACACCCCATTGTCATAGAGAGAACCACCCGTGAGAGTACCGGGCAGCGCACCTGACCCTGCAACATATGTGCTGCCGAGCTTGTACTCATTCTCGTACGCTTTGAAGATAAGCTTATCTGTTCCCGAACCACCGAGAAGGGTATCAAATCCACTCCCGCCATCGAGCGTATCGTTCCCGGAGCCGCCGTTGAGCCGATCATCCCCGGCGCCTCCGGAGAGATTGTCGTCGCCTGCGCCGCCGGTGTAGTTGTCGTTGCCACTGGTGCCTGTGAGGATGGTGGTGCCGCTGGCGCTTGCCATTTGACGCTCCAATTTCGTGAAAAATACCGTTCGTGAAAATTCACGCGCCTAGCGCGCGGGTGGCCTCTGCGATGAAATGAATGCCGCGATTGCGGCCTGGAATTCTGGAATGGCAACTGGATGAAAAGACAGCGAGCTGATTGTGCGAGTCGCACGTGCTGCCGTCGGCCTTCCCTTGGCCAATCTGATAAGCCCCGACATTTCCCTGCCCGTTCTTCGCGGCCGATAGCGACCGCGCCGATCATCATTCGTTGTCCGTGGGATCTGGAGTTTCAGCGAGCGAACATCACTTGGTGCTGGCAATAAGCTTTTTTCCAATCCTCTTAGGCAGGTCCCATTATCGTTGAAAACCTCGTCAACGCGCACACCGCAGACGGAGTAACCACTAATATCCCCCTTCGGCCTGCACCTGGTTTTCCAGCTGTCGGGCGACGCCGCATATCGGCGCCGTGGGATCTTCTCCTTGCGGGCAACAACTTGTTAAGGATGTTCAACCAAGCGCGGGATATCTTTAACGCAGTGACCGCGCGGTCGTGTTGCTGAATCGTTGCTGGATAGCCGCACGCATTCGGCTCGGTTCCATCCGAGATAAGAACCTTAGGTTGCCAATACTGACTTGGAGCGTTAACCTGTCCATGAAACAGGTACTGCAGGAAGCTGCGCGCTCGGAGCATTGAGCCTGTATCTGCGCTGGCCGAAGCTTCCACTTGCGCTGTCCGCAGTGCGGCCAGCTGACAGTGCGCCGGAGCAAAATCCGCCGGTCATCCATGAAAGTGGCCGGCTTGCTGAAGTGCCGAGCCCGGCTCGCGCACGACCGAGCACCAGATGGCCGATCGTGCGGCGTTGCACGGGAGCTTGATATGTCTTTCACGCGCAGCACTAGACCGGAATAATTCATCACGTGAGCTTCGACAGATTCAATGGAGAAGCAGAATGTCGGTCCCATGCAAGCTCGAACGCAGCCTTCTTAGTCACGAGGAATACGAGACGATCCGCCTCACGCATCATCCCGCCATCTATGATGTCGATCCGACTGACCTTGCGGATCTGCGATCCCGCCTGCGCAAAATGCACGACAAGGAGCGAACGCTCGGCCGGCAGAAGCGGCGAGAGATGCGCGGCAAAGGCGCGGCTCGCGGAGCGAACTTCCCCGGCACCGCCGAGCGCCCGTCACAACGCAAGCAGGTCTTTGCCGCCGCGCTGAAGCGGCTCAACAGGGAGCTCAGGCGGCTTCACAACCTGACAGCCCGGACTACCCATGTCGAAGCGGCCCGAAAGGCGCTCGCGCTGCGTCGAGCCGCGAACTTCATTTCATATCCTTCCGCCGGATTGACTTCCAATGAAGGCATGGCGTCGCGCTCGAGCACGCGCCGACGAAAGATCGTCACGGGCGCGAGGGTCGGCCGGGTGTCGCAGGCAACGAAAGTCGCTCAGGCCATACGCGATGCGCGAGGCGCATGAACCTGCGTGCCCATGCCACGGGCGGTTCGCGGCCAACCGATACGGAGGTGAGCATGAATATCCGACTCATATTCAGCGTCCTGATCGTCGGCGTAGCTACCGCCATTGCGGCGCCGTCAAGCCGTTCCCTGGCCCAATCGACCGACCAAGGCGCGGCCGCGCCAAAGAGCGCAAAAGCGAATACAAATGTGACCCCACGCAAGCATCGATATTGGCGCCACCAGGGCGGACGGCATCCACATTTCGGCAGCAGGCGGGTTCGCACTGATGCGCCTGCAGGGCGGCCGTCGGCCAATTGAACCGCTTGCCGGCCCATTGCTTGGTGCGACGGGCCCAACCCGTTCAAGTGACTTGAGTGATCCCATGAGCGAGACTGACACGCAGCAGAGCGAAGCTGCGCCTCCCTCCGCCGACTCGGGAAGAGCCAATTTCCCCTGGCAGCGGGTACCCTTTGTCATCGCACTCGTGCTCGCCATCGCGGGCGTCGCCTATACCAATATCTCGCATCAGCCGCTTGTCGGCTATTGGGAGTTCCTGGCACTTGCCATCGCCGTGGTCTGCGTCGTCACCAAATGGCCCGAGCTCGACAGCAAGCAGGCTCAGTTTCGGTTGATCTGGACCCAGGCGCTGCATTGGGTGGCCGTCCTGGTCACGATGAACATGATGCTTGTTTCCGGCGTTCAGCAACTGCTTCCCACGCCGGCCACCAGCCTGGTGCTTCTGACACTACTGGCGCTCGGCACCTTCCTCGCCGGCCTCAGCCTTTTGTCCCCGCAGATCTGCTTCCTCGGCATCGCCATGGGTGCCGCCGTTCCAGCGCTCTCCTGGCTGAAGCAGTCGATGGTCTTCTTCCTTCTCGCGGCCGTATTCGTGGTCGGGATCGGCATGACCTTCTGGCTTAGCTATGGCCGCGCGGCCGCACCTGACAACAGCAAACATCAAGTCGAGGCCTAAAGATGCAGACGATACGATTGCTTGGCGCCTTGTGCGTCTCCGCTTTGATTTCTGTCGTCGCAACGCCTGCGCAAGGCGAGATGTTCAGGGCCGGCCGGCTGTTGTGTTCAAGCAGCCCGAGAATCGGACTCCTCGTTGGATCGACGCAGTCGCTGCGTTGCGTATTCTACCGGCGAGGTTCGTCCCAACGCTACATCTACGCCGGACGGATCAGGCGCGTCGGTCTTGACCTCGGCGTCACCGGAAGCGGCGTTTTATCCTGGGCCGTCTTTGCCAAGAACTCGCGGATTGGTCCCGGCACCATGCGCGGGAGCTATGTCGGGGCCAGCGGCAATGTTGCGCTGGGTCCCGGCTTCGGCGCCAACGTTCTGATCGGCGGATCCCGCCGAAGCGTCGTCCTGCAGCCGCTCTCCACCGAGCGCGCGATCGGGGTCAATCTCGCGGCGACGGTGACCCATCTGACCCTCGGCGAAAGAGGACGGCGATAACGCCCGATCGACTTTGAGGTGGGCGCCCCCAATTTGGGCTGGCGGTCGGAAAGCAACCGGGATCGAACCTCTCCGCTCCCTGTGGGCCGGGACGTGGATGTTGGGTCGGTCCCCCCGACCGGCTGATCCGTCAGCTCGTGCGCTTCGCCCCGATGGTCGCGAATTGAGCCTTTTGCTCGTCGTTCAGCGTTGCAAGGAAATCGTCCAGGGCCGGCCGCAGCAGCTTGATCGCGTCCAGCATGGCGTCGAGCCTGGTATCGGCTGTCGCAAGCCGGTCGGGCGGATCGAGATTCTCATCCGGCTCGCAATTGAAATTCAGCGTGTTCCTGGCGAGCGCGCTCATCCGCTGAAGCGCGTCCAACCCCTGACGCTGTGAGTCGTTCAGATGCAGCCTCGTCTCGATCTCGTTGCCGGGCCATTGCAGTGCCTCGGGCGGCGTGCAGCTCTGAGTGGCCGGAACCTTGGGCGCAAATGGTGCGCGCTGACCGGACAACTCGACGAGCTTCCCCTTCTGGTCGTCGTCCAACCGCTCGTAGAATGTCTCGAATGGCGTCGCTACGCGTGCGATCGCGGATTTCATCGCCTTCAGGCGCAGTTGCATTGCGGCGAGTCTGCCTGACGGCGTTAGCGCGACTTCGGCCGGGCAGGCCGCGCGAATGATCTGGGCTGCCTCAACTGACGCGTTGGCAAGATCGTCGAGCGTCGCGCGCTGCTCCTCGCTCAGCAGGATCGCCTGCCTGATCTGTTTGACCGGGAGACCGGCAAACTCGCTTGCGTCATCGCCACAGATTTGTGCGAGCGAAGGCAACCTGCCATGCCGCCGGTCGCGAGGGGGCGCCATATAGCGGGTGAGGTTCTCGTCACCATAGGGCGTGAAGATCGCGGCGTAGATATCGCGATAGCCATAGCCCCAGAAGCCGATGCCGTCGCCCCAGAGCGTGTAGTCATAGATGTCGTAATAGGCGAACGGCCAGAACAACGGTCCCACCCATCCATACCCGCCATCAGCATGCTGCCACCATCCGCTCGCGCCACGGCGACCATGCCAGCCCGCCAGCGCGGCAGCGGCTCCGACCTGCATCCGCGCCACCGGCTTCGTCACCCAATCGGCGCCGCGGGTGACATCGGCGCGCGACGCCGCGCCGGTCGGCTCGTCACGGAGGTTTGCCATTCTGACGCGCTCGCCGCGCCGGCCATGCAGGCCTCGGAAAGGCAGCGAGGCAATGGATCTCACAATGCCGATGGGGCCGCCGCCAATCCCAAGCCGCAGGCCTCTCGCCTGGGCGGTACTCGACGGCCCTGTGGCCATAAACAGGCAGGACACGCCGAAAATGATAATTCCAATTCCAGCAGGGATTTTCGACATCGCACCCTCGCGCCGCCGATTTTGCGAGACGAGAACGCCCGATGGAACCAAAGGTTCCGAAGGGGAACCAACTAGGCCGAACGCCAATTCCACGGTCGTTACAAGCAAACTCCGAAGGAAATCGCCTGATGCAGCGGGCCAATCAATGATTAGCGTTGATCGCGGCGGCAATTCACTTGAGCTTGGTATCAACAGCCCGTGCCTGCGGCGGAGGCGCAACGATACCCTCGCCAAGCGCTGACATTTCAAACTGAGGTACCACGGAAATCCGAGGCGTCGCCCTCGCCGGGCCTTGGCCACAGCATCCAACCCGCCACGAGGCGGATGCATGATTCCCGCGACGCGCCGCTGCCTGTCCACGAACAATGCCTTCAAGGCACTGCTTTTCTCGGCGTGCGCAGTTCGGCTCGAAGAAGATGACCTCTCACTTTGCCGACTGTTCTTCGAAAACTTTGACAGATACGTTCGCCACTTGCCGCAACGCTTCGCGATTGGCGCCTGATGACGCCATCACGCCCATGCCGGCGGATACCGCCGACAGGTAGCGCGCCAGCGCGGCAGCGTCGGCGGCCGGCCTCAGATCGCCCTCTTCCTTCGCCCTGACGAAGCGCTCGCGCAGCTGATCTTCGGTTAATGCACGGCGCGCTGCGAGCTCGAAGGGAACGTTCTCCGAACCGGTACCGCACGCAAGGCCGCCTTGCACGAGCAGGCAACCGGGCGGATTGTCGGGATCGGTTTGGCTGTCTGCGGTACCCATGAGCATCCGCTCTGCGACGTCGCGGGCGGTTGGCGCGCTCAAAACCTCATCCATCCAGGCCGCACGTTTGGCCGTGTACCGATCGAGAGCAGCCTTCAGAAGACCTTCCTTGTTTCCAAATGCTGCATAGAGGCTCGGCGGGTTAATGCCCATTGCCTCGGTAAGCTGCGCAATGGTGGCGCCCTCATAGCCATGTCTCCAGAAGACTTCCATCGCCTGATCCAATGCGGCATCGGCGTCGAATTCTCTTGGGCGTCCCATGGCCATTCGCGTTACTCCCTTGAAGCCGACGCCGCTTTTCGCGCGGCGTTCAATTCTCTAACCTTCTGATTTATCGTGATTCTTTTATTTGATTTCCAGTCTTGCGGATGGTCGTCTAAGATTTTCGTAGTGGACGGTACATAAGTATCTTGCAGACTGCCGTCCAGCTCCACATCTGTAGCGAACACTACATTTATGGAGCGCAAATGCCCCCACCCGCTAATACCTTCCGTTCCGGCCGTTTCCGACGCGTTGTCGGCGGCGTTGCCATCATCGGCGTCCTCGTGGCGGCCGGTTCGATCGCGAGCGGCCGCTACTTTTATGCAGCCCAAGCGACCACTGGGACCGCCCCCGAACAAGCCGTCTCCGTCACGATCTCGGTAATCGAGCCGCGTCGGACCGCGCTGTGGGATGACTTCTCTGGACGTCTCGAAGCCGTCAACCGCGTCGAGTTGCGCCCGCGCGTTGCTGGCGCGATCCTGTCGGCCAACTTCGCCGAGGGCGCGCTCGTGAAAGCCGGCGATGTCCTGTTCAAGATTGATCCGGCGTCCTACGCCGCCGAAGTGGATAAGACGAGCGCGCAGCTCGAGGCAGCAAAGGCGCGTGCGATCTTCACTGCGAGCGAAGTCGAGCGCGGCGCGCAGCTCGTCGGCAACGCCGTCGTCACGCGGCGCGATTTCGATCAGCGCGACAACGCCAATCGCGAAGCGATCGCCAACGTGAAGGCGGCTGAGGCGACGCTACAGACTGCAAGGCTCAATCTCGACTACACCGAGGTCCGCGCGCCCGTCGATGGTCGCGTCGGCAAGATCGAGGTAACCGTCGGAAATCTCGTAACCGCAGGGACTGCCTCGCCGGTCCTGACCTCTCTGGTTTCTGTCAATCCGATCTATGCGAGTTTCGATGCGGACGAAGAGATCGTGCTGCGGGCGCTGAATTCCATTGCAGATCATTCGGGCAAGCGCGGCAATCTTGATCAAATACCCGTCGAGATGACCACCTCCGGCGGCACATCGGCCAAAGGCCATATCCAGTTGATCGACAACCAGGTCAATGGCCAGAGCGGCACGATACGCGTCCGCGCGGTATTCCCCAACGATGATGGCCGCCTCATTCCAGGCCAGTTCGCGCGGGTGCGGATGGGCCAGCCGCAGCAACAGACACTGGTGATGATCGACGAGCGAGCCATCGGCACCGACCAGGACAAGAAGTTCGTGATGGTGGTCAGCGACGACAACCGCGCGGTCTATCGCGGAATAACGCTCGGCGGCGCCGTCGACGGTCTCCGCATCGTCACGGGAGGCCTGAAATCCGGCGACCGAATCGTCGTCAACGGCCTGCAGCGGGTACGCCCGGGCGCGCTCCTGAAGACCGAGATTGCGGAGATGGGCTCGCGCGGGCCACAGCAAGCATTGAACGACAGCAGCCAGCAAATCGTGCAGCGCTAACTACCCGCAGCGCTTGGGGCATAACAATGAATCTCTCAAAGTTCTTCATCGATCGGCCGATCTTTGCCGGCGTGCTTTCGATCGTGATCTTCCTGGCCGGCCTGATCTCACTCTTTGCCATGCCGATCTCGGAGTATCCGGACGTCGTACCGCCCTCCGTGCTGGTGCGCGCGACCTACCCCGGCGCCAATCCGAAGGTGATCGCGGAAACAGTGGCAACGCCGATCGAGGAGCAGATCAACGGCGTCGAGAACATGCTCTATATGAGCAGCCAGGCAACCACCGACGGGGCGATGACGCTGACAGTAACGTTCCGCCTCGGCACCGATCCCGACAAGGCGACGCAGCTTGTTCAGAACCGCGTGCAGCAGGCAGAGCCGCGCCTGCCGGCGGTTGTTCGCCAGCTCGGCATTATTACCAAGAAGAGCTCACCCGACCTCACCATGGTGGTGCACCTTCTCTCGCCGAACAATCGCTACGACATGACGTATCTCCGCAATTACGCGGTGCTGAACGTCAAGGACCGCCTGGCGCGGATCGACGGCGTCGGTGATGTCCAGCTCTACGGCGCCGGCGACTACTCGATGCGCGTCTGGGTCGATCCGCAAAAGGCCGCCGAGCACGGCCTGACCGCGAGCGACATCGTGAGGGCGATCCAGGCCCAGAACGTTGAGGCCGCCGCCGGTGTGGTCGGCTCCTCGCCGAGCGTCAAGGGCATCGACCTTCAGATGTCGGTCAACGCCGAAGGTCGGCTCGCAAATGAGGAGCAGTTCGGCGACATCGTCGTCAAAACCGGCTCGCGTGCCGAGGTGGTGCGGTTGCGCGACGTCGCACGCATCGAACTGGGTGCGTCCCAATACGGCCTGCGCTCGCTGCTCGACAACAAGCAGGCGGTGGCGATCCCGATCTTCCAGGCGCCGGGCTCCAACGCGCTCCAGATCTCCGACAACGTTCGCGCCACCATGGCCGAGATCAAGAAGAACATGCCCGAGGGCGTATCCTACCAGATCGTCTACGACCCCACGCAGTTCGTGCGCTCGTCGATCGAGGCGGTGATCCACACGCTGCTGGAAGCGATCGCGCTGGTGGTACTGGTGGTCATCCTGTTCCTCCAGACCTGGCGGGCCTCCATCATTCCGCTCCTCGCCGTGCCGGTGTCGATCGTCGGCACATTCGCCGTGATGCATGTGTTCGGCTTTTCCATCAATGCGCTCAGCCTGTTCGGCCTGGTGCTCGCGATCGGCATCGTCGTCGACGACGCTATCGTCGTGGTCGAGAATGTCGAGCGCAACATCGAGGCCGGGCTGTCGCCGCGAGACGCCACCTACCAGGCAATGCGGGAGGTCTCCGGCCCCATCATCGCGATCGCGCTGGTCTTGATTGCGGTGTTCGTTCCCCTCGCCTTCATCTCCGGTCTCACCGGGCAATTCTACAAGCAGTTCGCACTGACAATCGCGATCTCGACCGTGATCTCCGCGGTCAACTCCCTGACGCTGTCGCCGGCATTGTCGGCGTTACTGCTCAAGGGCCACAATGAGCCCAAGGACAGGCTGACCCTCATTCTGGAAAAAGGGCTGGGCTGGTTCTTCCGCGGCTTCAACCGCGCCTTCGCGCGAGCCTCGGATAATTATGGCGGCAGCGTCTCCAAAGTGATCTCCGGCAAGGCGGCGGTGATGGGCGTCTATGTGCTCCTGGTCGGCCTGACCGCCCTGCTCTTCCAGCAGGTGCCGAGCGGCTTCGTGCCGGGTCAGGACAAGCAGTACCTTGTCGGCTTCGCGCGCCTGCCCGACGGGGCCACGCTCGACCGCACCGAAGACGTCATCCGCAAGATGAGCGACATCGCGCTGACGCAGCCCGGCGTCGAGAGCTCGGTGGCATTTCCCGGCCTGTCGATCTCCGGCTTCACCAACTCCTCCAACGCCGGAATCGTGTTCTCGACGTTGAAGCCGTTCGACGAGCGCAAGGATCCCGCGCTGAGCGGCAACGCGATCGCGGCCGAACTGAACAAGAAATATGCCGGGATCCAGGAAGCTTTCATCGCCATGTTCCCGCCACCGCCGGTCAACGGGCTCGGCACCATCGGCGGCTTCAAGCTCCAGATCGAGGATCGCGCCGGCCTCGGCTATGACGCGCTGAACGAGGCGACCAAAGCATTCATGGCTGCAATGCAGAAGGCACCGGAAATCGCCGGCGTCTTCTCAAGCTTCCAGGTCAACGTGCCACAGTTGTTCGCCGACATTGACCGCACCAAGGCCTTGCAGCTTGGCGTACCCGTGACGGAGGTCTTCAACACGCTGCAGATCTATCTGGGCTCATACTATGTCAACGACTTCAACAAGTTCGGGCGCACGTATTCGGTCTATGTTCAGGCTGACGCGCCGTTCCGTGCGCGGGCTGACGACATCCGGCAATTGAAAGTACGCTCCGCATCCGGCGACATGATCCCGCTCTCGGCACTGCTGAAGATTCGCCAGAGCGCCGGGCCTGAGCGCGCGATCCGTTACAACGGATTCCTGTCATCCGACATCAACGCCGCCGCGGCACCCGGCTACTCCTCGGGACAAGCGCAGGCCGCCGCCGAGCGCATCGCCGCTGAAGTACTGCCGCCCGGCTTCGCTTTCGAATGGACCGACCTGACCTATCAGGAGTTCATCGCAGGCAATTCCGGCATCTGGGTTTTTCCGCTGGCGATTCTGCTGGTGTTCCTGGTGCTGGCAGCGCTCTACGAGAGCCTGACCTTGCCCCTCTCGATCATCATGATCGTACCAATGGGGCTGCTTGCTGCGATGTTCGGCGTCTGGATCTCGAAGGGCGACAATAACGTCTTCACCCAGATCGGATTGATCGTGCTGGTGGGATTGTCCGCCAAGAACGCAATCCTCATCGTCGAATTCGCACGCGAACTGGAGTTCGCTGGGCGCTCGCCAATTCGTGCCGCGATCGAGGCGAGCCGCCTGCGGCTGCGTCCGATCCTGATGACCTCGATGGCGTTCATTATGGGCGTTTTGCCCCTGGTGCTCTCGACCGGTGCCGGTTCGGAAATGCGCCGAGCTATGGGCGTCGCCGTCTTCTCGGGCATGATCGGCGTTACGGTGTTTGGCCTGTTCCTGACACCCGTGTTCTATGTGCTGTTGCGCACCGTCACGGGACTGAAGCCACTGACAGACCATTCCGTCAATGGGGCGATCGATCAAGCGCCGGAGCCCAGTCCCTGATGCAATGTCGGGGTTGCCCGGAAGTGGCACGTTGCCGTTCAACCGGTCCCTTTGATGCCTTGACGAATTCCTGCCTGCTCCGCTCTAATTGACCCAGCGAAGTATCTGGCCTTGCGAAACCAAGCGCCGCGAAAGATGCTTACAAGAATCGTTTATCAAAAGGATCAGGCATGTCTATCGACACTCAGGCCGCCACCGACCGCCTCATGCGTTTTCTCGCTGTCGAGGGCGTTACCGGAAAGGAGGCAGCGATCGGGCGCGAGCTGGCCGCGGCGCTGCAGGAAAGCGGCGTGCCGGCGGACGCCATCCGCCTCGACGACGCCAACACACGCATTCCTGTGCCGACGGAGACCGGCAACCTTATTGTCGACCTGCCCGGCCGCGGCGCGATGCACAACCAGCCGCGGATCATGTTCATGACCCACATGGACACCGTGCCGCTGTGCGCCGGTGCGAAGCCGAAGCTGAAGGGGCGCAAGATCGTCAACGAGGCGAAGACCGCGCTCGGCGGCGACAACCGCGCCGGCTGCGGCGTTCTCGTTACGCTGGCAGCCGAACTGGCGAAGCAGGAGCTCGATCATCCGCCGATCACGCTGCTGTTCTGCGTGCGCGAGGAAAGCGGGCTATGGGGCGCGCGCCACGTCAAGACCCAAGACCTCGGCTCGCCGGTCATGGCCTTCAACTATGACGGCGGCTCTGCCTCCAATGTCACCATCGGCGCCGTCGGCGCGGATCGCTGGCACGTCGAGATTTTCGGCCGTGCCTCCCATGCCGGCGTCGCGCCCGAGCGCGGGATCAGTTCGACCATGATCCTTGCGCTTGCCCTCGCCGATTTGAAGGCCGGCGGCTGGTTCGGCAAGGTGGTGAAGGGCAAAAGGCAGGGCACCAGCAATGTCGGCCCCGTCACCGGCGGCGACGGCCGGCCGGCCGGAGACGCCACCAATGTCGTCACCGACTATGTGCACGTACGCGGCGAAAGCCGTAGCCACGATGCGAAATTTTTCAAAGAGATCACCAAGGCCTACAAGGCGGCCTTCGAAAAGGCCGCGAAGCGCGTCAAGAGCAGCGAGGGCAAATCAGGCCGCGTGAAGTTCAAGGCCGAGACCGACTATTATCCGTTCCGCATGAAGGAAAGCCTGCCGGTCGTCAAACGCGCGCTCGCGGCCGTCTCCGCCATTGGCAACACGCCAACCATCCGCGCCGCGAATGGCGGCCTGGACGCGAACTGGATGGTCCGCCACGGCGTTCCGACCGTGACCTTCGGCGCGGGGCAGAACGAGCCCCACACGATCGACGAATGGATCAATCGCGACGAGTACGACCGGGCGTGCGCGCTCGCAGTACAGCTTGCGACCATGCGATGAGCTGCTTGCACTGACGTTTCAAGGGCGCCGGCGAGCTCCAACCACTACCGTCTCGCAGGCCCCGCCTTTACCCAAACGTCATTTTCGCGGCCGGTGTCCGATCAATTTCGGCCGCGACATCGGATATGATCTCACGCATCCACACCAGCGCGGGATCCGAATGAAAGGAAGCCGGCCACTGAAGGATCTCTCGAAATCCTGAAATGCGGACCGGTGCACGCAACAGCTTCAGGGGAAAGTTTCGTGCAAAGACGACGGCAAGTCGCTCATGCATCGTCGCAACGCGGTCTGTTCCGATCACCATCGTTGCCATGGTGGTAAAGTTCGGCGCGACGACCTCGATGCGCCGCTTGTAACCCAATTTGACCAGCGTCCGCTCCTCAAAGGCGGCCCTGCGAGTGGGGCCGAACTGCGCCGTCACGTGTCCAAGTTGAAGGTAGCGGCTGAGCGACACCGAACGTCCGACCTTGCGGCTCCCGGTCCAGGCAACGCAGCAGAATTCATCGGCGAACAGATATTGCTTGGGATGACCGTCGAGAACATCGACATCGGGTACGATGACAAAATCCACGTCGCCGCGTTCAAGCTGGTCGTGCACCCGATCATTGAACGGGAAAAGCTCGAAGGATATTCCCGGCGCACTGTCATACACACGCTTCATCACAGGGTGCATCAATACCATGCTCGCATAGTCGGAAACGACGATCCGAAAGCGCCGTTGGGAATTCGCGGCCTCGAACCTCGGCACAGAGATCAAGTTAGCTCGAATTCGCAACAGTATGTCGCGCGTCGGTCTTTCGAGCGATTGCGCCAGTGGCGTCGGCACCAGCTTTCGCTTTGAAATCGTAAATATCTCGTCGTTGAAATAGTGACGCAACCTGCCAATGGCGGCGCTCATCGCCGGCTGGCTGAGATGAAGGCGTCGACTGGCCGCCATCACGCTACGCTCCTCGATGATCGCATCGAGAGCGATCAGGAGGTTGAGGTCCAGGCCTTCGAACCGCATCTTCTGACATCCATTTTGTAAATATTACAGATCAATATAATCGATTTTTCAAATTTAAAAACCCGGTG
>NZ_LLYB01000071.1:92761-92944 GCF_001440475.1 Bradyrhizobium lablabi | reverse complement strand
CCTTGATCAAGCCATGGATCTTTGAATTCATGCAGGCCCCGAATCTGAGCGATCGGGAGACGCCGGCGACTACTGCGACCGCCATGTTTGACGAAGGTTACGCGCTTTGGCTCGAAGCCGAAAAGCTGGGGTTCGAAGGAATATTCTTCAGCGAACATCACTTCGGCCTTTCATATAGCCCCT
>NZ_LLYB01000071.1:0-92726 GCF_001440475.1 Bradyrhizobium lablabi | reverse complement strand
GGGCACGATGGGAATGGTCGTGCCGTTCTACGAGCCTTGGCGCATCGTCGAAGAACTGATGATGCTTGATCACCTGACGAATGGACGGCTTGAGATCGGCTTTGCCGCCGGGGTGCCGCAAGAACTCGCGCGGATCGGCCTCGGAATGCAGGAATCCCGCGAGCGATTCAACGAGGCTTTGGAAATCCTCGATGCCGCTCTCGTGAACCCCGTCATCAACCACGGCGGAAAGCATTGGAAACTCGAAAATCTGACCCTGATGCCGAACGTCTTCCGGCAGCCTTCTCCGCCGAAATGGACCACGGTCGTGAGTACCGGGTCCGCGCAGAAATCTGCTCAGCGGCGATCCAAGATCTGCACCGGTTTCGAGTCCGTCGCCCGCATATCGGAAATCTTCGACGTGTACCGTGAGGAGGCTGCCCAACTGGGATTTGCGGCAGGGCCCGATCAGCTCGCAATCCGGCGCAACATCTCCATTTCACGGGATGCAGCCGAGGCACGCGAGGAATCGCAGGCTGCGAAGGCGGCGACACTGAAAGTTGTCGCTGGCGATCCGCGCGTCGTGGATCGCGCGTCCTCATTGCTTGATGCACCGAGGGCGGGGGCCGGATTTTCACTGCATGACGACGACTACATCGCCGGCACGCCGGCGCAGGTCGCCGAGCAAGTCATCGATCAATGCCGCAAATGCGGCGCGGGTCATTTTCTCGCGATGCTGGGCAGGAGCATTTCGGCGCGTCGCCGCGAAGCACTCACTCTCTTTGGCGAGGAGGTCCTCCCCCAATTGCGACGCGCGCAGATCGACTAATGAGCCCAACCGGATCGCGTGAGCATCAGCTGGAGCAATGGATGATTCAGGACATGCCTCTCATTCTCGGGATTGGAGGAACGCCGCGGCGCGGGTCGTCCTCCGAACGCGCGCTCGCGATCAGTCTCAAGGCCGCCGAGGATAAGGGCGCAAGGACAATTCTTCTCTCCGGCGCAGAGCTGCTATTGCCGATGTATATCCCCGGGCAGCCGCCGTCCGGGCAAGCTTCGCGTCTGCTGGCCGCGTTTCGTGAATGCCAAGGGATCATCATCTCGTCACCCGCTTACCACGGGTCGATATCCGGACTGATCAAGAACGCCTTCGACTACACGGAAGAACTCAGGACGGACGCGCGCCCTTACCTGGACGGAATTCCAGTCGGCTGCATCGCTTGCGCCGGCGGGTGGCAGGCAGTCGGGCAGACACTGGCCGCTCTCCGGACGATTGCTCACTCGCTCAGGGGTTGGCCAACGCCATTTGGTGCGGTGTTGAACACTTCCATGGCCTTGTTCGACGTCGAGGGCAATTGCACCGACGTGGCAACCAAGCGTCAGCTCGAGACGGTCGGGCATCAGGTGATCGATTTCGTGCGCATGCAATCCCGCGGCAGGCCGCGAGCACACTCCATCCCGATCGATGCAACGGTCGCGCCATAGTCCCGGCAAGTCCTGAAGCCTCAGGTGTTCGGCGTCCTCCGAGAGTAGCCATGGTCAGAAAGGGAGTTTGACGTGACTTTCAAAACGATAAGGCTCGACATCGATGCCGTCGACACGGTCATAAAAGTCATCGGAAAAGGCCCAACCGTCCTGGCGCTGCACGGAGCGGCAACAATCGAGGGACAGGAATGGGCGCGGGGATTAGCCGACAGGTTTCGCGTCTATCTGCCGTTCCACCCCGGCTTCGGTGAAAGCGGACCCGCGCCACATATCTGCGGAATGCAGGATTTGATCGTCCATAATCTGCGGCTCATCGCATCGTTGGGTTTGGATCGGCCGCACCTCGTGGGTCATTCCATGGGCGGGTGGATGGCGGCTGAAATCGCGGCGGTCGCCGGCGAACGTTTTGCCCGTCTGGTACTGAACGCACCTGCTGGGCTCAACCACCCCGATCATCCCAGCACCGACCTCCGCCAAGTCGCTCCACAAGATATGCCTCACTACCTAGCTCATCGTACCGAGATTGCAGCCCAATATTTTCCCGGAGGCTCGCTCGCCCCTCCGCCCGAGCAATTCATTGCTGCAAGGGAAAAGGAGGGCAACGCGTTGAAGAACATTCAGAAGGCACACGGCATGGGGCACCCAAATCTCGGCCGGTGGCTAAGCCGGATACCCAACGAGACCCTCATCGTGTGGGGCGACAGAGACAGGGTAGCACTTGCCGGTCAGGCAGAGCTCTGGGCGGGAGCGATTCCGAAAGCGCGCACGCTTATTGTGTCCGGCGTCGGGCACTTCGCCATGCAGGAAGATCCCGTCTGCGTCACGGCGATCGGCGACTTCCTTGCGGCGTGAAAGCGGGCATTCGATCCGCTCTCCTTCAGATAACGAGCGTGGATCGGATCGGGATCCACTGACATTCCTTCAAAAAATATAACCCGGGGAGACAAACATGAGAGCCATTGTGGTCGCGATCGCCTTCACCGCGGGCCTGATATCCACGTCGCTTGCACAGACCTGGCCCACCCAATCCATTCGCCTCATTGTCAACTTTCCCGCAGGAGGAGCGGCAGATCAGCTTGCGCGCCTGATAGGTCAGCCTCTCAGTGAAGTTTTCGGTCAGCCAGTCGTGATAGAAAACAAGGGAGGCGCTGGCGGAAATCTGGGCGGGGAATTCGTGGCGAGGTCCGCGCCGGATGGCTACACGTTGCTGATGTCTTCAGGCGGGATGGTGGCGATCAATCCCCATCTCTATGCCAAGATGTCCTTCGACCCGACGAAGGATATCATCCCCGTCGCTTCCGTTGCGCGCGTCCCGTTCTATCTCGTCATCCGGGCCACCAATCCGGCGCGTGATTTCAAGGAGTTCATTGCCGACCTGAAAGCCAACCCGGGAAAACGGAATTTTGGATCGCCCGGTGTCGGCAGCTCTCCCCATCTTGCGGCAGAAATGCTGAAAAACATGACCGGAACCAATGCGGTGCATGTGCCCTATCGTGGCGCGGCGCCGGCACTCAATGACCTCCTTGGGGGGCAACTCGACTTCCTGTTCGACCCGGGCATTGCCATCGAGCACGTGAAAGCCGGCACGCTGCGCGCCCTTGCGATCGGAAGCCCGCAACGATCGCCCCAACTTCCTGATGTACCCACGCTCGACGAACTCGGCCTGAGCGGCTTTGACGCGGACGCCCTATTCGGCATCTACGCGCCGGCTGGAACCTCTCCCGAGATCGTCGCGCGCTTGAACAAGGAAATCAATCGATCGCTTGCAAATGCCGCGATCAACGAGCGCATCGCGACGCTTGGAAATATCGCCGCGCCGATGTCTCCGGAAGCGTTCAAGGAAAAGTCCCGGAAAGACTCCGAGCGGTTCGGCGCAATCATCCGTGAACGGGGCATTAGCGCCAACTGACCGGGAAGGACCCTGGCCCGCGCCGCATCACATGCCTTGACGTGGCTTGGTGCTCATTCGTCCTCAGACTCGAACGTTGCCGAGCGTCTCTCCCTTGGCAGCGTCCATCCAAATGCCTGCCTCCGAACTGGCACGGATCTGGCTCACCAGGAAATCGGAAAACACCCTGATCTTCGCCGGCAACCTGATCCTGTTCTGGTAGGCGATGTTCATCGTAAGCAGCGGCAGCTCCCAATCCATCAATATCGGCTTGAGCTTGCCGGCCTGGATGTCGCCCTGCACGATGTAGAGCGGCTGGATGAGGATGCCGAGACCTGCAACTGCGGCAGTACGGATCACCTGGCCGTCATTGCTGTCGAGGGTCGGCGTGATGCGAACGGTCTGCGCCGCGCTGCCTTTGCGAAGCCGCAGTGAATAGGGGTCATTGGCGAGGTTGTAGATCAGCATGTTGTGATGCGCGAGGTCCGCCGGCTGCCTCGGACGCCCGTGACTTGCGAGATAGGATGGCGCGGCGGCGAGCACGCGCCGCATCTGGCCTATGCGGCGCACGATGATGTTGGAGTCCGGTTCGTGCTCGCGCGTGCGGATCGCGACGTCGATGCCCGCCTCGATGAAGTCCGGATATCGGTTGGCCGTGACAATCTGCACGTTGAGCTTTGGATAGAGCGCGCGGAAAGCCGGCAGCATCGGCGCCAGATAGATCATCGCGAAAGAGAGCGAACTCGTCACGCGGAGCATGCCCGTTGGCGATAGTGCGCGATCGCTCACGGCGTCCTCGGCTTCGGCGAACTCGCTCAACAGCGTGCCGCAGCGTTGCAACAACTCCTGCCCCGCTTCCGTCAGCCACAGCCGACGGGTGTTGCGCTCGATCAGCCGGACCGCGAGCCGCTCTTCCAGTGCGCTGAGATGCCGGCTCGCCGCTGCATTCGACATCCGCAAGCTCTCGGCGGCCTTGGAGAGGCTGCCAAATTCGGCCGTCTTGGAGAAAACCTCAAGCTGCAGGAGTCGGTCCATTTTTTCACTTATCGGAAAAGAGACTTACGAATTTTGACGTTTAATTCCGATTTCTGCAAGGCAGAATAGGGCTGCGACGAGGACGGGAAACCAGGAAAATGTCGAGCCCGATCAGGCACATCGTGATGTGGCGGCTGCGCGGGGAGACCGCCGACGAGCGCGTCGCGGCGCGGCTGAAAGTCAAGACCCTGTTCGAGGGCCTGAAAGGCCGGATCGACGGCCTGACCCGGATCGAAGTCGGCCTCGACGTCAGCGACGTCGACTATGCCTGCGACGTCGTCCTGATCTCCGAATTCACCGACAGCGCCTCGCTAAAGGCCTATGCCACCCATCCGGAGCATCTGCGGGTGCGCGAGGAACTCGGCGATCTGCGGATCGGGCGCTTTCAGGTCGACTACAACATCGAAGAGGCCGGCGCATGATCGGTTCATTCACCTTCGAGAATCTGCCCTGCCGGGTCGTGTTCGGCAGCGGGACGCTCAACGCGGCCAAAGCCGAGATCGAGCGTCTCGGCGGCAAGCGCGCACTCGTGCTGACCACGCCGCAGCAGGAGGCGCAAGGCGCGAAGCTCGGAGCCGCGTTGGGGCCGCTCTATGCCGGTATCTTCGCTGGCGCCACCATGCATACGCCGGTCGAGGTGACCGAGCAGGCGCTTGCGGCGATGAAGGCGTGCGAGGCCGATTGCGTGGTGTCGCTCGGCGGCGGATCGACGACGGGCCTCGGCAAGGCGCTTGCCTTGCGGACCGGCGTCAACCAGCTCTGCATCCCCACCACCTATGCCGGCTCCGAGATGACGCCCATTCTCGGCGAGACCAGGGACGGCCTGAAAACCACGGTGCGCGACAATGCCGTGTTGCCGGAGACCGTGATCTACGACGTCGACCTGACGCTGTCGCTGCCGGCGGGACTTGCCGCCACCTCCGGCATCAACGCGATCGCGCATGCCGTGGAAGCGCTCTATGCGCGCGACAATAATCCGGTGATCTCGCTGATGGCGGAGGAAGGCATTCGCGCGCTTGCGAACGCCCTGCGCGTCATTGCCGCGAATTCCGACGATCGCGGCGCCCGCACCGAGGCGCTCTATGGCGCCTGGCTTTGCGGCGTCTGCCTCGGCACCGTCGGCATGGCGCTGCACCACAAGCTGTGCCACACGCTCGGCGGCACTTTCGGCCTGCCGCATGCGGAGACGCACACCATCGTCCTGCCGCATGCGCTGGCCTACAACGCGCCTGCAGTGCCTGAGGCGATGACGCGAATTGCGCGCGCGATTGGCGCAGCCGATGCGGCGCAAGGCCTCTACGATCTCGCCAGGCAGCTCAATGCAAAGCTGGCGCTGCGCGATGTCGGCATGCCCGAGAGCGGGATCGACAAGGCGGCGGATCTTGCCGTGACCAACGCCTACTGGAATCCGCGTCCCCTCGAACGCAACGCCATTCGCGATCTGATCGCACGCGCCTGGTCGGGTGAAGCGCCGCTCGCGACGAAAGCGGCCGCCTGAACAACATTCGATGCGTCCTGTCCTGCCTCGGCAAGCCGGGCTTTTTGATCCAAGGAGCCTTCATGCGTAACTTCAACGAGAATACGATCACCCATGCAGTGCTTGAGCGGATCAGCGGCGCCAGCGATCCGCGCATCCGGCAGGTCAGCGAAGCACTGGTGCGGCATCTCCATGCCTTCGTGCGCGAGGTGCGACCTACCCAGAAGGAATGGGAATTCGGCATCGATTTTCTCACGCGCACCGGGCACATGTGCGATGACAAGCGCCAGGAATTCATCCTGCTGTCGGATACGCTCGGCGTATCCATGCTGGTCGACGCGATCAACCATCCGGTGCCCGAAGGCGCCACTGAAACCACGGTGCTCGGTCCCTTCTTCGTCCAGGCCGCGCCGGCGAAGCAGAATGGAGACGATATCTCCGGCAGCATGGAGGGTGAACCGATGCTCGTGACCGGCTCGGTCTCGAGCGTCGATGGCCGCCCGCTCGCTGGCGCCACTGTCGATGTGTGGCACTCCGATGACGACGGCTATTACGACGTGCAGCAGCTCGACAAGATCGGCGATCTCGCCATGAGAGCCCGCTTCCACACCGACGCAAACGGTCGATTCCACTTTTGGTCGATCAAGCCCGCGCCCTATCCGATCCCGCATGACGGCCCGGTCGGCGAGATGCTGGAGGTGCAGGGGCGCCATCCCTGGCGGCCGGCTCACGTGCATTTCATGATTTCCGCGCCGGGCTTCGAGCAACTGGTGACGCACGTATTCGTCGCCGGCGACAAGTATCTCGACTCGGACGTCGTTTTCGGCGTCAAGGACAGCCTGATCCGCGAGTTCGCTCACCGAACACCCGGCACTGCGCCGGACGGCCGTGCGATGGACACCGACTATTTCCACCTGAATTACGATTTCGGGCTCAAACTGGCTGCGAGCGACGCCCGGGCAGCCTGATCTCGCTTTCGCGTTTCCCCAGCAGCATCACCGGAGCGATCAACGATGCTCAACGCGCTTCGAAAGATGGCTTGGCCGCCTTCACCGAGGCGACGATGAAGTGATGGACCTCCTGAACGCGCCGCGTTTCGTGGGTGTCGGGATGTGAAGTGAGCCAGTAATTTCGAACGAAGCGTATGTCGGGAAGCAGGCGCTTCAGTTCGGGATAACGCCGAGCGGCGTAGTCATGAAGGATGCCAACGCCGTGGCCGCCCCGGACGGCCTCCATCTGCGCAACGACGCTTCCGCACTCGTAGCGACGCGACATCAGGCGGCCGAGCACCGAGGCGTAATCCAGGGCTCGGCTGTAGACGAAATCCTCGACGTGCGTAACGAACAGACGGCCGGCAAGGTCGGCCTGATTCCTGATGGGCCCTTCGCGCGTCAGGTACGTTTCCGACGCGTAGACGCTGAGCGTATAGTCGGTCAGTTTGGAAAGGATCAGCTTCCCCTGCTTGGGCCGATCCAGCGTGATTGCGATATCGGCCTCCCGCCTCGACAATGAGAAGGTGCGCGGAAGCGGCACGAGCTGGATGACGAGCCCCGGATGTTTCGCCGCCAGCACGCCCAGGCAATCGGCCAGGAAATAGTTGCCAAGCCCATCAGGCGCCCCGACGCGCACCGTCCCTGTAATTGCCTCGGCAGTCCCTCCGATGCTGGAGCCGACTTTAAGAAATTCGCTCTCTGCACGCTCGGCGGCCGCGACCAACGCCTCCCCCGCCGGGGTCAGCGTGCAGCCCGACGTGTGCCGTTCGAGCAATTTGGCATTCAGGCTGCGCTCCAACGCCGTGAGCTGGCGGGCAACCGTGGCATGGTTCAGGCGCAGGCTCTTCGAGGCCTTCAGAATCTGTCCTGCGCGCGCGACCTCAAGGAATATCCGGACCCGTTCCCAATCCACGACTATACTTTCTGCACAACGGAGCCGCGTATTCGGCCGTTGATGCGCATTTTTATGCGCTGCATATCGGGCTCGATCAAGCGTCGTTTGGAGGAGATGAGCCCATGCCCACGACCATTCTGAACTTCATCAATGGCGAGTTGGTGCCGAGCCGGAGCACCCGCACGTCACCCGTGTACAACCCCGCCACCGGCGAGCAGTCGGGAACGCTCGGACTGGCTTCGACGCAGGACGTCCAGTCGGCGGTGGCCGCGGCCCGAAAGGCCTTCCCGGCCTGGGCGAATACCCCACCGCTACGCCGCGCGCGCATCCTCAACCGTTTCCTGAGAATCATCGAGGATCGGATCGATGAACTTGCCGAAGTGATCACCGCCGAGCATGGCAAGGTGCTCTCCGATGCCAAGGGCGAAATCCAGCGCGGCATGGAGGTCGTGGAGTTCGCGACCGGCGCGCCGCAACTTCTCAAGGGAGAGATCACCGAGAACGTCGGCACCCGCGTCGACAGCCACTCGTTGCGTCAGCCGCTCGGCGTCGTCGCCGGAATCACGCCATTCAACTTTCCGGCGATGGTTCCGATGTGGATGTTTCCGGTTGCGCTTGCCTGCGGCAATACTTTCATCCTCAAGCCGTCGGAGCGCGATCCGTCAGCCTCGCTGGTGCTCGCGCAGTGGCTGCAAGAGGCCGGGCTGCCGGACGGCGTGTTCAACGTCGTGCACGGCGACAAGGAAGCGGTCGATGCCATCCTGACCGATCCGGACATCGTCGCCGTCAGCTTCGTCGGCTCGACCCCGATCGCGCGCTACATCTATGAGACCGCCACTCGCCACGGCAAGCGTTGCCAGGCGCTTGGCGGCGCCAAGAACCATATGA
Source organism: Bradyrhizobium lablabi (assembly GCF_001440475.1). Taxonomy (GTDB): domain Bacteria; phylum Pseudomonadota; class Alphaproteobacteria; order Rhizobiales; family Xanthobacteraceae; genus Bradyrhizobium; species Bradyrhizobium lablabi. The sequence continues at coordinate 84,087 of NZ_LLYB01000071.1, read as the reverse complement.
TCGTCATGCCGGACGCCGACATGGACCAGGCGGTCGATGCGCTCATGGGTGCGGCCTATGGGTCTGCCGGCGAACGTTGCATGGCGATTTCGGTCGCCGTGCCGATCGGCGACACCACGGCCGAACGGCTGATCGAAAAGCTGGCGCCAAAGGTCCGCGCCCTGAACATCGGTCCCGGCACCGATCCAGACGCGGAGATGGGCCCGCTGGTGACGAAGCAGCATCTCGACAAGGTCCGTGGCTACATCGATTCCGGCGTAGACGAAGGCGCGAAGCTCGTCGTCGACGGACGCGACTTCCGGCGTCAGGGTTACGAGAAGGGCTACTTCATCGGTGGAAGCTTGTTTGACGGTGTCACGACCGACATGAAGATCTATCGCGAAGAGATCTTCGGTCCCGTGCTGGCGGTGGCCCGCGCCAAGTCCTACGACGAAGCGGCCGACATGATCAACGAGCACGAGTTCGGCAATGGCACCGCCATTTTCACCAGAGATGGTGACGCAGCTCGAGAGTTCGCTCATCAAATTCAGGTCGGAATGGTCGGCATCAACGTTCCGATCCCGGTTCCGATGGCGTTCCACTCTTTCGGCGGATGGAAGGCGTCTCTCTTCGGCGATCACCACATGCATGGCCCCGAAGGCGTGCGCTTCTATACGAAGCTGAAGACGATCACGACCCGGTGGCCGACCGGCATTCGCGCCGGCGCCGAGTTCGTGATGCCGACGATGAGCTGATCTGTCTCCAACGGAGGGCCGTGGGCGTCCACGGCCCTTCGCACTTTATCGATCCCTGCGCCGGTTGATCGCTTTACCTCGCCGCCCCCACGGGCCGCAAACTGTAAAGATGCGGAGCCCGGTGGCTGGCAGCTGATACAGATGGCTATAAGGATGAGCCATCAGCCGGAGGACATTGCATTTCGCTGCATTCCGGCGTCGCAATACGCGACCGGCACGTCTTCACCGTCGATGGCGGATTTCTCGCAGGCTGAGGGCTACATTTCCGGCCGATAGAAGAAAGCCCCATTCCAAGGCGGCCGCGGAAAACGTGTTTCCACGTCGCTGCCAAAAAAGGCACATCCCTACCCTTGCTTCCGCGCCGCGATTGGCGAAATTAGCCTCAGCGAAACGGAAGCTATCATGAGCCGATCCGCATTCGATCCCTTTGGAGAGCCAGTCCCGGCGGTCGATCCTTCGACCGAGCCGGTACGCGCATCCAAATGGCTAAAATCGGCCGGCATTGGCTTGTTCTGGGGGCTTGTCGGCGTCATCGTGCTGGCGCGGGCGGTCTTTTTCGAGCCAAGCGACCTCACCTTCGAGCGCGCCGTTGCGTGGGCGCAGAGCTTGCTCGCCTCGCTCTGACATCCTGCCGGCAAGCGCCGTTCCCGTCGGGCTGTGCGGTGGTCGTACGTCGATGATCCGCCTGAACGCGACCGCTGCAGGATTGCCTTGAACCGCCCAGGCCTCATCTGACGGTCGATTGTCGCCGTCGGGACGATGACGACATCAATGCCTGCAAATGCAGGTTGTAGGATATAACCTCTCTGAATGGGCACAATCCGAAAATGTACTAGCGAGCCTGTGCGGCCCGGCGCATAAATTATTCTCCAAGGAGGATAAGTGTCGCCGCCCGCAAACAGTTCTGACGACGGAAAGCCACGCCCCGGTCTGCTCGGCCGCGGCCTCGCCCTCATTCCAGGATTCGTGCTCTGCGGCGCCATCACCGCCGTCTCGCTTGGCGCGCAACGCCTCGAAGAGCATATCTTCGTTCATCCTTACGTCGAAGCGCTGGTCATCGCGATCCTGCTCGGGATGGCTATTCGCACCGTCTGGCAGCCATCCGAACGCTGGCGTTCCGGTATTGCCTTCAGTGCCAAGCAACTGCTCGAGGTCGCCGTCATGCTGCTCGGCGCGTCGCTCAGCTTTAGTGCGATCGCCGCCTCCGGCTACCTCCTGATCGGCGCGATCGTCGCCACGGTCGTGGTGATGCTCGCGGTGAGCTTTGGCCTCAGCCGCATGCTCGGGCTGCCGACAAAACTGTCGATCCTGATTGCCTGCGGCAATTCGATCTGCGGCAATTCGGCAATCGCCGCCGTGGCACCTGTGATCGGCGCCGATGGCGATGATGTCGCCTCCTCGATCTCGTTCACCGCGATCCTTGGCGTGCTGATGGTGCTGGGCCTGCCGCTCCTGATTCCCTTGCTCGGTCTGTCGGCGACGCAATACGGCATTCTGGCGGGCCTCACCGTCTATGCCGTTCCGCAGGTTCTGGCGGCGACTGTGCCCGCCGGCATCGTCAGCACGCAAATCGGCACGCTGGTCAAGCTTGTCCGCGTGCTGATGCTGGGGCCGATCGTGGTCGTCCTCTCGCTGGTCGCGGCCCGCCGCCGCAAGCGCCACGCCGATCAGACGAAAGTCGCCGCCATCAGCGCGTTCAAGCTGGTTCCGTGGTTCATCACCGGCTTTTTGGCGCTGGCGACCCTGCGCTCGTTCCACTTCGTGCCGGACCTGGTGATCGCGCCGGTGACAAAGACCGCGGCCATTCTGACCGTGCTCTCGATGGCCGCACTCGGCCTTGGCGTCGACGTGCGGGTGCTCTCGACTGTCGGCGGAAGGGTCACCGCTGCCGTCACGCTGTCGCTGCTTCTCCTGCTGGGCTTGAGCATCGGGCTCGTGTACCTCTTCCGGTGACCGGAAGTCACACTTTGTTCGCGAGAGAGCGTCGTCCGTCAGATTGCGATCTATCCGGCCAGAAGATGAGGGAACGCCGAGCCAACATCTGATTGCCGCGGAGGATCGGCCCCGGCGCGCCCGCATGTGAAGGCGGCGCAAACCGACGCAAACGACAATGCCCGGCCGAGCTCTTTCGAATTCATTTGCACCAGTGTTCCGCGCTTGATCCGCCCAATGGCACGCAAAGCGAACAACAGAGCGGCCTGAAAGCTGTCGCCTGCCCCGATTGTATCCACCACATCAGTTGCCGGCGCCGCGACCTCAACCAGACCCGCCTCGCCGTGCCATGCCTGAGCTCCCCTGATACCACGCGTGACAACGACCAGGCTTGCACCGGCGGCAATGAGCGATCTCGCCCTTTCCCCGTAATCACGGCCGCCATAGAGAAATTCAAAGTCGACATCGGACATCCGCACGATGTCGGCGGCGGCGGCAAATGCGTCCATCTGGTCGACATAGCGCGCCTTGTGCCGGACCAAATTGGGTCGGCAGTTCGGATCGAAGGAAACGGTTGTTGCGCCGCGCGCGTCCCCAATCATCGCAAGCGCCTGAGCGGCCCCCTCGTCGTGGGTGAGCGTGGTCGACCCGATATGGATTGCTTCGATCTCGTCAAAGGGAATGGACCCCCGCCGATAGGTCCAGCGTCGGGACGCCGTCGCCTCGTCATAGAAGGCATATTGTGGCTCGCCGCCCACGTGACGGACGAATGCAAGCGTCGTCTGATGTTCGCTGCGCGTCGCATAGCGAAGGTCGACCTGCGAGCCAAGCGCGTGGTCGGCTATGATGCGCCCGAACAGGTCGGTCGAAATACCACCCACAAACCCGGCTGGCGCACCCAGGCGCGCCATGCCGACGGCGATGTTGAGACAGGATCCCCCGGCCACCGGCACGGCCGCGTCGCGCCCATCAGCGGATTTGACCGGTAGGAAATCAACCAGGGCATCTCCGCAGCTCAGCAGCATGATCCTATTTCTTCGTGTCAATTCCGACGATCGATTCGATGCCCTTCATCGCATCGCGGCTTTCAGAGTCGAGCTTTCGCATCAGCCCATGAACCTTCCGCTTGGTACGATGGAAGGCCGCCATTCCGGGCGCCGTGGGTTCGCTCAGACGGCCGATCGCCGACATCGAAGCCATGGCTTCACCGATCGATCCGCGAGACTTCGCCGCAACGGCGCCGAGCATGGCGGCGCCGAGCAGGACCGGCTCCTGCGTTTCGGGGACGACAACGGTCAGGCCCGTCGTATCCGCCATGATCTGGCGGACCAGCGGACTGCGCCCCGCGCCGCCGCTGATCACCATCATATCGCTTTCGACGCCGTGCAATCGAAACGCGTCCACGACATCCGCAAGACCATAGGCAAGCCCGCAAAGCCCAGCCACGAACAGCCGCTCCAACGAGCCGATATCGGTGTCCAGATCCATTCCTGCAACGACCGCACGTGCGTCAGGATCGGCAAACGGCGATCGATTGCCGAGAAACTCGGGCAGAACGTGGATGTCTCTGGCAAGGGACGCCGCTTCGCCGGGACCTGCCACACGTGAGACAATGCGCCGCTCGAGAAATTCCAGGACTTCAATACCGGCAGCGTGGGCCGCTGCGGCGGTCTCGTGATAGGCAGGATGAGATCTGATGAGATGATCAATGGCCGCGCCAGCGGCGGACTGTCCGCCCTCGTTGAGCCAGAACCCGGGAACCATTGCCGAATAATAGGGACCCCAGACGCCGGGGACGAAGCATGGCTCGCGCGTTGTCGCCATGATGCAGGCCGACGTCCCCATAATATAGGCAAGACGGCGGCACACATCGACCGGCTCACCCGACCTGCCGCGCCCGCCGATCGTGCCCACGCCGCCGGCGTGCGCATCGATAAGTGACGCGCCGACCGGCGTTCCCTCGAGCAGGCCGAAATCATGCGCCGCAGAGTTGGTCAGGCCCGCGCCCAGCGCCGTTCCCGGTGCGACGATCTCGTTGCCAATTCTCGCATATGTGTCCGCGGCAAGGTCGCCAAGACCGACGCGCTCGAAATAGCTGCCGCTCCAGCGCTGTTCGTGGGCGAGATAATTCCATTTGCAGGCCAGCGTACACATCGAGCGCGCCGTCGACCCGGTCGCCCGAAACGACAGGTAGTCGGCAAGGTCGAAGAAATGACCGGCCGACCGATAGGTCGATGGCAGGTGCCGTTTCAGCCAAAGCAGTTTTGGAATTTCCATTTCCGGCGAGATCGAACCGCCGACATAGCGGAGCACATCGTCCCGCGTCTCGTTGACCCGGCGGGTTTCGGCAATCGCGCGATGGTCCATCCAGACGATGACATTTCGCCTGATGTCGCCGGATGTGCTGACCGTCAGCGGATTGCCGGCGGCGTCCACCACCACAAGTGAACAGGTCGCGTCGAAACCAATACCCTTGACCGCCGAAGCAGGAAGCGCAGCCTCCATCATTGCCGCGCGGACCGAGGCCACGCAGGCCGCCCAGATATCAGACGACGACTGCTCAACGACACCGCCCGTCTCGTGCCACACCGTGATCGGATGCCGCGCGGTCGCCAGCAGGCCTCCATTCTCGTCAAATATCCCGGCGCGCGCGCTCGATGTTCCGACATCGATGCCGACGAAGGCATGCCTCATTACAACCCCGCTTCAGATCAGCGCCAGCTCACCAGCACGTATAGCCGCCATCAACGAGGACGACGCTCCCGGTCATCAGGCTGGCGGCGTCCGACGCCAGGAACAGAACGACGGAGGCAATTTCGTCGACCTCCCCCATCCGCGCCATCGGCGTACCGCCGATCCAGGCATCGTACATCTTCGGGTTGCTTTTGACGAATGCATTGAGAGGCGTGGTGACATAAGTCGGCGCCACGGCGTTGACCCGAACGCCTCGCCCGCCCCATTCGGCCGCGAGCGATTTGGTAAGATGGTGCACTGCGGCCTTGGAGGCGTTGTAGTAGCACTGCTCCTGCGGTTTGTTGACGATGAAGCCGGACATCGAGCCGATGTTCACGATGGAACCCGACTTTGCGTCCAGCATATGCTTGCCGAAGGCGCGACAGCACCAGAACGTGCCGTTGAGATTGACGTCGATGACGTTGTTCCAGTGCTCGTCGGTCACGCTCTCGGCCGGTGTTTCGCTGCGCGCGATTCCGGCATTATTGACGAGGATATCGACCCGGCCATAACGCGACGCCAGTTGATCTGCAATCTCGGAAACCCGCCTGGAGTCCGTTACATCCATCGTGACGATTTCGGCATCCAGGCCCTTGGCCTTGAGGCTTGCATGACCGGTCTGGGCGACGTTCGGGTCGCGGTCCGCGATCACGACCTTTGCTCCCGCCTCGGCGAGCGCTTCGGCGCAGGCAAGTCCGATTCCCTGGCCGGCGCCTGTCACCAGCGCCGTTTTGCCATCCAGCCTGAATTTTTCCAGATACATTTATTGTTTTCCCTGTTTGCTTGCCCCGCAGTCGGCGCCGCCGCTCAGGCCCGGACCGCCGCCCCCTCCTTGTCGAAGCGATGCAGCCGGGCTGGCTCGGGCGAAAGCCACACGCGATCGCCGGCTTTCAGGCTGAATTCGCCGACACCGCGCGCCGTGAGCATCCCGAGCGTGCCTGCATCGACGTAGAGAAACGTGTCGCGGCCGAGATGCTCGGCCACTGACACGGTGCCCGGCCAGCCCTCGCCCTCCTTGCCAATCTTCAGATGCTCAGGCCTGATGCCGAGCGTCGCGACGCCGGGCTCGCCGGCCGCCTCGCCGGGCACAAAATTCATCTTCGGCGAACCGATGAAGCCGGCCACGAACAGGTTTGCAGGCCGCTCGTACAATTCCAGTGGCGAACCATATTGTTCGATCCGGCCGGCATTGAGCACGACGATCTTGTCCGCCATGGTCATGGCCTCGACCTGGTCATGCGTGACATAGATTGCGGTGGTGCCGAGCTGCTTCTGCAGTTTTGTCACTTCGAGGCGCATCTGAACGCGGAGCGCGGCGTCGAGGTTGGACAACGGCTCGTCGAACAGGAACGCCTTGGGTTCGCGCACGATTGCGCGTCCGATTGCGACGCGCTGGCGCTGTCCGCCGGAAAGTTCACGCGGCTTTCGATCGAGATAAGGCGTCAGGTTCAGCGTGGCGGCCGCGGCCTCCACCTTGCGGTCGATCTCCGGACGCGGCAGGCCCGCCATCTTCAGGCCGAAGGCGATGTTGCCGCGGACGCTCATATGCGGATAGAGCGCGTAGGACTGGAACACCATCGACAGGCCGCGCTTGGCCGGCGGCACATCGACCACGTTCTTGCCGTCGATCAGGATCTGTCCGCCCGTGACATCCTCAAGTCCGGCGATCAGGCGCAACAGCGTGGTCTTGCCGCAACCGGACGGCCCGACGAAAACCACGAAGGAGCCGTTCTCGATATCCAGATTGGCATCCTTGATGATGTTGACGGGCCCGAACGACTTGCGGACTCCCTGCAACGTGATCTGGCCCATGATTCCTGATCCCCTGCTATTTGACGGCGCCGAACGTCAGCCCGCGAACGAGTTGCCGCTGCGTGAACCACCCGAGAATGATGATCGGGGCAATGGCGAGCGTCGAGGCGGCGGACAGTTTGGCCCAGAACAGGCCCTCCGGACTCGAATAGGAAGCGATGAACACCGTGAGCGGCGCTGCGTCCGATGTCGAAAGGTTCAGTGTCCAGAACGCCTCGTTCCACGCCAGGATGAAATTGAGCAGCAGCGTCGAGGCCAGGCCGGGAACGGCCATCGGCGTCAGCACGTAGACGAGCTCGCGCCCGATGGTCGCGCCATCCATCCGCGCCGCCTCCAGAATGTCCTTCGGAATCTCCTTGAAATAGGTGAAGAGCATCCAGATCACGATCGGCAGATTGCCGAGACAAAGGATCATGACCAGTCCGGCGCGCCTGTCGAGCAGACCGAAGTCCCGGAAGATCAGGTAAATCGGAACCAGCACGCCGACCGACGGCATCATCTTGGTCGAGAGCATCCAGAGCAGAATGTCCTTGGTACGTTGGGTTGGCGCGAACGCCATCGACCAGGCCGCCGGAATGGCAATGATCATCGCAATCAGCGTTGACCCGCCGGCAATGAGAAGCGAGTTGACCGCATGATGAAGGTAGTCGCTGCGCTCCTGCACCGTCACGTAGTTCTCGGTGGTCCAGTGAAACAACAGGAATTTTGGCGGCATCGAGAACGCCTCGAGCTCGGTCTTGAAGCTCGTCAGCACCATCCACAGGATGGGCAGGAAAATCAGAAATCCGAACAACCACGCGGCAGCCGTGGACACCCATATGCGCCTCGCCGTCACCCTGCGCGCCATCGCCTACGCCTCCAGATTCCGCCCGACGATCCGCACCAGGAAGAAGGCCACGATATTGGCAATCACGACCGCGACCAGTCCGCCGGCGGAGGCGTTGCCGACGTCGTACTGGATCAGCGCCTGCGAGTAGATCAGGAAGGCGATATTGGTGGTCTGCAGGCCCGGTCCGCCTCCGGTCGTGACGAAGATCTCTGCGAACACGGTCAGCAGGAATATGGTCTCGATCAGGATCACGACGGTGATCGGCCGCGCGAGGTGCGGCAGGGTGAGATAGATGAAGGTGGAAAGCGCGCTCGCCCCGTCCATCTCGGCCGCTTCCTTCTGCTCCTCGTCCTGGGACTGCAACGCGGTGAGCAGGATGAGGGTTGCGAACGGCAGCCATTGCCAGGCCACGATCAGGATCACCGCGAGCAGGGGCGCATCATTGAACCAGTCGATCGGCGTTGCGCCGACCAGCGTCGCGATCCAGGCGAACAGCCCGGACACCGGGTGCATCAGGAGGTTCTTCCAGACCAGCGCACTGACGGTCGGCATCACGAAGAACGGCGCGATCACCATCAGCCGGACGATGCTGCGCCCGACCACCTGCTGATCGAGCAGCAGAGCCAGCGGCGTTCCGAGCAGAATCGTGATCGCAAGTACCGATCCGACCAGCACCAGCGTGTTCCGCAAGGCGGTCAGAAAAGCGGGATCGGTGAGAAAGTATCGAAAGTTCTCCAGCCCGACGAACCTCCAGGCTTCAGCATCGAGCAAACTGTAATGAAGCGTGGAAAAATAGATCGTCATGACGAGCGGGACGATCATCCAGATGAACAGCAATGCGACGGCCGGCGTCAGCAGGGCCCTACCGAGGACCTGGGTTTGCTGCGTTGCCATCACTGCCTCCGGCTATCTCTCGAAAGGAGATGTCGGCTGCCGGCCATGACCGGGCCGGCAGCCAACAGTGGCGTTACACGCTATTTGATATAGCCGGCGCGTTTCATTTCACGTTCGGTGGCTGACTGTGCGGCTGCGAGGGCGGCGTCCACGGTCGAGGAACCAGACAGTGCCGCCGAGAATTGCTGGCCGACGGCCGTGCCGATGCCCTGGAATTCCGGAATGGCCGCATATTGCACGCCGACGTAAGGCACCGGCTGCACGGTCGGCTTGTTCGGATCGGCAGCGTCGATCGATGCAAGCGTAAGCTTGGCGAACGGCGCGACCTTCAGATATTCCGGATTCTGGTAGAGCGAGGTCCGGGTGCCGGGCGGCACGTTGGCCCATCCCTCCTTGGAGGCAACGAGCTTGGTGTAGTCCTTGCTGGTCGCCCAGGCGATGAACTTCTCCGCCGCGACGGTCTTCTTCGAGCCCGCGGGAATCGCAAGATTCCACGCCCACAGCCAGTTGGCGTTCTTACCCAGCCCTGCGTTCGGAGCGAGCGCAAAGCCGACCTTGTCGGCAACCCTGGAATCCTTCGGGTTGGTGACGAAGGACGCCGCCACCGTGGCGTCGATCCACATCGCGCATTTGCCGGAATTGAACAGCGCGAGGTTTTCATTGAAGCCGTTCGAACTGGCGCCGGGAGGGCCGGCGGCCTTCATCAGATCGACATAGGTCGAGAGTGTCTTCTTCCACTCCGGCTTGTCAAATTGCGGCTCCCATTTCTCGTCGAACCAGCGCGCACCGAACGAATTGGACATTGCGGTCAGGAACGCCATGTTCTCGCCCCAGCCCGCCTTGCCCCGCAGACAGATGCCGTAGACGCCGGCGGATTTGTCGGTGAGCTTCTTCGCCGCGTCGATCACGAAGTCCCAGGTCGGCTTCTCCGGCATCGTCAAGCCGGCCTTCTCGAACAGGTCGGTGCGATACATGACCATCGAGCTTTCACCGTAGAACGGCGCGGCATACAGCTTGCCCGACGCCGATACGGCATCGCGGATCTTTGGAAGCAGATCTGCCGTGTCATAGTCAGCGCCGAGATTGTCGAGCGGAACGAGCCAGTTCTTCTTGGCCCAGATCGGAACCTCATAGGTGCCGATGGTGAGCACGTCGAACTGTCCGCCCTTGGTCGCGATATCAGTGGTGACGCGCTGCCGCAGGACGTTCTCTTCGAGCGTCACCCATTTCACAGATATGTCGGGGTTCTTGGCGGTGAATTCGTTGGTCAGCGCCTGCATCCGGATCATATCGCCATTGTTCACGGTGGCGATGGTCAGGGTTGTCTGCGCGATGGAAGGGGCTGTGCCCAACAGCGTAGCCGCGCCCAGGAGGACGCCAAGGACGTGCTTCACGGTAACCTCCCTTATTGGCATTGAGCCTTATTGGCATTGAGCATATGCCCACGCCTTGCATTTATGTTCACACCGAGTGCAGACCTTGTCAAGGATCGGAATCGGACTCGCGCACTGAACTTGGAGGAAGGAGATGGTGCGATGCGGTCCGATCCCGCAATCGCTTTCGGCCGCGCCGCCTGCCGGGTGAGGTTGAGCGACGGCGGTTCGCTACGGCTTGAGGATGGCGCCCGCCGTCGCCTCGTCGGTGATCAGCCCGTTGAGGAGCCGCCCCTTCAGGGCCGCCCTGATCGCTGAAACCTTGGCACGGCCGACCGCTGCCCCGATGGTCAGGGCCTGGGCGGGTACCAGCGGTGGGATGCTGGTGAGACGGAGATTTGTCCCGCCCTTGATAAGATGGCCCTCGCCGTCGAACGCCCAGCCGGTCAGTTCGCCGACGGCGCCCAGCCGCATCATCTCGAGCAGTTCCTCGCGCGAGACGAAACCGTCGACGCGGACTTGCGCCTGCTGATCCATCTGCCCGACCCCGACCAGCCGCAGGTCGGCCTTGGCGGCGACCGCCCTCACCTTGGCGATCGGATCGATCTTGAGCATCTGGTCACGCTCGCGCTCGGACGACATCAGAAACGGCAGCGGCATCGGATAGTGGCGCGCCTTGGTCCTATCCGCGAGACGGCCGACGGTATCGAAGAAGCTGGCCGAGCCGTCGGCGGAAATGTTTCCGACCAGCGACACGATCTGGTGGTTCGGACAATCGATCGGGGATACGCGCTCGACGGCAGCCCGCACCGCTCTCCCGGTGCCAAGCGCCACGATGGCCGGCTTTTCGGCGCGCAACGTTGATTCCAGGATGTTGGCGGCGCGCTCGGCGATGCCGGTCGCCGACGAGGGGGCCGCCGGATCGGTCGGTACGACTTCGCAATAGGCGAGATGAAATGAGTCCTTCAAACGCGCTGCCAGCTCCATACAGGCTGCGATCGGATGCTCCAGGCGGAAAGTAATCAGACGCTCGGCAAGGCACAACGAGACGAGGCGCTGCGCGGATGCGCGCGAAACCTGCAGCATCTTGGCGATTTCGTCCTGGGTGTGACCGGCAATGAAGTAGAGCCAGCCGGCCCGCGCGGCTTCGTCGAGGCGCGATTTTTCGTTGTCGGCTGTAGCCATCTATCCCTACTGGTCCGTTCGCCAAAAATCGGCCATTCGCTCGAACACGCGATCGGCCCCCGCTCCAAGCAGAATGTCCCTGCCGTCGCGTGATTGATAGTGGCTGCCTCCGACAAATCCCCAGACGGTCATGCCAGCCGCCTTGCCTGCCCTGACGCCGCTAACGCTGTCCTCGATCACGAGCGTGCGATGCGGATCCACCTGCATCCGTTCGGCCGCGTAGAGGAAGAGGTCGGGAGCCGGCTTGCCCCGTTCCACCATCTGCGAGGTATAGAGGCGTGCGTCGAAATGCGACGCCAGCCCGGTCAGGGAAAGCGAGAGAGACACCCGATCGACATCGCTGGACGAGGCCACACAATGCGGAATTTGCAACTCCTTCAATATTGAATTCACCCCTTCGATGGCACGAAGCGACGAAACAAACGCAGCGCGAACGCCTTTTCTCAATTCGGCTGCAAACTGGCTGGGGATCGAACGTCCCAGCGCTTCGTAATGTTCGAAAACCGCCGTCAAGCTTCGCCCAAGGAACAAGTCCAGCGCCTGATCGACGTCGAGCTTGATGCCGTATCCCGCGAGCGCATGCGAGAGACAACGGCAGCTCAGCACTTCACTATCGACCAACACTCCGTCGCAATCGAAGATGATGAGATCGGGCGCTATCATCGCAGGTTTTCCGATCCCGATAAGAGCATATACCCAGCTATTGGGCAATAACCCGGTTTCTGTGCCTAAAATGGGCATCTTGTGCCGGGCAACCTGCCCGCTACCCGGGTTCGCCAGGAGATCGGCGCTCTCAATATCCTCAAAGTCGTTGAGCCGATGCCGATTCCAAGTGCTGCGCCGGACAGCAGGCACGGCAAGTGAATCGCGCTCGATGCATGGCTTCCGTCGAGGTCACATCGAGATCGGCTAGCGCCCCGACTGATAGTGAGCACGAGCCGGCGCGGTCCCCGATGGCGGCACGTCGAGGCGTACGGCAACGCCCTCCAATTCCGGACTCGGCGCCGGATAGAGCTTCATGACAAGCGGATCATGGCCAGGAATGATGTTGCTCTCGTCCGGCGCCAATGCGAGCAGCCGATCGAATCCCTCCAGCATTTCGCCGATATGAAGGGCGGTCGTAAACGGCCGCTCGCTCGCCATGTTCTCATAGAAATGGCTGACGTCGGAGGCCAGCACGACGAACCCCCGGCGGGTCCTGACACGGACAAACTGAAGTCCGGCTGAATGGCCGCCTGCCGCATGGATCGTCAAACCGGGAGCGAGTTCGGCATCGCCATCGTAGAACAAGATCCTGCGGGCATAGTTGAGCCGCACAATCCCGCAGATGTCCTCGACTTCGAAGGAATGCGACAACCTCGGAAACCGCATGAAGCGACCCGTGGCATACGCCAGCTCGCGCTCCTGAAGGTGGAAGCGCGCATTCGGAAACCGGTCGAAATTGCCTGCATGGTCATAATGCAAATGCGTGAGGATCACGTCCTCAACCGCATTCACATCAATGCCGAACGCATCAAGCGTCTCTACGGGACAACGCAGGAACGTACGCTTCCGCCTCGCCGACACTTCCGCATTGAAGCCCGTGTCGATGACAAAGGTGCGCCCCCCTCCTCGCGCCACCCACATAAAGTAGTCCATCGGCATTGGCCCGTCATGCGGATCGCCGCCGATGAAATGATCGCTGCGCCGCGCATCGCGGGTCGCATAACGGATGGCAAAGAGTTCGTATTCCTGCTCAGCCATGCGATTTCCCGATGCTCCGGCGCTTCACTACTTTGCCTCGACCTCATTGAACGCTTCGCGCGCGTTGCGGAAGGCGTCAATGCCGGCAGGTACGCCGCAATAGACCGCCACCTGTAACAGGATTTCCTTGATCTCGTCCTTGGTGAGGCCGTTCTTCAGCGCACCCTTTACATGCAACTTCAGTTCATGCGGCCGGTTCAGCGCGCCGAGCATTGCCAGATTGACGATGCTGCGGGTTCGCCGGTCCATTCCCGGCCGCGTCCATAGCGCGCCCCAGCAGAACTCGGTCGACCATTCCGCCATTGTGCGGGTGAATTCATCGGCGCCCGCGATCGACTTGTTGACGTAGTCCTCGCCAAGAACTTCCTTGCGGACCTTGAGGCCCTTTTCGAACAGCTCGCTTTTGCTCATGGATCGTCCTTTCACTTTGAAGAGCATTTCTATCTGATCAATGATTCAAGGCCGCGTGCGGAGCCGGCCCGGTGCGCGCACGGCGCATGAGACCGGGGATGTCACCGCATGCTTCGAATTGCCAGATCGATTCGATGATGGATTCGGCATCCCAGCCGCTGCCGCCGGTCTGCAAGCCGTCACGCAGCTTGGCTTCGATTTCACGATCTCCGAGCGGATCGGCAAGGCTGCCTCGCGGAGACATCACGGTTTCGGTGATGGTCTCCCCCGAAGCCAGTCGGATGCTGACCCGCGCGGCGCCGTCCGGCATGGAACGATCGAGTTCCGCCCGCACCTTTTCCCTGAATTTTGCAACGTCCGGCCGGGATGCCGTTTCGCGTGTAAATTCCTGGACGCCGGCCGCACCGATCACCATGCCGCAGGCGACGCAATGGTGAATGCTGACGCGGGCATCGCGCTCGTTCCTGACTGGCCGGTCTCCGCGTGCAAGTAACAGCGCAGACCCCTGCACCGTCACCGAGTCGATCCGGTCGATCCGTTCCCCGATGCGTTCGCGGAGCTTGAAACAGGCATCGATGACGGCATGAAACACGATCCCCGCCGGATAGGGCTTATAGGTGTTCTTCGATATCTCCCATGTCCGGCCAAGGCCGCCAAGCAAGCGCTCAAGATCGGGATCATCGCCCATGGCGCGCGCCCAGCCGAGCGGGCCCTCGATGGCACGCGGCGCGGCTTCATATCCCTGCTGTGCAAGCACTGCTGCGAACAGGCCGTTTCGGGCAGCATTCCCGACGCTCACATTCTTTGCGGCGGTCGGAAGATTCTCGACATTGCCGGCCGATTGGCTGGCGGCAATGCCGATGGCATTGGCAATGCCGTCCACCGGTAGCCCGAGCAGTTTGCCGCAAGCCGCTGCGGCACCGAATATCCCGCAGGTCGAAGTGATGTGCCAGCCGCGCGCATAGTGTTTCGGTGAGACCGCGTTGCCGATGCGGCACTCGACCTCCACCCCGAGGATGAACGCCGTCAACACGTCGCGTCCCGACAGCGAGCGCGCTTCCGCGAGTGCAAACACGGAAGCCGCAACCGGCGCTGTCGGGTGAATAATCGTCTCCGGATGAGTATCGTCGAAATCGAGCAAATTGGCCGAGATGGCGTTGACGAACGCGGCGCCCATCGCATCGAGTTGCTCGGCCCGGCCAATGATCGACGAGGTCGCGGCGCCGCTGAACGGCGACAAGACCCTTAATGCGATCGTGACCGCCGGATCGCGGGCCGAGCCGAGGGCAGTCGCGAAGAAATTGAGAATCGATCGCTTGGCCTCGTGGTCCTGCGCCGCGACGTCCGCCGACGACGTGGCGGCAACGAATTCGGCGAGTGTCCTGCTGACGCCTAAAACCTCTTGTTGCAACACCTGAGCGCGTTCCCCGTTTTTCCAACCTTAAGCCGACCTGCGGCCAACTGTCGACCTCAAAATCTTAAGCTTGACAGATTGACTGACAATCTTAACAATTAGGACGACGTGGCACGGGAAACCGCTGCCGCGACGACGACAAGCGAACAACAACAGCGCGCTCGCCTTTGAGACGCGCGACAGGGAGTGAACGATGGCGGGAGAGACGCTCGGCGTAATCGGCACGGGCCGCATGGGCGGACCCATGGCGGGGCGATTGATGGACGCCGGCTATTCGCTGGTCGTCTACGACACCCAGAGCGAGGCGATGCAGCCGCTGCTCGAGCGCGGCGCGCAACAGGCCAAATCGCCGGCCGACGTCGCCTCCCGCGCGGAAATCGTTCTCGCCAGCCTGCCCACCCCCGACATCGTCAAGGCCGTCGCGCTTGGCCCCGACGGCATTATCGGCGGAAACCGCGCGCGCATCGTGGTCGATCTGTCGACGACCGGCCCGGGCGCTGCCAAGCTGGTGGCCGAAGGCCTGAAAGCCAAGGGTATGACGCTGGTCGACGCGCCTGTCAGCGGCGGCATCAAGGGCGCCGTCAACGGCACGCTGGCTGTGATGGTGTCGTGCCCGCAGGCGACCTACGACACAGTGCAGCCGATCCTGAAGAATTTCGGCAAGCTGTTCTATACCGGCGACAAGCCCGGCGTGGCCCAGACGGCCAAGCTTGCCAACAATTTGATGGCGGCCGCGGCGCTGGTGATCACCTCGGAGGCGGTGGCGATGGGCGTCAAGGGTGGCGTCAACGCCAAGGTCCTGATCGACATCATCAATGCCAGCAGCGGCCGCAACAGTGCGTCCGAAGACAAGTTTCCGCGCGCCGTATTGCCCGGCACGTTCGATTTCGGATTTGCGACCGGACTTTCCTACAAGGACGTTCGGCTCTGCGTTGACGAAGCCGAAGCCATGGGTGTGCCGATGGTCTGCGGCGCAGTGGTGCGGCAGATGCTTGCGATCACAAACGCCAAATATGGCGCGGCATCTGATTTCACATCCATCGCCAAAGTCGTTGAGGAATGGGCCGGCGTTCAGATGCGCGGCTGATCGGCAAGCATCTCAGGGGAGCAGCGGGTGCAATGGTGATCGGCGCGACCGGATCCTGCACTGAACCGTTGGCGAGGCGAATGGCGAGATCGGCGCGTGCCGTCGAACTCGCGGATTTCGGTCCGGACGTGGTTGCGAAGACCAAACTTTGCCTGATCGACTTTCTCTCCTGCGCATTCGAGGCCGGCGGTCACCCCTGGAGCCGCCAGGCACTTGCCGCGGCCCATCCCGCCGGCAGTGGCGCGACCATCATCGGGACCTCCCGGCTTGCATCTGCGGCAGATGCGGCATTTGCCAATGCCGTGATGGGGCACGGTCTCGTCCGCGAAGACATGCATGCGGCCAGCATCTCGCACCATGGCGTGGTGATCTGGCCGACCCTGCTCGCGCTCTCCGAACAGGCTCCCTTGCGCGGCACCACTCTGCTCGTCGCCGCCATCATCGGTTACGAGGCCGGCGCACGGATTGGTCGCGCCTTATTCAACTCCGACCTCGCCCGCCTGTACCGGCCGACCGGCCTGGTGGCTCCGCTTGGCGCCGCGTTGGCCGGCAGCCTTGCGCTTGGCCTTTCCGAGCAAGCTGCGACGAGCGCCATCGCGATCGCCGCCAACACTTCCAGCGGCCTCAACGAGTGGCCGCATGGCGGCGGATCAGAAATGTACTTTCATCCGGGCTTCGCGGCTTCCAACGCACTCAAGGCCATCGCCTTGGCCGAAGCCGGCGCCCTTGCCTCCGAGACCATCCTGGAAGGCGAAGGCGGTCTGTTCGCAGCTTATCGGCGGCAGCGGGCACCAGACGAAATTCAGCTGTTTGCCGGCGGCGAGGCGGAGATCATGGCCGTCTACAACAAGCCGGCGCCGGCGTGCAATTTCGCGCAGACCGCATCGCAAGCCGCACTCCGCGTCTCGCACGAGCTTGCCGAAACCGAATCGGTCGAGCGCATCATCATTCGCGCGCCTGACGCTGCGGTTCGCTATCCCGGCTGCGACGCCAAGGGCCCCTACCGGAATGCGTTGCAGGCAAAGATGAGCATTCCGTTCGGCGTGGCGGCTACGCTTGCCCGCGGCGAGATCGACGAAGAGAATTACGCGTCCCTCGAGGATCCGGAAATCCTCCGCCTCATTGCCGTAACCGATCTTGAGAGCGACACAGCCTTCACGGCCGCCTTTCCCGCCAAACAAGGCGCCGATGTCACCGTCCGGCGGCGAGACGGCAAGACGATCCGACACAGCCTTTCGGACGTCGTCGCTGCGACCCCGGCCGAAATCCGAACCCGCTTTCGCGCCGCTGCGGCGCGCGCCATCGGTGAGGATCGCACACGCCGGCTGGAGCAGGCGATCGACGACTGCGAACAGCTTGCCGATGCCGGCGTCATCGCCGCGGCATGCCGGCTCGAGTCGCCGGGACAGATTTTACGAACAGCGTCTTAAGCCAGTGTCGGGGGAATCGTGAACCAGGAAACCAGCATTGCAACAACCGGGAGCGGCCGCTGATGGAGGGTTTTCTGCAAGCGCTCGCCGCTGGCCTGTTGATCGGTGCGGTCTACGGCCTGATGTGCGTAGGCCTCGGGCTGATCTTCGGCGTCATGCGCGTGATCAATTTCGCCCATGGCGACTTCATGATGCTCGGCATGTATACTGCCTTCTACCTCTTCACCGCCGCAGGGGTGCAGGCCGTGTTCGGCAATGCCGTCGGACCGTTCGTCGCGATCCTGCTCGCCGGCCCCGTGCTCGCCGTCTTCGGCTACTTCGTTCATCGCACCCTGATCTCCCACGTGTCGGGCACCCGCACCGCCTCGCTCGAAGGCGAAGGCCACTATGCCCAGCTGATCCTCACGCTCGGCATCGCGCTGATCCTGCAGAACGGAGGCCTCATCGTGTTCGGATCGGTGCTGGCCTCGATCCGTACTCCGCTCTCGAGTTCGGCCTGGGAGTTGGGTCTCACCTCCGACATCAGCGTCTTCATCAACAAGGCGCGCGGCATCGATGCCATCGTCTCGCTCGTGATCATGACGCTGCTCAGCCTGCTGATCACGCGTTCGCGGATCGGCAAGTCGCTCCGCGCCGCCGCCGACAATCCCACCGCCGCGACGTATATGGGCATTGACGTCGACCGCGCGCACCGTGTCGCCTTTGCGCTCGGCTGCGGCATCACCGCCATCGCCGGCGGCCTGCTCGCCACCAACTACCCGTTCCATCCCTTCGTCGGCCTTGAATATGTGATCGTGATGTATGCCGGCGTCGTGCTTGGCGGCATGGGCAGCATCATCGGCGCCTTCTGGGGCGGCATGACCATCGGCCTGGTCCAGCAGATGTCGACGCTGATCCTGCCGACGCAGTTGCAGAATGCTGCGATCTTCGTCGTCTTCCTCCTGATCATCTTCTTCCGTCCGCAAGGCTTCTTCGGGCGGGTGGTCGAGAGGACGTGACCATGCGCCAATTCCGTTCGCTGCTGCCTGCGATTGTCTTCACGATCGCCTATGCTGTGGTCTCGCTCAGCGTCACCAACTCCTACTACCAGCTGGTGCTGACGCTGGTCCCGGTATGGGCCGTGTTCGGCCTGTCCTGGAATTTGCTCAGCGGCTACACCGGCCTGATCTCGTTCGGCCACGCTGCCTTCTTCGGAATCGGCGCATATACGACGGCGCTCGGCCAGATCTATTTCGATCTGTCTCCCTGGCTTCTGATACCGATCGCGGCCATGCTTGGCGGCATCGCCGGGCTCCTCGTCGGCTTTCCGACCTTCCGCCTGCAGGGCCATTACTTTGCGCTGGCCATGCTCGCCTACCCGCTCGCCATCCTCTACGTCTTCGAGTGGCTCGGCTTTCAGGAAGTCACGCTTCCGATGAAGCGCGACGCGCCGATCGCCTATATGCAATTCGCCGATCCCCGGATCTACACATTGCTGGCGTTGGCCATCATGCTGGCCACAATCATTTTGACGCGGATCATCGAGCAGTCCCGCTTCGGCATGGCGCTGCTCGCGATCAAGCAGAATGAGGCCGCCGCCGAGGCCGCCGGTATCAATACGCTGGCCTGGAAGCTGCGCGCGATTACGCTAAGCGGCGCCATCGCCGCCGCGATCGGCGCCTTCTACGCCCAGGTACTGCTCGTCGTGACCCCTCAGTCTGTGTTCGGCATGCTGGTGTCGGCACAGGCGCTCACCGTCGCCATGTTCGGCGGCGTCGGCACGGTATGGGGTCCGGTGATCGGCTCGGTCATCCTGATTCCTCTGGCCGAGACGTTGCACGCCGAAGCTGGCGCACATATTCCCGGCATCCAGGGCGTGATCTTCGGCTTTGCCATCATCTGCGTAATCCTGGTTGCGCCGGAGGGACTGTTCTGGAAGCTGCGCGATCTCCTGCGCAGGCGATTTGCCAAGCAAACCACCCCCGAAGCATCGGCCGCGCCGCAAGCATTACAGCCGGCTACGGCTAATGTGACAGCCTTACCCGTTGCCCGGCGGCACGCCGCCGCTTCCGAAGTCGTGCTGGAAGTGCGCAATCTTTCGCGCTCCTTCGGCGGATTGAAGGCCGTTCAGAATGTCAGCTTCAAGCTGCACAAGAACGAGATCCTCGGCATCATCGGCCCCAATGGCGCCGGCAAGACGACGCTGTTCAATCTCCTGAACGGCTTCCTGCGGCCCGATGAGGGCGAAGTTGTCATCGATGGCCGCAATATGTCCGGTGAACGGCCGCATACGATCTGCGAGGCCGGTATCGGCCGCACCTTCCAGGTCATGCGTCCGTTTCTGCGCATGTCGATCCTCGACAACGTCGTGGTCGGCGCCTATGTGCGCGCGAAGACCGAGGACGAAGCGAGAAAGCTTGCGGCCGACGCCGTCGCACGCGTCGGCCTGTCCGACGTGGCGGATCGCGTCGCCGGCGAGCTGTCGACCAAGGAATTGCGTCTGATGGAGCTCGCGCGCGCCCTGGCGGGCCAGCCGCGTATCCTGCTGCTCGACGAAACGCTTGCGGGTCTCGGCCATGGAGAAGCGGACGAGGTCGTCGCAGTCATCCGGCAGCTCGCGCGCGACGGCATCACGATCGCAATCATCGAACACACGATGCAGGCGATGGTCCGCCTGGTCGACAGTTTCGTCGTCCTCGACCACGGCGCCGTCATCACCGAAGGCGAGCCGGAGGTTGTCACGCGCGACAACCGCGTGATCGAGGCCTATCTCGGCAAGAAATGGGTGGCCCATGCTCCGCATTGAAGGATTGAGTGCGGGCTATTCGGCAAAGCCCGTTCTGAACGGCGTGTCGATCAATGTCGAGGCGGGCCAGTTCGTTGCAATCGTAGGACCCAACGGCGCGGGCAAGACCACGCTTTTCAAGACCATCTCCGGCATCCTGCAGCCGGGCGCCGGCCGGATCATGTTCGGCGACGCCGACCTGCTGACGGTGCCGCCGGCGCAGCGCGCGCATCTCGGCATCGCCCATGTGCCCGAAGGCCGCCAGGTTTTTCCGTCGCTCACGGTGATGGAGAATCTGGAAATGGGCGCAATGACCGAAAGCGGCCGACGCGACTGGAAACAGAATATCGAGCGCATCTTTGATTGGCTGCCGGTGCTCGCGGAGCGCCGGGGCCAGTTTGCCGGCACCCTGTCGGGCGGGCAGCAGCAGATGCTGGCGATCGGCCGCGGCCTCGCCTCTTCGCCCAAGCTCCTGATGCTGGACGAGCCATCGATGGGGCTCGCGCCGTCGACCGCGGATTTCATCTTCGAAAGGCTGATCGACATCCGCAAGCAGTCCGGCCTGACCATGCTGCTGGTCGAGCAGCGCGTCGCGGAAGCACTGGAATCCGCCGATCACGGCTACGTCCTCGAAGCCGGGCGGGTCGTGCTCGAGGGCAACAACGAGACGCTGCGGGCGGATGATCGGGTCCGCAAGGCCTATCTCGGCATGTGACAAGTTCAAAAAATAAAGAAACAGGGAGAAGCAGGATGAACAAGAACAACAAAGGATTGACGCGTCGGACCGTTCTTTCGGGTGCCGCCGCTGTCGGCTTCTCAGGACTGGCCCGCGCACAGCAGCCGGCAGAGGTCAAGGTCGGACTTATCGTGCCGCTGTCCGGCATCTACACCCGTCCCGGCCAGGTGATGAAGATGGGCGCCGAGATGGGTATCGATCACATCAACAAGCAGGGTGGCATCAAGGCGCTCGGCGGCGCCAAGATGAAGCTCGTGGTGATCGATTGCGGCGACACCACCGAAAAGGCAAAGAACGCGGCGCAACGAATGGTGGCGCAGGAAACCGACCTCGTTGCCGCGACCGGCGCCTACCTCTCCTCCTTCACGCTGGCGGTGACCGAGGTGACCGAACGCGCCGAATTGCCGGTGCTGACGCTCTCCTATTCGGACCTGCTGACCGAGCGCGGCTTCAAGTACATCTTCCAGACCGCGGCACCCGCCAGCCGGCAGTCTGAGCTCGGATTGCCAACGCTGATGAAGCTCGCCGAATCTGCGTCGGGCAAACGGCCGAAGACGGTGGCGATGCTGATGGACAACACGGCCACCTCGATCGCCACAGCGAAAGCGCTGAAGGAAAAGCTGTTCGCGCAGGAAGGCCTGCAGCTCGTTGTGGAAGAGATCTGGACGCCGCCGCTGTCGGACGCCACTCCGCTGATCCAGAAAGTCCGCTCCGCGCGTCCTGACCTCCTCCTGTTCATGCCGAACGCGGTATCGGACGCCAAGCTCGGGCTGGAGAAGATCAACGAATTCGGCCTCGGCCAGGGCAAAATCCCGACCGTCTCCTTCAGCATCACGATCGCCGAGCCGGACATGCTGCAAAGTGTCAGCACCGAGGCCGTGCAGGGCATCATGACGATCGTCGCCAACTGGGGTTCGAAGGGCCAGGAAGAGCTGATCGCGGAGCTGAAGGCCAAGTACAAGGAGCCTTGGGCGACACAAAACGTCGTCTCGACCTATGGCGACATGTGGCTGATGAAGGAGGCACTGGAGAAAGCCGGCAAGGCCGACCGCCAGGCTGTCGCGCAAGCCTTCCGCACCATGGATGCCGGACCTTCGAAATACTATCCGGGCGGCCAGCTCAAATTCGACGAGAAGGGCCGCCGTGTCGGCGCCGGTGTCGTCATCGTGCAGTGGCAAAATGGCGTGCCGGTCACGGTTTATCCGCCCGAGCTCGCACAGGCCACGCCGTTCTGGCCGAAGAAATCCTGACAAGAAATACTTTTCACCATTGAGGGAGGATCGTCATGACTGCGAATATCCCCACCAAAGTGACCCGACGAACATTGCTCGCCGGCGCATCCAGCGTGCTGATTGCATCCCGTGCCTGGGCGCAGCAGCCCTCTGAAGTAAAGGTTGGCCTGTTGGTGCCGATCTCCGGCATGTACGCGCGGCCAGGGACCGTGATGCGCCAGGGTGCCGAATTGGCGATCGATCACATCAACGCGCAGGGCGGCATCAAGGCGCTTGGCGGCGCCAAGATGAAGCTGGTGGTGCTCGATTCCGGCGACAGCACCGAGAAGGCCAAGAATGCCGCGCAGCGCATGGTGGCGCAGGAAACCGATCTGGTAGCGGCGAGCGGCGCCTATCTTTCATCCTTCACGCTCGCTGTCACCGAGGTCACGGAACGGGCAAACCTGCCCGTCCTTACCNCTCTCCTACTCCGACCTCATCACCGACCGCGGCTTCAAATACGTTTTCCAGANCCTCGGCGACCGCGGGCTCCCAGGCCCGGCAGGCCTTGCCGCAGATCATCAAGCTTGCAGAAAGCGCCTCCGGCAAGCGGCCGAAGACGGTCGCGATCCTGACCGACAACACCGCAGCTTCCGTCGCCTCCGCGAAGTCGATGCGCGAAGGTCTTCTGGCAGAGAACCAGTTGCAACTGATCGTCGACGAGACCTTTACGCCTCCGCTCGCCGACGCCACGTCGCTGGTGCAGAAGATCCGGTCGGCCAAACCCGACCTGCTGTTCTTCCTGCCGACTGTCATCTCCGACGCAAAGCTGCTGCTGGAGAAGATGAACGAGTTCGGCCTCGGCCAGGGCAAGATTCCGACAATTTCCTTCGGAATTGCGATCGCCGAGCCTGACATGCTGCAGACGGTCAGCCCGGAGCTGCTGCAGGGCGTGTTGACCTGCGTCGCAAGCTGGGGAGCCAAGGGACATGAAGCGCTCATCGCGGAGCTGAAGAGCCGATACAAAGAGCCATGGATGACGCAGAACGCGATCTCCACCTATGGCGACATGTGGGTGATCAAGGACGCGCTCGAGAAGGCCGGCAAGGCCGATCGTGTCGCGGTTGCCGAGGCGCTACGCAGCATGGACGCCGGGCCCTCCAAATACTATCCGCTCGGCGAGATCAAGTTTGATGAGAAAGGTCGCCGCGTCGGTGCCGGCATGACCATCGTGCAGTGGCAGACGGGCGTGCCGGTCACGGTGTTCCCGCCGCAGCTCGCGATGGCGCAACCATTCTGGCCGAAGAGCTGAGATCGCCAAAAGAAACGGAGAACAACATGGACAAGGCGACCTACGACCGTGGACTCGAAATCCGCAAGAGCGTGCTCGGCAGCGAGTTCGTCGACAAGGCATTGGCTACGGCTGACGATTTCAACCGCCCGATGCAGGACCTGACGACGGAGTATTGCTGGGGCTATGTCTGGGGCCGCGACGGCCTGACACGAAAGACCCGCAGCTTCCTCAACCTCGCAATGCTTTGCGCGCTCAACCGTCCGCATGAGCTGAAGACGCACGTACGCGGAGCGCTGGCCAACGGCGCCACACGCGAAGAAATTCGCGAGGTCTTCATGCAGGTGGCGATCTATTGCGGCGTGCCCGCCGGCGTGGATGCGTTCCGCAACGCCAGGGAAGTGTTTGCCGAGCTCGACAAGAAATAGGAGCCGCCGCGCCATGAAGGACAAATGGGCACTCGTAACCGGAGCAACCGCCGGCCTCGGATTGGCCGTGGCGGAAAGCCTTGCCGGCGCGGGGGCCAATATCGTCCTGCACGATCTCGTCGCGCCCCAAGAGGCCGCCGATCGCCTTGGCGCACGCTTCGACGTCACGGTTATTGCCGCCGAAGCCGATTTGTCGCAACGGCCCGCTATCGAGGCCATGATGGCGGGCCTGCTCGGCCGCTGCGGCGCGATCGATATCCTCGTCAACAATGCCGTGGTCCGGCATTTCGCTGCCGTGGAGCATTTTCCTCCCGATGAGTGGGATCGCGCACTGGCGGTAAATCTGTCCGCGCCCTTTCACCTGATCCGCCTGGCGCTCCCCGCCATGAAGCAGCGCGGCTGGGGTCGCATCATCAACATGGCCTCGATCTACTCGACCCGTGCTATCGAGGATCGCATCGACTACGTTACCACCAAAACCGCGATCCTCGGCATCACCCGCGCCGTCGCGCTGGAAACGGCGCGCACGGGCATCACCTGCAACGCGATTGCCCCTGGCACGCTGCCGACGCCCGCCATCGAGAGCAAGATCGCGGCCATCGCCGCCCAGGCCGGCAGGACCGTGAAAGACGCCACCGAAAACTATCTGGCCGAGCGTCAGCCCTCCCGCCGGTTCATCGGAATGGAGGCGGTCGGCGCGCTGGTGGCCTTCCTCTGCAGCGCCGCGGCTCAGGACATCACGGGGGCCACCTTGCCGATCGACGGAGGCTGGTCGATTGCATGAGCAAAACCGGTTTTTCGGGGCAAATGGCCCCACCTTCAAATTGCGGAAATGCTGATTCTGCCGGTAGATCGCTGGTGAACCCGGGATAGAAGGCACCTCGCAAATGGACCGACGCGCCAAACTGCAGTCTACGCTTCGCATCGAGGACGTCCCGACCGTCCGGGCGATTGTCGCCCAGAAGCTGCGCGAGGCAATCATGTCCGGCACGTTGAAGCCGGGCCAGCGGCTGGTCGAGCGCGAGCTTTGCGAAATGATGGGGGTCAGCCGGCCCTCGATCCGCGAGGCGCTGCGGGTTCTGGAAGCCGACGGGCTTGTCAACACGGTGCCGCACCGCGGCCCCGTTGTCAGCACGATCAGCCTCGAGGAAGCCAAGCAGCTCTACGCCGCCCGGGCGGTGCTCGAAGGATACGCGGGCCGGGAATGCGCCCGCCTGCGCGACCCGGACGTGGTGCACCGGATCGGCGATGCGTTGACACGGCTCAAGGCGGCCGCCGCCAAACAGGACCTCGTGGGGTGCCTTGAGGCTAAAACGGATTTCTATGCCGCATTGATCGGTGGTTGTCGCAACAGTTTCGTCGAACGGATGCTCAAGCCGCTGCATGACCGGATCACGCTGTTGCGGATCACCTCGATGTCTCAACCGAAGCGGATCAACAAGAGCCTTCGTGAGGTAACCGCGATCTGGCGCGCGATCCAGAGCGGAGATGAGGAACTCGCCGAACGCTGCTGCATCGATCACGTCAAGGCGGCAGCGGTGGCCGCGCTCGACATGATCCAGCGGATGCCGGCCAAGGAGAATACGCTTCCCGACGAATAGGAGAAGCGAATGGGAGTGTTCGATGATGTTTCTGGTACGATCGCTTTTGTTGCTTCTGCTGCTGCCTCTCTCGAACACGGCGGCGTTCGCGCAGGATTATCCCACCCGTCCGATCACGATGATCGTGCCCTTTTCTGCCGGCGGCCCCGGCGACGTGATCGCCCGTATCCTCGCGACCGCGATGAGCACGACGCTGAAGCAGTCGTTTGTCATCGAGAACGCGGTCGGCGCCGGCGGCACGCTCGGCACCAATCGCGTCGCAAAGGCGCCGCCCGACGGCTACACGTTGCTCCTGATGCATGTCGGCCAGGCGACCGCTCCGGCGCTCTATGCCAAATTGCCATTCGATCCAGTCGGCGATTTCTCGATGATCGGCCTCGTCACCGACGTGCCGATGGTCCTCGTGGCGCGGCCGAACTTTCCGGCCAAGGACTTGAGCGAGCTCGTCGCCCGCATCCGCAGCGACGGCGAAAAGACGACGTTCGGCAATGTCGGGCTCGGCTCCGCTTCGCAACTATGCGGATTGATGTTCATGAGCACCACCGACACCAAGCTGACGCCGGTTTATTACAAAGGCGGCGGTCCCGCGCTGAATGACGTTATCGCGGGTCATATCGACGTCTATTGCGATCCAGCTACCGGGCCGACGCCCCATATCCAGGCGGGCACCATCAAGGGCTATGCGATCACCAGCAAGAAGCGCGTCGCGACATTACCGGACGTGCCGACGTCGGCCGAAGCCGGCCTTCCCGCATTCGACGTAACCACTTGGTACGGCCTCTATGCGCCGCGCGGCACACCAAAGCCCGTGGTCACCACGCTGGTCACTGCCCTTCAGACCGCCCTCAAGGACCCAACGCTCGTCAGTCGCTTTGCCGAACTCAGCATGACCCCGGTCGAGCAAGAACGCGCGACCCCGGAAGCCCTGGAGGCGTTCCTTCGGGCTGAAATCGCCAAGTGGGGACGAATTATCAAGGCGGCGGGAATCGAGCCGCAGTAGCAGAAGGCCGAGCGGGTTTTCCCGAACCAGCAGCGGCCGAACTTGTGGTGGCGCGGCTACGCCAGGGAAACGATGATGCGAGCGTTGGCTGCAACTCGCAAACGACATGCACATCTCTTGGCGCAGAAAGGGCTCGAGGCAACGCAATCTGACACCGATTGCGGGCTTGCGATCCGCAAGCAGCGTTCGAATGCTCACTTCGATTTCTAGCAAGCCAAGCAGCGTTCAAGCCCGCGAGGCTTTCCATCGGCATTCACTGAATATTTAGCTAATGAATTCAGTGCATTAGCTCNTGGCTGGGGCGGGAGGGATCGAACCTCCGAATGGCGGAATCAAAATCCGCTTGATTGTTCAACAATTTCAAGGCGCATTTGGAAAAGATAGCCGAAACGCGATCGAGCAATTTCAATAGCTTGGCGATCGTTTCCAAATGAAGAGCAGCCCTCGCAGGGAGAATCCGTCCTGAAAAACCTAAGACAATGAGGCCGCGCGCCGACTGCGAAGAGACACGCTTCGTCCCTGGTGCATCACAAGCACGCATCCCGGACGCGCGAGGTGACAGTCACAGTCCCTTTTGCGGGCTCGCGAAGCTCGTCGGAAACGGAACGAGAGAAACTGGCATGATCGGACGCTCGCGAGTGCAGCACTTCCTTCGCACTTTCCATTTTCTGGTGAGCACGAGCCGGGCGAAGTCACGGGCATTTGGCATCTGCCTGCCAGATGCTGCATGTCGCCATCGCACTCACCACGAATCGCCCCCTCCGCATATCGCTCACGTCATTGACGACGCTTCGCATTTTCTCAACCCAAAGAGCAGGTTCAGCTGGCCAAAAGAACCTTCCTTTCAAGGTCCGATCAATTTTGTACGAATAGCATACCGGACCAACTCGGCAGTCGATGAAATATTGAGTTTACGCATTGCCGATGCGCGATGGGTCTCGACCGTCTTCACACTGAGGTTCAAGACCTCGCCCACGGACTTGTTGGTGTGCCCTTCTGCAATTAACTGAACAACGCTCTGTTCTCGCGAAGATAGCAAGATCTCCGATTTGTTTTTTTTGTTTGCCTGATAGTCATGAAGCAACCTCTCCAACACAATACTGGTGAAGTAAGGTCGATGGTCAAGTAGCGCTTCAATAGCTGTAGTAAGGTGGCTCCTCGCATCTGATTTTAGCAAGATCCCCCGCACGCCCGCCAAAAGCACTTCCGTCAGAATCTCCTCGCTTTCATGCATTGTGAGAATGAGCACTTCTGTCTGTAGATGATGCAATCTAATTCGACGGCTGACCTCCAACCCATTCATGACGGGCATCGAGTAATCGACGATTGCGAGATCCGGCTTCATTTTCAAAGCTAACGCAACAGCCTCTCGACCATTGATTGCTTCTCCGCCCACAATCCAGTCGGCGCGCGTTTCGATGATCGCGCGAAGGCCAGAGCGAACGACTTCATGGTCGTCCGCAATCAGGATCTGCTTCACAGTGACGTTCCTGTCCGTTGGAGCCACTGGCCAGGCAATCGACGATAGCGATGCGACTGTAGGATTGACTCATTGTACTGACCGGCTTGCCTGCCGGTAATCGCACAAAACCCTGAAACTCGGTGGATGAGTGTCCGGATCTTCTCGATTGAGCACTTTTCGATACCGCAAAGGCGCCGGCGCTCACCATCTGGTTGGTCCAGCCTCCCCGACCTCCGTGCAAGGGGTCCACGCAATCTCACGAGACGATCCAGTAAACCAGGACTCTACCTCTGGTCGGGACTCGACGTTCGAAGTTGCGCTGATCTTGGCGCGAACTCGCTTTCTCTCAGACGGATGAACCGTGTTCTCATGCCTCCACGAGCTTGCTACGAACCGCGTAGCGAACCAGGCCTGCTGTCGAATTAATGTTAAGCTTGCGCATAGCTGCCGCTCGATGCGTTTCCGTAGTCTTTATGCTGAGATTCAAAATCGCGCTCACACCCTTATTGCTGTACCCTTCTGCAACCAGTCTTACGATCGTCTTCTCTCGAGGCGAGAGCACTTGGTTTGGGTCGCCCTTTCCCGTCACCATACCCTTTAGTTCGCTCACGAACGAGCCCGCATAGAAGGGCTTATGAGTTATCAATGACTCGACGGCCGCCAAGAGCATCTTATTCGCATCCGACTTCAGCAAAAATGCACGGGCACCTGCCCGGAAGGCCTGCAAAGCAAGCACATCTGAGTCATGCATCGTGAAAATGAGTATTTCGGTTTCTTGCTGATGTTCCCTGATGCGCCGTGCAACTTCTATTCCGGTCATAAGGGGCATCGCGTAGTCAACAATGGCAACGTCAGGCTTTTTTTCTAAGGCCCCCGCGACCGCCTCCTTGCCATCGCGTGCCTCAACAACGACTTCCCAGCCGGCGCGCCCTTCCAACACGGCACGTAGTCCGGATCGCACCGTCTCATGATCGTCAGCTATAAGAATCCGTTTCATGATCGAAGAAAGCTCAAATGCCGCATCGCGTCGGGTCTCGACCTTCTATTCGCTCGCAAACTTCCCTGGACTCCACGCTCCTCCAAGATTTCGAGCAGCCGTTTAATGCGGCTCTACGATGGATCCATCGTATCCTAGATGGCTCTGACGCTGTGCCGGCTGCCGCGTTCTCTTGAGCGAGAGGCAGTGCGGTAGATCTGCGCGCAACGTAGTACCTCGCCCCCCTTTCGCTGATGAAGAGCGGATTTCCAGAGTACCGCCCAACTGCCGCAATCTGGCTCTCATTGCCGGAATTCCGACGCCAAATGAAACCGCCTTAGGGCCCGATCTCGCCTGATGGGTTGGCATGCCGCGGCCATTGTCAGCAACCCGAAGCTTGAAATGCGTATCCGTAGCTTCCATCGCGACTTTCACATGGGTCGCTTGGGCATGACGGAAGACGTTCGCGAGGGCTTCCTGAATAACTCTCAGCACAGCGCGCTGCCGCTCGTAGGATAATCTATCAACCTCGGGAGCGATCTGGAGACTGGACTTCAGTGAAGTGCGCGCCGAAAATCCGTCTACGAATTGTTCGATCGTAATCTTCAGGCCATCGGTTAGCAGATTCTGGGGATGCAACAGATAGGTAAAGGCCCGGATCTCCCTCTGCGCCCGGTCGATCGACGCATCGATATCGTCGATGATCCTCTCTGCATGATCATTATCGCCTATTGCGCGCCTCAATCGCATCATGTTCAGGCTGGCGGCGATCAAATGCTGACAAGTCGAGTCGTGTAGGTCGGATGCAATCCGCTGCTGCACCTCTTCCTGAAGCGATAACAGCCGGAGCTCGAGTCCTGCTGCAGCCCGCCTTTTCGCCGTCCCGTCGGCAGCATCGACAGTCACCCGCTCTTCGACCGCCCGGTGGCTACCGACTAGCTTGACAATCTTCCCGCTTTGGGAATCACGGACGGGATTGATCGTCGTATCAAACTCGCGCCGACGTCCACCGAGAGTAAGGCGTTGCCGGTAGCGAACTGACCTTCCCGTAGCCACACATGCATCGCAGGAAGCGCAAATGGACTTTGCGTCCTCTTCGCTCATGCATTCATGAATTGCTCTTTCGCTCGCGATTGAAATTCCGAGCGAGCGTTCGAAAGCCGGATTCATGCTCTCGTAGAAAAACTGTCCGACATCCGAAATCTGCATTCCGAAGAGATATTCCGGAGCATGCATCCAGTGGAGCTTGTGGTACGCTGGTCGGGGACCCATCACGGTCTTGCCCCTGATACTCCCCAGATCGCGCGGCCTATCGAACTAGTCGCTTTCCTTGCGTAACGTTAAGTCCACATCGCGCGCTGGGCTTACTTAAGTAAATACCCTCTGAAAAACACTCGTCAAGCATCTGTTTTCGTATCAGAAAAGGCGACCTTTTTGGCACAATTTGTACATCTCATTTTGCTCGAATTTTTCAGTTCCGCCCCGTCACAATTAAAGATTGAACGCGATTTCAGTTACTTAATGACCACGCCGTAGACAACGCCAAAACGAGATGCCTACTGACTGAAGGCCTCGGCAATCAGCAGGACCGCTCAGTACTTTTGCTGATGGCGGAGGGTCTTCGCCCCGGCCGAAAATACTCACCTGGGTCGATCAGCATTTCATAGGTCTTGCCATGCCTTCACGCTTCGGCAGGACGAAATCGTATCGATTGCTGATGACGGCGCTTGTTGCGATCGCACCGGCGTTGTCGCTCGCGGCTTGTCAGAGAGACACAGAAACCGCAGCTCCGGCAGCCCGCCCAGTTCGAACCGTAACCGTTGAGAAGCGCGAGGGTGGCCAAGCGCTTACATTTACCGGCCGTATCGAAGCCGAGGATGAAGTGAGCGTGGCGTTTCGGATTTCCGGGCGCCTGCTGGAAAAGAGCGGCAAGCTCGGAGAACGGGTGCAAGCCGGGCAAATAATGGCGCGACTTGAACCACAAAACGAGTTGAACACGTACTGACCATTGCGCTGGGTACCGCGGTGCTCGCGCGGTAGAAATGGCGCGCAGAATCGCAGGACGCGAACCTCATTCCGCCAGGAAGGATGATTTGCGCCAGCGAAAAGGCGTCTTGACGCAAACGCTTTTCCCCTTCGAATCGAATGGGCACCCGAAACTAAACCATGGCGACTTTTCCCGTGGGAAGATCATATACTGCACCGACCACGCGGAGCTTCTTGTTGGCCACCATCTCCGCCAGAATCGGGGTTGCCTGTTCCAGTCGCTTCACATTATGGCGTACATTCGCGACAACAGCGCGCTGCTCGAGATCCGGACCGGCTTTTTTCATTTCCTCTTCAATACCCGGTTTCATGGCCCGCACCAGATCCGCGATGTGTCCGGGCAGATCGTTGCCCTTCTGAAGTGCCGCGACGGTGGCATTGACCGCGCCACAACTGCTGTGGCCGAGCACCATGATCAACTTGGTGCCGAGCACCGCAGCGCCAAACTCCAAACTCGCAAGCCCCTCGATCGTTACGAAATTGCCGGCAACGCGAACAACAAACAGATCTCCCGGCCCTTGATCAAAAGCGAGTTCGGGTGCGACCCGAGAATCTGCGCAGCTAAAAATCGCTGCAAAGGGAGCTTGACCAAGTGCTCGGCTCGCGCGTCCGGCAGAGAAATCCCGTTCGCGCGGCTGGTTCGCCACATAGCGCTCGTTGCCCTCGGTCATTAGTTTCAACGCTGCTTCCGGCGTGTCGGCGGCCGACACGGGCTGGGCTTGAGCGACACTTCCGATGAGAGGAGTCGTTGCGAGTGCAGCGCCCCCTAGCAACAACGACCGACGGCTGGGACCTGCTTGCGAGCAAGAATTGCACATAAGATCGCTCCTTCCCTGTTTTCATCAATCCCAATTGCTCTCCCGGTCCCTATTCGCTCCCCGCTTCTGAAACCGCATACTTTACCGTCGCCCACCCATCAGACGCAGCAGCATCATGAAAAGGTTGATGAAGTTGAGGTAGAGCGAAAGCGCGCCCATCACGGCCTTGCGGCCCGCAGAAGTGGCGTCATCGCCGCGGTCGTACATGCCCTTGATCCGCTGCGTATCGTAGGCCGTAAGGCCCGCAAAGACGCCGACACCGATGATGGAAATCATCCAGTCCAGTTCGCTCGATCTCAGGAACAGATTAACGAGGCTCGCGATAATGATGCCGACCAGGCCCATAAACAGGAAAGTTCCGAATCCCGACAGGTTTCGCTGAGTGGTGTAGCCCCAGATGCTGAGCGCACCGAAGGCCGCCGCCGAGATAAAGAACACCCGCGTGATCGAGGATTGCGTGTAGATGTGAAAAATGGTCGACAATGAAGCCCCGACCAGGGCCGCATAGAGGAAAAACAATCCTCGCGCCGCTTCCACTGACAACGTGTTGATCCGTGCGCTGATAAAAAACACCAGCCCCAGCGGGGCCAGTATGAGCACCCACATCAGCGGACTCTGCAGTAGTTCAGGGCCGGTGAACTGGTAGGTGAAAAACGCGACAACGCCGGTGAGGCCAACACCTGCGGCCATGTAGTTGTACACGCGCAGCATGTAGGCGCGCAGGCCGGCGTCTATCGCGATGGCGGCGTCGACGGGAAGGCCAGACGTTCCGGCATTTCGATCGTAATCCGACATGGTCTTGTTCCTCCTGATCCCGACGATCCGCCGGGGCGCTTCCTCACGGAAGCCGATAAGCCCAATCTACCGGTCAATTGGATTTCTGTTGTTGCTGGCGCATCAACTTCAGTCATGAGCAATGCAATTGCGGCATCTGCCCGTCTGTGCCTATCCCACCCTCCAGCATGTTCCAACTCCGCCGATTTGCACCGGAGATGCGAGATTAGCTAGCCGCTCAGCTACTGCGCGATGGCGTCGGCGTTCTTGCCGACGAGAGATTTATCGCAGTCGCAGACCTGCACGCGCGTCTCCACGCCGCACCGGACGATGTTTCCGCGAGCCTGCGCTACTGCCGCACCGCGTGACATCAGATGATCACCCTAGTGGAGACCGGAAATTACCCTGAAAGATAGCTGGCCTTCGGTTTCCCAGCGGTCAATCGGTGTGGGCAGCGGAGCAGACTTACGACTCCTGGCTTGCCGCTGACCCCAAGCCGCGCACGGGGTCAACGAGGCTCCCAGATCGGCGCGTCGGTGAACAGACCGCCCTCGGCAAAGCCGATGCCGTAGATCAGGACGACCCCGAAGCCGAAGCTGACTAGGCCCGATGCCACGCGGAGCCGCCAATTGAATTTCGGCAGATTGACAGCAGTGAACACAAACGGCGCCGACAGGATCAGCGTGATCAGCATCATTCCAACGATAGTCCCGAGCCCGAACAGCAGCAGATACCCGAGCGCGGCCATCGGTTCGCGGATGATAGACAGGATCATCAGGGCGACGGCGGCCGACCCTGCCAGGCCGTGCACGAGGCCGACCACGAAGGGTCGCAGCCAGCCATAGAACGCGATCCGGCCGAGCCCGCTGCGGTCGAGCCGCGCCAGTGGCGTGTGCTCGTCGGCGTGCCCGTGCGCGCCGGGGCCGTGACCATGCGGGTGCCGGTGCAAATAGTCGCCGTGCGCATGGAGATGATCGTGGACGCCGGGCTCCTGTGCGTCGGAAACGCCCACATGCGCGTGGGCCACGCCGCCCGTGCGGCGCATGCCTGCCAGGGTAAGCACGCCGAGCAGGACCAGCATGATGCCGACGGCAAACTCCATCGACATGCCGAGCCGCGGCGGAATGACGACCCCGAACACGATGATTGCCGCGCCGACCGCGATGACCGTTACGGTGTGCCCCACGCCCCAGGCGGCGCCGATCAGCGCCGAGCCCGCCACGCTGCGCTCGCGACTGACGATTGTTGCAATGGCGACCACGTGGTCGGCGTCGGTTGCATGCCGCATTCCGAGGAAGAAGCCGAGAAACAGGAAGGACACGACGTTCAGGGCGACTTCGCTCATTGCGCACATTTCAAGATGGCATCGAAGCCAAGAACTTTTCACGCGGGTCGCTCAAGACGATACGGCCACCAGCAACAGCTGGTCCATCAGGGTGATTCCGATAGAAGACCGGGGGAGAACCCTGATTGACACGCCCCAGTCGTGGTCCACCTAATGTCGAGTAGCTGTCGTTGCGCGGAGATTCTGACGAGGTTCCATGGAGGCGACAGCAATTAGCTCAATCGTGCTCCTGCTTATCCCTGAGTAAAGCAAGCCAGGCAGGACCCGGAGGATTGCATGCAGCTTACTCCGAGAGAGTTCGACAAGCTGCTCGTCTACATGATGGCAGATGTCGCGTTAAAGCGAAGAGCCAAGGGCCTCAAGCTCAATTATCCCGAAGCCGTCGCTGTCATCTCAGCGGTCGCCCTTGATGGCGCGCGCGCTGGGAAAACAATCGAAGACGTAACCAACGAGGCGCGTACCGTCCTGACCAAGGCTGATGTGATGGATGGCGTCGCCGATCTTATTCCGATGGTGCAGATCGAGGCGGTGTTCACCGACGGCAGTCGCCTGGTGACGGTGCACACGCCCGTCCAGTGAGTGCCCTGACAGGAGGCTAAACATGGCTGGACCAAAAATCGGCCCCGCTGTTGCCGGAAATGTCGACCCGGCAACAAAGGACGTGCCGGTCGGCGGTTATGTGTGCAGTTCAGCGGCGGTCACATTCGATGCCGATCGTCCGGTGACGACGCTTAAGGTGCGCAATTCGGGTGACCGCCCGATACAGGTCGGATCGCATTTCCATTTTTTCGAAGTCAATCGTGCGCTGGAATTCGATCGCGCGGCGGCCTTCGGGTTGCGCCTGAACATTCCCTCATCGACGGCAACGCGGTTCGAGCCCGGTGACGAACGCGAGGTTCAGCTCGTTCCCTACGGCGGCAAACGCGCCGTCTATGGCTTCAACAATCTCGTCGATGGTCCTACCGCAGGCAAGGACGCCGCCACGGTCAAATCAAGGGCGGTAGCGCAGGCGGCGCAGCGAGGCTTCCGCTCGAGATAAGGCGTGAGGTCGGGTCGAAAGACAAATGTAGAATGAGGCCACCATGCCTACCATGTCTCGACAAGAATATGTCGGCCTCTTCGGTCCAACGACAGGTGACCGCATCCGCTTGGGCGATACGGGTTTGTTCGTCGAAATAGAGCGCGATTTACGCGGCGGCTACGGCGACGAGCTCGTCTTCGGCGGTGGCAAGAGCATGCGTGAGGGCATGGGCATGGACAATCAGGTGACGCGGGCGGGCGGTGCTCCTGACCTCGTGATCACCAACGTGACCGTGATCGACGCGGTGCTGGGCGTGGTGAAAGCGGATGTGGGGATCAGGGACGGCCGTATCAGTGCGATCGGCAAGGCCGGCAATCCGCAGACGATGGATCGTGTTACGCCTGGCTTGGAGATTGGCCTGACCACCGATGCCATCTCCGGCTCACATCTGATCCTGACGGCCGCCGGGATCGACACACACATTCACTTTATTTCTCCGCAGCAGGCGCAGGCGGCGCTCTCAAACGGCACCACGACATTGATCGGTGGCGGCACCGGTCCCTCGGACGGCTCCTATGCCACAACGGTCACGTCGGGTCCCGGGAACATAAGTATGATGTTGCGCGCGTTCGAAAACTGGCCACTCAACGTCGGCATCCTCGGCAAGGGGCACGGACACGGCAAGGCGGCTCTGGTTGAACAGATCGAGGCGGGTGCGGTCGGCGTGAAATGTCACGAAGACTGGGGCACCACCCCCGCGGTGCTTCGGTCCGCGCTAACCGTCGCAGACGAGACGGACACTCAAGTGTGCATCCATACCGACACGCTGAACGAATCCGGCTTCGTCGACGATTCGATCGAAGCGTTTGAGGGTCGGACGGTCCACTCGTTTCATACCGAAGGATCCGGCGGCGGCCACGCGCCTGATATCATCAAGATCGCGGGCCTTCCCAACGTCTTGCCATCCTCGACCAATCCCACGCTCCCCTACGGCATCAATTCGCAGGCGGAGCTCTATGACATGATCATGGTGTGCCACCACCTCAGCCCCGACATCCCGTCGGATGTTGCATTTACTGAGAGTCGCATCCGCGCTGAGACCATCGCCGCGGAAAACGTCCTTCAGGACCTCGGCGTAATCTCGATGTTCTCCAGCGATTCGCAGGCCATGGGACGCATCGGGGAATGCTGGCTGCGTTGCATCCAGACCGCCGATGCGATGAAGACCGGCCGCGGCAAACTGCCGGAGGACGCGCCGGGCAACGACAATTTCCGGGTGCTGCGCTACGTGGCAAAGATCACCATCAACCCGGCGATCACCCACGGTATTGCCGACGTGCTGGGCTCGGTCGAGGTCGGCAAGATCGCCGACCTCGTCCTCTGGGAGCCGGCCTTCTTTGGCGCCAAGCCCAAGATCGTCATCAAGAACGGCTTTATCAGCTGGGCGGTAATGGGCGATCCAAACGCGTCGCTGCCGACGCCGCAGCCCACCTACTATCGGCCCATGTTCGGCGCCTATGGCGATGCGTTGGCGGCCAACTGCATCACGTTCGTCTCCGGCGTCGCTCATGCTGCCGGAATCAAGGAGCGGCTGGCGCTTCGCCGCCAGGTGATGCCGGTGCGAAATGTGCGCAAGATCGGCAAGCGCGATATGGTCAGAAATGCCGGGACGCCGAAAATTGAAGTCAGTCCGGAAACATTCGCCGTAACAGTCGACGGCAAGCACGCGACAGTGCAG
The DNA here is from genome assembly GCF_001440475.1 of Bradyrhizobium lablabi. Classification (GTDB taxonomy): domain Bacteria; phylum Pseudomonadota; class Alphaproteobacteria; order Rhizobiales; family Xanthobacteraceae; genus Bradyrhizobium; species Bradyrhizobium lablabi. The sequence goes on along the minus strand of NZ_LLYB01000071.1, from coordinate 47,299 downwards.
CCCCTGACGACAGTCTCGCTAAATCAGAAGTATTTCTTCAGTTAAGGCGCTCGCCATGATTCTCATCAAATCCGTTCTGGGCAACATCGGCGATGGGGAATGGGCCAAGCGCTTGTCTGCCGCGAACACGGACTTGCTGGAGATCGACCAGTGGGAGGCGCAGAAGAGCCGCTTCCGCAAGACGACCGCAAAGGGCGTGGAGATCGCAGTCTCAATGGACCGCAACACCCATATCCGCGATGGAGACGTGCTGCTCTGGGATGCCCAAGCGCGCACGGCGCTGGTCGCGAGGATCGAGCTGCGTGACGTGATGGTCGTGCATCTCGACGAGATAGCGCACCTTGCGCCCGAAGTGGCAATGCGCACATGCGTTGAACTGGGCCATGCAATGGGTAATCAGCATTGGCCGGCTTTGGTCAAGGGCCGCCTCGTCTACGTCCCGCTCACGGTCGATCGCAAGGTGATGACGTCGGTCATGAACACGCACCGTTTTGAAGGAATCCGCTACGAATTCGTAGCCGGCCGAGAGGTCGTTCCCTACCTCGCTCCGCATGAATCACGTCGGCTTTTCGGTGGCGCGGAGGGGCCGGTGCATTCACACACGCATGAGAGCTATGCCGGTGTCGAGGCCGAGACGGGACGCGTGTACGGACATCCACCGACGCACGTCCACGCCCATCCGGGAGCCACCGCTCAGGGACAAACATCGCCGGCAACGGTCGGTTCTGCGCATGATCATCGAGAATGATGGCGTCGAGGCATCGAGCAGCACTGCATTTCTCTCGCGGATGCTGCAGTTTGGTGACTCGATGTTTCCCATTGGCGCATTCGCGTTTTCCTCCGGCCTGGAATCCGCCATTCAGGAGGGTGTCGTCACCGACGCGGCGACGCTTCGAGCGTTCGCGCGCACCGCGCTGGAGCAAGCGGCGCGCGGTGACGGCATCGCGCTGATCGCCGCGCATCGCGCGGCGACTTCGGGAGACGTCGATATCCTTATCCGGATCGATGCGCAGGCATACGCGCGCAAGCTTTCAGACGAAGCGCGGACGATGTCGGTGCGCATGGGCAAGAAGTTCACGGAGATGGGTGTGGAGGTGGTGGGCGCGCCGCTGCTTCGCACCTGGCGTGAATGCATTGAAAGGTCCGTTACCCCCGGTTGCTACCCGATAGCCCTGGCCATCAATTTTGCCGTACAGGATCTGCCCGCCAGCCAGGCGTTTCTCGTGCACCAGTACGGCGTTTCGACAACGATCCTCGGTGCGGCCTTGCGGTTGATGAAAGTCAGCCACATCGAGACGCAGAAGATTCTCTACGAGCTGACCGGACAAGCGGCAGGGATGTACGAGACCGCCGCGACGGCGCGGTTGTCGGACATGGCAGGTTTTGCGCCGTTGACGGACGTTCTGGCCGCCGTCCATGCCAGGGCGCATGTGCGCCTGTTCATGAGCTGACGTTGAAGGGAGCTTCGGATGTCGAAGAATATCACGCGTATCGGCATCGGCGGACCGGTCGGGTCAGGTAAGACCGCGATCGTGGAAGCCATTACACCGCGTTTGCTCGACCTCGGCATCAAGGTGCTTATCATCACCAATGACGTGGTGACGACCGAAGACGCCAAGCACGTTCAGCGTACCCTCAAGGGTGTTCTGCTCCAGGAACGCATTCTCGGAGTGGAGACAGGCGCCTGTCCTCATACCGCGGTCCGCGAAGACCCAAGCATGAACCTCGCTGCGGTCGAGGATATGGAACGGCGCTTCCCGGATAGCGATGTCGTGCTGATCGAAAGCGGAGGCGATAATCTGACGCTGACCTTCTCGCCGGCGCTGGTGGACTACTTCATTTACGTGATCGACGTCGCCGCGGGCGATAAGATCCCTCGCAAGAACGGACCCGGGATCACGTATTCCGACATCCTGGTGATCAACAAGACGGATCTTGCCCCCCACGTCGGGGCCAGCCTTGAGGTGATGAAACAGGACTCAGCGATAATGCGCGGTAGCAAGCCGTTCCTGTTCACGAACTGCAAGACGGGGGAAGGCATTCCAGAACTGGTCGCGCTGATCGAGCGGGAGTTCCTGTTCGATGTCAACCCGCGTGCACGGCGTTCAGCATGATACCGGCACCCTTCCCTCCCTGGGCGCGCGCTGAAGCGCTCGGCGCATCGATGCCGGAATTCGCCTCGTTCCAGGATGAGCCGCCGCAGATGAGCAGCGGCACTGTGGGCAAGACCGGCTTCCTCCGCCTGGGTTTCGAACACCGCTCTGGCAAAACGATCCTGGCAAACCTGGAACGCCGCGTTCCCTACATGGTGCAGCGCGCGTTGCATTGCGACGAACAAATGCCAGATTTGGCCTGCGTATTTCTAATCACCACCACGGGCTGCCTGCTGCAGGGAGACAGGCTAGCTCTCGACATAACCCTAGGTCCACGTGCGCAGGCGCACCTCACGTCGCAATCGGCAACCAAGATTCATGCAATGGACGCCAACTATGCGGCGCAAAGCCAAACTATTTCGCTTGCCGATGACGCATACTTGGAGTTTCTTCCCGAGCCAGTAATCCCGCACCGGCACTCACGGTTCATCAGCGATACACAAATCTGCGTCGCTCCGTCCGCCACATTGCTCCTTTCAGAAATTATTCAACCAGGCCGAAAGCACCATCATCTGGACGAGTGCTTCGGAGCAACCGTGCTGTCGATATCAACAGCAGCGGCGCGGTCCGATGGTCGTGCCCTGTTCGCAGAGAAACTGGTGATCGAGCCACGGCGATATGTGATGCGGCAGACTGGTGTGATGGACTCCTTCGACGTGTTCGCCAACGTGATCCTGTGCGCTCCCAAAGACAAGGCCGAACGCATCCACGCCCGCGCAGGGGCCGATGTGAATTTTGCGGAAGGCCTGGCGTTCGGCGCCTGTCGTCTGCCCAACGATGCCGGCGTGATCTTCAAAGTGCTGGGCCACGAAACCGCGCAGGTGAAGGCCAAGGTTCGCGAGTTCTGGGAAATCGTTCGTCAGGAGATCATCGGCGCCGCGTTACCTCCGCGCTATCTATGGCGCTAGCCGAGAGCGGGTGACGACACCTCAGAGGAGGCAGCAATGGAACAGGTCCTGGCAAAGTGGGAAAGCCTCGCCGCATCGTCAGGCGCATTGCGGTTCTTGGACATCAATTTGCGCAGCGTGGGGCAAGTCATGTTTCAAAACAACCCGCTAAGCGGGATTCTCTTCCTCGCAGCGATCGCCTGGGGGTCATATGCAGCTGGCGTTCCCCGGGTGGCAGTTGCGGGCGTCCTCGCGGTCGTCGCGGCAAACCTCACCGCGCAGTTGCTCCACGCCGATACCGAGTCGCTCCATGCCGGACTCTACGGCTTCAACGGCATCCTCGTCGGCCTTGCGCTGGCGACGTTTCTGGCGCCCGGACCGCTGCTTTGGGTGTATGTGATACTGGGGGCGGCCGTATCGGTCGTCGTGATGCTGGCGACGACCAACGTCGTAAAGCCTTGGGGTGGCGCTCTCACATTTCCGTTCGTGCTCACAACGTGGCTTCTCTTGTTGGCCACGTATGGATTCTCCGGCCTCGCGGGAGCAGCACTGCCGACGGGCAACGTTGTGACCGCGTTCCAACCCTACAAGGGAAGCCCGCTCCAGCTGATTGACCTTGTTCAGGGCGTGTTCCTGAGCATTTCGCAGGTCTTCCTGAAAGCCAGCAGCATCGCGGCGCTGCTCCTGCTTGCGGGGCTCGCCGTGAGCTCGCGCGCAGCCGCCGCCTTCGCTCTCGGAGGCGCGATATTGGCTGTGCTGACGGCCCATCTCTTCGGCGCCGAGAGTGACCTGATCACCGGCGGTCTCCTCGGATTCAGCCCGGTACTGACGGCAATCGCACTCGGTACCGTCTTCTATCAGCCGAGTTGGCGCGTCGTGGCCTACACGGTCCTCGCCACGGTGTTCACGGTAATCGTCCAGTCAGCCATGAACGTTGCGCTGACACCGTTCGCGATTCCGGCTCTGACGGCTCCTTTCGTGCTTGTGACGTGGCTGTTCCTGTTGCCGCGGCAACGCCTGGAGGAGGTACCTGCTGTCAGTATCGAGAAGCCTGCCGCCCAGCTACGGGCCAATGAAGCGAAGGAGACTTAGCCATGCCTTTCCCCTCTTTCCGGAGGCAGTGCTGGCCGCCTATCGCGTCGGCGACTCAATGATGAATCAGCTGACACCAATCAACTCTACTTCGCCCTCCTGGTCGGGATCGCCTGGAAATACAAGCCGGATGCGGGCGTCGGCACGGTAGTGGCGCTGATGCTCCCCTACTTCGTTTGGATGCAGGTGCTCTGGATGGTGATGTTCGCGGTTTGGTTCGCCCTCGCACTGCCGTGGGGCCTGCGAGTAACTTAATCATCAACCTCGATTTGCAGGAGGAAGCGAACCATGGGACTCATTGGGATATTGCTCGGTCTCGCCCTGCTCATGTGGCTCGCGTACCGGGGTTGGAGCATTCTGATGGTCGCTCCGCCGGCGGCGATCATCGTGGCCGTGTTCTCGGGAGAACCGCTCCTCGCCCACTGGACGCAAACTTTCATGTCGGGAGCGGCGCGTTTTGTGGCGCAATGGTTCCCCCTGTTTCTGCTCGGCGGATTGTTCGGCAAGCTCATGGGCGACAGCGGCTCGGTCAGCGCCATCGCGCAGTATTTGACCAAGAAGTTAGGTGCCAGCCACACGATGCTCGCGGTGGTGGCGGCCTCGGCGATCGTGACCTATGGCGGTGTGAGCGTGTTCGTGGCGTTTTTCGTGCTGGCCCCGCTGGCTCACGAGATGTTCCGGGCCACGAATCTGCCGCCCCGGTTGATACCGGCGGCTGTCGGCCTCGGTGCATTCACCTTCACCATGTCGGTGATGCCGGGAACCCCCTCGGTCAATAACGCGATTCCGATGCCGTACTTCGGCACCACCACCTTTGCGGCCCCCGGGTTGAGTCTCATCGCGTCGGCCATCATCTTTGTCTTCGGCATGTGGTGGCTTCGCCGTGCTGAGGCGGCCGCGCGCAAGGCTGGCGAAGGTTACGCTGGCGAGGCGGGAATCGCTCCTGTCGTCAACGAGATGGTCCGCGAGCAGGCGGCACCGGCGGGCGACTTCGACCCGGCCGAGTTACCACATGGCAAGCGGGCCGAGAGCGGGCCGCCCTTCGTCCTGGCCATCCTGCCCATCGTCGTCGTTATCGTCACCAATTTCCTGATGGCGCTCGTCGTATTCCCGCGGCTCGATTTTTCGTTCCTGTCCGAGCCCCGCTGGGGCGGTATCACGATCGGGGCCGTGTCCGGCGTCTGGTCAGTTTTGGTGGCCCTCGCGTTGGCAAACTTGACTGTCATTCTCATCAACTTTCGACGCTTGCCATCCGTGCGCGAAACTCTCGACGCGGGTGCGAATTCTGCCGCCTTGCCGATGCTGATGATCGCCAGTCTTGTCGGCTTCGGCGCGGTCGTTGCTGCAGTGCCAGCGTTTGCGCTGGTTCGCGATGCGGTATTCTCGGTTCAGGGAGGACCGCTGGTCTCATTGGCTCTCTCCATGAATGTGCTGGCGGGGCTGACCGGTACTGCTTCCGGCGGCATGGCAATTGTGCTCAATGCGTTTGGCGCCGACTTTATGCGTCTTGCTACTGAGCATCACATCGATCCCGAGTTGATGCATCGCATAACAACGATGAGCGCCGGTACGCTGGACGCGCTTCCCCACAACGGCACGGTGTTGCTGTTGCTGCAAACCAGCGGTCTTACTCACCGTGAGAGCTATCTCGACATGGTGATGACCGTGATCGTCAGTTGCATCATCGCACTTGTTGCTGTCCTGATACTGGGTTCGGTGTTCGGGTCATTTTGACGAGAGGTGACATTCGGATCTGAAGCAACGCACGGAGGCAAGCATGAAAATCCGACTTCTATGCAAGCGCCCTGATTATCGGCGCGTTGACGGCAGTTGCAGTGCCTCAAAATCTGTCGGTGGCCCAATCAAATGACCAAAGGGTGTCTGTGCCAAAGAGTGCAACGCCGAATACGAATATGACCCCGCGCAAGCATCGCCACTGGCGTCATCACGGCGGAAGACATCCGCACTTTGGTAGCCGGCGACTTCGTGCCCACCAGTCGCCGCCGACCAAATGAGCCGCCTGCCGGTTCATTGCCGGCCAATCCCACGGCTGCAGCAGCCGATGAGATGTTCTTTCCCCTGGCTTCGTGGTGTCGGGCTCGGTGCACGCACGGCGTTTGCAGCCCCCATAGCGATCCTCTCTTCAACAGGCGGCGGAATCGCGCTCTTCCAAATGAAGCAACCAAAAGGGCGATTAGACGAGTAATATCAANTGGCTGGGGCGGGAGGGATCGAACCTCCGAATGGCGGAATCAAAATCCGCTGCCTTACCGCTTGGCTACGCCCCAACACGCCGGGCTGGAACAGGCGGATCGACCGCCCGATCCGTGTCCGGCCCCGCCGGTCTATAGAGGGAGCCACGCCATTTCAACAGGCCGTGGGGGCGAATTTCACGCCAAAATCGGCTCCACTGATCCGACCCTTTATAAAGGGTCACCACTCCGGGTCTCCCGGGCCGGTTTCGTGCCGCCAGCGCGGCCGAATACCGCCCGGCGGAGAGTTGAGAGAACCCAAATTTCGTGGGAAGACGGCGGCAGTACATTGGCCAAAAAAGCGAGATTTTCGTCATGACCTACCGCGCGCCGATCTCCGACATTCTGCTCGCGCTCAACCACGGCGCCGGGCTGCAGGCGGCTGTGAAGGCCGGCCATTACGGCGATTTCGACGGCGACATTACCGCCGCCGTGCTGGAAGAAGCCGGCAAATTCGCCGGCGACGTGCTGGCGCCGCTGAACCGCGTCGGCGACGAACACGGCATCAAGCTGGCGGACAACAAGGTGACCACCGCCCCCGGCTGGCCGGATGCCTATCAGCGCTGGACGGCTGCCGGGTGGAACGCGGTGTCGGGACCGGAAGCATTTGGCGGCCAGGGCCTGCCGCTGGCGATCAACGCCGCCTGCACCGAAATCTGGAGTGCCTCGAACATTGCCTTCGGCCTCTGCCCGCTGCTCACGCTCTCGGCGATCGAGGCGCTGGACGCCCATGGCAGCGAGGAGCTCAAGCGAATCTATCTGGAGAAGCTCGTCTCCGGCGAATGGACCGGCACCATGCAGCTCACCGAACCGCAGGCCGGCTCCGACGTCGGCGCATTGCGGACGCGCGCCGAGCCGGTCGGCGACGGCACCTATCGCATCAAAGGGACAAAAATCTTCATCACCTATGGCGATCACGACATGACCGATAACATCGTGCATTTCGTGCTGGCGCGCCTGCCCGATGCCCCCGCGGGCACCAAGGGGATTTCGCTGTTTCTGATTCCGAAATTCCTCGTCAATGCCGACGGCTCGCTCGGCGCGCGCAACGACATCTATCCTAGCGGCGTCGAGCACAAGCTCGGCATGCACGCCTCCCCCACCTGCACCATGACCATGGGCGATCAGGGCGGCGCGATCGGCTACCTCATCGGCGAAGAAAACAAGGGCATGCTCTGCATGTTCACGATGATGAACCAGGCCCGCCTCGGCGTCGGCCTCGAAGGCGTCGGGATTGCCGACCGCGCCTATCAGCAGGCGCTCACCTTCGCGCAGGAGCGCAAGCAGGGCCGTGCCGTCGGCAGACAAGGCGACGGGCTCGATCCGATCATCGTGCATCCCGACGTCAAGCGCATGCTGCTGCAGATGCGCAGCATGACGGCTGCGGCGCGCTCGATCTGCTATGCCACCGCCGTCGCGCTCGACATTGCCACGCGCGCCAAGGACGCAAAGGTCCGCGCCGACGCTGCCGCCCGCGGCGCGCTGCTGACGCCGATTGCAAAAGCGTTCTCCACCGACATCGGCAACGAGGTGACGTATCTCGGCGTGCAGATCCATGGCGGCATGGGCTTCATCGAGGAAACCGGCGCGGCACAGCACTACCGCGACGCGCGCATCACCTCGATCTACGAGGGCACCAACGGCATCCAGTCGATCGACCTCGTCACACGCAAGCTCGCGGCCAATGGCGGCGCCTCGGTGTGGGCGCTGCTCGATGAACTCGGCGGCATCGTCAAGCAGGTCGAAACCTCGAACGATCCCGCCTTCGGCACCACGGGCGCAAAACTGCGCGACGCACTTGGCTCGCTCGAACGCGCCAGCAAATGGCTGCTGGAGCGCGTCGCCTCCGCGCCGAACGACGCACTCGCCGGCGCGACGCCCTACCTGCGCCTGTTCGGCTCAACGGTTGGCGGCTGCATGCTGGCCGGCGAAGCGCTCGCCGCCAAGAGCAATGGCGAGGCCGGCGATCCGCAGCGCTACGTCACGGTGGCGCGGTTCTTCGCCGAGAACATCACCGTGCAGGCAAGCTCGCTAGAGAAGACGGTGACGGACTCAGCCGATGCGGTGAACGGCGCGGACGCGGTGTTGCTGGGCTGACAATTCGCAAGGTGGGTTAGCGAAACGTAACCGGCCTCCACAGGTGCTATTCGACGAACCAAGGCGGATTTGCGCTGCGTTATCCGCCGTATGGCCCTGCGATCGTCGTTCCTCTGTTGGGTAGCGTGCACAAGTCCCAAAAATACACAACAAGTTCCATGCCGTTTCGCGTTGTAGCGAAGCAACACCGTTGAAAAAACAGATGATCCCGTAGTCTCCGGCCGTTGCGCATTCATTTCGCAATCCGAAGAATGAGCCAATCGCGTGCTTGTGCAATCAGGCTCATGCGGAGCCTTGGAGGCCGGACGATGGACCCATGGCGATTGGCGACGAAAGCGCAGCGTCGAATCAACCTTCTCACGGGCGTGGCCCTCTCGAGCTGGGTTCTCGTCTGGCTTGCCAGCCCCGGTGCAACTCCCATCGAAAGGGTCAGCGCTTCTGTCAAGAATGCCGGCGCTTCGATCGAGAGCGCCGAGGCGGCTTCAACCGCGGAACGCAAGGAACTGTCACGCGTCGCAAGCGCCGAGCCCGTGGTTACGCCGCCCGTCGTCACGCCACCGGTGATCGCGCTGGCAAGCGCCGCCATCGATACCATCCAGGTGCCGCTCCCTGCGGCGACCGTGATCGGGAAAGCGCCTGAAGCGGCGAAAGCGCCGGACATCACGAAAGCGCCCGACACGGTTGTCCCGGAAGAGCCGAAACCTTTTGTCGTGGCCTCGCTGACCGATCCGGCGGAGGTGCTCGCACCAGAGATGCCTGCCGCCAACGTGGCCGCGGCGAGCGCGACCGCTTCGATGCCCGACACTGTCCTGCCGGCTGTCAGCACCATCGAAATCAACGAGGAGTGTCTCGTCGCGGAGATCTGCATCGATCGCTATCTCTGGGCGCTCTACGAGCGCGCGCCCAAGATCGACGCGATCAAGGTGTATGAGCAGCGGAAGGTGACGATCAAGCGGAAGGGAAAGACGAGAACCGTCACCAGGACCTTCACCAAGCGCGTCGACGAGGATTTTACCTGGAAGGACCCGAAGGCGGCCGACAGAGCCGGCATGACAATGATCGACTACGTGATCGGCGGCATGGACAAGAGCTTCAAGCTGAAACTCTTTCATACGCTGCACGCGGCCGAGCAGGCAGGGCTGTCGCCCGGCATCACCAGCGCGTTCCGCGACGACTACCGTCAGGGGATCGCCAGCGGCCTGAAGGCCGCGAGCAATCGGTCCTACCATGGCGGAAGTTTGCGTGGCGGTTATGGCCGCGGGCTTGCCGCTGACATCGTCAGCGTCAAGGGCGCGACACGGGCGCAGCGTTGGGTCTCCACCGACAAGCTCTGGAAGTGGATCGACGAAAACGGCAAGACGTACGGCATCGGGCGGCCGTATCTCGACCGGGATCCGCCGCATGTCGGACCGATCGACGGCAAGGAGTATGCCTCCCGCCGTGGCGGAGCGAAGACGCAGGAAGCGCAAGCGAGCATCAAGAAGCGCGAGCGCGTGACTGCGCGCGACAATCACCGCACGGCAAAGCGCACGAAAACAGCCAACGCCAAAACGGCAAGATTGTCGAAAGGCAGGACCATGTAGCCGGTCCACCGCTTGCCCTTCCCGCCCACGCGGGAAGACGCAAGCCGCAGCTATCGGGGTGAGTTAAAGCGCGAAGCCCGCATGAGCGACAGCGACATGCGGTAGCGAATGAAACTGTTCCCCGGCTCCACTACTCATTGCCGTCGCGAACTGGACGCCGCGACTGTCAGGGCGATTGCCGCCGGATCGCAGCACAGCACCATCAACAATATCAGCCACCGCACCGCGGCTTCGGGCGCCGCGCCGACCATCATGGCGAGATACTGGATCGGACCGGTGGACGCTTCGATGCGCGAGCGTTCGCCGGCCAGCGCCGCGCGCTGTGCCTGCAGGTCGACCAGCGTAGCCGTTGCCGCCTGCCGCTGCGCATCCAGCCCGTCCCGCGTCGCCCGCTCCTGGCTGACGATGTTGAGGGCCCGCGTCACCCGGCCGCGCCGTGTCGATTCATCGACGGCACGGTCGATCTGCGCGATACGGCCGGCGAGATCGGCAACGGCGGCCGTTTGCGCCACCACGCGGGCGTCAAGCGATTCAATGCGCTCGGTGACGCCTGACCGCGCGGTGGCCGCGACACTGACATGCGCCTCGACCAGCTTGCCGAACACACCGGCGGCGTTGATCAGCGCAAGGCCGGCGACGAGTGCGACCATGACCGAACGCATTTTCCAGCTGGTTTGGCGCCAATGCGCGGCCAGCCACCCGGCGATCACGAGCTTGCCGGCCTCCATCGTGGCGGCGAGCACCATGACCGCGACCGGATCGCCGGGAAATATTTCGGCCATGCCCGCGACCGAAAAATAGGCAGCCACCGTCGCCAGCGCGAGAGCGGCGGCAATGGCAAAGACACGGCTGGTGCGTTCCTGCCTTGGTGGGGCGGAAACGACGGAAACGACCTCAGGCATAGCAGGCGCGGCGGCAACCGTCGGCGGCTCAAGCGGCGCGTTCGGCACCTCCGGCTCGACGTTGGCTTCGGTCGCTTCCGTGGCTGCTGCCGTTGCTGCTGCCTTGGCCTTGGTCGCCCTGGTGGTTTTGCTGCGACCGGCCGCCGGGGAGGAGCGGCTGCGTTTCTTTGCCGCCTGGGGCGCCTCCCCAGATGATTCATTGTTGAGGGCTTCTGCGGGTGTTGTCACCAATCTAGGGGCACGATTTGAGGCATTGGCCCAGGCATCAAGCTGATGCCTGATGCGCATGGCGTCGCTGTCGCCCTCCGTCGGTTCGGCGGCGGAAATCGCTCGCGTGGTTGCACGGCCTGTCATGTGGCCCCCCGCCTCGAAACGGCGATCGTCAGCTTTTCCTCGGCGAAGAACTGAAGTGCGCCATAGCCTTCCGTGTCGACGGCATATCTAAAGCTTCCATCAACGGTCGGAAACACGGCGACAACCGCGCCCGACTCATGATCGTTGGCAACGTTTTCGACTTGCTCGCCGATCGCAAACTTCGACATCGAAAACCCCTCTTCGGATTCGTTGATGCGATTATACCCGCACCCGCAGGCCATCGCTGCCCAACGATTCGCCTTCCGGAATTTCGGGCGATGGTTGTTGCACGAATGTCTCATCCGGGCCCCGCGCGGAACCGCCCTGCACGTAGAGCGCGAGATAGATATGGCGCGTTGTCGGGATTGAGTCCGAAATGCGCTTCAGTGCTGACGTCGGCCGCCTAACTGAATTTGCAGCTTCGCGCTCATACTCTTTCGCTGGCGTGCTCAGCGAATTGCATCGACGCCGCTCGCGGGACCGCGACGGGTATCGCTTCCGCCTTCGCTCTTTGAGCTACGGCGGACAAGTCGCTCCACCGATCCTGCGAGGAGCGATTTCTGCCCTTGGCACAATTCAGGCCAAAGCATCCGGAACTGTTGCCGCGTGACGACAGTCACAGCCGTTCCGGCGCGTTGACCGTAGTTCTACGCTTTGCGAATCGTTCACGCGCGGATTCTACTGTCGTCGCAAGTTGTATTCTGCAGGCGTTGTTGCCGCCGTCCGCGCCAAAAGGCCCGGCTTGCACCGTATTTTTACAGGTCAGTGCGTCCACGGAATATCGGGCAGGACACGCGTGCATCGAGGGTGGCATGAACCCTGCATGAGTTGAACACAGGATATTCTCTTTTCAACGAAGGTCACCATGCTCGTCACCCTCATCGCTGTTCTCTGCAACAGCCAGCTCTGCCTCGAAAAGGTCGTCACCACCAGTGAGCAGTCCGGCATCACCATGGGTGCCTGCGCCGTCAACGCACAAATCGGAATCGCCGACTGGCTCGCCAAGGGCCCGTATCACGCCTGGCGATTGCAAAGCTACAAATGCGTGCTCGGCAAGTACACGCCGAAAAACGAGGCGTGAGGCTATCAACGCAGCTTCGTAGGGTGGGTTAGGCGAAGCCGTAACCCACCACACGGCTAATCCGCCGTACGACCTGCTCGTTTAATCGAGCTGGGAGCATCCTTGCTCAGCACTTGAAGATTTTTTCGCCGTTGTTGCCCGTTATTTTGATCAAATCACTGACGATACCCACAACGACTCTGCCGTTGCCCATTATCGAAAACTCGATCCCGGCAGGCTCTTCATGCTCTTCGTACTCGAATACGACCCGACCACCCGGCGCCAAAATTTCCAGATCTGCCCAAGGTTCTATGCCGAGGTTGACCGATTGATCCGATAAATTTTCGACAAGGAATTTACGCATTTTGGCTCCTCGGTTGATGGTGGTCACTTCTTCAGATGCGTTAGAAACGAAATCGCGGTGACGGGCGCATCACACCCATCCCGGTGGTGATTGTCCGCAGGATGGGTGGCGCGCAGCGATGCCCATCAGCTGCGGCGTGGACCAATGATGGGTTTTGCTTCGCGCTATCCCTCCTGCGAAACTTGCTGCGCACTCATTCAGACGCCGAGCCACGTCAATCCGCCGGGAAGATCGCCGACAGCGAAGTCGACTTGCAGGACTCTGCGACTGACGGGATAGCGCGCAGCTTCCGAACTGTGAAGGATCGGCGTCGAATAGAGCCAGACGTCTCCGGCATCGGCGAGACAGACGGCAGTCCCGCACCTTTGAACGACGGACTTGATCTCGCTTTCGGAAATTTGTCCGAGCCGATGCGACCCCGGCACGATCAGAAGCGGCGCGTTGGTTTCCGGCACCCGGTCGAGGTGGACACGCAGCGTCACCATGCCAGCCAGGACATCGAACGGCGGAGCCACGTGAAGCAGACCGCTCTTGACGGTCCAGGGACCAAAGCCCTCGACTTCGACACGCCGCGTCACCGCAATGGTTCGATCCTGATGCCAGGGCAGCGCCCAGTTTGTCGAAGCGATCTTGTCGAAAAGGATTGCCCTGACCGGCCGGCACGCATCGCCCAGCGTCGAGGCCGCTATTTGTCCAATCGCCCCCGATGAGGCAAGCAGCGGGCGAAGTGCGGAAATCCCATGAAGCCGGATTCCCGCTTGATCCGGCGGCAGTTCGGCAACGATGTCGTCAAGCTCCGGCAAGTCCGACGCGCCGAGCACGGCAGTCTTGCGCAAGGCGCCGTCCCGCTCAAAAATCAACGCGTCATGTTTGGCAAGTCCAAGGCTCATGGATACTCCAGCGCGTAGGATGGGTGGAGCGCAGCGAAACCCATCAAACACGGTGTGCGGCAAGACGATGGGTTTCGCTGCGCTCTACCCATCCTACGGATTCACTCGATCGGCTTCAGCCCCGCCTCGATCGCCGCCCTTCGCGGCTCCAGGAATGGCGGCAGCGCCAGCTTTTCGCCGAGCGTTTCCATCGGCTCATCCGTCGCGAAACCCGGACCATCCGTTGCGATCTCGAACAGGATGCCGTTAGGTTCGCGGAAATAGAGGCTGCGGAAATAGAAGCGGTCGATCTCGCCGCTGTTGGGGATGCGCAAGTCCGTCAGGCGTTTCGTCCAGGCGTGATACTGCGCCTCGTCGGGGGTGCGGAACGCGACGTGGTGCACGCCGCCGGCGCCCTGGCGCGCGATCGGCGAGGCCTTGTCCTCGAGGACGTGCAACTCGGCGGCGGGGTTGCTCTCTCCCCTTGCCTCGCCCATCTCGAACACGTGAATCTGTGCACCGTGGGCGGCATATTCCCGCGCGCGGCGCATGTTCATGACCTCGGTCAGCACGAAGGCGGTGCGCGACAGCTCATGCACGGTCAGCACGATCGGACCGAGCCCGCGGATCTGATGCTCCGCCGGCACCGGGCTCTTCTCCCACGGCGAGGCGGCGCCCTTCCCGCCATCGTCGATCAGCACCAGCCGCTGCCCCTCGCCGTCCTCGAACGGCAGCGTCAGGCGGCCGTCGACTTCGACGATGTCGCGGGTCTCCACGCCGGCCTTCCTGAGGCGATCCCGCCAGTAGCCGAGGGTCTTCTCGCCGGCAACGCGCAGGCCGGTGCGCGAGATCGAATTGGTTCCACGCCGTTCGGGGGCTGCGGGAAAATCGAAGAAGGTGAGATCGGTGCCGGGATTGGCTTTGCCGTCGGCATAGAACAGGTGGTAGGCGCTGACGTCGTCCTGGTTGACGGTCTTCTTGACCAGCCGCATGCCAAGCAGGCCGGTGTAAAAGGCCAAATTCTCCCGCGGCTTCGCCGAGATCGCGGTCAGATGATGAATTCCGCCTAGCTGCATTGCATTAACCTCGTAGTCACACCCCCGGGAAAATTGCACGGAGTAGTTGGGCCCCTTGCCGGATCATGTAGGATATGGCCGGATGATTGGCCAGCGGCAGCGTTGCCGCCCGCGATCCAGGGACAGTTCATGACCGGGCACCTCATTGTTTCAGACGAAGACGCGACGCGCGTGATCAAGCTGCGGCGGCCCGAGAAGAAGAACGCGTTCACCCAGGACATGTATCGCGGGATGAGCGATGCGATCGACAAGGCCCAGAACAATCCCGATATCCGCTGCATCATCATAACAGGCGGTTCGGGCGTGTTCACCGCCGGCAACGATCTCGAGGATTTTCTCAAAGAGAGCACATCTGATACCGACACGCCGCGCGGCGCCTCCAACGCCGTAAAGCTGCTTTATTCGCTGGCGCACAACGTCAAGCCGATCATCGCCGCCGTCGACGGCGTCGCAATCGGCATCGGCACCACCATGCTGTTCCATTGCGACTATGTGCTGGCCAGCACGACCGCGACCTTCTCCACGCCGTTCATCAATCTCGGACTGGTGCCCGAAGGCGCCTCCAGCCTGTTGATGCCGCGCAGCATGGGGCACCAGCGCGCCTTCGCCATGCTGGTGATGGGACGCAAGATGTCCGCCGACGAGGCGCGCGAGGCGGGCTTCGTCAATGTGGTGGTGGCGCCCGGACACACCGAAGCCGAGGCGCGCAAGGTCGCGCGCGAGATTTGCGCGCTGCCGGCGGAGGCGGTCGCGATCACGCGCAAACTGCTGAAACTGCCGCCGGAAGACATGACGCGCCGGATCGACCAGGAAGGCCACCTGTTCGGCGAACGATTGCGCTCGAAGGAAGCGGTAACCGCGTTCAAGGCGTTCTTCGAGCGGAAGAAGGGGTAACGTAAGGGCGCGCTCCCCCGCCCGCGGTTATTGCGAGCGCAGCGAAGCAATCCATCGCGCCGCATCAAGAAAGAATGGATTGCTTCGTCGCTGCGCTCCTCGCAATGACGCGGAAACATCAAAGCCATGAAAGTTCTTCTTAAACCCGTCCTTGCGCTGGCGATCATGCTGGCGCCTGCCGCTTCCTTCGCGCAAACGCCTGCGCCCGTCGACCTGCGCATTCTCGCGATCAATGATTTTCACGGCTACCTCCGTCCGGCGCCGGGCGGCATCATCATTACCGATCCCGAGGACAGCACGAAGAAAATCACCGTCGAAGCCGGCGGCGCCGAGCACATGGCGACGCTGGTCAGCCAGCTTCGCGAGGGACACAAGAACTCGATCTTCGTCGCGGCGGGCGATTTGATCGGCGCCAGCCCGTTCCTGTCGGCGATGTTTCATGACGAGCCGACGATCGAAGCGCTGTCGATGATGGGCTTGAACATTTCCGCCGTCGGCAATCACGAATTCGACGAGGGCAAGGACGAGCTGTTGCGCATACAGAACGGCGGCTGCCATCCGGTCGACCAATGCCAGGGGCCGCACCCGTTTACAGGCGCGAAATTCCGCTACCTCGCCGCCAGCACGTTCGAGAAAAGCAGCGGCAAGACGGTGTTTCCCGCTTACGAAATCCGGGAGTTCGACGGCATCCCGGTCGCCTTCATCGGCCTGACCTTGAAAGGCACGCCTGGCCTCGTCTCGCCTGTCGGCATTGCCGGCCTCGAATTCCGCGACGAGGCCGAGACGGTCAACGCGCTGATTCCGGAATTGAAGGCGCGTGGCGTCGAGGCCATCGTCGTGCTGATCCACGAAGGCGGCTTGCCGACCGGGGACTATAACGACTGTCCCGGCATTTCCGGGCCGATCGTCGATATCGTCAGGAAATTCGACAAGGCAGTGGACGTCGTGGTCTCCGGCCACACCCACCGCGCCTATGTCTGCGAGATCGACGGGCGGCTTGTCACGTCAGGCGACAAATACGGCACGCTCGTCACCGCGATCGATCTGAAACTCGATCCCGTCACACGCGACATCGTCAGCGCCAGCGCCGGCAACAACATCGTCCGCACCGCAACGCTTGCGAAGGATGCGCAACAGACCGCGCTGCTCGAATCCTATGACCGGCTTGCCGCGCCGATCGCCAACCGCCCGGCGGGTTCGGTGACGGCGACGCTGTCGCGCGTGCCGAACGCTGCAGGCGAAAGTCCGCTCGGCGACATCATCGCGGACGCGCAGCTCGCGGCCACCAGCGCGCAAGCAAAGGGTGGCGCGGTCATCGCTTTCACCAATCCCGGCGGCGTCCGCGCCGACGTCACGCGGAAGGAAGAAGGCGCGGTGACCTATGCCGATCTGTTCGCCAGCCAGCCGTTCCGCAACCAACTGGTGACGCTGACGCTGACCGGAAAACAGATCAAGGAGATGCTGGAGGCGCAATGGCGCGACCCGAAGCGGCCGCGGATCTTGCAGGTGTCGAAAGGATTCAGCTATGCATGGGACGGATCGAAGGGCGATGGCGAACGCATCATCGCCGAACGGATGACGCTGAACGGGCAGCCGGTCGATCCCGCCGCGCTCTATCGCGTCACCGTCAATCATTTCCTGTTCGTCGGCGGCGACGGTTTTACCGTGCTGACGGAAGGAACCGCACCGCTGACCGGCGTCTATGACGTCGACGCGCTGCATACCTATTTTGCGGCGAACAGCCCGATCGCCCCGACGGCCGCCGATCGCATCGTCCGGATCAACTGAGCCCGGCGCCGTGGGCCTTTCCGAGCGGCCTCTAACGGCCTAGATTAGCCGCTCCTTGCCGGCGCGCTCCTCTACGCCAGGATTTCGCATGACACTGCTTCTGACCCATACCGCCTGCCTCGACCATGTCACGCCCCCGGGGCACCCCGAACGTCCGGACCGACTGCGCGCGGTCGCCGAGACGCTGGGAGAAGATCGCTTCAAGCCGCTCACGCGCAGCGAGGCACCGGAAGGCAGTCTCGATTCCGTCACGCTCTGTCATGGCGAGCATTATGTCGGCGAGCTCCGGCACATCGCGCCCACGAGCGGCATGATCTATATCGACGGCGACACCTCGATGTCGCCGGGCACCTGGGAAGCGGTGATGCGCGGCGTCGGCGGCGCGGTGGCCGCAACCGACGCCGTCATGTCCGGAACCCATCAGAATGCCTTCGTCGCGGTGCGCCCGCCCGGCCATCATGCCGAGGTCTCGAAGCCGATGGGCTTCTGCTTCTTCGACAATGTCGCCATTGCCGCGCGTCACGCCCAGCGCAAATACGGCATCGGCCGCGCCGCGATCGTCGATTTCGACGTCCATCACGGCAACGGCACGCAGGATATTTTCTGGCACGATCCGACCGTGATGTACTGCTCGACGCACCAGATGCCGCTGTTTCCCGGCACCGGCGCCAGCGGCGAGCGCGGCGAGCACGACACCATCGTCAATGCGCCGCTGGCTTCCGAAGACGGCAGCGCCAAGTTCCGCGCAGCGTTCGAGAACCTGATCCTGCCGCAATTGCAGAAATTCTCGCCGGAGCTCGTGATCATCTCCGCCGGCTTCGATGCGCATTACCGCGATCCCCTCGCCTCGCTCAACCTGAAGGCGGACGATTTCGGCTGGGTCACCCGCAAGCTGATGGATGTGGCTGATTCGAGCGCCGGCGGCCGGGTTGTCTCGGTGCTGGAAGGCGGCTACGACCTGCAGGGGCTGAAGGAATCGGTTGCCGCGCATGTCACCGCGTTGATGGGCGCGTGAGTAGCCGCCACAATAGGCCCGAATTATTTTGCTTGATTCTGCGCTTCCGACCGGGCGCGCATCCGGGAACTCGATATGGCCGAAAACACGCAAGCGGACGTCAAGAAACTCTCCTTCGAGCGCGCGATCGAGGAACTCGAATCGATCGTGAAACGGCTGGAGGACGGCAAGGTGCCGCTCGAGGAATCGGTGGCGATCTACGAGCGGGGCGAAGCGCTGAAGCGCCGCTGCGAAGAGCTGCTGCGGCAGGCGGAGGCGCGCGTCGACAAGATCACGACGGACGCGAACGGCCAGGCCACCGGGACCGAACCGCTCGACGTCCAGTAAGACGCCCTGTCCTTTTGGGGTTCGGCGCAACAATCGGAAACATCGGGCGAATTTCCGCGCCTCCGCGCATGGCGGAACGGCCGAATTAGTTCTTCCGGCGCTGCACAGCCTGATATAGTCCGCCGACACTTGGGGACACTACGTGCGCGTCCAGCACCGCCATATCATCTATATTCAGGGCTACGATCCGCGCGGGCTGGCGCAATATTACCGCATGTTCCGGACCGAGCTGCGCAAGTTCGGCCGGCTTTACCAGCTCCAGGCCAGCATCGGCCGGCCCAAGGTCGCGGCCGACGACGAGATCGCGTCCTGGACCATCGACACCAAGGCTGAGGATTGGCAGACCCGCACGTCCTACGATTTCCTCCGGTTCGAGGATTTCATCCAGCAGGATCTGGCCTCGCCGGTCTGGCGCACGGTGTTCAACGCGGTGTGGATCTACTGGCGCCTCGTGTTCGCCGGCACCATCGGCCGCTTCGGCAAGGCGAACTGGCGGTTCGCCACCTTCATCACCTACCCGCATTTGATGCTGTTGCTCGAGGCCGCAGGTGCCGGCGCCATCGCCTTCGTGTTCGAGAAAGGCCTGAACGCCATCGGCATTCCCGACACGTTCAGCATCGCGATCGCAATCGCCCTTTTCGTGGCACTGCTCGGGACCGTGCTTAAATACACCGAGAACGCCACTTACGTGCTCTATCTCTTGTGCGACACGATCTGGACCTGGGAGTTCTCGCACCGCGAACGCCCCGAATGGGACCAGCGCATCGACCGCTTCGCGCAGCATCTCATCAAGACGGCGAAGAGCACCGACGCCGACGAGATCGTCATCGTCGGCCATAGTTCCGGATCGTTCCTGAGTACGGAAATGCTGGCGCGTGCGCTCAAGCTCGATCCGGCGCTCGGCCGTCACGGGCCGCGGATCGTGCTGCTGACGATCGGCGGCAATTTCCCGATCGTGGGCTATCACGCCGTATCGACAGAGTTTCGCGAGCATCTGCGGATGCTGGCGGTCGAGCCGTCGATCGACTGGATCGACTGTCAGGCCCGCAAGGACGTGATGAATTTCTACCAGTTCGATCCGATCACGAGCCACGGCATCGACGTCGGCGCCTTAAGGCGCAATCCGAAGATCGTGCCGGTCCGCTTCCGCGACATCATCCTGCCCGAGCATTACAAGAAGTTTCGCTGGCAGTTCTTTCGCGTGCATTTCCAGTTCGTGATGGCCAACGAACGGCCCAACGCCTACGACTTCTTCATGATCGTTTGCGGGCCGGTCCCGCTCAGCGACCGCATGGCCCTCCCCGACGCCGCGCTTGATATCGCGACCGGCGATTCCGGGGCGCGCGACCGGGCCTGGAAGCGAATCGAAACGGCCACCATGACAGCGCCAGGGACGGCCCAAAGTGCCGCCGATTTGAGCAAAGTGGAACCATCCGCCCGCCGCAGTGGTTGAAAAATCGTGGCTTTTTGCCTCAGAACCGCGGAACCGATTCGGCTCTCCGGGTTGGCTTTAGCGGCGGCTTTGGTGTAAAGCTTGCGGTTCTATGGGCTGTGGAGAGCAGTCTGCGGCTGGCTTCGGGCGGCGGCAAGCACCTCAAATAGCTAAAGAAACTGAACCGGGGAAGGGTTCCGAGCGACTAAGTGATGCATATCACATGGTTTAAACCGGAGTGCATCTAGGGTTTCAAATCAGGTACCGGCCTGCCGGACTGGCAGGCGGGTCTGGATTTTCACGGCGCGGTTAACGCGCTTTCCCGTCTCGCGTCAGGCCCTTCGTCCTGACATGCAAAATTGGAATATCGCTGTGACCACATTTAGTAAAACGCCGCTTCTCGACACCATTCGCACACCTGACGACCTTCGCAAGCTCAAGATCGAGCAGGTGCGGCAGGTCGCGGACGAACTCCGCCAGGAAACCATCGACGCCGTGTCGGTGACCGGCGGCCACTTCGGCGCCGGCCTCGGCGTCGTGGAACTGACCACCGCGATTCACTACATCTTCGACACGCCGCGCGATCGCCTGATCTGGGACGTCGGCCACCAGGCCTACCCGCACAAGATCCTGACCGGCCGCCGCGACCGTATCCGCACGCTGCGCACCGCCGGTGGCCTCTCCGGCTTCACCAAGCGCAGCGAGAGCGACTACGATCCGTTCGGCGCCGCGCACTCCTCGACCTCGATCTCCGCCGGCCTTGGCATGGCGGTGGCGCGCGACCTCTCCGGCGGCAAGAACAACATCATCGCCGTGATCGGCGACGGCTCGATGTCCGCGGGCATGGCCTATGAGGCGATGAACAATGCGGGCGCGATGAATTCCCGCCTGATCGTGATCCTCAACGACAACGACATGTCGATCGCGCCGCCGGTCGGCGCGATGAGCGCGTATCTGTCGCGGCTCTATTCAGGCAAGACCTACCGCACGCTGCGCGAGGCGGCCAAGCAGATCAACAAGCGCCTGCCGAAGATCATCGCCAACCGCGCCAACCGCGTCGAGGAATATTCCCGCGGCTTCATGATGGACGGCGGCACGCTGTTCGAGGAACTCGGCTTCTACTATGTCGGCCCGATCGACGGTCATAACCTCGACCATCTGCTACCGGTTCTGAAGAACGTCCGCGACATGGAAACCGGGCCGATCCTGGTCCACGTTGTGACGCAGAAGGGCAAGGGCTACGGCCCGGCCGAAGCCTCCGCCGACAAGTACCACGCAGTCGTCAAGTTCGACGTCGCGACCGGCGCCCAGGCCAAGGCCAAGCCAAACGCACCCGCCTACCAGAACGTGTTCGGCCAGAGCCTCGTCAAGGAAGCCGAGAAGGACGACAAGATCGTCGCAATCACCGCGGCGATGCCGTCGGGCACCGGCGTCGACATCTTCAACAAGGCGTTCCCTAACCGCACCTTCGACGTCGGCATTGCCGAGCAGCATGCGGTGACGTTTGCGGCCGGTCTGGCCACCGAAGGCTACAAGCCGTTCTGCGCGATCTACTCGACCTTCCTGCAGCGCGGCTATGACCAGGTGGTCCACGACGTCGCGATCCAGAGCCTGCCGGTGCGTTTTGCGATCGACCGCGCCGGCCTGGTCGGCGCCGACGGCGCGACCCATGCCGGCTCGTTCGACAACGCCTATCTCGGCTGCCTGCCGAACTTCGTCATCATGGCGGCGTCCGACGAGGCTGAGCTGGTGCACATGGTTGCGACGCAGGTTGCGATCAACGACCGGCCGAGCGCGGTGCGCTATCCGCGCGGCGAAGGCCGCGGCGTCGAAATGCCCGAGGTCGGCATTCCCCTCGAAATCGGCAAGGGCCGCATCGTCCGCCAGGGCAGCAAGGTCGCCCTGCTCTCGTTCGGCACGCGCATGGCCGAATGCGAAAAGGCCGCCGACGAACTCGCCGCCCACGGCTTGTCCACCACCATCGCCGACGCGCGCTTCATGAAGCCGCTCGACGTCGATCTGGTGCTGAAGCTGGCGCGCGACCACGAAGTGCTGCTCACCATCGAGGAAGGCTCGATCGGCGGCTTCGGCTCGCACGTCATGCAGACGCTGTCCGACCACGGCATGCTCGACGGCGGCCTGCGGATGCGCGCGATGATCCTGCCCGACGAGTTCATCGACCACGATACGCCGAACGCGATGTACGCCCATGCCGGCCTCGACGCCAAGGGCATCGTCGCCAAGGTGTTCGATGCGCTCGGCAAGGACTACAAGACCGAGACCGTCAAGCTCGCCTGAGGCCTAAGCTCTTTCGGTTCTAAGCCGATCAGAACCGAAAGCTGGCCCTTTCGCCGGTAATTCCATGAAGATCTATCTGGCAGGTCCCGACGTGTTCCTGCCGGACGCAGTCGAGATCGGCCGCCGCAAGGCGGCGATCTGCGCTCGCCATGGGCTGACCGGCCTCTATCCGCTCGACAATGTAGTCGACCTCGCCGCCGACGACGCTTCGCTCGCGATCTTCAAGGGCAATCAAGCCATGATGGATGCGGCGGATGCGATCATTGCCAACCTGACGCCATTTCGCGGCCCCAGTGCCGACGCCGGCACGGTCTACGAACTCGGCTACATGGCCGGCCGCGGCAAGCTCCGCTTCGCCTACAGCAACGATCCGGCCATCTACGCCGACCGCGTTGCGCGGTCGTTCCGCATCACGACGTCCGCCGCCGGTCATATGATCGATGCCGACGGGCTCACGGTGGAGGATTTCGGCCTGCCCGACAATCTCATGATGATCCACACGCTCGACCTGCATGGTGCTAGACTGGTGACGCCGCGAGAGCCGCCTCAGGACATCTGGCACGATCTCACCTCGTTCGAGGCCTGCGTCGCGCTCGCGGCGGATCGCGCCACCGGCAAACCGGACTGACATTGGCTGACAAGGACGACAAAGAGACTTCGGCCCGCAAGCGCGTGGACGTGCTGCTGGTCGAGCGCGGCCTGTTCGAAAGCCGCGCGCGTGCCCGCGCCGCGATCGACGCCGGCGGCGTCACGGCCGATGGCCGGCCTGTGTCGAAGGCGTCGGAAATGATCGCCGCCAATGCCGAATTGAGCGCGCAGCCCGCGCACCCTTACGTCTCGCGCGGCGGCGTCAAGCTCGCCGGCGCGCTGGAGCAATATCCGATCGAGATCGAGGGCCATGTCTGTCTCGACGTCGGCGCCTCCACCGGCGGTTTTACCGAGGTGCTGCTGGCGAACGGCGCCAGCCTCGTGTTCGCCATCGATGTCGGGCACAGCCAGTTGCATCCCTCGCTGCGGATCCATCCCCGTGTCGTGTCGATGGAAGAAACCGATATTCGCAAATACGAAGGCAAGCGACTGCCCGCGCGACCCGATGTCGTCGTGATCGACGTCAGCTTCATATCGCTGAAGGCGGTGCTGCCGGTCGCGCTGGAACTGGCGGCAGCCCCCACGCAGCTGCTCGCGCTGATCAAGCCGCAATTCGAGGCGGAGCGAAAGCATTCCAAGCACGGCATCATCCGCAACGCGATGGTGCATCAGGAAATCTGCGACGATATTTCGGCGTTCGCCGCATCCCTCGGCTGCACCGGCATCGAGGTGTTTCCGTCGTCGATCAAGGGTGGCGACGGCAATATCGAATTCTTCATGGGCGCACGCCGTGACTGAGAGCGAGTGCCTCGTCATCGACCATGTCGGCCACCACGGCGACGGCGTCGCCATATCGCGCGGCGGCAATATCTACGTTCCCTACACGCTGGGCCGCGAGACGGTGGAGGTCGGCCCGGTGCCCGGCCACCATCCCGACCGCCGGCGACTGCTCAAGGTCGAAACCGCAAGCCGCGAGCGCGTCGCACCGTTCTGTCCGCATTTCGGTGTCTGCGGCGGCTGCGCAATCCAGCACTGGGACGCCGAAGCCTATCGCGCCTGGAAGCGCGAGCTTGTGGTGACGACGCTGTCACAGGCGGGAATCGATTGCGACGTCGCGCCCTTGGTTGACGCTCATGGCGCGGGCCGCAGGCGCATCACCCTGCATGCGCGGATGGGCACGCACGACGTGCTCAAGGTCGGCTATGCGGCGGCGGGCTCGCACGACATCATTCCGATCGACCGCTGCCCGATCCTCGACCCGCAGCTCGGCGGCGCGATCGAGGCGGCCTGGGCCATCGCCGAGCCGCTGATCGCCATGGGCAAGCCGCTCGATATCCAGATCACGGCGACCAATAGCGGGCTCGATGTCGACGTCCGCGGCTCCGGCCCGGTGTCATCGGCCATGATCGCGCTTCTGTCGCGCATCGCCGGACAGCATCGGCTGGCGCGGCTGACGCGCCATGGCGAACTGGTCCTGATGCGAACGCCGCCGGTCATCTCGATGGGCAGCGCGCAGGTCGTTCTGCCGCCCGGCTCGTTCCTGCAGGCTACGGTGGCGGGCGAAGCGGCGCTGGCCGAACTGGTATCGGAGCATTGCAGGCGCGCCAAACATATCGCCGATCTGTTTTGCGGCGTCGGTCCCTTCGCGCTGCGGCTGGCGGCGAAGTCGCGCGTAACCGCCCTCGACAGCGACGCCGGCGCGGTCGCGGCGCTGCAGAAGGCTGCGACGTCCACCTCAGGCTTGAAGCCTGCGAAGGCCGAGGCACGCGACCTGTTTCGCCGCCCGCTGATGCCGCAGGAGCTGCGCGATTACGACACCATCGTATTCGATCCCCCGCGGCAGGGCGCGCAGGCGCAGGCAACGCAGTTGGCGGCCAGCAAGGTGCCGACGGTGGTAGCGGTGTCCTGCAACGTCACCACCTTCGCACGCGACGCGAAGATTTTGATCGACGGCGGCTACCGGATCGAAGGCGTCACGCCGGTCGACCAGTTCCGTCATACACCGCATGTGGAATTGGTGGCGAGATTCAGGCGCTGACAGCCCTCTCCATAACGATTATTTGCGCGCGCCGGAGGAGGCCAGCGCATTGAGGGCGCAAGGGCGATACATCTCTTCCAGTTGCCTGCCTTGCAAAAAGATCGTGCGCGGCGTCAAACCACCGCGACCGGCGATCCACTGCCGGACTGGCGAGGGATACATCGAGTAGAGCCATCGCGTCGCGCCCCGGTTCGTGACCGCACGTCCGCGCAGACCGAAATCCCAGGCCGCGTGAAATGCCAGCCTGGCTTTTGAAGTCACACAGATCCTGTCGTGCGGAATTTCCGAGAGCACAATCGTGCAGGCCGAGGCGCACAGGCCGTCGATGATCACCGATTGCCGCGAAGCCCTCAATTGCTTGTATCTATCTATGTAACGCTCGATAATTCCGCCCCGATCATTCGTAATCCTGACCTTTGCGTGACTTGCGCCTCCACCCGTCAGCAACAGCATCGCGGCGAGCAGCCAGACGGGAAATCTCATGTGCCCTACTCTGGTGTCGATGGACGTGATGCGCACCAGGCGGGTCAATGCCCACACGTGCGGCGAGCAAGGCATCGTTCGACACCACCGGTTCGGTGATATTGACCTAGATCAAGGAGCGCGGTCCGCCGGCGCAGATCTTGGGATCGATCACCCCTCTATCGCCACCCCAGGGCATGGGAATAACGATGGCTGAGACACCAAAACTCTCCGTGGAGAAAGTGCTGGGAAAACTGCGCTCCAACGACCAGAAGTCCAGGGACGAGCGACGCAGTGAGGAAATGGATGCGCTCGATGAGGACATCAAGCGCATGCGAGCGCAGCGGCAGCGCCTTGAGCGGCACCAGCGCCGCGGCAAGGACGATTGAGCCCGGCACATGATCGAATCTACGCGCGCACGATCGTTTCTCAGTCCAGGGAAACGCGCACGACGCCCGATTGCATCATGCCGAGGGCACGTGCGGCGCTCACCGAGAGATCGATGACACGTCCGCGAATGAACGGTCCTCTGTCATTGACCTTGCAGACGATCGAGCGGCTGCCGTGGGTCACCTTCACCATGCTTCCAAAGGGACGGGTCCGGTGCGCGCAGGTCAGTTCGCCGGCACGGCCACGATTACCGTAGCTGTAGTACGAGGCTAATCCGCTTTCTGCTTTGGCTTCCGGGATGAGGATGGCAAGAAAAAGCAATCCGAAACAGGTGCGATACACGTGAACCCTCGCTGCTGCCTGCCGCGCTCACATAATCGTCCTGTTGGGTTTAGGTTCCCGGCCAAGTCAGCAACGGGCGGTATTTCCGGAGCAGGAGGTGGCGGTAGCCGGCGGCCGTAGCCCGGATGTAGCGAAGCGAAATCCGGTGACCAACTGCCACCGGATTTCGCTTCGCTACATCCGGGCTACGAAATAATCACCGTCCCCAGCGGTCCTGCCAGATCTTTTCGCCGATCATGCAATTGACGCGCGGCTCCCGGCCGGCGGCCGGCACGACGGGACGTTCGGGCGTGCGGCCGGCGATTTCCAGAAGCAGCTTGGTGCGGATTGCTTCCTTGAACTTGTCGCGGTCCTTGATCGTGACGACGAACGAGCCGGGGCCGCCGATGACGCAATCCTCGTAATAGAAATCGAGATTGTCGATATCCATGGTGGAGTAGGATGGCTCCTTCACCATGATCGGCAGGCCGTTGATGATGACGCCCTTCTCGAGCGCGGCATCGCGGGCGACCGTCACCGGCATGCCGTTGTTGTTCGGGCCATCGCCGGAAATATCGATCACCCGCCGCAGGCCGCGGTGCGGGTTCTCCTCGAACAGCGGCATGGCGAAATTGATCGCGCCCGAAATCGAGGTACGCGAGGCGCGGCGGATCGGGGTCTTGATGATCTCGCTGGCGACCGCATCGGCCGTCTCCGGCCCGTCGATCACCCGCCAGGGGATGATGATCTTCTGGTCGGTGGAAGCCGCCCATTCGAAGTAGGTGATCGCGATCCTGCCGTTCGGTCCGGTCTTCAGCGCCTGCAGGAATTCCTTGGAGACGATCGCCTGCGCGTAGCCTTCCCGCTGCAGCGCCAGTTCATCCAGATCCATCGAGTAGGAGACGTCGACGGCAAGGACGAGTTCCACGTCGACGGTCGGATTGGCTTCCTTGTCGGCGGCGGTCAGTAGTTGGCCCGGCCGATTTGCAGGATTCGGCGCGGCAAAACTCGCCACATCTCCGCCGGCGAGTGCACCGGCCACAAGCACGACCCCGATCGAGACATACCAGCGCATTGCGGCCCTCCCGTCGAACGACAGTGATGGTGACACGCAAAACGGCGGACGCAAAGCGCTGAAATCATTTGTCCTTCACATTCGGGTTAGTGCCGAACATTCAGGCGTCCAGGTACGGTTCCTGGTGTTATCGGCGGCAAGGATGAGCCTTTCGATACCGCTTTTGAACAAATCTCGCGCTTCCGGCGACAGAAGGGGCGCGGGCCCGCAAGCGGCCGCGAACGGCACGGACATGGTTACGCCCCCGAAAATTCCAGCAAATGACAGCCTTCCCCCGGCAACGCGCACGGTCGCGCTCTGGGCCGGGATATTCGCAGCGCTCGTCGTGGCGGTGCTGTCGCTGCCGTTGGTGTTTTCGGGCCCCGACCAGCCCGAGGCGGCGCAACCGGAACCAGTGCTGACGCCGCAAAATGCCGTTGAACTCTGCCAGCAGCTCTTTGAAGAACCGCGGGAGTATCTCGACGACGCGGCCCGGCGCCGGCGCTGGGACTTGCGCCACGACGCCTGCAAGATGGCATTCGAAGCCAACCCAGCGAACGCAGATCTCAAGGCCGCGTATGCGCGTAACCTGCCCTACGAGAAGAAGACAGAGGCGATCGCCATGCTGCGCGAAGCCGCGTCGCAGGGCAGTGCCGAGGCCTACTTCCAGCTCTACGAGCATCATCGATCCTGGGACCGCGGCGATCTCGACAAGGTGCCGCTGGTCACTCGCGCCGAGGCCGATCAGGCCCTGCGCAAGGCGGCCGAGCTCGGCCATCCTGCCGCCACGTCCACGCTGGCGGCGCTGCTCGGTCGCGGCACCACCGTAAGGCGCGATCCCGCGGCGGCGCGATACTGGGCGGAGCGCGCGGTCCAGGCAAGGAGCGCGACCAATGGCGGTTTGCTTGTGCAGCTCGGCAGCTTGCTGGCCACGTCGGACAAGCCAGACGAACGGGCTCGCGGCCTCGACATTCTGGAAAAGCTGAACGCGCCCGGGCACTACCAATACGGCGCGAAGAGAGAATTGGCACTGGCGATCCGTAGAGACGATCCGGTGCGCGCCCGCACGCTGCTCGAGGAAGCCCGCCAACCCGATCCCGGCGGCGCCATTGTCCCGCTGGCAGAAATGCTGATCGCAGGCGAAGGCGGTCCGTCCGATCCCAAGCGCGCATTGTCGTTGCTGAAAGGCACGCGTGATAGCTGGATGGCCAAAGGGATGCTCGGACAGCTCACCCTCGAGGGCAAGCTGCTGTCGCGCGACATCCAGGAGGCGGTCAACCTGATCGACCGCGCCAGCACCTATGATTTCGACGCCCGCATGCAGGTTGTCCGGCTGCTCGCCGAGTATCCGGAAACGCGGGTCAACAATCCCAAGGGCACGCTCTATTACGCGGTGGAGGCAGCGGAACTCGACGAACCCGGCGCGCTGGCCGCCCTGATCAAGCTGAAACTCTCGGCAAACGCCCAGTTTCAGGACCGGCCCGGAGCCTGTAAACTGATCGAGACGGCCGTCAGCCGCGGCGATCAGACCATGGCGCAGCGCCTGGCGGATTGCCGCGCCAACTGAGCGCTGCCGGCCCGTCTGAGTTCGCTCGCTTCGGGACTTAGCTCGAAATGGCAGATACCGTCGTCACGCCAAAGACCAAAGTCAAAACCAAGGTCGAACGGCCGCGCCTGCACAAGGTCATTCTGATCAACGACGACTACACGCCGCGCGAGTTCGTCGTCACGGTGCTGAAGGCCGAATTCCGCATGACCGAGGACCAGGCCCACAAGGTGATGATAACAGCGCACCGGCGCGGCGTCTGCGTGGTCGCCGTGTTCACCAGGGACGTCGCCGAGACCAAGGCCACCCGCGCCACCGACGCCGGCCGCGCCAAGGGTTACCCGCTTCTGTTCACGACCGAACCGGAAGAGTAGCCGTTTCCAGAACCATTGTTTCCATTCAATTTTAGCTATCGGCAATAGCAGACATTCAACTTCCGCAAGTATGGTCGCGGCATGACGGTCGCAGTTCGCCAGCAGCTTCGGCAACAAGCCTTTCCCAACGTTTCATTCGGGCCATTCCGCTTCTTCGAAGCGATGCCCTGGCTGGTGCTGGCCGCTTCCATGCGCGTGATCGCGTTCAACAACGCCTGGATAGCAATTCCGGCAACCGTGTTCGCCAGCATTGCCGTGCTGCATGCCTTCCTCGTGGTGACGCAACGCTCGATCGAACTGGCGCAGGGCCAGACCAATCTCGGGACGCTCGAATTTGCGGAACAATCCCGTTTGACACGCGCGATCCTGTGGCGGATCGGCCTCTTGATGATCGGCGCTACGAGCATCTTGCTGATCGCTGGATACATGTCGCTCGCGCCGCATATGATGACCGGGCTCGACGGCATGGCGTTCGATCAGTTCTCGATCATCGGCAAGTTCTGGAGCCCCGTGGTCGCCGCCATGACCCTGCTCATGATCG
Source organism: Bradyrhizobium lablabi (assembly GCF_001440475.1). Lineage (GTDB taxonomy): Bacteria > Pseudomonadota > Alphaproteobacteria > Rhizobiales > Xanthobacteraceae > Bradyrhizobium > Bradyrhizobium lablabi. Next base: position 17,542 of record NZ_LLYB01000071.1, on the reverse strand, counting down.
TCGGCGCCGAGCGAAACCGCGGGCGGGTCGACTTCTGGGAAGCTGCCCTGGAATTTGCGCGCCGGAGCCTTTGGCTCGCTCCTGCCGTGATCGCCCTTGGAATTATCTATCTCGGCCTTGGTCTCGGCCAGGGACTGATCCGCAACGCGCTCTGGCAGTTCTACCAGACATCGTCGGCCCACTCGTTGATCAAGAACCTGATCTTCTTCGTGTTCATCTTCAGCTTCGCGATGCTGCGGCTGTGGGTGACGCTGCTGGTGCTGACCTGGGCATTGAAGCAGTCCTACGTCCGCGGCGGCTAGGCCGCCGACGTCTCGTCGGCCAATCCGTAAACCCGCGCGGCCTTTGAAAAACCGGCGACCGGAAACTCACCGAGATCGGCCCACCCGCCCCGGCAGACGCCGGCAAATCCTTCCGACGCCACGACGGTGCGCTTGAGCTGGCTCGCGATCTTCTCCAGCCGCGCCGCGAGATTGACCGCGGGCCCGATGCAGGTGAAGTCGAGCCGGTTGCCGCCGCCGATATTGCCGTAGAGAATTCGCCCGACATGCAGCGCGACGCCGAAACGAAACCGCTCGACGGCATCGCCGATCGGGTAATTCAAGCTGGCTACGCTCGCGCGCGACTCTTGGGCGGCTTCCAGTACGCGCGAACAAACCTGCTGCTCGTCACCGACATATTCATCGATCGGAAACACCGCGAGCAGCCCGTCGCCCATATATTTCAGCACTTCACCACCATGGTTCTTGATCGCAGTGACCTGGCAATCGAAATACTGGTTCAGAATGTCGACGACGGTCTCCGCCGGCAGCCGGTCCGACAGCGCCGTGAAGCCGCGCAGGTCGGACAGCCAGATCGCAGCATTCATCGTCTCGGTGTGGCCGCGCCTGATCTGTCCACCCATGATCCGCTCGCCGGCGCGATTGCCGACATAGGTGTCCAGCAGACTCGCTGCGGTGCGCGTCAGGCTGATGATCTCAATGACACGCGCCAGCGGCTTCGCGAGGCTGCGCAGCGCCGCCAATTGTTCATCCGTGAACCCGCCCGGCTGTTTGGTGGTCCAGCTCGATGCGTTCACCGTGCCGCCGATGAAGGGCAGCGGCAGCGCGACATAATCCGTGACGCCTTCGGCGCGAAGATCGTTGACGATCGGAAAGCGCATGTTCTGAGGATCATCGACCCGGACTCGAACCTCCAGCCCCTGCTGGAAAACGATCTTCAGCGGGCTGTTGTGAAAATCCGGTGACTCCAGGATATGGTAATCGACCGTGCCCAGCTCGACCTCGGCGCCCGGCTTCCAGATGAAATTGCGCCCGTAGATCTCAGGATGCAGCGTGCGGACGAAGACGCCGACACGCCACAGCGGCAGCCCTGCCGCGACCATCCGTTCGCAGCACTCGGCCATAAACCGGGTCGGGCTGGTCGTCGACCTGCCGCCGTCAATCAGCCAGTCGGTCAGCTTCTGCAGTTCTGCGATATTCATGGCGCGGGTATTTGCCGCGCAACTGCAGCGCGCGTCAAGCGCGCTCCCACCACAGCCGGCGTGACCCGACGACGGAGGTGCGCTAGCTTTACGGCGCAAAAACAAAAGGAAACGCAGAAGTGTACGACTTCATCATCGTCGGCGGCGGATCAGCGGGCTCGGTCATGGCGCACCGGCTCTCCGCCAGGAGTGCCAACAAAGTTCTGCTCTGCGAAGCAGGCCAGGATACGCCGCCCGGCAACGAGCCGCCCGAGATCCGCGACAGCTATTCGGGGCAGGCCTATTTCGATCCGCGCTTCCACTGGACCGAGCTGAAGGTCACGACCCAAATCGTCAGCCACAACAATCCTGATGAGAGCCGACCGCCGCTCCGCAAATACGAGCAAGCGCGCGTTTTGGGTGGCGGGTCCTCCATCAATGGCCAGATGGCCAACCGCGGCGCGCCGACCGATTACGCGGAGTGGGAGGCCCGTGGCGCCGCGGGCTGGAACTGGAAGGACGTGCTGCCCTATTTCAAGAAGGTCGAGCGCGACCTCGATTTCGACGGGCCGTACCACGGCAAGGACGGCCGCATCCCCATCCGCCGCATACCGCATGAGCACTGGACGCGGCATTCGCAAGCGATGGGCGAAGCCTGCAAGCTCGCCGGCTTTGCCTTCCTGCCCGACCAGAACGGCGAGTTCGTCGACGGCTATTTCCCGGTGACACACTCCAACCAGGACGAGCAACGCGTCTCGGCCGCGAGGGGCTATCTCGACCGCGAGACACGCAAGCGCGCCAACCTGACCATCTCGACCAACACGGTGGTGAAGGAGCTATTGTTCGAGGGCACGCAATGCGTCGGCGTCAAGGCGCTGGTCGATGGCCGGGAGCAAGAGTTCCGCGGCCGCGAGGTCATCCTCTCCTGCGGTGCCATACATTCGCCGGCGCATCTGTTGCGCGCCGGCATCGGACCGGTCGGACATCTGAAGGAGATGGGCATTCCGGTCCTCATGGGCCTCGCGGGCGTCGGCCAGCGTCTGATGGATCATCCCTCGATCGCGCTGTCGTCCTTTGTCCGGCGAGGCGCGCGCATGAACGCGCACACCCGGCGCCACATCCAGATGGGACTGCGCTACTCCTCGGGTCTTCCGGGCACACCCGCCGGCGACATGTTCGTCGCCGTCCTCACCAAGTCGGCCTGGCATTCGGTCGGCGAGCAGATCGCCTCGCTGCTCACCTTCGTCAACAAGACCTATTCGGAAACTGGGCAGGTGAAGCTCGCCTCGCGCGACCCGCGTGCGGAGCCGATTGTCGAGTTCAACCTGTTGTCCGACCGGCGCGACCTCGACCGCCTGATGAGCGGCTTTCGCAAGATGGCGGCGCTGCAGATGAGCGCACCGCTCAAGGCTGTGACCGACAAGCCGTTCCCGGCCTCGTATTCCGATCGCGTGCGCAAGATCGGCGTGGTCAACACAAAGAACAAGGTCCTCACCGCCATCGCCGCTGTCCTGATGGACGGACCGGCGGCGCTGCGCCACTACATGATCGACAATTTCATCGTCGAAGGTTTCACGTTCGAGCAGGTGATGCGCGACGACGAGGCGCTCGAAGCCTTCGTGCGCAAGGCGGCGATCGGCGTCTGGCACGCCTCCTGCTCGTGCCGGATGGGCGCGGCTGACGATCCGATGGCGGTCGTCGACACGCAAGGCCGCGTCAAGGGCGTGCAGGGCTTGCGCGTGGTCGATGCTTCGATTTTCCCGGTGGTGCCGTGCGCCAACACCAATTTCCCGGTCCTGATGTCAGCGGAAAAGATCGCCGACGCCATGCAGTGAGAGCAGCCGGGCTCCTACCCGCCGACCTGGCCGCGGTGGCGCAGGAAGTGATCGGCCAGCACGCAGGCCATCATCGCCTCGCCCACCGGCACGGCGCGGATGCCGACGCAGGGGTCGTGGCGGCCCTTGGTCATGATGTCGGTATCGGCGCCGGCGCGATCCACCGTCTTGCGCGGCGACAGGATCGACGAGGTCGGCTTCACCGCAAAGCGCACCACCACCGGCTGGCCGGTCGAGATGCCGCCGAGCACGCCGCCGGCATTGTTGGACAGGAACCGCGTGCCGTCATTGCCGGTGCGCATCTCGTCGGCGTTTTCCTCGCCCGACAATTCGGCAGCACCAAAACCCGCGCCGATCTCGACGCCCTTCACCGCATTGATGCTCATCATCGCCGCCGCCAGTTCGCCGTCGAGCTTGGCGTAGATCGGCGCGCCCCATCCCGCCGGCACGCCTTCGGCCACCACTTCGATGACGGCGCCGATCGAGGAGCCGCTCTTGCGGATGCCGTCGAGATAGGTCTCGTAGAACGCCGCTGAGTCCTTGTCCGGACAGAAGAACGGGTTGCGCGCGACCTCGTCCCAGTCCCATTTGTCGCGATCGATCTTGTGCGGGCCGATCTGCACCAGCGCGCCGCGTACCTTCACGTCAGGCAGGATCTTTCGCGCGATGGCGCCGGCCGCGACGCGGGTTGCGGTCTCGCGGGCCGACGAGCGGCCGCCGCCGCGATAGTCACGCAGGCCGTATTTGGCCTCATAGGTGAAGTCAGCATGGCCCGGGCGAAACTTGTCCTTGATCTCGGAATAGTCCTTGGAGCGCTGGTCGGTGTTCTCGATCAGCAGCGCGATCGGCGTTCCCGTCGTTACCTGTACGCCGGTCTCGGGATGCGCCATCACGCCGGACAGGATCTTGACCGCATCCGGCTCCTGGCGCTGGGTGGTGAAGCGCGACTGCCCCGGACGGCGGCGGTCGAGATCGTGCTGGATGTCCTCGGCGGTCAGCGGGATCAGCGGCGGGCAGCCGTCGACCACGCAGCCGATCGCGACCCCGTGACTTTCGCCGAAGGTCGTGACGCGGAACAGGTGGCCGAAGGTGTTGTGGGACATTGCTGTGCCAGCTCGCTCAAATAAGTCAATTCTGGCTTGTGGTAACGCGCGCCGATCAAACCGGCAACCGTCATTCCGGCGGACCGCCCCGGAATGACGGCGCTTCTGGCTGGCGCCTTAACTATACTTCCTAAGCCCCCCGTCGCGGAACACGTAGACGGCGCCCTGCTCGATCAGAAGGTCGGCGGCGCTTTGCGGGGTCTCGATGCCGAGCGCCACCATCAGCGCCCGCGCGGTGCCGCCATGGGCGACCGTAACGGTGTCCGCCTTCACGGAATCGTACCAGTCGCGCATCCGCGCCTGCACCTCGGCATAGGTCTCGCCGCCTTCCGGCGCCATCGTCCATTTCGCCGTCAGCCGCTTGGCATACAGCACCGGGTCGGCGGCCTGCATCTCGGCGAGCGTCGAGCCCTCCCAGACGCCGTAGCCGATCTCGCGCAGGCGATCGTCGAGCGCATATTCGTCCCTGGGAAGCTTCAGCGCGCCGCGCACCAATTCCATCGTCGCCCGCGCCCGGCCAAGCGGGCTTGCAACGAACGGCAGTGCGGACTTGTCGCGGTCCTCGCGCGCGAACAGATCGGCCAGCACATTCCCCGCATGCTCGGCCTGCCTGCGGCCGAGATCGTTCAGCGCAATGTCCCGCGTGCCCTGCAGCCTGCCTTCAGCATTCCACGACGTCTCGCCATGGCGGATGTAGTAGATCACGGGCGCAGGCATCGGATTATCAGGCTATTGCTTCGCTGGTCGAATGGGAGAGCGAGATGTCAGGCAGCGTCGGGCGTTTCATGCCGGCGACGTGTCTGGAGGTACACCAGCGCTCCAGCGCGGTCGAGCCCAAATTGCCTGTCGGATTAACGCTGTTTCCGGTGCGACTCAATGGCTGGAATAGACGCGTCAATTGGGTGTTATGCTCTGTAAGGCGTTCGCGCCTCAGGACTCTCGCAATCTGGTGCCGATGAGCGCGTTTCGTCAAAGTGTCGAGGCCATGATTCCAGCGCTCCGCCGTTATGCGCGAGCGCTGGCGCGCGACGCCGACATCGCCGACGATCTGGTGCAGGATACGCTGGTGCGTGCGTTGCGTTCGGAACGTCTGTTTCTTGGCGGCGACGTCAGGAGCTGGCTCTATACGATCCTGACCAATCTGAACAAGAACCGGCGGCGGTCGCTGGCGCGGCGGCCGCAATTCATGCCGCTGCTGGACAACAACCCGGACGCCAGCGGCACCGAGGCGGAAGGCCGCGACATCGCGCGCGCGCTGTCGACGCTGGTGGAAGAGCAGCGCTCGGTGCTGCTGCTGGTGATGCTGGAAGGATTGAGCTACCGCGAGGTCGCCGATATCCAGGGCGTGCCGATCGGCACCGTAATGTCCCGGCTTGCCCGCGCCCGCGCCCATGTCAAAGCTTCGCTGGAGGGCGAGCGCACGACGCTGCGGCGGGTGAAGTGAAGACGCGTGAAACGCACGATGGATAGACAGAGCAGGATCAGGCAGAGACGACGACAATGACCGATCGCAACATTCCCGTCACCGAAGACGAGCTGCATGCTTACGTCGACAACGAGCTGCCGGCGGAGCGCCGCGGCGACGTCGAGGCGTGGCTCGCTTCGCATCCCGACGATGCCGCGCGGGTGCAGTCATGGCAAGCGATGGCAGAAGCGCTGCATGCCAGATACGATTCCGTCATCGACGAGGCGGTGCCGAGGCGGCTCGAGATCGAGCGGCTGGTGCAGCAGCCGCGCAAATGGGTGTACGGCGCGGTTGCGGCCACGCTGGCGGCGTTCATCGTCGGCGGCAGCGTCGGCTGGACGGCGCGCGGGGTGGCCGCGGCACCCTCGGTTCTCCAGAATTTTACGGTGCATGCGATCGAGGCACACCGGCTTTACGTTGTGGAAGTGCGCCATCCCGTCGAGGTGCCGGGCAGCGAGCGCAGTCATCTGCAGCAATGGCTGACCAAGCGCTGCGGCTGGGTCGTTCGCGCGCCCGAACTGACGAATGCGGGATTGAAGCTGGTTGGCGGGCGGCTGTTGCCGAGCTCCGCCGGCCCAGCGTCCTTCATGATGTATGAGGGGGCCTCGGGCGAGCGCTTTACGATCTACACCGCCAAATCCGACGCCGAGGCGACGCAGATGCGATTCGCGGCGGAAGGCAAGGAGAGCACGCTGTTCTGGGCCGATGACGGCGTCGTCTATGCGGTGGTGTCTACCGGCGCCGACCGGGGACGGCTGAGCCAGGTGGCCCAGGCGGTCTACGATCAGATGGAAAAGAAGGGCGGCTAACGCCTAGCTGTCTTGTAGCCCGGGTGAAGCGCAGCGAAACCCGGGATTAGCGCGACCGATTCCCGGATTGCGTGGAGCCTGTCACCGGGCGCGCATTCGCGCGACCCGTTGGCTTCATCCGGGCTACGGGAAAACGTGGCAGATCGGCCACTCAGGCCGCTTGTCCAAATTCTGACATCGAAAATCTGGAATGAAACCACCGACCGGTCTCATTAATGCACCGGGTGATCACGCGAAAATGAGTAGCGCTCGATCCGCCGATCGGCGCAAGCGGCCTCGATCGGGGTTTGGTACCGCGCTGGTCCCCCTTTCGAGGCCGCCCCTTTTTCCAGAAAACCTTTTGTTTCCAGGAAAGAAGCGCGCTTTTTCAGGAAGCCTGCTCGGACCCCGCTGCTCTTGTCCCACACAACATCGCCGCCGCGAACCCGGCCGAATCAGCCGAAATCGCTGCGCGGGTTGTAAGGGTGGCCGTCCCGCCACTTTTCCATCAATGCCTCAAGATCGCTATCGTTCCCGTCGGGCAAAATAATTCGGGTGGTAACGAACAGGTCCCCGGGTCCCCCCGGCTTGGGCAGGCCCTTGCCTTTGAGGCGGAAGATGCGGCCGCTGGAGGTGTTTTTCGGGATCGACAGCTCCACTGCGCTGCCGAGCGTGGGCACGCGAACCTTGCCGCCGAGCACCGCCTCGTAAAGCGTGATGGGCAGATCGAGGCGCAGATCGCTGCCGTCGACCTTGAAAAAGGCATGCGGCGCGATGCTCACCGTGATCAGGAGATCGCCTGGCGGATGGCCCGGCGCGGTCTCGCCCTGCCCCTTCAGCCGGATCTGCTGGCCGGCGGTGACGCCTGCGGGAATCCTGACATTGAGCTCCTTGCCGGTCGGCAGGCGGACACGCTTTTCGCCGCCCTTGACCGATTCTTCCAGCGACACCGTCATGGCGACGTTCAGATCGAGATCGAGGCCGATCCCGCCGGTGTCGAATTCAAAGGTGCGGCCACCGCCCGGACGCCCGCCCCTGGCCGCGCCGCCGAACATGCTGTTGAGGATGTCCTCGAATCCCGCGCCACCACCCATCCCACCGGGGCCACCGCCCGTGCGGAAGCTGTAGGACTCGAAGCCGCCCGGCCCCCTCGCGCGGCCGCCTGCGCCGCCGCCGGGGAAACCCTGGAAGCGCGGCTTGCCCTCGGCGTCGATCTCGCCGCGATCGAACTGCTTGCGCTTGTCCTCGTCGCCGATGATCTCGTTGGCGGAGTTGATCTCAGAGAAGCGGGCAGCCGCCTTCGGATCGTCCTTGTTGCTGTCGGGGTGATGCTTCTTGGCGAGCTTGCGATAGGCACTCTTGATCGCCGCAGCGCTGGCGCCCCGCGGCACCCCCAAGACCTCATAGGGGTCGCGCATCCGTCACGTCTCCTTCACGGGAATTCGATTTTCGAAGCTTAAGGCAATTCGCCCGCTTTGGCTTCATTTGGGGAGCCAGTTGCATTTTTGCAACTAGCCCAGGCCACTCAATCAGCTCACTCAATAGCGCCGCCCGATAAAGCTTGGGCTTATCCCTTGGTCCAGGGCTTGATCGTATGGATTTCCCATCGGCCCTGGCCGACCTTGCAGGCTGCCCCCTGCAGCCAGCTCTCCGCGCGGCCGTTGACATAGCTCGCGAGAAAATCCCGGCAGGTGCGGCCGTCTTCGGCGGAATAGGCTTGCGACAGCGGCGTCACCGAGCCCCGTGCGCCAGTCTCCGGATTCTCCCAAGGCTGGCTGGAATCCTTGTCGCCCTTGGTCAGCACGTCGGAAGCGGCGGTGCGGGCAAAGGCAAGATCGCTCTCGGTCGGCGCGGCCGCTTGCTTGCCCAGCGCGCCCGTGACGTCGGCAGCTTCCATCCTGGCATAGGAATCCGGGCGCGACAGGCTGCAGCCGCCCGAGCCGAGGCCGATCAAAATCAACGTCACCACGGCGCCCCTCGGCCCGATCGCCGATAGGCCAACGCGTCCCCATGCCCTATATAGGGCGAGCCCGTATCGGGGCTGCAACGCGCTCTGAGACGCGAGGGTACGCAACTGGGACTCCTGACATGACGGACACGACCTCCATCAAACACCCGACACCGTTAACATCGGGTGATTTTACCTCGGCCGAGGAACCGTTTGCGCTGTTCGCCGAGTGGTTTGCGGAAGCCGTGAAGTCCGAGCCGAACGATCCCAACGCCATGGCGCTGGCAACCGTCGATGCGGACGGGCTGCCGGATGTCCGGATGGTGCTGATGAAGGGCTATGACGCGGATGGTTTCGTGTTCTACAGCCACATCGCCAGTCAGAAAGGCCGCGAACTCGCCGCAAATCCTAAGGCCGCTTTACTATTTCACTGGAAGTCGCTGCGCCGTCAGGTGCGCATCCGCGGCAACGTGTCGCCGGTGACGGATGAGGAAGCCGACGCCTATTTCGCGACGCGGCCGAAGCAGGCGCAGATCGGCGCCTGGGCCAGCAAGCAATCGCAGCCGCTGGAAAGCCGCTTTGCCTTCGAGCAGGCGATCGCGCTGGTCGCCGCCAAATACATGATCGGCGACGTGCCGCGCCCGCCGGGCTGGAGCGGCTGGCGCATTGCGCCTTCCCGCTTCGAATTCTGGCACGACCGCCCGTTCCGTCTGCACGACCGCATCGAATTCCGCCGCGATGCGCCGTCACAAGCCTGGAGCAAGGTGCGACTGTATCCCTGACGCCAACGCACGCGACGACGTTCAAAGTTGAAAGACCTGCATGCCCGCTTCATCCAATGCGCCACGGCGCACGCTGCTTCTGACCGGTGCCAGCCGCGGCATCGGCCATGCCACCGCGATCCGGTTTTCCTCCGCCGGCTGGCGCGTCATCACCTGCTCGCGGCATGCCTTCCCGGAAGTCTGCCCGTGGGGCGCGGGACCTGAGGATCACATCGAGGTCGATCTCGGCAGCCACGACGACACCGTGCGCGCGATTTCGGAAATCCGCAGGCGGCTCGATAACGACGAGTTGCACGCACTCGTCAACAACGCGGCGATCTCGCCCAAGACTCCGGGCGGCGGGCGGATGGGCACCATGGACACCGACATCGAGACCTGGAGCCACGTCTTTCACGTCAACTTCTTCGCGCCGATCATGATCGCGCGCGGGTTGATCGAGGAATTGAAACACGCCAGGGGCGCCGTGGTGAACGTCACCTCGATCGCGGGCTCGCGCGTGCACCCGTTCGCGGGTGCGGCCTATGCGACGTCGAAGGCCGCACTCGCCGCGCTGACGCGCGAGATGGCGTCCGACTTCGGCCGCGTCGGCGTGCGCGTCAACGCGATCGCACCGGGCGAGATCGACACCTCGATCCTGTCGCCGGGCACCGAGAAGATCGTCGACCAGCAGATTCCGATGCATCGCCTCGGCACGCCGGACGAAGTCGCCAAGATCATCTATGTGCTGTGTACGGAAACCAGTTCGTATGTGAACGGCGCCGAGATCCACATCAACGGCGGCCAGCACGTTTAGGGGATGTGATTACAATCATCAAACCCTCATGGTGAGGAGGCGCGAAGCGCCGTCTCGAACCATGTGGCCCCGACTGGGGCCTTCATTCTTCGAGACGCCGCTTCGCGGCTCCTCAGGATGAGGTTCTTCGTTCGCGACTTGCCGTTCACTCCGCGCGCAATTTTAGCTGCGCCACGCGTGGAGCAGCCGCTGCGATATTGAACGTGCTCGAACACTCGTCTTCGTTCTCGCCGTCCGCCAGCGCCGCGCCGCAGTACCGGCAAAGCCGCGTCGAGAACGCCTGCACTTTGCCAACGCTGCGGCTCTGCTGATAGCGCGCCAGCTCGATGACGTTACGCGGCGACATTATGAGTTTCTCAACCATGGGATCCTCGCGGCTTGAGACGCACGTTATCGCAGACAAGTTTCGACCATTCGTTCAGTCCACCGCTCAAATTTTAGCGGTGGAATTGAGTCGGTCTTCGCACGTGTGGAACCGCAGGGAACTGCTGCGCTACAGCCACTTCTTCCACTTGAAGAGAAAGTACGGCAGCACGGCTGCCATGAGCATCATGAACAGCGCCATCGGATAACCGTGCGCCCATTCGAGTTCCGGCATCGCCTTGAAGTTCATGCCGTAGATCGAGGCGATCAGCGTCGGCGGCATCAACACAACAGCCATCACCGAGAACAGCTTGATGATGTTGTTCTGCTCGAGATTGACCACGCCGAGCATGGCGTCGAGCGTGAAGGTGATCTTGTTGGAGAGGTAGGACGCGTGGTCGGTCAGGGAACCGACGTCACGCTGCATGGTCTTGAGCTGCTCGCGCATGTCCTTGGACCATTTGACGCCCTCCACCACCGCCGACAGGAAGGTGACGACGCGGCCGATCGAGACCAGGCTCTCGCGGATCTTGGAGACTAGGTCGCCCTTGCGCCCGATCGCGATCAGGATCTGCGAATATCGCTTGGCCTGGCCATGGCGCGCGCTTTCGGGTTCGAAGATGTCGTGCGAGACTTGGTCGACCTCGGCGCCGGCACGCTCCAGAATGTCGGCGCAGCGGTCGATCACCGCGTCGAGAAGTTCCATCAGCACCATCTCGCCCGAGATGCCCGGCATGCACGAGCGCGCCAGCTTGTGCTCGACCAGGGCAAACGGCTTTGGCTCGTCGTAGCGCACGGTGACCAGGCGGTGACCGGCCAGGATGAAGGTTACAGCCGTGGTCTTCGGCGCATCGGTGTCGGACTGGCACATCAACGTCGCCGTCATGTAGCGGGCGCCGTTCTCGATATAGAGCCGGCTGGAAATCTCGATCTCCTGCATGTCCTCCCGGGTCGGCACCGCGATCCCGGCCAGCCGCTCGACCGCGCGGTCCTCCTCCATGGTCGGCTTGACCAGATCGATCCAGACCGCATTGTCCGGCAACGCCGACGGGTCCATGGCCGGGAGCTTCTTGAGGGAGGCACCGAAGGGAACAAACACCGAAAACATGGGCAACTCCGGAACTGGGGCGGCGGCCCGTTCTTCTTCACGCGAACCAATACCCACGTCGCTTCAAAACGCCATGGCTAACCCAGCGGCACTAAACCCGATTCTGGCAAGCGCTTCATGACCCGCGCATTAACCGCCGGTCCACATTTATGGCAATGGGGCGGCGCCTGTGCGGCCCCAATTCGGCCGTGGCGCAGCCCCTGCCTGACAAACAACCGGAAGTCGCAAAATTTGCGGCATAAAAGCCACAGCTGGCCTTCCGCAGCGCAGAACGGGCGCGCAAATGCTGGCACATCAGCCACTTTTTGCGGATAATGAAATTAATGGAATCGTCGCGTTTAAGGCGCAAGATTGTTGCTGCGAACGCCAGACTTTCGATTGGAAGTGTGCCATGTCGTCGTTGAAAGTAGTCCTGGGGTTGCTCGCTGCTGGCCTTGCATTGTCCGGCTGTATGCCGGCAACTACCTATCAGGCCGCCCCTGAAGCCACCCTCAAGCCGAATGACAAGGCTCAGCTCGCCAAGGCGCGCTACGCCGCTGTTCCGCCGGCGGAGCCGTTCCGCCGCGCCATTGTCGATTATCACCGCAAAGAACTGCCCGGCACGATCGTCGTCGATTCCGATAACCATTATCTCTATCTCGTCCAGGACGGCGGCAAGGCGATCCGCTATGGCGTCACCGTCGGCGAGGAAGCGCTCGCCTTCTCCGGTATCGCCAAGGTCGGCAACATGGCCGAGTGGCCGAAATGGACGCCGACCGCCGACATCCACAAGCGCATCGAAGGCCTGCCGGCCTCCGTGCCCGGCGGCGTCGACAACCCGCTCGGCGCCCGCGCGCTCTACCTTTACCAGGGCAACCGCGACACGCTGTTCCGCATTCACGGCACCAATCAGCCGGAATATATCGGCGCCTCGATCTCCTCGGGCTGCATCCGCATGACCAATGAGGACGTCATCGATCTCTACAGCCGGGTGAAGCAGGGTACGGTCGTCGTCGTGCTGGACCCCAAGCAGGGTGACTCGCCGTACAATTCCAAGATGGCGCTGCAGGGTGGCGGCGCCGGCGGCCCGATGCCACAATAGACCGGCATCGTCACAGCCATCACATTTCAAGAGCGCCGGTTTTGCCGGCGCTTTTTCTTTGCGGGCTTCTGCTCGCGCGGCGGCTCGGCCTCATCCGGCCTCTCGGCATCTGATTTTTCAGCATCGGACTTGCTGGCATCGGACTTGCCAGTATCGGACTTGCCGGCATCAGATTTGCCGGCATGCGGTTTGGCGTCTTCGGCGACCTCGCGCGGCGGCGCTTCCTCGGGCCGCTCGGCCGGCAATAGCGGCGCTTTCGGCGGCAGCGGGTCCCAGACGTCCCATTGGCAGATCCGGTAATTGCCGCGCCGCTCCATCAGATCGAGATGGATATGGTCCTCATGGTACCAGTCCGAGCCCGGGCCGAGCACGGTCGGGAATCGCGTGCAGGCGGAGCGCAGCACGCTCTCGCGCAATCCCCGCGGCACGGTGCGGTCGGTCAGCGAGATGAAGGTGCCGTCGGCGAGCTTGAAGCCGCGCACGTCGAGCGCGTTGGCGCGGCCGTGTTCGGAGAGTTTGGCGCCGACAATGCGGTTACGGCCCCGGCACTCGAACGAATCGAAATTATCGATATCGGAAATCGCGCTGCCGAGACGCTCCGCCAGCGGCGCGATGTCCTTGCGGATCCAGTCGGCCAGTGCGGATGCCATGGTACAGCGCAGGACCGCCGCAGGCTTCACCGAGACCCGCCGGCTGTCCGGCAGCACGATCGCCTCCAGCCGCACCAGGTCCTCGCCCCCGCAGCCGCCGGCGCCCTTGATATCGGGGATGCTGGGGGCAATCGCGATGGCGTCGGTCAGCGCCAGCCGACACGCGGACGGCTGTGGCGTGGGCTGCGGCGCGGGCGCGGCCTGCTCGCCGGGCTTGCCGTTCGGGGGACCGGGCTTGCCGTTCGGGGGAGACGCCTGCTGCTCCTTGTCGGGCTCGTCACGCTCGTCCGACGGCGCCTCGGCCGGGCGCGGCCTTGGCAAGGGCACGGCCGCCGCGCGGTGCCCCGTCGCCCGCGGTTTTGACGGGGGCACCCTGAACAGATCGTCCCACACCGTGCGGGATGCTTTCCTGGCCTGCGCCGGCTCGCTTGGCATGCCAAGCAGGAGCGCCGCCACGGCAACGGTAACCATTACCGCCCCACTGCGGCCAAAGGCGCCAATAGCCCATTTTCGGCTTGCTTTCCGCACGGTAAAGTTCATCTCAATTCCATGAACCCACCCATCGATCCGGCCGTATCATCGGCGGATCGTGCGGCAACAAACAATACCATCGGAGGGACGTGCGTATGCTCGGATTGATGCAAGACTGGCCTTTGCTCTGCCACCGGATTATCGAACACGCGGCGAAGTATCACGGTACGCAAGAGGTCGTCACGCGATCCGTCGAAGGTCCTATTCATCGCACCAATTACGCCGAAATTCATGCACGCGCGCTGAAAGTATCGCAACGGCTCGACCGCGACGGCATCAAGCTCGGTGATCGCGTCGCCACCATCGCCTGGAATACCTGGCGCCACCTCGAATGCTGGTACGGCATCATGGGAATCGGCGCGATCTGCCACACCGTCAATCCGCGGCTGTTTCCCGACCAGATCGCCTGGATCATCAACCACGCGCAGGACCGCGTGGTGATGACCGACATCACCTTCGTGCCGATCCTGGAAAAGCTCGCGGACAACCTGCCGAGCGTCGAGCGCTACGTCGTGCTGACCGACAAGGCGCACATGCCGCAGACCACGCTGAAGAACGCGATCGCCTATGAAGACTGGATCGGCGAAGTCGACGGCAAGTTCGCCTGGAAGGACTTTGACGAAAATACCGCCGCCGCGATGTGCTACACCTCGGGCACCACGGGCGATCCGAAGGGCGTGTTGTATTCGCACCGGTCCAATGTGTTGCACGGGCTGATGGCCAACAATGTCGACGCCCTCGGTACCAGCGCCGCCGAGACAATGCTGCCGGTGGTGCCGTTGTTCCATGCCAATAGCTGGGGCATCGCATTCTCCGCGCCGTCGATGGGCACCAAGCTCGTGATGCCGGGCCCCAAGCTGGACGGCGCTTCGGTCTATGAGCTTCTCGACACCGAGAAAGTCACGCACACCGCCGGCGTGCCGACCGTGTGGCTGATGCTGCTCAATCACATGGCCGCCGGCAATCTGAAGCTGCCCCACCTCAAGAGCGTGGTGTGCGGCGGCTCGGCGATGCCGCGCTCGATGATCAAGTCGTTCGTCGACATGGGCGTCCGCGTGCGCCACGCCTGGGGCATGACCGAGATGAGTCCGATCGGCACGGTTGCGGCGCTCAAGCCGCCGTTTGCCGAGCTCAGCGGCGAGGAGCGGCTCGACATCCTGCAGACGCAGGGTTATCCGCCGTTCGGCGTCGAGATGAAGATCACCGACGATGCCGGCAAGGAACTGCCGTGGGACGGCAAGACGTTCGGCCGCCTCAAGGTGAGCGGGCCCGCGGTCGCCAAGGCCTATTTTAAGCTCGACACCGACATTCTCGACGAGGAAGGCTTCTTCGACACCGGCGACGTCGCGACCATCGACGAGCACGGCTATATGCGGATCACCGACCGCTCCAAGGACGTCATCAAGTCCGGCGGCGAGTGGATCTCATCGATCGACCTGGAAAATCTCGCGGTCGGCCATCCGGCGGTCGCGGAGGCCGCCGTGATCGGCGTCTACCATCCCAAATGGGACGAGCGTCCGCTCCTGATCGTCCAGCTCAAGCAAGGCCAGCAGGCGAGCCGCGAGGACATCCTGAAATTCATGGATGGCAAGATCGCCAAATGGTGGATGCCCGATGACGTCGCCTTCGTTGAGGGGATTCCCCACACCGCGACCGGCAAGATCCTGAAGACCGCGCTGCGCGAGCAGTTCAAGAGCTACCGCTTCCCGAACGCGGCGGCGTGAACAAATGCTGTCCCTCCCCGACGGGAGGGACTCGAACGATATGCCGGCGTGAGATCGCACGCCGGCATATCGGTCTGGACGTTCGGAATTTTCGGGTAGCTTCACGCAACGGCGCCACGCGCCGCCCCTTTCCCGAGATCAGCCGCAGGGTTTCCCGGCAGCGGTTCGTTGATGCGCGCGGCGCACGGCGATAGCAGCCCAGACATCGCGTATCGGCCGAACCGCCGACCAGAGCGAAGACATCAGCGCCGCGGCGCGCTCGCGATGCGCGATCGCAGCATAGGCCCCGATATCGATGCTGCCGTTGGGATGGCGCAGTACCGCATCGCCGCTGGCGAACCGCCTTGAGCCATTCTTCCAAATCTCTTGTGCTGACATCTGTCTGATCTCCACGACCTGATGCCACAAAACTATTCCTTTCCATGGAACTGATAATCTCGTATGTTTTCACTTCATTCGTGAAATAAATTCATGAATAGCGCCTCGGACGAAATGAATGCCTTTGTGCGGGTGATCGAACGCGGCAGCTTCGCCGCGGCGGCGGGCGATCTCGGAATCACACCGTCAGCGCTGTCCAAGCTGGTGACCCGGATTGAGGATCGGCTCGGCGTTCGCCTGCTGACGCGCACCACGCGCCGTCTGGTTTTGACCGCCGAGGGGGAGCTGTTCGTCGCCCGCAGCCGCGAGATCCTCGCATCGATCGAGGCCGCGGAGGCCGAGGTCACGGCGGCAAGCCGGGCGCCGCGCGGCCATTTGCGGATCAGCGTCGGAACGACCTACGCCAAGCAGATCCTCGGGCCGGCGCTACCGCTCTTCCTCGGCCGTTATCCTGATATCACCGTCGAGCTGCTTGTTTCGGACCGGCAAATCGATCTCGTTGCCGAACAGGTGGACATCGCCATCCGCTCCGGATGGCTCGGTGACTCGACCCTCGTGGCGCGCAAGCTCCACGACGCCAGACGCCTGATCTGCGCCAGCCCGCATTATCTGAAGACATACGGTTCACCGCGCGTGCCCGCCGATCTGTTGCAGCACAATTGCCTGACGCTGACCGGCTTTGCGCAGTTCAACCAATGGCCGTTCCACACCAGCGAAGGCATCAACCGGCTCGCCATCTCGGGCACCCTTACAAGCGACAATGCAGACCTGCTGCTCGATGCCGCGGTGGCAGGGCTCGGCGTTGCAAGGCTGGCGGATTTCGTGGTCGCACGCGCGTTACAGGAGGGCGCGCTGGTGCCGCTGCTGGAGGATACCCATCTGAGCGAGCCGTTTCCGGTTCACGTCGTGACCGCGCCTGGCCGTCACCGCACGCCACGCGTCAAGGCCTTCACCGAGTTCATGGTGGCGCAGATGAACGGCGGGCGGTGACAACGCGCAAGCCCACCTTTCCCAGCGGCTTTCGCCAATAGGCCTCGCCCACGCCGGAACGCAACGGGCCATTAAAACGGCCGCTGTCACCGATCGGCAAAGGTGGTTGCAATTGACGGGCGCGTGCGACGCGCCCGTCGGGATCAGCGCGCGAACGCGAGTCCGTCGAGTTGTCGCTGCGCGTCGGGTTCGCCCCATTCCTTGGCCCGCTGATACCACATGCGGGCCTGCGCGACGTCGGCAAGGCCGCTGGCGCCGAGCTGCTTGAGCGGCGCCGGATCGTAGGTGTTGCCGACGAGCAGCGCGGCGCGCGCATTCTGCGCTTCCGCGCCACGCATCAGGAACAGCCGCGCCGACTGCACGTCACCGCTGGCAAGCAAATCCTGGCCACGCCTGATCAGGGCGGCGATTTCCCTCGAATCGAGGCTGCGCACCACCTCTGCCTGCGGCTGAGCCGGTACCGGCAGTGCCGGTGGCGCGGCCGCGACCACGGCAACCGGCGGCGGGGCGACGACCGGTGGCGGCGCGACGGCAACCGGCG